>JBGAGW010000007.1:0-341225 GCA_044226545.1 Limisphaerales bacterium
CATCAAAGTAGCGCCCGACCTGGTTGTTTGTTACGGCTCTTCCATTATTCGGGAACCGCTCCTGGGAGCCTTTCCGCGACGCTTCCTCAATATCCACTTGGGTCTCTCACCCTACTATCGCGGGAGCGGCACCAATTTTTGGCCGCTCGTCAATGCCGAACCGGAATATGTGGGGGTCACCTTCATGCATATCGACGCCGGCGTGGACACAGGCGAAGTCATTCACCAAATGCGTGCGCGGGTCGCGCTCGGCGACAGCCCGGCGCAGATTGGCAATCGCCTGATCGTCGACATGGCGGAAACATGCGTGCAGGTGATTGTTCACTGGGACAAGTTGAAGAAGATGCGGCAGATTCCGAAGTCCCCGGACGACAAAGTTTACCGCAAAAAGGATTACGACGAGAGCTCCGTCGCGACACTATACAAGTATTTTAGCAACGGCTTGCTCCGGGACTACCTGTGGAATAAGGCGGAGCGTTGCGCTGCAGTGCCGATTGTGCGAAATCCGGTGTTAACTCGGAAGAGATGAAGTCGATCATGTATCATTACGTCCGTCCGGACGACCCCTCCTTTCCCCATTTTCGGCATATGACCGTGGAGGCTTTCGAGCAGCAACTCGACTATTTCAGCGAAACGTATCGGCTCCTCTCGCGCGATGAGTTCCTCGAATCTGTGCGAACCGGAATTCCAATTGCGGATGGCATTGTCCTCACCTTCGACGATGCCATGAAGGATCATTTTGATTACGTGCTGCCGGCGCTGGCGAACCGCGGAACCTTTGGCATTTTTTATGTTCCCGCGTATCCCTACTTCACAGGCCGCATTCTTGACGTGCACCGCGCGCACCTCCTGCTGGGCCGATATGGCGGCAAAGCCATCTGGGAAGCGCTCCTGAAACGGCTCCGCGACGACATGCTCTCCCACGCTCATGTCGAGGAATTTCGGAAGAACACGTATCGCACCCAAACCAACGACGACTACACGAAACAGGTAAAACGCACCCTCAATTACTACATCGACTACCGCTACCGTCCGCGGATGCTTGATGCGCTCATGGCTGAATTTTTCCCAAACGAGTCAGAAATCGCAGCGCAATTCTATATTACAGAAGAGAATATGCGCCGCATGAACAACGCAGGGATGATTCTCGGCAGTCATACCGTGACCCATCCCTGCATGAGCAAGATCGCACCTCCGGATCAGCAAAAGGAAATTGCGGATTCCTTTGCCTATCTCGAAAAGGTCCTCGGATCGCTGGAGCTAAAAACGTTCTGCTATCCGTACGGCGGCTTCCATTCGTTTACCAACGAAACGGAACGATTGCTGGATGAGGCTGGTTGCCTCTTCTCCTTCAACGTTGAAGCGCGTGACATCACGGCAGCCGATCTGCAAGGCCGCCCTCAAGCGTTACCTCGTTACGATTGCAACATGTTTCCGCCGCTCAAAACCCATTGAGCACGTCGATTAACTGCCGCAATCGCCCGTAATGGCGTCGATCAAAACCAAACGCGATGCGCGGGAGCTCGATCACATCTTTATCATCCACCTCATCCTTGAGCGGGGGCGTCACATGGATTTTCTCGCCGGTAATGATGTCTGAAAAATCCTCATTCAACGCCTCGACTGCCGATTGCGACGGAGCATAACGCAACCGGACCACCAGCGAATCTTTCACCCAGCGGGTGGAATGAAAATTCCGGTAAAACCGGCTGATCCACTTCACCGCCTGATCCGCATTGTCGGTGATTTGATAAAGATTCAAATCGTCGGGCGAAATAAGCTGGCCGCGTAGAAGATGTTCCCTGACGTTCTTGTCCCACGTTTTCCAATAGGTGCCGCCGGGCCGATCCATCAAGACCAGCGGCATGATCTGGCTTTTGCCGGTCTGCATCAGCGTGAGCGCCTCGTAACCCTCGTCCATCGTTCCAAACCCGCCGGGGAAAAGCACAAGCGCATCCGAGTGCCGGATAAACGTGAGCTTGCGGGTGAAAAAATATTTGAACGTGATCAGCTTCTTGTCCTTGACCATGATTGGGTTTGCGGCCTGCTCCCAGGGTAATCGTATGTTCGCACCGAAACTCATGTCCGCTCCTGCCCCCTCATGTCCCGCCTGCATGATACCAGGCCCTGCGCCCGTGATTACCATGTAACCCGCCTGCGAAATCTTCCGAGCGAAATCCGCCGCCTGCTGATACTCCGCGCGCGTCGGCAAAGTTCGCGCCGACCCAAAAATGGTCACCTTCCTCTTGTTCACGTAGGGCGCGAACATCTTGAACGCGTATCGCAGTTCGCGTACCGCCGTCTGGATCACCCGCACGTCTCCGCGATGCTCCACGTCTTTCAGCAGCTTCAACGCATTGGCGACAATGTCCTCGACCAAATCTTCATTGAAGCCACCCCCATAAAACTGAATCAGTTCATCGATTTTCGCTTTCAAAGCCGGATCGATCTTCGGCTTTTCCGGCATGGCCTTGTCCACCGCGGAACGCGCGAGGGCAGGCTTTTCGAGCTGCAAGTTTTCCATTTCTACGTTGAATATCGTGGAATAACGTCAAAATTAAAGCGTTTCTGTCCCGCGAAAAGATTTCTATATTGCGCGCGGTGAACGCACCGGCCCCACTCGACATCTCCAGATTAGTGACTGCTCTCTCGGGTGTGGGCGCCGAACGGGCCCATCTTTTGGGAAAACTAGGCATCGCTACGATCTTTGACCTGCTTCTCCACGCGCCGCGCAAATACGAAGATCGCCGCGCCTTCTCCCGCATCGGTGACATCGCGAAGGTCGGACCGGTTGTCGTTGAGGGGGAGATTGTTGAAGTCGGTGTGAAGCGCTGGCGTTACGGGACAAAATCTCAGTCTCTCATCGTCATTGATGACGGAAGCGGCCGTCTCCATTGCCGCTGGTGGAATCTACCGCACATCGGCCGGAATTATCACAAGGGGCAGCGCCTCCTGGTAAATGGCCGCGTTCGCGACCTGAAACCCCGTAGCGTGGATCATCCCGAAATCGAAGTGATGGATTCTGCGGATACCGATTCGATCCACGCGCGACGGATCGTGCCGATTTATCCGCTCACCGAAGGTCTTCAACAACGCTGGTTGCGCACAGTGGTATGGCGTGTCCTGCAAGGCCATCCGGAACTGCCGGAGAAATATCCAAAGGAGCTGTTCCTTGCCCGCCCGAGCTATGCCGAAGCCATTCACAACCTGCATTTCCCAGCCGAAATGCATGAGATTAAAGCCGCCCGCGAACGGCTTGCTCTGGAGGAGTTCATCGGGCTCCAACTCGAGATCCAAACGCGCCGCCGCAATCTGGAGAATAAAGCGCCCCGCCTGGTCTGCCCGGGCGATAATCATCTCATCAAGAGATTCCTCCCGACCCTCCCTTACGAACTTACGGACGCGCAAACCAGTGTCTTGCGAGGAATACGGCAGGATCTGGCCCGCGGCATCCCTATGCGCCGTCTACTCCAGGGCGATGTCGGGTCGGGCAAAACGGTCGTCGCTGCGTGCAGTGCGCTGATGGCGATTGAAAGCGGCAAAAGCGTCGCGCTGATGGCGCCGACTGAAATTCTCGCCGAACAACATTTCAAGAATTTCACCCGTTGGTTCGAACCGCTCGGCATCCCGGTGAAAATCTGGACCGGCAGCGCAAAATCAGATCTCGCTCGCGATCCTGATTTCTTCCAGGCCAACTCCTCTCCGGTCCTGGTGATCGGCACTCATGCTCTGATCCAATCCTCTTTCGACCTGCCGAATCTCGGTTTGGTGATTATCGACGAGCAACACCGCTTCGGTGTCGCCCAGCGCGAGCAGTTCGTGCGAAAGGGTCAATACCCGCACCTCCTCGTCATGACGGCCACACCTATTCCACGCACGCTCGGGCTGACCCTCTACGGCGATCTCGACATCTCGTTGCTTGACGAGATGCCCGCGGGCCGAAAGCCGGTGAAAACCTACATTCGGGGCGAAGACAAACTGCCGAAGGTGTGGGAGTTCGTCCGCGACCACCTGCAAAAAGGCGAGCAAGCCTACGTCGTTTATTCTCGCGTCGAAAACGAGTCCAGCGGCAAAGCCGCACTCAAGGAATTGGAAAAAATTCGCGCCGCACTCACCGGTTTTCGCGTCGAACCGCTCCACGGCAAACTCAGCCCCGAAGAAAAAGAGCAGATCATGACCGAATTTGCCCGCAACCGCATTCACGTGCTCGTCGCCAGTTCGATCATTGAAGTCGGCGTCGATGTCCCGAACGCCACGATCATCGTCATCGAAAACGCCGAGCAATTCGGATTGGCTCAACTCCACCAACTCCGCGGCCGCGTTGGACGCGGCGCCAAAGAGTCTTTCTGCATCCTCATCTCTGCTCCGAAAAGCGAAGAGTCCCTCGAACGCCTCAAAGTCCTCGAACAAACCGGAGACGGCTTCAAAATTGCCGAAGCCGACCTTAAATTCCGCGGCCCCGGCGAACTCCTCGGCCAGGAACAAAGCGGTGTTCCGAAGTTTCGTTTTGGCGATCTCCAGACCGACTTCGAACTGATTTGCGAGGCGCGGCAAATCGCGCAACGAATACTCGCGTCGTGATGCCAGGCGACATAATTCACCGTTAGCGATTTGCCTTGTAGCCAACGGTTGTGAAGCCGGCTAACCTTTTCAGGTCAGCGTGGGCGGATAATTGTCCCGCCTTCATAGGCCAAGGTACAAGAGTCTTCTCATGCACCGCGTCGTGAAAGTTCGCGTTAGTTTGAAGACTTCTTCCCAGTGCCTTTGAATTTCGTTTTCCAGGTTCCACCCTCTTCGTGTTCGTCCGCGTAAGTGAGCGATTTTCCATCAGCTCCGATGGTCATTGTGTTGCGGCAGTTGTAAGTCTTTTTTCAGCTCACTTCTAGTTTATTGCAGTTTTGTGAGACGAACGTGGTTGCGCCGGGGATCAATTCACGACGCAACCACGAATGATGATCCGCCACGGTAGGCACGACCCATGGGCTACCGCTGGCTGGGATCTTCTTAAGGTGTAAACCGGAAAAAAAGCCGGACGTGACGCGAAAAATTCGATGCGGAGCAAGAAATCGAAAGGCGCAGGAGAGTAGAAGCAGGATTACGAGTAAAACTATGAAGCAGATGCGGGATTATTTGGTAAGGAGGTGTTCAGACCAGAGGCGGGCGATTTCGCTGGAGGTGACGGCAACGACGGAGCCGGTTGGGTCGACGGTGTGACCGGAGTTGATGCGGGAGAGGCGGTCGGCTTCGGCGAAGGTTAGTTTGGCCGGGGGGAGGGGCCAGACGCGGATGCGAAGGTCGACGCTAACCGTGATGATGTCTTTGCCATCATGGCTGAAGCCGGCGGATTTTACAGCGTCCTGGTGGAAGAAGGGTGGCAGGAGCGGCTCGAAGGTTTGGGCGTCCCAAACCTGGGCGCGAAGGTCGCGGCCCCAGGTAAGGATCTGACGTCCATCGCGGCTGAAGATCGCCTGAGCGTTGCCGTTCTGGGAAAGGGAGCTGGTAACGAGCTGTCCACGCGCGGTGTTCCAAAGGCGGCTGAGCCCTTGGTTGCCCGCAGTGAGGAGGGTTTTGCTGTCGGGGGAAAAGGCGACGGAAAGGACTCTCCCAGGCTGTTCGAGCGTGGCGCGGAGTTTTACGTCATCGGCTTCGAGCAGATAGGAGGCGCCCAGAACTGTGGAGACGGCCAGGAGCTGCCCGTTTGGCGAGAAAGCGAGGTCCATGGGCAATCCGGAAATTGTGAGTTCCTTCGGCGGAGCAGAGAGGTTATCCCGGCCCCAAAGGCGCAGGTGTGATTTTCCTTCTTGTGGATTGAGGGGAGCCAGCTCGCTCCAGAGGCCGGCGAGGGAGCGGCCGTCCTCGCGATAGCGGATCTGCTCGAGGCGACCGGGGAATTGACATTGTTTGCTAAGGCTTTTGTTTTGGAGATTCCAGATGAGGCATTCGCCAGCCTCGGTACCGATGGCCAGTTCGTCGCCCCTCGGAGAGATGCGAATGCACCGAATTGCGCCCGTGGCGAGGGTGGAGGGAGTGGTGGTGGCAACTTCCGCGCCGGAAGTGGTATCGGAAAGCCGGATTGCGCTTTTCCGACTGGCGGTCCAGCAGAGGGATTTGCCCGGAATGTAGCCGGCAAACTCAACGTCGGCAGTTTCGGCGGGAAGTTTGAGTTCGACCGGATCGGAATCAAGGTCCCAGTTCCAAAGAAAGGCTTTGCCGCCACCGAGACCGACCAGGACCTGGTTTTGATCGGGGTTGAGTGCGACGGAATTGGGCGAATTGGGCAGAGTCAATTCGCGGCGCCATGGGGTTTCGGAAGGAAGCATCCATTGCCGAGCGAGACCTTCCATATCATCCACGACGAAACCGTCACTTGAAGGAAGCCAGCAGCTCTCGGTGGTGAGCCCGGTTTGATTGACCGAATATTTCTTGAGTCCGGAAATGGGGTCCCAAATGGTCAGAAGTCCTTCGCTGGTGGAGGTGAGAAGGTACTTGCCATTGGGACTGAAGGAGACGCGCGTGACGCGATGGGGATGCGGCAGAGGAGAGGTTTTGGGCTGCAAAGTTTCGGCGTCCCAAACGCGGGCGGTGGAATCGCTGCTGGCGGTGGCGATGAGCTTGCCGTCGCGACTAAAGGCGACGCCGTAAACCCGGGAACTGTGCTGGAATGGCTTGGGGAGGCGCTGCCCGGTGCGCAGATCCCAAAGTTGGGCGGAACCTTCATCGCTGGCGCTGAGAACTTTGGTGCCGTAGGGCGAGATGCGGAGAGAGCGGACATAGCCTTTGTGCGGTAGAAGGAATTCCTGTCGACCAGTCCGCCAATCCCAGATGCGCGCGGTTTCATCGAAGGAACACGACACAAGCCTGGCATTGTCAGGCGTGAACAGGGCAAGGCGGGCATCGGTGTCATGTTTCATCACGGGTGAAACGCGTTGAGCGGTGGCGACGTTCCAGACCTCGACATTGCCGAGAGAGGTGGCGACGGCGATGTATAGGCCATCTGGGGAGAATTCGATCGAACGCGCTTTGCCTTCCACCTCCCACGAGGCGGTTGGATGGGCGTTGGTGGGGTTGTAAAGGGCGACACGGCTCTGCAGGTCGCTGCGCGTCGAGGGCAAGTCCAATGATGAGGCTATGGCAACGAGGGTGGCGGTTGGATTCAACCTGAGGCGGACGATAGGCCATTCTTCCTTCCATTCGGTGATGTGCTTTCCGGTGTGCGGATTCCAGGCAACCACACCGCGGTCTTCCCCGCCGGCAACGGCAAGCCGGCCGTCACTGGAGAGGTCAACGGAACTGGCTTGAGCTGAGAATTGCCAGAGCGTCGCGATGTGCGGAATGGCAGAGAGAGCGGCTTCGAAGCGCATGCTGTGCGCGTTGTCGCTGTATTGAAGGGACGGGGTGGAGGCGGAACTGCGGTCACCAGCCGACGCCGCGAGAGTACGGTCGCTCGCCCACGCGGCGATCAGCCACGGAAGGGAGGTGGCCTGGTCCTGACGGGAGAGCGCTTCGAATCCGCGCGAGAGAAACTGGTGCGTCAGGAGTCTTTGCTTTTCAGCAGCGGCGGCGCTCGAATGCACGGCGGCGGCGACCGCTATTTGGCGGCGCTCCTCCGTGGCGCCGAACCATCCGGTCAGCGCGAGCACCAGCGCGCTCAGCAGTGCAGCGGCGAGCGGGCGGCGACGGGCCCAACGAATCCCTTTTTCGAGCGGTGAAATGGCCCGCGCGCGAATCGGCAGCCCGCTTCCAAATCGCTCCAATTCTTCCGCAACTTCAAGCGCGCTTTGGTACCGGGCGGCGGGAGATTTGCGCAGGCATTTGAGGCAGATCGTTTCGAGATCGAGAGAGAGGGCAGGATTAAGCATGCGCGGGCTGATCGGGTCTGCCGTGAGAACCTGAGCTACGGTTCCCTCACGCGTGCTCGCCACAAAGGGGGGGCGAGCGGTAAGCAAGTGGTACAGAATCGCACCGAGCCCCCACACATCCGTGCGTTCAGTCACAGGCTCGCGGGAGCCACTGACCTGTTCGGGCGACATATAAGCGGGGGTGCCTGTGCCGCTGCCCGACTGCGCAGAATCGGAATGGATTCGCAGAGCGAGACCGAAATCGGTCACGTGCGGCTCGTCCTCGATGTCGAGCAGGACGTTGGATGGTTTCAGATCGCGATGGAGGACGCCGCGTGCATGGGCGTGAGCGACCGCGATGGCGATCTTCCGAACAATTCGCGCGGCGCGAAGATTTTGGAATGGCACGTTCCGGACGGCGTCCGCGAGGTTTTTACCGTCGATCAACGGCATCGAAAACCAGGGTTGGCCATTCTCCTCGCCCACTTCGTGGATGGTGACAATGTTCGGATGCTGAAGCTGCGCTACGGTTTCGGCTTCATGGCGAAAACGGTCAATTTCTGCCTGATCGAGTAATCGGGCGTTGAGGAGAAGTTTGACAGCGACCGCTCTGTTCAATGCGAGCTGCCGGGAACGGAAAACGACGCCCGCTCCACCCCGGCCGAGTTCAGGGCCAAGCTCATAATGATCCAGCCGCCGCGACGAGCGTTCGGCGGGATCACCAGCGCCAAGGATGAAGAGGCATTTCCAGCAGAGTCCTTCCGGAGCGTCGTGTGCAATCGTATCCCCGCACTGCGGGCAACGATCTTTGTTGAGTTCGAATTGGCTCATTCATCGGTCGCACGCACCTAGCGTAGCGATTGAAGCAAGTGCCGGATTTCGTCATCGACATCGAAGGGGTTGGCGAGCGTGCGGCCTACCTCTTCGCGGAAAAGTTCTCGATACCTTTTGCGCATCCGATAAAGAGCGGCGCGAAGAGCTTCGTCGGACAAGCCGAGTTGTTGCGCGGCTTTGCGGGCTTCGCCCATGTCGGCATCGTTGACGAGAAGGTTCTTCAAAGTGTTGTAGAGGTGCTGGCGGCCACCCGCTTCACATTCGATGCGCAAGCGGTTCAGCACAGCGGCGATAATCGCAAGCATCCATTGGTAATCAAATTCCTGGTCGGGCGAACGGAGGGCGCTGCGCTGCTCCGGAATGGCACTGAGTTCTACGTGCTCCGCATGGGCGCCGCGCTTCTGGGCGTCTTCCCGAGCCCAACGAGTCGCGAGGTGATGGTCGAGTGAGGCGAGTAGATACGTGCGGAAACGGCCCCGTGCTGGACCGACCTTATCGAGGAACTCGTTGCGCACGAGTTTTTGGAACACCTCCTGCGTCACGTCGCTCGCCTCGTGGTGGTTTAATCCTTTCAGGCGGGCATGTGTATAAAGCGGCTTCCAATAGGCATCGCACAGATAGTTCAGCGCCTCGCGCGCGGAATCAGTGAGCGGTCCGCGGGCAGCTTCGATCACAGACCAGTGCGTTGTCTGAAAAAGATTGGTCGGACGAGTTGCTTCAGCAGCGTCTTTGAGCCCATCGCGCACGTCTGAGATTTAATTATCTAATGGCGAATGCCAACCAAATTCCCACTGTAAATGGTGGAATAGAGGGGCGATTTCTTGCGGTGACAGGCCAACAGCGGGCCTTTCGCGGTTTTGAACCTATTGCGCGGTTTCCAGACGCTCGCGTTTCAGCTCTGGATACTTCTGCTCAAATTCCCTCGCGGTAGCTTCTGAGAGCACTAACGTCACTCGACGACCAGAGCGCAACAGAACGAGGTTTTCACGGCGAAAACCGTTTATCCTCGGGTCCCACCACTCAGGCTTGTCCTTCTGCAGAGCGGCTTCGAAGGCGTTGATCCACTGGCCCCCACTGAGGACGTTACTGAAACCGAACACCACCGCACCCGCCGCGACATTCTTCTCTATGTAATACTGCCTCCCTCCAATCTCCATGCATTGATTGAGCAAGCCGTGCACGGAACAGCGGTTGGTGCTGATCGATGTAAATGTGTACCTCGACGGATTGGGGAAGTATCGTCTCTGCAGCTCGCAATATTTCCCGCGGATCGCCTGGAACAGCGTCAGGTTACCAGGAATGCCGTACGTGGGGGCTATCGTCTTGATCAGGTTTGGATCGTGACCGAACGAGGGTTCTCTGGACCCCTCAAAGACGAGAACTGATGCAAGCGCGAGGAACAAGCTAATCGTCGCTACCGTAAAACGAGTAGCGAGCCCGAATCTCTTGGACTCTTGAGAGCGCGGGAGGTCAGCCATCATGCGCCTAAAACGCTCCTGCTTTTACGGTACGTCGCCACCAGGAAGATGAAATTTCTCTTCTTCGGAAGAGGCGCTCGCCCAAAAGCGGATTCCGCTGTAGCAGAGTTGAACCAGAAAAGGGTTTTCACCTGGATCCGTTGCTCGCTCAAACAAAGCCAGTGCCGCGCCCAAACAGGCGGCCTCCTTTTTTTCGCCTCCTAAGAACTTCTCTTCGCGAACTTTTCGAAAGGCGGTGGCAAACCGGTTCACGCGATCGGCAGTGCAGAGGTCGATGGCCATCTCGCTGCTGGTGCCCCATATCAGCTCAGCCGCCTCCTTTGATGCCGGATGTTCGTCTGGAATAGGCGCTGGGACATTGGGATACTTGTCCAGCATCGCCAGAAACCTGTTGTGCAGCAGCGACGCCCACTGTCCAGTCTCATCGAGCGTCGGAAGCAATTCGACCAATCCGTCTTCTTCAATGAGCCTCAGCGCCTCGACTTCCACATGGCGGATTCTTTCGTCAAACGCCTGCGGCGTAACTCGTCCGCGCAGTTGCGCTTCCAACTCCGCGCACCGTACTGGATCAGCGCGCAAAGACTCAACGCAGCGATCGAGGTCCTCCATGGTCATCGAGTCCAATTCTTCTCGGGTGAGCCCCAGCATTTTCAGCTGCTCTCGTTCCAGTTTATTGTCCACGGCCGCCCATCGTTCCATCCCCTTGAGAAACATCGCGGTCAGAAACTCGTTTGGACTGTCCGTCTCTTCAATCATGCTGCCCGCTGACAACTGCACGATCCATGCGTCATCGAACCGCATCGCTGCAACCAAATCCCTGACCAGCAACATCAAACGCGTGCCGAGAAACATGCGCTTCTCTTTGGTGGCGATGGACTGAATGGCTTCGGCCATTTTTGCCCGAGCCGCCGCTTCGGAAATCGTATCCGGAGCACCGAACGCCTTGAGCGCTTCGGCGAGTTCGTCCGGAGTGAACCAAAGCGGTTCAAACATCGGTTCGCCGAAAAGGCGGGTGGCGCGTTCTGACAGAGCGGCGTCATCTTGCAGCAATTTCTCAAAATCTGGACGGTGCCGCTCTAATTTTTTAAGAGCGCGGTCAATTTCCGGGCGCGATTCCGCGAACTCAAGCATGCTTTGAATGTCGCCGGTGCTCATTTCGGGAGCGAGTTCTTGCCGCCGTGACTCCCGTTCCTCTCTCTCATCTTCCGCGAGATGGCACTTCTTATATTTTTTACCGCTGCCGCAATGGCACGGATCATTCCGACCCAGGTTCATACTTGGATTTGAAAGTTGAGCCTATTCCAACAACACTATTACGCCAACCGCATATACGACGACTCAGAGTGAACGGAAAAATCTCCAAGTGCGCCGCGATGGCGTCCAAGAAAAAACGGACAGGATTCGGAGACGACGTCCAGGGGAGCCTACTTAGAGTGGTGGGCTCTCTCTGCGCCAGGCGGTGCTCTGCTCGTAAGCGTGCGCGAGTTTCAAAATCGTGCTTTCGCCGAAAGGCTTGCCAAGAAGCTGTAGGCCAATGGGCAGTTTCGGCGAAGTCGTAAAACCGCAAGGAATACTGATCCCGCAGATCCCCGCAAGATTACATGAAATTGTGAATATATCGGAAAGATACATCTGGAGCGGGTCACCCGATTTTTCGCCGACTCTGAAAGCAGCAGTGGGTGTGGTCGGAGTGACAATTGCATCCACCTTTTCGAAAGCCTTGATGAAATCCTTCCGGATGAGGGTCCGAACTTTTTGCGCCCGCAGATAGTACGCATCGTAATAACCGCTGCTCAATACGTATGTGCCCAGAATAATTCGGCGTTTCACTTCTGTTCCGAAGCCCGCGCCACGTGTTTTGGAATAGAGCTCGGTCGGATCAGGCCCATCGATGCGCATGCCGTAACGAATCCCATCGAACCGCGCCAGGTTCGCACTCGCCTCCGCCGGCGCGATGATGTAGTAGGTCGCCGCCGCGTAATCGGTGTGCGGCAGGCTCACTTCGAGAATCTCGGCGCCGAGTTTTTGCAAGGTTTCAACCGCCTTGTTCACCGCGCTGCTTACCTCGGGATCTAGCCCGCCGATCATGTACTCCTTCGCTATGCCGAGCTTCAGCCCTTTGATATTGCCGTCCAGCAGGTCGGCATAATTCGGCACCGGCTCGGGAACGCTCGTCGAGTCGCGGGCATCGATCCCGCTGATAGTCCGCAAGATGGTGGCGCAGTCGCGCACATCCTTGGTGAACGGCCCGATCTGATCCAACGAAGAGGCGAAGGCGACCAAACCATAGCGCGAGACCCGGCCATAGGTGGGTTTCATCCCTACGCAACCGCAAAGTGCCGCAGGCTGCCGAATGGAACCGCCTGTATCCGAACCGAGGGTCGCAATACATTCATCCGCAGCAACGGCAGCCGCCGACCCGCCCGAGGACCCGCCCGGGATGCGTTCAAGGTCCCATGGGTTGCGAGTGGTAAAAAAGCCCGAGTTTTCGGTCGAACTTCCCATGGCGAATTCGTCCATGTTCAAGCGTCCGAAAATTAGAGCGCCGGCATCCTTCAACTTTTCGACGACGGTTGCATTGTAGGGCGAACGGAAATTCCCGAGAATTTTCGATGAGCAATTGCACGGTTGTCCTTTGACCGCGAGCAGATCCTTCATTCCGAGCGGGATGCCCAGCAACTCGCGAGGGTCATTTGGATTGGAGGCCAGAGCCCGGTCAGCCGCGTCGGCCTGAGCCAGCGCATCGGTCGCATCATAACTGAGGAAAGCTTTGACTTTGGAGTCGACCTGCGCGACGCGATTCAGGCACGCCTGCATCAATTCGCGCGCCGAAAACTCCTTCTTACGCAAACCGCGCGCCGCTTCAGAAATGGTCAGTTGGTTCAACATGGAACTCAAACGGCGCGAAGCTACGTGGCGTGTACATCCCCGTAAAGAGTCATTTTGAGCGGAAAACGCGAGACGCCTCTTTGAACCACTCCGGAATTGGCGCGTGCATTTCCCGTGTGACTGCATTAGCTGTA
The DNA here is from genome assembly GCA_044226545.1 of Limisphaerales bacterium. Lineage (GTDB taxonomy): Bacteria > Verrucomicrobiota > Verrucomicrobiia > Limisphaerales > SXQI01 > DASVNK01. Next base: position 13,174 of record JBGAGW010000007.1, read on the forward strand.
GAAAAGAATGAGGAGATTGGCTGTTTCTGTATTGGCCCTGATGACGTTTGCTTTTCAAACAGGAGCAGCGGACGACGCTTCAGTGCGAAATGAAATCCAACATGCGATTGATCGCGGGCTGGCCTGGCTGAAGGCAAACCAGAATTCTAATGGATGGTGGCAAACGCCGGACCACCCCGCAATCACCGCTCTGGCAATCACTGCGTTCAATGGTGAACCGATGAATCGTTATCGAGCGAGTCAGATTCCCGAGTTAAAGCGCGCTTACGAATTCATTGTCGCGCAAGCCAGGCCAGATGGAAGCATCTACTCAACGAACTTGCCCACCTATAATACGTCGATCTGTATGCTGGGACTGCTCTCGGCAAATGATCCGCGCTACGACGCGATTTTGCGCAAGGCCCGGGCATTTCTGGTCAGCGTTCAACGCGACTTCGGCGAAAAGGGCAGACTCGATACTCCGTATGATGGCGGATTTGGCTACGGACTTCCTTCCGACAAAAACTCGGATATGAGCAACACGCTCTTCGCATTGGAAGCGATGTACTACAGCAAGCGGGTGGACTCAGATCATCCAAAACCAAACGACTTGAATTGGGAGGCAGCGATTCACTTTCTCCAAAGCTGTCAAAATCTGCCCCGCTACAACACGAACGGCTGGGCTTCAGATGACCCTCAAAATAAAGGCGGTTTCATCTATAATACCGGTCGCAGCAACGCCGGATCAGAGACCAACAGCGTTACCGGCCGCGTGACCTGGCGGTCCTACGCCAGCATCAGCTACGCAGGAATGCTGAGTTACCTCTATGCTGACTTGAAAAAGAATGATCCCCGTGTGACCGCGGTGTTCGATTGGCTGAAGCAGAACTACACGCTGGACGAAAACCCGGGGATGAAAGATGCGGGGCTCTTTTACTACTATCACACCATGACCAAAGCGTTGCGTGCCTATGGAGTCGAAATGCTCGAATTGCCGGGCGGCAGCAAGGTGGATTGGTCACGCGATCTCGCGCTCAAGTTGATTCAATTGCAGAAGTCCGATGGCTCCTGGGTGAACGCAAATGCACGCTGGTTTGAAAAAGAGCCTGCGCTTGTGACTTGTTACGCACTGCTTTCGCTCGAACTTCTTTGGCGAAATCTCGAGGCCTGATCACGCCTGGGCCGCGGCGGGTTCAGGAAAATTCTCTGTGGCGGCGTGGATGGGAACGGTCACCGCGGACCTGGATACTGCTTTCGCCGATGGAGCCCCGCGTTTTTTGCGGGGAGTCAGCTTGCCCTTGTTTGTTTTGGTTCCCGGAGAGGTCGTGACTTTCGTTTTCGCTTTTGCGGCGCTTTTCTTTTGTGACTTCTTCAGCTTGCGAGCGAGCTTTTCAAGCGCCGCGTTGCTTTGTTTATAGCAGTGTTTCGCGGCTTTGCGCGCCGCCTGGGTCAACGCCGACTCCCTCCGCATCCGCTTAAGTTCTTTTCGCGCGGCCTTGTATTTCGCCTTGGTGTCGCTCCAGGCTTCTGAAATCAGTCGGGTGCGCGTGATGATCTTTTCATAGGCAGTCTTGGCGGCTTTTTGGGCCATCTGAGCATTTTTTAAAGCGATTTGAAGCTTCTGAAGTTTCATTCCAAAGCGAGAAATCAAAGCTGTTACCCCGCGTCAATCCGAAACCGCTTGCGACGAAGCTTTCGTCGAGAATTTTACATAACCGTAACATTAGTTCATTCGGACAGGACGATTGCCTTACCTTCCACTGGTCACTTCACATATTTGTTCACCATTCGCTCCCCTTCCTCGGGTCCAGCCCATCCGAGAAACTTAGGGTCCTTGCCCTCGAAACGCGTGGTGGCCAGAAAGAACTCTTCGAGCTCCTGTCGCCACCTCAGAGGCAGATCCTTTGGTGACTTGAACGCGTCAAAGCGTGGCATTTTCACCGGTATCATGATCAACCTATCGTTGCGCACACGGCGCTTTGGTTGCTTTTTGTTTTGTTCCCAACGCAACACACCGAGCGGCCGGCACTCGATCACAACTCCCGGAAACGTTCCAAGATCGCTGAACACCATTGCATCGACAGGATCGCCGTCCGGTCCAAGGGTGCTGGGAATGAAACCCCAATCGTACGGATAAAAAACCCCGGTAACCAGCGGGCGCGAAAATTTGAATGTCTTCAGCCCGGGATCATACTTGATCTTCACACGCGATCCCCGCGGCGACTCCACCACGACATGAATCGCGCCTTCACCCGAGCGCGTGGGCAGAGACAGCAAATCAGCGAGCATATGTTCGAGTATCGGCGATTGTGGAGCGTCGACAACAGGGGATAACCTGACCTTTCCGCTGTTTGACAAATGTAATCCATGTTGTTACATATGCCGCGTGCTGACCAGTTGCCGGTTTGCCGTGGCCGTCCACGTGATGACCGTTCTCGCGTTTAAGGAGAGCGAACCGGTGACCTCTGATCTGCTCGCCTCCAGCGTCAACACCAATCCGGTCGTCATTCGCAGGTTGTTGCTGCTCTTGCAGGAAGCGCGCCTGGTCGAAACTCGAAAAGGAGCTGGACTCGGATCGCGCCTCTTGCGCAAACCCAATAAGATCCGCCTGGGCGACATCTACCGCGCGGTCGAGACGGAAAAGCTCTTTCCCTTTCCCGCACGCCAGCCGAACAAGGGATGTCCCGTGGGCCAATGCATCCAGGTGGCGCTCGAAAATATTTTTACAACCGCACAGTTGGCGATGGAAAAGGAGCTGTCGAAAACCACTCTGGCGGATGTCCTCGACGCGGTCGAAGAGCAGTGCTCGGAATCGAAGGGGAAGGGAAAGTAATTTCTCATAACTGTTCAAGTGAACCGAACGGTTTGCGAGACAGGAGAAAGTCAAAGGATGAAATCTGAATTGCTGGACCTGGCAGGAGTTGTATCCACACCTGAGGTGGCAGTTGCGTCCCGAGGTCTCGAGCACCGCCAACTGCGGCGGGACGAATTCTGGCGAGAAATTCCGGGCTACGCGCACGTGGCTGCGCAGGAATTTCACACGCATACTTTTCAAAACAGGCAGAGTATCACGAACGTGCGTCAACTGCGTGAAACTCTCCAGACACTCGTCTCCGATTCGTTCTACGCAGATGTTTTGGAGGGGCTGAAACGCGCACCTATGAACCTGCGGATTTCTCCGTATCTGCTCTCGCTTGTCAACTGGGAGGACCCTTACTCGGATCCAATTCGCACTCAATTCATGCCCGTCGCTTCGCAACAATTGCCGGATCATCCGGAGCTGCGGCTGGATTCGTTGCACGAACGGAAAGACTCCCCCGTCCCTGGCCTGACCCATCGGTATCCTGATAAAGCATTGTTTCTTACGTTGGATTCCTGCCCGGTCTATTGCCGCTTCTGCACGCGGAGTTACGCCATCGGCGGCGATACGGAGACGGTCGAGAAGATCAAGCAGTCACCACGGCTCGAACGCTGGGAACAATCTTTCGTCTACATCGAGTCACGGCCCGAGCTCGAAGATATCGTGATCAGCGGGGGCGACACTTACAATCTCAAGGCCGAACATATTCAGCTCATCGGCGAACGGCTGCTCCGGATGCCCAACATCCGCCGGATCCGCTACGCCACGAAGGGCCTCGCAGTGTTGCCGCAGAAAATCATAACCGACACGCCGTGGCTCGACGCGCTGACACGCGTCGTCGAACTGGGACGGAGGTTGCATAAGGATGTGGTCGTCCATACCCATTTCAATAATCCGAACGAGATCACTGGCATCACACAGGATGCCATGAATCTTATGACGGAACGGGGCATCACCGTGAGGTGCCAAACCGTTCTGCAGAGAGGGGTGAACGATACTCCGGAAACGATGCAACTCCTGGTACGGCGCTTGAGTTATATCAACGTCCATCCGTATTACGTTTATTTTCACGATATGGTCCCGGGCGTGGAAGACCTCAGAACATCTCTGCAAACCGGGTTGGATATCGAGAAGCACGTGCGGGGACACACCGCCGGCTTTAACACACCTTCCTTTGTGGTCGACACGATGGGAGGCGGCGGAAAACGCGATGGCCATTCCTTCGAACACTATGATCGTGAAACCGGCATCGCTGTATTTACAAGCCCGAGTGTGAAGCCGGGCGCCTACTTTCTCTACTTTGATCCCCTTCGCAGTCTCGATCCCGAGGTGCAACAGCGCTGGGCTTCCTCCGCTGAGCGCCGTTCAATGATTCAGAGCGCTCTCGTAGCAGCCCGCGATTAGCCTCGCCCTTCATCGTCGGAATAATAAGCACGACGGCCAGATTTTCATCCGCTTCGCGAACGGGTCGCTTAAAGCCACAAACGGTGGATTGCGGCTATGTGATTTATACTCAAGAGAGTTCGCGCACGAATCCAAACAACCTGACGCGGCTTTCAGCGCCGGGGTGCAGAAGCCTCTGCTTGACACTGTCGAATGGAACGGAGTCAATCGTCCACGCGGAACCTCGCCGAGGAGGCCGAACGGGTATGAAAGCCATTGGTGGACTGATCTTCGTCGGGTGCGCCTGCATTCAACCTTTGCTGGCGCAACCTTGTCAATATTCGTGGAAAGATCCCGTCAGCGGGTTGTTCACAGACGCGGGACGCTGGGATCCCGGCCCGTTTCCACCGGCTGGTTGTCAGGGCCGCGCTCCGCGCTCAGATGAGTATGTGGCGTTTCGACAGGGGACTTACACGGTGACTATTCCGGAGACGGTTGAACCGATTGTCGCCGAATTTGGCACTTCTGGTCCGCCGCCATTCGAGCCGTGGGACATCACGTTCAACATCGCCAAAACGTTTGATCCCGATACGCTTGCTACTTCCGGCCAACTGACCGTCACGGGTAAAGGGTCGCTTCGCGTCGCGGAGCTTTATAACATGGGACCGGACGCGAACTTTGTTCTGGATCAGGCCTCGGCGATTTTTACGAAGATTCTCCCCTCAGCTCCTGGGCCAAGGGAACTTTCGCGACAGTTTCTGGTTCGAAATAAAGGCAAACTGAGCACCCTTGGTAACTTTGGAAGTTTCGGCGTAACCGTCGATGGGGGAATGTGGGAGCACTCGGGCGGCCCAAGCGCAGTGCCAGATCAAATTCGCATCATCAACGGCGGAGAGTTTAAAGCGGGCGCCCTTAAGCTCACGAGCGTTCCCTTAAGATTTGAATCAGGCAGTACGGGACAGATCGACGATCTGAACACGCACAATAACGTTTTTATTTCCACCGGCAGCGTTCTAACAACGAAAGCGGTGGAACTTCGCTTCGGCACTTCCATGGTCGATGGCTTCGGTTCCAAATGGTCCATCGGCACTCTGACGCTCCCGGAATCGGCGATCGTCCTCGCCACGAACCGAGCTCAGTTGCTTTGTAACCAGGTCATCTTCGCGAACGATCCAAACAACGTCACCTCACTTTCAGCGCGTGGCGCTGAATCCCGTGTGACGGTCGCGACACCGCTGCGCGTGGCACATGGCACGGTAAACGTAACGGATGGCGGCACCTTTACCGTGCCGCAAGCGGCCGTTGGTCTGGGCGGAGTGGTTTCGGTCGGACGCGGCGCAGCCCTTCTAAGCGGCGCGCAGTTCAAGTGCGACGGTGATTTAAACATCGGCGAGAACGGAGCGCTGGGTTCGCCGTTCAACGTGACCGGCGGAGGCCGCGCCAGCGCCCGCCGTGTTTCGATTGGACGCTCGACTCAGGCCAGCTCTTTGACCATCGATGCTGCCAACGGCAGCTCGGCCTTGTTCGAAATGGGCGGAGAAATGCGGGTGGGCGATCTCGGCGTCGGAACTTTAACGGTGGCGAACGGCGCCCGACTTACGTTCAACGGTCAGATCAACGCGCTCATTATCACCCCGGAAGAAAGGGGCGACGGTCAGGCCACGGTATCCGGACTGGATTCAGCTCTTGAAATTCCGGGCTACATTCACGTGGGTCGAGGCGGGGTCGGCCGCTTTTTTGTGAATGGCGGCGGGAAAGTAACGACGGGCGGCTTCAATGTGGGCGACGTTTTTGGACCGAACACTCGCCTGGCGAGCGTCGTCGGTGATAACTCGACGTTGAAGACAGATTTTTCCTCTGTGGCGAACGGCACCTTGCGGGTTTTTAGCGGCGGCTTTGTGCAGATCGTCTCAGAGCTCGCCTTACAGAATCCGTCCCTGATCGATCTCAGCACCGGAAAACTCGAAATTGGGAACGCAGGCGGTTCGCCCGTAGGGATCTGTCGAGTCGACCGCGGTGTTCTGCGTGGGACTGGAACAGTGCGGTGCAGTTCTCTCGAACTGATCGACCGTGGTGTTTGCGAACCGGGAACAGCTCTCACTGCTGATCACGTTCTCACGGTGGACGGCGGCGATTATTTGCAGGACGTCAACGGCGCGTTGGTGGTTAACGTCTGGGGTGGGAATCCCGCGACGTTCGGCGTGTTAAATGTCGGGCGCGGTGTCACTCTCAATGGCAAACTGATCGTCCACTTTTTGGCTGGAGCCCAACCCAAAGCGGGCGATCAGTTGGGAATAGTTCGCTTTCGTGAAGGCTTGGTTGGGGCCTGGAGCAGCATCGTCATCGAAGGGTTAAAGCCCGACGTCAAATTCGAACAAAAGCTGTTGGAACCGGGCGTATATGGCCTCGCGTTTTTATCGGCGGGCGAATCGGAGGAATGCGACGATGAAGAACCAAGGATCGATTCAATCGATCAGTCGGTGCCGGGGCAGATCGGATTGCGGATCTCAGCGGGTTCCTGCGGTTTCCCGCGGGTTGAATACTCGGACGATTTAAAAACCTGGCGTTTGTTGACGATCTTCACGGTCGATGATTTCGGACAGGCCTTCGTCGTGGACCGCTCCATCTCACTTTCCCACGCTCGCTTTTACCGAGTCGTCCGTCTGTAAGAGTTTCCCTGCGCCGCTGAATCGGAAACTCGGCAGGCCAAACCGCATAATTAGGGCTTCCAAGGGAGGGTTTGCCTCTATAGTTTGACTCCGGCGGCCTTCTTTATGCGATTACTTTTGTTGTTTTGTGTCTCAGCGCTCTCGGACCTTGCCGAGGCGGCCGAGCGTCCGACCGTTTCTATCGAGTCGAGGTCCAGTAGCAGTTTTACTCTTCGGTGGCCCGGGTCTTCTGGAACATTTGCGGTCGAGCGGGCCGCATCTCTCGTGAACCCGGTTTGGCAAACGCTGCCGGACAATCCAGTCCTGCAAGGTGCCAGCTACGTTCTCACTTTTTCCGCGGCGGACAAATCAGGTTTCTACCGGCTTCGCGAAACGGGGGCGTTCGAAAGCCTTCAAGTTGCGAGCACTTCTCCTTCTCAAGGAGAAACGGGGGTAGCGGTGACTCGAGAAACGATCTTTCGCTTGTCTGGCCCTCTGGCGGCAGACACGCTACTGGACTCGACCAGTTTGTTTGCCTTTTCCGCCGGCCGCAAACTTCTGTCGCGCGTTGAACTGAGTTCGGATCACCGCACGGCAACGTTGTTTTATCTTGAGAATCTTCCGGCAGATGCCCGAGTGGATGTGACCTTTGACGGAACCGGATTGTTCGATGCGACCAATCTGCCAGTGGATCTGGATGGTGATGGCGTAGTGGGTGGTTCTGCGCTGTTGAGCTTCCAAACACTTTCTACCACGGCGCTGGCAACGACGGGCGTGGAAGGCCACGTCTTCGCGTCCGAGAAAAATCCGGATGGCAGCAACCATCCGCTGGCTAACGTCACGATCACGGTCGACGGTATGGAGGAGACGCTGCGCACGACCACCGATACAAATGGTTTCTTCCGCCTCGTACCGACTCCCTCGGGAAGGTTCTTCGTTTCCGTGGACGGACGAACGGCGGTCGGCAGCCAGTGGCCGGGCGGGGCGTACTACCCGTTTGTGGGAAAAGCTTGGGATGCCGCTCCCGGTCGAACGAACAATCTCGCCGGCGGCTCGGGAGTCATTTATTTGCCGCTCATCCAGGCGGATGCACTGAAAACGGTGAGCGCCAACACGGAAACAAAAATATCCTTTGCTCCTTCGGTGCTCGCAACCAATCCGGCACTTGCGGGAGTGGAAATCATCGTTCCGCCAAATAACCTGTTCGCGGATAACGGTACGCGCGGGGGCAAGGTTGGGATGGCCCCGGTGCCGCCGGATCGAATACCCGAGCCGCTGCCGCCCGGACTGAACCTGGCGATCGTCATCACGATTCAGACGGACGGCGCGCGCAACTTTGACGCGCCGGTTCCTGTTAAATTCCCCAACCTGCCAGATCCAGTGACCGGGATAAAACTCGGTCCTGGCGAAAAGACGGCGCTCTGGAGCTTCAACCACGACACCGGCCACTGGGAAATCCAGGGGAGCATGACGATCAGTGCGGACGGCCTTTTTGCGGTGAGCGATCCGGGTGTGGGCGTACGCCAACCGGGCTGGCACGGGCCTGGACCTGGTGGACCGGGCGGTGGGCCAGGCGGCCCTGGTCCTTGCCGCGGCGACTGCGATGAGGAGCAGAAAAAGAAAAACCCCTGCGACGACAAGAAGGCGCAACTATTCCTCTCGATAAGCGACCTGTTATTCGACGCGGCGTTTGAACTCTCCGGCGCCTCGCCCAAAGATCCATTCGACGCTTGCGCGCTGGGTTTCGGGATTAACGCGTCGCGCACGACCCGGGATTGCCTGCTGTTCCAACTTTCCGATTGCCAGAGTTCGAGCATTAACAATCTGATCGGCACCGGGATTGGATGCATTCCGGCTGTTGGTGGTTCTCTGGGGCTTGCCTGGGGTGCCAAAGGGTTGATCGATGCGTCGTTTGATTATTACGATTGTACACAAAACCAGCAGGGCGCTCCTCTTGCCCGCGAATCACTCCACGCCAGCGCTGTGCAGGGCGGGAACGTCTCCGCCACGCTCGCGGCAGTGATCAACTTATTGGAAGCTCAGATCAACATGGCTGAGGCGGCCAGCCGTTTGTTGACGGGAATCTACGGCGACAAGGTCTGGTCCGGCGCCCAGTCTCCGGCTGATGCTGCGGCATATAAAACTCTTTTTGAGAATATTCGAACGGCGTTGGCCGCGGGCGGTCCGGGCGGCACCACGTTGACTGCGGCAGAAAGAACGGCGCTGGAAGCGTTGCCCCGTCCCACCGGCGCGACCCTCGCTCATGTGCAGGCGTTGCTGACCCGCATGGAACGAATTGTCAATGGTGCGCTCACCACTGACAATACGCTCCGGGCCGAAATTGCGTCTGCCGAGGACGAGCTTTTGAAGGTAGCAGAACCGTTGCGGGCGGCCGGTTGGGAACATTACCTTTACGGTTTCGAACGCGCCCTATTGTTGCTCAGCAGCCTGACTGCAAATGGCCTCGATCCGGATGCCGGTGGAGCAGTAGCCACTGCCGCGGCGAACGTCTCGTCCGCTCTGGCCGCTTCCCCGAAGATGTATCGGTTTCCGCGCCGACCGCTTTTTTTCCACCTGGTGAATCAGGACAACGGTTTTGAACTTCGGGGCCGCCTGAACAGCGGAGGATATTTTGACAATCTCATTCTGGCGCCTAACGCCCTTTATCGGGTCGAATATTTCGACTCGTTAACGCAGCGCACCGGCCTCGCCTACTTTCAATCCGAGCCCTCTGGAAGAACCACAACCGTTCCAGCCGCGCTGATGTTCGACGCTCACGGTGCGGACCGAGATGGAGATGGTTTGACCGACGCTGCCGAGCAGGTGATCGGGACCAATCCGTCCCAGCGCGACACAGATGGCGACGGGATCGGGGACGGGGCGGAAATCGCAGCGGGGACCAACCCGTCCGACGGGCAGCCGCTCGGTCTTGGCCCCATGGCGCTACGCGACACAGGCGGCATCGCGGTCAAGATCGACACTATCAATGACCTTGCGGTGGTAGGAAACTCCGGCGGCATTGCGGTGCTCAACGTAGCCAACCCGCTTGCACCTGTGCTCGCCAGCCAGTTTAACTTCCAAGCGGGCAGAGTGGATGCCGTCGCGGCGGCGGGTGATTTCGTGGCGGCAGTGCCCGGTTTGGACAATGCTTCAGGCGCGCGCGTCCATCTGTTCGGGCGAAGCGCGGACGGAACTTTGACGGCGGCAGGTAGCGTGCCGATCGGGGCAGTGGCGAACACTGTGGTAGCTGCCGGCCGTTACGCCTACGTTCCGGCACGGTCCGCCAATGCACCGACACTCGCAATCGTTCGGCTGCGTGACGCGCTGCTGCTGGGGCACGTTCCGGTTAATGGGGGCGACGCCATCATTACGCTTGCGATTGATGGCGATGTGCTGTGGGGGATAAACACGCGGCGTTTGTTCAGTTATCGTATTATGGGAGATTCACTCCAGGAGCTGGGCGGACTGGATCTTGGTACTTTGTCGCCCGCCGTCGGCGAGACTCTGGAGCTCACCGTTGGCAATGGCCGCGCTTATGTCGGAGATGCGCGCGGGTTTCGCATCATCAATATCACAGATCCCGCCTCGCCTGTGTTGCTGCAGGCCAATTCAACCGGTGCCGCGGTGTTACGGGCCATCGCAACGTCCGGTTCGGGCCTTTTGCTCGCTGGCCAACCGTCCAGCGTCGGAATCTACGACGTAAAATCGGACCGGGTGACGAACTTTCTTACTTCGTTTGCCCTGCCGAATTTGACCCGGGATATTGTTCTTCATCGAGGTTACGCACTGGTGGCCGATGGCGCTTCCGGACTGGGAGTGATCAATTTCCTGGCACCGGATCGCGGGACCAATCCGCCGACTATCACCATCCGTGCATTTCCCTCTAATCCCCCGAATGGCCAGGAAGCGGAAGAACAGTTTTTTGTCACGGCAACGACGAGCGACGATGTCCAGGTGCGTGACGTTGAGTTCTATATTGATGGTGTGACGGTAGCGCGCAGCGGAAAGTTCCCGTTTTCCGCTACGCTCCGTGCTCCAGCGATGCTTGGGAATAAGGCAAATTTCCTTGTGCGCGGCAAAGCCACCGATACCGGCGGAAACAGCACATGGTCGCAGGAGATCGCACTGACGCTTCTGCCGGACTCAACGCCCGCTCGATTGTTGGCCTTCGCTCCGGCCCATAATAGCACGCCGCCGCGCGGCTCAATTTCCACTCTCAGCGCTTTCTTCGATTCCATCGTGCACCTTACCGATTTTTCGACCGCGTGGACTCTCGTGACAGCGGGCGCGGATGGCAACCTCGGCACAGCGGACGATGCGGCCGTGACGGGTGGAGAATTTGTTTATGACACAGACCCACGCACGGTGCTTCAACGATTCTCGGCACCGTTGCACTCGGGTAAATACCGCTCCCGTATCGCCTCGAGCGTATCTGATCTGGCCGGCAATCCTTTAGGAACCAACGTGGCGTGGGATTTCACAATTCCGACCGCGAAAGCGACGAACTCATCGCCAGCCAATGGTTCGATCGGGCTCAGCGGGAGTTTGCGTCGTTTTGAGGTGCGCTTTGATGAACGGCTTTCCGCCAGTTCAATCACCCCAAACTCATTGCAGGTTATCGCGACGAACGGGACGAGTTCGACTGTTTTGACCGGCGGTGCGACTTCGATCTCCGCGGACGGTCTCGGAGCGATTCTGGAATTCCCACAGCCGATCGCCAACGGCGGATATCGCGTCGTTTTCTCGCGGGAAATTCGAGATGTATACGGATCGCCAATCGACACCAATTTTCCCATAAATATTGTGGTGAAAGGGCCGACGGTCTGGACAAACGATTTGAGTGGGCTATGGAGTGCAGGCACGAATTGGAGCCCAGGCGTGCCCGTCACCGGTGATCACGTAGTGATTGACCGCCCTTCAGCCAATCCAACCATCACCTTGCGCAGCAGTGCCGTGGTAACCACGCTTCGCTCAGAAGAGAGTTTCATCTTCGACAGAGCCTCTCTTGGAGTGCGTGAGAAAGCTGTCTTTAACGGATCCTTCAACTGGAACGGTCAGAGCGAACTTGTCGGCGGTCAAATCGAACTGCGCGGCAGCAGCGTCATTACCGGATCCGGCAATAAGTTTCTTGAGCGAACGGAGCTTCGAAACGCCGGGGTTTTGGAATGGCAGCATGGTGGAATTCTTTCGCGAATCGAGACCGTCTTTCATAACCTGCCCGATGGCACCTTCCTGATTAACAAGGACGAGACGGATGGTTTTGTGCCGATCTCTGGCACTCTGCTGTTCCAGAACGAGGGAACTCTTCGGAAAGAGGGAGGAGTGGATTTCACATTTTTCGACGGGTTATCAGTTTTCAACACTGGCCTGATCGACGTGAAGACCGGCACTCTCGAACTCAGCACCGCTACGACCAATGCAGGCGTGATCCAGGTGGCAGCCGGTGCGCAAATACTGCTGGGGACCTCGGGCGGTGTCGCGCCCAGAGGCGGCAATTTTACGCAATTGGCCAACGGCCGGGTCAGCGGGCAGGGACAGGTGGTGTTCGGTGGACGTCCGCTTGTTGTCGCGGGAACCGTAGATATCGACGGGATCGCGAGCATACTTGCAGGAACAACACTTCAATCGACCGCGGCATGGCGCGCGAGGACTTTGAATATTCCGGCATCGTCCTTCAATACTTTTGATTGTTCATTTGATTCGGACGTCGTCGTAGGCGTCGGGGGATTAACCCTTGGCCGAGATATTATCGGTACGGGGACGTTTCGTGTGGAAGGCCCGAGCGCGTTGTCCCGGGGAAGTATCGGCGGTCAGTTGACCTTACGTCCAGACGGCGGGTTCGTGATCACGAATTCGTTCCAGGTCGAAGACTCGGCCCGCTTCCTGAATGCGGCTGTTGGACGATTGGCCACCAATAGCACGCTCCTGGTCGAGCAGGACGGCCAGTTCGAAAACGAACTCGGAGGAACGTTGGACCTGGGCGAAAATGGCGTCGTACAGTCTACGCGGCTTTTTTCCACGAATCTAACGGCGTTGGTTTACAATGCGGGCCTGATTCGTAAGTCGATTAGCACGAACGTTGCTCGAATCGTCGGGTATTTTCAAAACGACGGGCGAGTCGCGGTGGAGGCCGGCAGCATCCGTGTTGAAAGCACTGGCGTTCACAAAGGCAAATTTGAAATTGCCGCGGGTACTACCTTGAATATCGCTGATCAATTGAACGATTTTGCTTCCGAAAGCGAAATTGCCGGGGCTGGTGATGTTCTTTTCAGTTCGCGCAGCGGTTCAACGTCCGGTCGGCCCCTCGTCGGGATTTTGCGCGGCACGGTTAAACCTGCCCGGCTGCTTGTGCAAAATGCATCTGTCCGACCAGCGCCAGGAATCGTTCTGCCTCCGACGGAGCTGACTTCTGGCGGGACAATAGAAGTTGCGAGCGAACTTGACCTGACGAATCCGGTCACTATTGACGCGGGCTATTTTATGGCGCAACAGCGGGTTACAAACGCAATTATTCGCAATCATGCTCAACTTCTCGTGACCGGTTTCTCCGGGGTTGACCAGGGCCTGACGTTGGTCAACGCCAGCGGCGGGCAGATCACTGCTTTACGGGAAATTAGCATCAGTCTTTTTGGGATGATACATAATCAAGTGGGCGCCACTTATGTGGGTGGCGGCACCAACTCCAGCAATCCCTCCTCCGGTCTGCGTGGCATTTTCTGGAACGAAGGAACATTCACGGGCAATTACTCCAATCTGGTGGAGAATGGCCTGATCGTAACGAACACGGGCCTTTTCGACATACAGGGCGGCCCTCTTCGTCTGACCGGCAAGTTCCATCAACGCGGCGGGGAACTTCGTGTCAATGGTCAAGTCGAACTGGACACCGGTTTCCTCACAGGTTCTCCGAAGCCACTTTTGTTGGAAGGCGGAGTTTTGACCGGGGTAGGTTCGATTCTTTATACCAACGACAACGTTAAATTTGTCACAAATCACGCCAGCGTGATCAAGCCGGGTTTGCCAATAGGGACGCTGAAGATCGGCGACGATTTCGCACAGGAGGCAGCGGGAACGCTCGAGATTGAAATCGCCGGTCCCGCTGTCGGGGCCCAATACGATCAACTGATTGTGCCTAACCGGGCCAGATTCGGGGGAACCCTTCGGCTTCAACTGCGCGACGGGTTCGTGCCGGCGATTGGGGACGAGTTCGTCATTGTCACATTCAACAACCGCAGCACCACGACCTTCCAAACCGTCGAAGGCCAGGCCATTGGCGGTGGAAAGCGGCTGGACGTCGTCTATGCTTCGAACCAGGTACTGGTTCGTTGTGTGGCGGCGCCTTGATTATCTCTCAACGGCGCGGAAGAGAAGACGCAGGTTTTCAAACCTGATGCCACGCTTTCACCGGATGCAAAGCGTGGCCGCGTGAGTCTTATTTCAACCGATCGAAGCTTTTCTGGAGGATTTGCCAGTCCTTCAACCCTTTGAGCTTCGCGCTGCTGTCCGCGTTGATCTTCGCTTCGAGCGCATTCTTGGTCGCACGTGGATTCTTGTAGAAGATTCCGAAGTAGCCGGGAAACGGCGTAGCGGCGAGTTTGTAAGCCGCCTCTTCACTGGTCACGTCGTGATCTGCAGGAACGGTGTTAAACACGCCGCCTTTGCGCGGATTCGCCGCGTCGAAAGCGCCTTCGTAAAACTCGATGCACTCGCTGAGGCATTCGATCACGCTGAAGCCGTCGTGATCCATCGCGGCTTCCATCATTTGGAGGACGTGGTTCGGATTCGTGTGGGTTGTGCGCGCAACGAAGCTCGCCCCGGCAGCGACTAGTTGCTTCATTGGATTGATCGGTTGATCGACGGCGCCCCAGGTATCAGTCTTGCTCTTGAAACCAATCGGCGAAGTGGGGCTGGTTTGCTTCTTGGTCAGGCCGTAAACGAAATTGTCCATGATGACGTAAGTCATCTTGATATTTTTGCGCGCGGTATGATTGACGTGATTGCCGCCGATCGAAAAGGCGTCACCGTCACCACCAAAGACGAATACATGCAGGTCCGGACGGCTGAGAGAAACGCCGCTCGCGAAGGGCAGGGCGCGACCGTGAATGAAATGGACGCCGTGTGCCTGAACGAAGTAGGGGAATCGGCTGGAGCAACCTATGCCGGCGATGGTCGTAATTTTTTCGTGAGCGAGGCCGCGCTTTTCGAGCAGTTTGTAATAGAGCGCGAGAACGGAAAAGTCACCGCAACCCGGGCACCACGTCGGATGATCCGCGGTCAGCTCTTTTTTCGTGAGCTTGCGAGGTTCGGAAACTGCGGGCGCGGCGGTGGTCGGTGCGCCAGTTATTTCGGGGACAGCACTAATAGCCATAAAATCTCTCTTTCTCGAATTGCCTTACATTTTGCGGACGCCGGTATTCACTACGTTCTTGGCGCGTTCGATAATGTCGCGCACTTTCCAGGTGAGTCCATCGGTCTTGTTGATGCCGCGGATTTTTGGATCGCAAAAACGTGCACGGAGTAATCCGCCAAGTTGGCCGTAGCCATAAAGCCCTTCGTCATTGATTTCGACGACCAGCACGTGATTGAAACCGGAGAAAATATTCTCAAGTCCATTCGGCAGCGGGAAAATATGCTTGATGTGCAGCGCGGAAACGCTGTCACCAGCCGCTCGTGCGCGATCCACCGCTTCGCGAATCGGACCTTGAGTGCTGCCCCAACCCACCAGTAACACGTTGCCTTCCGGCGGACCGTAGACCTGAGGAGTCGGCAATTCTGCACCGAGCGCCTGCAGCTTCTTGCGCCGCTTCGCGCTCATTTGCATATGCAATTTTGGCGAACCGGTTGGATGACCCAACTCATCGTGTTCGAGACCCGTTGCAATCGGATATTTCCCGCTCATGATGCGCGTGCCCGGGGCGACGCGCGGGACCACACCGGTCGGGGTGGACAGGTCGTAAGGCTTATGTTCCTGAACCGGTGTAAGATCAGGCGAGATGTCCTGCACGATTTTTTCGAGGTTAGGCTCTTCGAAAGCTTCAATGCGTGTGGCGATCGCCTGATCGGTGAGAATAATGACCGGCACATTGTATTTCCGCGCGATATTCACCGCCTCAATGGCGGTATAAAACGCATCCTCCACGCTGCTTGGAGAAATCACCACGCGCGGCGAATCGCCATGTCCGCCATAGACCGCGATGTTCAAGTCCGACTGTTCGACGTTCGTCGGCATGCCTGTCGAAGGTCCACCACGCTGCACATCGACGACCACCAGAGGCACTTCGGCCATCACCGCCCAGCCGATCGCCTCCGTCTTCAGCGAAATACCGGGACCACTCGAACCAGTCACCGCGACTCGCCCTCCATAGCTGGCGCCAATGGCCATTGACACCGAGGCGATTTCGTCCTCGCATTGCACGAACGTCCCGCCGTATTTCGGCAACTCGCGGCGCAGCAACTCCATAATGTCCGACCAGGGCGTAATCGGATAGCCCGCGCCGAACCGCACACCCGCCGCAATCAATCCCCAGGCGAGCGCTTCATTGCCGTTCATGACGACCTGATGCCCGCTCCGCTTCTGGCTCTCGACGAACTGAAATGTTTCGAGCAGGTGCCCAACAGAATGACTGTAGCCCGCTTCGAAAGCCGCCATCGCGTTATTCAGAACGCTTTGATCTTTGCCACCAAACCGCTCGGTAATAAGCCCCTTCAATTTGCCCACGTTCAGATCGAAAATCTTCGCGAGCAATCCGAGCGTATAAATGTTTTTGCCCTTATCCTTGGCCGTTCCGCCAATCGCTTCCACTGTCAGTCCGGAAATCGCAATCCCTACATGACGATAATCTTTCTCCCACTCCGGCTTTGGCGTCACATGTCCGGAATCATAAAGAACAATACCGCCCCTCTTTACCGAGTTGATGTGGTCCTCGTAAGAATGCTGATAAAACGCCACCAGCATATCCGCTTCGTCACCCGCGCTGAGCACTTCGCCTGACCCGATCCGCACTTGGAAAATCGATGGCCCTCCCGAAATTGTCGAAGGAATCGTCATGAAGGTCATGACTTCCTGCTCGCTCCGGCCGGCGAGGCGCGCCAAAAAGCCGCCGATGGCCTGAATGCCATCCTGTGAGTTGCCCGCGAGCCGAATTACTGCCTCTGAAATCTTCGAAACTTTGCCGCTGGCCGTGGTGGACGCGGCGGCCACCGTTGCTGATTCGCTCATTAAAGATCCTGGTAAAAAGCCGAGAAATAACGCCCCTTCCAACAGGATACCCCCTGCCGGTCGCGAACGTTGTTTCAGGTTGAAAAGCAGCGTAAACGGCCTGTTTCCGGGTGTCAAACCGCATCGATCACCAGATTTTGCTCTATTCCGATCATCGCGGAAGAACGTCTCCGGGCTTACGCATTCGCCAGCCCCTTAACCCGTGGAGCGCGAGATTAAGCCCAATAACGGTAATCCACGTCGGGAAAAATGTTGTCGACTTGTTCGATGGCTGTTAGCCATGCGTCGTCGACCGTCGTACTGGTGAGTTGCTCATGTAGAGCGATGAATCGCAGCAGGTGATCCTTCACTCGTCGCTTTGCGTATTCGGGACTGGTCCCCGTCCGCATGATGAAAGGCCAATCGCTTGCCTGCGCCAGCAACAATTCTCGAGCCGCCTGTTTCAAAGCTCGTTTCTCCAACCCCTCAGCGGTCGGAAACCTGCGCGCAAGGTCCGTCATCCGCATTTGGGCCACATCCAGATGCGGATAAATCCATGAGTTCGTTTCGTTCAGCCACACCTTCCAGTAGCCCTCCTCGCCCCAGGACGACGAGCTCGGCCGCGCAATCTGGTGCGTCGGATTATCCTTCAAATATTCCCCGGGAGTCGTCAGCCGCAGTGTCTGCTGGTCGAAAACTGCCTTTCGGAAGAAGAAATCGAGAAACTGCGGTCCCTCGTACCACCAATGCCCGAACAATTCGGCATCGTACGGCGACAATACGAACGGCGGCCGATCCATTGCCAGCGCCGCCTCCCGAATCTGCGCCACGCGCGCATCGAGGAAATGTTGTGCGTGCACCGCGGCGGTTTCGCGCGCCGCTTCCGGGTCATAAACCTCCTTCTCCCCGGTCCTTCCCGTGATCTTGTAATATTTGATCCCGGTAAAACTGCGCACTGGCGGCGCGGGCAAATAGGGCGCGATGTAATCCAAATCAAGGTCGTACGCGATGTCCCTGTAAAAGTCGCGATATCGCGGATCGCCAGGATACCCTTCATTTCGGCTCCAAACCTGTTTCGCTGAGTCGAAATCCCGACCGAATGCTGCGACGCCATTTGCAGTGTAAATAGGATCGTACGTCCCATATCGCGGCTGCGGACGTGCATAGAGAACACCGTGTGTCTCCGTCACAAACCAGCGAATGTTCGCTTCTTTCAGCACTTCCTCCACACCCGCTACGTAGGCGCATTCCGGCAGCCAAATCCCGCGCGGCTCAACACCGAAGCACGATTTGTAATGATCACGCGCCACAAGAACCTGGGCTCGGACGGATTGGGAATGGTTCTCTAATAACGGGAGAAGCGCGTGCGTCGCCGCGCAGGTGATGATCTCGATCTTGCCCAGTTCCTGAAATTTGCGGAAGGCGGCGACAAGATTTCCTTCGCATCGTTCCCATGTTTTTCGCGCCGCCTGGAACCGTTCGAAATACATCTTTGCGAGCGGCCGCAGTGGCTTTTCCCAATATGTTCGGTGCGTCTCCTTTTCCGCCAATTCGATCAACCCCTCGAGATGCTTCACGTAGCGCGAGCACAGGAGGGGATCGAGCAGCATCGAGCAAAGCGTTGGGGTCAGCGAGAGCGTCAGGCGCGTCTCCATTCCATCCGCCAGCCACTGCTCCATCATGCCGATCAGCGGCAGATACGTTTCGGTGATCGCCTCAAAAAGCCAATTCTCCTCCAGAAATTTTGGATGCTCCGGATGGCGCACGAATGGCAGGTGCGCGTGGAGAACCATGGCGAAGTAGCCTTCCATTCCTCTTTTACAGATTTTCCGCCCGTGGGCTGCGCAACGCGGAATCCTGTGGATGCGCTTCAACATGCCCGTGATAATCCGTCGTCCGGCTAAATTCTAAAATGGCTGCGCGTGCCTCTACGCCGTCCGCGGACGCCGCCACCGCCGGTAATCCATACCGTCCGTCGGGCAGCGCAAAGCGAAAACTAAAGGTCCCATCCGGCCGCAACTTCACCGGACGTTCCGCGACAGTCACTTTCGCGTCCGGCTCCGTCGCTCCATAAATGATCAACTCCGCATTCACCTTGAACCAAAACTTCCGGTCGCGTTCTGGCATTTCACCTCCCACCGGACTTGATATATTGATCATGCCGCCGCCCGGGCCCGCTGCTTCGACTGTTTGTCGCGTCAATTCCGCCGCTGCAATCGAAGCGACCTCTTCCTCAAGTTGCCGCCGAACCAGTTCCGTAATCTCGATCGAGCCCATCCACACCCGCCGATAACCGTCGATGCTGATCAACCGTCTCAACGCCTCTTTCCGTTCCGCTGTCCAGGGCTGCGCCCGTTCCACTCGAATGGGAATTTCGACCTTGTTCTTGCGCGGCGGCTTCGAAGCCTCACGCAACGGAAACTGAACTGGCTCGGCCGCCGGTACCGCAATCGGAACTCCACTCACCTCTGCCGACGCATGGTAGGACGCGCTCTCCGAGCGCGCCGCTTGGGAAACACCAGAATTTTGACGGTTCGAGGGGGCTTCAATACTCGCCCCGCTGCCTTCCTCTTTTTTTTGCACCTCCTGCGCGGCGATTACCGCTTCCAGCAGGGGTTGATGCCCCGTCACGAACTCCTGTACGGTTTTCACGACTTGGTCGAACGTCACCTGCACCGGAATGGTTGCGAACTCCACAGCCGCGGGTTCGGGCGAGGGCGCATCCGGCGGTGTAAACGTGCTCTGCGATTTTGTAATCTGCTCCCATGCCCCCGCTCTGGAATAAAAACCCAACTCCGCCCAATAACGAGTTTCCGGCCGTGGCACATTGACAAAGAAATTCCGCGATTCGGGATTCACATGCACATCCGGCACCACCGGCTTGGCCTCCGCCTCGGCATAGACCCTCAGCACTAAATGTCCGTCGCGACTTTGTCGGTTAAACTCCCGCTGTTGCTCCGGCATTAGATCCCACGACGCGTAAAGCCAACGAGGATCGCGCGCGGTCAAAAACAGCCGGCGCGTCCCATAACCTTCGGGCAGCTCCGTCCTCTGCTCTGCGGTGGGCGCTGACTTCGGCGCCGCCATCGGTTGAACGGCCAGCGCGTACCGCGCTCCGGGGCCAGCCGCTTTCGGGGTCGGCGGCAGGTCCCCCTCGAGTAAAATGGGCGGAATACTCAGCGGCTTCTCCGGGGGCTTCACCTTTGCTTTGGCCGCAACACTAACCGGTCTTCCCTGTCGAACAGGCTCCTCTTTTGAAACAGGTTTTCCTCTTGCGGGTTGAACCTGATTAACGCTCTCCTTCTTCGAATCCTCCAACTTCGGACGCTCCGCAGTCTTTGCGACCGGTGCTTCCGTCTTTTCCACTTCCAAAGCCAGCACCGGTTTCGCTGCTTTCACTTCCGGCTTCGCACCTGCCAGAGTCGCTTCTGGTGGTTTTGCCGATGCTGCTTTCGATGCTGTAAACGCAGGCTTTTTCGCGGCTTTTTTCGAAACTTTCTTGCCTTCAGACGGCGCAGAAGCCATTGCTTCAAGCGAAATCGCCCCCGAGGTCTTCTTTGCAGGGCTGGACTTTCTGCCCGGCGCTTTGGGCGTTTTCGCCGACGAAGTTTTCACTGAGCTCTTTGAAGACCCCGCTGACTTTTTCGCGGGGGATTTCATACATTCCGCGCGCCTGCGCTCGCATTCCTATCCACCGCGCCAGTATCCGCAACATTCCCTAGTGTGCAACGGAAAATCAGGGCCGCGGTTTTCCAGGCTTATCTCTCGACTGTAAGAAGGTGAAGCGGCCACGGCACGGCGAATGTTAGTCTGATGTCGCCGAGCGCGCTTGAGTGATGACAGGCTTCGGCGGTGCGACAAGAAACTCAAACCACTTTGATCGGCTCACGACGATATCGATCGCGACCTCGTCACCTTCTTCGAAAGCAAGAGGAACAACACGAACCAATCGATCCCATCTGGCCGCAAATCCGCCGGAGGGAACACACAGCCCCACGTTGACCTTTTGCGCCTCTTCGTCGCCTTGCTTTCGAACATAGATTTGCAATTCATCGTTGTCGGCTTTTCCGATTACTTCCAGGATCAAAAACGGGGTTTTTTGAACCCAAGATTCTATTCCGGGTGACCCGCGATACTCGCTATCGGAGCCCGAACCGATCTCGCCACCGTAAGGAACGTGGCCGGGATACGTTTTACTGCTGAAGATACCTTCCCGAAAGCCATTCGTAATCGAAAAGCTTCCGCCGCCACAAAGTGCCCAGACATCCACTTTCATTCCCCGAAAATCCCGATGTTGTCCAATAGCGACGATTTCCTGGTTCGCTGGCACTCTCATATGCTCGAACGAAAATCTTTCCATGCTGTTGAAATGCGACAACCCAGTTCGAATAACCCGGCTGCGCACTCGCCACGCCGACTCTCGAAGGCAGAGCGGCGTTTCAGAGCGATTGCCAGTCGCGTCTTCAAATTGCCGTCTATACAACTTTGCCCCAGACCATGTGGAGTTAAGCCCTTCCACCGCGCATGCCGGCTGCAACCACGCACCGAGCGGAGCATCTTTGTTGGGTATCCACGAAAATCCGGTGAACGTTGCCTTGGCCTCGCGGTCGCTGCGCGCACAAAGACTCTCAGGCTCCCAGTTCGGAAATTTTGCGTATAAAGGATTCCGCACCTCCAAATAGCCGTGACACTCCTGCTCGCGGAAAAGACCGAGTTTGAATTTCCTTTCGCGACGGGGAAAGGCAGACATCGTTGCCGATAGTAAATACTGTTTTCCCCATTGCTGCCCGCCGCCTCTGCTCGCTTCATGGAACATGCAGCCGTGAGAATCAATCGGAACAACCATCCTCCGATTCAGCACTCTCCAGCTTGCAAGGAAATACACCGTGAGCGGCTCCGCCAGTTCAACAATCGCAGGTCTTGCAGAATTTTCCGGGATCTCTGTGACTCCATCCGGAATTCGTGCTTTCCACTTGGCCGGTGCAATCATGCGTCCGATTCGATAAAGCGGCGGATCATAGCGAAAAGCGTTCGTTCCAACTGTAACTCCAACAACTCGAATCCACTCATCGTTCTCGAGCCGCAAAACTCCGCGTTGGCTTGAAAAATGCGCATAAAGTCCGAAGGCAAGCGCGAGAGTGAGCACCACCACGCTTGTCCAGATCAGCCGTTGATATTTGGCTTTACTCGCGGGCACGAATACTTCGGCAAAATGAAAGCTACTGAACATTTAGGCAATATCGAAGTTCCTGGGCAGTCGAGGGTCCTGCTAAATCGAACGGATGCACTTTAAATCAAACGAATGAGCAAGGGTAATGCTGCACGAAACGAATTCAAACCGTGTTGTGCTATGCCCGAAGTTCGTTTAACAATTTGCACATGCCTCTTACACAGAAAGTCTTTGCGCTGCTTTGCTCTGCCGCGCTCTTCTCTACGCTTGCCGCTGATAAAAAGCTGACCGTCGGCTTCAGCCAGATTGGCGCCGAGAGCGGATGGCGCACCGCTGAAACCGAGTCGATTCAGTCCGAAGCCAAAAAGCGCGGAGTGGACCTCAAGTATTCCGATGCGCAGCAAAAGCAGGAAAATCAGATCAAAGCCCTGCGCGCCTTCGTAGCTCAACGTGTTGACGCCATCATTCTCGCGCCGGTCGTTGAAACCGGTTGGGAACCGGTCCTGCGCGAAGTGAAACGCGCGAAAATTCCAGTAATTCTGGTCGATCGTGGCATCAAAGTCGGCGACCAATCGCTTTATACCACGCTAATTGCCTCGGACTTCGTCTCAGAAGGCCGCATGGCTGGCGAATGGCTGGCCAAGAAGCTCAATGGCAAAGGCAATATCGTTGAACTTCAGGGTACCGCCGGCGCTGCTCCAGCCAATGATCGCAAGAAAGGTTTTGCCGAGGTCGTTCAGAAGCATCCGGGCATGAAGATCATCAAATCGCAAAGTGGTGATTTCACCCGTGCGAAAGGGAAGGAAGTGATGGAAGCCTTCCTCAAGGCTGAAGGCAAAAATATTAACGCGGTTTACGCTCACAACGACGATATGGCTCTCGGCGCCCTGCAGGCCATCGAGGAAGCCGGGCTGCAACCCGGCAAAGATATTATCGTCGTTTCAATTGACGGGGTGAAAGGCGCATTCGAAGCGATGGTTGCAGGTAAATTAAACTGCACCGTGGAATGTAATCCTCTGCTTGGTCCCGCCGCTTTTGATGCCGTCGAAGCCGCTGTTGCCGGCAAACCCGTCGAGAAAAACATCATTGTGAAGGACGAGGTCTACGAGCAATCCGTTGCGAAGGATGTAATCGGACAACGCAAGTACTAGCGCGTGCCCGAGCTTGCCTCATCCCAAACGTCCGGTCAGGTCCTCCTAGCCGCACGCGGTCTTTCAAAATCCTTTCCGGGCGTGAAAGCCCTACTGCAGGTCGATTTCACCCTGCGGACTGGAGAGATTCACGCGCTCCTGGGGGAGAACGGCGCGGGCAAATCCACACTCATCAAAGTGCTCACGGGCGTGTATGTAGCGGATGGCGGAACGATTGAACTCGCCGGTGCTCGCGTCGCGCCTCGCTCCACGCTCGAAGCGCAGCACGCCGGGATCAGCACCGTTTACCAGGAGGTCAATCTCATCCCGCAACTCAGCGTTGCCGAAAACATCTGCCTCGGCCGCCAACCGCGAACACTTGGTTTCGTTCGCTGGTGCAAGGTCCGCGCAAAAGCGCGTGAGGCGTTGCAACGGCTCGGCATCGATATCGATGTCAACCAACCGCTATCCTCCTACTCCATCGCCATTCAGCAACTCGTCGCGATTGCCCGCGCGGTTGATCTCTCCGCCAAAGTGCTGATCCTGGATGAACCGACCTCAAGCCTCGACCGCGACGAAGTCCATCGTCTGTTCGGCATCATGCGCAAACTCAAGCAATCCGGCCTCGGTATTGTTTTCGTGACCCATTTTCTTGATCAAGTCTACGCCGTCTCGGACCGCATTACCGTCCTGCGCAATGGACAACTCGTCGGCAGCTACCCTGTGGCGGAACTTCCGCGCCTGGAACTCATCAGTAAAATGATCGGCCGGGACGCTTCGGCCCTGGAACATGGTGCGGCTTCTGGCGCAGATTCCAGTTCACCGCAAAAAACAGTTCTTTTGGAAGCGCGCAACTTGGGCCGCCGCAATTCTGTAGATGCTCTCAATTTTCGGCTCGCTCCTGGTGAGGTGCTTGGCCTTGCCGGGCTGCTCGGCTCGGGCCGTACCGAGACCGCCCGCCTTCTTTTCGGCATCGACCGCCCCACCTGTGGCGAACTGCGGATCGATGCTGAGCCTGTGCATCGTCTCACTCCTAAACGCGCCCTCGGTTTACGCTTCGGCTTCCTCTCCGAAGACCGCAAGAATGAAGGAATCATTCCCAACCTCTCGATTCGCGAGAACATCGTCCTTTCCCTCCAATCGCGTCGTGGACCCTTCCGTCCCGTTTCGCGTGCCCAGCAAAATGAATTGGCGGACCGCTACATCAAAGCACTTCGCATCTCGACGCCCGATGCTGAAAAGCCCATCAAGTTTCTGAGCGGTGGAAATCAGCAAAAAGTTCTTCTCGGCCGCTGGCTCGCTTCCGAGCCGCGCTTCCTTATCCTAGACGAACCCACGCGCGGGATTGATGTAGGCGCAAAGTTTGAAATTCTGAATCTCACAAGCGATCTTGTGAGCAAAGGCATGGCCATTCTTTTCATCTCTTCCGAATTGGAAGAAGTCGTCCGTAGTTGTACTCGGGTATTGGTCTTAAGGGACCGTCGACAAGTCGCGGAACTCGGTGGCGCAGAGATTACCGAACCCGCCATCATGCGGACCATCGCCGCCGAAACGCCCACAACCGAAGCCGCGATATGAGCCTTCCGACCGATACCAGCAGTGAGATAACGCCCGAAGCCCTTGGTTTCAAACGCGAGTTACGCCTTAACAAGAGCATTGTTTTCCTCCCGCCCGCGCTCGAGATCGTTCCTCAACTCCTGCGTTTTCTTGGGGACGAAGAAAAGGATGGGGAGATGCTTGCCGAACTCATTCGGCTGGATCCAGGACTCACGACAGACGTTCTGCGCGTTGCGAACAGCGCGGCGTTCGCAGGCGCAGTTCGGATGGAAAACCTGAACGCGGCTGTCCTCCGCCTCGGTCTGCGCGAGGTCTATCGAATTGTTTTGGAAGTCGTTGCTTCCCCGGTTTTTCTTAATGCGACCCAGCCCGGTGCGGCCAGTCTTGACCTTTGGAAGCACTCCGTGCGCGCGGCAGTGTCAGCTCAGGTGCTCGCGCGCTGGCTTGGCGAGGATGCGGAACTTGCGTTTACCGCAGCTCTCGTGCACGACATAGGAAAAATAGTTTTCCACCAGCTCTTCGGCGATCAATACGTGAATTTCGTCCACGAAGCGCAGGATCAAAGCGCCGCTCTGCACCAACGCGAGATTGGCCGATTCAGTACAGATCACGCCAGCGTGGGCGGTCGTCTGCTCAAACGCTGGAACTTCCCGGAGTCGATCATTCACACCGTTCAATTCCATCATGAAGCCGCGCGGTGCCCTAAACCCGATCTGCACCTGGTTTCCCTCATTTCCGCCGCCAACCTTCTAGCCTACAAGATCGGTGAAGGCGTTCCGGCCTACCTCGTGAGCTCCGCCCCCCCCGTGTTGAAGAATCTTACGGTAGCCCATCTTGCGGATCTTTGGGCCTATGAAAATGAAGCTCGTGAGGCCTTCGAACGCGAAAGTGCGCGCATGCCAACCTAGTGCGCTGAAAACCGTTTGCGCTGCCCCACACCTCAATCGTAAGGTCCAGCCTCAAAAGTTTGGTCATGGCTAGCAACAGTTCGGCTCTGATTTTACCGGCCCAACCCGCCAAAAGTGCGGCTTCGACCAATCTCGATATTCGTGGTATCAAGGGACCGGTCTACATTCCCAGCTCGTACGCGTGGATCGGATGGACTTTATTGGCACTCGCTCTCCTCGTTGCAGCCTGGTTCGCCTGGAAAAAACTTAGGCGACGCAAAACGATTGCCCGACCGGCGGTCGTCATACCTCCGCATCGACGAGCCAAAGACCGTTTGCGTAATGTCAACGAGCTCCTGTCCGATCCTTATGCCTTTTGTTCACTCGTTTCGGACGTCATCCGCACTTACCTGGAAGAACGTTTTGATCTGCACGCGCCGGATCGCACGACCGAAGAATTCCTGGAGGAAATGCGTTCGAAGGCAGTGCTTCATCCGGACCACAAAGCCCTTCTCGAAGAATTCCTTTCGCGGTGCGACCTGGTAAAGTTCGCCCGGTTCGAGCCAACACAGGACGAGCTCAAAGCTCTGCTCGATTCCGCCTTGCGATTCATTGATGAGACTGCACCGCTTGCCGCCTCCGATGAGCCTGCCGTTGCTGTGAGCGCCTAGCGTTCTTCGTTGCGGGAAGACCGAACGCCGCTAATCTGCGCGTCAGCCTATGAATCGATTTGCCTTGCTGCTTCCCGTTCTTGTCCTCGCGCCTGCTTCACTACGAGCAGATGATTCCCCGAACCTGGAAGTGGTCCATCGTATAAAGACGGAGGCGTTCGAAAATTCCCACGTCATGGACCATTTGTTTCATCTTACCGACGTGAATGGCCCGCGGCTCACCGGTTCACCCGGTTTTGCGAGTGCCGCGAAATGGGTTGTTGGCGAATTGGAAAAAATGGGCGCGACGCACCCGCGCGAAGAGAAGTGGGGCACTTTCGGACGTGGATGGTCTTTTTCAAATTTTTCGATTCAGATGCGAAAGCCAGTGTACGCGCCGCTGCACGGAACACCGATGGCCTGGTGTGACGGCACAAAAGAGCCGGTCCGCGGCCTCATCGTGCCCACCACTCTTTTGCACGAAGATGAGACCAGACGGAACGTCGACATCGCGAAGATCCGTGAACGCATCGACGAATATCAGAAAGATTGGAAGGGAAAATTGCGCGGGAAAATCGTCCTGTTGGGACGCGAGCGGGACTTCTCTCAACCAACGCAAGCGGACAGCAAACGATCGGACGACAAGGAGCTTTCCACCTTCACAGAGCAACCGCCACTCGAACCTGGACCGAAGCCGGACTGGATCCCCGATAAACTGCCACGGGACTCGAAGAAGCGCGCGTCGATGTTGCGTAATCTACCGCTCGAAATGATGGCTGATTACTGGGAGCGGCGGGAGAAAGCCATGAATGCGCTCAACGGTTTCTTTCGCGAAGAAGGAGTGGCCGCTGTCTTCAAGAACGATTCGCGCGGCACAGGTGGCATTGTGTTCTCCGAAGCTGCAGGATCATTTAAGGCTGGCGAATCGGTCGCCCCTCCCACAGTTGCTCTTGTGCCTGAGCATTTTAATCGACTCTGGCGTCTCGCCGAAAAGGAGATTCCGGTCGAAGTCGAATTGAACCTTGCTGTTTCTTTTACTGATTCTCCCGAAGTCGTGAACGTCATCGCCGAGATTCCAGGCGATAAGCGCAAAGATGAGATCGTCATGCTCGGTGCGCACCTTGATTCGTGGCACGCAGGAACAGGTGCAACGGATAATGCGGCAGGCTCAGCCGTCGTTCTCGAAGCGTTTCGGATTTTGAAAACGCTCGAGCTCAAAATGGATCGCACCGTCCGGCTCGCGCTCTGGAGCGGAGAGGAACAAGGCCTCTACGGTTCGCGAGCTTATGTCCGCGAACACTTTGCCGATCCTGCTGACATGAACTTAAAACCCGAACACGCCCAACTTGCGGCCTACTTTAATCTCGACAATGGCTCCGGCAAAATTCGCGGCATTCATCTGCAAGGAAATGACATGGCGCGCCCCATTTTTGAAGCCTGGTTCAGACCATTCAAAGATCTTGGCGCCAGCACGATTACGATTCGTGACACGGGCGGCACGGACCATCTTTCATTCGATCAGGTTGGTCTTCCTGGATTCCAGTTCATTCAGGATCCGTTGGATTACGGGAGCCGCACACATCATTCTGAACTGGATGTTTACGATCACGCCGAGCCGGGCGATCTGATGCAAGCCTCTGCGATCATGGCCTCATTCGTCTACAATGCTGCGACTCGCGATGCATCTTTTCCACGCAAACCTTTGCCAAAACCCTTGCCGCCGAAGACGAAGATCACGGCCGCGAAGTAGACCAGGCTGACGGATGAAAAAAAAGGTCCAGCGGCTGGTTTGATTGGCGTGAATCTAGCTCAATGTTATACTCAGTTACTTCGAGTTTTAGTGAACGCTGTTTGCGCGGAATTTTCCAAATCGGGCTTTTGGGTCGGTCTTTTCACCGGCCTTTGTCTTCTTTTTACTGAACCTCTTCGCGCTCAAGCAGCTAAACGGCAATACCGCGCGGATCGTTTGATCATAATGCCGAAGCAAGGCAATGCCGGCTCAGAGCTGCATTCGATGCATAAGCGCGGCGGAAGGCGCGTGCTCAACGCGTATCGGCAACTCGGTGACCTCCAAGTGGTCCAACTGGCGCAGGGAGAGACGGTGGAAGAGGCTGCGCGGTGCTACATCAGCAGCGGTCTCGTCGCGTTCGCTGAACCCGACTATAAACTTCACGCGGCGGTCGCGCCGAATGACCCGGAGTTTTCCGCAGGCCGACAGTGGTCGCTGAGGAATATTGCCGCGCCGGGCCACGATATTGGTGCCGGTGTCGGTTGGGACACTTTGCACGACGCGGGTAATGTGATCGTCGCCATCGTCGATTCTGGAATTCGTTACACCCATGACGATTTGGCGGCTAATGTTTGGACCAACCCGAAGGAAACGGCAGACAATAATCTGGATGACGACGGCAACGGAGTGGTCGATGACGTTCATGGCTTCAATGCCATTGATAATTCAGGAAATGTGATGGACGACTTTGGTCACGGGACGCACGTGTCGGGAATTATCGGGGCGGTGGGCAACAACGGGATCGGGATCAGCGGTGTCGCCTGGAAGGTCCAGTTGATGGCCTGCAAATTCCTGGATAACACCGGCGATGGGGACACCTCCGACGCAATCCGTTGCATCGACTATGCGCGAAAAAACGGCGCTCAGATCATTAATGCCAGTTGGGGTGGCTCTGAATACTCCGCGGCCCTTTACACCGCTATCGCGAACGCCCGGGCAGCCGGGATCATCTTCGTCACTGCAGCCGGGAATGGAGGCGGAACTGATTCAGAGAACATTGACAACGTTCCGCTCTATCCTGCTTGTTACAATTTGGACAACATTGTGGTGGTCACAGGCACGACCAGTTCCGATACGCTCGATGTCTCATACGCGAGCTATGGCGCGATGAACGTCGACCTGGCCGCACCCGGCACTGGAATTCTTTCCACCTGGAACGGTTGGGACGGAGACTATCATACTTCAAGCGGCACATCGATGGCTGCTCCTCACGTGGCCGGCGCTCTGGCGTTGATGAAGGCGCGATTCACGATGTTAAACTCCAGCCAGATTATCTCGCGCCTGCTCGCCACCGTGGACGTCTTTCCTGCGCTCGCAGGCAAGTGCAAAACGGGAGGACGCTTGAATCTGAGTCGTGCGTTGGGCTCTGATCCCACCGCGAATTTCTCGGCTTCACAATTAACTGGAGAGCCGCCGTTGGCTGTCACTTTTACAAATCTGACCCTGGGCGCCACCAGAAGTGTTTTGTGGGAATTTGGCGACGGAACACCGGCCTCGACCAACAACGATCCCACTCACGTGTTTGCGGCACCTGGCCGTTTCAACGTGCGCCTCACTGTAATCGGAACAAATGGCCGGACAAACAGCCTCGACCAGACGATTCAAGTCACCGCCAATTACGATATCGTCCCGGCGCCCTATTCCTGGAACGAAGCGACCGGTTTGGCGCCGCTCGGCCTCGCAGATAACGGAGTGACTCAACCGTTGCGATTGCCTTTTGTCTTCAGATATTACGAGCAGAATTACGGGACTGTTTACGTCGGAGCGAATGGCATCATCGGCTTTGCCGCTGCAGGATTGGATACGACCGACAACGCCGCTCTGCCCTCTGCGACTTTGCCGAACGGCATCATCTGTCCGTATTGGGATAATTTGAATCCGGCTGCTGGAGGCAATATATACGCCGGGTCTATCGGTGAGAGTCCCAACCGAAAATTTGTCGTTTCATGGGTGAATGTCCCTCGCAATTCCACCACCGTCGCGCTGACTTTCCAGGCTGTTTTAGAAGAAGGAAGCAGCGAAATCGTTTTCCAGTACCAGGATACTCAACCGACGACCAGTCGCGGCGGGGCCAAACGCGCGACCGTCGGCATTGAGGATGTGGGTGGAACCGCGGCTACACAGTATACTTACAATGGCGTGCCGCACGTGCTGACCAATCAAATGGCTTTGCGGGTAAAGCCGAAATCGTATCGTTATCTCGTTTTGGGGACCTCGCCCGTGTACCTCAAAACGCCGTTTGGATACCCGGTGACCAACTCAGTTGCATCCGTCCACATCAGCAACCCGGGAACGCTCTCTTTGGATTGGACCCTGAGCTCCACGGAGCCTTGGATCAAGCTTTCCCAAGACGGCGGTACGCTGGCGCCGGGAGAAAATGCCGACATTCCGATTACTCTTTCGGACGCGGCGAGAGCATTTGCGGTCGGCCAATACACAGGCAGTCTCACTCTCAGAAACGTGACGGACGGCAAAGGTGATTCCACGATTCCCGTCGAACTCACGGTTGAACAACCGAGAGCTGTGCTCGAGTTCGGAGATCTGGGCGCGTTGAGCTTCGTCGGTGGATTGGGCGGTCCGTTCAATCCGTCGAACCTCGTCTTCGAGTTGATCAATACAGGGAATATTTCCCTCAATTGGACTGCTTCGGCCAACGTTCCGTGGGTTTTGATCAAACCTTCTCTGAGCGTGATCTCGCCCGGCGCGTCTCAGAACGTGACCATCACTCTGACCGACGCGGTCGAAACGTTTCCGAGCGGGACAAATACGGCCGTTCTTCGCTTTGAGAATAAAACGGAGAGCAGCAGCACGCTCACGCAGGCGATCGAGGTAAAGGTTCGCACTCATGTTGAACCGACCGCCATTGTCACCGCCGACGGCATATTTACCGCCACTCTTACCGCACCGCAGCAGGGCAACTATGAGGTCGAGTATTCCTACGATCTTGAAACCTGGTTTGACTTGGGAGTCGTGCCCGAGGTCAACGGGATGACCGTAAAGTTCGACGATGTCGTCAACGTGGGCGACCGACGTTTTTATCGGCTGCGCGTTGAATGAAGGACACCCCAGCGCCGCAAGGTTTCTGAAAGTTTCTCTACTGGCAACCCGATCACGTTGCTGAGCGAACCCGAGATCTTTTCGACCAACAATTCGCCCCGATGCTGAATGCCGTACGCTCCCGCTTTGTCGAGGACTGGAACCGCGTCAAGATAAGCGCGAATGGTCGCTTCATCGAGCGTTTTGAACGTCACGAGCGTTTCCTCTGTGAAAACTTCGCGGCGGTTTTCTGCGACGTGAAACAAAGCCACGCCCGTAATGACCTGGTGCGTTTTGCCTGAGAGTTGTGAAAGCATATCGAAGGCTTCAGCCAGATCAGCCGGTTTTCCAAACAGCGCCCCTTGTCGCGTGACCAGCGTATCCGCTCCGAGAACGATCCGGCTTGGATTTTTCACCGCGACTTCCTCGCCTTTCCGCATGGCGTTCAACTCGCAGAGCTTCGCTGCTCCGACTGCCATATCATGCAGCTCTTCGGCACCGCTGGGGATTACATCAAAATCGACACCGATCGAGCGGAGCAAATCGACGCGGCGCGGGGAGGCTGAGGCAAGGATAAGACGGTCCATAATTACTCGGAAAGAGTCGCTTTGATCGGACCGAAAATGCAGACCTCGAAAGGGGCATAGGTTTTTCGCACCCAATCGTCGTTCACGGTGAATTCGCCGGAATCACACGAGGTGTCGAAAGTAATCTCCTCGTTAAACGGAAGCCGGAAGCTGAAATCGGTGGGTGACGCCGAACTATTCACCGCTACGAGATAATATCCCGGCCGCACTGCGCCGTCCTGTTCTTTGACATGATAAAGGCTTACGAGCACGCGCGCTTCCATGATCTCATTGTGCATTTCGCCGTGTGATTCGGTATCCGACGGCCACCACAAAACGCGATGGGCAAAGATGGGCGCATTCAGCCGCACATCTCTGACCAAATCAGTCAATGCATTCCACACCTCGGGATGTTCGCGAATGTTCCATCGATTACTCTGGTAGGTGTAGAATAAAAGGCCCGAGGCGCCCTGGGTGAGCGCGAGATAGGTCATGCAGCGCATCTCTTCGGCCGTCGGCGGACGCAAAGGCGTGTTCGTGCGCAGAAGTTCAGACGAACTCTTCCAGTCAAAGGCCTGAAGGATCGCGTAAAACGGACGTCCGCGTGAAGCCAGTCGCGCCAGGCGCATTTCGCGAGCGACCGTTGCCACTGGCGCCCAGGGGACAGGATACCAGTCGACACCGACGAAATCGGCGCTGTCCCGATACTTTTCGACCGAATTGCCGGACATAAGCACGACCATGGTTGGTTTATGACTCAGGCGATGCATTCGCGCGTTTAGGCTCGCAACAGCCGACGGCGAAGCGCGATTCAGGTCCGGTTCGTCGAAGAGGTACCACGCTTTAAGCGATGAGTGATCGCGGACGGACTCGATTCGAGCGCGATCATCCGCGTAAACACTCGCGATGACATTCAGGCCATGGGTTTTGGCGGCTTGCAACGACTCCAGCGAAGCGGGCGCAACAACCGTGTCGAAACCGACGGCGGCAATCGTCGGGAAATGTTCCGGAGGAACATCATAAAGTCCGATCGGGAACTGCCGCGGGCGGGCGGCGCAGCCCGTCCAAAGTGTGGCGATGGCGGCGAACAGGCACAGCCCCAGTTGCCCCGAATTGAAATTCACGGAAGCGATTTAACGGCCAATGCTCTTGTAAATCCAGCCTAACGACTCCATCTCTTTCGGGTCGAAAAGGTTTCGGCCATCGAACATGATCGGGCAGATCATCACCTTGCGGGCGCGCTCGAGATCGAGCTTGCGAAAGACAGGCCATTCAGTGGCGACCACGAGCGCATCGCAGCCATCCGGAACGAGGTTCATGTCGTCGACATAGGTTGCGTTCGGTAGGACCGCCTTCGCCTTTTCCATCGCTTTGGGATCAAATACGCGCAGTCTCGCGCCCTCTTTTTCCAGGCGCTGGCAGACTTCAATTGCGGGGGACATGCGAACGTCGTCGGTGTTTTGCTTAAAGGCTAAGCCCAGCACGCCGATGGTCTTGTCCTTTAACACCCAGAGTGTCTCTTTGATCTTTTTGATGAAGCGATCCATCTGCGCGGTGTTGATTTTCTGGACCTCTTTCAGCAGACCGAAATCGTAACCGAGCTGTTCGGAAATCTTGATAAAAGCGCTGAGATCTTTGGGAAAGCAACTGCCCCCAAAGCCGAGCGACGCGTCGAGAAAGCGGCGGCCGATTCGTTCATCCATGCCCATGCCGGAGGCGACTTCCTGGACGTTCGCGCCAGTGGCTTCGCAGATGACCGAAATCGCGTTGATATAGGAAATCTTCAGCGCGAGGAAAGAATTCGCAGCGTGTTTGATCAGTTCGGCAGAATTGATATCTGTGACCAAAATGGGCGCTTCGAACGGAGCGTAAACCTCCTTCATCGCCTGGACTGAACGTTGCGACGGCACGCCGATAACAATACGATCCGGCTTCATCAAGTCGTCGACCGCAAAACCTTCGCGGAGGAACTCTGGATTACTTACGACGTCGAATTCGACTTTCGCCTTGCAATAGCGCGAAATTGTTTCCGCCACCTTCTGGCCGGTCTTTACCGGAACGGTGCTTTTATCGACAATGATTTTGTAAGAGGACATCGCGCCGGCGATTTCGCGGGCGACCCGCTCGATGAATGTCAGGTCAACAGAACCGTCCGGTTGCGGAGGGGTCGGCACCGCGATGAAGATGATATCTGAATTGGACACACCTTCTTCGGTGGAGGTCGTGAAGGAAAGACGGCCGGCTGCGGTGTTCGTTTTAACAAGATCTTCGAGCCCCGGTTCGTAGATGGGTATTCCGCCGCTGCGCAGCAAATCGACCTTGGCCTGGTCGCAATCGACGCAAATTACCCGGTGGCCGACCTCGGCGAAGCACGCCCCAGTGACAAGGCCAACGTAACCAGTTCCGATAATGGTGATTTTACTCATCCGTCCTTGCGCGCGTTATACAGTGATTGGCTGGGAAACTCCAGTCTTGATAGGAAAATTATCCACCGTTCACCGTTGGTCGAAGCCTCTGCGTCTCGCGGGGCAAAGCGGGCTAACTTTTACACCGGGTTCGTTGGAGATCACACCATCCGACCAGTCTGTGTATAGTTTGCGCTTGATACATAGTTGTGTAAAATACGTAAATGAAACCGCGCAGGGTTACAAGCACGGCAGCAGTTCGGAATTTTGGCGATCTACTTTCGGAAGTTAAGCACGGGAGGAAGGAATTCGTCATTACGCGGGGGGGCGAATCGGTGGCGCGAGTCATTCCCTCCGAATCACAGACGCTATCTTTACGGGAGTTCGCCGAGTTTTGGAGGACGGAGAATTGCGATGCAGGATTTGCCGACGATCTCGAAAAAGTCCAGATGTCTGATAAGCCTGTGGAACTCTGATGGGCTTCCTGGTCGATACTTCGGCAATCATCGAGTTGGAGAGAGGCTCGGCCGATGTACGCCAGTTGGCAAGCGGTGCCGGGAGCGAGCCTGTGCATCTCTCGGCAATTGGCTGGGCGGAGTTGCTGGCGGGCGTTCATCTGGCAGACACGCCGCAACGAGCACTGGCGCGAAGGAAAAAGTTGGAAGCATTAAAAGCGCAAATGAATGTGCTTCCATTCACCTCCGAGATCGCGGAGGTATGGGCCGAGGCGTTCGCCGAACTACAACGGGGTGGAATTCCTATTCCGGCCAATGATCTCGCCATCGCCGCGACAGCACTTCATCACAGGCTTACTCTGCTGGTGGGGAGAAAAGATGAAGCGCACTTTCGAAGAATAAAGGGGCTCAAGGTCGAGCGTTTAGAGGAAAGGTAAGGAAGCGAAGGAGTGACATCCTGGCTTCTGGGAGCATTGGCACTTGAGCGCACCCGTAACAGGAATTCTAGGCGCTGCAAAAAATAGAAAGGAAGAACGACGGGATGGGTTCGACATCAGGTCACGAGTTTGCTGGTCATGGTTTCGGCGTGTTTGGTCATTGTGGCTCGGAACTGGTGGAGGCGGTCGCGCAAGGCGGGATCGGTCAGGGCGAGTATTTGGAGGGCAAGTAGAGCGGCGTTGCGTGCGTTGCCTATGGCGACCGTGGCGACAGGTATGCCCTGAGGCATCTGCACGATTGAGAGCAGGGAGTCGACGCCATTGAGTGTTTTGCTGACGATGGGAACGCCGATCACAGGGAGTGTACTCAGGCTGGCGACCATGCCGGGCAAGTGAGCAGCACCGCCCGCGCCCGCGATGATTACCTTTAGTCCATTTTTCTCGGCATTCTGGGCGTAATCGAACATTTGGGATGGCATGCGATGAGCGGAGACGACGCGGCTTTCGTGCGGAATCTGAAATTCGGCGCAGGTCTCGGCAGCAATTTTCATGGTGGGCCAGTCAGACTCGCTGCCCATGATGATTCCGACGAGAGGGGTGGCGGGTGGTGTCTTACTCATAAATTCACGTCTTAAGGCGTTTCCTGCGCCGGATGACCAAAGACGATGGATGCGGCAGCGGATTGTGCGGTCTGGAATGCCTGGTCGGCGCTGGAACCGAGGGCGGTGATGTGGCCCATCTTGCGACCGGGAGCGGCCTGGCGTTTGCCGTAAATGTGAATGTGAGCACCCTCGACAGCGAGCGCGCGGTTGAGACCCGCGGGAGCGCCTGGTCCCTGACCTGCGCCAAGAAGATTGACCATGACAGCGGCGGGAACGCGCATTCGGGTTGAGCCGAGGGACAAGCCGAGGACTGCGCGCACGTGATTCTCAAATTGTGAACAATCGCATGCTTCGATGGTGTAATGGCCGGAATTGTGCACGCGTGGGGCGAGTTCGTTGATCAGCAGTTTTCCATCCGGCGTTAGAAACATCTCGACACCGAAGCAGCCTACGCCACCGACCGCGGTGATCGCGGCGATGGCCAGTTGACTCGCGCGGGCGGACAGATCCGGTGGGACGGCTGCGGGCGCCCGGACTGTATGGCAAATGTGATTTCTCTGAACGGTTTCGACGATGGGATAAGCGATGGTGGTGCCGTCCTGGCCTCGAGTGACAATCGTGGCGAGTTCGCGTTCGAAATGACAAAACGCCTCAGCGCAGAGCAGATTTCCTGAATCGCCCCGAAGTGTTTTCCAGGCAGATTCAAATTCGTCGAGAGAGCGCACGGTGACATTCCCTTTGCCGTCGTAGCCGTTGAACCGGGCTTTGAGGAGAAACGGGAATCCGACGCGACTCGCAAAGTTTCGTAACTCCTCGACGCTGTTGACGGCCTCGACGAGCGGCGTCGGCAGTCCGGCTTTCTGCAACGTTTGTTTTTGTAATAGCTTATCCTGGACGAGAGAAAGGGTCTGACTGGAAGGCCAGACGCGGTGGCCTTTGGCTTCAACGACCTGTAAGACGCGCGCGGGCACAAATTCGTTTTCGAGCGTCAGGACGTCCACCATGGAGGCGAGTTTCAGGAGCGGTTCGGGCGTGTTCCAATCCGCGATGAGCGACTCCGCGGCGAGACTGCTGGCGGGAAAGTCTGCCGACCTTTCGAGAATCACCACTTCACAGCCGAGTTGTGACGCTGCTTGCGCCGTCATTTTGGCCAGTTGACCTCCGCCGATGATTCCGATTCTCATTAACTTCCCGGCAAGATTGCCCGATCCGACGCGATTATCCAATTGCGGAAATGCGAGGCGGCGTCAAAGCCTGAACTGCCACATCGCGCTTGCTTCCGGTAGTTGGACCCAGAAGATTCAGCGCGTGCAAAAAGGTCGCGTAGCTTCGATCCATGTTCATCCCGAAAGGTCCGGCGGTGAGATGATCGCGATGGACCAAATAGAGGTGGTCGCTGAGCGAGGGATTGCTCAGGACAAAAGATACTTCGGTCGACGCGCAGCGAACGGCCAACCAAGCAAGCGTCAAATGACTTTGATCGAGCGGGAGCAGATCGCGGAGCACGCCGCCACGTTGAGTTGTCCTGTGTTCGCGCCGGGAGCTGTGCGATCGAATATTGAGACAGAGGGGATGAATCTCGCTCCCTTGAAGGGCCAAACGATTCAGATCGGGAACGCGCGGTTGCTCGTCGGCGAACCGCGCGATCCGTGCGAAAAGATGGATCGCTTGATGCCAGGTTTGCGCAAGCTCATGGAAGACGACCGCCAGGGAGTGCTGGCCCAGGTCGTCGCTTCCGGAACGATTCGAGTCGGCGACGAAATCAGCGTTATTTCAGAGCAGACCTAGCGATTTGAAGCGCGATTCCACCTGTTTGAAGTGGAAATCGAGGCTGCAAAGCTGATCGAGTTCTTCTTTGCTGAGCAGTTTTGCGACTTCGGGATCAGAAAGGAGCTGCGCTTTGAAATCAGCGCCAGGATTGCCGGCATGTTTCGCCTCCCAGGTTTTCATGGCGTTGCGCTGGACGAGATCGTATGCCTCCTCACGGGTTAAGCCTTTGCGGATCAGAGCGAGAAGGACGGTCTGTGAATGCCACATGCCGAGCGAAAGCTCCATGTTCCGCTTCATGTTTTCGGGATAAACAATGAGGCCTTCGGTGAGCTTCGTGAGGGTGGCCAGCATGTAATCGAGCAGCGTGCAGGAGTCGGGGAAAATGATGCGTTCGACGGAGCTGTGGCTGATGTCGCGTTCGTGCCAAAGGGCCACATCTTCGAGAGCTGCGACCGCATTTCCGCGAAGAACACGAGCGAGGCCGGTCAAACGTTCACCGGTGATCGGATTGCGCTTGTGCGGCATGGCGCTCGATCCTTTTTGGCCCTTGGCGAAGAATTCCTCGGCTTCGAGCACTTCGGTTCGTTGGAGGTGGCGAAATTCTGTGGCCCAGCGCTCGATGCTGGCGCCCACCAGCGCGATTGCGCCGATGAATTCCGCGTGAATGTCGCGTTGAATCACCTGCGTCGCGATCGGTGCCGGCCGAAGGCCCAGGTTCCGGCAGACATATTCCTCGATTTTCGGCGATAGATGCGCGCTGGTTCCAACTGCGCCAGAAATCTTGCCGACGGCTACCGTCTCGCGAGCGCGGCGCAAGCGTTCAAGTGCGCGCCCGAACTCATCATGCATCAGCGCCATTTTGAGTCCGAACGTAGTGGGCTCCGCATGAATGCCGTGGCTGCGGCCAATCATCGGGGTGCGCATATGTTCGCGGGCTTTCCTGGCGATCACGCCCCGGAGCAGTTCGAGGTCGGCAATCAGAATATCCGCCGATTGGACCATTTGCACCGCGAAGGCCGTATCGATCACGTCGCTACTGGTCAAACCGAAGTGCAACCAGCGGCTCGCGGGCGCGCCGATATTTTCCGAGACGTTCGTCGTGAAGGCGATGACGTCGTGGTTCAGCGTTTTTTCGAGTTCCTTGCAACGGTCAATGGAAAAGGCTGCTTTGGACCGCATCTGTTCGAAGTCCTTTTCCGGGACTATTCCTTCCTGAACGAGCGCTTCGGCGGCGAGCAGTTCGACTTTGAGCCAGATTTCCAGCTTCCGCTGCTCTGTCCAAATTTCCCGCATGGGTTGTCGTGAATAACGCTGAATCATGTTTGCAACTTAAGAATGAATTCGAATGAGACCAATAAAGAAAATCACCACCATCGGAGTCGCCGACCGACCCAGCGCAGCAGTAATAAACCGGCGGTCGCCCCGCAGGTATCGATCATCACATCAAAAATGCTCGCCTGGCGGCTGGAAACGAAGAGTTGGTGAAATTCATCGGTGCAGGCGTAGACCGCAGCACACACAATCGCGATCCAAAATTCCCGCCAAATCCAGCCGGTGGTCCTGTTTGAGATTCGGCGTCCGCGCCAGACTAATAATGCGAGCACCGCATATTCGCTTAAATGTCCGCTTTTCCGTACGACAGTCTGGACAGCTTTAATGGTTTCATCGCTGACGTCGGGTTTGAACCAGCGGAGAATTGGACCGATGAACCGACTGGTGTGACGGGTTGAGCCGAGATCAGTCGAAGCGATGAAAATTACCGCCATCCAGAGAACAACGGGCAAGTACGCGCTCCACAGAAAGGATGTCGCTCCTCCGGAGCTTTCGCGATGAGGGACTTCGTTACTATAAACATGTCGCGCCTCTGGCGTTGAGGCTTCATCCGGAAAAGACATAAGGAGCGCGGGATCAGTCCTCGTCGAACTTACGCTTGAGCAAGGCCTCGATCTCGCCCAGCGCCTGGGCGGCATCGTTGCCGTTTGCCCGGACGCGCAGGCGACAGCCCGGTCCAGCCGCGAGCATCATAAGTCCCATGATGCTCTTGCCGTTGACCATTTCGCCGTCCTTTTCGACAAAAATGTCGCACTCGAAACGATTGGCCACCTTCACAAACATGGCGGCAGGACGGGCATGCACGCCAAGTTTGTTCGAGACCACGAGGTCTTTCGTCAGTTCCTTATCTTTCCGCGCTGCGCTCATCAAATCCGCCTATCATACTGTAGGAATCTGCCGTTTTGCCAAACGTTTTTGGGTTATACCCTCAAATTTTGTTCGCCCCGCTCATTTTTGCAATGAGGCGGTCATTCAATTCTTTAGCTGGATTGTAGCCGCTGGCGCGCAATTTTGCCTGAAATGCCGCCACTTCGATCAAACGCGCGAGATCCCGGCCTGGCCGCACCGGGATGATAATCTCCGGAATTTCCACCCCGAGCACCTTGATGAACTGCTCTTCCATTCCGAGGCGGTCCACGTCGCGCACTTCGTCCCAATTCTTCAAGGTGACGAACAGGTCGACCTTTTTCTCTTTGCGAATGCTCTTCACGCCAAACATCGCGGCGACGTTCACAATGCCAATGCCGCGGACCTCCATGTGATTGCGGGTGATCTCCGCGCTTGTGCCGATCACTTCCCGTCCATCGACCAGCGTCACCTTGGTGACATCGTCCGACACCAAACTGTATCCACGCTCGATCAGGGCGAGCACACTTTCGCTTTTTCCGATTCCGCTTTCGCCGCGAATGATGACGCCGACGCCGAGTATGTCGACCATGCTGCCCAACTCGCTTCCACGGGGCGCAAACATCATTTCCAGCGCCAACGTCGCGAAGTTGATGAACTTCATGGTGATTTGCGGCGTGTTAAAGATGGGAATGTTCCGCTTTTCCGCCACGCGACGGAACTCGCGGTCGGGTTGGAATCCGCGACAAAAGACGAAGCAGGGAATTTTGTGTGAGAGCAGTTCCGCGTAGCGTTTCTCCCGCTGTTCATTAGGCACTGATTTCAAGAAGTGCGACTCGGCATTCCCAATTACCTGCACGCGTTTGCTCGCGAAATATCGCGTGAATCCGGCGAGGGCGAGCCCGGGGCGGTTAACGGTCGGTTCGCGGATGATTCGCTTCAACCCTTCCGCGCCTGCCACCAGATTCAACTGCAGCGAGCTGGAATGCTCGGTGTAAAAGCGCTCCACCGTAACGAGATCGCGTTGCATGGCGCGAGAGTAGGGGAACGCATTGAACAGAGCGAGTCTTTCGACTCTGGCCAGCACCGGGAATTTTGGTTATGAAAGTTGAATGGCTTCACGTTTGAAAGATAAGTGGGTTTTGATCACGGGCGCCTCGGCTGGTTTCGGCGCGGCGGCGGCGCGGGCTTTTGCGCGGGAGGGGTGCAATCTTCTGCTGGGAGCACGGCGGACCGACCGGATCACCGCGCTGGCGGAGGAATGCCGCACACTGGGCGCGCATAGTGCGCAAGCGCATTTCCTGGATGTGGCCAAGACAACCAGCGTGGATACCTACACGAATTGGGCGAGAACCTGTACGAATCGAATCGATGTCTTGATCAATAACGCAGGGGGCGCGCACGGGCTTGATCCCGTGGCGACGGCGAAGGATTCGGATTGGGAAGCGATGTTCGAAAGCAATGTGCTGGGCGTTCTTCGCGTCACCCGCGCGATTCTTCCACTGATGAAGGATACGCAGGGTTCGATCATCAATATTGGTTCGGTGGCAGGTCGCGTGGCCTACGAAGGAGGCGCGGCTTATTGCGGCGCGAAAGCAGCGGAATTGCAGATCACCCGAGCGTTGCGGCTGGAACTGAGCGGCACCGGGCTGCGTGTTTCCACGGTCGATCCCGGGATGGCCGAGACGGAATTTTCAGTCGTTCGCTTTAAAGGCGATGCGGACAAAGCGAAGAAAGTTTATGAAGGAGTCGAGCCTTTGACAGCGGAGGATATAGCCGAGACTTTGGTGTGGGTGGCGAGTCGTCCGCACCACGTCTGCATCGACGAGATGTTGATCAAGTGCACGGATCAAGCCGCGATTCATAAAGTTCATCGACGTCTGGTAGCGAAGTAATGCCTAGCGAAGCAATGCCCAGCACCGCCGCAACAGCGAACAGTCTCGCGCCCGAACGCGGCGAATCGTCCGCTGCGGTCGTTGCATTGATGCCCACATTCCTGGCGATTGCCTGGCTGGTTTCCAAAGCTCAATGGTACTGGAACCACCGACCGGATATGCAATTCGGTTGGATCGTGCTGATGCTTTGCGCGTTTGTGATCTGGGATCAATGGGCGAAGCGTCCCAGGCCAGCCTGGCGAATGAATCCACTCTTCGTTCTCGCCGGTGTGGCAGGACTCGCAGTCCTTTTCGTGATGCAACTTTATCAGGCTGCGTTTGGCTTGATGCCAGCGGTGATGATGGGGCTGACCGTAGGAGCGTACGCCGTCGCGACGGCTAATATTCATTACGTCTACGGTTGGGCTGGGCTCAGGTTTTACGCGTTTCCTCTGCTCTTCTTTTTGATCGCCCTTCCACTGCCTTCTTTCATTTACACGCCGCTGGTAAACGGCCTGCAGCAGAAGATTGCCTCGGCGAACGTTGAAATTCTGAATCTGATCGGCATCCCGGCGCAGCGCAGCGGCAGCTTGATCGAACTGCCCAACGGCACTGTCGGTGTGAATGAAGCCTGCAGTGGAATCCGTAGTTTGCAATCGACTGTAATGGCGACACTTTTTATTGGTTATCTCACGCTGCAGCGTCGCTTCCTCCAGATCGCATTGTTGTTCTGTGGCGTGTTTTTCGCGATAGCCGGGAATCTTGTTCGCTCACTCTACCTGAGTCTCACGGCAAATTCCAAAGGGGTAGCCGCTGTGGAAAAAGTCCACGACAGCGCCGGATGGACAATTCTCCTCTTCACAGCGGTATCGGTGGCTTTGACGGCTTGGCTTTTCAATCTGCTGGAGAAACGTGTGGCGCTGGAACAGGCAAAGGTTCAACCGCCGGGTGCTCCGAGTTGATATGCGCTTATTAATTACGCTCGGTCCTACTTACGAACCACTGGATGAAGTTCGGCGACTGACCAATTTCTCCACCGGGACGCTGGGCACGCAGCTTGCCAATCATTTCGTGGAGAATGGGCATGAGGTCACCGCGCTGCGGGGATATTATGCGATCTGTACTCAAGAGCTGAAAACGAAAGAGGTGCGGGAATTTACCACCACGGAAAATCTTTTGGCGCAGCTTCGCTATTGTTCAGGCCAGCAGTATGACGCCCTGTTTCACGCCGCGGCCGTTTCGGATTTCAAATTCGGACAGGTGTTTGAAAGGCTGGCCGACGGTCAACTGGAACCGCTGAGCTCGGGCAAGTTCAGTACGCGTTCAGGCGTGTTGATGGCAGAACTTGTTCCTACGCCCAAAATTATTTCCGAGCTGCGAGGTTTTTTTCCGCAATCAAAACTATTCGGCTGGAAGTACGAAGTCGAAGGAGGCAACGCTGGAGCTTTGAGCGCAGGCAAAAGGCAGCTTTCCGCGAACAACACAGATTATTGCGTGGTCAATGGCGAAGCGTACGGGCCGGGCTTTGGCGTGCTCGCAAAAGATGGTTCTCTTGAACACGCTGCTGATGCCTCTGCGCTCAGCGAGCTGCTGCTTCGCTTTGCGTCAAATCGCTAGTTCCCAGTTTTTCTTCTGCGATACGCGGAAGATTTCGGTCGGCGAGCCCTGCTTCACGATTCGTCCACGACGCATCACCAGAACTTCGTCGCAGAGTTCCACGATTTCGTTGGCGTCGTGCGCGACGTAAACGATCGGCGTTCCAAAATGGTCACGCACGCGTCGGAAAAGATCCAACCCGCGTTCCTTGAGCTCGCGGTCGAGGTTGCTCAACGGTTCATCGAGCAAAAGAAGTGCTGGCGTGGTGACGAGAGCGCGGCCGATTGCGACGCGCTGTTTTTCGCCGCCAGAAAGCTTTGCGGGCATCCTCT
Organism: Limisphaerales bacterium; assembly: GCA_044226545.1. GTDB lineage: Bacteria > Verrucomicrobiota > Verrucomicrobiia > Limisphaerales > SXQI01 > DASVNK01. Next base: position 56,673 of record JBGAGW010000007.1, read on the forward strand.
CAAGCAGTGGTTCCAGTTCGAATTCTCGCAAAACGTGTTCGAATTCCGCACTTTCATGGCCGCCGTAAAGAAGATTCTGGCGGGCGGTTAGGTGTGGGAATAGTGCAAGATCTTGTGGAACATAGGCGATGTGTCGTTGTTCAGGTGGAACATTTGTGCCGCGATGAAAAACAGTCTTTTTACCGACTGTAATCACCCCATGTTGTGGTTTTCGCAATCCGGCGATCAATTCGAGAAGCGTTGTCTTACCAGCGCCAGAAGGACCAAAAAGTCCGGTCACTTTCTGATTCAATTCAAACTCGGCGTCGAGTTCGAACTCATCGAGTGCAATTTTCAGTTCCTTGACCGCAAGTAGGCTCACAACGCTTTCCTCCGCGTGAGGAACTCGCTCACCAGAACGGCGGTGAAGGAGAAGCCAATCGAGATCAGCACCAACCGTGCTGCGGCATCGTCGTGACCAAGCTGAATCAGGTTGTAAATCGTCACGGATAAAGTCGCTGTCTTTCCCGGAATGGCGCCTGCGATCAGCATCGTTGCTCCGAATTCACCCAGCGCTCGTGCGAAAGCGAGCACTGCGCCTCCTAAAATTCCTCGCATAGCGAGGGGCAAAGTGATTGAGAAGAATACGCGGCTCGGAGTTGCGCCGAGCGTTCGAGCGACCTGTTCCAGCCGCGGATTCACCTCGGCAAAAGCGATCCGCGCCGCGCGGACGAGGAGGGGAAAGGACATGACGCCGAGCGCAATGAGGACGCCGCGCCAGGTAAAAACAATTTCCAGGTTTAAATGCCGTTCCAGGAAGCTCCCAATCGCGCCCCTGCGGCCAAAGAGTTTGAGCAGGATCAAACCGGTTGCCACTGGGGGAAGAACCAACGGCAACATGACGGCCGTTTCGATGAGCGTTTTTCCCGGCCAACCTTTTCGCGCCAGAAGCCACGCCAGGATAACGCCGGGCGGCAGAATCACCACGGTCGCGAGCAGCGATACGCCGAGCGTAAACCAGATGATGCGGAGATCAGCCGTTTCCATTCCTGGTCGCCGCAGGCAGAACGATGAAGCCGGATTTTTCGAAGATCTTCGTGGCCGCCGGGGCTTGCAAGTACTGCCAGAATTCGTCCGCAGCCGCAGGATTTCGCGATTCGGTCATAATTGCGAGTGGATACGAAATGCGCGGTCCAGCGCTTGCGGGGACCTCATATCCCACCTTCACCTTCCTTGAAATTGCCGCATCTGTTTTGTAAACGATAGCCGCTTCTACGTTGCCACTTTCCACCGCGGCGAGGGCGGCCCGCACGTTCTCCGTAGGAACGACCTTCTCCTTCAATTCCTCCCAGAGATGTTCCTGCTCAAGATATTTCTTGGCGTATATCCCTGCGGGGACGGTATTCGGCTCGGCCAGCGCAATCCTTCTGACCTGTCGCAGATCGGCTGAGCTCCTAAGCGACGATTCCGTCGGAACCGCTATCACCAGCGAATTCGAGAGAAGGCTGCGCCGCGATTCCTTCCGGATAAGGTTCTTCGCTCCCAGTTGGTCCATCTTTTCTTCGTCCGCCGAGAAGAACAGATCGGCGCGAGCGCCCTCCTGAATCTGGCGCGCCAGCGTGGAAGATGCCGCGAAATTAAAACTCACGTGATCTCCGGTGTTTTTCTCGTAAGCGGATGCGATCTCTTTCAACGCATCGCTCAAACTAGCCGCAGCAAAGACGGCCAACTCCGCCGCGCTCGCGGAGAGACTGAAGAGGATCATCCACAAAATGACCACCGTTCGCATAGGGCCGCCATTCCAACGGATTTTGGGCGTTGCCGACAAGCACGGATTGGGGCGTTTGACGAACGCCCCTGCTGGCTCCACAGTCCGCCCGCGTGGCGCATATTCACGAGAAGATCGATTTCACGGTCGCCGTTTTCATTGTCGAGAACGGCCGGGTGCTTCTGGTGCATCATCGCAAGTTGAACAAGTGGCTGCCGATTGGCGGACACATTGAACTCGACGAAGATCCGGAGCAAGCGGCGTTGCGCGAAGCTGAGGAAGAGAGCGGGTTCGAGGTTGAACTGATCGGTGAACGCCCGCCCACGACCGAGCCGGGCACCCGGGCCCTGATCGCGCCGCGGTTTCTCGACATTCACCGCATTAACGAGACGCACGAACATATAGGGCTGATCTATTGGGCACGGCCGAAGAATGGCACCCTCGCACTTGCAGCCGAGGAACACCATGACATAGCTTGGCGCACTGCGGAAGAACTTGATGGGCTCGTCCCGCCGATGTCGAACGCGGTGAAATGGTACTGCCGTAAAGCGATTGAGGAGTTGAGCTGATCCTATGCCTCGCAGTCGATTTAATCGCGGGGTCTTTTTGCTCGAAGGGCTCAACTCGCTGGGCACGAGCTTCTACTTTAATTACCTGTTCTTCTTCCTGAAGAACGAGTTCGCTTTCACAAATCGCGAGAACCTGCTGGTCGGGGCTCTCAGCGGCCTGATATACGTTCCGTGCGCGTTGCTGGGTGGAAAATTAGGCCAGAGATACGGCTACCTGGCCACCCTTAAGCTCGGTCTCGGTGTGATGGTGCTTTCCCTCGCAGCCGGTTCCTTCATGACGACGGTGCAGAGCGTCATCCTTATCATGTGCGTATGGACTGTCGGCATGTGCTTTACCTGGCCGAACCTTGAGGCGCTCGCATGCGATAAGCAACCCGCGGACCGCCTGCCCGCGACCATCGGTGTTTACAACGTGGTTTGGTCTGGCGCGAGCGCGATCGCATATTTTGGCGGCGGTGCCCTCGCGGAACGACTCGGCTGGCGGAGTATCTTCTGGCTGCCCGCGATCATTCATGCGGTTCAGATTGGCGTGGCTTTCAGCATGCGTTCGAATTGGCAGGCGATCCTGGACACGCCTTTGCCCCGCGCGGTCGACGACGAACATCATCCCGAAGGTCCGCTCTTCCTCAAACTTGCCTGGGTTGCGAACCCGTTCGCTTACATCGCGATCAACGGCACCATTCCGCTCATTCCGGATCTCGCTAACCGCTTTCAGCTTTCACCCGCGCTGGCGGGATTTTTCTGCACCATATGGTTTTTTGCTCGTGCTCTGACTTTCGTCGTGCTCGCGCTCTGGTCGAATTGGCACTACAACTTTCGCTATCTCATCTCTGCGTTTGCCGGAATGCTCGCGGCGGTCGCCGCTATGCTGCTTCTGGAGAATCTGGTCCTGGTAATTCTGGCGCAGATCGTGTTCGGTTGGTGCATCGGGCTGATCTATTATTCCTCACTCTATTATTCGATGCATGTGGGCGAAACGAAGGGTGAACACGGCGGTTTCCACGAGGCGGCGATTGGGCTGGGAATTTTCGGAGGGCCCGCCATTGGCGCTGTCTCCTTGTATATTGCGCCGGGACATCGCCAAAGCAGTGTGATCGGGATGGCCGTGGTGATTAGCGTCGGCTTGCTTACTCTCTTAGTCCTCCGCCAGAAATCGAAGACGACGCGCGTTATGGTCCCAGAAGCCGTGTCCTGAAGAACTTCGCTTTCGATCCATCCGCCGGATGCTCGTAAACGAGAGTCCCGCCGCCGGAAAGAATTTCGAGTGAGGCTACGGGGGTCCACGGGGTGTTCAAATCCAGGGTCTGCTCGAGCGAGAAGCGCTGATCTACCACACCATCGAACAGGAAAAGAGTGCTCGTGCTGGTGTTGCCGAGAGTCACGAAGTTCACGGGCGAAGCGATTGGCACAAGCTGGTTGCGAATAATCACGCCTTCGAGACCGGACATGATCAGTTGCTGACCGTCGGTCACGGCGGAGTAAAGCGATTTCGAAGTGATACTGCGCGTGATTGTCCAGGTCGCCAGATCGGTGCTGCTGAGGATCAATCCTGAACTGCCGGCGATCCACCAGGTATTCTGCGCGAAAGTCACATCATTCAGCCACTCGGTCGTGCCCGAATTTCGCTTGTTCCATTTTGCGCCATCGTCGCTCGTCAGGATCAGGCCATTCTCGCCCACCGCGACAAGCTTTCCGCCGACAAAACGTACCGAGTAGACCCAATCTGTGACGCCCGAGGTTTGCTTCGTCCAGGCGGCGGCGTCCGGACTGCGCAAAATCATCCCCGCCGAGCCGGTTAGAATCCAGCCCTGCGGCGAGGTTGTCCCGCTCGAAAGAAAATTTGTTACCCCGGAGCTGCGCGGCTGCCACGACATGCCCTCTGAGCTGGTAAGGATTGTGCCTTTAGCTCCGGCGACGACGAATGTGTTCCCGGAAGCAGCCACCGCCTGAAGATCATTCGGAGTAGGGGAATTGGCCAGTTCCCAGACCACGCCAAAAAGGCTCGTCTGGTTCGTCACCAATTGTCCTGTGCTATTCGTGCTGACGGTGTTCGTTGTAATGTTGGGTCCGCGCAAAATGATTCCACCCGTCCCTACGGACACCAGCGCGTTCTGGTTGCCGCCAATTCCAAGCAGCACCTGGGGCGTTGCAGCGGTTGGAGTCACTTCCCGCGACCAGTCCACGCCATTCTCGCTGGTCACGACCGTCCCTCCCTCTCCGCACGCCGTGTAAAAACTGGTCGCCCGCGTGGCGGACCAAAGCCAATTGCGAGTCGGTTGCGTCTCGCTATACCAGGTCAAGGGTCCAGTCGAGTTGGTCCGGAAGCCTTCCGCCTTCAGGCCAGTTCGCCCGCCGACCAGGAATAATCTCCCGTCCCAGAGAGCGCTGTAATAGGGCCAAAGCGGCGCCAGAGTTGGGGATGTTGCGTCCGCCTGCTGCGTCCATGATCCAGTCTGCAAATTGCCGAGAAGCAAAGTGGAATCGCCCGCAATTACGATTTCGTTCGTATTTCCGGCCACGCCGAACAACGTGTTTGTCACGCCGACATTCACTTTGAAAAAGCTGAGTCGAAAGTTGTTCGTCAACACCGTCCCGCCATCGCCTACGATCCAAAAACGATCGTTGATGAAGGCGACCTTGTTTAAGTGCGCGGTAGTTCCACTGGTTTGTTTCTTCCAAGTATTTCCGTCGCTGCTCGTGACGACGGTGCCATCTTCTCCCACGGCGACAAACTGATTCAGTCCGAATGCCACGCCGCGCAGCCAGTCTGTGATGTTCCCCCGCGGCGACCATTTCAACCCGTCGGTGCTGGAATAAATCGCGCCGTTATCTCCAACACTCACTAAGGTGTCCGGAGAGGCTGCGATTCCTTCGAGCCAATTTAACGTTCCGAGATCGACGAACGTCAGAGCGTCGGGAGATGCACCGCTTAAAACTCCACCTTCTTCGGTGGAGATAAAGGCTTTGCCTTTGAAGAAAATGAGGCTGCGTAAAGATCGCGTAACCCCGCTCTCATGCGGAAACCAAGTGTCCAAATCGGGACTGGTATAAACCCGGCCGTGATCTCCGACCTGCCATACGTTCCCGGCGTCATCCAATCCCATATCGAGGATGTTGTTCCCGTGGGGTTGCGGATTGGAAAAGCGCCATGGCGCCGCGACGGTGGAAAGGGCGAACAGGCAAAAAATGCAAAACGTTCGCAGGCTTCGCATACTCATGAAAGCGCAAGGTCCGTAGCGAAGACTCGCTCGGGGATTCGCAATTCGAAAGTAGTCCCTTCGCGTGAAGTCTGTTTCATCCCCAATTCGGCGCCAAGGTGATTCGCCAGATGTTTGCTGATGGCCAGACCCAGACCTGTGCCGCCGCTCTTGGTTGATTTGCAGGGGGTGAATAAGGCCTGCTGCACGTGCTGCGGCAAGCCCGGACCGGTATCCGAAACATGGAAAATAGCTCCCGTTTCATTTCGCTCGGCGTTGACGGTAATCTGCCCGCCTTGCGGCGTGGCCTGGATTGCATTTTGCACGAGATTCGTAAGCACCAGCAGGAGGATGTTGGCATCACGATTCACGAGTGCTTCGTCAAATCCGCCGCTTACCACCAATTCCAGACCTGCCTTTTCGGCTTGTGGATCAAGCTTATTGCGCAGCACGTCAAAAAGTTCAGTAACGGTCAGTTCGTAATGCTCTGACGTTTTCTCCTCCTGAAGGATGCGCACCACTTCAGCGATTAATTTCTGCATGCGTTCCGCTGCATTGGCCGCGTGTTCCCATCCCTCCTCGTCTACATTACCTCGGGTTTGGACAAAGCTTTGCAGCCCGAAAAGCGGGTTCTTCAGGTCGTGGATGAGATGAGCAGTAATTGCGCCAATTGCAGAGGTTTTCGCCGCCAGCATCAGCTCGTGATTGGCGCGTAAAAGGCTCTGCGTGCGTTCGGCGAGAAGTTGGTGCGTGCGGTTGAGGCGACTGTAAGCCCAGCCGAGGGAAGCGCTGATGATCGCGCCGGCCACGAGAAAAATGGCAGCCGAGGAGCGCCACAAATCTTTGTCCAACGCGGCCAGGGCCTGGGCCACATTATGCCCGTCGAGGACAAACTCGGCGGCGCCCACGAAACTTCCATTCGCTTTCAAGGGAATCAGCGCACGGAGGACGGGGCCTTCGTAGGTATCGAGTCCGAACTCGCCAATATCCGCGTTCGCGTCGAATAAGCTCAAAGGTTGGAGCTTCTGCATTGCGGCCAATTCTTCCGGAGTGAGTTTTCGTGCCGCGACAGGAGTGGGGGACATCTGGAAGTGGCCTTCCCGATCGAAGATCCGCAAAGCGAGCGCGCCGCTTTTCGATTGAGTCTCCAACATTTGCTCGGCCAGGGCGGAAAAACTGAGATCCGGGTCCGACGCCACGTCAGGAGGCAAATCGTCCAGGAGAGTCGGTTGGATGAAGGAGGAAACGTAAAGGGTGATGCCATCCTGCTGGATGATTTGTTGCCTCATCGCCTGGCGAAGATTCAGGGTGCTGAGCAGGATCGCGCCGGCCAAAATGCAAAGGATCGTGCCAAGTACAAGCCACGGCAGGTACTTTGACCGTTTTTGCGTGGCGCTAGCAGCCTCGCTCATATCATCGTGTGGGAAGTGGACGGTATTCTCTTAACCGATCAAAACTCCCAGTCAACCCCGCCCATCAACGTATTTGCGTCGTATTCTTCGAGCGGAAAGTTGGAACTCACCGTTCCATACTCATAATCGGCAAAAACCTTGAGCTTCTTCCACACTGTTTTTTCGAGGTGCAGGCCAGCATCGTATTCCCAGAGTTGCCGGATGGAGGCGCCGCCGGGGACGGGTTGTTTCTGGTAATCGTAATAGAGGATCTTGCCTTCGATGGTCGCCTGCCAATCTTTCCCGTAATACCCAAACCGGTCGATGATGCGGTACCGGTTGTAGTCGTAGAAACCGACGCCGTTATCTGCGTTCTTGCCGAAGAGCAGGCGCAAGCGGTTGCGCCAATGCCGCGCCTGGTCGAAGGAGTGATTCACGGTCAGTTCGAAATCGTGCTGATCGAAGCGCAGGAGGTGATCGGGTATTTCGAACCGCTCCAGGTCCAAAGCATGACGCGTGTCGTAGTAGCGATGGTCATACCGGTAAGAGAGGGAAACGCTCGAACGGTTCCCGTATTTCTTGGTGTAGGTGAGTTGCGGACCTACTTCCCAGTAGCTGTCGAGAGGGGCGTTGAAAAGCTGCCTTTCGCCGGAAACTTTCAGTTCCAGCTCGCTGTTCCAGGGCAGTGTCCGCGTAATAATCGGGGCCACTTCGAAATTGTGGCTGATGACCGGGAGTGCGGTGAAGAGTTGTTCGGTGGCGGACGCGTCGTAGACCTGATCTGCATATAGATACTGCGCCAGTCCGCCGACCGACCAGTTTCCACCGACCTCCTGCATGATTTTTGCCTGGCTCAAGACGACATCTTCATTGTCGAGGTCCGGCGCTGAAAAATAACGGCGATCCTCGGCGCTGGCGAAAACTGTGACGGAAGGTCCTCCATCCAGAGGGGCGCGAAAGAGTGAGAAGTCAGCAGCGGTGAGCCAGAACGCGCTCGCTTCGCGCTTGATGTTGCTGAGGAGGACGTTGTCTTTGTAACCAGCGGCGCCGCGAAAGTTAATGGTGTGGTCCCAAAAGGAGAGTTTCAGATCTTCGGCGAGCTCGTCGGCGGAAAAGGCGCAAGGGAAAAACGCGAGCAAGGCGGCCCCTGCCACCCATCGACCTAAGCTTTTCTCGCGCTGCACGGCCTCTTACATGACATAAAAAAAGAGCCAGACAACCATTTCTGATCATCTGGCTCCGGTGATGAGCTGGTTTACCCTAGTGCTGGAAATCAGTTTTTGCGTGGTCGGCCACCGGCGCGCCCGCCATTGCCGCTCTCGCGGTCGGCTTTGTCGCGGAGGTCATCGAGCTTGTCGCGATATTCGCGGTTGAGCTCCTTCCAATTCTCCTTGATGGTCTGCAATTGCTCGCGAATTTTGGCGCGCTCATCCGAATTCGCGTTCTTTAATTTGTCGAGGAGGTCCTTCTGCTGTTTTTGGAGCAGGTCAGCCTGAGCCTTGAATTCAGATTTTAGATCGGCGTTGCTTTTGCCGGAATTTCCATTCCCGTTGCCATTCCCATTACCGGAATTCCCGTTGCCATTCCCGTTATCGTCTTTCCCGGGGCGATCAGGCTTGTTGACGTTCTCCGGTTTATCATTGCCTTTAGGTTTATTTGAATCCGCGGCACGTGATACATGCGTGGCGGAAAGCACGGCAACGAGGGCTGCCAATATGATCCGGTGGGTTCGAAGGATCCGACGATTCGATTGCGTTCTCATGAACATCACCCCGTCTTAAGATTTTGCGCGACCAAAGAACCGGCCGAGATGAGAGCGGACAGTTCTGAAATACACTTTCTATACACAGTCGCGCTATCTCTCAAGCTTTCTCTTTCATCAGCCGCCATGGCCCGATACCGCCTCGCGTCCAAGGCCAATGCCGCCAATTCCCAGTCGAGGGTCAAGTTAACCAATCGGCTGCGAAGCATCCGCGCTTCAACAGGGTTTGATTCATTGCCCTTGGCTGGTTCGGCGGTTACCCCACCCCACAGCAACGCACTGTTCATGGCGGAAGGAACAGCATAGCATGCGCCATTTCAGGACAGGGTGTGCGGATTTGAGCCGCAAGCTGTTACGAAAACGTAAAGGATGGGGATAATGCCCCGTTGGGGCTAACTCCCCGATGCAGACGTGTCCGATTCCCCACCCTTGCCAAGACTGGATTCTTCGCTCTTGCCTGAAAGGCGGTAGCGGAGGTAATCCCTGGAGACTCCGAGGAGCCGGGCGGCAGCAGAAACGTTCTGATTAGTTTGCTTCAAGGCATGCTGGATCAGCCGCATAATGCCCTCTTCGAGGGAGAAACCTTCCGCAGGGAATACATATTTCTCGTTGAACCAGTCCAAGCCGGACGGTTTTCCCGCTTCACCCGCGGCCACGACCTGGGCGCGTTTTCCGAGCGACTGAAAGTCGAGTTCATCGCCTTCTTCGAAGACGATGGCTCTTTCGAGCTCGTGGGCGAGTTCGCGGACATTGCCGGGCCACGCGTAGCTCAGCAAGTTTTTGCGGCCGAGGCCGGTGATCGATTTTGGGCCGACGCGATGGCGTTTGGAGAGGTTCTGCAGGTATAGCTCGGCGAGCTTGATGATGTCTTCACCGCGTGCGCGCAAGGGAGGGATTTCGACGCTGAAGAGATCAAGACGGTGAAAGAGGTCTTCGCGGAATTCACCTTTGGCCACGACTTCGGGGAGCACGCGGTTGGTCGCGGCAATGATGCGCACGTCGACCGGAATCTCCTTGCTTCCGCCGACGCGTCGGATCTTGTGATCCTCGACTGCGGTCAGGACCTTAGCTTGCAACCCAAGAGAAAGGCTGGGCAACTCGTCGAGGAAAAGCGTGCCGCCATCGGCCGCTTCGAAAAGACCGATCCGGGCGGTTCGCGCGTCTGTGAAGGCGCCGCGTTCGTGACCGAAGAGTTCAGATTCGGCGAGCGTCTCGGGCAGAGCCGAGCAATTGACTTCGACGAGCGGTGCGTTGGCGCGAGGGCCGTTCCGATGAATCCAACGGGCGATGGTGGTTTTGCCGGTGCCTGTTTCGCCCTGGATCAGAACGGGCGCAAGCCGGGTTTCCACTCGTCGATCCGCGGCCAGAATCTTTTCCAGCATGGATTTGAGGTCGGCGAGTGCGCTGCCAAAGAGGAAATCGCTCGAGTCTTCCTTTTTGCGGCGAAATTCGTCGATGCGCTCTGTTTGTTTCGTCCGACGCGCGCGAGCAATCAGCAAAGAGAGTTCCGCGAGATCGAACGGCTTGGTGAGATATTCCAGCGCACCCAGTTTCAGCGCTTCGACCGCACCCGCGATTCCGCCTTGTGCGGTCATGACGATCACTCCGGTATTCTGTGGAAAGGCGCGCTCCTTAAGGAGGTTCGTGCCGAGTCCGTCCGGGAGATTCACATCAATGATTGCGAAATCGAAGCTGAGATCTGCGAGCATTTGCGCTCCAGAAAAGAGCAAATCTGCTTACGCAGCAGCGGCTCGTCTTCGAGCACCAGGAGACTCAAACCTGATAAATTACCCGTCTGCATCGAATCACCATTAACCGTGAGACGCGGGCTCCTCAAGGTATTTCGTCGCGGAGAGGTGGCGGCGGTTGTCAAACAAGGCTCTCCTTTGCGGTCGTGCGCGAGGCGCATGAACCCCGAGACAGGATCGGTTGAGTAGCTTGTTTTAACCGTAACGGCCTTCGATGTACTCGGTCGTTTTCGGATTTTTTGGGTTGAGGAAGAGATCTTCGGTCCGGCCATGCTCCACCATTTCGCCGAGGAGCATGAAGATGCATTCGTCGCTGGCGCGGCGGGCCTGGGCCATGTTGTGGGTGACGATCAGAATGCTATAGCGGCCACGCAACTCGAACATCAGCTCCTCGATGGCGCGGGTGCCTTCGACGTCGAGTGCCGAACAGGGCTCGTCCATCAGAATGACGGTCGGCTTGAGCGGCAGCAGGCGTGCGATGCAAAGTTTTTGCTGCTGCTCTAATTGGAGGGTCGTGGCCTTTTGATCCAATCGATCTTTCAGGTCATCCCAAAGCTTCACCTCGGTCAGGGCTTTCTCGACTTCCTCGTCGAGCGTTGAGCGTGATAGAGTACTTTTTTCCCGATGCAGGCGAAGGCCAAACACAACATTCTCGTAAACTGAAATCGGCAACGGATTCGGGCGTTGGAAAACCATGCCGACGTTTTTGCGAAGTTCGATCAGCGAAACATCCGAATCGTAAATATTCTTCCCGTGAATCTGGATGAGGCCGGAGGTGCGGACGTAATCCCAGCGCTCGTTCACGCGGTTAAAACTGCGAAGCAGCGTTGTTTTTCCGCAACCGCTCGGACCAATCAACGAGGTGATCATCCCCCGCTTGATGTTGGTGTTAACGTTGATAAGTGCCTGAAAATGGCCGTACCAGAGGCAGAGATTTCGCGTGACAATTGCGATGTCATTTGCGGTTGGAGCGGAGAGTGAAATGGGGTCCGAGGCGGTCATGAGAGGTGAAGCATGAGAGCGGACGGCTGGCACGCCCTGCACGGGCGCGGCTCGTCGCAGCGCGACGAGCTCCACCTGAGGTAGCAGTTGCCGCGCTGCGGCAACTCGCCCGCGCAGAGCGGGCGTCCAGCTAAACAGGTTTCCTGCCAATGATTCATCATCCAAAAATTCCGTTCACGTAGTCGTAAGTCCGCTTGTCTTTCGGCGTGTCGCTGAACACCACGGAGGTTGGGCTCAACTCGACTATCTCACCCCGCCACAGAAACATCGTTTGATCTGAAAGCCGGCGCGCCTGTTGAACGAGGTTTGTCACCAAAACGATCGTCATCTCTTTACGAAGTTCCTTCAGGACGTCCTCAATGCGCATCGTGGTGACGGGATCAATCGCGATGCTGAATTCATCGAGGCAAAGAATTTCAGGCGACAGTGAAAGGGCACGCGCCAGCGTGAGGCGTTGTTGTTGTCCGCCCGAAAGGCGCGTACCGAGCATGGTGAGGCGATCTTTAACTTCGTCCCAGAGAACAGACTGGCGAAGACACCGTTCGACGATCTCATCGAGTTCGGGCTTCTTCGTGATTCCCATGCGACGGGGGGCGTAAGCGACGTTTTCGTAAACGGTGAGCGGCAATCCTACCGGCAAGGGAAAAACCATGCCGATACGGCGACGCAATTCGTTCGGATTGCGCATTTCCGCGACGTTATCGCCATTCACACGCACTTCGCCGGAAAAGCGTGCGCCACCGATAAAATCAAGCGTGCGATTGATCGTTTTGAGCAAAGTGGTTTTACCTGAATTGGCCGGACCGATAATCGCGAAAACGCTATTGCGCGGAATCTCGAAATCGAGATCGCGCAGGACCTGTTTCTGGCGATAAAACGCCGAAACGTTTCGAAACTGAATGTGCGCCTGGGACTGAGTCATGCATTACCAACGTTTCCGTCCCCGCAACCAGACGCGCAGGCCGATGGCGAAGCTGTTGATGAACAAAATCAAAGCGATCAGGATGGCCGCGGCGCCGTAGCGCATCACTTCCGGCATTTGAGAAATCTGCGTCGAAATAACGTGCAGATGCATCGACATGGCGACGAATGGCTCGCGAATCGAGTAGGGAAAGATTTTCGCCCAGCCCTGATCGGCGATGTACTTGAAATAGGTGGCGCCGGTGAAAAGGATCGGGGCAGTTTCGCCCGCCGCGCGGGAGACAGTGAGAATGATTCCGGTGAGGATTCCACTGAGCGAGTTCGGGAGGACAATGGTGCGAATGGTTTGCCAGCGAGACGCCCCGAGATTCCAGCAGGCTTCACGGAAGGCAATCGGGACGGCGCCTAAAGCTTCGCGGGCGCTGGTGATGATGACCGGGAGGTTCATCACCGCGATGGTGAGTGAAGCAGTGAGCAGACCCGCTTCCCATCGGGATTTCGGATTATCTGGATCGGCAATGAACCGATTGATTGCAGGGAGCATTCCCAGAACGAAAGCCCCCAGACCGAAGAGCGCATGGACGATGCTCGGCACACCAGCGAGGCTTGTCACAGCAATGCTGATGGCACGATTGAGCGGTCCCTCTTTCGCATACTCATTCAGATAAATGGCGGCGAAAATCCCCACCGGTGCGACGAAGAGCAGGGAGCCGATGACCAGGTAAAACGTGCCAACCAACGGCGCCCAAAGTCCGCCCTCTTTTCCCTTGTTCACCGGGTTGTCCCAAATGTAGTGCCAGGAAAGAACGGGAGCGGCTTTGGCAAAAATATCGACGAGGATGAGCACGAGCGGGACGACCAGCACCGCGCAAAAGCCAAACATGATCCACTGATTGCGGTTTGCGCCGCGCTGCTTGCGGATCTCAAATTCTGACGCCGCGAACGGATTGTCCGTGGGCAGAGATGTTGTGGTTCCCGAATCCATTAAGCTTTATTGGCCTTCTTGACGCCCTTTACGATGAGATCGGACGCGATGTTGACGCCGCAGGTAATTACAAACAAAACTATCCCGAGGATGAACAGGGTTCGGTAATGATCGCTGCCGTGGACGGTCTCGCCCATTTCCGCGGCAATAGTCGCGGTCATCGTTCTTACGGGATCGGTGAGTGCTTCCGGGATGCGGTTGTTGTGGCCGGTCGCAAGGAGGACCGCCATCGTTTCGCCAATGGCGCGGCCCATTCCGAGCATGCATGCAGCGAGGAGACCGTTGCGCGCGGCGGGAAACAGAACGCGGCGAACTGTTTCCCACGGATTAGCACCCAGGGCGAGAGCCGCTTCACGGAAAGAATCCGGAACGGCGCGCAGCGCGTCCTCAGAGAGTGAGACGATCAACGGCACGCTCATGAGCGCGAGAATGATGCCGCCTGTAAGGAGATTCGTGCCCTGCGCCGCGCCGCTTTCGCTGGGAGCGAGATGCAGTTTAACCATTACGCTGCCCCAGGCGTCACTGAGCCAGCCGCCGACGAAATCTTCGAATCGGCTGCCCAGGGGAGCCAAGCCGAAAAAGGCTGCAGTGAGACAGACTGCGATAGTTGTCCAGCAAAGCGCTATATGTACCTTCGTGCCGGCGTTCTTCCATAAATACCGTCTGCCGATCGGAATTAGCAGTATGCCGATGAGTAGTCCGAGAAAGCTTCGAATGAAAATACCCCAAATCGGTTGAATGGGAGCGGAAAAGATGTCCTTGATTAGAGGGCCCAATACCATCAAGCCGATAAAACCCCAAACGATCGAAGGAATAGCGGCCAGCAGTTCGACGATAATCTTGAGGGTCTCCTTGACCTTGCCTTTCGCGAACTCCGCTATATAAACAGCCGCGCCCAATCCAAGCGGCACCGAGATAGCCAGTGCTATAAAGGTCGTGGCAAAAGTTCCAACAATTAGAGCGAGCGCTCCAAAACTTGGCTCATTACCCTCGGCAGGGTTTGGAATCCAACGGGGACTCGTAAAGAAATGAACCCAATCCAGTTTCGGGACCATGGGCGCTGCTTCGCGGAAGATAAAAAGGAAGATCGCGGCCAGTCCGATAATACAACTCCAGCCACAAAGGCGTATGACCAGTTCGATCGGTTTCTCGAGAAGGTCGAAAAGATTAGAATTCCGACGCGTTTGTGCGCCGCGAATACGCGCAGACGAGGCGTCCTCACCCGAGCGCAAGGTGTTGGGGTGAGGGACGGCCATCGGCGAGCTTTCTGCGCTGTTTTTCAAAAGGAAGTGAACCGCTGGTTTAGTGCAAAGGAACGAAACCTTCTTTTTCAACAATCTTCTGGCCCTCGGGTGAGAGAATCCAATCGATATACGCTTTAACGTCGCCAGTCGGCTCGCCTACGGTGTAGATATAAAGCTTGCGGGCAATGGGGTAGGTGCCGCTCCGAGCCACATCGATTCCTGGAGCGATTGCGGGTTCGCCTTTCTTTTTGGATATTTTGAGCCAATTGACCTTATCGTTTTTATAGCCCATTCCACTATATCCAATGGCGCGCGGGGTCTTAGCGATGTTCTCGATTACTTCGGCGGAACCGTTCATCTCGCTAATGCCGCTCCGAAATTCGCGCTGTTTGCCGGCCTGATTTTTCCCGCAAACGTGTTCGCGGAAATAGTCGTAGGTCCCGGAATTGTTCTGGCGTCCAAATAGAACAACTTTTCCTTTGAATTTAGGCTCGAGCTGTTCCCAGGTCGTGATGTTTCCGCCTTCGGCCCAAATCTCGCGGAGCTCGTCGATAGACAGTTCCTTAAGCGGGTTCCTGGGGTTTGTATAGACAGCGAGGGCGTCATAAGCGACGACAAATTCTTTCACGTCTTTGCCGCTCTTGCTTTTGATTTTCTCTATTTCCTCCTTCTTTATGTCGCGCGAGGCATTACAAATATCGGTTGTCTCGTTCTGCAGCGCCGCGAAACCGGTGCCGCTGCCGCCGCCGTTTGCGTCGACGTTGATGTTGGGCTTGATTTTATGATAAGCTTCAGCCCAGGCCGTGGCCAATTGCACCATTGTATCCGAGCCCTTTACGCGGATAACGTCCGCGGCCCGCGCGGAACAGGCGAGCGATCCTGTTGCGATAAGAATTGATGTAATGGTCTTTATTTTCATTTTGTTTTCTCTCCTAAAATTGCTTCGGCCAGATCGGTAATGTGTGCCCGGATTTCACGGTAGGCCGATTCGTAGGCGGCCGGGCTCTCCTGAGAGTTGCCAGTTGTTTCGGCGAGATCAGGCACGCTCCAATCGAGAAAGACGGTCTTTCGGGGAGGCGGTGGCAACTGCTTCTGGATGTCTTTGGCCAGACCAACAATAACGTGGTAGCGCTCTAAATCATGAATATTGGCCAGTGAGCGGGGTTGATGATTGCTCAAGTCTACCCCCTTTCGTGACAGGAAAAGAACGGTCTGGCGGTCGATTGGTGATGAAACAAGGCCGGCGCTTTCGCAGGATAGGTCCGGGCGTTGAAGTGCATTGCCGATGGCTGCCGCCATCGGAGCGCGGCAAGCATCGTGTTCGTCTACGAATAAGATGCGAAAGAGTTCGTCCCCTTTGTGGCGGGCATACTCCCCCGTGGCGCAATAGATTGTTTCCTGGCAGATATTTTTGGCTTGATCCGAAACGCGTTCGAACCGCCGCGCAATCGTCATCAAAGGGGTGAGCGCTTCGAGCGGAATCTTGTCCTTCTGACGAAGCTCGAAAAGCTCCGCGTTGATGGTGTTACGCAGTTGGTCGACTTCCTCCTCGACCTGTATGGTTCGGGTGGCGAGTGCTAAATCCTGCGTAACAAACGCATGGACCGCCTGGTGCAGCATCGGGATGGAGAGGTTCGCGATTTGGGAGAAACGGGCGAACGGGATTTCCAGACTGAGCGGAATCACCTTCAACACCTGTCGCGCAATGCTTTCGGCGTAGTCGCCGATTCTTTCCAGTTCCAAATTGATACGAATGGTCGAGTAGGCGAAACGCAGTGGACCTGCTACCGGTTGTTGGCGGACAAGAAAGCCCAGGCATAGTTGGTCCACCTCGCGCTCCATCTCATCCACTCGGCGGTCGCCGAGAATGACTACATAAGCAAGTTGACGGTTGCGCGTCTCCAGCGCACGGAGCGCGTTCCGCAATGCCCGCTCGCCCAGCGCGGACATCCGTGAGATTCGTTCGCGAATGCGTTCCAGGTCATTTTCAAGCGTTTCTTCGAAATGCGTTCCCATTTTTTGCGATGTCGCCGCGCGATTTTCTTTGCGACATACATCTAGAGGAAGCTGACGTGTTTTGCACTGTGAAGACTGTTACATTTGCGTTACGAACAGTTGTCGGTCCCGTTTCACAAATTAGAGTTTAACCCCGACTATGACAGCATGATCCGTCGTGATTACATCCTGAGAATGATCGACGAGTTCTTTCGCCTCCTGGCCCACGTGAAGGAGCAGAAGGAACGCGGCGAGTGGCGCGACGCCGAAGCGACTTTGGAGGAAGAAGCGCGTCGTTTAACCGGTGCGGATCTCGAAGCGCTATCCAGCCTTTCAGATACGGAGATCTTTGCGCGCTTGCTGCGGACAGGTGAAATGCATGCTCAACGCGAGAAATCTTTCATGCTCGCTCGTGTGCTGATCGAAGCGGCGGAACTCGCCGATGCGGATTCGAGCAGAATCGATCAGGCGCAGGCAATGCGCCTGAAGGCCTTGAACCTTCTCTTACAGACCGCCCTCCGGAGTGAAGATGCCGAGTGGCCGCAGTTCGTTCCACCAATCGATATTCTTGCTGAGAACCTGAAGGAGCCGCTACCAATTCAAACGCACGCGCTCCTGATGCAGCATTTCGAGCGCTCCGGCCAATTTTCCAAAGCAGAAGACTCGTTCTACGCCGCGTTTGAAGAATTCGCCGACAGCCCGGCGCTTAGACAACTCGGTATATCGTTTTACCAGCGCCTACTCGGGAAATCAGACGCTGCACTTGAAGATGGGAATCTGCCGCGGGTTGAAGTGGAAGCCGGACTGGATTCGCTTCGGACGCCGGTGGGTTAAAACTGATCAGAGAGGATCCTTCCCGAGGGAAAAGAGGATGGACAGTCCGCCCGCAACCATGCAGAAAAAGCTCGGTGAAACCCAACCATACGCTAGTCATTTTCTCCACGATCCTCCTTTTCTGTGGAGGAAATGGTTTTGCCGCTGACGAAAAAGCCGGCGCGGCTTTGCTCAAAACGGACATTATGGGTGTTTTCGCTCACCCAGACGATGAAACTGGAATGGCGGCCACACTGGCCTATTACGCCAAAGGACAAAACTCTGTCGTGGCGAACGTTTATTGCACGCGGGGTGAAGGCGGTGGGAACATGGTCGGAACGCAATGGGGTGCTTCGCTCGGTACATTGCGCGAAGCAGAGTTGCGCGACTGTCTCGCGACAGTCGGCGTTCGGTATTGCTATTTTCTGGATCAACTCGATTGGGCCTACACAGAAAGCGTTTCGGCGACGCTCGCCAAGTGGGGAAAAGAGGAAACTTTGGAGCGACTGGTCCGGCTCGTCCGTGCACTGCGACCAGAGGTTATTGTTACGATGAATCCTGCGCCCACGCCGGGCCAGCATGGACATCATCAGGCTGCCGGCGTGCTCGCCACCGAGGCATTCACCGCGGCTGCCGATCCGAATCGCTTTCCCCTGCAACTTTCAAAAGAGGGACTCGCGGTGTGGCAACCGCGTCGGCTTTTCTATGGGGGAGGTGCCAGCAATCAAGTGGTCGCAACCATTACCGTAAATGAACCTCTTGCCGATGGGCGGACACCCGCGCAAATCGCCGGTAAAGCTCTGGCGAATCATCGCTCTCAGGCCTTTGGCAATTTCGGTGATTCGCCCTGGTTGCAGAGGCCCCAACGTTTTCTGCTGGTGAAGACGTTTGTCCCCAACACTGGAATCGAGCGCGACCTGCTGGGTGGTTTGCCCGTGGCCGACGCGTCACTTTCACCGATTCAATTCGGAAGCTCTGGTCCAAGGAGCGATCTGGTCTTTCGATTTGTTCCACGACCGGCCGTCGCTAATTACGAACACTGGGTGCACGCGCAAAATATCGAACACGTTGCGGCACAGTTTGGGCCAGACATTCCACTCGTTCGCGGAGAGCCCGGCGAGGTGCGATTCGAACTCATTAATAATGGCGCGGTCCAGGTTGAAGGCGAACTGACGTTTGCTGCGCCCGAAGGCTGGCGCATTGAATCCAGTCGTTCGAAACTCGAGCTGCGGCCAGGCCAAAGGTTGGCTGACTCGGTCAAAGTGATCCCTCCTGCCGACGCGACGAAAGATGATGAAATTTCTGCCAGGTTCACAGCAACCGAAGGATCGACGTTAGCAGCCAAAACCAAAATTCATCCACTACCCCGCCTCTCCGTCGCGAAGGTTAAGCACGCCCCGTCGATTGATGGGAACGCGAAGGACTGGGAGAAGCTGCCGATGTTCGAAATCCTGCCGACTCAATTAGTGCAGGGAAAGACAGCAGCCGCGGCTGACAGCAGCGCTTCGTTCCGGTTGGCGCATGACCGGAAAACTTTGTTCATCAATATCGATGTGCGCGACAACGTGATCGTCACGAATATTGCACCCAACGATATTCGCGGACACTGGCGCAGCGACTCGGTTGAGATCTGCCTCGATCCGGCGAATGGCGCAGAACACACCATGGGTTGCTACAAAATCGGCATCTTCCCCTGGGATAGCTCGGGGATGGCGCGCGCCGCTCGCGATGCGGATGCAAAGCAGGGACCGATCGAAGAAACGGCGCCCGGCACACGGATCGCCTCAACCCGGACTTCGGATGGCTACCGAATTCAGGCGGCCATTCCCTTCTCGGAAATTGGGATAAAACCGGGCCAATCGCGAATCGGGTTTAACGTCATCATCTACGATGGCGACAAGGCGGACGCTGCACCTGGCGAAAATATCAATAAATCGCGCATCGCGTGGGCACCACGTTCGGGCGTCCAGGGACGTCCGGAAGACTGGGGAAGGATCGATCTGGAACGATAGCGATTAGTCGCTTGCGGTTGCCACAGATTGGCGATTTCATCCCACTATGAGAGGCTTGCCATTCACCGGACTGGTTTTCTTGATTCTCTTCGGGACGCGCACCGTTCTTTCCTCCAACGCTTCTGAATCATCGCTCACTTCTGAAATAGTCCGCAGACACGTGATGATGGTCAATCAGCGCGGCCAGCATCTCGATCCGGCTTACCAATGGGGATTGCTCGGCTTCAAGGAGGATTGGAATTACCAGGACACTACTGAAGCGATTCGCTCGGGCATTCAGGAATATTGCCGTTCCTTTCGGCGCACAAATCATAATTCGCAAATCCAAGTCGTGGTCTTTGCCCATGGCGGGCTCAATTCCTACACCGCGAGCAAGCATCGGCTCGAACGGATGCTTTCGAAGGAGAACCGCATGCTGGAAGAGGGTTACTATCCGCTGCTCATCGTGTGGAATTCTGACTTTGTCAGTTCCTATATCGAACACCTCCTTTTTGTCCGTCAGGGCGAAGTTTGGACCACGATGGGGAAAGTAACCGCGCCAGTAATGTTCGCGGTGGATCTCGCTCGCGGCGCCGTTCGCTTGCCGCTTACGCTCGGTGGCCGCTGGCTGAACGATTGGCGCACTACCGACCTGCCGGGATCAAAACAAAGCAAGACCGCTGCCTGGGAAGACCTCGAAATGCGTTTGGAAGATTGGCAAAGACGCGAATATCCGGACGCGCCTGGAAATCGCTTGATCCGTAAGCCGGAGCCCGAAGGAAAAACCCGCGGCAATGGCGAGCGAGCATTTCGCGGACTTTTCTACATCCTGACGCAACCAACCAAAATCGCGGTGCTTCCGTTGGCGGACGGTCTCGCAGGCGAAGCCTGGGACAATATGATTCGCCGTACGCGCACGATGTTTCAACCGCCGGAGACCTATGATTTTCCGATCGAGTACCGAAAAGCCTTCCTGACAAACGACAATAACCCTGCGGAACTGCAGAAGAAGGTCGACGATTGGATGGCGCCTCGCGAACCAGTCATTCGCGGCAGAACGAAGCTCCAGGCAAAGCTCAAAGCCGCGCCTGATGGCAGCATGTACGATTTCGCGCGCCAGCTCGCGGATTGGAGCACAAGGCGCGTGTTCCCGAAAGATCTCACCTGGCAATTCGTGGGCCACAGCATGGGCACGATGGTCTTGAACGAATTATTTCGTGTCGCCCCGGACATCCGCGCCGAGCGGGTGACTTACATGGCCGCGGCCTGCTCAATCCGAGATTTTCAGGAAAGCATGATTCCTTATCTTCGGCGGCAATCACAGATCCGTTCCAACACGATCCCGTTTTACAACCTTTGTCTGCACCGCATTCGCGAGCGCGATAACTCGATGGACAAGTTCGACATCATTCCGCGCGGAACCTTGCTCAATTACATCGACGATATCTTTTCAAAACCCGCGACCATCACCGACCGCACGCTCGGTTCATGGGAAAACGTCATTCGCGCTTTGCCCGACCTGCCACGCGACGTTCAACCGCAGATTCACAACGTCTGCTTCGATATTTTGCCCTGGACGTTTTCCAGCGGGAGCACCAATCAACCGCAGAACCATTCCTCGTTCACTTCGGATTTCGCGTTTTGGAAGGAAGAATTCGTGCGTGGGCCGCAAAGCAACGTTGTGGAACAGGTCACGCTCGACAGAGAAATGGTCCAACCGACTCAGCAATTCCGGCAATCTCCGGCCATGAGGAAATAGCGCTCAATGCGCCCTGAGAAAAGGAATCAGGTGCTCTGAATAGAACGGCTCCTGGGTGCACCAAAATACGTAACTGATATCCCTCGCACCTCGAAACACTGAATGGAGCAGTCCACGGTCCAGTTCTGGCAGCCATTCGCCCGGCATAAAATTCGCATACTGAATAACGACCGATCGCCGAAAAACCGTTTTTGCCGCGGCCATATTCGTCAGTACTGCGTCGCGATAGAGTTCCGGCGTAAAGTCCTTCGGGAAGAGCTTTCCAGTCTCGCCAAAATCGACGCTTGTCTCCGGAAGATTGATTCCTTCCAAACCTCCATCAAATTGCTCGCTCAACGCCGAGAACAATTCTCGCAATCTTTTCTGCACTGTGGGATCCCAACGCCGCGCCACCCATCCAGCCGGTTTTGCCTTATCCTCATTCCCTTCCACCGTTTCGAACTGCTTTTCCGCTCCGCCGTGGAATTCCGGCTCGCGGAGCAAATATTCCGGCACGTTGATAATCTTCGCATCGAAGGACGAATCCTGAATCTGGACAAAGAGCTTCTTTCCATTCTTGTTCAGAAAATCCAATGCCGCTTGAACTCCGGAGAAATCATATTGGCCCTTTTTCGGTTCCAGTTCCCGCCAGGTGAATTTGAGTTCCGCGCCTTCGAAAGCAGTTGTTTCGAGGAACGATTTCTCATGAACTCTTTCATGATCCCGGTCGAAGAAAACAAAATGGCGAGATCGATTTGAACTGGCTTGATCCGCGAGGAGAATTCGGCACGCAAGGATGGCAAGCACCAGGTATTGGAAGTTCATTCTTGTAAAGTGAACGGTTCAACAAAGTTTGACAATCTTTGTTCGAGCGTAATTATATCTGCATGGCTACAGAAACGATGAACATCTCGCTCCCGCCGGAGCTCAAAGCCTCAATAGAGAGTCGGGTTCGATCTGGTTTATACGGAAACGCGAGCGATGTAATTCGGGCCGGCCTGCGCGCGCTCGCCCGCGAGGAACTCGGATCAAGCCTCTCGCGGTTTGAGAATATCCTGGCGACATTGCCGCAGGACCCAATTACGGAGAAGATCGAGCAAGAGATTGAACAGGAGTTGCGCGCTACCCGTCGGGTACAACGGCGAACGCTACGGAAATGATCCCTGTCGTGTTCGACTGTGGGGTTCTGGTCTCCGCGATTGGGTGGGGCGGCAATCCTCAGCGTTGCCTGGTCCTCGTCGCGAATCGTCAACTTCGCCTGTATGCGACGCCGGTCATTTGGGATGAATACGAACGGCGGATTCCCGAGATCCTTTCGAAAAAAAGACCGGGTACCGATCCGCGTCCGATGCTGGATTGGCTCCTGACCGTGACCCATTTCATTGACCCTACGCCACTCGGCAAACAGCGGAGCAGGGACAGAGCGGACGACCCGTATTTGGAATGCGCGCTGGGTTCTGGAGCCAGATTTCTCGTGACGAATGATCGTGACCTGCTTGACCTCCAAAAACCTTTCGGAATTTCCATCGTTACTCCGGTCCAATTACTTTTGGAGGTGCGACGTGCCTCCGGACTCTAACGAGTCAGCCCGCGCCCTCAACCAGGCGTCAAAAGTGCGATCTTCCAGACTTTGGTTGGCGCTTCAAATCCTCGGAAGCGCATCTCCGTGGCATCCCCCCTAAGCCCGTTTTCCTGCATGAAGCGCTGCGTTTCCGGCCGGCCATAAAAATCGTCCGACGTAGCCAGGTCACCGCCCTGGCAGCAATCGACCAATCTGGCGGCCAGGTTCACCGTGGTTCCAAAATAATCGAGCCGCTCGTTCGCATTGACCGCCAAACAGGGACCGACATGCAGGCCCGATTTCAGAGTAAGTGGTGTCTGGTTCGGAGCGGCGCCAATCCTTGCCAATTCGAGGTGCATTTTGCGGACGGCTCGCAGGGCATCGGTCGTATCGCTGAATACTGCCATCACCGCATCGCCGATCGTTTTGACAATTCCGCCGCGATGCTCTGCGATCACGTCGTGCAACAATCGAAAATGATCGCGCACCAAAGCATAAGCCGGTGCATCGCCAATTCCTCGATACATCGCCGTTGAGCCGCGCAGATCGGTGAACAAAACGATTTGCTGGCCGACCACGATCTGTTCCGCCGGCGAAATCACCTGCTGCGCGAATAGATCGCGAAACTCCTGAAGATTCGTGACGGCGGCGGCAGTCAGCACATCCTCACTCCAGGCGGTCTTTTCGACCAAAATCACAACCGGGTAGTCATTGGGATTATGTATTTCGACTGCCTCGGAGGCGCCATTCTCGACCTTGAAGCCATCCTTCGCACAGACCAGGCGCGCCAGACCCCGCACCACTGCTCCCTGCAAAACTCCTGAGACCTGTTGCGAACGAAAACGCAGGCCGGACTTTTCCTGTGGCAACGCCAGGCTTTTGGAACTGCGCGGCGGAATTGTGATTTGCGCGACGATATGCGGTTTCGTCCCAGGACCGGCCAAACAAAAAATCTGCTCCTCGCACGTCTTGATGCCCGGATTCACCGTGAACTTCAGCTCGACCGACTTGTCGAACTCAGCGTTGTAATGAATCTGGCAAGCCTCACAATGCGCGGAGGATTCGACTTCCGCCAGGCGCCGTGCAACCGGTCCACGAGTGGAACGACAGTTTGGGCATAAGACTTCCCAACTTAAATCCAGCAGCCCGGCCCGCGTCGCGAGCAAGAAAAGATGAAGAGCCTGCCAACGATCCACACCCCACTTGCGCGCCAGAGCGAAGGGGCGAATGCGCGCCAGGTCCACATCCGGTGATTCGCGGACAAACTGTTCCAGCCGGGCGACCAGATCAATGTCTCCCGCCAGGTTCCGCAAACGCTGGACCGCGCTGTCGAGCGCGCATGCGTTCGGCTCGGTTTTCTTCAAGTCCGGATAACTCTGATCCTTTTGACCACGCAGAAACTCCGTTACATGTTTGGCGACCGCGTCCATCCCGCTCGTGGCTTTGGGCGCCAGCAGGTATTTCGCCACTACTTTGCCCAAACCATTTCGCGGATAAATTTCCGCGAAAGTTCGTGATTTCGTCTTATCCGCTTCCGGTTTGAAATCCATTCCAACGACGATTCGCTCGATAGGGCCTTTATGAAAAACTCGTTCTACTCGATAAAAATTCGGTTCCCGCCATTCGAACGGCTTTTCCTCCCACTCGAAGGCCAACCCAAAGAACTTTGCCGAGGCGAACACGCGATTCCCACCCTCCGGAAGCGGCGTAAGCTTGTAGTCGACAGGCGGCAGTCCGGCGGAACGATTCAACAAATCCGTTTGGCTCAAGACTGGCCAAACTTCCTCCGGCGCAAACGGAATTTCAAAAAATGCTTCCGTCTTCACTGGTTTTACTTCCGAACCCATCGCGTGGGGTTTATAGCGGCTTGTCGCCGCGCGCGCAAATTGTCACGCTTCGCATCATGCGACCGAAGATCTCCGCTTTTCCCAAGTGCTACATCGACCCGATTGCGGGCACGCGCACGATGTCCATCTTTGATTGGATCAAAATGGCGAAGACACTCGATGCGGACGGCCTCGAAATGTACGAAGGCTTCTTCACCAGTCTCGATGATGGCTACATCGATTCGGTGGGCGACGCCATTCGCGATGCGGGCTTTGTCATGCCGATGCTCTGCTGCTCGCCCGATTTTACCCAACCCGATTTGTCCGCTCGTCAACGCGCCGTCGATCACGAAGCTGAAATGATTCGCATCACTCGCCGCCTGGGTGGTCCGCGTTCCGTTTGCCGCATCCTTAGCGGTCAACGTCGCCCGCAAGTTCCCGTCGAGCAGGGCATCGAATGGGTGCTTGAATGTATCAATCAGGTATTGCCGGTCGCCCGCGCACACAACGTGATTCTCGGAATCGAAAATCATTACAAGGACGGCTTTTGGAAATACCCGGAATTCGCGCAGAAAAAAGGTGTCTTCCTGAAGATCCTCAATGCCATTCCCGATCGCGAATATTTCGGCGTCCAATACGATCCCTCAAATGCCATCGTCGCCGGCGACGATCCGCTCGATTGGCTTGACGCTGTTCAGGACCGCATCGTGAGCATGCATGCCAGCGATCGCTATCTTGCAAACGGCGCTACGATCGAAGACCTCCGCCAAAGCGACGGCACACTTGGCTATTCCCCGAACCTCCGCCACGGCGTCATCGGCAAAGGACTCAACAACTATCCAGCTATCTTTCAAACCCTCGCCAAAAACGATTATTCCGGCTGGATCAGCATTGAGGATGGTATGAACGGAATGAACGAAATGGCCGAGTCGCTCGCTTTTCTGCGTCGAATGGTGAAGGAATATTTTGCGTGAGAAAATTCTCCAACTCGAAATAGATTTTGGGCGCGCGCCCGTATAGCCCGTATATTGAGCAGTGGTGAATTATTCTCGGCTGATTTTAGTCGTGCTGGTCGTTGGCCTCTCCGGCTGCGGACGCTTCGCCGCCCGGCGGATGGCGCAAGCGCCGAACACTTACCCTACCTGGCTCGCCCCCAAAGCTCCGGTTACGCTCGAGTTCAGCGACAAAATCCTTCGCGCATTCACGAATGAATATGTGGAAATTCCTTGGCCGGCAGCCCGCATTCGCTACCGCGTCGTTGATCCCGCGGACTACCAGTTCGAGTGGACCAATCACCTTGACGAAGCTCACGGCCAATTGGACTTCAGCTTTACCGCCAACATCGCGTATCTAGCCGATCGCACGAATCATTGGTCCTCCCACCCACGCGGCACCATCGTTTTGCTTCACGGTTATGGAGTCGCAGGATTTGCCATGCTTCCCTGGGCTCTCTATCTCGCGCAGGAAGGCTGGCGCTGTGTGCTCGTCGATCTGCGCGGCCACGGCAAGTCGACCGGCAAGCAGATCTACTTCACCACGCAGGAAGTGCGCGACATGACCGCTCTTCTCGATAAGATGGAGGCTGAGGGGCGCGTCGCCGGCCCTGTATCGGTGCTCGGCGATTCTTACGGAGCAGTGCTGGCGCTCCGTTGGAAATTGAACGATCCCCGCCTGCACAAAGTCATCGCCATCTCTCCCTACGCCGATCTTTCCAGCGCCATCCTGAACATCAGCCGCCAATATGCCGGCTGGATCCCTCAATTCTTCATCAAGGCCGGCCTGCGAAAACTCCCGGATCTCTTGCACGTTAAACCGGACGAATTGAATCCTGAAACCTGGATCTCCACCTTGCGTCATAACGAACCGACAACTCTGTTCGTGGCCGGCGGCGCAGATAAAATCGCGCCCCTGAAACAGGTGGAACAGCTCCACAAACTCTCCGGCCCGGAAAACCGATTGTTGATTATTCCGAACGCAGCCCATGAACCGCTGCCGTTTTATCTCGATAATCTGGCGCAACCGGTGGTCCGGTGGTTCTCGGAAGAAGGTTTGGCTGAAAATGGTGACCTGGGGGTAAAGCTCCGATCCCATTTCGCCGGTCCTCCATGATCGAGAACGACCGTTAGCGAACGCGTTTTGCTCGCGCCAGACGACCCCTCAGAGGTCCGAACAGGCCGCGCCGTACCAGTTTCGCGTAACCCCCTTCTTGCCCTGCCGGATGGTTCGCGTAAGCTTCCAAGCATGACTCGCTCCGCTTGCATTCTATTGCTCGCCTGTTTTGCTGCGTCGGGTGCGGACAAGGTCGGTTTTAACGAATCGGTACGGCCCATTCTGTCCGACAATTGTTTTGCGTGCCACGGTCCCGATGCCAAAAACCGCAAAGGCAAGCTCCGGCTCGACCAGCGCGACGCGGCTGTCGAGAAAAAAGCGATTGTCCCCGGGAAACCAGACGAGAGCGAACTGCTCAAACGCATCTTCACTTCGGATCGCGATGACCTCATGCCGCCGCCCGATTCCCATAAGGTTCTGAGCGCCGCGCAAAAGAACTTGCTGAAGAGATGGATCGCCGAGGGAGCAGTTTACGAAGGACACTGGGCCTACATTCCTCCGGTCAAGACGCAGACACCGGCCGGTGCGAACGGCGTCGATTATCTGATAGGAGAACGGCTTAAAAGCATCGGCCTCACTCCTTCTGCCGAAGCGGACCGTCGCACGCTCATTCGCCGGCTCTATTTCGATTTGGTCGGTCTTCCGCCGAAACCGCCCGAGGTCGACTCTTTCGAAAAGGACAGTTCACCCAACGGCTACGCGCAAGTCGTCGATCACCTGCTCGCTTCTCCTCAGTTCGGCGAACGCATGGCCATTCCCTGGCTCGACGTTGTCCGCTTCGCCGATACCATCGGTTATCACTCCGATAATCCGCGCAACATCTGGCCTTATCGCGATTACGTGATCAATTCCTTCAACGACAACAAGCCTTTCGATCAATTCACACGCGAACAGATCGCCGGCGATCTCTTGCCGAACGGCGCCCAGGAACAAAAGGTCGCATCCGCTTTCAATCGCCTTCTCCTCAGCACTGAAGAAGGGGGCGCTCAACCTAAGGATTACGAAGCCCGGATGCTCACCGACCGCGTCCGAGCCATCGGCACTGTTTTTCTCGGCACGACCATCGGCTGCTCCCAATGTCACGATCACAAGTTCGATCCAGTCACACAACGCGACTTTTATTCGATGGGCGCCTTTTTTGCCGACATCAAAGAACCAATCATTGGCCGCCGCGAAGATGGCATGCTCGTTCCTGACAAAAAACAATCCGCTGAACTCGAACGCCTCAGCTCAACGGCCGACCGCCTCCAAAAGGAATACGACGCTGATCATGCCGAATTGAAAGACGCCTTTGCGGCGTGGGAAAAGTCTCAGCGCGAAGCACTCGAATCGGACATCTTCTGGAAGCAACTCAAGCCGGAGCAGGCTCTCTCCGCGGGAGGCGCAAAACTGGAAACTCAATCCGATAACTCGATTCTCGCCAAAGGGAAGAAGCCAGAGAAGGACAGCTACACACTCACCTTTGCGACTTCACCTAATCCTCTCTCCGGTCTGCGTCTCGAAGCGCTCCCGCACGATTCCCTTCCGGGCAGAGGTTCCGGCCGGGCTGGCAACGGCAACTTCGTTGTGACGGAAGTGATCGCCAGCCTCCAACGTGGTTCGACGGAAATCCCTGTGAAGTTCGCGTCTGCTCGCGCCACAATCGAGCAAACTTTCGCTGCCGATTCAAATCCTGAAAAACGCTGGGCCGCCTCCGCGGTCATCGACGGCAATACGAACTCGTTCGGTTGGGCGATTCTCCCGGACGTTACCAAGCCGCAGCAGCTCGTCCTCGAGCTGGGCGATCCGCTAAAAATTTCAGAAGGCGACAAACTCCGCGTGGAAATCGTCCAAAACCATGGCGCGGGGAATCACACCCTCGGCCATTTCCGCATCTCCGCGAGCAGCAGCTACGATGTCGTGCGTGCGCCGCTTTCGTCACGCCCGACGCCTGAGATCGCTGAAATCCTTAAAAAATATAAACGAGACGACTCCGACAACGCGAAACTCTTTGCCCAATTTAAATCCGTCGCTCCCGACCTCGCCAGTTTGCGCAAGGATCTCGCCGAAGCGAAGAAAGCCAAAGCCGATTTCGAAAACACCATCCCGCGCTGCCTGGTCTCGGTCCATTCGGATCAACCGCGGACCGTTCGCATTCTGCCGCGCGGCAACTTCCTCGTCGAAACTGGCGACATCGTCCAGCCTGCCCTGCCTGGTTTTCTCAAGGCCAGCTTCAAACAAAAGGAAGAGCCGCTCACCCGCCTCGATCTCGCCGAATGGCTCGTTTCACGCGACAACCCGCTTACCGCCCGTGTCACCATGAACCGCCTCTGGAAACAATTTTTTGGTGTCGGTCTCTCCAAGGTTCTCGACGATCTCGGCGCGCAGGGCGAGCCGCCCCCCAATCAGCGTTTGCTCGACTGGCTCGCGTGCGAATTCATGGATAGCGGTTGGGACATGAAACACATGGTCCGCCTCATCGTTACCAGCCAGACCTATAAACAAACCTCCGTCATTTCGCCTGAACTTCGCGCACGCGATCCTTACAACCGCGAACTCGCGGCGCAGAGCAGATGGCGGCTCGATGCTGAACTCGTCCGCGACAACGCTCTCTCCATTTCCGGCCTGCTCGTCCAGAAACTCGGCGGCCCCAGCGTGAAGCCGTATCAACCCGATGGGTATTGGGAAAACCTCAACTTCCCCGTCCGCAGTTACGACGCCAGCAAAGGCCCTGACGAATATCGCCGCGGCCTCTACACCTGGTGGCAACGCAGCTATGCTCACCCGTCAATGCTCGCATTTGATGCACCCACTCGTGAAGAATGCGCCGCAGAACGCAACCGCTCCAATATCCCGCAACAAGCGCTCGTTCTCCTGAACGACCCGAGCTATGTTGAGGCCTCGCGCGCTTTCGCTGCACGCATCCTGCACGAATGCCACGGCAACACCGACCAGCGCATTACCTGGGCCTGGCGGCAGGCCGTCCAGCGAGCCCCGCGCGCCGACGAACTCGACCTCGCGAAAGCTTTCCTGGATCGGCAACTTACCGAATATGCGGCCAACGAAAAATCCGCCGAAGAACTTCTCGGCGTTGGTCTCTCCGAACTCCCAACCGACCTCAGCAAAACGGAACTTGCTGCCTGGACCAACCTCGCTCGTGTCATCCTGAATCTGCACGAAACAATTACGCGATCGTGAGAAACCAAAGCAAAACGGAGCGCGGACATTTTTCTCCGCAAGTTTTCAAAAGTATCAACCGATGCGGACAGGAATGTCCGCGGTCCACACCCATTTAAATTTATGTCCGTACGTTCCGAAATCTCCCAGTTTTTCGCGCAGCAACAGACCCGCCGCGCCTTCCTCGGTCACTCCGCACACGGTGTCGGTAAAGTCGCGCTCGCCTCACTGATCAGTCCGGCATTTCTCGCCGCGGCAGCCGAAGCGAAAAAGAAATCCGACAAATGGACCGGTGTCGTTAACCCTTTTCATTACACTCCGAAAGCCAAGCGGGTTATATGGCTGACGATGGCCGGTGGTCCATCGCATCTCGAAACCTTCGATCCGAAACCGAAGCTTGCTGAAATGCATGGCAAGCCAATGCCAGAGTCGATGACCAAAGGTAAGCAGATCGCCCAACTTCAGGGGGCAAAGCTCGTTTGCTACGGCCCACAACATCCCTTCAAAAAATTCGGCAAGAACAACACCGAAATCTGCGAACTCTTCCCACAGATTGGTTCTGTCATCGACGAAATCTGTTTAATCCGTTCGATGACTACCGAAGCGATCAATCACGATCCCGCTCACATGTTCATGAACACCGGCTCGCAGATCGCCGGTCGTCCCAGCATGGGTTCATGGGTGGTTTACGGTCTTGGCAGTGAGGCTGAAGAATTGCCGGGCTTTGTTGTGCTCACTTCTCTCGGTCGCGGCGGCCAAAACCAGCCGATAGCGGCTCGGCAATGGGCTTCCGGTTTTCTCCCGAGCCGTTTCCAGGGTGTGAATCTTCGCGCCAAAGGCGATGCCGTCCTTTATCTCGGCAACCCGCCCGGAGTCAGCCGCGATCAACAGGGCGAGATGGTCCAGACGATCAATTCGCTCAACAAAAAGTACGATTCCGTCGTCGACGATCCGGAAATCTCTACCCGCATCGCCCAATACGAAATGGCTTTCAAAATGCAGGCCAGTGTTCCTGAGTTGATGGACATCAAACAGGAACCGCAAAGCACACTGGACCTCTACGGCTGCAAGCCCGGCGATGGCTCCTTCGCGTCGAACTGCCTCCTGGCCCGCCGACTGGCGGAACGCGGCGTCCGTTTCATCCAGCTTTACCACAAAGATTGGGACCATCATGGGGGCGTCAAAGAAGGCATCCGCCTCAAAGCCGAGGAAATTGACCGCGCCTGCATGGCGCTCATCACCGACCTGAAGCAGCGCGGTATGCTCGACGACACACTGGTGGTGTGGGCCGGCGAATTCGGTCGCACTCCGATGAGCCAGGGCGGTGACGGGCGCGATCACCACAACGCTGGCTTCACCGTCTGGGCGAGTGGCGGCGGCATTAAACGCGGCCTGGTCTACGGCGCGACTGACGAACTTGGCTACGCCGCCGTCGAAAACCCGCTCGACGTCCACGACCTGCACGGCACCATGCTTTATCTTCTCGGAATCGAGCACACCAAACTCAGTGTGAAGTTCCAGGGGCTGGACGCCCGCCTTACCAACGTTAGCGGTCGGGTGGTCAAAGACCTGCTCGCCTGATTTTCAGTTTCGGTCCGACCGTTACGCGACTCGTTGAGATCAGGCGGTCTCCAGATTTCGCAACTCTGTTGGTAACGGTTTGGCGCAAAACAGGAAGTTATTGAAGTAGTTGGGTGCGTCCCAAAACCGGTCGCCCTGGTTGGCCTGGTGAATTTCGGGATCGAATTTTGCGAGAGGCAGAAGGGCGTCAGAAAACAAAAGGTGCCCGTGGTAACCCAAATCGGTCAGGAAGGTGAAGACGTCCTGCATCGTGTGCTTGCATAGGTGGCGGCGCTCACACTCAAA
Source organism: Limisphaerales bacterium (assembly GCA_044226545.1). Taxonomy (GTDB): domain Bacteria; phylum Verrucomicrobiota; class Verrucomicrobiia; order Limisphaerales; family SXQI01; genus DASVNK01. The sequence continues at coordinate 88,294 of JBGAGW010000007.1, forward strand.
AAGAACGGCAGGTTTACACCGACGGAGCGTGTCGGCGGCACCTTCGAACAAGGCGAATTCGTGCCCTTCGACATCGACTTTGAGGAAGGAGGGAGCAGGACGGCCCGCGAGTTGATGGTCCAGCGTGTCGACCAGGCATTCGAAAGTTGAGCCGGTGGATTTTTCGAGGACCGAGCTTTCCAGCGATGCGCCGGGAGAAATGCCGGAACCAGGGACGTGCAGGGTGCTTTTGCCGGTAGAATTGGAAAGAGCGACTGATTGGATGTGAACGTTCGTCCAGTGAAAGGCGCTGCAGGCCCGCTGGAGGTAGTTGGCGAGTTGCGGTTGGGGTTCGTAAGCAAGGACGGTGCCGGATGGACCAACGAATTGGCGGAGCCAGTACAGATACGCGCCTTTGTTTGCGCCGGCGTCGACGACGAGATCACCGGGACGAATTAGGGCGCGAGCGACGCCAATCTCGGTGCGTTGGTCGCGCTGACGGGCCTTCCAGGCGCGGTAAAGGAAGCGGAGCTTCATAGTTCCAATGACGCGAGGAATTGATCGACTTTGGGCAGCACCATGTCGGCCGTCATTTCGCGCAAACAAGCAATGTGAGGGCAAGCACTCTTAAGCTGGCAGGGAAGCCGGCAGTCGAGGTCATTACGCGAGAGAACGAGTTTCTTCTCACACCACGGGCCCCAAAGCGTTTCGCTGCTGGGCCCGAAAATGCCGATGACAGGCGTGCCAACGGCAGCCGCGATGTGGAGCGGGGCGGAATCGACACCGACGAAAAGAGCGGCGCGTTCGGAAAGCGCGGCGAGTTGAGGTAAGGAGAGACGTCCACTCAGATCAAGGATCGGGCATTTCGTGAGTGCCTGGAGCTCGCGGAGCCACTGGACTTCCGTGGGATCGCTGGAAGCGGTGACAACTGGAGTCAGGCCGCGGGCAAAAAGGTAATCGAGCAGGACGGCCATGAAACGCGTCGGCCATGTTTTGACCATGAGCCTGGAAACCGGGTGGATGTGGGCGAGGCATTTGTCGCGTGGAATCAGAAGGGAGAGAGCAGCGCGGTCTTCATCACGCACGGAGTATTGAAGTTTTGGCGAATGGCTGGGAATGCCGAATTGATTGAGAAGATCGGCTTGTTGTTCGACAACATGGACGTTCTTTTTGCGGCGGCCGGTTTTTGTGAAGAGCTGGTTTCGTCCCACAAATCCTTTCACGCGATGGTATCCCCAACGTTCCGGAGCCCCGCTGAGGCGTGCGAGCAGAGCTGAGCGGTCGCTGCCGGTGAAGTCGATGACAAGGTCGAACTTCATTTTACGAATGCGCGCGATGGATTGCAGTTGCCGCAGCGTGCCCGTGCGCGGAATGGTGAAGATTTGGGAGAGGTTTGGGTTCGTGGCGAGGACAGGTTCGGTGCCTTGATTCACGCACGCGTAAAGCTCGGCTTTCGGGAAGGCCTGCCGCAAACTGGTGAAAACCGGAGTAAGAAGAAGCACATCGCCGATGTGCCGCAGCTTAGTGACGAGAATCCGGCGAGGTTGGAAAGGCCCGTTCATTTGGATTTAATGAAGAAAGGTTGGTAATCAGGGTGCCATGGATCTGTGGCTTTGGACTGAAGTGTTATTTTGATGAAATCATGTAAGCCAGGAAATGCTTTGGCCACACGCGCGTTTGAAAGGAAATGCTCAAGCAGAGTGACGTGGAAAGTTTCCGCCGCGTGAATGCCGTCGAGCATCATGGAATCATCAACGCCGAGGTCGCCGAGGAGAGAGGCGTCGATGAAAGGAAGGTTCTGTTTCTGAAATATTTTAGGGAGCTCGGCGCGAACTTCGTTCCACAGGTTCGAATGCGAAGCGCTGACTTGAAGTAAGGCTGCCGATTCAGTGGAAAACGGGGGGCAGAAACCGAGGACGAGCACGTTCTTCGAATGGAGGGTATTGAGGCTCTTATTCAGCAAATCCAACCTTTCCCTCGAAATCCCGGACGCAGGAGTGAATTGCGCCGAATTATTTTGGATGCGTTCAGTAATCGGCGGCTTTTCGCGATCCACGAACTTCCAGCCGCTCGCTTTTGGTGGTTCAAAGTTAAATTGCATGCTGCCATCGCCGCGAAAACCAACTCCGGCGGCGCGGGCTTCGATCCCAATATTGTCGTTTCTTACCCGGAGAGCGCTGAATGCTGGCGACCTCCCTTTGCTTGATTTGAACCGTCGAAAGGCGCGAGCGTGTTCCTGCCAATCCAGCGCGGCGTCGCGCGAGACGCCGTTGTTTAGTCCTGCAAGCAAGGGTTTGTTTCCGTTGAACCACCAGAGATCGAGACCAAGAATTACCACCTCGGGAGCGTTTGCCATAGTGAGCTTTTCCGCGAATTGATCGAGGTCGCTCAAATCCTGAATCATCCCGCCCGCATTGAAAAAATCGTTGCTGCGCACCCCGAACATTTCGGCGCGAAATTCCATAACGCGAGAGGAACCAAGCACGAGAATTTTTGGCCTAAGGGTTTCGAATTGGAGGAATTTGAAGCGGTAAAAGCCCTGATCGAGAATGCCGCGCATGAAAAGGGCATGTGGGTCTTGATGCTGGGCGTCAATGACGTGTTTGATGGTCCAGGTCTCGCCCGTCCGCCAAAGAATGGTTTCAACTGCGGCAATCAACAGAAGCAACGGCGAAAAAAACAGAAGCGTTTTGAGCGCGAAACGCTGCGGACCGTTGCGAAATTCTGAAAAGTTGCGCGGTTTTGAAATTACCGCTTCTCCTGGGATGGCCGCCGACATTCAACGAAATCGTGGAGCGCGGATATTCTTGTCCGCAAGTAAGCGCGAAAGAGAACACGCGGACAGGAATGTCCGCGCTCCATCTTCCGGGAGGAAAGGGAGGACGATCATATTCAACGAGCGAGTCCCGCGCGGAAAGCTTTGCGAGCCTCCGGCCAGTCGCGAATCGCCAGGCAGCGTTCAAGCAGAGATACATCAAAGCCGGAAAGAGTATTGCTGCTCTGCTCGCGCTTGTATTCGCCAGCTCTATTGAGAGAGTAGATTTCGAGGTTGTTCCTGCGCCAGATCCAAACCTCGGGAACCAGAAATCGTCTGTAAATGTCGAGTTTTGGGAGGCCGCCGCTCGTCAGGGCGATTTCAAGGACTATGTCGGGGGTGTCTTTATCTTCGCCGATGCACCAGCAATCGTCTGGCTCAGCACCAACTTTTTTGAAAGGCAGGCGCATCGTTGCCTGACCGTAGGAGCAAGTCTTGATATCAGCATCCGCGAAATAGAACTCGAGCAGGCTGCTGATCCACTTTTTGATCCGTTCGTGTTCGCGCGAGGTCGTCATGATTTCCAGTTCACCGTCCAAATAGTAAAAACGAGGGGCCGGGCGGTCGTCGCCGAGTTGCTTATCGAATTCGAGGTAGCTTTCCCAGGAAAGGCCGGAGACGACGACGCGCGCTTCCGGTTCGCTTCCGTCTGGCAGGCGGTCAGGCAGGGGCAAGCGCCGAAGTTCCGATGTAGGGGGCGATTCGACTGGTGCTGGTGCTACCATGCCGAAACTGTATGGAATGATGCCTTTTACCGCAATAAAGAGGAAATGTAGCGTCAGGATGGGGCGGTGTGTCCCGGTGTGTCCAAATTCCTTTGACTTGGCGAATTTCTTTGGTTTGCATTCCGTCAATTCAAGCAATCGTATGACTAGATTGACCGTTTTCGCGGCTCTGGCAGCTCTCGCCTCGAGTCTTTCGCTTTTTTCCGACGATCCGGCGCCTACAGGCCCGGTGTATGAATTACGGGTTTACTATGCCGCCGAGGGCAAACTCGATGCGTTGCATGCCCGTTTTCGGGATCACACCATGAAGATTTTTGAGAACCACGGGATGAGGAACGTCGGTTATTTCGTACCGGAAGGTCCTAATCCAGACCGCAAGCTGGTGTATTTCCTGGAGCACAAGAGTCGCGAGGCGGCCCGGCAATCCTGGAAGGAGTTTGGCGGTGATCCTGAGTGGCAACAGGTCGCTAAAGAATCCGAGAAGAATGGGCGTTTGGTTTCGCGAGTGGATAATGCGTTTCTGCAACTGACTGATTATTCGCCGAAACCCGATATCGATAAGAAGGGCGGACGTGTCTTTGAAATGCGCACTTACACGACGCCTGAGGGTAAGCTGGATGATCTCAATACGCGTTTCCGCGATCACACGCTGGCTCTTTTCAAGAAGCATGGAATGGAAAACGTGGCGTATTGGACGAAGCAGCCGGACCAGAAGGATGCGAAGACGACCCTCATTTACCTGCTGGCGCATAAGAGCCACGACGAAGCGAAGAAGTCGTTCGACGCGTTTCGCAAAGATCCCGATTGGGTGAAGGCGAAAGGTGAGTCCGAAAAAAACGGAAGTCTCACCGTGGACAACGGAGTAAAATCGGAATTTCTCCTGCCGACCGATTATTCCCCGATGAAATAACTCAACGCGTAACACTATGAGCGAAACACGACGCAACTTTTTGAAGACCGCGACAAGAACAACGCTCGCGGTCACGTTTGCCGCGAGCACCGGGCCTTTTGTGATTACGGCCCGCGCGGCGGAGCCGGAGAAGAAGCTGGGTTTCGCTTTGGTGGGGCTGGGTGGTTTGGCGACAAATCAAATCGCGCCGGGCTTGCAGAAGACGAAGCATTGCCGGCTTGCAGGAATCGTGAGCGGCACTCCGGAAAAGAGGAAGAAGTGGGCGGCGCAATACAACATTCCGGAGAAAAACATCTATACCTACGAGACCTTTGACCAGATCAAGAACAATCCGGACATCGATGTAGTGTATGTCGTATTGCCAAACGCGATGCACGGCGAATACACCATTCGCGCCGCGCAAGCGGGCAAGCATGTTCTTTGCGAAAAGCCGATGGAGGTCTCGCCGGAGAAGTGCCAGCAAATGGTCGATGCCTGCAAAAAGGCCGATCGGTTGCTCGCGATTGGCTATCGGTGCCAGTTTGTGCCGTACCATCTTGAGATGATGCGGCTCGGAAGGGAGAAGCCACTTGGGCCGGTCAAGCTGATTGAGGCCAGTTTCGGTTTCAAGATCGGCGATCCGACACAATGGCGGCTCAAACATTCGTTGGCGGGCGGCGGCGCGCTAATGGACGTGGGCATTTATGCGCTCCAGGGAACGCGTTACACGACAGGCCAGGAACCGATCGAGGTGACTGCATTCGAAACGAAAACCGATCCGGTGAAGTTCAAAGAGGTAGACGAATCAATTTTCTGGACACTCAGATTTCCAGGCGGCGTGCTCGCAAATTGCGGCACGACGTACAATTCCAATGGGCTCAACCGCCTCCATGCCAACTTCGAAAACGGCTGGGCTCAGCTCGATCCGGCGTACAGTTATGACGGGTTGCGGGGAAAAACGAGCAAAGGGCAAATGGACTTTCCGCAGGTGGATCATTTTGCGACGGAAATGGACGACTTCGCTCAATGCATTTTGCAGGGGAAAAAGAGCAAAGTTTCCGGCGAAGAGGGAGTTCGTGACGCGAAAATCCTCGCCGCGATTTACGAATCCATCCGCAGCGGCAGCAAAACCGTTAAGCTCGCCTGAACGTTCGGTTAGCCATTTTTGCGGCGCAGTTGGCGCTTTTGAGTGGGCTGGCGCTTGAGCCGCTACAACTTTGGCCGACTCAGATCAGGTCCAGAACGCAGTGGGAAGAACAGGATCGCCCGGAGATTTTGCGGCGCATGCAAGAGGTCATGGGAGCGCTTCCTGGAAGGGAGAAGAGCTGTGACTTGGAGATGCGGATTGAAGAGGAGATCGATTGCGGCGGTTACATCCGTCGTTTTCTGACCTACCAATCAGAGCCCGGTTCGCGAGTCCCCGCCTACCTGCTGGTTCCCAAAGATCTTCTCGAAGGAAAAAGGCACGCGTCCGGTATTCTCTGCCTGCATCAAACTCATCAACTTGGTCAAAAGGTCGTCGTAGGATTGGGCAACAGCCCGAATGATGAATATGGGGTCGAGCTGGCGAAGCGCGGGTTCGTTTGCATTGCGCCCGCTTATCCTCTGCTCGCCAATTACGCGCCGGAACTGAAGAAGCTCGGTTACGTGAGTGGGACGATGAAGGCGATCCGGGATAACGTTCGGGCGCTCGATCTTCTGGAGACCCTTCCTTATGTTCAGAAAGGAAAGTTCGCGACGATCGGCCATTCGTTAGGCGGTCACAATAGTCTGTTTACGGCAGTGTTTGAGCCGCGGATCAAGGTAGTCGTCACCAGTTGCGGCTTTGATTCCTTCCGCGATTACATGGATGGAAATGTTCGAGGGTGGACGAGCGAACGTTACATGCCGCGTTTGCTAAATTACACTGCGAGCGATCGGCCATTCGACTTTCAGCAAGTCCTCGCAGCCATTGCACCGCGCCATATTTTTATCAACGCGCCGCTCAGCGACACCAACTTCAAAGCAGCGAGCGTGGATCAGGTTTGTGCGGCAGCAAAACCACTTTTTGAACTTTATAATGCCGGAGCGAACCTGGTGGTTCGCCACCCAAACTGCGGCCATCTCTTCCCGAAGGAGATGCGCGAGGAAGCTTACGAGATCATCGATAAAGCTTTGCGATAGGTCCGTCGCCCCCTTCAACTAAAACTCCATTTCACTCTCGCCAAGGCTTGTGGCAGAATACGCGCACATGAGGAGCCTTCGAATGTCAGCGCGGCTGTGCATTGCCATTGCGGCAATGATGACGACTTTCGGTCAAACGAGCACCAACCTGACCGGACAATGGGACTTCAATCAGGGCGACCTGAAGGCGACTGTCGGCACCGATATGAAATTCCTGGGCGATACCGCGACGAAAACGACGTTTGAAACCGTAAACGTGAATGGAGCCAGTGGAAACGTGATGACCTTCCCGGCTGCAAACGTGACGGAAGGTTATTTGGTTTTTCACGGAGCCAAACCAAATGGCGGCGGGACCAACGTGAATGTCTATACTTTGGTGATGGACCTCCTTTGGCCCTCCGCGAGCGACGCCACGTTTCGGGCTCTCTACAATACCGATACGAATAATCTGCAGGACGCGGTGATGTTCGTGAATCCGGATAATGCGGTTGGCGTGAACAATGACTACGCGGGAGAAATGCTGCCAGAAACGTGGTATCGCCTCGCGTTGGTCGTAAACTTGAACGAAACGAACAGCACCATCACAAAGTTTTTAAACGGCCAAAACGTAGAGATTCAGGCACTGAACGCCAACTCGATAGATTCTCGGTTTTCCCTTGGGCCTGCTTTCCTTTTGTTGACTGACGGACTCGAAGAAACGGCGGCGGGTTCGCTGGATCGTGTGCAATTCTATTCGGACGCCCTGACTGACACCCAAGTTGCGGCGCTCGGTTTGCCTTTGGGTGATGGTGGTCCTCCGGTGGGTGGTGACGTGAAAATCGAAACGATCCAGAAAGTCGGAGAAAACGTGGTCATCACCACGAGCGGCGGTGGCACGCAGCAACTGGTTCGCAAGGACAAATTGACTGATGTGGTCTGGCAGCCGATCGGACAGCCCAGTACGAACGGCAGCTTCACTACATCTGCCACCGGGGCAACCGGGTTCTTTCGCGTCCAACGTCTCTAACTTTTTTTCATTTCGACCTTAGAGCGGATCAAACTGAGGATGTCGTGCGCTTGTGGCACACGCATCCAAAGGAGAGCGCCGATGTAGAAAAGTGTCGCCGCGCCGATGGGAACGAACACAGCGCCGATTCTCTCGAAAAGGTTTGCGCCGCCCACATAGTGTTCCCACGCGTAGCTGGTCGCGTACGCAACGATACCGCCGAGAGCCCCAGCGCTGATCATTTGGAGAAGCAACGGGCGCAGATCTGCAAACTCGAGCTTGGTCAGCTTTTTCTTCAGAGCGTAAATGAGCAGATAAACGTTCATGGCGGCACTCATGGTATTGGCGATCCCCATGCCGCCCTGCCGCAGAGAGGGAACTGTCCAAAGCGCAAAGAAGACATTCAGCACCAGACAGAACGCGCTGATTTTCATGGGAGTTTGTGTGTCTCCGAGCGCATAGAACGCGCGCGCAGTTATATTTACCATCGAGAAGGCGAGCAGCCCTGGCCCCAGGCAGGCGAGTGCGTAAGCGGATCGTTCAGTGGCGAAGTGGTCGAAAGTACGATGTTGGAAGAGCAGGCGAATCATCGGTTTCGCGAGAATAACAAGTAGAATTGAGGCGAGCAGATTGGAGAAGAACAAATAACCAACCGCTTGCTTGTAGGTCGTCCGAAATTCCCCGTATTTCTTTTCCGCCGCATATCCGGACAAGGTAGGGAGCAAATAAGTCGCGAGCGATAAACCAAAGAGCCCTTGCGGGAACTCCATCAACCGCACAGCGTAGTCGTAAGAAGCGTTGATGCTCGGATCGACAAAGAACGCGATGCCCTGGGTGGTGAGAACGTTAAACTGGAAGGCTGCGACGCCGAGCGTGCCGGGGATCATCTGGCGGACGACGCGTTTGACCACGTCGTTGCCGAAAGGTGTCACCCATTGCGGACGGTAGCCTTCCTTGAGAAGCGCTGGCATTTGGAAAGCGGCCTGCGCTATGCCCGCCAGGATGATTCCATACGCCAGCGCGAAAATCTTTGTGTCGAGCGTTGTGCCGAAAAAAGGCGTTAGAAAAAATACGCTGCCGATCATGACGATGTTCATGATGCAGGAGCCAAGCGCCGGAACGAAAAAGTAGCCGCGCGCATTGAGCATGCCCATCAGGATCGCGGCCAAACATGCCAGCAGCATGTACGGGAACATAATCCGCGTGAGTTCGAGCAGAAGGAACATGCTCGCGGAGAGGGTCCACGGTTGATTGACCAGACCAAGGTGAACTGCGCTGCGTGTGGGTTGTCCTGCGAACAGCGCGAAAGTGATTCCAAGGATGGCTACGATAACGATGACAGAAGCGGCCAGAATCATCCCGGAAATGACGGCATTCGATGCCTTCCACATCTCCTCCGCACCCGCCGTTTTCTCCTTCTCCTTAAAAATCGGTATGAACGCGGCCGTCAGAGCCCCTTCACCCAGTAGCCGGCGGAAGAGGTTGGGAATTGTCAGGGCTGTTTTGAAGATTCCGGCAACGGCGGTATCGCCCATGAAGGCGGCGTAAACAACTTCCCGGGCCATCCCGAGCAACCGGCTGGTGAACGTTGCCAATCCGATCGCCCCGGTCGATTTGAGCATCTGCGACATTAAAGCGCGCAACCTAACGAACTGTAACAGCCCGAGAAAGGAGAAATCCCCAAATTCCGCAAAGTCACCGGTTCTGACTTGCCGGTGGAATTTGCCGTTCCTATGTTGCGGTCATGAATTTGGCTGCTCGCATCGTCCTGGTTGCAGTGTTGTTTTTCATTCCGCTAAAGAGCGGCGCGCAAGGCAACGCCGAGATCGTCGAGGAAGTGAAACGTATGGCCGGGGAAATTGCTGATTTGCGCGAAGCGAATACCGCGCAGAACCGCCGCATGACCCAAATGCAAAAGGAGATCGACAGCCTGCGCGAGGCGTTGCGCGATTCCCATGAGAAGTCGGTCACAAAGATGGGCGATTTCGCCACGCGCGAAGATTTGAAGAAAATCATGGACAACGTTCGCGACGTGGACCAACGGCGCGAATCCGATAAGAAGTTGATTCTTGATGAGTTCCAAAAGCTGGGAAGGACGTTCAGCCAACCACCAGAACACTCGAGTTCGCGAAAGCCGCAAAAGGAGAGGGAGAAGGAAAAGGAACCGGAGAAAGAGGCCGCTCCGATTGAAGGGACATTTTTGCCCTACAAAGTGAAGGATGGCCAGCGCCTGGCGGATATCGTCAAGGAATATAACGGGGCGCTCAAGGAGAAGAACCTTCCTTCTATCACGATCGAACAGGTTAAACGCGCCAATCCCAGGATGAACCCGAACAAGATTTTCGTCGGTCAGGAGATTCTGCTCCCCGTTCCAGACAAGAAGAAGTGAGCGCGTGAGAGCTGTTCGTCGACTCCATCTTTATCTAAGCGTATTCTTCGCCCCGTTGCTGGTTTTTTACATCGGCACCGGCTGGTACCAAACAATCCGTGCGGAGCGCAATAAACTCCTGGGCGAGCAGGACACATTTGCCACGAAACTCGTATCCGTTCATGTCGATCAAATTTATCCGAAGCCTAACGTGATGGGCGAATACTCAACCGGGCTGTACAAAGCTTTCGTGATCGCGATGTCCGCTTGTTTACTCGTTACGATTGCCCTGGGAATTTATCTGGCTTTTCGTTCCGTGCCGCGATGGTGGCCAGTGACCCTTTCTCTGGCGCTCGGATTACTCCTGCCGATTGTGTTTCTTTGGCTCGGCCAGCCCAAATAATCACGAGCTCTGCTTCGGTAACAGGAGGCGCACCGTGATGAACGAGGTAGCATCCGACGACCGATAAAGCCGTTGCGTGGCATTCTTGAAATCCTCTGGTCTGGCAGTGGGAATATTAATGAAAGTCTGCGGATTGCGGTCCACCAAGGGAAACCAGGAACTTTGCACCTGAACCATGACCCGATGTCCGCGGCGGAACGAGTGGCAGATGTCGGGCATGGTGAATTTGACGGAAGTGGGTTTGCCCGGCTCAAAGGGCTCCGGCTTTTCGAAGCTGTTCCGGAATTTTCCGCGAAAGACATCGCCGCGCACCATTTGTTGGTATCCGCCAAACTTCACCTCAGCAGGATTCGGGCTCGGATCAGGAAAGTCGCCAGGGTAAACATCGATCAATTTCACGACCCAATCCGAATCCGTTCCGGTCGTAGAAACCTGCAACGAAACTTCGAGCGGGCCGGCGAAGACCAGGTCTTCTTCAAGCGGCTCTGTCTCGTAGGTCAAAACATCCGTCCGTGACGAGACGAAGCGCTGGTCTTCCACTGGATAGGAGCGCGGGTAACCGGTTGCGGGTTGAGCTGTGTAGGGCACCGGTTTTGCCGGGTCGCTCACATATTCGTCAATGGCTTCCCGAGGTTCCTTGGGAGGGGCGAAGGCCAGCGCATTGGAGGATCGGAAATAGAGATTGGTTTTTACACTTTCGCGCGGAGGCCAGGCATCAAAGCTGCGCCACACGTCCGTGCCGGTTTCGAACACGTGCGCTTCAGGCGCAGCGTAGTTCGTGTCCCCCTTCAAATAATAGCGGAAGAACGGGAGCTCAATCTTCTCGCGATAAAATTCTGCCGTTTTGGCGTGAAAATTTACGTTCCCGAGTTTTTCGCCCGTACCGCGTCCCCAATCGCCGTGTGCCCATGGGCCCATGATCAAGACGTTTTTGATCCCGGGATTTTGGCTTTCGGTCCATCGATACGTCTCCAATGCGCCGAAAAGATCTTCTGCATCGAACCACCCCCCGACAGTCATTACGGCGCACTTCACGTTCTTAAGATGCGGACGAATGTTGCGTTCCTGCCAGAAGGCGTCGTAAGTGGGATGCGAAAGAAACTCCTTCCATTCGGGCGACCGGCCCTTGAGCAAACGGGCATCTGAATTGGCGAGCGGGCCCATGCGCAGGTAAAAATCATACCCGTCCGGCGTGCCGAAATGGAAAGGCCGGATGTCTTCGCGTGTCGGATCTTCGACCTTTTGCGCGAAGGCATAAAAGAAGCCGAAATTTTGCGTGAGAAAAAAGGCGCCGTTGTGATGTATATCGTCGCCGATGAACCAATCGCTGATCGGCGCCTGGGGTGAGGCGGCCTTCAACGCCGGATGACTGTCAATCATCGCCATCGACGTGTAAAAGCCTGGATAAGAAATCCCGAACACGCCGACTTTCCCATTATTATTCGGAGCATTCTTCACCAGCCAATCGATTGTGTCGTAAGCATCTGTGCTTTCGTCGGTGTCCTTCCCCTGTTTTGACGGATTGAATGGGCGGACATGGACGTATTCGCCTCCTGAGCCATAGCGGCCCCGCACGTCTTGCGTTACCAGAATAAATGTGTTCGTTGCGAAAGTATAAAATGAACCTCCGGGCGTGCTGTAATTATCCGAACCATACGGCTTCACCGCATACGGAGTGCGCGTGAGAAGAATCGGCCAGGTCTGCGACGCATCCTTCGGCACATAGACACGGGTGAACAATTTTACCCCGTCACGCATCGGGATGCGATGTTCATACTTTGTGTAATGCTCGGCCATCCATGCGGAGTTCGTTTCCTGTGCTGATGAAAGGCGAGCGATAACAAGGAGAAAGAGAACGAAGCGAAGACTTCTCATCGCGCGACAATGCGCAGGACCTTCCAAAGGCAGCAAGGATTTTACAACGGCTCGGCGTTGGGTGGCTGAAGGGAACGATATTCGCCAGGCGTCATTGAGTCGGCGTTCGCCGGTATGTAGTCCCAATACTTTTCGAGAGTTGGGCGGTGATTAGTCCAAAGCTCAAGCACAGCGATACTTCGTGCGGCGAGATTCTGCTGATAACGCATGTTCTTGTCGCAGATGATAAACAAATCGAAGCCAGCTTCCTCAGCGACACTCAAGAGATCTCAGCGATGGCACTCATAGGTTCTATTTTACCCGATCATGCTTGTTTAGCTAGCGTTTCGCCAAGTCGAGACAGACCAGTTTGTTCTCGGAGCGAAGATAGAGCCTTTTGTCCGAGAGAACCGGGGCGGGCCAGCAGGGATATTTCAATTGCGGCATTCGGAAGCGGGAGAGCTCCTCCGATTTTTCGGGATTCACGCGAAAGATGCCGAGTATTCCAGTTTCGCCCAACACGATTAGTTTGTCTTCGGCCATGATCGCAGATCCTCGGCCATAGGTGTTTTCGGCCAATCCGTGGCGCCAACTCTCGTCGCGGTCCCATTTGATGTTGCCGGTTTTGTATTCGACGCAGCGGAAATGCGCGTCGGGTTCGTTTCGGCCTGTGAAGGCATAAAGATAGCCGTTGTGATAAATGGGAGTATTCCAATGGATTTCGAGATTCGTTCCCGTCCAGATCGGTTCGTAAGATTTGTTGCCGGGCAGGATTTTCAGCAGAGCGGAACCAATTTTGTAGTAGGCAGCGGAGATGAAGACGGTGTCGTCGATCACCATCGGATTGATGGCATTCACAGAGTCGTTCACGCGGGACCGGAACCAGTAACTGAAATGAACGGCGCCGTTGGTTGGGTTAAGGCAGACCAACCCCTGTCGCGTAAGGCAAAAGAGAAGGCGTTCCCCATTCACGGTGGCGGCCACAGGCGACGAATAGCTGGCCTGTTTGTCGGTGCGAAAGCGCCGCCAATCGACCAGTTGCTCGCCGGGCCAGCCGATCATCGGCTGACCAGTCCAATTTTTCTCGCCGACGCTTTCCCAAATGGTTTTGCCCGTCTCCGGGTCGAGTGCGGCGACGCCGGAGTTCGGTTGGCCGCCGACCATAACGATGAGTTGGTTGCCTTCGAGCAGAGGGGTGCTGCCGACGCCAAAAAAAGCTTCGGGAATATTCCAGTCGTTGCGCGTGTCGCGCTGCCAAACAACCTTACCGTTGTTGATATCGAGGCAGAGTAGCTTTCCTTCCGCACCAAAAGTGTAACACCGATTCGAAGTCAGCAGCGGCGTACAGCGTGGCCCATTGTTGTAGCCGTAGGGATCGATGTAGCTGGTCGGATAAGCATACTGCCACAGGGGTTCCCCCTCCGGAACCTTGAAAGCCTGGACGATTTCCTGGTCTCGCAGCCGATGATGCAAAACCAGTTTTCCGGACAGAATGGACGGAGCGCTGTATCCGGTGCCGATGTCTTTCTCCCAAATAACGGTTGGCCCCTGAGGGCCAAAGGAGTCGAGCAGTCCGGTTTCGCTGGACGTACCGTTACCCCTTGGCCCCAGAAAGCGAGGCCAATCTTCGGCGCGAGCTTGAGGGCTGGAACTCAGAACGAGAAACAGCGCACAGCACCGAAGTAGTAGGCAGATGTTCAATCGATCAATCTTTTGGTAATATCGCCGTAGGCATCAATCCGCCGATCGCGCAGGAAAGGCCAGTGCGTGCGCGTCACGTCCACTTTATTCAGATCCACTTCGACGACGAGCACTTCGTCTTTGTCCACGCTCCCCTTGGCGAGAATCTGACCGGATGTTCCGGCGACGAAGCTTTGGCCCCAAAACTCGATGCCATCACCGCCGGCGGGCGCTTCATGTCCCACACGATTAACGGCGGCGACATAACAACCGTTCGCCACAGCATGCGCACGTTGGATCGTTTCCCAGGAACCGTGATTGTTTTCACCGTGTTCGGCTTTTTCGCTGGGGTGCCAGCCGATGGCGGTGGGGTAGAAGAGAATTTCGGCACCCTGCATCGCGGTGAGGCGCGCGCCTTCAGGATACCACTGATCCCAGCAGACGAGCGTGCCAATCTTCGCATATTTCGTTTGGAAAGCTTTGAAACCGAGATCGCCTGGAGTGAAATAAAATTTCTCGTAGTAAAGAGGATCATCCGGAATGTGCATTTTCCGGTAAATGCCGAGCATTTTTCCATCCGCATCGATCACGGCCGCGGTGTTGTGGTAAACGCCGGCAGCCCGCTTCTCGAAGAGCGAGACAATCACTACGACGTCATGCTTCTTCGCGAATTTTTGGAAGGCATCGGTGGTCGGACCGGGAATGGTTTCGGCCAGATCGAAATTAGCGTGGTTTTCTTCCTGGCAGAAGTAGTACGATCTGAACAGTTCCTGAGTGCAGATGATTTTCGCGCCTTTCTTGACCGCCTCTTCGGCCAGCGCGAGCGTTTTCTTCAAGTTCTCTTCAGGCTTCGGCAGCACTTTTGCTTGAATCAGTCCAATCTTTACTTTCCGCGGTTTGGCGCCCGGTTTCATTTTACTTTCTCAGGCTGCTTCGCGATCCGGGCGGTGTGTTCCAGCAATTCACCGTTCCCCTTCATCTCTGGGCCGGTCGGTTGGATCTGTCCAAACAGCTCCCGGATGAAACGCCCGAGCGTCTCATTCGTTGGACCGTAGCCTTTGTGATAAATATAATGCTCCAGATCGTAGAGCAGCTCGTCCGCGGTAGGGTATCTCTCTTCCACTTTGCGAGCAAGGGCGCGGTGCAAAATCTGGTTGAGCCGATCATCCACGCGCTTGTCGATCGTCCGAAAATCCGGAACGGACATCCGTAAAATCCGATCACGTGAAACTTCGGTGGTCGATCCTTTGAAAATATTAAGGCCCAATAGCAAATGCGCGAGGACCACACCAGCGGAGAAAATATCGGAGCGTTTGTCCGTGATCTGGAAATCCGCCTGTTCCGGGCTCATGTAGTCCGCTTTGCCTGCCACCACTTCGCCTTCATTATCGACCAGAAACCCTTTCGCCTTGGCAATGCCGAAATCAGTCAGCTTCACGTCCCCTTCAAACGCGATCATGATGTTCTTGAAACTCACATCGCGATGAACGATTCCGAGAGCCTTGCCGTCTTTGTCGGTCTTTGCATGGGCGTATGCCAGGCCGCGGGCGATCCGACTTGTAATAAACACGGCCAACTCCGCGGGCAATTGCCGTTGCTTGTCAGTCAGTTGCTGCGTGAACTGCTCGAGGTTCACGCCGCGAATCAACTCCATCGCAATGAAGTAAATTCCGCGTGCTTCGCCGAGATGATAAGTCTGGACGATGTTCGTATGGATCAAATCGGACACCAACTTCGCTTCGCCGATGAAATTCTCGATGAACATCGGCTGATTCGCGAAATTTTGGCGAACGACTTTAATAGCCACGCGTTTGCTGAAGCCGCGCGCCCCGCGCTGCTCCGCTTCATAGACCATGCCCATACCACCTTCGCTCAGCTTGCGGGTGATCTCGTACTGAAAGTCGCTATGGATCGTAAACAATCCGGGCATAGGTCGATGTTCCGAGAATGCAACCTTAAGTCAAGGAATCTGAAAATTTTCCATTGCGAGATCGCCTTCAGCGCTTTCGCTGCTTTTGCAACGTGTCCTGATAAGCCTTCTCGCGGTCCTGGATGTAGGCGCGATAACCGTCGGGATCGACGAAGGGATTGGCGGACGAGCCTTCCGGCGCCGACTTCGATTTCGCGTATTTGCTCTCCAAATTGTAATAATTCCCGTGTGCACCCAGAAAGATGTCGCAGGGCAGTGCTTTCAGCGTTTTAAACGTGCGCGCAAAGTCTTCGCTGATTTCTGGATAACTGCGGTTGTTCACGAGCTCGTATCCTTGATTGACGTTCGGACTTCCGATAACGACGACCTGCCGCGGCGTTCCGTGATCCGTGGCGGTCATCGTCCAGGTGGTGCAGCCGCGAGTATGGCCCGGTGTCAGGTGTGCCGTTAAAAGCGCGCCGCCCAGACTTACTGTGTCACCGTCCTTAAGAACGCGATCAACTCGGCAAGGCTTCCAGTGATCCTCGTAAAGATATTGGCCCGCTCCGCCATTGCGCATTACGCCGTCGTCACCCTGCATGACGAAAACCTTTGCTCCCGTCAGCTCCTGCATCAGCGCAGTCCCTTCCACGTGATCACCATGGGCGTGGCTGGATAGGATGATTTTAATATCGGCGATTTTGAACCCGAGCTTCTCGATGCTCGCCTGAATGAGCGGCACCGTCCGTTCAAAACTGCAATTGATCAGAATATGGCCACGGGGCGTCGTGATGAGGTAGGAGGAAAGCCCCCGCGATCCCACATAGTAGAGATCATCCGCGATCCGATGTGGCGGAAACGATTCGTGCCACGTGCTGATGTCCTGGCCCAGCGTACAGATCAGGCTGAAGAGGCAGCACGCAAAAACAATCAATTTGCGAAGAAAGCTGATCGAGGCATTCACGCTAAAGCCTTTCTCTTCCGGCGTATCCTGCTTCAAGGTCGTGCCAGAACTCGATGTCTTCTTCCCCTTTCTCCCAGCAAAGGAAAACTTCCTTGCCGCCGATGAAAGCGGGGAAATCGATCAGTCCACGGTCCAGGTCCTTCACTTGAATTTCGCGTTTCTGAAAGCGGAGCAGGATTTGTTTGGCCTCAGCGAGGCATTTCACCTGTTTATCCACCGTTTCGCCGCCGAGATCATCACCGAGGCCGAGAGATTTGCCGATCGATTCGTCGTAGTGACTCAATAAACCGCGAATACGGGTGAGTTCGTCGAGCCATTGCTTTACGAGCGGCAATAACTGGCGAGCTTCGTCGCGTGTGTAATGTTTCTTAAACTCCGCCATGCTGATGCTCAAAAAAAAATTCCCCGGTAAACTTCGTATACTTTCACCGTTCCTCCGGCAAAGTAGCGATTGCGTTCCAAAAGAAAAGAGCGGCTCTCACGATCAAACGTGAGCGTCGCCGGACGAGCCGGGTCATTCGGATCGTAGGCGAGAAACGTGATCGAGGAAGGATTTTCCTCCGCCGCGTAAATGAGAACGGCGTGATTCAGGGTCGTGTCTGGAAAACGATAGACGTGGACAATCGGTAATCGACTGTCCCGAAGTTCGTCGAGCAGATGCAGGGCGGCTTTGTTCTCACTCGATTTGGTAACGGGAAACACCATTCGCCAGTTGCCCCTCTGAAAGAAACTCCGACTTGCTCCGCCGCATTGGCTCTTCAATGAATCTTCATGTTCGGCGCTGAAATCGTGCAGATCCGGAAAGCCGGGAATTACGATTTTGTCGGCGGGTTCTGCCGGACAGCGGCTGCTTCGGCGCATGACTTCCGAAACGATTGCGCGATACTGCTCATCGTTTGCTTTCGGGAGGTCCGGTCGAAATTGCGCGTGATAGAAGAATTCGCGCGCCGCGCGCACGAGGGGAAAACAGCGCAGTGAGAACTTGGGCGATGGTTCTGAAAGTTTGGTGACAACCTCTCCCGAGTCGGTGAACTCGTACTGCCACCGGAGCTCGTTCGCGAAGGAAAAAGAATCGCGTTGTAACGCGAAACTTCGATCTGTTCCGCGAGGGCAGGCGCAACCGCAGCACAGGAGAATACTTACGGCCAACGCCTGTGGAGAGCGGACATTCCTGTCCGCGAGTATCGAAACGAACTTGCGGACAAGAATGTCCGCGCTCCACTCAAGAAGGCGCCGGATCATCCCGGCGGCCAGGCGAGGTTTCGTCCGCCAAGAATGTGCATGTGGAGATGCGGAACTGATTCGCCGGCGTCTGGACCATTGTTTACTACGAGGCGGTACCCCGACGACCCCAACCCCACTTTTTGCGCGACGTGCGCTGCTTTCAACATCAAATGCCCCAGCAGTGCGTGATCTTCAGCTGTCGCCTCCGCGATCCGGGGAATTGGCTTTTTGGGCACGATCAGAACGTGAACCGGGGCGCCCGGTTTGATATCGCGGAAAGCGATGACCAAATCATCTTCGTAAACGATTTGCGCCGGGATTTCGCGCGCGACGATTTTTTCAAATAGCGTTTTACTCATGTCCTCCAGAGCGCAACGATGCGTCTAGCGGACGATCAGCCCGCGCGATTGCGCGCCCGGCTCAATACTCAAGCAATTGCGAAGGAAATCAACCACCTGTTCACTGAAACGCTCGCAGGTGTGCCCCCACCGCTTCGCGCCGGTAATCTGTTTTGCGCAGTCACGCAATCCCCAAAAGCGCACAATCTCTTGCGACTCCTTAGCCTGGCGAAGAAATTCCTCTCGCAAACGCTGGAAGAAAACCAATTCATAATCGTCCGCCGCTCGCGCCACTTCACGAAGATCAGTTCCGGTGGGAACACCGTTCTCAAAAGTGGTTGTGCTTACATCAAATCCAAAACAGCGCAATGCCCGTTGTAACGCATCAGAAAACTCCGCTACCGAAACCGTATCGCGGTGGAGATCGTATTTAAAATAATGCACGACGGCGGCGGCCGCTTCGCGCACCGTCTCGGGATCGATCACCGAGGACGCGTCGCCGATCATTTCGATCGTCACGGTTTCGGCGGAGCAGGGAATTAGCTCCCCTTCCGAAGTGCGGAATATCAGACAATCAGGATGCAACTGAATCATGCTTTTCCTCCAATTTTTTTACCTCCTGGATAAACTCCTTCGGCTCTTCGAATCGGCGGTACACACTCGCGTAACGCACATACGCCACCTGATCCACATCCTTGAGCGCGGCCATCACGCGTTCGCCAATGGCCATCGAAGGCACTTCGCGATCGTACTTATCCCCAATCTCCTGAACGATCTTTTCGACGATTTCCTCAAGTTTGCCCGGACTGACAGGACGTTTGCGGCAGGCAATTCGAAGGCTTTGCAAGAGTTTCTCCGCGGAGAATGACTCGCGGCGGTCATCCCTTTTCACCACTGTGATCGCCTCATTTTCAATCGCTTCATACGTCGTGAAGCGATGACCACAAGCCAAACATTCGCGCCGCCGCCGGATGGTGCCGCCTTCGCGCGAAGTTCGCGAATCGATCACTTTATCTTCCTGGCACCCACACTTGCTGCAGCGCATACTTTTCGTTGTGGTCAAGTGTGCTTAGTCCACAACAGCTTGTGGTGTCAAGCCATTCTCACAAGAAACACGAAAATCCCAGGTGGGGCCGGTCCTCTGACGCTGTTGTGCTTCGAGAACTCGCACGCCGTTCGGGAAACAGCAAAAACCGAACGCTACCTCCACCTGAACTCAAACTCGCCGCCAACGATTTGGAACTCAAGCAAAGGGCCACCGACTCGGGATTCGTGAGAATCAGGGCCGCACCTTCGGGGAGCCGCTGAGTGGATTCGACTCGGGAATCACCTTCTTCGGCCCCCGCCACCTCCGCGATATGCTCGCACGGGTGCACTGCGCACAGGGGGTGGACGATTCGCCTGGAAACTTTGTTGCCGCTGCGTTCCAGCTTGGCGCGCCGCGGCTTGGTTATTCAACGCTTGGCGCTGCTGTGCGCTGATGTTTGGTTGCTGGAAGTTCTGTTCTCGCGCTGCTACCGCGGCAGCGGCCGTCCCGGTACCGGCGCCGACCTGTTCCCAGTTGCCCTGCCCATTCCGGCGATAGTAGTTGCCGTCAATTCCGGCGACGACATTGCCGTTTACATTAATTGCACCGCCCTGTTCGCCGCGAATGCCGCTGACGTGTGTGGCGTTTCCGGTATTTGGATTGTAGACCGTTCCCCGGCCAGCGGTGACGGAATTTCCAGTCCCTTCGTTGCCGACGGTTACTCGGGAACCAGCACCGGCAATGCCCGTATTCTCATTGTAAAACGCGCCACGTCCGCCGTAGGCGTAGTTGCCGCTATAGACATTCTCGATTGCGCCTCGCTGGCCAACTGCGCGGGTTCCGGTCGTCGAATTGTACGCCCGGCCGTAGCGTGTCGCCCACTGGTTCCCCGTCCAGGCATTGTACCCTGCCGCAGCGCGGCTGACCCCGGTCCACGGCCCATTTTGATGGTAAATGTAACCGGATGTTCCTGCCCAACCGTACGGTCCCCACGCGGTGATGCCGCCATAGGCGTTGTAGTACGAACCGTAGCAGGTGTACCTGTATGCTCCCCAATACGGAGCGGGTGGACAGTAGCACCACCAGTACCAGTCGTCATAATAAGGCCACGTCGTCGCATAACCGTAGGACCAACCCGCCCATGGCGTCCAACATGGCGTCATGCAGTAACCATATGTCACTGGATAGGCGACGTAGATTGTTGAGCCGACATACGCCGGATAGTCATAGCCGGTGCCATAAACAACGAGCCCATCCGGATCGACGACAGTGCCGTAATAGCCTGGCGTGATCGCCACCCAAACATAGTTTTCGTCGAAATTTGTGATATGCGAGTAAGTGACGTAGTGCAGCGGTGAACTGGGCGGTATCGAATAGATGACCGCAGGCACGGTGGTTGCAACACTCCATGGTCCTTCCGCCGAATCCGCGACAAACCAGACACCATTCTGGCACGCATACCATTTCGTCGCGTCGGCGCGAATAACGGGGACCTCCGAATTCTCCACGTAATCCATGTGTGTCCCTTCGATCGGCTTGAGTTGCGGAGGACCGTCGTATTCCGGCGCAGGATCCATCTTTGCGCCCTTTCGATTCACTTTCGTCGATTGTGGAACGCTGTTTGCGATGGCCGCCTCCTCGGCCTGCCGCGTTCCCGGCACGGAGGCCTTCACGTTTTCCTTAGGACTCTCGTCAGGGATGCTCTTGAAATCCGGGGGTAAATTCGCTCCGGGAACAAACTCCCACGGCCCTTCAAAACCTGAGGATCGAAACCAGCGGCCCGAAAGGAGAATGTAGGTCTTTTGATCGTTGATCCGCTTAAACACTTGAGAGACGGTGTTCGTAACAAAGAGCAACTGCGTTCCCACAATCGGCACGTATTGTGGTTCCCCTTGAATGACGATTAATTCGGTGGGGGCGGTGGCAACGTAAATGGCGGGAACGGGTGTCGATTTGAGCGAGGGCTTTGCTTTTGTTTTAGGATTTTCCTGGCCTGCGAGAAGATCGACGGCCTTCTCTTTCACTGCCTGGGTCTTGGCTTTCCGAACGTCGTCGGGAGCACGAGTAACGTTCGTCCATGGCCCGGTCACTCCCGGCCCTCCCAGGAATCCGTCGAACAAATGCAGATAATGAGTCCCCCCCTTGTCCCGCATAATGAGCGCGCGCGTATTCAGCACGCGCTCCACTTCCGTTTCTGGAACGGTTCGATAAATGGGGTGGCCATCGATCAGGATCAGCATCGCCGGTTTCGTCGAGAAGAGGATTGCCGGCGGATTATTCTTTAGCGGATACGATTTGACCTTTTGCCGCTCCTCCAAAATCCCGAGGCTCGCTTCAAGACGATCCAGCGAGATGGTCTTCACCTCTTTGGGCAGCATCGATCTGAGTGACGCCAGGTAAATTTCTGCCTGTGCACCCGCCGAAGGAAATTCACCACTTGTGATTTCGATGCTCTCAAATACCACTTCCCGTTCCGCACGATCCACCCGTGTCTTCGCGGTGAACTTAATGGTCCCGAATGTCTGCGAGGATTGCCCGCTCTGCTGAATCGCGACGGCCGAGGTTGCCTTCAGCGTCGTGTAATCCCATGAGTCGAGCTGGGGCTGGTAGATGATGTTTGTGGCGCCATCACGGACGATCCGCCGCGGCCATTCCAAAGGCGGGCTCACGACCGCCGGAACGTTCAGGAGGGAAGTCAGGACCGCAAAGCCGAGGAAGAGAGTTCTTATCCAGAAGGGATGACGCACGTTTTTCATTCGTAACCCGGTGGGAACAGTTCGTACAGAACACTGCTCAACCGTGACATGGACGTTCACTGTCAGAAGTAACAGGCAGAGTGCGGCTAATTAAGCGAAAGGTTCACACGGGCTTCGCCGTGATACCCTTCCTTGATCGCCTTCGCCGGGACGATTGAAAGGCGATCTGCGTTCAATTCACTGGATTTGAGCAGTTCATCCCTTGCTGCTTCGGTTCTCCTCTTCATCAACTCCACGAATTGCTCTGGCGGAACTTCGGTTTTTGTCGCGAGAAGCTTCTCCATCAGTTCTGCGCTTAAGCTCCCCAATTCAGGATTTTGTTTCAGCAATTCGGCATCCGCTTTGGCTTGACGCCGCGCGGCCGCCGCCGGGCTGTCCTTTCCCTGGAATGGAATAAGAATCGGTTGATACCATTTTTGTTTTCGGCCTTCGATAACCTCGGAACTGGCCACCTGATTTGTCATGGAACTTTTCAGCTCCTCAACCGCCTGCGTTACGTTAGTGCCAAACTGCTGCATGATCGCCGCCCGCAACAGTCGCTGTTGATCCAGGGGTTCAACCTCGAGATTCTCGGCATTCGCGGCTTCTCCGACCGAAGACAGTTCTTTCAAGCGGGCCGCTCTGATTTGCTGTTGAACTATTTGACGAGCGAGAGTGTCCCGGTCGCGGCGTGGATCAACCGCCGCTTCCAGTTCCAGCGTCAAAGCCGGTTTGCTCACGAGAGCCTTGATCAATTTGTCGATCTTGTTCGTTTCACCAGCGGCAAATCGGGCCGAGCCTGGTTGAAATTCGAGGAAGCTCAATTCCTCCCCGCCGCCGACCGCCGCGCCCAACAACTTGAACGGCGAAGCGACCGCTTTCGTGATCAGATTCACAATCACTTTCAGAATAATCGGTCCGACGCGGAATTGCGGATCGTCCAGGCGGCCAGATACAGGAATATCGAGCTGAATTCGCCCATCGACATCCTTCAATAACGCAACCGCTAATTTCACCGGGAGCTTCGTGGCATCAGGACTATCCACCCGCGGCCCCAGGGTGAACTGGTCGATCTGCACACGGTTTTCGGCGTTCAGTTCCTTGCCCTCGATTTTGTAGTGCAGCGCCATCGAGAGTCGGCCGCGATTGAGTGGATGCCCCGCGTACTTCTCCATATACGAAGTGAACGGGGTGAGTTGCATATTGTGATTGGTGATCGTCAGATCCAGACGCCGCTCCTTGGCAAGCGGATTGATGCGGCCTGTTACCGAAAATGGCGCATGCTCTCCAAAAGAACCCGCGAGGTTTACCTCCGCTGTGGCGCTCGCGTCAGAGGATAATCCTGTGATCGTTCCGCCGAGCTGGTTGAGCTCGGTCGACAAAGGCGGCTGAACCGATTCGTCCAGCAAACGAATATCTGAATTGGTGAGCGCGAAGGTGTTTACCGAAATCGGGAATGCTGAACTTTTTTCCCCTTCCGTGGGCGCTCCCTGGGTTTTCTGGGCGAGAACGGCGGTGACGTTGAGCTGCTTGTTCGAATTGACCAGCAGGTTGGCATCCAACGCTTCCCAACGAACCGTATCGATGTGGAGTTTATTTGGTTCAAGCTCGAGCTTGATCCCATCGACCGCGAGGTTTGTCCAGGCGACGAGATTGGTGGATTCTGCAATGGCCACAAACGCTGGGATTGAAAATCCCCCGGTAAATTCCAAATGGCCAGAATTTGTGCCCTTGCTTTCCCACTTCGCATGGCTCGCCAGGTTGAATAAGCCACTGGTGAGCTGCAGCCGCGCATGCGGCTCGATGTACGGTTGAAGTGCTCGCAGATCGAGGTTGGTTATCGCAAGATCGAGATCAGCCAGAATCGGTGAGAGGGTCACTGTTCCTCCACCCGTGAGCGATCCCGTCTCGTTGATGCGCATTCCTACAGCGGTTGTAAACGGCTTCTCCAAAGATGTGCTCAGCCCTTTCAAGTTCAACGCGATTTGGTCGACTTTCACGGCCCTGGGCGTAGCTAGACGCTTATCTTCAAAATTCACCGCAAGATTTTCGAATGCGACTTCATCAATTCCGGCAGACCAGGGGGCCGGTTTCTCGTTCTCCGGAGCCGGTGTCGATTCTGTGATGTTGGTGCTCGGTTCCGTGCGCTGCGCGAAGCTTGCCAGGTTCAACACGCCGTTCGTTTCAAGACGCACGATGATCGAACCGCGGTCGCTTTTTACCCGGCCCACACGCGCCGAACGTTTCTCCAGATTAAGCTCCCCTTCCTCAAGCGCGAACTCTGGAATGGAGACGACGATTTCATCGTTCTCCGGGAGCTTTAGCTTCAAGTCTGTCAATTTCACGAGGGCGTTGCTGATTGCGGTGGTTCCAGGCGCGGTTTGATAACTCGTCCGTGACTCGATCTTGCCTGACAGCACCTCTGCGCGAAGGAATTTTTCAAAATAGGGCTTGTACTTCTTTACTTCCGCCGCAGTCATCGAGAGTTCTCCGCCCGATACAAAAGGACCGATCGCAAGCGTGCCGGCGCCACCAACTTTTTCTCCGGCCTCTGAGGTGATGGCGAATTTGTATTGAGCATTTGTTTTGGGATTCGTGCTGAAGCCCGTCACCGAGATCTCGATCGGGCTCAGACGACTTTGGAACGGTGACTTCCAGGTCTGATCTTCGAACGTGACCGAACCATTTTCGAAGACGAACTCGCCCAGGTTTACGAGCCATGGTTGAGAGCTGTTCGTGGCGGTTGACGCTGGTTTATTCGTCGGTCCAGGAATGATCAGGTTCACCAGATTAAACGAGCCATCTTTGTTCAGCCGCGTGCTCAACTCGGTCCCGGTGATCTTGAACAGCTTTGCTTCGGTCCGTCGTTCGCGCAAATTCAGATCCAACCCTTGCACCGTAGCGTCCGCGATGGAGAGGACCGTTTCATTTGCAGCCGATTCGGTAAGCTTGAAGTTTTTCAATTCGACAAAACCATTGGTCACAATCAAATCCACTCCGTTCGTGCCAACGCCAACAAAGTAATCTGCGCGAATATCGATCCTCCCATCAGTAATGTCCGCTGTGGTGAAGTCGTCCAGATAAGGATTATATTTTTTCGGTTCGCCACGTTTCAAATCGATGTGCCCTCTGGAGCTGAACGGCTCGAGGGTGATACTGCCTGCCCAGTCCAAGGTTTTACCGGTGTCATTCTCTGCACGAAAGGAGTAAGGGGTGTCCGTTCCAGACCGAGTGGAGAAATTCTTGAGCGCGATATTGATCGGACGATATTCGGTGTGGAATGGACTGCGACGACTCTTATCCTCGATGCTGAGAAAGCCGTTCGTGATAAACAAGGAATAGACCAACAGTCGCGGAGGAGGATTGGTGGACGGAGGTTTCGCTGGCGCGTTGGAGCTCTCCAACATGTTGGCCAGGTTTAAAACACCATTTTGATGCCGGACAATCGCACCGCGAGGATCGATTAAATGGATTTCTTCAAAGGTCCACGCCCGCCGAAAAATCGAAGAGAGCTGAAAATTCACGTAGAACTCCTCCCATGAGGCAAACGCCGACCCATCCGGTTCATTGAGCGCGAGCCCGCGCACCGTGAGTGAAAGCGTCCAGGGATTTACGCGCACTTCTCGAACCTGCGCGGTTCGTTTGGTTACTTTTGGAAGCTGCTTAACGAGCTGCCCTTTGATGATCGGAGGAAGCAAAAGGAAACCGATGAGGGAATACGCAACAAAACAGAGCGCGAGAACAACAGGCCAGCGAAGGCGAGGATGCCGTGACCACAGCGTACGAATTTTAGACGAAACGGGCATATCTCCTTCGAGTTGCGATAGCTACTTGTATCCTTCCGGCGCAAGGAGCACACCTGTTAAATGTTACGGGCGAAGCGCGTCCGTACCGGCCAGGCTCCTTTTTGATCGAAGCGAGTAGGAGTAAGAGTAAGATTACGAGTAGGAGAGGTCGCGGAAAGGGGCTTTGAAACGGGAAGGGTTTTCTCTACATTGAACCATGCCATTTACGGAATTGGGGTTGTCAGAAGGTGTAGTGGATGCGGTGAGGGCGCTCGGTTTTGAAAAGCCCACTCCGATCCAGGCGGAATCCATTCCGCTGATTCTCGACGGCCGCGATATTATCGGAAGCGCGCAGACCGGCACGGGGAAGACGGCTGCCTTCGCGCTGCCGATTATCTCGAAGCTTCACGGGCATCAACCGCATGGGCCTCGCGCGCTGATTATGGAACCCACGCGTGAACTGGCGGCGCAGGTCGAGGATGCGCTTAAGGATTTTGCGAGGTATACGGATTTGCGGATCGCGGTCGTGTATGGCGGGGTCGGCTACGGGTTGCAAATGCAAAACCTCAAGCGCGGTCTGGATATTTTGGTGGCGACGCCGGGCCGCTTGCTGGATCACATGCAACGGGGGACGGTGCGGTTGGATCGGTTGCAGTATCTCGTTTTGGATGAGGCGGACCGGATGCTCGATATGGGTTTTCTGCCGGACGTGCGGAAGATCGTTCAAAAGTGCCCACGCCATCGTCAGACTGCCCTTTTTTCAGCGACCATTCCACCGGAGATCGATTCGTTGATCAAGTGGGCCATGCATCGGCCGGAAACGGTGGAGATCGGGCAGCGTCGTGCGCCGGCAGAGATGGTGAAGCATGTCATTTATCCTGTGGCGCATGATCAGAAGACCGACTTGCTCAGGGCATTGCTCGATCAGGTGCATTATGAATCGGTGATTGTCTTTTGTCGGACAAAACATGGGGCGGACAAGATCTGCCGGGTCCTTAAGAAGAACAATCACTCAGTCGCGGTGATTCACGCTGACCGAAGCCAACGAGAACGGGAACAGGCCCTGCGCGGTTTTCGCGATGGACGTTATGAGGTCCTCGTCGCGACTGATATTGCCGCGCGTGGGCTGGACATTGAAGATGTGAGCCATGTCATCAATTACGATGTACCGCAACATCCACAGGATTACGTACATCGTATCGGGCGCACTGGCCGGGCGCAGAGCACGGGTGACGCGTTCACTTTGATGACGGCAGAGGATTCAAAGCACGTCGGAGCGATCGAGCGCTTCATCGATCAGAAGATCGAGCGCGTGAAGCTCGAAAGTTTCAACTACCAGTACACAGCACTTTTCGACGAAGGAAAGGACAAGCGATCGGCACATGAGAAGCGGATGATCGGCGTCCGTCTGAGCGGCGGATATTATTTTGGTCCAGCGCGAAGACGACGACGTTAGGCCTTCAGACATGCGCGGGAACACGGTCGGCCGCACCTGTGGGCGAATCGACAGGTATCCTGTCTCTGTGTATTGTAGGGCCGGTCAGCCGTGAAAACTCGAATTCAGATCAAGCCTGCTTCAGACCGGAACGTCCCGGACGAGTGGCTGAGCCTCGCACGAACGGCTGGATTTAAAGTAGCTCGATTAGCCCGGATTGCGGGGGTATCGACCCGGACGTTGCAGCGGCATTTCAGAGCGGAGTATCGGGTAACGGTGAGCGAATGGTTGACGCAGGCGCGGTTGAAAGAAGCCAGCCAGCGGATCAAGGCCGGAGACCGCGTCAAAGCGGTCGCAATGGACCTGGGCTACAAGCAGCTTTCCCATTTTTCGCGCGAGTTCAAGCGTGTCTACGGTCTGCCGCCCAGTCGAGTTCCTGTCCCCCTGCATAAAGCCTAGAGACGAAAAGGCAGGAGGCTTTTGGTTTGCGCTCCGGGTCTTTTTCTTACCTAATTCTTTCAGGTCCCTCATGCTGCACCTGAGATTTATTCTGCTCGTTGCGTTGCTGCTTCCTCGCGCGGTCGCCGCCGAGAATCATGTCTTGCAGTTGGACGGGACGAACAGCTACGTGGAACTGCCGTCGAATATTTTCACGAATCTGACGGAATCGACGGTGGAGCTTTGGGCGAAGTGGGAAGAATTCCGGGCCTTTGCTCGCGTGTTCGAAGCGGGTGCGGCGTATCAGTCGCTGAGCCTCTTTAATCATGACCGAGGGCCGAATCTGCGGTTTAACGTTTATCCGCGGTTTGCTGAAGCGAACGGGTCGCCGGATCGATTCATTATCCGGGTGGACAACTTGCTGCAGACGAACGAGTGGATTCATCTGGCGGCGGTGTCGGGCTCGGAAGGGATGAAGTTGTACGCCAACGGAATCCTTGTCGGAGAACACACGAATACCCTCAGCTTCGCGGGAATTAAAACAAGGCAACGAAATGTGATTGGCCATGGTTTGGTCGGGAATCCGGACGACCAGGACTTTCGCGGGCAGATCGATGAGGTGCGTGTTTGGAATTATCAACGAACGGAAGGTCAGATTCGCGAGGGGATGTTGAGCGCGGCGCGCGGGAACGAACCGGGGTTGGTTGGCCTGTGGAATTTTGAAGAGGGGGCGCGCGACGGATCACCGGGGCGGCATGACGGGCAATTCATGGGGCGGGCGACGAACATCGTGGCAGCGTTTCCTCTGTGGAATGAGGGCACCACCGAGTACGTGCTCACGTTCGACGGGAAGGAGAGCTTTGCAGTTCTGCCGGAGGGAATCCTCAAAGATGCTCGCGCCTTCACGCTGGAAGCGTGGGCGAAGTGGGATGCTTTTAACTCCATGTCGCGGGTGATCGACCTCACTGCCGGAAACGTCCATTTAAATATCCAAAATCGTTTCACCGGTCCGACGCTCTGGGGGGAACTGGTTCATAGTTCGGGTAACGTTTGGTCCGTGAGCGTGCCCAACGCGCTCGTGACGAATGAATGGCATCACGTGGCGATGGTCGGAACGTTTGAGGAGGTGGTCGGCGGACCAGATCGTTATACTTTGAAGTTATATCTCGACGGTGTGCTCATCTCGGATGCGGGCGCAAGGCAAACCGGAATCAATGCGGCAGCCTTCGAGAAAAAGAATTATCTCGGACGATCCAACGCTAAGGTGGCTTATCCGACCGACGGGGATTTCGCGGGGGAAATGGATGAGGTTCGAATTTGGAGCAGGACACGGAGTGCGGAGGAGATTCGAGATGGGATGTTTCGCACGGTCGCGGCGGATGAGCCGGGGCTCTCCGCTTGCTGGAGTTTTACCGAGGGAAGCACGAAAGATTCCTCTACGAATGGCTACCTGTTGAGTCTGGCGGGGAACGCAAAGATCATCCCTACCCGGCGAGTGGCGGCTGGTGGGCTTCGTCTTCCAACTGTCTTGAATGGTGTCGTGCGAAACGAGGCCGGGTCGGCCGTGGAAAATGCCACGGTGAACCTCGTTTACAACGGGCGGGTCATCACCAGCACAACGTCGCGACAGGATGGGAGTTACTCGGTCGTGATCCACGAGGCTGGACGTTTGTATGACCTTTCGGTTCGGCTTGGAGAAGAGGGGGCATGGAAGATGGGGGTGAAGTGCGCGCGCGGGCAGAGGCAGCAGGCGGACATTGTGCTTTCGAATGCGGTGAGCGTGACCGGGCGCGTCCTCGCGCGGGATGGAACAGCTCTTCCCGACATTGTCTTGCAAGCGTTCCGAGCGGATGCGCCTGCGGATGTTCCGGGTCGCCTCGGCAGGGCCGGTTTGGTGGCGACCACGCGATCCATCGTAACAACGAATAGCCTCGGGAATTATTCCTTCATCAATTTGCCGCCGGGGGATTACATCATTCGGGCGCACGTCGCAGACGGAGAGATCGCCTTCCACAAAGGCGAGGCGATCAAAGTGCAACCCGGTAAAACCGTTAATGCCGATTTCGCGCTCGCGCCGCCGCAGAAAGGGCGATGGCGGCGTTACTCGACGGCGAACGGTTTGCCGAGCAACCGTACGTTCGCGGTTCAACCAGTCAAAGATGGTTCCGTGTGGATCGCAACGCAGAATGGAGTGTCGCGCTTTGATGGTCTGAAGTTCACGAATTACGGCAAGCGTGAGGGGTTGATCGATCATCGCGTTTTCTGCGTGTACGAAGCAGAGAATGGCGCGTTGTGGTTCGGGACGGAGGAGGGAGTCTCGCGCTTTGATGCAAAATTGAAAAAGTTCGAGAACTTTGCCTCCGGCAGCAATGGACTGACCGCCGGGCGAGTTTGTGCGATTAAAGGCGGGCGCGACGGAACGATCTGGTTGCGGACGCGTGATGGCTTGACGCGGTTCGACGGAAAAATCTTCGCCAAGGTCGAGGGCGTGCCTTCCCTCGATCAGAGCTCGATCCAAGCGTGGACCGGCGCGTTGGCAATTGATCCTGTGGGAGCGGTCTGGACCGTGACGGAGAACGATGGGTTGTGGCGAATCAGCGGAACAAATGTGCGACACTTTTCGCCGGCGGATGGGATGATCGCAAACTTCCAGGACGCTCTGAGCATTTCCGGGAAGGATCTGTGGTTTTACGAGAGTGACCGGGCGCAACGCCGGGGGTTGACTCGGTTCGATGGGGGGAAGTTCGAATCCATTGATTGGGAGCAGTTGGACGAACGCTCGGAGATTACGGCGATTTTGTGTCAAACCAATGGAGTTGTCTGGCTGGGCCACAACAGCGGATCCATCGCGCGATTTAACCCGGCGACGCGGACCTTTGTCAGGCTGGGCAATCGCGTCAGGGCGCCCGTTGCGGCGATAAGCGAGGCACCCGATGGAAGCCTGTGGTTTGCCACATTGATCGGCGTCTATCGTTACGAGGAGGAGGCTTTTGCGACTTACACCAAGGCGGACGGGTTGCGCGCGGAGGAAGGGTTTACGATGGCTGCGACGAGCGATGGCTCCGTTTGGGTGGCTGGATCTGAAGATTATCCATCCCTGGGAAGGATCGTATCATCGCAGACAAATTTCGCTCCGGCGATCATTGATGTAACAGACGAATTGCCGCCGAGAATGGCAGCGTATGCTTTGCATGCCGATGCGGATGGCGGCTTGTGGGTGGGCGGTACGCCTCTTGGAGTTGGGCTTTTCCATTTTGATCCGCATGAATCGCACGAGCCTGGGAAGTTTTTCCGCCAGGTGCCAGGAGGGGAAACCGGGATCAACCTGGCGCTCCATCGTGATCGCAAAACCGAAACTCTTTGGATCGGGAAGTACGCTCAAGGACTGTCCCGGATATCGTTGAAGGATTCGAAGGCCGTTGCGCAAAAGGTTTTAAGCGTGACCAATCGAGTGGGGACAATCTTTGCCGATTCGAAGGGGTCGCTCTGGCTGGCCGGACGCTTTAGCACTGGCACAATCGCTCGATTGCGGGGCGACGAGATCGAATACTTCCTTCTGGAATCCGCGGAAGCAGGGGCGCTGACTGATCGCGTTTGGTCCCTGGGCGAAGGCGCGGACGGAACGATCTACGCAGGAACGGAGAGTGGTTTGCTGCGTTATGATGGGAAACAGTTTTCCAATTTGGAAGGAACCGCGGATCGACCCGTCCCCCGGGGTGCTGTGTTCAAGATATTGCGCGACCGGGACGATGTGCTGTGGTTCGGGACGGAGTCCGGCGTTTTCCGTTTTGACGGAATCACCTGGACAGTGATTGACGAAGAAGATGGGGTGCCTGGACCGCTGATCATGGGCCTCGCTCAGGACGCATACGGAAACTATTGGTTCGGCAGCGATAAAGGTGTCACGCGCTACAAACCACGGAAGCATCATGTTGTTCCGCCGCAAGTGTTGGTAAAAACCGAGCGGGAGTTTGAACCTGACGCTTTGCCCGCGCTGCATACGAAACAACTGGTCGTGTTGCGGTATGAAGCGAATGATTTCAAAACGGCGCCAGTCCGCCGTTTTTTCCGAACCGCGCTCGTGCGCGGTCGCGCGAGTGCGCCGCCCGGCAGGGATGACGCAGTGTGGCAACCGCCAACTTTAGCTACGCAATTCAACTGGAATCCCGAAGAGGCAGGCGACTATACCTTTTTTGTTCAGTTCATAGACCGGGATCTGAATTATTCAGAGCCCGCCCGCGTTCCCCTGAAAGTTATTATCCCGTGGTACGAATCGATGGCATTTATCGTTCCGGCCGGCGTTGGAGTGGTTGGCCTCGTCGGTTGGGCCTTTGTTGCGCGCATGCTCTATGCTCGAAAACGACGTGAAGCGGAGCGCCTCCGGGAAAGGCTCCTGGTGGAAGAGCAGAAAGGGCGGGAAGCCGCGGAAACCGCGCGCGTCGCGGCGGAACGGGCAGCGGAGGCAGCACTCGAAGCGAATCGGACCAAGTCGCAGTTTTTGGCCAACATGAGTCACGAATTGCGGACGCCGCTCAACGCGATACTTGGTTACAGTGAAATGTTGAAGGAAGAGGCAGAAGATTTGGACCAGCAGAGCCTCATCCCTGATCTCGATAAGATCAACTCGGCCGGAAAACATCTCCTCGCGCTCATTAACGATATTCTCGATCTCTCGAAGATCGAGGCTGGAAAAACGACGCTGTACCTTGAAACGTTCGACATTGCGAAAATGGTGGCGGAAGTCTGCACGACCATCCAGCCGCTCGCTGCAAAAAATCGAAACCAGATTGTTTGTTCGTGTCCGCCGGAGATCGGTGAGATGCGCGCCGATATAACCAAGGTGCGGCAGACGCTGTTCAATCTGCTTTCGAATGCCTGCAAATTTACGGAGAATGGAACGATCATGCTGACGGTTGCGGAGAAACGAAGATCAAACCCTCCGTACGTTGGCTGCTACCTCTCTTTTGTTGTTGCCGATACCGGGATTGGGATGAGCGAGGAACAAATGGCCAAACTGTTCCAGGCCTTCTCTCAGGCTGACGCTTCGACCACTCGCAAATATGGAGGGACGGGACTCGGTCTCGCCATCAGCCGACGCTTCTCCCAGTTGATGGGAGGCGACATCACTGTGACGAGCGCGCCCGGGAAAGGGTCTAGTTTTACGGTGGAATTGCCGCGCGAAGTGCCGACCGAACAACCAGTGCTCGACCGAGCGCCGCAGGCTGAGCATCGTCCATCCGCGCCTTTGGTCCTCGTCATCGAGGATGAAGCCAGCGCACGAGACCTGATTCAGCGTTCGTTAGTGAAAGGCGGTTATCGGGTGGCCCTGGCCGCGAACGGAGCTGAAGGATTGGACTCCGCGCAGCGGCTGCAACCCGCCGTGATCACATTGGACGTGATGATGCCCGGAATGGATGGATGGGCGGTGCTGGCAGCATTAAAGAACAATCCAACGACGCGCGATATCCCCGTCGTTATGGCGACGATCGTGGACGATAAGAATCTCGGTTTCGCCCTCGGCGCGACCGATTATCTGACCAAGCCCATTGACTGGCAGCGACTCGCGACGGTAATCCGCCGAAATGTCCACCACGGCGCGACTAAGCTACTGATCGTCGAAGATGACCAACCGGCGCGTGAGATGTTGCGTCGAACTCTGGAGAAGAACGGCTGGACGGTCACTGAGGCGACCAATGGCAGAAATGGGTTGGCGACGTTGGAAACCTCGGCTCCCGACCTGATCCTTTTGGACTTGATGATGCCCGAAATGGATGGTTTCGAGTTCATGCGCGAAATACGGCGATCCCCACTGTGGCGAAAAATTCCCGTGATCGTCGTGACATCGAAAGATCTGACAGTCGAGGACAAACGGAATTTACGAGGCGAGGTTTCGCAGATTCTGCGCAAAGGCTCATACACGATGGACGAATTGCTTTCGGAGATTGAACGCGCCCTGGGTCCCAAGGCTTTGGCAACTGTTTCGTTCTGAATTTCTTTTTATGGCGAAGGTACTATTGGTCGAAGACAACGAAATGAATCGCGACATGCTTTCGCGGCGGTTGGAACGGAAAGGTTACCAGGTCGTGATGGCAATTGATGGCGCTGAGGGGGTTAAAATGGCTTCCGTAGAAAAGCCCGACATCATCCTGATGGATATGAGTCTTCCCGTCCTTGATGGCTGGAGTGCAACGCAAAAGCTGAAGGCAACTCCCGAGACATCGTCCATTCCCGTGATCGCACTGACTGCGCATGCGATGGAGGGCGACGAGACAAAAGCACGCGAAGCGGGATGCGACGACTATGATACAAAGCCGATCGACTTGCCACGCTTACTCGGAAAAATCGAATCGCAGCTCCAGGGAAGAAAATGAAATCGAGCAGCTCTGCCGTTTCTGATCTGGATCTTTCGAAGATCCGGCATGAGCTGCGCACTCCCATCAATCACATTCTGGGCTATTGCGACATCCTCATTGAAGAAGAGCTACCGTCCACCTCTTTTCGCGCGGACTTGCTAAAAATTCACAACGGAGGGCGGCAGTTGCTCTCATTGATCAACCACTATTTCGACGAGAAAACCTTCGCCACGATCAAGCTGGATGCGCATCAACTCTTTCATGAGTTGCGCACGCCGGTGAACCACATCATCGGCTACAGCGAACTGCTGGAGGAGCAAGCACCGGAGGTGGGATGCGCAGGGTTTATTCCGGACCTGCAGAAGATAAAGCGCGCGGCGGAAACGTGGCTCGCGCTGATGGAAGAACATTTGCTTCCGGTGCACTCCAGCAATCCTGAGGAAACGCTCTCGATTGATCCGGGCGTCGGCTTCGTCACCCCAATTCCGAAAAGCTCGACCCCACCGGAAAAACAGAGCGGTTCCTTGTTGGTCGTTGACGATGATCCGGCTAATCGCGAGATGCTGGGAAGACGTCTGCGAAAGTCCGGCTACGATGTGATTCTCGCCGAAAACGGGTTGCAAGCGATTCGGTTGTTGCGCGCGCAAAGCTTTGATCTGGTCCTTCTCGATCTCATCATGCCTGGGTTGGATGGATACCAGGTCCTTTCCCGGTTGAAAGCCGATTCGGTGCTTAAGCATGTTCCGGTGATCATGATCTCCGCGCTCGACCAGGAGAACGGGATCGCGCGCTGCATCGAAATGGGCGCAGAGGACTACATCGCGAAGCCGTTCAATCCCATTTTTCTAAGGGCGCGCATCGGCGCATCGCTCGAAAAGAAGCGCCTCCGCGACCAGGAGCAACGGATCTTCCAGGCCTTGCTGGAGAGCCAGCAGAAACTCGCCGCGAATCTTAATGAAGCTGCGAGTTATGTGCAGTCGCTCTTTCCCAAGAAGCTTCAGGGCGCCATCAGGACTGACTACGTCTTCGAACCTTCAACGCAGTTAGGCGGTGACACGTTCGGGTACCACTTCCTCGATGAGGATCACCTTGCGATCTACCTGCTGGATGTCTCCGGACATGGCGTCGGCGCGGCGCTGCTTTCTGTTTCAGTCATGAACGTCATCCGCGCGCGAACGCTGAACGTGGATTTTCGCAAACCAGGGGCAGTACTCGCCGCGCTTAACGCGGCCTTTCAAATGGAGAACCAAAACAATTTGTTCTTCACCATCTGGTACGGTGTTTATTGGTTAAGAGATCACACTCTCGTGTACGCCACCGGCGGACATCCTCCCGCTTTACTGCGTCAACCGGGACGCGCCACTCCCCTTTGCACGCGAGGCCCCGCGATTGGTTGCGTCCCTGATTATGCCGCGCGAGAGGCGCGAGCCGCCGTCTCATCCGGCGATCAATTGCTTATTTTCAGCGACGGAGTCTACGAGTTGATCAAGCCGGACGGAAAAGCGGTAACTTACCATGAGTTTGAAGAGGGCATCCGCGCGCGCACCGAACTTCAGATCGCCCCCGCCTTGCTCATGGAGGAGGCACGGCAACTGCAACAGAGTCGGACGTTCGAAGACGACTTCTCCCTCCTCAGCATCAGCTTTTAGCGCGCAGCACCGGGCTGGTTAAATCCTTCGCTATACGGAGGACGTTGCGCTCGCCATCCCGCCCGGAGCGCAACGACTTGCTCAGCTTCTTCATCATGTAGATGCCAAGTCCCCCGATCGGGCGTTCTTCGACGGGCAGGTGCAGGTCGGGATCAGTTCGTGCTGCAGGATCGAACGGGATTCCATTGTCGGTCACCTGAATTCGTGCTTCACCTTCGGTCGAAGTAATTTCTACGATGACACTCGGTTGCGCCGATTTAGCGAACGCGTAACTGACGAGGTTCGTCCACCACTCCTCAAGGATGAGCTGAATTTCGTTCGAGATCGGCTGCGACCAATCGCAAGACTCGCCGAAGGCGCGGAGCTCGGAGAAAAAGCGCGCCCGGTCGCGCGCAGGGTCTGAGGATTCGAAGCGAAACGTTTTCTCCGCCACGGCTAGGCCCGAGCGCCGGCGTTTTCGACAATCGATTCCCGAAAGCCGGTCATCGCCAGGATATCGTCCACGGCGGGCGAGGGCCTTGTGACCATCAAACGCTTCCCCTGCGGCTTGAGTTGACGCCAATATTGCATGATTACGCGAATGCCTGCGGAACAGAGAAAATCCGCTTCGGACAGGTTGATAAAAATCTCTTTCGCCCCTGCTTTGATCGCGTTCAGAACCTGAACTTCCATCTCGTTCGCGGCTGCGCCGTCAATTCTACCGCCCACGATTAACTCGTAGCAGTCACCGGAAACGTTTTGTCGAATGGGCATCGGGCGAGATTAGAAATTCTGCGCCTGAACGCAATTCGAAACTCAGGCGAAAGTCAGTCGCGTCGGTATTCCTGGATTTTTTCGAGCAATCGGTCAACCAGCGGCACCTGCGTCGCTTTCAGCTTGCGCCGGGCTTCAGCGACAGGAAAAAAGCACGCCCGATCGATCTCGGGAAACGACTGAAACTTTCCCGAACCGATCGGCCATTCCATGCGAAACGTGTTGCACTTGTGGATGTGTCCTGGTGGAAGATCCGCCTCGCACGCCCACGCGTAGACTACCTTTCCGCCCTTCTGCCGGATCGAACCGAGCTCCATAAAGGGCCCCTTCGGAACAAAACCAACTTCTTCGGAAAACTCTCGGACCGCGGCTTCCGGCAAGTCTTCACCGGGCCGCGGTTCTCCCTTTGGTATCGTCCAATGTCCCTCGTCCTTCGACGCAAAAAACGGTCCGCCGGGATGTGCAACGAGCACTTCCAGAGCGCCGTCTTGCCAGCGATAAACTAAAATTCCTGCGCTGACCCGTTGGCTAGAACTACTTTTCAAACCGCGAATTGATTATGCCTTTTCTTGAGGGCGTTCACTCCGAAGGTCTCAATGTGAAATCGGAGCGCCGAACGGCAGTCGGCGACTGCATCTTCGTAGGTGTTCCCCTCACCCACGACTATACCGTTGTGTCCCATCGGGTATGTGATGTGCCCATCCGGGTGTTTTTCCACGACTATTCTCAGCCGCCTCATCTTGTTAGAGTAATGCACCTTCCAACTTTTACACAATCTCGACAGGGCACTTGGGAATTGAGTTCAAAAAAACCTGCCCATAACGCTTTGTTAGAATCCGATTGTCCAGGACCACGACGATTCCCTTGTCTGATTTGGTCCGAATCAGGCGACCAACCCCCTGGCGGAATTTCAGGACCGCTTCCGGAAGCGAAAAATCGAAGAACGGATTGCCTCCTTCAGCTTCGATTTTTTCAAGGCGGGCTTCGATCAACGGATGATCGGGGACCGCGAAAGGAAGTCGTGTGATGATTACGTTCGAGAGCGCTTCACCCGGTACGTCTACGCCTTGCCAGAAGCTGTCGGTTCCGAAGAGAACGGAATCGATGTCCTCCTTGAATTTTTCGAGCATCACGGTGCGTGGTGTGCCTGTCCCCTGCACAAAGGATTCGATCCGCAGTTCATCGAGAACAGGTTCAAGGTTCTCTGCGACCTCGTGCATCAGCCTATTACTGGTGAAGAGAATAAAAGCTTTGCCGTGTGTTTGGCGGATGAAGTGCGAAACCCATTCGGTCAGCGCTTTCGCGTAACCAGGCTCACGCGGGTCGGGCATTTTGTTCACTACGTAACACTTCATCTGCCGCTCGTAATCGAAGGGCGAACCAACCTGAAGTTTTACTGCGGACTCTCCGCCGACGCGGCGCGCAAAATAGTCGAGCCCTTGGCCGGTTCGTCGGTTTTCCGAGATCGCCAGCGTGGCACTGGTCATAATGACCGATGTCTCTGACGCGAAGAGAGCCTGACGGAGGAAGTCGGCGATATCGATCGGGGCCGCATTCAAGGCAATGTTCGGGCTTCGCTGGTTGCGGCCGCTCCGTTCCACCCAGTAAACTTGCTTGCTCTGCCGGTGATTGAGGAATTCTGAAATGGCTTCCGTCTCTTCCGTCAGACGTCGGTTGCATTCCTGGAGCTCTTTGCCGGTGTCCGCGTCAGGCGAGATTTTGATCAATTCGGCGATGGCTTCCCGGATGCGGTTGAGGGAAAGGGTGAGATTATCCTTCACCAATTCCGGCCGGCGCACCCGCTGAACGGTCCAGTTGAGATTCAGTGTTTCGGCGGGCGTTTTGCCTTTGCGCGCAAGTTCTTCACACGCACTTTCGATCTCGAAAAAGAAGGTTTCCATTTGCGCATGCGCATCGGTGACGAGCTCGCGCACGCGCTGTCCGCCCAGAATGCCGAGCATTCCCTTATTCGTCTTCGGATTCCAAAGGCGATTGAGAGCGTAGTTGATCTGCGCGCGCGAAGTGCTGATGCCAATGTGTTGCGAAGCGACATGCTCGACGGTGTGAGCCTCGTCGAACACCACGAAGTCATTCTTGAAGAGGATCCCCCCTTCATTCGTGTCACCCATCGTTCCGAGCAAGGTGAAGAAGAGTGTGTGATTCACCACCAGTACATCGGCGGCATTCATTCGGGAGCGCGCCTTTTGGAAGAAACAGGGACCGTGCATCTTCGCAAAGTCCGAGCCTTCGCCGCATAGACGTGGCGAGCAGAGTCCGCGCTCGGAGCAGACCTGATTCCAAACCCGGTAATCGGGTTCAATCTCGAAGTCGGAAAGGCTGCCATCCTGCGTTTCTTTCGACCATTCGTAGATGCGCTGCAGTTCGGCCGCCTCAGGCGAAGTGAAAAGTGACTCCGACTGCATGATTGTCTTTTGGAGACGACGTGTACAGAGATAATTCCCGCGGCCCTTCAGCATCGTGTAGGAGAATTTGACCGGCAGGATCTTTTCGAGCAGCGGAAGGTCTTTGCCGATCAGTTGCTCCTGAAGGTTGATGGTGTGGGTTGAGATAATCGCTTTTTTTCGATTCGCGACGGTGAAGAGGATGCTCGGGATGAGATAGCCAAAACTTTTGCCGACACCGGTTCCGGCTTCGACCAGAAGGTGATCCCGTTTCTGCAGGGCTTGAGCAACGGCCATCGCCATCTGCTGCTGCTGGGGCCGATACTCAAAATTGCTGCTGCGCGAAAGGACGCCGCGTTCGGAGAATATCCCTTCGACCTCGGAAATGAGTCCCGCAAGGGGCACGTTTTCGAGAGTGCTGATCATGGCGTTGGCGCCTTTGAGGCAGTTAGGGTCACGAACCGGCGTGAATCTAACGTAATGGCGGCCAACGGCAAAGCGTCAGACGAAAGCGAATTGCTTCAAAGGAGCGGCTGAAGCTCTGATCCTCCCGATCAAAACCCGCTAACTCGCCACCCTTCTTACTTCGTTTCCACGGGAGTAATGGTCGGCTTGCGAACTGTTGCGCCAGGCGGGAGTTCTACGGTCACAGCGGTTGGCGTATTTGGGCCAGAATCATCGCTCGATTTGAAATTAGGACGACTAAAAGTCCCCACCGGTCTGGAAAACGTTGAGTCGGGTCGGTCGAATGTTGCGTCAGGTCTGGAGAAGGTCGACTGAGGGCGACTAAACGTTCCCTCTGGACGCGAAAAGGTTCTCTCGGGCCGACTAAACGTTCCGTCGGGACGAGAGAAAGTACCTTCGGGCCGGCTGAACGTCGAAGTCGGCCTCGAAAACGTGCCTTCCGGACGGCTGAAGGTTCCTTCAGGTCGCGAGAAAGTCGGAGTTGGCCGACTGAAGGTTCCCTCTGGCCTCGAGAAGGTGGAACCGGGCCGGCTAAACGTGCTCCCGTTGACTGAAAGAGAACCAACAGACGCGTTAGTCCGGATTTGAACCACCGCTCCCGGAGGCAAATCAGTATCTCCGGCAAAGGCGGTCGCGAACGCGATGGACTTGGTCAAAAGAGTGGTCCTCGTCAGCATTTTCATACCGATCAAACTACCTCCCAAATATGCCGTGTCTGTAACACTTTCGGCTTATCCTCAGTTTGACGGAGGCTGCTATCCACATTAAGTATCCCGCCTTTCTTGAGCAACGAACTGTCACGTGAAATCGCGCGCCGCCGGACTTTTGCGATCATCTCGCATCCGGACGCCGGGAAAACCACGCTTACCGAGAAGTTTCTACTATACGGCGGTGCGGTCCAGCTCGCCGGTTCGGTGAGCGCCCGCAAGACGCAACGCGCCGCGACTTCGGACTGGATGGAACTGGAACGTAAGCGCGGAATTTCAGTCAGCTCGACGGTGCTTCAATTTGAATACAGCGGGTATTGGATCAACCTGCTCGACACCCCGGGCCACAAGGATTTTTCCGAAGATACTTATCGCGTGCTCACGGCTGTCGATTCGGTGGTGATGGTGATCGACGCGGGCAAAGGGATCGAGACGCAGACACGCAAGCTGTTCGAGATTTGTCGGCGCCGTGGCATTCCGATTTTCACTTTCATGAACAAAATGGATCGCCCTTCTCGCGATCCGCTCGATTTGCTCGATGAATTGGAACGGGTGCTCGGCTTGCATGCCTACGCGATGAATTGGCCGCTTGGATCGGGAGAAGACTTTAAAGGCGTTTACGACCGGGGCCGCAATCAGGTTCATTTCTTCGAACGCGTTCCGGGCGGCGCTTACAAAGCGCCCGTCAGTGTCCACGGGATTACAGATGAGTCGGTCAAGACCAGTCTCACGCCTGAGACCTATCACCGCGTGATCGAAGAAAATGAAATGCTCGAACACGCGGGGGCGCAGTTTTCGCGTGAAGCGGTGGAGCATGGCCAGTTAACGCCGGTGTTTTTCGGGAGCGCCGTGAACAATTTCGGCGTCCAGCTTCTGCTCGACGGTTTTCTGGAGCACGCTTCAGCTCCGCGCGCCCGGTCGGTCGATGGGGTCACAATCCAGCCAGCCGATGAACGCTTCTCGGGATTTATTTTCAAAATTCAGGCGAACATGGATCCGCGCCATCGAGATCGACTCGCCTTTGTTCGTATTTGCTCCGGCAAATTCGAACGCGACATGACTGTCGTTCACACCCGCACGGGAAAGCGTGTTCGTCTTTCCAGCTCGCACAAGCTGTTCGGTCGCGATCGTGAAACGATGGACGAGGCTTACGCGGGCGACATCGTCGGCTTGGTCGGCCA
Source organism: Limisphaerales bacterium (assembly GCA_044226545.1). GTDB lineage: Bacteria > Verrucomicrobiota > Verrucomicrobiia > Limisphaerales > SXQI01 > DASVNK01. The sequence goes on from JBGAGW010000007.1 coordinate 129,520, forward strand.
TGGCGAATTCGGTCTGGGGGACACGCTTTCCACAGATGAGAAACTCGTTTATCGCGAAATTCCACGCTTCACACCCGAATGTTTCGCATGGTTGCAAAGCACGAATACCGCACAGTTCAAACGCTTCCGCGAAGGTCTCGATCAGTTGCTCCAGGAACGCGTAGTGCAGGCCATCTACATTCCGGACTCCGCCCAACGCGTTCCGCTGCTCGCCGCGGTCGGTCCGTTGCAGTTCGAGGTCGTGCAATACCGCATGCAGACGGAGTATGGGGCGGATGCGCGGCTCGATAGCGCTCCGTGGCAAGTGATGCGCTGGGTTTCACCTGAAGTCACCCAGGAATTGCTCGAAGCCGCAGTTTTGCCAACCGGAGCGCGCCTCGCGAAGGATGCGTTTGGCCAGAACGTCATCCTCTTTGCCGACGCTTGGTCCTCCCAATATTTCAGCCAGAAGAACCCGCAGATTCCGGTGGCGGAGTTGCCCTACGACCAGACGCTCGCAGCAGCGTAATCGCTTTCTCTCGCGGCGGCCCCCGTCGATTAAGAGCTTCGGTTTCGCGGCGACTTTATTTGAACTGGGCAGGGCGAGGTGCTACGCTGGCCTCACTAAGACCGTTGAATTTTCTTGCGCCATTATTCCTGGCGGGTGCTGCTGCGGTGGCGCTGCCCTTCCTGTTTCACCTCATCCGGCGAAGTTCGCGCGAGAAGATCGTTTTCAGTTCGTTGATGTTCCTCGAGCCTTCGCCGCCGCGCATCACCAAGCGGAGCCGACTCGAGCACCTTTTGCTTCTTTTATTACGTTGTGCGGTCCTTTGTTTATTGGCTTTTGCTTTTGCCCGTCCGTTTTTTCAAAAAGCGCTGCCGAGCGCCAAAGCCGGAGATAAGAATGCGCGCGTAGCGGTGCTGGTCGATGCCAGCGCGAGTATGCGTCGCGAAGACCTTTGGAACCAGGCGAAGGCGCGAGCAATCGAGGCAATCCGAAGATTGAAACCGGACGATTCAGTCGCGCTTTATGCTTTCGACCAGCAACTCCGCACCGTTCTGAGTTTCGCGGATGCGGCACAGCTCGGGCCCGCCGAACGCCTCTCGGCCGCTGAGACGCGACTCGATGCGGTCAAACCTACGTGGCTCGCAACTCATTTGGGACATGCCATGCTGAATTCAACCGAGCACCTTCTGGAACAACTCAATCGCGACGCCCAGGAGCAAGGCAATACGACCTTGCGGATGATCGTGGTTTCCGACTTTCAGGCTGGCGCACGACTGGACGGGTTGCAGGGATTCGAGTGGCCGAAAAAGTTGGAGGTGCAGTTGGAAACGGTCGCGTCGAAAGAACTTTCCAACGCCGGTCTCCAGGTGCTCGAGGAGAATCAGCAGCTTTTCTCCGCGGTGACGAACGCGCCTTTGCGCTTGCGAGTGAGCAACGCCGGACAGGCGAAGGTTGAACAGTTCACGTTGCGTTGGCATAGCGGCGCTGAAGAAGGAGACGCCGGCAACGCGTATGTCCCACCCGGGCAAAACCGCATCATCACACTGTCGACAGTTCCGTTGGATGCTTATTCAGTAACGCTCGCAGGAGACCGAGTTGAGTTCGACAATAATGCCTTTGTGGTGCGCCCGAAATCTCAGCCCGTGACGATTGCCTACTTCGGACCAGATCGCGCGGACGATCCAAACTCGATGCGGTATTATGTGCATCGCGCGTTCGAGCAGACAAATCTGGCAACGCGAGTGCTGACATTCAGCAATGCGATTCCACCCGAAGCGAGTCAGAGCGGAATGTTGATCCTTGGGGCGACTCCGACGGAAGACGTCATCAAACTGGCGCAAGCGTTGTTGAAGCAAGGGCGCACCGTTCTCCTGCCTTTACGCGATTCGGCAGAAGCGAACATGATCTCGGCACTCACTGGCATGCTCGTGGCGGCGCCCGAAGCACAAGTCGCGAACTACGGACTCTTCGGAAACATCAATTTTCAAAACCCGCTCTTTGCGCCCTTCAGCGATTCGCGTTTTAATGATTTCACCAAAATCCATTTCTGGAAATATCGCGCGTTGAACCTGGCCAATATTACCAACTCCATCACCCTGGCGTCATTTGATTCAGGTACGCCGTTGCTTTCAGAAATCCCGATTGAGCGCGGCCGGCTGTTATTGTTAGGCACGACCTGGACTCCGCAGGACAGCCAACTGGCGCTCTCCTCGAAATTCATCCCGCTCCTCTTCGGCATGCTCGAGCAAAGCGCCGGTTTGCGAGCTGGCGCGCACCAATTCGTTGTGGGTGAGAGCGTGCCGTTGCCGCCGGAATTTCACGGTGAAGTGCGCTTACCCGACGGGACCATGAGAGCGGCAACAAATCCGTTTACAGAAACCAGCCTGCCGGGAATCTACACCGCCGGCGATTTTCGGTTCGCGGTAAATCTCAATCCTGCCGAGTCGAAAATCGCGCCGCTCACAACGGAAGACTTGGTTTCTCTCGGGGTGCCGCTCACTGCCCAGGCTGACAGTGGTGAAGTCGCCAAAGCGGAAGCGCGCCAGCGTCATTTACTCGCCACTGAGGCGGAAGCGCGTCAGAAGATGTGGCGGAATTTTTTGCTCGCTGCGATCACGTTTATTCTGCTGGAGACATGGATCTCCGGACGTTTGTCTCAGCGAGCCGCAGCCTGAACGCTCATTCCGTTCAGAAATTAGTGTCGGCCTCCACCGCGGCCACCGCCACCGCCGCCGTGCATGGCTCCGCCTCCCCAGGACCCGCCGCCGTGACCGCCCCAACTTCCCCCGCCGTGCGAACCACCCCCGCGATAGCTCACGTAATTATAGTGACCTCCGCCATGATACCCGCCACCATGATAACCGCCGTGGCCATAATAATGTCCACCGTGGTAATATCCGCCCGAGTAATACGGGTAGCCCCACCCCCATGAGAAGCCAATGGACACAGGTGAGGTGTACCAGTATGGGTCGGAATAAACGTAAGAGGGCGTGCTATAGACGACGGTCGGAGCCGGGTTTTGATAAACAACCTGCTGCGGCGCAGGTTGTGCAGGTTGCTGGACCTGCACCGGTAATGGCGCCGGGGTCGCCGCGTTCACCAGATCCGGGCTTTGCGCACCATGCTGGACGGTTTGCAATTGAGATTGGGGGGATTGGGGCTGAGCAGTCGACGCTACGAGTTCGCCTCCCTTTTTAATCCATTCGACGACTACGTCGTCAGGAACCTTATGGTCATGCAAGTAAAGAATGTCGTCCGCAGTCGCCTTGTAGGGCTCATGCAGTGTCTGGACATATGAACGGATAACCGAACCATCCACCCCTGCATCGCGCATCTTTACGATTTCTGCGGCGCTGGAAGTATGAACGCTGAGATTCGAAGCTGGGCTGGCCGAAAGATTGTCCGCGGCAACACTGTTCTGGGCGAGAGCAACCAGGGAGCCGGCGAGAACAGGAAAGAGTAAGGAGCGAGTTTTCATAACATCCTGCAACGATGAAAGGGGTAATTCCTTCATCGGTATGATCATAAACCTCGCGGCAGTGGAGATCAAATTCGTCGGGGCGCGGTTCTTGTCGCGTGCAGGACTGCTATTTTGCTACTGGCCGGAGATGCGCACAAAAAGGCGCTTTGAATTTGACGCTGGAATGTGCGCCGTGGTGGAAGTCGTTGTGGCGCCGAGATTTTGCCACAGGGCAGGTGAGAAATCGGGCCGAGCTTGAACTTGATACGGGGGCTTTCCGCCGGTCCACGTAACGACGAGTTCGCCGTTCACCTGCTGCACTGAAGTGATCTGAAGTTCAGGAACGAGGGTGGCCACGAGCACACCTTTAGCCGGGTTAAACGGGCCAGGCGGATCCGGAAAATCGACGGTGTACTGGAGATCAATTTTGCCCGTGACGTTCCCGGTGAGCACAAGGTGTTTGATACGCGGATTCGGCACGTTGGTCACATCGATGAGCGTTTCCCCCGTAACGAGGTTGATCGTGCCAACAATGTCACCGTACGTCGCCACCCCTTTGCTATTGAGAGTGAGAACTCCTTGATCAATCGTGCCCGGAACGATAATGACCGCAGGATCGGCAGCGCCGAAAACAAAACCATCGAGGTCAAAACTGATTGTGGCGTTCGGCGCATCGAGGACTACGCCGACATGCGCTGCTCCGAACGACCCGAACGTGGTATTCGTCCATGAACCTTCGTAGCGCAGGTTCGCCGATTGCGCCCCGACGAATGGTGACAAAAGGAAGAAAAGGAAAAGAGTCAGCGTCTTGATTTTCATGATTTGATGATTGGGCCGACTGCATCGATTTAGCGAAAACGTGTGCGCCCGTCGAGTGTTTTGCGCGGTATAAAAACTGAACAACCGGCATCGTGGGGAAATGCCGGTTGGGACGCTGCGCTACGTTGGGTCGCCGTGGTCTATTGTTGGAATTGGGCCATAAAGTCGATTTCCATGTTTTCGACGTAAAGGTCGACGGTGACCTTCGCGACACCCTCCTTCGCGTCTGAAAGCGGACGATGCACTTTGAAGATTCCCAGATGGTGGAAGGTCACTCGTACCAATTCCTCTGAAAAGTCAGGAGTGTAGAAGGTCAGCTTCCCTTCCTTCTCCTGGTCGTCCGTGCTGTTGCCTTTGATGATAAAACTGTCCGCCCAATCGAGCCATGTTTTCGCGGAAGATTCACTCAAAGTGATGTGCAGGTTTGGATACTCGATTTTTCCAGGAATCTTGATCGCGTCGCGCGTTACGCCTGCCGATTCCTCCGCCAACTTTTGTTTGATCGTGAAAGCGTCCACTTTCGAAACCTTGGTGCAATCCAGCCCCGGAATCTCCAGGCGGAAATTGGACGACAGCCATTGTTTCTGCTTGCCGGGTTTCGAGTTGCTCAATGTCTTCCCATCAGCCGAACTCCACTTCACCGTTTCCGGAGAAAATTTAACCGTCAAATAGGCAGCCTCTTTGCTCGATCCATCGCAAGCCGGTACGGTGATTTCGCTAATGAGAGCGTCCATAAAGTCAGCACGTCGGATCGCCCTGTAATTAAAGTCGGCTGCGACGATCGCTCCGTTCTTGCGCGAGTGTTTTTTATCGAAAGTGTCGCTGATCCAGTCGTAAACACCTTTGCCCATGGTGGGGCCGATCTGCATGGTGAAATCCTCGTACTTTACGTTCGCGATATGTTTGCGCTCGTAGTTGTCGGTGCCCTCAGTAAAGCTGACCACATCCGCGGCCACATCACCACCGTCAATCGAACGGACAAACCCGTTATTCACTCCATCGAGTTCCAGGGCGAAATTGCCTCCCACGTAAGCCCGCGCATCCGCTGCGCTCGCACTCGTCATGATAGCACCCAGAATTGCAGCCCCTAAAAGGAATTGGTTTGTTTTCATTTTGATAACTGAGGCCGAACCAAGCAGCAGGGATGCCACGTGGCCAGGAACTTTCCATCTGTGCAGAAAACGTTCCTCTTTCACAGATTATTAGTGCTAAGTCACTCAGGATGAGGAGATTTCCAATTTTCGCGATTCGCTTTTGCGCGAAATGAGAAAGACGAACTCTCTACGTATTCCTACTTGCCATAATGGATAATTAAGTATTGAATCAGAAAGCCAAAGAGGCCTCCTATGAAAAGCTCCGTTCTCAGCCCCGCTGAGTCCCCATCCCGGCAGTTCGCCCACGATTTGCTGCCTGAGGTCTACAATGATTTGCGGCGTCTTGCCGCCATGCGAATCGCGAGCATTGGCCCTGGCCAAACCTTGCAGGCCACGGCGTTGGTGCACGAAGCATGGCTCCGGCTCGACTCAAAACAACAGGTCTGGGAAAGCCGCACCCATTTTTGTGCCACCGCCGCGGAAGTCATGCGCCACATTTGCATCGATCATATCCGAAGCAAGGCACGGCTCAAACGCGGAGGCGGCCAGGTGCGACTGGATATCGACGAGGTGGATGTCGCATGCGCTTCGCCCGACGAGAAGGTCCTCTTGATCGACGAGGCTTTGAAAAAATTGGAAGGAGTAAATCCGGAAAAAGCTCGTGTGGTCGTGTTGAAATTTTTCGGCGGCCTGACTGATCGCGAAGTCGCGGAGCACCTCGGTGTGACGGAACGGACGGTTGAACGATACTGGGCCTACGCGAAAGCCTGGTTGATGCGGGAAATTAAGGCGCTGGAGAGCCACCCCTGTCGGGTCAGCGCCTAAATTAACGAATATGAAAGGCAGAGAGTATGCTCGAAAGGGCGAAACCCTCTGCGTGAAAAAAACCGCGCGCCATGCCCGACTACGCCCAGCATGAAGAACGCATTTTTGAAGCGGCGCGCCGGATCGATGCGCCGGAAGCGCGCCACGATTATCTGCTGGAGGCCTGCTTTGATTCGCCTGGTCTCCTCGAAAAAATCGAAGCGCTTCTGGCAGCCGACGCGTGCTCTGACCAGTTCTTTGAAGAGGGCTTTTCCGCGATTGCAGACGTACGTTTGCCCGCTCGGGAGGCCCTTGGCGACTACATCGGTCGATATCGATTGCTCGAAAAACTTGGCGAAGGGGGCTGTGGAGTAGTTTATCTGGCGGAGCAACAAACACCAATTCGTCGACGCGTCGCTCTCAAGATCATCAAACTCGGCATGGATACGCGCCAGGTGATTGCGCGTTTCGAGGCGGAACGCCACGCGTTGGCGTTGATGGATCATCCCAATATTGCGCACATCTTCGATGGAGGCGCGACCGAGAGCGGCCGGCCTTACTTCGTCATGGAATTCGTGCGCGGGACGAAGGTCACAGCCTATTGCGACCAACACCAACTCTCGATCATCGAATGCCTCGATTTGTTTGTTCAGATTTGCCAGGCGGTGCAGCATGCGCATCAAAAAGGGGTGATTCACCGGGATCTCAAACCATCAAATATACTGGTCGAAGCCAAAGATGGCACCGCTATTCCAAAAGTAATCGATTTTGGCATCGCCAAAGCGATAGAAGGCCGATTGGCCGACGACACTGTGCTGACCGCGTTTGAGCAATTTATCGGAACTCCAGCCTACGTAAGTCCCGAACAAGCCTCGCTCAGCAGTGTGGGAGTCGATACGCGCACCGACATATACAGCCTCGGAGTGCTTCTTTACGAATTACTCACAGGAAAGACTCCTTTCGACACCACTGATTTGCTGGCTGGAGGGATTGACCGGTTGCGAGCAACGATTTGCTATCAGGAGCCTACCCGTCCGTCGACGCGACTTAAAGAGTTGCCGCACGGAGCTGTTCACCTCACCGCGCGCCAGCGCAACGCAGACCCGCTGAGACTCATGGCGAGCGTTGCGAAAGATCTGGACTGGGTGGTGATGAAGTGCCTGGAGAAAGACCGTTCGCGGCGATATCAAACCGTCAACGCGCTGGCTATGGACATCCAACGGTTCCTGCACCACGAGCCGGTGCTCGCCTGTCCACCCAGCCCCGGGTATCGCGCGACGAAGTTCATTCGTCGACACCGGGTGGCGGTCGTTACCGGAATGAGCATTTGCCTGTTGCTCCTCGCCGGAGGCACCGTGAGCACATTCGAGGCGTTTCGGGCACGGCGTGCCGAGGAGGAGCAAAGCCGACAGCGCGCCGCGGCTGACAAAGCCCGCCATCATGCCGAAGATCTCCTAGCGAAACTGGAATTGGAAAAAGCGGAAATGTTATTCGCGGCCAATAATTCCTCCGCGGCTATAGCGAACCTGGCCCGGCTCCTGCGCGAAAACCCCTCGAACAGCCTTGCCGCAACCCGCCTTCTTTCCAGCCTGATCCAACGTTCATTTTTTGTTCTGCGAAGCCCGCAACTGGAACATGAGGGCGAGATTAGAAGTCTCCAGTTCAGTCCGGACGGTCGGCGGCTGGCGAGCGCTTCAATGAGTCGCGAAGTCCATCTTTATAATGCCCAGAGTGGCGAACTGGAACATCGTTTGAGACTCTCTGCGCCCGCGACATGGGCTTCATTCACTCGGGACGGATCGGGTCTGGTGACGGGTACATCCGATGGACAAGTTCAGTTTTGGAACGCGGAAACAGGTGAATCGTCCGGGGTTTCGCGGCGGTTTCAGGGTGAAGTGTTTCGTGTAGATTTCAGCCCGTCATTAAAGGATCGGCTGGTCGTGGCCGCAGGCACCAAAGCGTTTCTTCTCGATGCATTGGCGAGTTCGGCAATTGAACTTCCTCACTCAAATCAGGTTCGCTCCGCTCGATTCAGCCCGGATGGAAAGCTCATCGTAACCGCGTCGTTCGACCAGACCGTTCAACTCTGGGACGCTCTTACGGGCAAGCGAATTGATGAGGAATTCCGCCATCCCGGACGGGTCTGGAGCGCTGAGTTCAGCCGAGATGGGGAACGCCTGCTGACGGCTGGCGCATCGCAGGTACGCCTGTATGAAGTAAAAACGGGGAAGCTGGCCTTGGAACTGCCTCGAGTTCTGGGTGAAGTTTATTTTGCCCAGTTTTCACCGGACGGACGTGGCATTTTTTTGAGAGCGGCGGACCGCTCCGTGCGCTTTCTGGATGCGGCGACCGGTGCGGCGATAAGCGAACCCATTTACCTGGATGAAATTCCAATGGCCGGAGCACTCAGCCCGGATGGTACGCAAGCTGTCGCGACTGTCGGCGAGACCAGAGCGCGGCTTTGGCGGGCTCCCGGCTCAGTTCCTCGTGCAACGCTGTTGAGAAACGCTGCGATTGGGCCGCACTTTTTTGTCACGTTCAGTCACAGCGGGCAATATCTCGCCACTTCCGGTCTGCACCAGATTGACGTTTGGGACGTGCCTAACGGAACTCCGGTGGGCAAACCACTGCAACATCCCTATTCAGAATATGCCGTGAGCGAATTCAGCGCAGACGAACAATCCATCGCCACGGGTTGTTACGCTTGGATTGCAGCGGTGTGGGAAGTCAAAAGCGGAGATCGTCAAACGCCCTGGCTCAAGCACCAAACCGGAGTTAACGCCGTGCATTTAAGCCCAAATGGACATCACCTGCTCACCTCTGCTTATGAGAACGGCGCAAGGATTTGGGACCTACCCTCCGGTAAGCCGCTGCTCTGGCTGCCGCACTCGGATCAGGTGACTTCCGCGCGTTACAGTAAAGATGGCAAACGGGTCGTCACCACCTCCATCGACAACACCGTAAAACTATGGGATGCGCAGACGGGAAACCAACTGATCAAGCCTTTGCGCCATCCAGATAGGATTTGGCAAGCCGATTTCAGTTCCGACGGCGAATATGTCGCCACGGCGTGCCAGGACAAGTTCGCCCGCATTTGGAACGGCCAGACAGGGGAGTTGCGCTTTGCTCTCGAACACAGGGAACCGGTTTCTTTCGTGCAGTTCAGTCCGGAGGGTCACCGGTTGCTGACGCGAAGTAATGGCCGGGTGGCTCGATTGTGGAATCTTCAGGAAACAATTCCGTCTTCAATATCCTTGCAGCACCCCGGGGACGTGATTTCCGCTGTCATGAGCGAGGATGGACAAAGAATTGCAACCAGTTCGCTCGATTTGACGCTTCGCGTCTGGGACGGCGTCCAGGGCCACTTACTGGCGGAGACTTTCCAGCTGAGAGCGACCGGAACATCTATCGCGCTCAATGCCAATGGCTCACTGGTAGCAGCGGCTTGTGATGATGGCGCCACGCGAATCTGGGAAGTCCCGAGCCCCCCTTTGCCAATCCCAGGATGGATGTTGGATCTCGCCGAGGCTTTGGTTGGACAGCGATTCACCGCAGGTGGCGGGATTATGCACGTTCCTCCGGAAGCATCGCTTCAAGCGCGGAACGACAGCGAGCAGCACAAAGCCGATGACTACTATCGGCGCTTCGCAGATTGGTTCTTTTCTGACCCTGCCACTCGTACGGTCACACCTTCAAGCAAGCAAACAGTCCTCGCCGTGCGTCAGGCAGTTATTCGTTCAGACAATAAATAGCCTGTCGGGTTCTTCCGCTGAAAAAACGGAATTAATAGTGACGCTGACGCTTGGCGAACCCACGCCCTCGCATGCGTGTTGGCTCGACCAAGGGTCGTCATGGGGCGGGAACTCAACAACGGGTTCGTTCTGGTCCCACCAATCACAACAATCAAAAAGAAGGAAAAATGAGAACGAAACTTGTGCTGACGGCGATTGCTCTCTTCGGCTTTGGAGCACCGCAAACAAAGGCTGATGCTGTTTTGGACTGGAACCAGATCACCGTGAACAGCATTCTTGTACCCGGAGCGCGGCAGGCGGCTTCGGGCATTCTTGACCTGGCCGTAGTGCATGCGGCGATTCACGACGTCGTCCAAGCGTACCAAAAGCGCTTTGAAAGCTATGCGGTTGAGATTGCCAACGCCCAGGGGTCCATGGATGCGGCCATCGCGAAAGCGGCTCACGACGTCCTCGTCAATCGCTTCCCTGCTCAAAGCGCCAATCTGGACAACATCTATGCGGCTTACGTGCCAAACCCGGCGGACCCGGACGTTGCCGCGGGCGTGGCCGTGGGCCAACAGGTTGCCGCGGCGGTCATCGCGCTTCGAGCGACAGATGGAAGCTTTCCACCGGTATTTACGGATATCGCGGGTGCCAATTTACCTGGGGTTTGGCGCCCCACGGAGTCATACATCAATACTCTGCCGCCGCCAGATTTTGCGCATATGGCGATTCCCTGGGTTGCTGACGTGACCCCATTTGCCCTTCTCAGCCCCACCCAGCTCCGCCCGGGACCGCCGCCTGCCTTAACGAGCACACAATATCGAAAAGATTACGATGAAGTTAAAGCGCTGGGTCGGGACACAAGCACAGCTCGAAGCGCCGAGCAAACGGAATTGGCCCGATTTTGGTCGGACAATTTCATCACCCAGTGGAATCGAGCCCTTCGTTCCATTTCAGCGGACTATCTAAGCGATAGCGGGGACATCGCGCGTCTTTTCGCTCTTGCATGGATGGCGAGTGGCGATGGTTTTATATCGGTTTGGGATACAAAGCGCCATTTCCTCTACTGGCGCCCGGTAACTGCGGTCCAGGAAGGACAAAATGACGGAAATCCGAAAACTGTCGGTGATCCGCAATGGAAGCCGTTCATCAATACCCCCAATTATCCGGACTACTCCTCTGGAGCAAATGGCCTGACCGGCGCCATCACTCGAACGTTGCGCCTCTTTTTCCATGGTCAGCATCTGACCTTCACGGTAACCAGCTTAAGCCCTTTCAACCCGGCGCAACCGTCGCGTAACTACACACGCATCGATGACGCAGCGGACGAAGTTGTGGAGGCGCGTATACTGCAGGGTATTCATTTTCGTACAGCGGACCTGGTTGGTCGTGAGCAAGGCCGGGAAGCGGCAAAATGGGCTTACAAACACATCCTCCGTCCTCTCCGTGGCCACGACGAGGGCGACGAAGATTAACGCGGGCGAAAAATAGGATGTACGCAAAGAAGGGCTCCTGAAACAGGGGCCCTTCGCGGTTGAAAGTAGGAGAAAAAGTTTAAACTTTTTCGATGTGGTATTTCTCGGCCGCCTCGCTCTCGTAGGTGGGCAGCTTGATTTCTTTCCCATCGGGTCCGGTTGTGACTTTGCGGCTCTTCTCGTCGAAGAAGCAGGCCACGCCCATGCGCTCGGAGATTTCGGCGAGCGAGATAACTGTCTGGACGCGGATGGCCAGTTCAATGCCGGCATTTGCTTTTTCGTTGCCGCGAATTGCCGCGAACCAGTTCTGTTCGTGCACGCCCACGTCTTCGCCTGGCGTAATGCCTTCCTCGAGTTCAGGATCGATTTCGTCGGCGAATGCTTTCTCCGGCTTCAGTTCTACGCGGTTGCCGCTGAAGTACAGGGTTGCGTGGTGGCCGCGAATCATGTCGGGCAAGCCCTGCTCGTTCACGGTGCTGCTGGTGACCATGAGGCACAAGCCGCTTGGGAATTCGGCGAGCAACTGGACGTTTTCCGGCACCGTGCGCGCGTAGGTGCCCGGCGTGTTCTTGTCAGAGTGGATCTTTCCGTTGCCTATGCTGACGACGCGCAGAGGAAATTCAGGATTACCCGTGGCGAGCATGAGTGGATGCAGGCGGTGTGGGAAGAGGTCGCCGAGAAGACCCGCGCAAAACGGATAGTACTTGCGCCAGCGGAAATAAAAGTCCGCATTGAATTCCTTCGTGTCGGCATGTTGAACGGGGCCGCGCCAGTAGTTCCAATCCAGATTGTCCGCTTTGGCGTCCGGGTCGATTGTGTAGTTCCATTCGCCTTTTGGATTGTTCCGCATGTACGAGCCTTGGCCGAGAACGAGCGGCCCGATTTTGCCCGCTTTGATTTTCTCCGCGGCGACGTGCCACTTGCGGTCTGAGCAACCTTGTGAGCCAACCTGCAGAACTTTACCCGTCTTCTTGCAGGTATCCCAAATCTCGAACGCTTCGCCGAGATACCTGGTCATTGGTTTCTCGACGTAGACATGCTTGCCCGCATTCATCGCATCGATCGAACACTTGGCATGCCAATGATCAACCGTGGCGATGCAGACCGTATCGATATCTTTTCGATCGAGAAGCTTGCGATAATCGCTGAAACCTTCGCAACGGCCGCCAATGAATTCCTTTGCGCCGGCGGTACGCTTCTGCCACACGTCGCAAACAGCCACTTGTTCGATGTTGCTCTTGGGGGCGTGGCCCTTCATTGAACGTACGTGCGCCATTCCCTGGCCGCCCACGCCAATGTATCCGACCGTGATCTTGTTGTTTGATCCCGTCACATTCGCCGAAGGGGCCTGATTCTGGCCGTAAACAGGGGTGCGGAGAAGGTTTGTCGCCGCCACAGCAGCCGCGGCGGTCGCGGTCTTTTTGATGAAATCCCGGCGTGAATCCTGGCCGGACACAGGGTTATTCTTTTGCTCCATAGGTATCACTTTCCAAGCGTCTTTTGACGATGTGAATCCGATCAGCCTAGGGCTATCACCCGGAGCGGTCAATTGAGTTTTGCCGTGATTCAATGCTACAAAGCAAATCGCACCGCGCGTTAACCGAGACCACGCGGTGCGAACACAACCAGACCAATTACGCATGTAAGAGGACTCAGCCTCTGGATTTGTTCCCAAAGCTTTCAGACCGGATGATTGATCTCTCACACGCCTGCCGAGGGACGAACGGCGAGAGCTTTTGCCCCGATATCGCGGCGAAATTGCGCCCCTTCGAAGTCGATCTGATCGACTGCCGCGTAGGCAGTTTTGCGCGCGCTGGCAAGATCAGCACCCAGCGCGGTCACACCGAGGACGCGTCCGCCGCTCGTCACGACCTGGCTATTCTGCAACGAGGTCCCTGCGTGGAAAACTTTCACCTTCGGAATAGCAGCCACGGCCTCCAGGCCCGATATGGCGCAGCCCTTGCGATAGGAACCCGGATAGCCACCGCTTGCCATAATGACGCAAACCGACGTATCGGGCCGCCAACGCAACGTGTGCGAAGAGAGGGTTCCGTCAACGCTCGCTTCGAAAAGTTCGAGAAGATCGTTTTCGAGCCGGGTGAGATAAACCTGCGTTTCCGGATCGCCGAAACGGGCGTTAAATTCGAGCACCCGGGGACCGTTTCGGGTGAGCATGATACCGGGATAAATTATGCCGCGATAATCGATCTTCTCCGCGTGGCAACCGGCCACCCAGGGATCGAGAATGGTCCGGCCAATTTGCTGTAGTTCGGCCTCGGTAACGAACGGCGTCGGCGAATAGGTTCCCATACCGCCGGTGTTGAGGCCCTGGTCGTTGTCGAGCACGCGCTTGTGATCCTGGGATGTCGGAAAAAGCTTGGCGGTGCGGCCGTCGCAAAGCGCGTGGATCGAAATCTCCACGCCTTCGAGAAACTCCTGAATGACGATTTGCTGGCCGGCTGGGCCGAAGGCGTTCTTCAATAGGATTTCTTCGATGGCAGCATCGGCTTCCACGATTGAATTGCAGATGAGCACGCCTTTGCCGAGGGCGAGGCCGTCGGCCTTCACGACGCATCTTCCGCCGAGCGAGCGAGCATAATTCTTCGCAGCATCTGCGTCCGAAAAAGTTCCAGACCGCGCCGTCGGAATTCCGTGACGCTCCATGAACGATTGGGATAAAGCTTTAGAGGCTTCAAACTGCGCAGCCCTTTTGTTCGGGCCCCAAATTCGCAAGCCCTGTTCTTGAAAAAGGTCGACAATTCCGAGGGCGAGTGGATTGTCGGGGCCGACGACGGTGAGATCGATCTTCTGTTCTTTGGCGAATTTGCAAAGCGCGGGTAGATCTTCAGCCCCGATAGGAATGCATTTTACCGGCGCGCCGTTCGACAGTTTCTCCAAGGTGGTCCCCGCGTTGCCCGGAGCGCACCAGAGCGCGCGGATGTGCGACGATTGCGCGAGTTTCCAGACCAGAGCGTGTTCGCGTCCGCCGGACCCAACTACCAGAACATTCATTCCGGCTAATTAAAGCAATTGAAAGCCGTGCCGCCTAGTTGTATCGGCAAATCAATAAGTCTTACGCCGAACAAGGCGCGTCAGGAAAGACGCTGGCGAGGTCGATTTGAATTTCTTTGACCCAGTTTTGAATCCAAATCCAAAGGGTATTCGAACTGGTCGTTAGTTCAGGATGAGCCTGGATGGTGAGGCTCAAGCGATTTTGGAAAGTGACAACGCCAGCCCCGACCAGTTGCATGCGCAGAACCGGGGGACAAAAGAGCCAAGGAGCGGTGCAGGCCGACGAGGTGATTTGTTTTTCGCAGTCCCAATCACCTAAATTTGAAAAACCGCCGATGTTCCATTGGGAGGTGCAGCGTTCGGATTTGATCAACGCGCGCTTGAGTCCCATGCCTAGAAACTTACCTGACTGGTAGGCATACCAGTTCGCCCAGTGTTCCGCGCGGCCGAGCGACCGATAAATGTTCTGATGAATGTCGGAGGTGCTTTCGTAGGATCGCACCTTCACACCGATGTAGCTCGAGTAATTTGCGGTGTCGCGTTCACGCACAACTTTTCCGCGCATGTTCACCGGCACCATCCACGGCACCACCGAAGATTCATCCAGCAGCGAGGGACGAATCGCTTTCGTGAGGTTTTTCAGCAGGAAGGAATTTACGGTGTAATGTTGACGGCGGCACACGCGCCTGATTCGAGTGGTCGTCTCCTCGTCGAACACATGCCACGCGACGGCTTGTGGCGGTTGGGTGGAAGTTGTTTCACCCGGCTTTCCTTCGATCTCGCCGAATTTGACGGCGCGCCTCGGAGCAGCGTATGTGGCCCAGGTGCGAGATAATCGCCAGGTTGACGGGAGTGCGGGATGCCGGATTTGCGGCAGCCGTGGAAGATGCGCACCGCGCGTCCGGAGAAGATCGGCAAACCCGCCGATGCCATCGAAATCAGTGTGCCGGAGGAAGTACCAGTCAGGCGCGGTTTTGCCGGGGAGAATTTGGCCGAAACGAATGCCAATGTATTCTCCTAAATCCTCCGCCGCTCGGAACCAGGAGCTGATCGGATCGGATTTTTCAGAGACGACCGGCCCTGCCTCCGCCAGGAGGGGCTTATCCAGAACCGTCTCTCGCGCAGAAAACATAGACTTGTCTATCGGAATGGAAGCACCAACTCTCAAGAAATTACAAGGAGCAACTTAAGGTGACGCCAGAAGTAGAGATTATCAATACGGGGAGCGAATTAATGTTGGGTTACGTCCTCAACACCCATCAGCAATGGCTTTGCCGCCAACTTTCGCAACGCGGGTACGTTGTCAGCAGGCAACTTGCGGTGGATGACTCAGGGCCCGCAATCCAGCAGGCTGTTCGCGAGGCCATGGGACGGGCGTGTATAATTGTCGTCACCGGTGGGCTCGGACCAACGTCCGACGACCGCACGCGTGATCTGATCGCAGAACTTCTGGGGAAACGCCTAAGCGAAGACGCGGCCATCCTTAAGCAAATCGAAGACTTCTTCGGCAAGCGAAAACGGGCGATGCCAGCCAGCACACGCGTCCAGGCGCTGGTCCCGGAAGGCTCTTTGGTTCTGCAAAATCTGAATGGCACTGCACCGGGGCTTGCGATGGATTTTGGAAATAACGGCTTGTTGGTCATGCTTCCGGGACCACCTCGCGAATTGCGCCCTATGTTTCTCGAACAGGTCCTTCCTTTGCTGGAGAAGAAATTCGGTCAACCACCAAACTTCGCCTGCGTTGTGCTGAGAACAACCGGGATCGGTGAATCTTTTCTCGAAGAGAAAATCGCTCCGTTCCTTCCGCCGTTATTCGCCCGCGGTTTGGAGGTCGGATATTGCGCTCGCGTCGGCGAAGTGGATTTGCGTTTCGTCGCGCGAACCGCCGATGCGACCCCACTCGTGCAAGAAGCGGAACAACTCGCACGAACCCATCTGCGTGGATTCATTTACGGCCGCGATCCTGAGCAACTCGAAGCCGTGATTGTCCGCCTGCTCACCGAGCAAAAGAAGACCCTTGCCCTCGCTGAATCCTGCACCGGCGGTTACATCGCGAATCGAATTACGAACATTTCAGGCGCATCGGCTGTCCTGCGTGCCGGAGTCGTGACCTATAGCAACGAATCAAAACAGGAATTTCTCGGGGTGCGGGCCGAAACTCTTCGCGCTCACGGAGCCGTGAGCGAACCTGTCGCGCGCGAGATGGTGGAAGGCGCCCTCGCGAAAACCGGTGCCACTTACGCGATTTCCGTGACCGGCATTGCCGGGCCAACCGGAGGAACGCCTGAAAAGCCCATTGGAACGGTTTACATTGGTTTCGCTACGCCGGACAAAACAGAAGTAAAACAGATGCTCAATCAATACGATCGCGAGACCTTCAAGTTCCTCACCTCACAACAAGCACTCGATGTTTTGCGCAAGGAGTTAATGTGACTGAAGAAAAACAACAATCGCGCGGGCGGGGATGCCTTTTGTATGGACTGATCACCGCGGCGCTCGTTTTTATAGGAGTGATCGCAGGAATTTATTTCGGCACGCGGAAAGCGGTGCGATATGCGATTGAAACATATACCACGAATGCCCCTACAACCATTCCGGCACTCCAGATTTCGCCTGTCCAGCAGCGGAATTTAGCGAACGATTTGCTCAAACAGTTCGAGGCTCGTGCGAACAGTCAGGCACCTGAAGATTTGGTGTTGGATGAGCAGCAGCTCAATGCGTTGATTTCTCAACCATCCGAAATGCGCGCGTACAAGGGCCACGTCTATCTCGAACCTCAAGGGGAGGAACTGAAGGCTTTCGTTAGTCTGCCGCTGGATCAATTCAAACAGTGGCAGGAATTTGCGCAGAAAATGGGCGGCACCAATTATGCCGGGCGCTATCTTAACGGCCTTGCGTATGTGAATCTCGTCGTCACGAATGGGTTGCTCCAAGTCGCGCCGCGCAAAGTGGTGGTCAGCGCAAAAAGCTTGCCCGATCAATTCTTAACACAGTTCCCCTGGAGCGCCTTGACGCAACCGATCAATGACAATGGGAACTTCCGATCAGCCTTGGAGCGCGTCGATGCCGTCACCGTGCAAGACAGCAAAATTCACGTGAAGTTTCGAAGGTGACTTATAGAACCCACTCCAGGCGGAGCATCCTTTACATTCGCTGCGTCGTGTGAGCCCAGAGCCACTCGATATCCCTGTTGTTGGACTGATTGCCGGGGCTGTAACCGGCGCGCTTGACAGGCGGCATCGTGCGTTTGTCCTTCCACTTGTGGATTTCGGAATGGCCGTCCGCAAATGAGAAGCCACATGCACCGTTGTGATAGCTCGCTGGGCAATCCGGAAGCACAGCAGACGCCAGATTGGGCGCGGGAGTCATCTGGGTGCAGAAGAAGCCGTCGTTCATGCTGTCAGGGTGTTCGTCCACAAGAACCCAGGTGTCGGACGGTTGAACGAAATCGCCCGTTTTCAGGAACATTCGCCAGGGAGGGCTGTTGCCGAACCAAGTCGGTTTCCCCTGATCCATACCGCACCACGCGCTCATGGAATTGCTGCGAAGACGTGCGACCCCTTTGGCGCCAGGAGTGACAAAGATATCAGCGGGGCACTTGTAGATCTTTTCCGAGCTGCCGGTGTACTTCCAAATCACCCCTTTCATCAACGTGTTGGTCACGTCAAAGTTGTCACGATTTCCGCCGTTCCAATCCTGAATGCCATAGACCCATGCGCCGGGGGTTCCGGCAGGAGCAAAACCCCAGGGGAGTCGGTCGTTGTAATCATCGCAGTACTGGCGCCACGCGAGCATCAGTTGTTTGGTGTTGTTCATGCACATGATCCCCTGGCCTTTTTGTTTGGCTTTCGCGAGGGCGGGCAGAAGCATGCCGGCAAGTATCGCGATGATCGCAATGACAACGAGCAGTTCGATCAGAGTGAAACCGAGCGGTTTGCGGGATAGCTGTTTGGTAGTCGTTCGCATAAACCGGTGCCGCTTGGCACCGTTCATAGGATGAGGGAATTCTTCCCTCCGGGCAAGGGCACGTTTCAAGCTGAAGGGAGTGCTTTTCAGGGCACAGCCCCGACGCGGCCCTCCGAACTCTTCCAGCAGGTGCCGGGGTCAGTTCAGGGCGTGACTGGTTCGGGCTGATGCGAGCATCGTGGCGACCGTTTCATTCAACGTCACAGGCGGACAAGGCTTGGCCAGAAATTGCGCCCCCTGCCGGAGCATCTGTTCGAGTTGCGGAGATTCGGAGGGGTAGCCGCTCATGAAGATCACTTTGAGCGCGGGGTTCAGTGCCAGTAGATTTTCCGCGACGTCGTAACCAGACATTCCGTGCGGCATGCGAATGTCGGTAAGGAGGACTTTGATTTCGTTGGTGTGTTCGGTCCAGATTTGCATCGCTTCAACCCCAGAGCTCGCGCGATGGACGCGATGTCCTTGTTCGCTGAGCAGGCGCGCGACCAGGTCCAAAATCGCCGGCTCGTCTTCCAATAGAAGGATGGAATCGCGCGCGGGCGCAGGCGGAGCGGCCGTCGCGGGCAGTTTTGCGTTCCGGTCGACAGGGAGCAAAACGCGGAACGTGCTGCCGGCGCCCAACTGGCTGCTGACTTCCACCCAACCGTTGTGCTGTTTCACGATGCCGTAAACGGTCGCGAGGCCGAGGCCGGTGCCTTCTCCTGGTTTTTTGGTCGTGAAAAATGGTTCAAAGACACGGCTCATGATGGTGGTGTCCATCCCGGAACCGCTGTCTGCCACCTGCACGCAGGCGAATTCGCCCAAACTCGCCTCGGCATGTCTCTCCTTGTACGCCTTGTCCACCTGAACGATGCTGGTTGAGATGGTCAGTTCGCCGCCGTGTGGCATGGCATCGCGCGCATTGACGACCAGGTTCATCAGAACCTGTTCGATCATCGTGGCGTCACCCATCACGACCGGCAGACGCGACGCGAAATTAATTCGGAGGCTGATGTCCCCGCGCAGCATGTGTTTGAACATGCGAGTGGCATGCGTTACGGCCAGATTCAAATCGATCGGCCCGAGAGCGATGTTGTTCTTCCGGCTGAACGTCAGCAGTTGGCGGGTCAGATGCGCGGCTCGTTGGGCCGCTTCGTGAATGTTGTTCAGGGAATTGCTCAACTCCGGATGGCGTGCTGCTTTTTGCACGGCCATGACGGTGTTGCCCTGAATCACGGTCAGCAGGTTATTGAAGTCATGCGCCACCCCGGCCGCCAGGCGTCCGACCGCTTCCATTTTGGTGAGGTGGCGAATTTGCGCTTCGAGCGAAAGTCGGTCCGTCATGTCATGGCTCAGCCAAAGCACGCTGGAAGCGTCTCCAGTGGTGATTTTTTCCATGAACACCAGGGCCGTCCGTTGGCCGCCGGTTTTCACTCGGAAACGGCATTCCACTCCGCCGAGGGAACTATTCTCGCGTAGTGCCTGCTCAATCTTATTGCGCGCTTCGGCCTGCTCCCACAGACCGAGATCCAACGCAGTCCGGCCGAGCACTTCGTTTCGCTCGTAGCCGAAGAGTTTTACGAAGCTGCCGTTCACATCAGCAATACGACCGTCCGGAAAACTGGTAATGGCGATGGCCACCGGGCTGGCGCGGAAGGCGCTGGAAAAGCGTTCTTCGGATTGACGCAGGGCCATCTCAGCAGTTTTGCGCTCGGTGATGTCTCGCGCGATCACTTCGAGGCCTTCACATTGGCCGTTGGTCAGAACCGGTCGGGCCACCAGTTCCAGGACGGAACGCTTCCCCTGTGAGCCTATGACCGTTGCTTCGTACGGATGGAGCTCGCCCCTGGCGCAATCCTTCAACCATTTGTCAAAGGAGGCGGTTTGGTTTGGAGTTAGAAAAGCATCGAAACGCATGGTCCGCGCGCGCTCGCGAGGGCAACCAAGCAGCGCCTCGCCGGTGTGGTTGAGGGCCTGCATAAAGCCTGACGCATCCAGTGTAAAGATGATGTCGTTCGCATTTTCGAAAAGGTCCTGATAGCGCTTCTGCAGTGCGTGTTCGCGATCAAACTGTTCCCGGATTTGAGTGGCCTGTTCGCGCACTTTCCGCCGCAACAAAACCGACCAGCCAATGGTCGCGAAGAGGAAAACGACTGCCGTCCCGAGAGAGATTTCGTAAAAGTCGTCGAACTTGAATAGTTCGATAACTCCGAAATATGAAGAAAGAATCGATTCCCGAGCGAACAACCCGGAATCCCCGCTGACCGCCAGCAGCGCGTTGAAACTCATAGCTTTTTAGTTCAGACCGCCAGCCGAACCATCACCAGAGGGCATGCTCGGGTTAATTGATGGAGCGCCGTTGTTTCTATCGGATTGGAGCCTTAACCGCTTAAATCGAAATCGACGGTGCGGAGGCTTGCCAGAGCAGCGGCCATCCGCAAAATATCGGCACATGAAAGCCCGAATCGTCGTCACGATGTTTGCCGCACTGGTGCTTGGCTGTTTACCTTTGGTGAAAGCGCAAGACAAGCCCACCGCGAATTTGCAAATTCCCGACACGGACGACGGCCTGCCGGGGGATGGACCGATTCGGCGCTACGATTGGTTTCGCCGGCTCTGGAATGAGAGGCGCACGCGTTGGGCTTCGCGCGCCGAGCAGGACCGCAATGCGGTAGTGTTACTGGGTGATTCCATCACGCAAGGCTGGGGCGATGACTTCAGCTATTGGTTTCCGGGAATGAAGGTGGCCAATCGCGGAATCAGCGGCGACACGACGCGCGGAGTTCTCATTCGTCTCGAAGGTGATGTTCTCGCGCTCGATCCGAAGGCCGTGGTTCTGCTGATCGGCACGAACGATTTGGAAGAGAAGGCCACACCCGAAACGATAGCGGCGAACTTGAAGCTGATCCTCGCGGCCCTTACAAAGCACAACGAACAAATGCCCATCGTGCTGTGCGAAGTGTTCCCCAGTTCGGCGTCAAAGAAACGTCCCTCAGATCAGATCAAAAAGATCAACCACCTTTACGCCGAAGCGGTGAAAGGCAATCCACAAATCACGCTCGTCGAAACATGGACTCTGTTCGCCGATCCGAACGGCGATGCAATCGCGACGGAGTTTCCCGACCTGCTTCACCCGAACCAGGCGGGCTACGCCAAATGGGCTGCAGGGTTGCGTCCGATTTTTAGCACGCTGGGTTTTCTGGAGACGAACGAATATACGTTCACGCCTGAACCCGGGTTCATCAGCCTTTTCAACGGAAAGGACCTGACCGGTTGGGGTTTCCGGGCGACGGGTGACGCGGAAAAGCAATCGATCGCCAAGTGGCGTGCGAGCGATCCGAAAATGCCGCTTTACCCGATCGTGAGCGAAGCTGCGACTTTCGATGGAAAAACCAGCAGCCCGGATGGTCGCTATGTCGCGAAGAACGGCCGCCTTATCGTGACCACACCATCGGAAGGCCGGCGCATCCAGAAAATCTCCACGACTCAGGAGTTCCCCAAAAACTTCGTTCTACGCCTGGAATTCCGCGCCACGCCGAACGCGGACAGCGGCATCTTCATCCGTGGTCCGCAACTGCAATGCCGCGATTACCTCCTCGCGGGTCCTTATAAAAACCTGAAGAATTACCACCCGGGCGAGTGGAACGAAATCGAAGTCACGGTGAAGGACAATGTCGCGTTTGCGCTATGCAATGGCGAAGTGCTTGAAACCGCGATGAAACTTCCTGCCACCGGCCCGATTGGCCTCGAAGGGGATCGCGGCCAGATGGAGTATCGCCACATTCGACTCAAGGAGCTTCCGTAAGCGATCTGCCTCCGCCACTGCCGTTCACAACGCTGTCCAGCGCCGCGAAAAATGCCGCGACGTGCCGATGCGCGTTCAAACGCCCGTCGTCATCAATTTCGGCGGTATTGATCTTTGCTTCGATTTCCTCGACGCGCTCTGCGAACCTCGCCACGGATGCGGTGAACCGTTCTTCGTCCGCTTGCGCCTTAATTTCTTCAAGTGTGTAGAGCACCTGCCGCTCGACATCGCCCAACTCCGGATGATATCCACGGGGTGTCGATGGTTTTACTGATTCCGTTACGAACGACGCTAAATCAAAGTCACCTGCTACGGGTAACAAATGTTTGTCTGTCAGTTCGATAACTTCCGTGTTCCAGATCCCGCGGTTGCCCTGCTCCAATCCGAAGTCCCAATTCCCAAGGAGAGCGTGCAGTAATTTTAGATCGAGGACGAGTTGCGGATCGAATGGTGAATTCGTGATCGCGCCGATCTCTTGGTCCGACAGCGAGCGGCCGCCCAGTTTGTCCGCAACGAGTTCGACATCCTCAACAATGAAAGCGTGGCGCGTGACGGTCCATCCGCTATTCCCAAAATCATCCGGCGCGCCCGTGTCATGATACTCTATCACCGTACGACGGACCCGCGGTGTGACAAAGCCAAGCGCGTCCATCACTTCGTAGGCGAGCGCTTCACGCCACGCCGCCCGTTCGTCGCGCAGGCGGCCGATATTCCCATGTCCTCCTTCCGCGCAGTGGGTTCCGATTTTGATTTCTCGCGCTTCGGCAAATGGGGTGCCCTTTCGATTTTCCTTGGAAACCTTCAACTTTAATTTTGGGAAGGGGCATTCCTGTAAACTCGAATTTCCGCGCACGCGCATGCTAACCGGCAATTGGAGCGCGCCCATTTGCACCTGCCCATCGAAGTACTCCTTAACACGTTTCGGGGGAAAGATTCCGTCAGGCGTCCCTGCGTAGGCCAGATTGAAATTCGTTTGAAACGGTCCTGTGAGCGTCCAGTTTAAGACAGAGGCCGAAGAAAAAATACTACCATTCTCGCGTGTGCGATAGAAACGACGGACGGAGGTGGTTTCTTCCAGAAATGGATTAGCCGCATTGGTGATGGTCATCCAGGGACCGCTCAACGCGTCAGCGGCCTCGAGTGTTCCAGTATAAGCAACCTTTACCTGTGCGCCTTCGCGTGCAATTTCAATTGTGGGAGCAGCGAGGACAGTGCCGCATGCTCCAATACAAAGTAAGTTCCAAATCAGACTCTTCATTTTGCGTTGCCTCAAGCGCCAGCCCTCGGCGATGCGCAACCTACCCGCTTTAGCCTGGCGCGAAATAACCCGAAAGTGTGATGCCTGCCGTTGGAGAAAGATGGCCTTCAGTGCTCCGGATTTGTTACGTATGTCCCGCCCGGTCGTCCCTCGCCAACATGGACAATGAGCAAAAACTCCTGCGACGAATTCGAGTCTGCCTTCTCGTGTTTATGGCAGGATTGGTTCTGAGCGGCGTCACCGCCATTCCGCTGACTGGCGAACTGAGCGTTCTCTATCGAGGCCTTCACTACTTTGAAATTCGCTCTGGTCCATTTCACGAGTGGATCCAGCAGGTGTTTGCTGCTCTTCTTGATGCCAAAACGCGTTACCCGTTTTTGTATTACGGCACAGACTGGCTGGCCTTCGGGCATTTTGTGGTCGCGCTCGCTTTCATTGGACCACTGCGCAATCCGGTCCGAAACATTTGGGTAATCCAATTCGGGATGTTCGCGTGCGCTTTGGTGCTTCCTTACGCGCTGATTTTTGGCGCGTTACGCGGAATTCCGTGGTGGTGGAGAATGATCGATTGCGCGTTTGGGATTCTCGGACTGATCCCGTTAAAGCTGGCACTCGGAATAACGCGCCGTATCGAGGAGGGAAGTCGTTAGTCCGTTGCGCTGAGCCAGAATTCGGTGTTCTTCCGCGATAACAGGCGCGCGGGAGCTGCGTTTTTTAAGCGGACCTGGATGGTGATGCCCGGGTTCTTCTTCGGTTCTCCGGCGTCCGAACGGACAACGGAGAATAACTTCGCCGAAACCTGGGGCGAACTGGCGGGCCTGGTTCTCAACTTTTCGTCCACGTTCCTGTTCATCGGATGCCAACGGCGCATCCTGAACTGCCGCCTTTTTCGCAAAAGGCCGGAAGAAAGTCCAGCTTAAGTCAAAATCGAAATCTTCAGCGAAGTTTCCGGATCGCGCGGACGGGGTGCTCGTCACGGATGTTCCCCTGATCGAAAATGCCGGCGATTTTTTGCGGATCGAAAAAATTGAACCCGACATAGATGTAAAGCGGGACAATCGGCGACTTTTCCGCGATGAGGATCGACTCAGCTTCCTGCAGGAGACCGGCGCGAGACCTGATGTCGACGGTCGCATTGGCGGTGCGCAAGAGTTCGTCATATTTGGCATCCTTCCACCCGGTGCGGTTGTTAGGATTGGTGCTCATAAACATATCGAGAAAGGTGTTTGGATCGGTGTAGTCGCCGATCCACGAGCTTTTACTGATGTCGTAGTTCAGGGTGGATTGGTCGTTGATCCAGATTTTCCACTCGACTGCGCGGAGGTCGACATCGACGCCGAGTTCCTTTTTCCATGTGTCCTGGAGCTGAACGGCTATTTTTTCATTATCACGCGAGGCGTTGAATAGATACTGCACGCGCGGGAATTTCTGACCTTCAGGATAACCGGCCTCGGCAAGAAGTTTGCGCGCAAGGGTCACATCGTGCGGCAAGCCGGGCGGCGAAGTGTAGTTCGGTACGCCTGGAGGAACGAAATGGTTCACCGCCTTTTCACCTCCGCGCGTGACAAACGTAACGATCCGGTCGCGATCCACTGCCATGGCAAATGCCTTGCGAACCCGAACGTCATCGAATGGTTTGCGCGTCACATTGAAACGCATGAAGTATGCGGCGAGATAATCAAACCGATGAAAATCTGGGCGCGTTTTGAGAACATCCAGAAGTTCGCTTGGGGTCACATCTTTGTCCCACACGACGTCGACTTCACCTCGGAAATAGAGGTTCAGCGCGGTGTTGGGCGAGTTCACCGGGAAGAAATCAACCACGTCCAGTTGGCCCGGTTGGAGATCCCAGTAGTGCGCGTTCTTCTTCACGCGAATGCGGTCGTTCAGCCGCCAGCTCACGAGTTCATATGCGCCGCTGCAAGGCAAAGGGCGCGCGTTGAGCCAGCGATCGCCGTACTTCTCGATTGTGCCACGATGCACGACGGCTTGCGTCGGGAAAGCGCATAGATCCAGAAAGAAAGGGGTGGGATTTACCAGTTCAACCCGAAGGGTCGTATCATCGGGTGCGTGAATGCCGACCGTGTTCCGATCTTTGGATTTGCCGAGACTGTACGCTTCGGCGCCGCGAATGTAGAAGAGATTGCCAACGTAGTCCGCCGCTGTTTCGGGTTCGAGAACGCGGAACCAACTGAAAACAAAATCCTGAGCGGTGATGCGCTCGCCCGTTGACCAGAGGGCATTCGTCCGGAGATGGAAAGTGTAGGTCAGTGCGTCGGGGGAGATTTCCCAACGTTCGGCAATTGCCGGCTCGGGCGCAGCGTTGGTTGCGTTATAACGAGTGAGCCCTTCGAAAAGCGTATTTACAACTCGGCCATCTGGCTGGCCGACGACGACCGCAGGGTCCAGCGATTCAGGTTCCTTCCCGTTGACGATACGCAAATCGGCTGGCGGGCGGGCGGTGCAGCCGACCAGGAGCAACGCCATAAAGCAACAACGCGCTCCCGACCAGAGGGCGGAAGCGCGTTGTGCGAAAGACATGGAGTTACTTGGCCGGTGCTGGTTGGGTTGGCGCAGGAGTGCTCGGCGTAGTCTGGCCAGGAGTGGCCGGAGTCGGATTGAGCTGAATTGCCGGAGCTGGCTGGGTCGTGGCAGGAGCGGCTGTCGCGTTATTCTCCGGTGCCGTGGTCGGAGCAGCGGGAGTCGTGGTAGTGCTGGCGGGCGTCGTTGTTTTCGCCGGTTGCGAGACGGGCAACATCGGCGTGGCACCCGACTTTTTCGCGAGTTGTTCCTGGAGTGAACGAGACGGTGCTTGATGACGTTGCGCATTAAGGACGGCCAATAGCACGGCCAATCCGAGGAATGAGCCCGAGGCGTATTTGGTCAGCTTCGTCAAGGCGTTGCCGGAACCAGCGCCGATCAAGGTATCAACCGCACCGGCACCGAACGCCAAACCCGCACCCGCTTCCTTCTTTGGAAGCTGGACCAGGACCAGCAGGATCAAAAACAAACAGTTCACCACCAGGATGAACGTCAAAAAACCGATCAAAAGGCTCATACTTTAAATAGAATTTTTGATTATATCAGAAAAACTTCGAACTTCCAGTGAAGCTCCGCCCACCAGGGCCCCGTCGACGTCCGGTTGGCCCATCAATTCGCGAGCGTTTTGGGCCTTTACACTGCCGCCATATTGAATGCGGACGCGCTTGGCCACCGTATCGTTGAACATGAAGGTTAGTTTTTTGCGGATGAAAGCGTGCACTTCCTGCGCCTGCGCGGACGTCGCGGTCTTGCCGGTGCCGATCGCCCAGACGGGTTCGTAAGCGATGATTGTTTCTTCGAGTTGCTCGGCTGTCAGACCCGCCAGGCTCCCCTTAATCTGGCGTTCGACGATTTTCTCCGTGTTACCCGCTTCACGCTCTTCGAGCGTTTCACCGACACAAACGATCGGCTTAATCTGGGCGGCGTGAGCCGCGAGCGCCTTCTTCGCGACCAATTCGTCGGACTCTTTTTGATATTGGCGGCGTTCGGAATGGCCAAGAATGACGTATCGGACGGAAAACTCTTTGAGCATTCCCGCCGCGACTTCGCCGGTATACGCTCCGTAGTTGTGCTCACTCATATTCTGCGCTCCCAGGCGAATGTTCGAATCGAGCACCTGCTTGGAGATTTCACTGAGCGATGTGAATGGTGGGCAAACAACGATGTCCACCTCTTTGATGTTGGCGAGTTCGCGCTTGAGCCCTTGAACCAGATCGAGGCCCTCGGCCACGGTCTTGTTCATTTTCCAATTCCCCGCGATGATTAGCTTCCTGGCTTTTTCCATACCGTCCCTGAATTATTTGTTCGAAAGTGCAGCCACGCCGGGAAGCTCCTTGCCTTCGAGAAACTCGAGGCTCGCCCCGCCGCCGGTGCTCATGAAAGTGACCTGATCTCCAAGCCTGGCTTTGTTCAACGCCTTCACACTATCGCCGCCGCCAATAATGCTTTTCGCACCCTTCTTCGTGGCTTCAACGACCGCTTTCGCCACGGCATTGGTGCCTTCGGCGAAACGTGGATCTTCAAAAAGTCCCATCGGTCCGTTCCAAAGAACCGTTTTTGCCTGTAGAACTTCCTGCGCAAAGCGCTCCCGGGTTTCCGGCCCAATATCGAGCCCTTCCACTTCAGCAGGGAAGCTGCCCTTCATCGTTTGAACATTTTGCAGGTCGAAAATCGGTTTGCCCTTTTTGTTCACCTTGTCGGTTTTCACCGGTGTGGCAACGATGTTGTCAGTCGGGAGAAGAAACTTCACTCCCCGCTTTTTCGCTTTTTCCAACGCTTCTTTCGCCACGCTGACTTTATCCGGCTCGACCAGCGATTTGCCGACAGTTTCGCCCAGCGCGAGCTTAAACGTATAAGCCATCGCCCCGCCAATCAGAATCGTATTCGCTTTTTCGAGCAGACGGTCGATCACTTTGATTTTGTCAGACACTTTGGCCCCGCCGAGGATCACCACGAACGGTTGCGCAGGCTTTTCCAGTTCTTCGCCGAGAAACTTCAATTCACGTTCCATCAGCAATCCAGCAGCGCGAGGCGCGTTGCGCTTCGCCAGGACTTGAGCCACACCCGCTGTCGAAGCGTGTGCTCGATGCGCGGCGCCAAAGGCGTCATTCACGTAAACATCTGCCAGACGCGCGAGCTTTTCGGAGAATTCCGGGCTGTTGTTCTCTTCCTCCGCATAAAAACGAACGTTTTCCAGCAGAACGATGTCGCCCGGCTTCATCGTGTTGACGTATTTTTCGATTCGTTCGCCTACACAATCATCCTGAAAGGCGACGGGAGCGCCGAGCATATCCGAAAGTTTGGCTGCCACCGGCTTGAGCGACATCGACGGCTCGCGTTTGCCATCCGGACGGCCAAGATGCGCGGTGAGAATGATTTTCGCGCCGTTTTTAACGAGCAATTCCAGTGTCGGGAGCGTTTCCTTGATGCGCGTGACATCGTTGATGACCATCTGGCCATCTTTTTCTTCCATAGGGACGTTGTAGTCCACGCGCATCAACACGCGTTTTCCGTGCAAATCAAGGTCTCGAACCGTCAACTTCGCCATATCAAAATAGGGCGCATAGATTACTGGACAAACCCCCTGCGTCAAAGGCATTTGGCGGGTCGTTCCGGCGTCGCTTCCGGGGGATAAGTAATGATTTTCCCGGTCACCCTTGCGAACGGTATTAGCTTATGCGGTTGCGTCTTCGTCGGAGTGACAATCTCCAGCACGGGAATCCCGTGAAGGTTGAGTGCGTCGGCGATAAGCGACCGATGGCAGCGCCATGGGACCGCTTCCGCGCACATCAGCGCAATACGATCCGTTTTCATCCAGCCAATCAGGAACTTCAAGCCATCGTGGAACTCACGCGTTCGCATATGATCGGCGTAACCGCGGAAGGACTGATTCCGCCACGCGCCATTGGGTGAATCGGGTTTCGGTTTCCGCAACCCGCCCAACTCGGGCACGTGAACGTATGCAATACCCGCTTTGGCCAGAGATTCGGGAAGCGTGTCTTTATTAAACTGCGGATTGGTGCGGGACCGCGGAACAGTGCGGACATCGACCAACTTCGAGATTCCGTGCCCCAGGAGCATCGCCAGGAATTGATCGATCGGCCGAGTCGAATGCCCGATAGTGAAAGCCGACTTTTCCAGCCCACTCTCTTTGCTCTTCCTTGGTATTCACCTCAATTTCCGCCCCACCTTGCAGAAAGCAATTCATGGGTCGGGAGCATCGCCTCGCGATTTTTTAGCTTTATTTATCTGCTCGGCAGGCACTTGGCTTGGGCATGCCATTTCCACAGCCATTTTTCTGCATGCCTTCGAGCGCATCGAATGGAAAGGCGCCGCTGCTGGCGCGGCGAAGCTCGGTCAAGCTCGTGATGCCGGTGGCGACTTTGGCGAGGCCGTCCTGCAATAGGTTTTCGTGTTGAGTGCCGTGGAAGTGCGCGCGAAGGGCGTGTTCGTCGCAATGGTTGAGAATCAGTTGATAATCCGCTTCCCTCAGCCGCCAAAGTTCGAACAGGCCGGTGCGACCGTAGTAACCGAGACCGTTGCATTTGTTGCAGCCCGGCGCGGTCGAGCATTCTTTAGGCGCAGTCAGCTCAAACGCCTTCAGCCATCGGAGATCGTGTTCGGAGGGTGGAGTGATTTCGCGGCAATTCGGGCAGAGCTTCCGCACGAGCCTTTGCGCGACAACGACCGTCAAAGATTCGGCAATTTCATGATCGTGCAAACCCCAGTTGCGCAGGACCGTCACGACACTGGAAGCATCGCGCGCGTGAACCGTGCTGAGGAGAACACGCCCGGTAAGAGCGGCATCCACCGCTGCGTGGGCCGAAGCGCTGTCCCGAATTTCGCCGATCATTAGAAAGTCCGGATCGAGACGGAGCATCGCTTTGACCCCTTCCGCGAAAGAGAGATGATGCTTCTCATCAAGCTGCACCTGGTTGATGCCCGAGAGTTCATATTCTACGGGATCCTCGATCGAGACGATTACGCGATCGGCGAATTTCACCTCATTCAACAATGCGTAGATCGTCGTGGTTTTGCCGCTCCCGGTCGGGCCTGCGCAGAGGAGCATCCCGTTGGTGTTCTCTAGCCAATCGTTTAGTTGCGCGATCTTGTCTTCGGGCAGCCCGAGGTCGCAGATGGATCGATCAAGACGTTTCGGATCGAGCAGGCGGATGGACAGGACCTCGCCACGCTGACACGGTGCGAGCGCAAGACGCAGATCGATCGCTCTTTCATCCAGCAGGACGTGAGCGTGACTGTCCTTGGGGGTGAAGCGGACGACCGGATCAAGCCCCGCCAGCGCCTTGAACTGGTTCGTGAGCCAACGCCCTTGCTCGGAATTCAGAACGGCAACATCCGAAATCGCGCCATCGATGCGAAAGCGAACCACGATTTCTTTGATACCGGGGCTGAGGTGGATATCCGTGGCGCGAGATTCCAGCGCATCCTGGACCAGGGCGCGTGCCAGTTCCGGACGTGCTTCCACATGTTCACCCGCCTCCAGAGCCGCGCCGTATTTCGAATAGCCATCGAAGAAATGTTTGGCGAGTTGGGTTCGAAGAATGCGTTCTTTCGGACGTGGCGTAGTGCTGAGCAATGGACGTAGCGCGGGCCGCAGCTTCACAGGCGTGGAGGGCGCGCTGCTGCGATGACTGGCCCGGACTGTTTCGCTTTCGATTGTTTTCATCTGCGCACGTCCTTTCCACATGAATGGACCAAACAATAGGTTCGGAAGCCGGGCGGCGATTGGCGAAGCACTCTCATATTTTGCGCTTCGAAGGTGGGAGCTAACCAAATCCTGATGAGCATTCGGCAGATTCTGCACAGCGTCAGGGAGAGTTCCTGCGCCATCTTCTGTATATGAATGCGACCGCCTACCAAACCATGACCGGGATCGCCGCTGAAGATTTTCCCGCCGCCGCCGCGCCCGATGAAAAGCTCTTATTCCTTTTGAATTACGCGATCCTCGCACCCTCGAGTCACAACACCCAGCCCTGGCTCTTTCAATTGCAGGGACACGAGCTGGACGTGATTGCCGATTTGAATCGCTCGCTGTCGATCTGCGATCCAGAAAATCGGGAGTTGATCATGAGCTGCGGGGCCGCGTTGCATCACTTACGCGTCGCCGCCCGTTATTTTGGTCACGACTCGCGCGTCGAGACTTTTCCCGAACCCGATTCTCCTTATCTTCTGGCGCGTTTCAGTCTTGGCGGACCGATCGAACCGACAGCCGAAGACATGCTGCTTTTCAATTCCATTCCCAAACGGCATACGAACCGCGGAGCGTTTCTGCCCGATCCTTTGCCCGACGCACTGCTCGATGTCCTCTCGCAAACTGTGGAACGTTATGGCTGCTGGTTGCAATTCTTCCAGGACGATGAATCACGTTTTCAAATCGCGGACATTGTCGCGGAAGCCGACCGGGTGCAGTGGGCCGACAAACTTTTCCGGCGTGAACTGGCGAATTGGCTGACACCCAACCGGAGCCCGCGGCGCGATGGCATTCCCGGTTACGCGCAGGGCAAGGGCGATTTGACTTCGGACGCCGAACCATTTCTGGTGCGGACATTCGATCTCGGCAAAGGCCGAGCCGCTCGCGACCGCGAAGTGGCCTTGCATTCCCCCGTCCTGGCCGTTCTGGGAAGTGCAGGGGATGCGAAGGCTGATTGGCTCAACGCAGGACAGGCCCTCTCCGCGATCTTGCTGCGGGCGCGCGTCGAGGACGTATGGGCCTCGTTTCTCAGCCAGGCGGTGGAGGTCCCCTCCACACGAGCGCGATTGGAAACACTCGCGGCCGCAAAGGGCGCCCCGCAAATTCTCCTGCGACTCGGTTTTGGACCGGAGGCTAATCCAACCCCGCGTCGCCGCCTGCCCGACTTCATGCTTCAGCCTAAGAATCGTCCAATTCGGCTGACCGCAGAGAACCTGGCGTAACCCGGAGCAGCGTTTACTGTTCCACCAGCGCCGCTTTGAGTGGCCTTCCGATGGAGCCGGCTGGCTCATTCATGCGGAGCGCGGCGCAAAGCGTTGGCACGATATCGCTGATGTAAAATTGATCGGGGTATCGACCTGGTTTGAAGCTTGCTCCATAAAACGCGATCGGCACATGCGTGTCATAGCTGTAAGGTGATCCATGCGTCGTTCCTGTCTTGCCAGTGCCCGGAATGGCGAAAGGCTTTCCAATCAGGATCACATCGCCGCCTCGCTCCGCATTGTAACCGTTGATGGCGAGCGGACCGTAAGGACCTGGCGCGCGCCCGTCGAGCAATTGGCTTCGCGTGTAGCACGCCTGGTACTTGCCGCTGTTTAACGCAAAGTCCCGAACGAACGCCGTCACCTTTTCCAGTTCCAGATGCTTTTTTTCCAACGTCGCACGGTTGAGGTAGAGATTTCCGGTAAAGATCTTTGATACCTGCAGATATCGCCCGTTGCCGTATTCCTCGGCCAGCGCCTGCTTCAAGTCATTCAAAAACTCTGTTTCATCCACCCGCGGCACATCGATGCCCTCCGCTTTCGCAAACTCCGTTGTGGGCGCGACCGCGTGATCGGCTGTGATCGTCATCATCACATTTTGCAGACCGATTTTCGCATCAAGAAAGTTGAAGAATTTCTCCAGGTCGCGATCCAGTCGCAGAACCGCATCCTGCACCTCCTGCGAGTACGGCCCAAATTTATGACCTACCGAGTCAATCGCAGAAAAGGAAAGTGTTAATAAATCTGGTTGGTCTCCACACCCGAGCTTTTCACCTTCAATCGCCGCTTCGGCAAATTCCTCAAGCAGAGAGTTGCTGAACGGAGTCGCGAGCACATTATCAAAATTATCTTTCGACGGAGCAATCTTGTGGTCGAAAACAGGTTTCTTCTCTTCCGCAAGGTTCCCTTCGCCTTCCTGCTGGTCCGGATTTAAATAATGCTTTTCATCCAGCAGACGCTTCCAGGTCTGCCCAGCATAATCTGCCGGTCGTTTGCGTTTGTTGAACTCCTGCACCCACGCGGGCAACTGCTCCATGTAATAGGTGCTCGAGATAAAGTTGCCGTTTTTGGAGTAGAACCAGTACGCGCCGTTCGGCCTTTTGCCCGAAGGAAGAATCGCCGCCCGATCCTTGATGGAGACGCCAACAACCTTGGAATGAAAACGAAAACGCATCTCATCCGCGAGCGTGTTGCCGATGAAATTTTTCGGTGAGGCCCTGCCCTTACCAGCGGTCGCGCCCAATCCATCCACCGATTCATCTTCCACGCAGTACACCTCTTTACCTGCCTTTCGATCGTACCAGTCATTCGCGATGATGCCGTGAATCATCGGCACAGATCCGCTCAGGAAACTCGCATGTCCCGGGCCCGTGACGGTTGGAATATAGTTGTAATGGCCAAACGTCATGAAAGCTCCGCGGTCCATGAAGAGGCGAAAACCGTTGGAGGAGAAATGGTGGCTAAAGCGTTCCAGATAATCGTAGCGCATCTGGTCGATTGCGATCGCCACGACCAACTTAGGTTGAGCGGCCCGAACCTGCGCGTTAACCGCGAGGCTGGCCATCAGGACAAAAAACAACTTCCTCATCACGAATGCTTTGCTTGAGACGGCGTGAGCTTAAACCAGGCCCTCGCCCCGTGCAAAGAGACGCGGTTTCCCAGTCCTTGGTTTCGTAACTATTTGGAAACGAAGAGGTGAAATGTTTGTGAGAAAATCCTGCTCTTTCAGGTATGACGTTGAAAGCATTGGTGCTGCTCGCAGCGGCGGCGGGATTGGTGGTGAAAGTCGGCGCGCTTTTCCTTCAACTGATTCTCTTCGGCCCCTGACCAAATCCTCACGCCTGCCGGAAGTTCGACAAGCGTGAGATTTGCTATCCTCTTATCACAGTTTGGCGCGTGGCTTATCAGTCAGCGCATTCAGGAAAGCGGCAATATCCTTCGCCTCCGCGTCGGTGATTTCCTTGCCGAGTTGCAGCCAGGCCATCTTCTTTGCGGTCTCTTCGAGAGTTTTTTGTTGCCCGTCATGGAAGTACGGCCCGGTCAACGCAATGTTGCGCAGCATCGGAACTTTGAACTTGTGCATGTCGCCCTCGTCTTTGGTGACTTCGAAGCGACCGGCGTCTTTTGTTTGATACGCGTTCACCAACCCGACCTTTTGGAACTGATTTCCGCCTAGGATCGGTCCGTTGTGGCACGTTGTGCAGCCCGTATTCATGAAAAGACTCAGGCCGCGCAATTCATGCTCGTTCAGAGCCTTATCGTCTCCGCGCTGCCAGTCATCGAAACGGTCGCGCGTGACCAGCGTTCGTTCATATGCGGCGATCGATTTTGCAACATTGTCGTACGTGATTCTTTCCGCACCGTTCGGGAACGCCTTTCGGAACATTTCCTTGTACTCGGCATCTGCGCTTAAACGTTCCAACACTTCCTTGTCAGAACCCATCGCCATTTCGATCGGGTTCAGAATGGGTCCCTTGGCCTGAGCTTCCAGATTTTCCGCGCGGCCATCCCAGAATTGCGCGAGCTGGAATCCGGCGTTCAGAACGGTTGGCGAATTCCGTCCTCCTCGCTTCCCGAAAGCTCCTGGCGAGGTCGGTTCGTTATCCACGCCCCCGCGATGACTGTCCACCTGGTGGCAGGAATTGCAGGACATCGAATTATTTTGCGAAAGACGTTTTTCGAAAAACAGCTTTTCCCCCAGTTTGATCAACTCAGGCGTATCCTTTTCCGCGCCCGGCATTTTGTCAGGAATGGTGCCGATGATAGTTTTCGCGCTCTCGCGCAATTCCTTGAGATTGGGAACCTCGGCATAGGCCGCAGAAATTGCGGCGCCGATAGCAATTAAAGAGAGAAAAAATTTCGTGTTCATATTTCTCGTGCCCTTCAGACGATGAGCCATCGAAAAAATTCGCCGATGATTACAGATTTTCCGGAAGATTTTTCACGAGCAGCGAGCATTTGAGC
Organism: Limisphaerales bacterium; assembly: GCA_044226545.1. Classification (GTDB taxonomy): domain Bacteria; phylum Verrucomicrobiota; class Verrucomicrobiia; order Limisphaerales; family SXQI01; genus DASVNK01. The sequence goes on from JBGAGW010000007.1 coordinate 164,387, forward strand.
CACTCACGCTGAACCGTTGCGCCGAGCCGCTCGTAGAACGCGATCGACCGCGTGTTCCAATCCAGCACATTCCACTCCACACGCCCGCAGCCTTCCCGTTTTGCAATGCGAAACAACTCGAGAAAAAGCCGTCGGCCTACACCGCAGCCCCGTTGCGCGGGGCGCACGAAAACATCTTCGACATATAAGCTCGGACGCGCGAGGAACGTGGAGTAGGAGAAAAAATAGACCGCGAAACCGATGGGCTCGGCACGATAGTACGCGAGCAGCGCTGAGGCGTATGGTTTGGACCCGAACAAAGTCTTTCGAAGCTGGTCCTCGGTCGCATTGACATCTCCACTCAGTTTTTCATATTCCGCCAGTTCACGGACAAATTGCAGAATCAACGGCACGTCATCAGCGCTTGCCGCACGAATCTGCAAATCAGGAATCGCCGCCTTCACTGACGATGAAACCGCATCTCGTTTTCGAGCCGCTGTAATTCACTCATTAAATCAAAAATCATCCGGATTCCCGCCAGATTGACTCCATGGACCAGGCGCAACGTTTCCACGCGTCGAATCCGATAGATCGCTTCATCATCGAACGTGAACTCGCCTTGCTGCGGATCTCCAGAGGTCCGGACCAGGCCAGATTTGCAGTAGACCAAAATGCTCCGGCGCGAGACGCCGGTGAGGTGAACCACCGCATCGAGCGAATAGAGCACGCCCGGACTCGGCTCATTCACCTGCAATCCTTCCATGCGATTTTCGGGCATAACTTTAACCTCGAGGGTTGAAATCCGATTTTTCAGCAAGCTGTTCCCAAAGCTTGCGTTGTTCGCTGCTGGATTCGGGTGGAATTTGAATCGTGATCAGCGCATAAAGGTCGCCACGTTTTGAAGGACCACTCGGCAGCCCTTTGCCGCGGACCCGCAACTGCTGGCCATTGTTGGTATTCGGCGGGACGCGAACTGACACGGGGCCATCCAGCGCTGGAATGCTCACCGTCGTCCCGAGCACTGCTTCCCACGGCGCGAGTTCCAGATCGTAGTAGAGGTCAGAACCTCTCACGCGGAAATCGGGATGCTGCGCAAAACGCACCCGCAAATACAAGTCGCCCGGCGGTCCTCCATTCATTCCCTCTTCGCCTTTGGACGGCACGCGAATGAGTTGCCCTTCCTGAACTCCAAGCGGAATGCGCACCCGAAAGTTTTCGGTGGTCGCCTTTCCGGTCAGACGATTGCGCCGCTGAAAGGAAATCGTCCGAACCGAACCCTGATGCGCTTCATCCAGGCTCACGAGGATATCTCCTTCGATATCCTGCCCGCGCATCGGCTCGGTCGCGGAAGAACGCCCGCGCCGTCCGGCTCCGTTCAAGTCCTGAAAACCGGAAAAATCCGCCCGCCCGCCAAAGAATTGCTCGAAGAAATCACTAAAGCCCGTCCCGCCGAAGTGAAATTCAAACTCCTCAGCGCCCGGTTGGCCTGTTCCGCCGCGGCCGGATTGCTGCCATCCCGGCGGCGGTTCCGGCCGGTTCCAATTCGCGCCGAGCGTATCGTATTTCTTGCGCTTGGCTGGATCACCCAGCACCTCATACGCCTCGTTGATCTCTTTGAACTTCTCCTCCGCTTTCTTTTTATCCTTGGCGACATCCGGATGAAATTCGCGCGCCAGCTTGCGAAATGCTTTGCGAATATCGTCCTGGCTCGCCTCCCGCGAAACCCCGAGCGCTTTGTAGTAATCCTTGAACTCGACCGGCATATACCCTACCCCCTTACAAATACCTAACTTCCGGCCTTCTGCCAACTCGACCGGCAGAAGCACTGGGCGCCTTTAGGGCACCGGATTCGCTAGCCATGAAGTCAGCGCATCTAATCCTTAGCGACCTTGCTCAAGAGCCTCTTTATAGGAATCGGTCAGGCGGCTCGAAAAATTCTGGCCGGGACGCCTTCAAAATGGCTGCAAGCGCTCCACCCAGCGCCCAGGCTTTGATCAGTCCCCCCTCAAACAGAGCATTTGCGGCGCGCATCACTTCCGCGAGCGCGATTCTTAAAAATGGCTGATCACTGGGCACGGACGGAACAAATAGCACCTTCGAACTGCGACGTAAACAAACGCTCGAACGGGGGTTGAATGCTCGAATCGGTTTGCATCATTCAGGTAAGCAATGCTACTTCTCCGTTTATCATATGCGTCCAAATATTCCCGCGTATCTATTTGTCCTGTACGCCGGTCTTTCCTCTCCGGTTACAACGCCGGCGGAGCCAACCGAACCCGCTCCTACCGCCAGTGTCGCGAGTGAAGCCGTAAGCCGCGCAATTATCCGCATTCAGCACGCCCAGAAGATTTGGCAAAAGAAGGAATCCTGCGCTTCCTGCCACCATCAGATGCTTCCCATTCGAACTTTCAGCCTCGCTCGAAAACGTGGCGTTCCGTTCGATGACAAGGCAGCGCGGGAAATGATTCGTTCGACCTTCGCTCCGCTCGCGGACCTGGACATGTTTGTTCAGGGTTACAATCATATCGATACCCCGCAGGATGCCCTCGCTCTGACTGCAGCTCATCTTGCGGGTGTAAAACCGAATCTCTCCACCACCGTTTTGGCCCAGACGATCGCTTCCTATCAGCGTCTTGACGGAAGTTGGACGACATTCGATGCGCGGCCGCCTCAGGCCCACAGCCTTTTCACCCAGACTGCGCTCTGCGCCGAGGCTATCCAACAGTATCTGCCCGAATCACTCAAAACCGAAAAAGAGAAGCGGGTCCGAAAGGCGCGTAATTGGCTCCTCAATTCCATGCCGCGCACCACCGAAGATCGCGCTTTCCAACTACTTGGACTGCTCTGGACCGGGGCGGAACATTCCGCCCGGCAAAAGGCCGCGTTGCAACTCCTGAGCGAGCAGCGCACGGACGGTGGTTGGTCCGAATTGCCAGAGTTGCCGAGCGACGCTTATTCAACAGGCGAAGTCCTTTACGCATTGCGAGAAAGTGCCGGTCTGGACATAACTCACGCCGCTTTTCAACGTGGTCTGCGCTTCCTTCTGGGCACGCAGGCACAGGATGGTTCGTGGCACGTTACTTCCCGTCTGCATCCGCCGGGCCCGGTCAGTCCGCCCTATTTCGACACCGAATTTCCGAAAGGCCATGACCAGTTCATCTCCATTATGGCGACTTCATGGGCGGCGAACGCGTTGCTCATGGTCATTTCGGCCGACGCTCATCCCGCAGCCGATCCGCTTGAGTTTCCGAACGAACAACCGGACGGGGTTCGAGTAGCTTTAACCGGCAGCGCAGGTGAATTGGCCCGTTTGCTCGACGCCGGCCTTGACCCGAACTCGCAAACCACGGGCGGGACAACCCTGTTGATGCTGGCGGCGCGGGACGCACGAAAAGTGAAGCTCCTCCTCGCCCGCGGTGCACAGGTGAATACCCAGGCGCCGAGCGGCATCACCGCGCTGATGGTGGCCGCTCAATATAAGGGCAACTCGGACTCAGTGCGTCTCCTCCTGCAAAATGGCGCAAAAGTGAATGTCGAAGGCAAGGTTCGTAACGACGCTTCGGCGCTCTTTTTCGCCGCCATGAGCGGCGATGTAAAAACCGCGAAGTTGCTCCTCGCCGCTGGCGCCGAACGCGAGCCGCGGATGAAACTGCTCGGACAGTTTACAAATACACCGGTCATCATTGCCGCGACGAACGATGAAGTTCCGATGGTCCGATTCCTGGTCGAAGGCGGCTCGCGAGCGGATGAAATGGACGATGACAAGATCACGGCTCTGGGCTGGGCGGTCCTTTGCAATCATCCTGAGTCGGCGCGCGTGCTGCTCAAAAACGGCGCGAACGTCAACCACGTGGACAACTACGGCATGACTCCGCTCCTTTACGCGGCGTCCGTTGATTTCGGTGATACCGCCATCCTTGAAACACTTCTTTCGGCTGGTGCAGATCTCGACGCGCGTGACAAACAAGGCCGAACCGCCCTCGCCCTCGTCAAAGCTTACAATCATAAGCGTGCCGCGGCCTTGCTAACGCGATTGGCGTCCAAGTGAGCTGCGGCTTTCCCCAACTAACCTGCTGCAATCAAAAGAAATAATTTGATAAAGGCGGAATTCTGACGATACTGGGCAAAAGAGATTGTTAGATTCTCACCGTTGGTAGGTCGTCTGCTGGGAGCTTCTTCTGGGATGATTTTGAGATCCGATTACCGGAAACATTCAGTGGCTATTTAACTCCTCAGTCAGACAGACATGCATAAATTAGTTAGTGCAGGAACACCTTCCTGCGAAAGTAAACCCATAGCTTCAGCTTTTGCTGAGTTGGGAATTTCCGAAAAGATTGTCCAGGCAGTAGCCGCGCTCGGCTACGAGCGCCCCACGCCCATTCAGGCGCGCAGCATTCCGTTTCTTCTGCAAGGGCGAGACATTATCGGCAGCGCGCAAACGGGCACGGGCAAAACTGCCGCCTTCGCGCTTCCACTTCTTACCCTTCTCGACAGGCCTGAAAAAGCGCCACGCGCGCTGATTCTCGTGCCGACTCGCGAATTGGCAGTTCAGGTCAACGATTCAATTCAAAAGTTCGGGCGTTTAACTTATCTGCGCACCGCTTTGCTTTATGGAGGAGTCGGATACGGGCGGCAACTCGGCGACCTGCGACGCGGCGTGGATATTGTTATCGCTACTCCGGGCCGGTTGTTGGACCACATTCAGCGTGGAAGCGTGCAACTCGGACGCGTTAAGTTTCTCGTGCTGGACGAAGCGGACCGGATGCTCGACATGGGCTTCCTCCCCGATGTGCGCCGCATTTTAGGGCATGTGCCTCGCGACCGTCAAACAGCCCTCTTTTCAGCGACCATCCCGCCGCAGATCGATTCCCTGATCAAAGGCACGATGCGTTCGCCCGAAGTGATTGAGATTGGACAGCGTCGTTCCCCAGCGGAAACGGTGCGTCACGCGGTCTATCCGGTCGCGGAGGCGCAGAAGTCCGACTTGCTCAAGGAATTGCTTGCTCAATCGGATTATCGCTCGGCGATTATTTTCTGCCGCACCAAGCACGGGGCGGATCGCATCGGTCGAATGCTCGGCAAACACAATCATCGCGTGGCGGTGATTCATTCGAACCGCACGCAACGCGAACGCGACCAGGCACTCGGCGGTTTTCGTGACGGTCAGTTCAAGGTTTTAGTCGCGACAGATATCGCCGCCCGCGGAATTGACGTTGCCGAAGTGAGTCACGTGATCAATTACGACGTTCCGCATCACCCCGCTGATTATGTGCACCGCATCGGGCGAACCGGCCGCGCTGAATCCGAAGGCGAAGCGTTCACGCTGATGGTCGCGGAGGACAGTACTTACGTGCGTGCCATTGAGCGATTCATCGGCCGCAAGATCGAGCATCAAAAAGTGGAGAACTTTGACTACAGGTATACGCGGCTTTTTGAAGCTCCAAAGCCCGGCGCAAAACCGGTGACCGGCAAGCCGCGGGGTGGACGGCGCTACGGCGGATACAGCTTCGGTCCCGCACGACGCTAAGGAAAAGAGGAAAAGAAAGTCGTTTAATCCTTCAGCGCTCCTCCGAGCGACTGAAGGATTTGCGCGCGCTCACGTTCGTCACGCCAACGAACCGGAATTTGGTCCCCGTTGCGAAAGGTCAGTCGTAAACAATCCGATTCGATCTGGCTGGCAATGACTTGATCCAAATCGAAAATATCACCGTTGAGGTGGAAGATATTCATGGCTTAAACGGCTACTGGGACAAGATTGCTCACCCGACTCGCCAGACGATACGCGCCTTGTCGAGGTCGTACGGAGACATTTCCATTTTCACCCGGTCACCTGCGGTGATGCGAACGAACCGTTTGCGCATTTTCCCGGAAATGGTGGCGAGCACCACATGCTTGTTGGGAAGTTCTACACGGAACATTGTTCCGGCGAGGACAGTTTGCACGCGGCCTTCGACCTCGATGTGTTGTTCGTTTTCTGCCTTCATAGGGAAAATTTCAATAGCGGTTGCGCCGGCCACCGCCTCCACCGCCGTAACCCCGATCTCCGCCACCGCCCGAGTACCCGCCGCCGCCACCGCCGCCACGTTCTTCGCGCGGGCGCGCTTCATTGACCGTGAGATTCCGGCCATCCAGTGATTTTCCATTCATCCCGTTGATGGCGTTCTGCGCCTCCTGAGGCGAACTCATTGTCACGAAGGCAAACCCTTTGGATTTGCCGGTCATGCGGTCGGTGATGAGATTTACTTCGGACACAGAGCCATGCGCGGCGAAAGCATCCTGAAGATCGTTTTCGGTGGTGTTGAAGGAAAGCCCTCCGACAAATAGTTTGCTATTCATACATTCCTGAAGAGACGACAAGAACCCCGGACTTGTTCCCGTTCGTCGGGTTTCGAACCAGTCAACGTAGTTAACCTCCACTTTGATGATCCACCGAGTCTGAACTCTAATTATCTGATCGAGGGAAGTATTTTCGTCCCGCTCTGGGGGAAAGCAAGCGCTATTTGGCGAAATCCCAGCAGATTGGTAGGGGCGGGGACGAGCGGCTGTTTCCGCTTTTGCAGTTAATCAATCTGTCCTATGGTCGCGCGACCCTGCAAATGGAAGCCACTCCAACAGAAGCGAACGCTCCTGCGCTGCAGCGCCGGTTTGGGTTGCTTCAAGCCACGGCGCTCAATATGAGCAACATGATCGGCGTCGGGCCGTTCATAACAATCCCGCTCCTGATGTCCGCCCTCGGCGGACCTCAATCGATGCTCGGATGGTTCGTGGCACTCCTTATTTGTATGGCAGACGGGTTAATCTGGAGCGAACTGGGCGCAGCGCTGCCGGGATCAGGTGGGACTTATGTCTACTTACGGCAGGCCTTTGGTCCGCAACGGTGGGGACGCATGATGGCATTTCTATTCATCTGGCAATTCATCTTTAGCGGTCCATTGGAGATCGCATCCGGTTATATCGGGTTCTGCCAGTATTTGAATTACATCTGGCCGAATAGAACCATACTGACGTTCGGAAATGCGAGAATTGATCCTCTGGCGATTGCGATGGGAATCGCCACGATATTCCTGCTCTATCGCAAGATCGGATCGATCGGGAAAATCACGGTCACCTTGTGGATTGGAACGATGTTCACGACCGCCGTGGTCATTCTTCTCGGCGTGACGCATTTCAATCCGAAGACGGCCTTCGATTTTCCGCCGAATGCCTTCAACTTTTCCTTGGGCTTTTTTCTGGGGTTGGGAACTGCCGCGCGAGTAGGACTCTACGATTACCTCGGGTATTACGACGTGTGCTACATCGGCGACGAAGTGCACGAGCCACATCGGGTTATCCCGAAATCCGTGATGATCAGCCTCGTCGGCGTGGCCTTGATTTATATCGCGATTAATCTGTCAATCATCGGTGTCGTGCCCTGGCGTGAGTTTGTTCCTGCGGAGAACAACCCGAATGCGAATTACGTCGTTTCGATTTTTATCGAACGGCTGCTCGGGAGGCCGGCCGCAGTTGTATTCACCGGACTCGTGCTCTGGACCGCCTTCGCCTCGGTGTTCGCTCTGATGCTCGGGTACTCGCGCATTCCCTACGCCGCCGCGCTGGACGGCTATTTTTTCCGGATCTTCGGGAAGTTGCATCCCACCAAAAACTTCCCGTACGTGTCCCTGTTGCTGATCGGATTGATTTCGATTGTTTGCAGCTTTTTCTCGCTCGGTGCCGTCATTGATGCGCTGATTATCACGAGAATCGTGATTCAATTCATCGGCCAAAGCGCCGCGGTTATCCTCTTGAGACGAGCCAAACCGCAAGTCCATCTCCCTTTCAGGATGTGGCTTTATCCAATCCCCTGTATCATCGCGCTGCTGGGATGGATCTTTATGATCGTCACGACCGATCGCCCGCTGCAAATCGCAGGTTTTCTCAGTCTCGTCGCGGGATTGGTCGCGTTTCTGATTTGGTCCTGGCGGAACGGCACCTGGCCGTTCCGCGCAACAAGGACGAATTAACCGCGAGCTTTCTTGGCCCAACCAAGCATGGCAACGGAAGCGAGACTCAGCAGGGCGAAAGAACTCCCCCCATCAGGCACGCCATCGCCGGGAATATCGATCGGTTTGAAGTCAGTCCGCAGTTCCCAACTCAGGATACGATGATCGCCATATCCCGAACCGGTTCCTGCGGTGAAGCCGACATACGCGTTCGGGCTGCCCAAATCCAAGGCCAAATCCACAGTGTAGCTTAGGTTGGCGGAAGCGGGACGAATACCGGTTTCGTTGTAGCGGACCTCGATTAGATCGGTCGCTCCATCGTAATCGACCCAGGCCGTCCAAACCTTGCCATCGTTGAACCGAGTGGGTTCTAAAGCAGTCGCGACCGAGAAGATGTTACCGTTGAGATCAACACCCGCATGATTTCCATTCGGATCTCCCACACCCAAACCATTATCGTACGTGTCGAATTCAATACCCACGCTCGGGCTAATATTCTGGTAGCCTATGCCGCCGCCTGCGCCACCGACGCTGTTGGATTGGGTTTGCACGGCGAATACAATGCCGTCTGCGCCCTGCCCGTCTCCGTCGCCAATCCCACCGGGTGATGTGATTTGAAATTGAAATTTCGTGCTGAACGAACTCGAATTATTCAGAGCAACGGTCGAGAGGGAAAAAGCTGACCCTGATTGGCCAGCCGCGGAAGGAGTTAGTTGCAGGGTGTTTCCCTGCTGACTTGCATTTCCGTTTAACTTCAGGTCCGAAACATCACTGAAATCTGGTTTATTTATATCTGCCCGAATTGACGTGACCAATGCGGACGCCGCGAATGTTAGTAATCCAATCCTTTTCATAGTACTTTTCCAAGGCGAGTAAAAGTATCAGCATGCCTAATGCCAAAAGCCTCTACCGCCTAAGAGTCAGATTTCGAAGTACTTGTAATTCAGCGATCTGAACGACCTGACGAAATTCGTAAGCTCCGTTTACGAATAAGGATTTGGTTGCCCTAGTGAGAAGCGAAATGCCCAGGTCGTCGCTCTATTCTTTCCATCCGTGATTTTCCCGAACTTGCACCATAGCTGCGAGGATGTCGTTCCAAATTTGCTGGCCGGTCATGATGTTGTTCGAGAACATGCAACCATCCCAGCAGATGTGTTTGAATTTCTTCGTAACCTTGCCTTTATCGTCACGCATCCAGTAGCCGGCATCCCGGGGGATGTTTAATTTACCGTTTGGATCGGTTACGACGCAGTGACGCCCGGTCTTGTCGTGAGTGCCGGAACCTTTGACGGTAGCGTCGTTTTGCGCGACGTGGAAATCGATAGTCCAGGGGCGGAGCGCTTTGGTAAGCTTCTGCATCGCTCTGTGGAAAGCATCTGGTTCCCAATGGAAATTTTCGGGGACGAGTCGATGCTTCGGCTCGTTGTAACCGAGCGTGTAGAGAAGGGTGTGAGCCATGTCGGCCTGGAAGCCCACGAGTTTGGGCTGCCCAACTTCTTCGAGCAGGTCAATCATGTGCTTCCAACTGTGCATGCCGCCCCAGCAGATTTCGCCTTCAGCAGCGAGCCGTTCACCATGATCTTTGGCGACCTTGCCAGCTTCCTTGAAAGTCTTTGCAATCTTCTTGGTGTTGCCTTTCGGATCGGCTGACCAATCGTGCACGCCGGCTGCCGAGTCGATGCGAACAACCCCGTATGAACGAACGCCGAGTTCCCGCAGCTTTTTCGCGATTCGACAGGCCTTCTGCACCTGCGTGACAAAAGCCTTCCGTTCCTCCTCGCTGCCCATCGCGGAACCGCCCCCGGTCGGACCCCAGACCGGTGCCACGACGGACCCGACGACAAATCCCTTTGTGCGAACTTTGTCCGCGAGCTTTTTCAGTTGGTCGTCCGTTGAATCAATACTGACATGCGGGTCAAAAAGAAAAATGTCCACGCCATCAAACTTCTGGCCGTTCACCTCCGCCTTGGCGGTCAGATTGAGCATCGTATCGAGATCGATGCACGGTTCGGCGCCTGGGCTGCCCTTACCCACCAGGCCCGGCCACATGGCGTTGTGAAGTTTCGGAAAATTATTCGGCTGCGCAGTCGTCTTCATCTGTAAAATGTTCCCAAACCCGGCGGCACGCCGGTTCAAATGCTAAGTGCCGGCAGCGTATGAGAAAGGTCAGCGCAGGCAAATAGTTTTCTTCGAGCGTTGTACAAAAAATGAAGGCCGCGATATTTCGCGGCCCTTCTCCAAATTGGCGGTGACTTTCAGTTTACCGAATCCGGCCTTTGATTTCGCCGAATGTTCCCTCTTTGATTCCTTTCACCTTCATGACGTCCTCGACCGACTTGTAGGGGCGGTTGTCGATGATCGCTTGCGCTTTTACCGGCCCGATGCCAGGGAGTGCTTCAAGTTCCTCGCGGCTGGCGGTATTCAGATTGATTTTTGTTTCAGCGGTATTGCCCGTTGCCTTTTGTTCGGCCCCTTTCCCCAGGGCCGGAGGTGCGGCAGTCGTTGGGTTCGATACTTTTGGACGAATGTCACGGCTGGTCTCGACGCCGGGCGCAGAGCCGCGCGCATTCGGGTGAACGACCACTAGCGGGCGGATCTGCTCGAGCCGTGTTGTGCCGATACCTTTTATGTCTCTGAGATCGTCCACCGATTTGAAAGGACGCGCATTGATGATGTTTTGAGCGGTAGCCGCACCGACCCCAGGAAGACTTTCGAGCGTCGCTGCGTCCGCTGTATTCAGGTCGACGCGCGTAGCGCGGGCTGTTCCGGCGGTTCGACCTGGTTCGGAGCGCCGTGTTGTCTCTGTCGTCGCGGTGGTGGATTTATGCGAAACGGTGACGTGACTGCGAAGCTCATCGAAACGCGCCTCACCTATGCCCTTTACATTCTTCAAGTCCTCAACCGTTTTGAACGGCCGCGCCGCGATAATTTCGCTTGCCGTCGCTGGACCAACCCCGGGCAAAGTTTCAAGATCCGCTTTACTGGCGGTATTCAGATCAACTTTCTTCGACGAAGGAACATGAGTCGTGGCGTTGTCAGTCGTTTTCGCAGGTGCTGCTGTCGTGGCCGACCACGAAGTCGGTGCTAGTGCTAGCGTGGTCGATAAGAGTAGTATCCCCCAATGTAGTCTCATAACAATTTATTGCGACGCTAAGCATCGCTTTCTCTCCTTGGACACTATTCTCGCACCGGTTGTGCTATTCGCAACCTGTGTAAGAACCCTGACGCGTCGCCTTAGTGCACTTCTCGACGTTCTTCCTCTGCGCGATCACCAAGATTTCCATACCGGTGGTAATCAAATGAAATGCTTTGCTCGCGCAAGTACCAGATGAGTTCGATGCGCCCGTGCCCAAGAACCGGCTGATCCGCGAGGTACGCGGCCGATTCGGCGGCGGCCCGCCGGAGTTCCTGCGGCACGCGATCAGAGGCGGAGAACCGAATCCGTTCATGTGCGTGCGGTGGCATGGCGCGGATCTGGTCCGCGAGAACCGCGTCGTGTTCCTCTAGAAACTCGATGCCACCAGCCCACAACTCCGTCGCTTCATCAAGGGGTCCCAGTGCAGGATGCGGTTGATCTGGTGAATGGCTGATGATGACCCGCGCTCCCGTCACGCGGGCGGCGCAGGCTCGGGCGAAAACATCGAACGCGCTGTCTTTGCGGTAAACGCGAATCCGAATTTCGCGGAAGGGTAGATAGCGACGAAAATTGTCCTGGCCGAGCAGGTGGAAGTGATCGTGCTCGCGACTGAATTCTTCATTCCACCAATAGTCGTAACTCGAAATCGCAGCACGCAAACGGGCGAGATCAAGATCGTGGAGAGAGCTGTTTTTCTCCAGCGAGGCGCGCAGCGATTGAAGGTCTTTGTTCGTGATGGTGCATACGGTTTCGATTCGTTTTTCTTCGAAACGCAAAAACTGCGCGACGTAGTTCGGACCGCCCGGCTTGATGCCGGGGCCGACGTTACTTTTGCCCATGCCGCCAAAAGGCTGACGAAGGACAATCGCGCCCGTTGTGCCGCGGTTGATATAAAGATTGCCGGCGAGAATCCCCGCTTTCCACCGGGCGTGTTCGCGTTCGTCCAGGCTTTGCAATCCGCTGGTCAAGCCGTAACCGGTCTGGTTCACCAGATCGATGGCTTCGTCCAGCGTTGTGAACCGCATCACGCCCAGGACCGGTCCGAAAAATTCTGTGTTGTGCGTGTAACTGCCCGGCTTCACGCCGTATTTGATTCCGGGACTCCATAGGTGAGGATTGTTTCCCACCGGCTCCGGGCGCAAGGCCCAGAATTCGCCAGGCTCGAGCACCTTCAGTGCATTGTCGAGATCGCCGCGCGGAGCGTGAATCAAGGCATTGATTCGCGTGTGCAATTCCCACGCGGAATCCACGTGCATGCTCCTGGCCGCATCGCAAAGCATCCGCTGAAAGTTGGAATCGTCGTAAAGTTCCGCTTCGAGCAAGAGCAACGAAGTGGCCGAACATTTCTGGCCGGAATGGCTGAAGGCGGAATGGATCACATGCTTGATCGCCAGTTCGCGATCTGAAAGAGCCGTGATGATGGTGGCATTCTTCCCGCCGGTCTCAGCGAAGAGTGGCAGATTGGGCTTCGCGCGGAGCAAGTGCATCGCGGTCGCGGTGCCGCCGGTGAGAATGACCGCTGAAACATCCGGGTGGGTCGCGAGCCGTTGACCGGCGGTGCCGCCGGGGCAGGGGATAAATTGCAGGGCACTCTTCGGAACTCCACCGCGCCAGAAACATTGGCACAGTTCCCAGGCCACCAGCACGGTGTCCGAAGCGGGCTTCAGGAGAACGGTATTTCCGGCAGCGAGCCCGGCTGCGATTCCGCCACAGGGAATGGCGATGGGAAAGTTCCAAGGGGGTAAAGCCACGACTATCCCGAGCGGTGTGGCGCTGAGTCCTTCCAGTTCGTAAAAGTAACGAGCTGACGCGCGGTAGAACTCGACGAAATCAATCGCCTCACTCACTTCCGGATCGGACTCGCTCAGGATTTTTCCTCCGTTTGCGAGAGCCGCCCACATCAAGTCGGCCCGGCTGCGACGCAGTTCCTGCGCAACCCGACCAAGGATTGTATATCGTTCCTCTACGCCCAGCGCGCGCCATCCATCGGGATCTTGTTTCGCCGCTGCGACTGCCTGATCCACCTGTTCTTCGGTGGCTTGCGTATACCGGGCATGAATCACTCCGGGTTGTGATGGGTCGCGGCATTCGCCCGTGAAAGGGCCGGCGATTTCGTGGCCGGCGATGACCAGGGGGATTTCGCGAATCGACCGTTCGCGCCGGGCGACCACTTCCGCCGCCCACCGGCTGTTCTGCGGAAGAGACCAATCGGTGTCCGGCTCGTTCTCGAATTCATTCCACGACCTTTCCTCTTTTGGCTCGTCGAACTGTTCAGTCAGCCGGTTCTGCGTGCGATGAGGCGCATCGGAAATGGCGATCGTGAATGCACTGCGGAAACCTGATTCGAGCTGAGCCCATTCGGGTGAATTCACCGAGAGCTTAAACGCATGCCGAAGGAAATTCTCCGGGCCCGTATTTTCGTCGAGCCGGCGCAGAAGGTATCCGATCGCGTTCAGGAACTCTTCCTTCCGGCAGGCCGGGGCATAAAGCAAAAGGTTGCGTGTTTCTTCCAGCAGCGCACGCCGTTGGTGGTTCGCCATCCCTTCGAGCATTTCGAACTGGATCCGATCACCGGCATTTGAACGTCGCGCCAGGACAAGGCCGTAAGCGACATCAAAAAGATTGTGCGACGCCACCCCGAGCCGAACGGCGTCGAGCGACGCCATGCCCTGTTGCAGCATGCGTTTGTAATTCGCGTCCGTTTCGATCTTCGTCTTGAACGGCGCCTGAGGCCAATCGTGCAGCGCGGCGTCGACACGCTCCGCTTCCATATTCGCGCCTTTGACGATGCGAATGGTCACGGGCGCTCCACCGCCTGCGGTCCTGCGTTTTGCCCACTCGATGATTTCGCGCTGCACCGCCGCCGAATCTGGGATATAAGCCTGCAAAGCAATTCCGCCGCTCACTTCCTCCAGGCCAGGCCGATTCAGCGTGCGCATGAACGCCTGTGCCGTCAGATGCAGGTCGCGGTACTCTTCCATATCCAGGTAAACAAATTTCGGAACCTCGGAACCATCAGGTCGCCTAAACCTGAGGCGCGACGCGGTCCGGAACAACGGTTCAAGGCGATCGCATAAAACTCGCACGGTAGGCTCGCGCGCCAGAGCGGAAATCTGTGAGTAGAGCGTCGAAATTTTGACCGAGATGACCTCGACTTCCGGGAGTTGCAGGGCCTCCAGGCATTTCTCGAGACGATTTGCCGCCTCGCCTTCGCCCAGAACCGTCTCACCGAGTAAATTGAGGTTCATGCGCACCCCCGCCTTTTGGCGCGCTCGCAAGTGCTCCCCGAGCACATCCGGCTCCGCGGGCAGGATGACATTCGCCGTCTCCTGCTGCATGTGCTCCTTGACCAGCGGCACCGAAACGCCCGGTAACCAACCGCCGAATGTCCGGAACCCGCGCAATAACGCCCGATCCAGTGGCGTGAAGAATCGCGGAATGCCCTGAACGTCGAGGATATGCGTGAGATGTTCGGCGGTACGGCGAAAACGGGTCGAGCGGAATGCTTCGTCTGTCAGTTGGACGACCGTCGCCTTGTCCGCGGGGTTCTGCAGCATGCGATCCAGTTCCCTCTGCTGGCGGCGTTCCTGAGGCGTTTGCAGTTCGGTCGCGCGCTGTTGCAATACGCGCGCCAACGCCACCGCTTCATCGATGAGATCTGAACCGGTCCCTAACTTCCCGGGCTCCATGCGAAAAGAGTAGCTCAAGCCCTTTGAGTAGGACAGCGGGCTATTTCGCGAGTGCGACGATGTAGCGTTGGAAGCGGGCGATTTCTTCCGCGAGCGAAAGTTCGCTGTAAATCTGGTGCAGGTTCGAGCACATGCGCGACAACGTGCGGCGTCCTGAGACAGGCGCAATATACGACTCTTTAAACCCGTCCCGGGTATGGACGAGATACTTCACGCAATCGGCGCGGGTGAGCAGTTTGCCGCGATTGAACGCATCAATGAAAAGAGCATCCTCGGTCGTAGTCTGGAAGCGGCAGAGAAAATGGCCCGGCATTCCGATCCCGACAATCGGCAGTTTTAGACGGCGACCCACCGCGAGGTAAATGCTGCAAAGACTAATGGGATTTCCCGTGCGCTGGTCAACCACGCGATTGAGGTAGCTGTTGTCCGGATCGTAATAGCTCTCTTCATTCCCGTGGAAACCAAGTTCGTCGAAAAGATAGTGATTGATGATCGCGATCGTCTGTTCGCTCGACTGCCCCGGCCCAATTTGTTCCCGCAGGTCCGCCGCGTAATTATCAAACAGCGCCTGATAAGCCTGGATGTTGATGTCCGGATATTGCGTTTGCGCCAGGAGAAACGCCCCTTGCTCGATATCCAACTCTTCTCCCTGCGTCAGACAGAACGCCAGAAAACGATTATCCGCCGCGTGCCGCGAAAGATGTTGGATAATCTCGATGGCCCGTCGGCGAAGAATCGGATCGCTGCTCAGGGTCGAAGGCTGAAGCCACCGCGCCGCAGAAAGGCCGTAGCTGATAATTTTCGCACGAATCGTGTGGTAGACCGACGCGTCCTCGTCGGCCAATAAATTCAAAAGTGCCTTTTTTTCACTTTCCCTCGGTTCCGGCGCTAGAACCGGGTGCTTTGGACCACCGACTGCGCTCATCTGCGGATTCGACACTCATCACCCTCGCGGCATTCGAAGAAAAATGCGAGCTAAACGTCGTTTGTTTTTTGGGCTGATTGACGGCTCTCTCTCGTCGCCCTACGTTCTCGGGATGATTGAAATTGCGGAGGTTCCAGCAACCGTCGATCGATTTCCCACCACCGCCCGCACTGCGCCCGAACGTCTCGACACACTCTCAAAGGAGATTCTCGCGCTGAAGAAGAAGCTCAACGCGGTCATACTCGCTCATAACTACCAGGTCCCTGAAATTCAGGATGTGGCCGATTACGTCGGCGATTCGCTCGGCCTTTCGCAACAGGCTGCCAAAACACCGGCGGAAGTGATCGTCTTTTGCGGAGTGCATTTCATGGCCGAGACGGCGAAAATTCTGAACCCGAACAAGGTCGTGATTTTGCCCGACAAAGATGCCGGGTGTTCTTTGGAAGCAAGTTGTCCTCCCGAACGACTGCGCGCTCTGCAAGCGACCAACCCGAATTTCTATACCGTCGCCTATATTAATTGCAGCGCGGAAGTGAAAGCGTTAAGCGACGTCATTTGCACGAGCGGCAACGCCGTAAAAATCGTGAATTCCGTTCCAAAGGACAAAGACCTGCTTTTCGTTCCGGACGAAAATCTTGGCTCGTGGGTCATGGAGCAGACCGGCCGTCCCATGACGTTGTGGCGCGGCTTTTGTTACGTGCACGTCGAATGGACGCACAAGACGCTCCTTCAGTTCCGCCAGAAACATCCCGGCGCACCGCTGGTTGCTCACCCGGAATGCACAAAGGCCGTGCGAATGCTCGCGGACGAGGTCTGTTCGACGGAGAAGATGGTGGCGTTCTGCAAAAATCATCCGTCGAAGGTGTTTCTCATCGCGACCGAAGCCGGGATGCTCCACCGCTTGCAAAAGGAGTGTCCGGGCAAGGAATTCATCCCCGCTCCGACCGACAATTGCCGCTGCAACGAGTGCCGGTTCATGAAAATGAACACGCTCGAAAAACTCTATAACTGCATGCTCGACCTGCACCCGCGCATCGAGTTGAGTTCGGAGATTATTACGCGCGCACGGTTGCCGATTGATCGGATGCTCGAGATTTCCGCACGACCCTGAGGACCCGCACTATTTCACTGCTTTCGACTGAATCACTTTCTGCAGCAGCAGAAAGAGCAGCAGCAGCGCGCCGATCACAATTTTAGTCCACCAGGAACTGAGGCGGCCGTCGAAAGTGATGGCGGTCTGGATGATGCCGAAAATCAGCACCCCCACCAGCGTCCCCGCCACATAACCTACGCCGCCGGTCAGAAGCGTCCCCCCGATCACCACCGCTGCGATCGCATCCAGCTCCAGTCCGGTCGCTGCATTTGGATTTCCCGAAAACGTATAAAGACAATAAACGATTCCGGCGAGTGCGGAACACAATCCGCTCAGCGCGAAAACGCCGATTCGGGTTTTACCGGTCGGAAGCCCCATCAGCGCGGCGGATTGTTCACTTCCGCCAAGCGCGTAAACGTTTCGACCGAACGGCGTGTAATGGGCCACCACCATCGCGAGGAGGAACACCGCGATTAACGCGCACGCCGGCAAGCCGAGATCGAGCCGCCCTGGAATTAGTGGCAGATGCCACTCCGAGGCCGCCGTGAAAAATGGCTGGTCAATCGCGATTGATTCCAGCCGCAGCACATAGCTCGCACCGCGCGCAAAGAAAAGACCGCCCAGCGTCACGAGAAATCCCGGGATTCGAAAGAAGTAGACCAGCGCTCCCATCACCGTGCCAAACGTGAGCCCAAAAATGAGAGCGGCTGAAATCGCGAGAGCAGGGTGCCATTCGTAATTCATGACCAGCCGCGCTACGAGCATGCTTGTGAACGCGATCATTGATCCAACCGAAAGATCGATTTCCGCAGAAAGAATCACAAACGTGAGACCAATCGCGGCAATCCCCAGAACGGCGTTATCAGTGAAGAAATTCCCGAGCACACCCAAGCTGAAGAACGCAGGGAAGCGGAGGCCTGCCGCCACATAAAGCAATGCGCAAACCGCAACCGTGATGGCGAACGGCAGGACGCTTTTGTTAAGCCGCAACTTCATGTCCTCTACGAAACAGCCGCAGCACCATCGCCCGGAATTGTTCGGATTGAGCGAGACAGACCATCAGGATCATCATCGCCTTGACCACCAGCGTGAACTCGACCGGCACCCCCCGCGTCAGAATTGTCGTGGTGAGCGTTTGGATCAAAAGCGCTCCCACCAACGAATTCAGAAGATAAAACCGCCCGCCCGTGAGGGCCGTTCCACCCAGCACCACCGCAAGAATCGCATCCAGTTCGATGTACAGCCCGGCGTTGTTCGCGTCGGCCGCCTTGATGTCGGACGCGACAATTAATCCCGCCAGCCCCGCGAAAAATCCGCTCGTTGCGTAAGCAAAACACTTGATGAACCGGGTGTTGATTCCCGAATAGCGGCTGCCTGTTTCATTGTCGCCCACCGCCTCAATAAACAAACCAAGCGCCGTTTTGCGCACGAGCACGTAAGTTAAAATCGTACTGATGACCACCAGCGTGCAGGTGAACGGCAGTCCGGCAAAAAATCCGCTCCCGAGATAAACGAACGCTGGCGTTTCGAACGTGATGATTTGCCCGTCCGTGAGGAGCTGCGCAATCCCACGCCCCGCGACCATCAGAATCAAAGTCGCCACGATCGGTTGAACCCCAAGAAAAGAAACCAGCGCGCCATTCCACAAGCCCAGGACTGCGCCGAGCAACAGGCAGAGGATCACGACCACTGCGAAACCGTATTGCGGCCCCACCACAAGCTTGGCCGCCAGCGACCCGATGATTGCCATCACCGCGCCGACCGAAAGATCCACCCCGCCCGTGGCGATCACCAGGCTCGTCCCGAGCGAAAGCAACATGACCGGTGCCGCACGATCCGCGATATCCACCAGGCTCCCATAAAGGTGCCCGTCTTTGACGATCAGTCGAAAAAAGCCCGGAGTGAACAGCCAGTTGCCGAGCAAAACAATCGCCAGGATCAGCAGCACCCAACGAATCCTGGTCCAGCTTTGGCGGAACTCCGTGGTCATTCCGGAGTGCGCCAGCGCCTAACGTGCTCTGGATAAACGGTCAAAATAATGATGAGATTTTGACCGCGGGCCTGCGGATTTCAACGTTTTTCGCGAGCGATCCGTTGATGATACGGAGAACAGGCCTGCCAATAAAGGGAAGGCGCACTCCGCGGCGCCCTCTTCACCTGACTAACGTTCGCGCGGCGCGTTTCCCGGGCACAGGAGATCCCCCTTCCCGATACCGATATCGGCGAACTGTTCGCCGCCCGCACCTAACCCCATCGTTTCGGTGATTTTAAATGCGTCGTCCAGCGACCTGCCAAAAACCTGGTAGGAAAGAATCTCACGTAACGTCAACAGGTCATCTCCGTTCCCGTTGACCTTATCGAATGCGTCCTGCACCGCGGGCAGTTGATTCATCCCATGTAACTGCCCGAGGAACGCCGAGCTCAGGTTCGGCCTCCCGAAGCTCGCAATGAACGCGGCCGCATTCGCGCGCAGTTGATCGAACATCTGTCGTTGAGCGTCCAGCGCGTTCGGATGCAGGAACGTGCGGATATTCCCTTGCAGATCCGATGCGATCACATACAGCCCTGTCCGGCCCGGCAACACCGGAGTGCCGACGATGTTGACCCCGTTGGGATCATTCGATACTTCGAAGCTGTAACCATCCTTGACCAATTGTTTGACTGACCCATCGCAGAAGCCCGGCAGCAGCTCACACAAATCCGTGGGAGACGGGATATGCCCCAATTCGTCTTTCGAAATCCAATCCGCTACCACCGCCGCAATCTCTTTGGCGTGATTTTGCGCGCTCGTGCGCGCCGCTGCTTCCCGCACCTTCTGCACCGCCGGCACAAGCAACCCGATCAAAATCGCAATAATCGCAATGACCACGAGTAATTCGATCAACGTGAAGCCATTCGAAATTTGAGATGTTTGTCCGCCGATAGGATTTGAATTTCGTGAGTTCATAGTTTTTCAGAGATGAGGTGAATACTTTGAATTCCGCACCAGAACCGCTCCAACTCCTCAATTCGCCGAAAGTGAGTCTCGCCTGCCTGAAAGTCAATCTCCAAACAGATGACCCGAATTAGGGGGTGTGATCAAATCCGGGTGAGCCTTTGGGTTTATCCCGAAGGGATGTCGGAGAGTAGCCGGTTGGCAAGCGAGTCTTCGAGCGCAGCCACCGGTACCGTTTGATCAAGAGTCAGCGCCCCGGGAGGGGCGACGGAAAATTCTCCGCAACCTCACCACTTTAATCGCACCCGCGGAAACGCCTTGGATCACTTCCCAGGGAAAACGACTGACCGATGCGCGAGCTTCTTGAAGGGCTGAAAGCCCGCAATATGAAAGCCTGGGCTAAAGCGGAAGCGGAGGCCCAGGTAAACTCGTCCTGTGAAATATTAGCCCTGTAAGGGCGAATCATGTCCACGCGCAAAGGCTCAGAACAGCACCAGCTTCAACCCAGACGCTTCGTAAAAGCCCAGTTCGCCATCTCTCGACAGCAGTTGCCCGGAGGGCTGAAATGATAGTAGCCAGGGGTGAGCGACCAACGGGAGCGTAACCCCTGGTACGACGATCTCTACGTGTTGCGTCAGGCCCCTTGGAGAATATTCAAGTTCTCACTAGGCCGCACCAACCGATCACCGGCTATCACGCTTACCTACATCGAAATCAGCGAGAACATAGCTTTCAATCCCGTTTACCTGCCCAACCCGGGATTTGTCTTCAACTACGTTACTCGCAGCTCCTTTCCGCCACGCCTTTATCCGTCGGGTGATCTGAAAACATGGTCGACCATTCCCGCGCTGGTACGCCATGCGATCATTCTCGTAGGAACGAACCTGCACCATTCCTTCTTTTACGTTAAGGCGGACCTTCGTAGCCGATTTTCTGCCAATTGTGTTATTTGCTAACAGTAAGTAGCTCAGTTGACTCGCCCTCTCTTTCTCGTATGGTTTGTTGAATGATCACGAACAACCATTCGTGGTCACTAAGTTGGACCTCGAAGAAAAATCCCGGTTCAGTCGGGCTTTCCCTTCCGAGTCTCACTTCGAGTGACCTTCCTGGCATACGCTCGGACTTTGCCCGAGTGCGTCCTCCTTTCCCCTCCACGCGAGCGTGGTTTGACTCTATACGGGCACATTATCTGGCACGCAAATTTGCTCTCAGTGCCCTTGCAAGCCGCTCTGCCTCAACCGTCACCGCAACTGTACCTCTATCGCGACAAATTAAAATTTTTCCAGCCTGGCACGTTAACTCTCCTCGGACTGCAACTTTCTGCGTGCCGTTCGCTGCCCTCGCGATACAATCCGGCTTATGAATCCAAGGATCTCTTTGCTTGTTGCTTCAGCCTTGACGCTCAGCGCCGCGCGCGCTGCGGATTTCAAGTTCGGGGCACAGACCTTCACTTTGCCCGACGGATTCACTTTGGAGCGCGTCGCCGGACCCGGACTGGTGGACCGCCCGATCGAAGCCGATTTCGACGAGCAGGGCAGGCTCTACGTCACCGATTCCTCCGGCTCGAACGAACCAACCGCGAAGCAACTCGAGAAGAAGCCGCATCGAATCATGCGCCTCGAGGATACGGACGGCGACGGGATCTTCGACAAATCTGTCGTCTTCGCCGACAAAATGATGTTTCCCGAAGGCGCGATGTGGTTCGACGGGTCTCTGTATGTTTCCGCGCCTCCTGTGATTTGGAAGCTGACCGACACGGATGGCGATGGTGTCGCCGATAAACGCGAAGAATGGTTCGACGCCAAAACGCTGACCGGCTGCGCCAACGATTTGCACGGGCCGTATCTCGGCCTGGATGGCTGGATTTACTGGAGTAAAGGCGCCTTCGCGAAGCAAACATACGACCGTCCAAACGGAAAAATTTTCGAAACGCGCGCCGCTCACATTTTCCGTCGCCGGCCGGAAGGCGGCTTTGTCGAGCCGGTCATGACGGGCGGAATGGATAACCCGGTCGGTGTCGCATTTACGCCCGAAGGAGAGCGGATTTTCACCACGACCTTCTTTCAAAATCCCGGAGGCGGTCAGCGCGACGGCTTGATTCACGCCATTTACGGAGGCGTTTACGGCAAGGTGAACGACGTCACCGATGACCACAAAAAAACCGGCGAGTTGATGCCGGTCCTGACGCACCTCGGACCCGCCGCGCCATGTGGCTTAACGCGGTACGAATCAGAGGTGCTCGGCAAAGAGTACAAGGACAATCTCTTCGCCTGCCTCTTCAACCTTCACAAAGTGACACGCCACCTCCTGCAGCCGAACGGTGGCTCCTACAAGACGGTCGACTCCGATTTTCTCACGAGTGACAGCACCGATTTCCATCCCACAGACGTGATGGAAGATGCGGACGGCTCGTTGCTCGTCGTGGATACAGGCGGGTGGTACAAGATCTGTTGCCCCACTTCGCAACTTTGGAAGCCCGATGTGCTTGGCGCGGTTTATCGCATTCGCCGGACCGATGCCGCGCGCGTCACCGATGCCCGCGGCTTGCGGCTCGATTGGAAGTCGCCAACCACCGCAGAGCTCGTGCAACGCTTGACTGATGCGCGCCCCGCGGTCGTTCACCGTGCGACTCAAGACCTGCGGAAACGATCCGATTCTGCGGCCCTCCTACGAGAGGTTTTGACCGGCTCGGCGCCCGCAAGTCAAAAGCGCAACGCAATCTGGGCTTTAACCGGGAGCACGGATGCCATGGCGAAAGAGGCATTGCACGTTGCGCTCGGTGTCACTGATTCCAGCGTTCAGCACTCAGCGATTCATGCCGTCAGCGTGATGCGCGACGGGTCCGCGTTTACGGCGCTGATCCCGTTGCTCAAATCGCGAGATACACAAGTCCGTCGCGCGACCGCGGAGGCGCTCGGACGACTCGGCAATCGTGAGGCCATAAAACCTCTTCTCGAAGCGGCGGGTGGTTTGACCGCGCCAGATCGGATTCTGGAGCATTCGATTATTTACGCGTTGATCGAGATCAATGCGGCCGCCGATACCCGCGCTGGAGTGAATGCGGAAAGCGATCCTGCAACCAAACGCGTCGCTCTGATCGCCCTTGATCAAATGGACAGCGGCGACCTGCAACCACAGGAAGTCACCGCGTTTCTTGAGAGCAGCGCCCATCCACTTTTAAACCAAACGGCCAACTGGATTATCGCGCATCGGAAGGAATGGAGCGGGCCGGTGGCCGCTTACCTGCGCGGTCGGGTGAAATCGGTAAAGACGCTCTCCGCTTCCGAGCGGTCTCAGCTTGAGACCCAACTGCAGAATCTAGGAAACGCGGGCGCCATCCAGGAGATGCTGGAAGGTGTTTCACTCGAGACCGCGGCGACGCGCGACACCCGTTTATTCGCGTTGGATTCGCTGCGCCGCGCGCGCCCTAAAACCCTGGCCGATCCAATGTTCCTGCTCACGCTTTTTAATTCCAAAGATGCGGAGTTGGTCCAAAGCGCCGCGGCAGTCGCGGGTGCATCGGGGTTGAAAGGGAAGTCGGGAGAAATTGTGCAGGCTCAATTGTTGAAGGTCGCGGCGAAACAGCAGCTGCCCGCGGCCGCGCGACTCGAAGCGTTGAACGCCGCACCCGGAACCGCCTTGGACGCCGAATTATTCAGTTTGGTCCGCGCGAACCTCGCTCCAGACGTCCCTCTCAATCTTCGCACCCTCGCCGTCTCCGTGATCGGAAAAGCAAAGCTCACAGACGATCAGTTTGTGGAACTCGCCGAAGTTCTGAAAGTGAGCGGCCCGCTTGAGATCGCGCGACTGGTCGATGGATTTGAGAAGAACTCGAGCGAAAGGGTGGGGGAGGCGTTGCTCGCTAACTTGCGCGGAGCGCGCGGCCTGAGCGGAGTGCATCCTGACCGGCTGAAGCAAGTGCTCGCGAAGTATCCCGAAAGCGTGCGGGAACATGCGAAGGACATTCTCGCTACCTTGAACGAGGATGGCGCGAAACAAGCGGCCTACATCGATTCGCTCCTGCCCCAACTGAAGGACGGAGACATTCGTCGTGGCCAGGCCATCTTTAATAGCACCCGCGCGGCTTGTTCTGGCTGTCATGCGATTGGGTACCTCGGCGGAAATCTTGGGCCAGACTTAACGAAAATTGGTCAGGTTCGCACCGAGCGCGATCTGCTCGAGGCAATTGTCTATCCGAGCGCAAGTTTTGTTCGCAGCTACGAGCCTCTCATTGTTGCCACGAAAGCAGGTGACGATTTCAGTGGTGTCCTGCGCAAGGACGCAGCCGATGAAATTATCCTTGGCACCGGGCCGAATGCCGACGTGCGCATCGCCCGTAGCGACATTACCGAAATGCGCCCCGGTAAAGTCTCGGTTATGCCGCAGGGCCTGAACGAACAATTGACGCAGCAGGAGTTAGCGGATCTTCTCGCATTTTTGAAAGCGACCCGCTGGTAAAAGGGTCCCAAGTCAATCTCTTCTTAAGTTCACGACCGGACCTGCCGAATTAAAGGTTGGGTGCCGCTCAGCCTGCCCGCGAACGGCGCATCACGTGCAGCTTGCTGCCCGTAAGCGCCAATTTCTTCTCAGGCGTGCTAAAAGAGCGCGGCTGGTACATTCCCAGCTTAGAGGCATCCGCTGAATAATGCTTATATCTCGTGAACCCGAATATTAATAATTGGCTGAGCGTTCTGGGGCCGTTGCTCGGGGCGAGCGCCGCCAGGCGAAGCAACGTCGCTTGCGTTGATCTGGGGCAACGGGTCAGCAAGGCTGTCTACGTCCACCGCAAGGGCGAGAGACTGGAACTTTTAAACTACGCGTTACTCGACGCGCCTGTCTTCGAGAAAGCTCCCACGGCCGACCAGGTCGGCCAGCATCTTAAAGCTGTCGTCGAAGCCGTGGGCTATCGCGGAAAGCAAGTCAGTTTGGTGCTCGGCGTTTCCGACGCACTTCTCCGTCACGCGGAAATGCCCGCCGTGGGCGTTTCTGACATGCGGCTGATGCTCAAGTATAACGCGAAGGCCTACCTGCAACAGGATTTCTCGGACTACGCCTTCGATTGCCAGACCCTCGGCCTGGTGCAGGCTCAAGCTGCAGCAGGGGCGCCGGCGGATGCCGCTGCACGTCCGACTGGGAAAGCGCGTGTCCTGATCGGCGCGGCTCGCCAGCAAACGATCGATCAACTGGTACAGGCTGCTACCTCGGTTGGACTGAGCCTGACAGAGATCACTCCTTCTCTCTGTTGTCCTACGAACGCTTTTGAAGCCGCGCTTCCTGAACAATACGGAAAGGACGTCATCGCTCTGGTCGATATTGGATTTCGCTCTTCGACGATCAGTATCCTGACCAACGGGGAACTCTCGCTCAGCCGCGTGGTTTCTCTCGGGGCTGACAAGCTCACCAGCGGTCTGGCAGAAGCCATGGGCGTGAGCTACAGCGAAGCCGAAGGCATCAAAGTCGGCCTGCCCGAGGAAGTGCAGGGCGCGATGCAAGGTTTGATCATGCCGCTCGGACGCGAGTTGCGCGCTTCCATCGACTTCTTTGAACATCAGCAGGACAAGTCCGTTTCACAGGTCTTCGTCTCAGGCGGTTCGGCGCGTTCACAGTTCATCGTCGATAGCCTGCAAAGCGAATTGATGGTCCAGACGAAGGCGTGGAATCCGGTTTCGTTCATGAACATGGCGTTGCCTCCGGAGAAGCTCGCCGAAATCGAACAGGTCGCTCCGCAACTTGCGGTGGCGGTAGGAGGGGCCTTAGCCGCATTCTAATATGCCTATAAAAATAAATTTACTGGCGGATCAGCAAGCGGCCGAAGAGTTGCGCCGGAAGGATCCGATCAAGCGCGCGGTCTTCGGTGGCGTCGCGTTGTTGGTCCTGATGATCGGCTGGATTGCGACGACTCAGATGCAGGTTTGGGCGGCGCGTCACGAGCTGAATACGAACCAGACGAGGCTGAAGAACGTCGAAGAGACCTCCAAGCAAGCTAAAAATCGGCAAGTCGCTTCGCTCGATGCGGAAAGCCGTCTAAAGGCCCTGGATCGCTACGCGGCGAATCGGTTTTTTTGGGGAACTTTCCTCGATGCGCTGCAGCACGTAGCGGTCGACAATATTCGTCTGACCGAAGTCCGGGCGGATCAGAAATATAATGCCAGCGAAAGCTTAAAGCTCTTCACCACGAACATGGTGGTGAAATTCACGCCGGCCGCTCCGAGTTGGAAGTTCTGGGCTTCAGGTGCAGCGGCCACGCCGATTTCCACCCTGGTCAGCAACACTTTCGCGTCCTTCACCAATACCGGCGCCTTTATCACGAATACTTTTCCTTATACTGTTAAAATTACTGAGACTGCGACGAATGTCGCGGCCAGCGAGGTCGTCACGCTCGTGGAATTCAGCCTGGCCCCGCGCTCCATTGAGAAGACGATTATTGAGATAAAGGGCCGCGACTACGGCAGCAACCCGGGTGCCGCTCTGGACGAATTCGCCAAGCGCCTGACCTCCTCTTCCTATTTCAAAGGGATGCTGAGCAGCCCGCAAGGGTTCCGCTTCACGGAACGCCCGCCGCAGCCTCGTCCGGATCCTCAGGATCCTGTGAACCCGAGCGCGCTTTTCGTGCCCTTCACTATCGAGTTAGTCCTGAACGAAAGGATTTTTACCAATGAACAAAATCTCTAAGGACAAAAGGGATAAGGTCATTCTGTCCGTCCTTCTTTTTGTGGGACTGGCCGGACTTCTCTACACCTTTGTCCTCGGTGCGCAAAAGGATCAACTGGCCTCGCTCCACAAGCAGCTTGTCACCGTGAAGGACAAGCTTTCGAAAGCCGAGCGGCTCGTTCGAAGTGCGCCGATGATCGAAGCCTCCCTGAAGGAAAACCAAAAGGTGATCGATACCCGGCAGGAAACGATGGCACCGCAAGGCCAATATTACTATTGGTTTTTGAAGCTCATGGATCAGTTCCGTGAAGAGGAGAAGTTGAATCCGGTTTTCATTATCGATATTACCCAGCCGGAATTCATCGAAGCCGGGCTTTTCCCGGGCTTTCCTTATAAAGCGGCGAGCTTTGGAATGCGTTTGAACGGGCAGTTTCACGATGTAGGACGATTCATCGCAGATCTCGAGAACACCTATCCCTATTTCCGGGTTCAAAGTATTAAATTATCCCCGCAGCGCGGCAATCTCCTTGGGGGCGCGGCAGCTTTGAAGGAAAATGCGAACATAGCCGCGCCGAGCGAAAGCCTGGTGGTCGAGGTGCGGGTAGTCACATTAATTCGCGGAGGCACAACTTAATATGAAACTAACTGATGTTTTTATTCTTGCCTTAACTTTCCTTTTGTGCGGGGGCTGCGCCGGCGATAAAAACGCCCCCCATCCGGCGGTGCAATCGACGAGCACCCAGGCTAAAGCTAAAATCGCGGACGCGGCGGCAACTACCGCGCCAGTCCGCCGTTCTGTTTTCACTCTAGATCAAGGCTCGCGTGATCCATTTTTCCCGCAGGCCAAGAAGGCCTCGGCAGCTATTGCCACCACCGTGTCTGCGCCGGTCGTAGTGACCGATCTGACCGGATTATTTGCCTCCGGGCTGCAAGGAATCGGTGGAACGCCGGACCGCTATATCGCCATCATCAATAATGTCATGCTCGAAAAAGGGCGACAGGCAGTTATCCCGGTGCGTGTAGGCAATCAGGAAAAGAAGTTTCCCGTGAAGTGTCGCGATGTGTCAAAAAACTCTGTGTCGCTGGAGGTTGAAGGGTACGGCGCCATGGTCATTAAACCGAAGCCAATGCTCTAAAGGACCGTTCTGACAGAGAACGGTTCAAATAATGCTCTGTCGTTAAACCGCAAAAACTAGAATCGAATGAGGACTAAAGTTTTTTCCTTGCTCCTGGCCTGCCTGGGAGTCGCCATTCCGCTGCATGCCCAGCAGAAGGCCGCATCCACCAATGTGCCCGGCGCGACCGCGCCTGCTGCGGCCACCGCTTTGGCGCCTGCTGCGCCTGCCGAACCTGAGCATCCGATAGAAAGGCCGAAGACGGTTGCGACGTCGGCCGCGGAAATCCTCCCGCTGATTTCGTTCGCTGCGGAATATCCCCTGATCGATGCGATCACGAACCTGGCGCAACAAGCGAATGTAAATTTCGCAGTGGCGCCGGAGCTACTGACGAACGGCACGCCGGCTAACATATTGAAGCAGCCGGTCGGCATTGTCCGCTTCGAAAATTTGACAGCGCGGCAGGCACTGGAGTCGCTGTTGTCTCAGAAAGCTCTCATGCTTGGAACACGGGCGGATGCGAACGGCACGCTGCTCGGGACGGTGGAGTCCAAACTGGCCCCGCTTCCTGCTGATGGCGGTGATCTTGGCGTGGTAACGCCACCGAGTGACAAGCAGGATCTCGACATGCTTTTCGACCCGAATAAGGAGGTCCCCCTGATTACCGCGATCCAAATGCTGGCCCGCCTCGCGAAGCTGAACGTTCTAATCGATCCTCGTGTAAAAACCGGCGGTATTCGCCAGGTCGGCACAAACATCGTGGAACTTCCCCCCGTCGCAACGAACACGGTTTCACTGAGCACCTACGGTGGAGTAAGCCCCCGGCAAACCCTGGAAGCTGTGTTGAACAATTACGGTCTTACACTTTTAACTGACCCGAAGACTGGTTTTAGTCAGGTGACCTTCCGCGATCCGAGCGCCAAGGAACCGGTCTATACTTACACCGTTCCCCTTCATTATAGTAATACGACCAATATTCAAACCCTTGTGCAGGCCACTTTTCCAACAGCTCGCGTGCAGTCGGATCAACGAACCGCCCAACTCGTAGTCTTATCAACCCAGCGAGAGTATGACGCTATAACCAACCTGGTAGCGTCGCTGGATACACCGACAAGACAGGTGTTGATCGAGGCACGCTTTTTGGAAACGATTACCAATCCGAAGTCAGTTAAAGGTATCGACTGGACCGACACATTACAGGCGCAACGTTTCACGATGGGGAACGGTCAGTTGATGGCGGGCAAAACCACCACCACCACCACAAAGTCTCCGGGTGACGCACTGAGCTTTACTCGTCCGGACGGCACCCGCCAGAGCATAACTCCCGGATCCAGCACGTCGACTGAGACGGTTGATAAGTCGGTCAGCACGTTCGACAGCACGTCGGTCAGCTTATCGACTGCGGGTGGTTTCGCTCCGAATGTGGCCTTTTTGAATGCGCAGGGTGTGAACGCGGTGCTTTCGTTCCTGAACTCCGAATCTGATTCGCGAATCATCGCGACCCCGCGCGTAACAACATTGGATAACCAGGAAACCAAGCTGGAAGTCACGACCGCTATTCCGATTTTCAATAACCAGGACGCGATTGGCCAGGCTGGAACCCAGATTTCGAGTTCGCGCCCTGAATACACAAACGTCGGCACGATCCTGATCGTGACCCCGCGGATTACCGGCTCGAACGTTGCGATGCGCGTAAAGCCGGAAATCTCCAAGGTGCTTCCTGAGCCGTCGCGCAAGGTTATTCAAGGCAAGGTTAATGAAGCAGACGTCTTCGCGATGAGTAAGATTGAAACGCACGTGATTGTCCCGAGCGGCAATACGCTTGTCATGGGTGGCTTGATCAGCGATCGCACGGAGAAGGGGTATACAAAGGTGCCGTTCCTGGGCGACCTCCCGGCGCTCGGTTGGGCGTTCCGCAAGGAATCGAAGAATCGCGAGAAGGCGAACCTGATCATCTTCCTCACGCCAACGATCATCGAAGACAGCGATTTCCAACCGCATCGGACAGAGTTCCTGAACACCAAGCTTCCTGAGCCAGAGGAGGAAATGCCCAAATATTGGGATCGTGGCAAGCCGTACGAAAAGATTAAGCGGGAGAAGCCAAACCGGTTTTCGGATGGGGATGACCTCACAACCTCCACGGAGTAACACGCCATGTTATACCGATTTCGTAACACCTGCCTCAGATGGGCCAAGCGGTGGCGGATGCGCTGCGGGGTTCTCGGAACCGCCTACCTGGCCGGTCAATTAGCCTACAGCCAGCCAATTGGGAGCGTAGATACGCTCGGGGGCATTGGTTCGCCTGGCTATAAAGACGGAGTAAAGGGCGTCTCAGAATTCCACAACCCGACCGCCTTGGCGTTGCGGGATGACGACACGCTATTCATCGCTGATACGGCGAACAATGCAGTTCGAAAAATGCGGTTGAGCGATACGCAGACATTTCCCTTCGTAACCGTTGATCACCCTGTCGGCTTGGCGTTCGATAGCAAAACGAACCTGTTCGTCGCGAAGCAATCCGACGGAACTATCGTGAAGTACGACTATTTTAGTCATCCTCGGCAAACGAACAAAGTAGCGCTGACGGATGGGGTCATCACGGCCGTGGCGATCGATCGACATGACAATCTATACGTGGCGCAATTGAATGGCGTCATTACGGTTTTCGATTCGAAGGGTGTTGCCGGGACTCGATTGCATGCGCCAACCCCTGGCGTTCACGAGTTTCGCGGTGTGACAGTAACGGATGATGGCGTGGTATTTGCGAGCGATGCCGCGGCTCACGTCATTTGGCGCTTTAAAGAGGGAAATGGCGAATTGTTTGCCGGAACTTTGAACCTGAGCGGGAACGCTGAGGGGGAGGTCGGATATGGCCAACTCGCAAGTCCGCAACAGATTGCGATTGGCCCAAACGGCAGCGTTGTCATTGCGGATCGAGGCAATCATCAGGTCCGGATCGCATCCTGTGACGGAATTATTACCATCCTCTACGGCGCAGTTGAATGGTACACGCTTCCAGACGGCTTAACGAGTCCCGAGGTCCTGCCTGGCTGGGACGACAGCACGGCGGAGTTCGCCGAGTTACGTGAGCCTGTAGGTGTCGCCGTTGATTCAAATGGCACAGTTTTTGATAGCGAAGTCTATTATAATCTGATTCGGACGGGAACGGGCCTATATGTGCCGCCGCCCTGTAGTTCCGGTGGAACGACAGGTCCGACAGATACGCCCCCGGTCGTCGTCCTTGATCCAAATTCCGGATTCTTTCCAAATGGGGTAACGATCATTTTAACCGCGTCGAATTCTGTGACCTTTTCCCGAGACACCCATCTTTACTATACACTCAATGGCGCGGAACCGACGAAAAATGACAAAGAGATCGAGATCGACGCGGATGGGCGTGCGCGATTGAAGCTCGATGGGCCGATCGATCTCGCCGGCTTGCGCGTGCGGGCATTCCTCGGCGATGTCAGCGGCCCAGTAGCCGCTGCGCTCCCCACACAGGTGCCAAATTGTGTAATTACTCCTGATTCCGGGTATTACCCGATGGGAGCTGACATAGCCATTACGAGCACAAACGGTTTTCCCGAAGGCACGCTTCTCAATTACACGCTTGATGGAACCTTGCCGACGACAAACAGCCCGTCGATTCCATTCGACGGAACGCGAGGGCTCTTAACCTGGAGGGACGCTACCAAGGACCTCCGGTCGCTTAAAGTCAGGGCGTTTCTCGGGCCTAACCAAGGGGCTGTTTCGGCTGGCAAGGCTGTAAGTTTTCCAGGCAGACCGGACGTGCAAGGTGAGGTCGGAGTTGCACCCGCCCGTCGCGGATATCGAGCAGGGATCGGCTCTTTCTATATCCTGCCGATTATTGCGAACATGCGGGATAACCAGCAATTGAAGTCAGTAAGCTTTAATATCGAGCTGTCTGCGCTTCCAGGCTCACCTCACCTTGAGGCTACAGATCTCGTAATTTTGCCGATGTCCACGAACGACTTCATCCAAGTACTGCCGGCGAGTACTTTTCCTCCAAATATTCCCGTAAAGCCGTTCGCAAGAAATGGCACAAATAACTTTGGTGTTAGCTTCGGTGGAACAGACAATAGTTTTAATGTCAGCACTGGCTACGCCACGGTAGCGATTATCGGGATTCAATTCCGCGCGGAAGATTCGTTAGGAAACAAGGCAGAGATCGGCAATGGATACAAACTTGGAATCCGGAAGCTGAGCGGGACATCCGATGGGATTCAGCAGTCGATCGCCCTGGCGCCGATGGATGATATCACCATTCGCTTTGAAAACATAAAATTCCGCGAAGGTGATACTGCTCCGACCTATTGGTATAACGCGGGAGATTTCGGTGACGACCTGCTGGACGATGCTGACAAGAATAACGCGATTTTCGCGTCTTTCGGCTTTCTGCGTCCCTTTTCCCTGACCGATTCATTCGCGGCAATGGATGTTTACCGCGTTGGTCTGTTTGAGAACGTGGTCGAGTTCAATGATGCAGCAACCGTCCTGCGGCGCGTATTTGGTTATGAGTCGTCCGATTTCTTTCGTGTTCGCGACGAGAATGGCGAATGGCAATCAAGCCGCACGCTGGCGCTGCCTTTGGCCCGTCAAGGCTTGCGAGCGCTCTCGACCGAAACACCCGCCTGGACGAGTGATGTAACGATTTCGGCCGGCGTAATGGATAAAGTCTTGCCGATTCAAGCGGTGAGCCTCCCGGTTTATATTAAGACTGCGCCCGGTGTAGCGGTTTCTGGAATGCAATTCGTGGCGGACCTGGTTCCAGCGAATGGTGCACCGCCTGTGACGGGGGTGAGTTTTTCTCCTTCTTCAGACCTTCCACAGCCGAACCCGTTCGGCAGCAGAATTTCGGACCGAGGGGTTCTGCCGAGCACGGTGTATGCGCGCTGGGACAATCTCAGCAGCGTGAAAGGAACGGTTCTGCTGGGTTATGTGCAGTTCGTCACTCCGAGCACGGTTCAGGCCGGGCAACATTATAATCTCGTGTTCCACGATACGGG
Organism: Limisphaerales bacterium; assembly: GCA_044226545.1. Classification (GTDB taxonomy): domain Bacteria; phylum Verrucomicrobiota; class Verrucomicrobiia; order Limisphaerales; family SXQI01; genus DASVNK01. The sequence goes on from JBGAGW010000007.1 coordinate 196,916, forward strand.
TGGCGCGGCGATTGATGACAATACCGGCGCCTTGACGCCCTATATTTTCCAGAGCATCCACGGGGAGGTCTGGCCATTCGCCAGCGCACCGGCTACTCCGCAGATTGCAGATGAGTGGACCGCGCATTTCTTCGGCAGTGCGGCGAACGCCGAAGCCAATCCCGATGAGGATCCAGATGGCGACGGGTTCACGAATATCGAGGAGTTCCTCGGTGGAACGGATCCCAATGCTCCTGACTGGCACGTGAAGGCGGTAAACGGGAACGTCCTGTTCCGCTGGCTGGGCCGAGTGGGGAAGAGCTACACCGTGGAGAAGACGGAAGACTTTAGGACCTGGAATGCTGTAAGCGGGCGAATGACGGGGCAAGACACGTTCCTCCAGTATAACGAACTGACGGTACCTGGGAACGCGCAGTTCTATCGCTTGAACATTCAATAGATTTAGACGCCATGCGCAACCTTATTCAAAAACTTAGGCCTGCCGCGGCACTGGCGCTCTTGACGAGTGCTGTGCTCGCGAAATTCGCTCCGCAAGCGAATGCGCAAACGTTCGATACGGTGCTGAGCACTAACCTGTTTCAGCCCGCCGGCGTTTCGGTGAACTCCCTTAATCAATACGTGATTAGCGATACGGCGAATCATCGCATTGTTAACTTCAATGCGGACAATCGCACGTTTCGCGTAGTAGCTGGCGCTGACCGTGCTCCATTCGAGGCTGGTGCGGTCGATGGTCAGGGGATTGACGCCCGTTTTCGGAATCCGCAGGGAATACTCTGCGTGGGCGACAAGACGTACGTCGCCGACTCCGGTAACCACGTGATCCGTGAGATCGATGCGAATGGGAACGTTCGGACAATCGCGGGAAACCTTGCCCTCGCACACGAGGTGGACGATTTCCAGGGAATGCCGTCGAACTGGGGACTGACAGATGGAGCCGCGGCGACGGCTCAGTTCAATGGACCGAGCGGTCTCGCAGCAGACCTTAACGGACACCTCTACATTGCGGATTCAGGCAATCACGCCATCCGGATGTTGGACCTAAATTCGCATACCGTCTCGACGATCGTCCGATTAGGATTGACCACGCCGGTGTCGGTTGCGTTAGCCGGAAACGGCGCGTTACTGATCTCGGATGCGGGCGTCCATAGCATCAAGATTTGGCGACCGGGCGATGCCAAAGCCACGTTGGTGGCGGGCGGGGGAACTGCACTTGCGCGCGGCTTCCGCAACAGCTCCATCGCGGCGAATGCATTATTCAACGCTCCGGCAGGCATCTACTATCGCGAGATTACGGATGAACTGATCGTGGCGGACTCGGGCAATGGGGTCCTCCGTACCATCCAGGGTGTGACAGGTTCCGCACCGAAGGTGGATACCTTTGCGAATACAGCGGCGGCGGGCTTCACCACGCCGATCGCTGTGACGCGCGACTTATACGGTGTGTTCCTCGTTTGTGATTCGACGAAGAATACTCTGGCCAGCGTGATTACGGTCAAGTTTCCACGCATTGAGAAGCCGCAAGTGGGCTATATCATCATCGTGATCGACAACGTGACTGGAATTCCGCAGGCGAAGCTCGCGCCGGTTACGGATGCCACTTTCGATAACATGGTGCGGGTCGCGATCTCAGGCGATAAATCCGCACAGCACTATTTTACCTATAACTCGTCGAAGGGACTGGATCAGGTCCTGGAGCTACCCACAACGAACAGCTCCACCGCGCAGAATTTCGAACAACCCGTGGAACCGGTGCCGAAGGAGTCCGAGTTGAATGCGGTTTCATTGAATCAATCCACTCCGCCTCAGTATAGCTTTCACGTGAAAGCGTTCAGCGCTCCGAAAGGGGTCGACGAACGGATTCCGAGTCTCGTGACCGAGGCGTTTTTCCGATTCAAATGTGCCACTCCGCAAATCGACTCTCAATCCGTGCCTGGCCGGTTGGTCTTTACGTGTAACACCACTAACTCCGTCATTTACTACACGGTGGACGGTTCCGATCCTCGGGCGCCGGGGACCGACAGCGCGGACGATCCTGGTAACGGGACGAAAGTTCGCAATGAAGATTCGATTCCGCTGGTTTTGGGCGCGGAAGTTCTGGTAGTGAAGGCCCGCGCCTACTTAAACCAGGGAAATCTCCGGTTCATTCCGAGCGACACCGCAAGGGCGGAATTCAATCCGGACAACTTTGTGCCGAACCGAATCAGCCTTGGTTTTCAGGATGGCGAAGCATCCAGCTTAATGCACGCCTCGCCGGGTCAACGCTTTTTTGCTCCGGTTACCCTTTCGCTCATGCCCTCCGCCAAAGCTTACGGTCTTCAGTTCGATCTCAGCCTTGAACCGATGAACGCGCCGGTGAGCGCGGATTACAAGATGAAGTTCAATTCGACCTTCATCGAGCAGACTGATTTTACAAACCGGATTATTCCACCTTCGGTCTTCGTGCTCACGGGAACGAACTACGTTGTCAGCTACAGCAACTACATGACAACGAACTACACGTATGAGGTGACTCTGACCAACCTGACAAGCGGGCCGAGCACGAATTACGTGACTTTCACCGACAAGGTGAAAGATGTGGCGGAGGTGGTCACGACGGTCTTCGCTACGAATCTCGGCGCCCTATATCCGGTCAAAATCACAAACTACGTTACGAACAGCTTCCCGCTGGTGTCGCAGGATGTCATCGCGACTGCCAATATCGATATTGAGACGAATTACCTCTATCGCTACATCTCGCCGAGCGTGACAAACTTCGTGGAGCGGGAGTCCGAGATTCCGGCAACGAGCCCGGTGGTGATTACCAATTTCGTGTCAAACATGGGGCAGGTCTACGCCTACAACATCACGAATTACGCGACAAACTCTTTTAACCTCGTTTCAAAGGGCACGGTGACGAGGACGAACACGACCCTGGATACGAACTTCGCCTATCGCGCGGTGACACCGGCGAGTACGAACTTCGTCACGCTCGACCGTCAAATAGATGATGCAACGGAGGTGGTGATCACGAACTTTGTGGCCAATCTTGGGCAGCTCTTCCCTACAACAACTACAAACCGCTTTACCAACTTGTTTGAATTGGTGTCGGTCACGGACACGACGAACAGGACGACCCTGGTTACGAACATTTATACCTATCGAGCAGTTTTGCCCGGGACCACGAATTACGTGACCTGGGACAGGGTGTTGCCGGACAAGACCGCTGTGATCGTTACAAACTTTGTAACGAATCTGGGCCAGGCTTTCCCGGTGACGTCGACGAATTATATCACGAATGCGTTTAACCTCGTCTCGGGTGCAGTGGTGACAAACACTACTCGGGAGTTTTCCACGAACTTCCTTTACGAAGCGGGAACTCCGTCCCAAACGAATTTTGTGGTACTTGACCACGTTCTGAAGGACAACGCCGAGATCATCACGACTAATCTGGTGTCGAACCTCGGCCAATTGTTCCCGGTGCTGAGCACGAACCGGGTGACGAACTCCTTCAACCTGGTCTACTCGGGATACGCGACGAACGTGGAGAAGGATGTGCTGACGAACTATCTCTACGAATTCAGCATTCCGGCTCACACCAATATCGTGGAGGTGGATCATCGTCTTGACGATCGCGCGGCGATTCTGACGACCAATTTGGTCCAGAACCTCGGTCAGGATTTCAAGGTAGTGACGACGAATTACGTGACGAACAAGTTCAACTTCCTGAGCGAAGAAATCGTTACGAACTATGTCTCCACAGTCACCACGAATTTCGATTATCAAGCCGTTATCCCGGGCACGACGAATTATATCACGGCGAACAGCCGGCTGCCGGACTTCCTGCCGATTGTCCTTACGAATTTTGTGACGAATTTGGGTCAGTTGTTCCCGATCACAAGCACCAACTACATCGCGAATGGATTCAACCTCGTCGCAACCACGATCGAAACGAATCGTCCCCTCGGGACCGTAACAAACTTCCTTTACGAAGCAGCCACACCGGAGCAAACCACCACGGTGCTCCTGAACAGGAGGCTGGATGACCGGACGGCTCTGCTCACGACGAATTTTGTTGCGAACATGGGAGAACTTTTCCCCGTGGTGGTGACCAATTACGTGACAAATGCGTTCAATTTGATTTCTTACTCGGTCACCACAAACAGCAAGGCAATCACCAGCAGCAACTATTTGTATGAGGCTGCTGTTCCGGGCCGCACCAGCATCGTGGTCCTTGACCACGTTCTGGGCGACTTCACGGAAATCCGCACGACCAATTTCGTGTCCAATCTCGGCCAGCAGTTTCCGGTGGTCACGACGAATATCGTTAACAATCAGTTTAACCTTCTCTCCACGGAAAAGGTAACGAACACGCTGACAAGCATCAGCACAAACTTCCAGTATCGAAGCATTACGCCGGCGACAACGAACCTGGTGCTTTTGAACGGATTACTGCGCGATAGCATACCGGTGGTCTCGAGCAACTTCATCGCGAACATGGGGACTCTCTATCCCGTGTATCGTACGAACGTGGTGACGAACAGTTTTGATCTGATCTCCGCGGAGATCAACACGAACATCACGAGCACTGTGTCGACGTCGATCGTCTATCGTTTCATCCAGACGGGAACCAGCAACTACATCACTTTGGATCATCTGCTGCCGGACGAAGGCCCTGTTATTTTCACGGCAGACATCCTGAATCAGGGGATCATTTACCACATGAGCCACACGAACCTCGAGCGCAATGCGTTTGAACTGGTGTCGGCCGTCGTCAACTCGAACGTAGTAAACTCGCTGCAATACAACTACAACTACGATTCCTTCAGCTTCGAAAATGATTTGGTCTGGCCCACTCCTCTAGCAGACTTCACGACGGTCATAGTGACGAACATGATCGTTGTGACGAATACGCTTGCGGGCAATGTGCTGAATTACCCAGTGGTGACAAGTTATGTCGTGACGAGTGGGGATCTGATCGAATACGGCCGCACTGACGCCGGTGAACTCACCTACAAATATCGTATTCCGACAGTGTTCCCGAGCGGCAGCCTCACCTCGACCAACTTTCCAATCGGGGTGCCAACCAATATTGCGATTCGCGCGACCGGATACGTTCCGACGGTGAACAATACCTTTTCTCAGGAATTTGTTAATACCATGCCGCTTTTCTTGTCGAGCACGAATACGAACTCGGTGCTTAGGACAAGCGTTTTCTCGACGAATGCGACGTACCGGATCGGCACTCCGAGCGTGACGAACTACATCACGCTCGCGACGAATCTTCCGGCCATCGCTCCAGTTGTCACGGTAGGCCAGTTCACGAACCAGGGTCAGAACTTTATCATGGTGACGACCAACTACGTGTCCAACCGGTTTGAATTGGTTTCCACGACGCTCAACACGACCAGTGTGACGAACGTCAGCACGAACGCGGTCTATGCGTTCCGGACACCAGCGGTCACCAATATTATTACACTAGCAACGAACCTGCCGGATCTGGCTCCAGTCGTCACCACCACCTTCGTGACCAACCTGGGCCAGACGTTCGAGGCCAAAACCACGAATTGGGTCGCGAATACGTTCGAGTTCCTTGGCGAATTCAGAACGACGAATGTGACGCCACAGGCGGTGACCACGAATGTGACGTATGCGTTCGTCGAACCAGGCGTGACGAAATACGTTCTTTGGCCTGAAGATCTACCACCGGTGGGTGAGATTTATACCACGAACTTCATCAGTAATCTTGGACGGCAATTCCCGGTTATCTCGACGAATTACCTGACGAACACCTTCCGCCTCGTGTCAGATAGTTTTGTAACGAACTTTGTGGATACGAAGGTCACGAATGTGGTGTATCAATTCCACACGCCTGGCAATACGAATTATGTGGTCTGGCCAGAGCTTCTGCCGGATTACGATCTGGTGTTGACGACAAACTTCATCAGCAATCTCGGACGTCAGTTCCCGGTCGTGACGACCAATTACGTGACCAATAACTTCCGCATTCTCGGTTCGGTGGTGCAGACCAATTTTGCGCCGGGTCTCTCGACCAACTGGCTGTATAGTCTCACAACGCCGACCGTGACGAACTTCCTCAGTCTGACAAATGAGTTGCTGAATTTTGCGGAAGTGGTGACCACCACGTTCATTACAAACCAGGGCCAGTTCTTCCCGGTCTACACGACCAACCTAGTGCCTAACTCTTTCGACTTCCTCGGTCGGCGATTGGTGACGAACAATGCTGCTATCCCTCGCTATGTAGTCACCTACGCATTCTTTGAACCAACGATAACCAACTATATTGTGTGGCCGAATTTGCTGCCCGCCCTTGCGCCAGTGCTGACAACCAATTTCGTGAGTAATCTCGGGCGTCAGTTCCCGGTCATCTCGACGAATTATGTAACCAACGCGTTCCGCCTGGCCTCGTCTGCTTATCTGATTACGAATGAAAACGTGACGATCAGCACGAACATCGTCTACCAATTCAAGAGCGCCGGCAGTACGAACTACATCATATCGGCGAACCGCCTGCCCGATGTCGCGCCGAGCGTGACGACGAACTTTGTGAGCAACCTGGGGCAGTTGTTCCCAGTGGCGGTGACGAATTATCTCACGAACACGTTCCGACTGGTGTCGGATTCTTACGTGGTGGCCAACGAGACGAGTACCGTCGCCACGAATATTGTTTATGTCTTCTCCACCCCAGGCGTGACGAACTTAGTGGTGTTGAATGAGAAGTTGCCGGCTTCCAGAGAGATCGTCACGACGAACTTCATCAGCAACCTGGGCCAGCTATACCCTGTGCTGAACACGAACGTGGTGTTCAATACCTTCGAGCTGATCAGTTTCGGGACGGTGACGAACTACAGCGATCCGAAGATCGTTGCTCAGTGGCTGTATGCTCTGAAGACACCGAGCATCACGAACATTGTGTTCTGGGCTGAGAAGTTACCGGACACGCGCGCGCTGGTAAGCACGAACTTCATTACAAACCTTGGAGGTCTCTTCCCGGTGTTGACCACGAATGTGGTGGCCAACACGTTCCAGCTTCTCTATACGAATTATGTTAGAAGCGAACAAGTTGAGGTCCTGCCAAATGTGGTTTACGAATTCCACACGCCGATCATCACGAATTTGTTCGAACTTAATGAAAAGCTCGAGCCGTTCGTTCAGGTGATTACGACGAATTACGTGACGAACCTGAATCGGCTGTTCCCGGTATACACTACGAACACGGTGGTGAACATGTTCGAGTTGCTCTCGACGAATGTCATCGTCGACGCCACAACGAACTACGTCACGAACTTTGTGTATGCAGTCGTCCTGCCGGGTGGAGGCAATGGGCAGCCGACAATTACGACGAATCTGCTGACGCTGAATTCGCCGATGGACGCGGTGCTGGCGGTGACGAACCTGGTGGGATATGCGACGAACCTGAACCAACTCTACCCGGTTTATACGACCAACTATATCACCAATAACTTCAGGCTGATTGTGACGGCGTTGCAGACGAATGAAGTGAAGATTTCGAGCACGAATGTTCCAGTGGCGTTCAACGATCTGGTGATTACGAACTCTCAGCAGAACTGGCTGGCAGTGGGATGGATCGAAACTTACGGAAGAACGAATCTTTACAACACTATTTCGCACGATCTCTTGATGTTGTCGATGGCTCACACGACAACGTTCGAGAGCAAAAAAGGCGAGTCAGTGGCAGGAACATTCTCTTTTATCGTGCCGACCAATGCGGTGAACGGCGATCAGTATAAAGTGCGTGTCAGCCGGCCTTCCGCGACTGCGGACGGAATCAACCAGGATATGTTTATCCAGGCGCCGGATGAGGATGATACGCGAAGCCTCGTAAAAGCAGTGAAGACGCTGACGGTCACCAATCAGATTGCCTATCTGGTGGGAGATGTTTCCAACTTCAAGTGGTTTAACGCGGGTGAATTCGGCGACGGCAACCTGCTGAACAATGACATGACGGAACTACAGCGTTGCATCGTCTACGGGTTGAACGTGCCGTTCGAAGACAGCGACTTCCTTGATGCGATGGATACCTGCTGCTTCACCGAAGATGGCGTGGATCTTTCGAACATCAAATTCGCTTCGACCGCGATCGATCTTAACCAGATCGCGTTCGGTGAAGGATCGCGCTACGCACCGTTCGGGCGCCGTCCGAACGCGACGCTTGCGGTCAACGATCTTTACGTGGCGTATCGCCGCTCGCTGGATACGAACTTGTTATGGTATGCCCGTTACTGGAGCAACAGCACGCGGCAGGCGATGGTCGTCCCAAATACTTTCCGTGGCAATCTGACCAACCTGATGGGGCGGCAAAGCACACGGGTGAGTGCGTTGGCCAGTTACCCGTCGTCGCAAGACTCAGCGCTTACGATCTACGCGGGCACGGCCAGCGGCCTGCCAGGGAAGATTGTGGCGGTGCCGGTCCACGCTCGGGTAGAGGGCGGGTATCCGCTGCGGACGTTGATGTTTAATGTGCGAGTGGAAGGGCCGGATGGAACCACGATTCCGTCCTCCAGCCTGGAAGTCGCAGCAACGGATGCGCTGGGTTTGCCGACAGTCCCCGTGAGCAGCGACTCTGGACGTTCGGGTGCGGCATGGCTGGATACGTCAGTGGGCGGAATCCTGGGCGATCAGGTGGTGGGCCGTGTGCTCTTTACGATCCCTGCCGACGCGCAGCCATCCACACTCTATTACGTTAAGATTGATCGGGTTTCCGGATCGCCCAACGGAGTGAGCTTGTTCCCGGTGCGCACGGGCAACGGTCTAGTGGCGATGGCGAATCGTCCGGCGAGTGTCTGGACGGATGGAATTCCGGACGCGTGGCGTATGCAGTATTTCGGCACATTGAACGATGTGCGCAGCGCAGCGGACGTGGACGCGGACGGCGATGGTCTCTCGAATTTCGAGGAATATAAACTCGGGACCAATCCGCTGGATGCGAACGACAGCTTGCGAGTGCATGCGTCGGCGAATGGTCGCGGCGTAACGATTCGTTTCCATACTGAAAGTGGCAGGATGTATCGGATCGAAGGTTCGAACACGTTGTTGCCGGGTTCGTGGAACACTGTCCTCAGCAATGTCCCTGGAACAGGCAACGATCTGGAACTGCCGGCGCCGGGTGGCGATCACAACTACTACTACCGCGTGTTGCTCCAGGAGTAGCAAGGTTTTTGCGAGAAACGCCGCCGATTCGTGAGGATCGGCGGCGTTTTGTTACCTAGATTGGCGGAGCGTTGTCCAACGATGTCGCTTATAGGGATAATGCCTAAAACCCCCCTCGGTCTGACGCCTTTTACTCAGGCTGCGTTCAGGGGGGCGCCAGATTGTCGGGGAGCGGGAGGTTCGGCAGATTAGTCGCAAAAGGAGAGAATATGTTACATTACAGTATCCTGTTTCTAATTGTGGCACTGGTGGCAGCTTTTCTGGGCTTCGGCCTGGTGGCGGGAACGGCAGCGTTGCTGGCGAAGATTTGCTTCGTCGTGTTTTTGGTGCTGTTCATCGTGAGTCTGTTGACCGGCCGCGGTAAAACGACGGTTTGATGCGAGGGATGAATTCCAAGCCCGCCGCTTCAACCCAAAGTCCACAGGGACGGGGTGGCGGCGGGAATTTACCTTTCAAGTGCCTGATTCAGGATGAACTGGGTCAGGCACGCCTTGCTTTTCGGGCTCGCGAACTTAAACGTAGAGGCGGAGCGGGTTCTTAGTAACTCTCGTAGCGGCTGGTGCGACGGAGTAACCAATAGAAGTCGGCTCTTTCGCTTTCGGCGAGCGTGATGGGAAGATTCGCGCCATCGGGACGACTGGGTTTTTTGGTGACGGAATTTACCCAGCGGTGAGGTTCGGAATGGCCGTCGCCGTAGGCCAGATTGGCAGCGCCGTTGTGCCATGATCCGGGGAGGTCGTTCCATTCGGCAGGGTTGTTCGAACTTGCGGCGCGGTTGAGGAAGTAGCCGTCGTTGATGCTGTCGGGGTGTTCTTCGATCAAGACGAAGGTTTCGGAGGCGGAGTTGAATTCGCTGGCTCGGCGGAATTGGTGGTAGGTTGGGTTGTTGCGGTTGTCATCTCCATCCATGAATTCGCCGGCGTCGCCGACCATGGCGTTCATGGAGATGCTGCGGCTGCGTTCGGTCCATCCGGCAGAGCGCTGGAGGGAGCTGAGGGCGTGATCGGAAGGGCAGCGGAAGACGCGGGGGGCGCGGCCGGCGTAGAGACCAAGTGAGGCGTCGGTGTTGAGGACGTTGTTGGTGTTATCGGGGTCGAGTTCCCAATTCAGGACGCTATTGGCCCAATTGTATTTGTGGCCTTTCAGAAGCATTGCTTTGATCTCGGTGGCCCCGAGGTTGTAAGGCAATCGATCGTCGTTGTCGTTTGCATAGAGCATCGTCGCGAGATTTAGTTGCTTAAGGTTGTTCAAGCAGGCGATCTGGTGCGAGCGATTGCGGGCTTGGGCGAACGCGGGGAAAAGGAGGGAGGCGAGCACCGCGATGATGGCAATGACCACCAGCAGCTCGATGAGCGTAAAGGCACTTCGACCTGTTCGTTCTCCTTTCACCAACCTCCGTATTTTAGCGAATGGCTGGGTGGAGGCAATGGGTTGTCGCGACGTGCGATGCAACGCACAGGGTGATGCCCGCGCGGAGAAGGCTTGAAGCTATTTTGCAAAGTGATGCAGATTCAGGCGCTTACGGTGACCGCTGAAATTCAAAATGAAACGCTGATGCCTCCGTCGAACTGGTATTTGCGGTGGCGTGCGGAGCGTTTCGGCCGGGTCCGTTTTTGTGAAGTTTCAGGCAGTTTCCCACCCGAAACGTTGCTGCAGCAGGTGTGGGCGTATCAGCGATTGAATCCCGAAAAGCTGAGAGCACATGATGGACGGAGTGTTCGGATTTTGCATCCTGGGTTTTTGAATCGGGAAGCCGGGCCGGACTTTCGCGGGGCGATTGTGCAGGTGGGGGATGAAGCACCGCGCAGTGGGGATGTGGAAATTGATCTGGTTCCAAGCGGCTGGGAGCAGCATTCGCATGTAAGCAACCCGGCTTATCGGAATGTGATGCTGCACGTGACCTGGGAACCGGAGAAGGGAGAGCGTCCATTTCCGAGCGTCGCTTTGAAGGATGCATTGGACTCGTCGTTGTCTGATTTGGCGTTCTGGCTTGGGCTACAACCGAAGCCGCAGCCGGAGGGATTGGCCGGGCAATGTTCCGCTCCGTTGCGAGCGTTGGAGCCTGGGCGGGTGGGCGAAATCCTGAAGCAAGCGGCGCAGGCCAGGTTGCGCGTGAAGGCGGAGCAGTTGCAGGCGCGCGCCCGACAGGCGGGCTGGGAAGGCGCACTGTGGGAGGGCTTATTCTCGGCGCTGGGTTATAAACGGAATGTCTGGCCGATGCGGCGCCTTGCGGAAATGCGCTCCACTCTTTGCGCCCAGGTTAATGACGAGAAACCGGTGGTGCATCTACAGGCGCGTTTGTTTGGCGTAGCCGGTTTCCTGCCGGCCCAAAGTCCGGCCAGTGAACCGTACCTGCGCACATTATGGCAAACGTGGTGGCGCGAATCCGCGCAGTTTCGAGAGCAAATGTTTCCGTCAGGATTTTGGAACCTGGCGGCGATTCGTCCGGCGAATCATCCGCAACGGCGGCTGGCTTTGGCAGCTCACTGGTTATCGAACGGAAATGACTCACGACTGCCGGCAAAAATTGAGCGCTGGCTGGAAAAAAAGATCGAAAGCCCAGATTTGCTTGATTCGTTTAGCGAAATTTTTGAGGCCAAAGAGGACGAGTTCTGGAGTTATCGCTGGACATTCCGGTCCGCACCGTTTCAGCGGCCGCAGCAATTATTGGGCGAACAGCGGGTGACGGACCTGGCAATGAATGTGGTGCTTCCGTGGCTTTTTGTGCGCGCCTGCGCCGGGGGAAACGAACAAATGGCGGCCGCCGCCGAGACGCGGTATCTGTTGTGGCCAGCGGCGGAAGACAATTCCGTCCTCAAACTTGCCCGCCAGCGGCTTTTCGGCGGAGTTCCGGCAAGTTTCCTCAAGACCGCGGCGGACCAGCAGGGGGTCATTCAGATTGTCCGGGATTTTTGTGACCATTCGAATGCCGCGTGTGAGAACTGCGTGTTCCCTGAATTGGTTTCAGCAGCAGCAGCTGTGGCGCGGGGTCCGGTGTGAGCGAATGGCGAGCCATCCTTCGTTGTCTCGCTCCAAGTGAGACCGCCTAATCGGCTCACGATGCTTGGTCGCGACGGATTGTTCGTCGCTCAACTCGCTGCATGGCGTCAAGGCAATCGGCAGAGATTGGAATAGGTCCCGTGAATAACGACGTAGAGCAAGAGCGCGTTTCCACCGACCGTCACTTCCGCACCAATGATGGGGTTGATCCCTTCGGCTTGTCGCTGCCGAGGCAGGTCTTCGTTGCTCATTAAATCTAATCTCGATAATCTGACCACCTACGCCATGAAAGTGTACCTGGTTGGACTCTTGCTTTGTTGCGCGCTGCAAGCTCTCGTTTCCCTGCAGTCGCAGCCTGCTCTAACCGCTCAGCAAGTTGATGGGCAAAAGGTCCAGGTGAGTTGGCCAGCATCTGCTGCGGACTTCACACTGGAACAGTCGGCCGCGGTCACGCCTGGTGCAATCTGGCAACCGATCACTGCGGAACCGCTGCTTCAAAATAACCGGCTCAGTGTGACTTTCTCGCCGTCCCTGAACGCACAATTCTTCCGTTTGCGCGAGGCCCAACCGCTGACCACGATTACTTCGGCTTCGCCAGGTGATGGCGAAACGGGGGTAGCTGTCACGCGCGAGACGATCGTTCAATTCAGTTCGCCATTGGCGGCAAATACGGTGCTCACGGCGAATAACTTTTACGCAGGCTCGGGCGGACGACGGTTCCTCTCGCGGATTGCACTCTCAAGTGATCGCATGAAAGCGACGCTGTTTTACCTCGAGCCGCTTGCAGGAAGCTCGCGCGTTTACACGGTGTTTGATGGCGCTGGCGTGAAAGACGAGCGGGGGCGGTTGATCGATCCCGATGGAGATGGGGCCGAAGGAGGTTCGCTCGTGATCGGTTTTGACACGGTCAACGTCTCTGCGTTGCCTGGGACAGCGGTGGTCGGAACGGTTTTCGCTTCGGAACTCGCGGCGGGTGCAGACACGGGAACTAACGCGGTGAACAAACCGCTTGCGGGCGTCACCATTACGGTGGACGGAATGGAGCAAACGCTGCGGGCGACCACCGACGCTAACGGAAATTTCACGCTCAGCCCAGTGCCGCCGGGACGGTTTTTCGTGCATATCGACGGGCGCACAGTGGTGAACGATGCCGCAGGGATTCGTTACCCGTCAAAATCCTACTACCCGTTTGTCGGGAAAGGATGGGAAGCGGTGGCAGGCAGAACGAATAACCTTGCGGGGGGAACAGGAAGGATTTATTTGCCGCTGATCACCGCAGGCACGTTGCAACCGGTCAGTCTTACGAATGATACAGTTGTTACTTTTCCCGCAGAGGTTGTAAGCCGCAACCCGGCATTGGCTGGCGTGAGCATTACCGTTCCGGCGAATTCACTTTTCAGCGACAACGGAACGCGCGGCGGAAAAGTGGGGATCGCTCCCGTTCCGCCCGATCGGTTGCCCGGACCGCTGCCGCCCGGCCTTGAGGCCGCGATCGTAATCACAGTGCAGACAGACGGCGCGTTGAATTTTGACAAGCCCGCTCCGATCTGTTTTCCCAACCTGCCCGATCCTGTCTTGAATACGTTGCTGCCGCCCGGAAGCAAGCAAGCACTGGTTTCGTTCAATCACGACAAGGGGATTTGGGAAGCGGTTGGGTCGATGACGGTGAGCGCTGACGGGAAGATGATCTGCAGTGATCCAGGCGAGGGCGTACTGCAGCCCGGCTGGCACGTGGCGGCTCCAGTGCCTGATACGCCCCCGCCACCGCCGGATAACCCCTGCCGTCACTACCGTTGGGAGGGTTGCGAAGAGTATTGCCTTCGTCTCAAAGTGTTCTGTCTGGAAAGCGCGATGAGAGATCTTCAGCGCGATATGGACGCATGTCTGCCAGTTTTTCCTGAACCAACATGCACATATGAAGGTGAGCCAATCCCGTGCCCTAAAAAGCGAGACGTGGCGAACTGCCAAATTGTAGCAGCGCATCAATTGGATGATCGAAAGGAACTTTGCAACCAGGAATACCTGCTCTGTCTGGCGAGGTGCCGGGTTTGCAAGGCGATACCTCCGTCGCTATCGCTTAGCTTAGCGTCGGGAGGTCAGCTGCATGCTCTCGCCAGTGGCAACGAGCCGGCGAGCGATCAACTTCGTGAAATCCTCGATCAAACGGTGGAGTTGATCCGTCCGCTCGCGTTGGACTCGGTCGAGATTCCGGCCGATAAACAGGAACAGATTATCGCGCTGCTGCAACAGGCGGACCGCGTAGCAGGCGGGGATAGCGGGGCATTCCTCAGGAACGTTGTGCTCGCGCGCGAGCGAGAACTGGCCGCCTACGCGACCAGCATCGGAACCACGACGGAAGATCTGAATCCCGGGAATGCTCCCGGTTACCCGGTGCTGTATGCCGCGACGATTTTCAGGCCGAGCGGGCGCATGATCGTGCGGGGAGAAACGGCGCCTTTCGGGCAGTATTCGATTTTTGTACCGCGGGACGGGAGGTTGGTGAATGTGAGCTTCTACGATCCGAAGACGAAGCAATTCGCCCTGATCACGCCGAACCGAGATCCGAACGCCCGTTTTCGGCTGCCGCGATTTACACTGTCCGCCCTCCGCGCGGAAGAGCCGGACTTCGATCAAGACGGTCTTCCCGACGCGGTTGAAGGCGTTTACGGAACAGATCCGTTGAAGCGCGACAGCGATGGTGACGGTATTCCCGACGGTGGCGAGGTCGAGCAAGGAACGGACCCGCTCGATGGTTTGCCGGTTCGCACGGGAATCCTCGGAAGCGCCAGGTTAATCGGCAACGTTGTAGACGTTTGGGCGGGCGACGATCTGGTGGTGACTGCCGACGTTGGCGTGTCCGTCTTCAATGTGGTCAACGGAATGAATCCGGTGCTCATCGCGCAGGTGCGCACGCCGGGCGTGCCGCAACGCGTTGGTGTTTCAGGGAAATATCTCGCGGTGGCTGCCCGCGAAGGCGGTCTCATCATCATAGACATTGGTAAGCCAGCCGACGCCCGCGTAATGAATCAACTTCGTTTCGGCGAGGTGACTTCGGTCGTGGCGAGCGGCGGGATAGCATATGTCGGACAAACCGTCGGCACGATCAAAGCCGTGGAATTGGCGAGCGGTAGAGTCCTGAGCCAGGTCCCGCCTCCCGGTCCGGTCCGAGACCTTGCTCTTGCGGACGATCATCTGTATGCGATTACGGACGATCAACTCGTGGTTCTTTCCCTGGCTGCTGACGGAGTACAAATAGTTGGTTCGGTTAAAAACGCTCTGCGTGGGTATCAGCGATTGTTCGTAGGTGGTGGAACCGTTTGGGCTACGCACCGCGCGGGCTATGATACCTATGATGTGCGTGATGCGGTGCAACCTCGGCTTTTAGTTGCGGGAAACGCCAGCTTTTTTGGGTGGTCAGAGCTTGTGCCGAACGGCTCCGCAGCGGGTCTGGGAGTAGTGCAGAACGGACTTCTGCTTTACGATTTGAGCAATCCCGGCACCAACAACCTTTTCGTCACCAAGCTAGAAACGGTTGGCAGGGTCTTTTCCGCCGCTCTCTTCAATGGGCTCGCCTATGCCGGGGGCGAAAGCGCGTTGCACGTTGTCAACTATCTGGCTTACGACGCTAACCGCGTCCCGCCAGTCATCACGCTTGAAACGAGCGCTCTCGATAGCGTAGCCGATACCGGCCGCCAGTTCCGCGTGACCGCGAACGCGGTGGACGACATTCAGGTACGCAACGTGGAATTCTACATCGATGGACAGCGGACCGCGGGCGATGGCAATTTTCCATTTGAGTATCGCTTTGATCCACCTCTCCGCACCGCGACTAAAACCAATTTTACGGTTCGCGCCCGGGCCGTTGATTCGGGAGGCAATTCTACCTGGAGCGACGAACTTACCATTCAGCTCGGGCCCGACGTTACACTTCCCCGCATTGTTGCGGCCGCGCCGTTGGGCGGAGCCAAAGTAGTGACCAGCGTTTCCGCGCAATTCAACGAGCAAATGAACCCGGCAGGTTTCGATGCCGCTTCCTTCCGCCTGATCGCCGCGGGTGAAGACGGACTGTTCCAAAGCGCCGACGATTTGCAGGTCACCGGAGGGGCACTCACCTATCAAGCAGGGAACATGAGTGCTTCTCTGAATTTTGCTGCGCCCCTCGGTGATGGACTGTACCGCGCTGTCGTAACCACCGCGGTTCGAGACACCAGCGGGAATCAACTGGCGCGCGATTACGTTTGGGAGTTCCGCGTGGCCAATGCGGTCTTTTGGAGCAGCAACGCAGATGGCACATGGGAAGACGCTTGGAACTGGAGCACTGGCACTGTGCCCGGACCCGGCGACGACATCTTCATTGAATCAATTCCCGGTGACGTGACCATCTTCGATCAGCGTGCCACGCGCAGCCTCAAACGGCTTTCCGTGGCCGAGCACCTGATCGTCAGCGAAGCCACCTGGCGGATTTCCGAAGCGGTTGAACTGCGCGAGTTCCTAACCGCGACAGCCATGACGATCCAGGGCGGCACGATCAAGCAAGTCGGCAACGGAAAACTGTTCTTCGGCCCAAATGTTGTGAACACGTTGGACGGCATCCGTCTTGAAGGAGATCTGGAATTGACCAATACCGCCGCAAGAGCGGTTATCCGCAACGGACTGGTCGTGAGTGGGCGGGTGGTGATGGATAATTCCGGTGTGATGGCGTTTAGCGGCAATCAGACTCTGGACAATTGCCTGGTCGATTTGGCTGGAAACTCCGCCGCGATGAACATTGACGGTGGAACCACTTTGACGCTGGGCCCCGGAACGGTGATACGAGGCAAAACTGGTTATTTGCAGAAGACGGCCTTCAGCACAAACCCCAGTCGATTAATCAACAAAGGTCGCATCGTCGCAGAGGTTGCAGGTGGCACGATCTACGTTTCAACAGATGAATTCGAAAACGCGGCTACTCTCGAAGCGATGAATGGTGGAGCATTGACCCTCCAAAATCGATGGAACAACGGAGGCCGCATCGACGCGAGCAAGGGAGGCATTTTGAGCCTGAGTGGAACCTGGACCAACCGCGGAACGATCAACGCGACCGATGCCATCGTGAATCTGGGCGGAACATTTGCATTGAGCGATCTCGGCGCTTTCAACCGGACGGGCGGAACCGTGATTTTGACAGGCGTGCTTGAGTTGGGCGGCGGCACGCTGGCCCTCGACCAGGCGACAGGTCCCTGGCGAATAGACGGAGGGACTCTCCGAGGCGGCACCGTCAAGCAAAATGGCGAGGGCAAACTCATCTGCGCGCCAAACGGCGAAAATGTCCTGGATGCGATGCGAATTGAGGGAGATCTCGACCTGGGCGGCGGCAACTCCCGCGCGCAGATTCGGAATGGTTTGACGCTCGCCGGAACTGCCCTTCTTAAGAACACGGGCGCGATGACCTTCAAGGGCGATCAGACTTTCCACTTAGGAGAAGTCGTTTTCGAAGGGTTGAGTAATTTCGGGATTGAGCCGGGCACAACTCTCACGCTAGCCCCGTCAGTTGTGTTGCGCGGCAAGGACGGTATTATCGGCAACGGTGTTTTTGCTGCTTTTGGCACGCGCAAGCTGATCAATCAGGGCCTGATCTCGTCGGACGTTCCGGGCGGCACACTCACCATCTTCGCGACCGAAACCCAAAACGATGGAACTCTTCGAGCGGATGGGCCAGGGACTCAGATGATTATTCGATCAAATCCTTTTACAGACAATGGGCAAATTGAAGAGCTGAATGGCGGAAAGGTTTTGATGAATCCGTAAAGGTGGCCACGTCACTTTCTCAGCAGTGCCACGATCAGTCGAACGCGAAAAATTTGAGTTCCCAAACTGGCCAAAAGCGGACGCGTAAGTGCCGCCTTTTCGATGGACCGACTTTCTTTTGAGTTCCCACACCATAGCAGCAGCAGCTCCGCGGGTCTAAAGCATTTTGCAATAACTAGCTGCTTTTGGGCAAAATGTGCAAGGCCAAGATCTGCTGGACGGCGTCAGTTGTTTTGTAACTATGCGCGCTGCTTTCATTGAGCCCGGGTTGCGGCCATCCATCGCCTATCACCAGATCGTCATCGAAAATGCGTTACTGGCGGCGCCGCTCTTTGCCGGATTGCCCGCGATGCATATCGCCAGGATCGTCGGGATTGGCTGGGTTAAATCGCTGGAGTCGGGTGAACGGCTCTTTTCCGAAGGTGAGGCGAGCCGCGGATTGTATGTGGTGCAAACGGGCAATGTCCGGTTATTTCGCGTCAACGCCCGCGGGGACGAGCAGGTAGTGCATATCGCGAATGCCGGAGAATCATTTGCGGAGGAATCCTTGTTCGCTCCGGAAGGATATTGCTTGAATGCCTCGGCAGTCAAATCGACTCGCGTGGTGGTGTTACCGAAAAATGAGTTTCTGGGAGTTCTAAAGAGCTGTCCGGAACTGCTGATGCGCATGACGTGCGCGCTGAGCCATCATCTTTGTCAAATGATCTCGTTACTTGATGATTTACGGCTGAAAAGCGCCCGGGTGCGGCTCGAGAACTGGCTTTTGCAGCGTTGTTCGAAGGCGCAGAGCGACCAACCCCAGACCGTTCTGCTTTCGATTCCGAAGAAAGTGGTTGCGTCGGAATTGGGAATGGCCAGCGAGACTTTCTCGCGAGTGTTGGCGCAATTGCAGTGTGAGCGCCTGATCGCAATCCGGGGACGTAGTGTGGTGCTCCTGAGCCCCCGGCGACTGCGCGCGAGCATGCTGGAGGAAATGAATGAACCTGCGGGCAGTACAGAGTCGGAAGGGCCTGTCGAGTTATTGACCAACAAAATGATCAGGGCTCGCTCTCAAATAGGACGAAGCTTGTCGTTCGGGCGCGGTTGAATCCGGCAAGGTGCGCGACGAATAGTCCAAGAATACCGCATTGCAGCGGCCTTTAAGATCATCTCTGGGGAATTGACTCGCCTCATTTGCTATTTTCGCCAAACCTGCGACAGTATTACCTGTTCAAGCGATAGCTTTTCAGTTTCAAGGTCTGGTAAATCTTCAGGTGAACTCAGTTCGGTGATGATTCTAAACCCGATGGTCGGGAACAGTTTTGATAAGAGGGTTAGTCAAGGAACATCACATTATGAATAAACTTTACGTGGGAAATCTTTCCTACAACACCACCGAAAACGATTTGCAGGATACCTTTGCCGCTCATGGCACTGTTGTGCAGGCCAATCTGATGACCGACCGCGTTACGGGTCGCGCTCGTGGATTCGGCTTCGTCACCATGAGCACGCCCGAAGAGGCCCAGAACGCGGTTACCGCATTGAACGGTATATCGCTCGACGGTCGCGCTTTGACAGTCAACGTCGCTCGTCCTCGTGAAGAGCGCAGCGGCGGTGGCGGTTCATCTTTCCGTGGTGATCGCGGCAATCGTCGCGAGTTTAGCGGTAGTCGCTATTAATCAGTCGGTTTTCATGCGGGCGAGGTCTGGGTCAAACCGGCCCTCGCTCTTTTTATCTGCACCTGACCGCCTTTCGGTCGGGTGCTTCACATTAACGAAAGGGTAAAATGAAATTAGAGAGAGAGCAGCATATTGAAGTCGAAGGTGTCGTGACTGTCGTCCTGCCTGGAACGATGTTCCGGGTCGAGTTGGACAATAAGCACACGGTGCTTGCCACGATTTGCGGCAAGATGCGCAAACGCTGGGTCCGCCTCACCGCTGGTGATCGGGTGAAAATGGAAATGTCACCGTACGATCTGAATAAGGCCCGGATCACATGGCGCCTACGGTAGGATCGGGACGAACGCCCTTTGGCCAAGCTTAGTCGCCAGTCTACGCAATGCTTACAATTCGCAACCTCAAGATGTCGCTCGGAGGAAGAACTCTATTTGAGAACGCCTCCCTTCAGGTAAATTACGGAGATCGTGTCGCGCTCGTCGGGCCGAACGGGGCAGGCAAATCCACTCTTTTCTCTCTCATCCTCCGAAATCAGGTTCCTGACGAGGGTGTCCTCGAACGTGACGATTGGACGATGGTTGGCTATTTGCCTCAGGAAGGCGAAGCGGTTGGTGAGGAAACGGTCCTTCAGGTCGCCACCGGTCGCACTAACCTTGCCGAACTCGAGGGACGCCTCGCCGAACTTGAAAAGGCCGAGGCAGTTTCCACGCCGGAATATCTCGAAGCCCACGCCAAACACGATGCTCTCAACGATCCCCAGGTCGCTGCCAAAGCGATGAAAATCCTAGTTGGGCTCGGCTTTCGGCAGACCGATTTTGATCGGCCGGCTCGCGAAATGAGCGGTGGCTGGGTGATGCGCGCGCACCTCGCCCGATTGCTCGTTATGGAGCCCGACCTCCTGCTGCTCGACGAGCCCACCAACCACCTCGATCTCCTCTCCCTCCTTTGGTTGCAGAACTATCTCCAACATTATTCCGGCGCGATTCTGCTCATCTCACACGATCGCCAGTTTATGGACGAAATCGTTACTCAGGTGCATGAGATTGCGGACAAAAAGGTCATCGCTTACACCGGTAACTACTCCGACTTTCTCCGCCAGCGCGAGGAACGTTACGAACAGCAACTCGCCGCCTACAAAAACCAACAAAAGGAAATCCAGGCGCTGCAGGAATTCGCAGACCGCTTCCGTTCCGTCGCCTCCAAAGCGAGCCAGGCCATGAGCAAGCTCAAGCAGATCGAGCGCATGGAACTCATCGAAAAACCAACCCCACCGCGGAAACCATTTCGCTTCCAGATCCCGCAACCGCCGCGCGGCGGCCAGCGGGCGATCATGCTGGAAGGCATTCATATGGCGTACGGATCCAATGGGGAATATCCAGTTTACCGCGGTCTTGACCTCCTTATCGAGCGCGGCGAACGCACCGTGCTGGTCGGGCCGAATGGCGCTGGAAAATCCACTCTGCTCAAAATCCTGGCCGGCGTTCTTGAATTCCAGAAGGGCGAACGCAAACTTGGCCACAACGCCAAGATCGGATATTACAGCCAGCACCGTTCTGGCACGTTGGACCCGACAAAAACTGTTCTCGAGGAAGTTCTCGCCAGTGCACCTCTCTTCCGAGACGACGACGCCCGCGCCGTTCTTGGTTCGTTCATGTTTCGCAAAGAAGAAATCTACAAGCTGACGAGTGTTCTGAGTGGCGGCGAGAAAAGCCGGCTCAACCTCATCAAATTCCTCGTGGACCCGCCCAACCTTCTGCTCATGGACGAGCCCACCACACACCTCGACATCACTACGGTCGAATCTCTAACGCTCGCGCTGGAACGCTACGAAGGCACCCTTGTCTTTATCTCGCACGACGTGCATTTCATCCGGAAGCTCGCAACAAAGGTCCTCCATGTGAACGCCGGCCAGATCAGTGCTTATCCTGGCTCGTACGACTATTTCATCGAAAAAACCGGTGGTCTGGATGAGGGCCGTGATGATCGCGCCGCCCTGATCGCAGCGTAGACTGGATTGCGGGCAAATTTAAGCTAAACTAAACGGCTGCTTGGTCGGAAATACCGTTGACGGCGGTTGCTTCGCTCCTACCATTGCTGAATGAACCCTTGCTTTTGTGCCGCAGTCAAACGGGTGCAATGCTTCCCCTGGCGCCGCACGCAGTTGCGTGTTACAGCAACCAGTCCCTCCGCCGCAACGTCTAATTGGTCGTACTGAATGAAAGTCTGTAACAACGCATTTATGAAACTGCCTCCCCTGTTCGTCGCCTCTGCCGCCCTGCTCTGCCTCGCACTGTCGTTTTCTGGATTCGCGGCAGATCCGGGCTCCTCTGAAGCGGACCGCCAATATTATGAGCTCCGCGTTTACGCTACTCAGAATGAGAACCAGCGTTCGCTCATCGACAACTACTGGCAAAAAGCTGCTATCCCCGCGTTCAACAGGGCCGGCATTAGGCCCATTGGGGTCTTCACCGAAGCCGAGGAGAGCCCGACCAACAAAGTCTACGTGCTGATCCCGATCGACTCGCTCAGTGCTTTTGAATCGCTGCCTGCGCGCCTGGCTGCCGATAAGACGTATCAAAGTGACTCGGCAGATTTCATGAATCGGACCAAAACAAACGCGCCGTACGTGCGCATGGACACGTCGCTCCTTCGCGCCATGACCGGTATGCCGACGCTCGCTCTGCCTCCATCAACCGCAGAGAAAAAGCCGTGGATCTTCGAACTGCGCACCTACTTGAGTCCTACCGAAGGCAAGGGCGCCAACAAGATTGCGATGTTCAACGCCGGCGAGATTCCGGTGATGAAGGAAGTGGGATTAAATCCCGTCTTCTTCGCCGGAACTCTGATTGGTCCGCAAATGCCGAGTCTTGTTTATATGGTTTCAGGCGAAGATATGGACGCTCACAAGCAGCACTGGAAAGGCTTTGGCCCGAACCCAATTTGGAAAAAGCTCAGTACTGACCCGCAATACAAGGACAACATGTCGGGCATTCAAAATGTCTTTCTGAAACGAACCGGCGCTTCGCAAATATGAGCCGGGTCCGGCCCTCATCGGCTCTTATTTCGTCTCGGATCGAACTGGACCTTTCCAAACGCTGCCGCCGAAAGTTGTCGCATAGAGAACATTGTCGTTAGCGGGATCGAACTCAACGCGCTGGATATTTGAAAACGGCAGACCTTTGGCTCCTTCCCAGGTTTTTCCGTCGTCCCCAGAGAGCCAGAGACCATCTCCCGGCGCTCCTTCGGTTAGGGTCATATAGATCCAGCCAGGATTTTTCGGATGAAAGTACCCACCGAAGGTTTGAGGTCCTTCGCGTCCAATCTTTTGCCACGTTAATCCGCCATCGCGGGTTCGGTACAATCCGCCGGATCGATCCGCACCTCCTGAATCGCACACGCCGACTAGAATATCTTTGCTGTCGCGTGGGTTGACTGAAAAATCTTTTGGGTAGAGGAAACGCGTCTCGCGGTTGACCTTCTGCCATATTTGCGCGCCTTCGTGAGAAACGTACAGACCAACACCTGCGGGCATCAGTGGTTGTCCTGCGGCAGGACGCTTGGCGCAAATCATGGCGAACAGTTTGCCGTCGGAGTGAAACAACAAACGCGAGACGCGCATATTGGATGGATCACCCAGGCCGAAATTCTTCGGTGTCCAGGTTTTTCCGCTGTCGATCGATCTAAAAACGCCCTCTTCAAAAACCCCGGCATAAAGTGTGCGTGAATCCTTCGGACTTTTCGGATCGATCACGACCGAAGTAGTCGCTTTTAACGGGAAGCCTTTTGCCTCGAACTTCCACGAAGCGCCGAAATCTCTTGAGACGCAAATCCCACCCGGGCCGTTATGGCCATGGTGTTCGGAAATAATATTATCGTTTGGAATATCGTGCACATTCGAGAAAGCGCCCCAGATCAGGCCCGGCGTTTCTGGATCGAAAGCGAGTTCGTAACAGGTGTTTCGCCAGGGGGCCCAAGTGCTTTTGTCCCACCAGATCCAGGTCATGCCCGCATCGGTCGAGCGCGCGAAGCCGATGTCCGTGTAGGCGATGTAGTGACGATTTGCTTCGAAGGGATCGACGTAATAGTGCCAGGTGGTTGTGACGACCTGGCCGTTGCAAGTCCAGCGCCTGCCGGGTTTTGGGATCTCTCCAGTCGCAGTATAAACGCTTCCGTTGAACCAGGATTTACCGCCATTTTCGGTAATATGCGCCACGTTCATAACGAGCATCGCGCGCTCAGGATCTGAATTGCAAATGGCCACACCGAACGGAACACCGCCTCCTTTGAACGACTGCCCAGTGGAGGCGACTTCGTAATCGGGCGCGACGTTATATTCTTTAAATCGCGGGTCCTGGTAGTAGGTCGCACGCCAACTTGCCCCGGCGTCATCGCTGCGGTAGACCGTTTCGTGGTGTGGAGGATGGAAACCGGTGCACGTGTTGAAAGCATAAATGGTGAGCGGCCGTGCATCTGCGACAAGCAACTGGTGATATTGCGCAACCGGACCGAGGCCATATTGGTCAGCCTTTTCCGTGTCGACATTGATCCCGTCTCCCATCGCCGATTCCCAGGTTTCGCCTCGATCTCTAGATCGGTAAACACCTCCCGCGAAGATGCCGTTTTCGACTCCGCTCGGAACCGAACAGTAAAGCATGATCAAGCCGTCTTTTGATCCGGCAGCGAATCCTTGAAGCGTGGTGGAAGGCAGCTTCAGCTCGTGCCACGTGGCTGCTGAATCGTCCGATCGCCAGAGACCTTTATCGCTTGCAGCAAAAACGGTTCCCGCTCGCGACTGATCAAAGTGAAACGCAAGAAACCGCCCCGCAGGCCCCTTACATTTGATCCAACTCACGCCACCGTCTTTAGAAAAGTAGCATCCCCCTGGCCGTGTCCCGGCGATCATATGCGCAGGCTCCAACGGATTAATGCGAATTTCTCCGTAAAGAGATTCTTTCAAGTTGCCAATGGGCTCGAACGTTTTGCCTCGGTCCAAACTTCTCCGAAGGCGGCCGCTGGAGGAGGCGAATATTACGTCACGATTGGTTGGATGAAATGCCGGGCGGCACTCCGTGTCGGTCTTAAGCTGCGCGTGGCGAATCATGCGCCAGTTATGGCCGCCGTCCTCCGAAAGATAGGCGGCGCCCATATCGCAATTCACCATCATCAGCTGTGGATCGGCTGGAGAAATGGCAGGGGCGAACAGAGCGCCGCCGCCGGAGAGTCCGACCGGCTCCCAGCCAGCGAATGCCTCGCGCAAAAAAAGTGAAGCAATGACGAGTATGAGTTTCGAAAAAAAGTGTGGCATTTCCTTCAGCATGAATTGATTCAAACTGATTTTTGGCCCAGCAACGAAGATGTTGCAAGAGTCTGGTTAACCGGGGGTGGTCCGGCGGGAGCCATCTTGACTCAGGTCAATGAGTTCAGAGGTGGATCCTGATTAGATATACAAAAAGCAGGTAGCCATGCGCATTTGGAGATTCTTAGCGGAGTGGGCGCTTCTGGGAGCTTTCACGGTTTGGGCAGCGGAAGAGCGGGAGATTGTTGGCAGCAGAAATCACGAATCGGTCATTCCGGGCCGAACGGGTGAACCGGAGGAGGAACTGGAACGGCAGTACGTATCGCTATTGAACGATCTAGGCAGGCGTGAGTCGATTAGGGCGCTTTCTAATCAAACGTTTCGTGCGGAAGCGTTAATCTGGCGGGGCGACCGCGATCCAGCGGACATCGTCGCGCGGCGCACCGTCGCCCTCCTCAAGGATTTTAGCCGCAATTCCGGCCCATCGAAAACCGGGCTTTGGGAAGCTACGTTAAACGAACTTCAGGCGGGTCTCTCACGCATTCCGGTTACGAATTCCGAGGAGCGCTTCGACTTATATAAAAGGATATGCCTTCTCCGCCGCGAAATTGCTTTCGCCAATCCGTTGCTGGACTTCCGCGATATTCTTTTCGTAAAGCGACACCGGGCACTCTTCAATCACATGTGCGACCAGTATTACGGGATGGCCGCGCGCCCTGGCGGAGGCTTGTTTGTTTTGCAGGATGCTTTTGGAGAAGAGCCAATGGCGCGCGATATTCTGGCTGATTCAGTGGTGCAAAACGGGCGTCTCACTGGCCAGAAGCTTTCCGGAGGGCCGAACAGACCGTACCGGCTTGAGTTCGACGGCGAAGGGAATCTGAACGGCGATGAGACGGAAGGAGGCGCGTTTCTGTCGCCCGAGCTTTCATATGATGGAAGGACCATTCTCTTCGCGTACGTCGAGTGCAAAGGGGATCGCAGGCATCAGCATCATACTGACGCCGGCCGCGGTCACTGGGCGGAAGGGCGCTCTTTCCACATTTTCAGGGTCAAAGTTGATGGCTCGGACCTGCGACAACTCACCGACGGGACGTGGAATGATTTTTCGCCCTGTTGGCTTCCAAACGGTCGCATCGCCTTTATCAGTGAACGGCGCGGCGGGTATTTGCGATGCGGACGCACTTGTCCCACCTACACGCTTTTCGATATGGCGGCGGACGGCAGCGAAATCAACTGCCTGAGCATGCATGAAACGAACGAGTGGGATCCGAGCGTAACGCACGACGGCCAGTTGGTTTGGACACGGTGGGATTATGTGGATCGCCACGGCGTGACCGCGCATATGCCGTGGGTTACGTCGCTTGATGGACGGAATCCGCGTCCGGTGCATGGCAATTATTCATTGCGAAAAACCAGGCCGGACATGGAACTGAACGTGCGCGCCATTCCTGAATCGAGAAAATTTGTGGCCACTGCGGCGCCGCATCACGGCCAGGCTTTTGGGTCACTGATTTTGGTTGATCCGGATGTGTCGGATGACGATTCGATGGCTCCGGTGAAGCGTTTGACGGCGGAGGTTGGTTTTCCTGAAACGCAAGGCGGAGCGGAAGCTTACGGAACAGCCTGGCCGCTCAGTGAAGATTACTATCTTTGCGTGTACGATTCGCGAATGCCGAATGGCAATCACGTGGGCCAGCATCTCAAACAATATCAAAGTAATTACGGCATCTATCTGGTCGACAGTTTCGGGAATAGAGAACTCATTTATCGCGATCCGGAGATTTCCTGCATCTCGCCCATCCCGCTGCGTGCTCGCTCTCGTGCTCCACTGCCTGCGCAAACTCCATATTCCGCGCGGGTTGATCCCACAGTCGCCTCGGCAAACGCGGAGGAAGCGACCGTGTCCGTGCTGAATATCTATGACAGTGTTTTGCCCTGGCCGGAGGGTACGCGAATCGCAAAGCTGCGTGTGCTTCAGGTTCTCCCGATGACCGTGCCCTCCGGCGCTCCTCCGCACGAAACGGGGATGCGAGTGGCAGGCGCCGAAGATTCTGTCGTGCCGGTCCGCTACGTTCTGGGCACGGTGCCTGTCGAATCCGACGGCAGCGCACATTTGACTGTGCCGGCGAATCGCGAATTGTTCTTCCAGGCGGTCGATGAACGGGGGCTGGCGGTGCAATCAATGCGTTCCGCCACTGCGCTTCGCACCGGTGAACACGCGATTTGCCACGGTTGCCATGCGCCCGCGCAACGAAGCCCCAGCATTCCCACGACGATCCCGCTCGCTTTGCAGCGTACTCCATCGCACCTGCAGCCAGATGTCGATGGCTCAAATCCGTTTAGCTTTCCTCGTCTGGTACAGCCGGTGCTTGATCGCAAATGCGTTGGATGTCACGAGCAACGGTGTGACGCGCCAAACCTCGGTCGCGAACCTTTCCTCAAAAGCTGGTACGCCTCTTATAATAGCCTGATGCCGACGTTTGGGTTTCACGATTATGGTGACAACTATCGAACCGTTCCCGGCCGTTTCGGCGCACGGGCTTCCAGGCTTTTGCCGTTGCTGGAGAAGGGCCATTATAACGTGCAGCTATCGGACGACGAGTTTCATCGTCTGGCGCTCTGGTTGGACTGCAGCTCGATGTTCTATGGTGTTTACGAGAAATTGGGCGGGGAGGCCCAATTGCGAGGAGAAATAGCACGCCCGACGCTGGAGTAATCACAGGCTCCATTTATGTGTTTGCGCACGCTTCTATCTTTGATGGGCGGTTTGTTGTCGCGGCTTTGTTGGCAATTTCCGCAGCGCTGGACCTCCGAGCTCAGACTCGGACTAACATTTTCGCTTCCGGCAAGATTATTGAGTTGAACGACAATGGAGCATGGTCCTGGTTTGGATGAAGGGCGATTACCTGCTGAACCGTGACGAGTGGACACACAGGTTGTCGCGATGGATTCTGCAACCGAACGCTGGCAAAAGGATTAGTTCACTGGCCGAACCTCGCAGGATAGAGGGTGGCGCTCATATTCCGGCATGCGTCGACGATCTCTTGGTAAGGAGTATCGACGGTGTCCACAAAGCCGATCTGATAGTTCTCTTCGTCGTAGACACGACCGGTCGTCGGTTCATCCATCCATTGGAACCAATGTGTGCCGACAAACTGTGGATGCCGGACGGCACCGAGGACATATTGGGCGTAGCTCTCCGCACGCGCCTGCTGGCTTTCGACCGGAACCAAACCGGTGTGAAACATTCCGCGATCCAGCGCGCCAAAGTGAAACTCACCGATCAAAAGCGGCTTATCGCCTGCAGCGCATTTAAAATCAGCCACGCTGCGCTGGTACAAGTTATAGCTTACCACGTCACAGTATTTTCCGGCCGCTGCGGCGGCGCGATCGTTCGCCCACGCGAATCTGCAGCCAAGATACAGTTGGTGCGGAGCGACCTGTTTAATGGCGTTCCGCACCGTGCTGAAATATTCTTCCGCGATTCTGGTGTAGAAGGCGCCGAGCTCAACCCCGGCCCGCTTTTTATCCGGCGCGGTGCGGCTTTCCAGCAATGCATCCCATGAATCGTAACCTGTTGCCCAAGCCCCGTTCAGCTTCGCAATGTCGCCGAACTTCTCTTTTAACTCAGCCACAAATTGTCTTTTCGCCGCCTGCTCTGGTGGCGATTGCAACACGGCAAGCGCAAGAGAGAATTCGTCGCCCCAGGACATTTCGTTATCGGAAAAATATCCGATGCACCAGGGATCGTCTGCGCTCCGGCCGTTTTTTGAAGCCATCGAGCGGCGTAGCCCAGCCGCAAATCCTGGGTCGAACGGGTCCGGAAATTTGCCCCAATATCCTTCGCTACCTTCAATCTCTTTTGCGCCGCGCGAGGCGAGGGCGTCGGTGTATGGGGTGCGGCGAAGCAGGCGAGTCGATTCGTCCGACCAATTCGCGATTGTGTTCACGCCCCAACTACGCAGGCGCTGGTGAATCAATGTAGGATAAATTTCTTTCCAATCCGGCCCGTATTTGCGCTGGAGGTTTGCCCCGGCAAAGGAAAACGATTTCACAGAGCGCCCGGCGTAATGGCCTTTAAGCGCGTAACCGGTGGAGAAAAAGCCGCGGAAATCCGGGTGATCGCCGGGGAAATGATCAAACCAACCCTCGCGTTCTTCCACAGGAGTGGCATCGAAAGAGCGGACGCAATCAATTCCGTGTGACCAGAACAACCGCCCCTCCGGATCGACCAACCACCATTTGTCGCGAACTTTCTCTGTGCGAAAGAATCCTGTTGCGGTCAGCGAGGGGCCTTTTTCCCAACCGCCGTATTTGTCCCACGCGCTCGGTCCGGGGTAGGCGAAGAGATTCTTCGCCTCTGCGTCGCGAACGGCGGCCAGTTCGTTCGTCGAATGAATTTTTCCCGGCCAGTCGCGGTGTTTGTACTGACCGAAGGAATCGATGAACGGGAAAAACGGCTCCGCATCCGTCACATGAGCAGTCACTGCAACGGGGCCGCCTTCCGCGCGAATAGCCTTCAGTTCAAAGGAATGGCTCGTTTCAGGCTTGGTTACGAAAAGCAATATCTGCGTAATTTTTTCAGGATCGACTGTGCCGGGGCCATCGGCACGATGCGGATAACCGCGCATGCCGAAGAGTTTTCCGCCGAGTTTGTCGTCGCTGTCGCGCTTCAACGTAACTTGAAGTGTGCCGCTTTGGCCCGGAGCAAGGGTCAACGAATCGGTTACGCAATGACTTGTCCCGTCCGCGCCCGCATTGTCAACCCGGCACAAGATGCGGACTGGGTTCGAATCGACGTTGCGCAGAGCCACCGCGACTTTGCCGAATTCTTTTAGGTCCCACTGGCCCGAAGGTGCGTGCAGTGTAACGCCCGGCCAGGTTTGCTTTTGTCCCGTTGTCACGAGAATCCCGTCAGGACTTTTTGAGAAAGATGCGTCATGGGCGGAGATGTTCGATAGATCCAGGCCGGGCGCAAAAAGCGTCAGCGGCGCTTTGTTATTTTGCGCCCCGGAACTCCAGCGCATGATCCAACTCCGCGCCTGGATATTCAGTTTCTCGCCATTCAGTTCAACAGTCACAGGGGTGTCATTGAAGTTTTCGATGACCCAACTGCGGTCGGCGAAGGGATAGGTCGCTACGCGTTTGGGCGCGGTGAACGCGAGGCCCAATGCTTTCAGCAGGGGCGCACGGAGTGATCCGAGTTCCTTGTCAGAGATATCGAGGAGTGATTTTGGATCACTCTCCACAGGCAGAACGGACACGTTCTTCGATGTTAGTTCCGGCAGATCGCCGAGTTCCCTCTTCAATCCATCCGTAATCAGAACAGGACGGCCAGACGCGATGTAGCGCACGACTTTGGTCCTAAAGCTTTTGTCCTTCAAAGAATGAGTTGAGAAGAAGGCCGCGGCCGCGTTCGTTGGGAACTCGTGCGTGGGCAGCAGAGGAATTCCGAGCATCCCCACGAAGTCGAAAACGCGCGGTTCTTTGCCCGGATCACTGTTGGCCGGCTTGTAAGCCGCGACACCGGAAGGGGTGCGTTTTTGCACTTGCGCCGCTACGCGTTGCAGTTCGGGAATTTGACCGCGCAGAGCGGCGACGTTCGCCGGGCCGGTCATGTCCTGGAGTCCGCCATAGCAAAAGAGCATGCTTTCTTTGGCTCCAGCCAGAATTGTTTGGCGTGCCTGTTCGACGTACGTTTTTTCCGTGGTGCCGAGCCAGTCGTACCAGCCGCCGCCGCATTTTTCTCCGCCGATGCCCGCCAGCCAGCGCATGATGAAATAGCCCTCGTATTGCGGTGTGCCGCCCCATTGTTTGTCATGGTAATCGCGGGTTTCAGTGCCCACCCAAATGCGATCGAAATCCGCGGTCTCGCGAATCACTTCGTACCCGCGTTCATGAAAGCGATCGTACCATTGGGGATATTTGATGATAATCTTTACCTGCGGATTGATGGCGTGCACTGCTCCGAGAACGTTCTCTTGCGACAATCGCGTCATTAATTCACAGCGATAAGCCTCCCACGATTCGCCGGGCACGGGGAATTGTTTGGAGCCGATTGCAACGATTTTCGATCTTCGACCCTTCTCACACGCTTCGCAGGCGCAGTCCGTGAACCAGAAATCATCGATCATGATTTCGTTGAAGAGAGTAGCGCTGAATTCGAAAATTTCTTTGATCCGCGCCTGATTCTGCGTATCGGAATAGCAGGCAATGATGTTCCACCCGGTGGATTGCTTTCCGATTTGCGTCGTTGTGACACAACCGGAAACAAGAAAACCAGCCTGCGTGAAATCATTTCGCGCCTGTTCGAGTGCGCTTCGTTCGGCTTGATAACCGTCACGAAACGATTCGATGTAAACCTTCGTCACACCGTTGCTGCGGCACCAGTTGATCGCTTTGCCGCGTCCTGCTTCGGTCGACAGGTGGTTCTTCACATCGTGCGCCGTAAATAAAGTTGAGAATCGATGAACGGCGGCCGTCTCCTGCGCAAGACGCCAAATGTCCGCCTCTGCAACCAAAATCAAGAGAGGTAAATTGCTTAAGAGGAGAAAGTTTATTATTCGGAAAAGGAACCATCGCATTTTTCCATTTTCGTTTCGCGAATGGGTTTTTTTCCAATCGGATTTTGTCAGAATTTTTGCAGATTTGGCCTGAGGCTGCCCCAAGTGATCGCCACGGACAGCACGCGCTTTGCTTGACCCACGTCAATCCGGAGATTCTACAAGGCTCGTACAATGGCGAAATTCAGTATGAAACCGATTAGGCATAATCTAAACCGGCGGCAGTTCCTGAAGAGCACCGTCGTCGGGACTCTCGCATTTCCGACGATTATCCCTGCGTCCGCATTCGGCGCGGATGGGACGATCGCGCCGAGCAATCGTATCTCTGTTGCGTGTATCGGCGTTGGTCCACAAGGGACCGCGGACATGACCCTTTTCCTGGGACAAAAAAATGCACGAGTCCTCGCGGTCTGCGATGTCAAAGCGGAACAGCGGGAACAAGCCAATACTAAAGTGAATCAACATTACAAAAATCAGGACTGCAAATCGTATCTTGATTTTCGCGAGGTTCTCGCCCGGCCCGACATAGATGCTTGTTTGATCGCCACGCCCGATCATTGGCATGTTCCCGCTGGTGTCGCGGCGGTGCGGGCAGGGAAAGACGTATATGTGGAAAAGCCGATGGGCTGTTCGCTGGCCGAAGGTCAGATGATGCGCAAAACGGTGCACGAGACCGGGCGTATTTTTCAATTTGGAACCCAGCAGCGCTCCGACAGGAAATTTCGCGTCGCGTGCGAATTGGCCCGGAGCGGAATGCTCGGCAAATTGAAGACTGTGCACGTTTGGGCGCCGGGCAGCACGCCTGGCGGTTCGACCAAAGTCATGCCGGTGCCGGCGACACTTGATTACGATCGGTGGCTCGGACCGGCACCGTTCAAACCGTATGCACAGAACCGCTGTGATGCTGACGGCTATACGAAGACCTGGTGGTTCGATTCCGATTACGCACTCGGATTTATCGCGGGTTGGGGCATTCACCCAATCGATATCGCCATATGGGGTGCGGGCGATCTGATGAAGGGAACCGTTGAGGTCGAAGGCAAAGGACATTATCCGGTTGAGGGTGCGTGCAACACCGCCACAACTTGGGATGTGCATTTGAAATTCAGCAGCGGTTTGAACGTAATTTTTGCCGGAACACCGAATGGCGGCAATGCAGGCAAAGCCACGGGAGAAAGCTGGCCTCATGCTGAAGAGTGGAAGGCCAAGTTCGGCGAACTCACGACTCACGGCACGGTGTTCGAGGGGGCGGATGGGTGGGCGCATGTTCACCGCGGAAACCTGGTCACCAGTCCGGAAGATCTGGCGACGGCTGATTCCAAGAATTTCCGAGTAAAGCTGAAAGCGAGCAGCAATCATGTGGCTGATTTTCTGGAGGCCGTTGCGACTCGCCGTCCAGCCATTTCGCATGTCGAAGATGCGGTCTGGGGCGACACCCTCTGTCAGATTTCAGATATAGCCGCGCGGCTTGGACGCAAGCTGCTTTTCGATTTCAAAACCGAACGCTTTCTCAACGATTCGGAAGCGAACAAGCGGCTGGCGCTCCGCGCCATGCGCCAGCCCTGGAGTATTTTGTGACACTCAGGTTGACGCGCGCACCTGGGCTTGCGTGCAGGCGCGCAGTTTCGGGCATTCGTCGCAAGGATTGGCGCGCAGACAGTTTGGATCGAGTCGCAGCCGGCGCTCTTTCCCTTTCTGTCCGACCGCGAAGCTGATCAGCGCCCCCGCGCCGACGAGGCGCACGCAACTGTAGAAAAATGTGCGCCGGCTACTCATGTGCTCAATGGAGTGAACCAGCGGATCGTCTTCCGAAAAGGATCCAGAACGAAGACGCTATTGTGCTCATCAACGGCCACGTCAAAACCAGCGCCGATTCGACAATCAACGCAGGCGCGTCGAGCCAGTTCCTTGTCTTCGACCAGAGTGTCCGGTCCGGCGACTGCGCCCTTGAACTGGCCGGCGGCAGAGTAAATGTTAATGCGGGCGAGGCCCTTCTCGCTAGTAATGAAATCGCCCTGACTCGTCAGAGCGAAGAAGACCGGATTGCAACAGCCGCAGAATCGGTCGATCTGCATGCCAGCCTCGCCCCAGGCGGATTCGAAACGTCCATCCAGGGAATAGGTCTCGATACGCGTGCGGCCGGTATTGGCAATTCGCAGCTTTCGATCGGGTGCAATCCGCAGGTCGAAGTATGGGCTCGGAATAGCAAATCCCGGATTGTCGCGACCGTTTCCAGTTCGGCCGAAACGATCGATCACTTCGCCGGAGCTCTGATTAAACACGATGATTTCGCGGTTTCCAGCATCGGCCGCGTAGATCATTCCGCTGTGGACCGCAACAGCGGTGAAGTAGGTTTTGCCGGATAAAGGAGTCGTTCGAAATTGCTCGCGGCCGTCCTTATCCAAAATCGCGAGGAAATCCCGAGTGCCGACGAGCAACTGTTTGTCGAGCGGGTAAATGCAATGCGGCTTGAAGGTAAGGGCTAGTTCGCGCTGAAGCTGTCCATCTCGAGCGAACAGCTTCAGGGCTCGGTTTCCGCCGACCCAGATTCCCTCACGAGCGACTGCAATGCGAGTGACATCACTTAATCCCGTTTCGAACTGGTGCGAAGCTCGGTACCGGAGCAGCGCCGGGTCTGTTGTTTCAAACTGAGAAAGGTCGTAGGCGAACCGACTGTCGAGCGGCGATGGATCCGGTGGAGTGGGAGGAATCGGGTCATTGCGTCGAGCCAGAAAGCCCAATCCCGCGCCAGCCGTTAACAGTCCTGCGCCGATGAATGCCCGACGTTGCAGGTGTGGTGTTTCTGATCGATCGCTCACTTTTCAAGGGAATCATTCGGGCAGGAGTGCACTCTTTTCCTTGATCCACGTCAAAGAAGGATTGGCCTTTCCGGCGATAGCCTAACAGCAAGAGATGTTGGATTCATGAGCGAAAGAGGTCTAACCGCTGTCTTGATCGGCCTTCTCGCCGGGATCGCATGCGCGCTCCTGCTGCTTGGGTTGCGCGGTCCTGGCCAGGTTCCTGTGCAAAGACGAGTAGCCGACCTGGAAGCGGAAAAGGCCGCTCGAACGCTGGAGAAGGCAATTGGATCGTTTGCGGAAACTGAGAAAACTTCAATCGAAGGGACATTTGCGCTGCTGGATGGTCGCGTGGGTGCGGTCAGTTCGGCCTGGCCCGGATTTCGCGGACCGAATTTCGACAATATCGCGCCGAACAGCGGACGACTCGCAGAACGGTGGGATCAGGGTGGCCCGAAATTGTTGTGGAGCGTTTCGCTCAGTGAAGGGCATTCGGGCCCGGCGGTGTGGAATGGCAGCGTCTACATCATGGATTACGATGAAGCGAAGGAATCCGATATGCTGCGCCGGTTTTCGCTCGGGGATGGAAAGGAAATTTGGAGGCGCTGGTACAAGGCACCCACGAAGCGAAATCACGGCGTTTCCCGCACAGTGCCGGCAGTTTCGGAAAAATACACCGTCACGATGGGGCCGCGCTGCCATGTGATGTGCGTGGATTCCGAGTCTGGCGCTTTCAAATGGGGCTTGGATTTGGCGGCGGATTTCGGGACGGAAGTGCCGCTCTGGTACGCGGGGCAATGTCCATTGATGGATGGCGAAACCGCGATTCTGGCGCCTGCGGGTCGGGACGCACTTTTGATGGGAGTGGATTGCGACTCGGGCAAGATCCTTTGGCAAACGCCGAATCCCGATCACTGGAAAATGTCACACTCCTCCATCATCCCGATGACGTTGCTCGGGAAGAGGACTTACGTTTATTGCTCCCTCGGTGGAATCGTAGGCGTCTCGGCTGAGGAAGCGGATCGTGGTACTTTGCTTTGGAAATCCTCGGGGTGGACCCACTCCGTACTCGCGCCGTCACCCGTTCAGATTGACGATCGTCGAATCTTCCTGACGGCCGGGTATGGCGGCGGTAGTATGATGCTTGGTTTAGCCGTGACGAATGGTGCGGTTGCGGCCGGACCGCTTTTCGAGTTGCCGAAAACGGTTTTCGCTTGCGAGCAACAGACTCCGATCTTCTATCAACAACATCTGTTTGGAATTTTGCCGAAGGACGCGGGCGCACTTCGCGGCGAATTTGTTTGTCTGGACGCAGAGGGCCGGATTGTTTGGGAAAGCGGAAAGAGTGAACGATTCGGACTCGGACCCTTCCTGTTCGCCGACAACAAGATCCTCATTCTAAACGACACCGGCGAACTCACTTTGGCGCGCTCTTCCACTCGCGGCTACGAGCAACTGGCTCGCGCCCGCGTGTTGCAGGGTCGCGACGCCTGGGCGCCTATGGCGTTGGTCGATGGGAAGTTGCTCCTGCGCGATTCAGAACGATTGATTTGCCTGCAGGTCGGCGAACCGGAGGTGAAACTGGCGAGCTATGCAGACTGATGGCGCGATCAACCGGGGAAAAACACGGTTTGAGTTTCTCAAAGAGGGAGCAGGGAGACTTGCGACTCTTGCGTTAGGCCTGCTCGGCGGAATGGCCCTGTTCCGTTCGCGCGCAGCAACGACAGTCTGGCAGATCGATCCAACCAAATGCGTGCATTGCGAACATTGCGCGACCTCGTGTGTTTTGACGCCCTCCGCCGTTAAATGCGTGCAATCCTATCCGATCTGCGGTTATTGCCGGCTGTGCTTCGGGTATTTCCAACCGGGCGCGCCCGCTCTGACGTCCGCCGCTGAGAATCAGCTCTGTCCGACCGATGCGATCGAGCGCCGCTTTATCGAAGATCCATATTGGGAGTATAACATTCGCGAGGACACATGCATCGGTTGCGCCAAGTGTGTGAAAGCCTGCGAGCAATTCGGAAATGGATCGTTCTATTTGCAGGTGCGGCATGACCGTTGTGTGAACTGCAACGATTGCTCAATCGCGCGGCAATGCCCGGCGAATGCTTGGGAACGCGTCCCCATCGGCCAACCGTACCGACTGAAACACCACGCAATGCACGTCGCCCAACTGCCAGGGCCGGATTTGATCGCCTTCGCGCGTAACGGCGGAAAGGGGCTATGGGATTCCGTCTAAAGCAGCTTCTTCTGGCGTTTTGGATCTGCGTCTTGCCCGCGCTCGCGGAGGATTTGAAATTTCCAGCGCCAGAATTCCACAGTGGATACAGTTTCCCTCCCACCACCGCACCGGCGCCCACATCGAGTACGCGCGAATGGATCGATCTCGGGGTGTTCACTGTCGCACTCAGTCTCGCCTCATGGCTCGCGGTGAAGCGCCGTTCGCGGCGCGCAATCTTTTGGCTGATGCTGTTCAGTCTCGCCTATTTTGGATTTTATAAGCAGGGGTGCGTCTGCCCGATCGGTTCCACGCAAAATGTCGCGCTTTCATTGTTCAATCCGCACTATGCAGTTCCGCTGACGGTCACGCTTTTTTTTGTGCTGCCGCTACTCTTTGCCTTGTTTTTCGGACGTGTCTTTTGCTCTTCCGTCTGCGCGCTCGGCGCCATCCAGGATTTAGTAATCCTGAAACCGATTGGGCTTTCGCGAAATCTTACCACAGCGCTAAGCGTCATTCCGTACGCCTATCTCGGCCTGGCTGTGCTGTTCGCAATCGTTAACACGTCATTTTTAATCTGTCGCTTCGATCCGTTCATCGGATTTTTCCGGTTCGGAGGAAATGCTCCCTACATCATCATGGGCGGCGCTTTTCTTCTCGTCGGAATGTTTGTTGCTCGTCCGTACTGCCGCTTTTTCTGCCCGTACGGCGCGTTGCTTGGGTTGATGTCGCGCTTTTCTCGCCGACACGTGGCGATCACTCCAACCAATTGCGTCAATTGCCGATTGTGCGAAGTCTCGTGCCCTTTTGATTATATCGACAAACCGAATATCGAGGCGCGCCACGAACCGCGCGGCTCCGCGGTGCGGCGGCTTGGCTATTTGCTCTTGATGACCCCGGTGCTGATGGCGCTCGGCGGTTGGGTGGGACATCAAGCGGCCCTGCCGATGTCGCGCGCGAATCGCACCGTCTGGCTGGCGGAGCAGATGCTGATCGAGAAGACGAACCCGAACTTGAAACCGAGCCTGGAGACCGAAGCGTTTCGCGCGGCGGGAACATCGTTCGACGAACTGCTCGCGCAAAGTCAGTTAATCCGGAAGCGAATGCGCATCGGCGGCACAGTTTTGGGTGGATTCCTCGGACTGGTGTTTGGTTTGAAACTGATCGGAGTATCGACGCCACAGAATCGGACCGATTACGAAATCGACAAAGCCCATTGTTTCAGTTGCGCGCGTTGTTGTTCATACTGCCCCAATGATGCTTCGCATTCTCCGAATCTTCCTCGAAAGGCTGCGGGCAAGCCCAGGGAGGCAGTATGCGCGTAGTGGAATATCAAAACAGTGCGGGCACGCCGTCGTATCGCTGGCTCGAACGGCTTGCTTTCGCTGCGGCCGTCTTCACCGCGTTGGTCGTTCTGTTGATGCTCGCGAATTTCATCGCTCTGCACCGCAATGATCCGATCCATGCACCGGCGCTCCTGAAACTCACGGAAGAGCTGAAGGCGAATCCACAGAATGAGATGATAAAAGAGCAGATTCGCGATCTGGATTTTCTGGCTCGGCGCGCCTTTTTCAGCAGCCAGCACTTCGAGCAAATCGCCACGTACTTATTGGCGATTGGCGCAATCGGCACGGTGATTGCGTTCAAAACACTTCAGGTTTGCAGAGAGCGTCTTCCGTACCCGGCGGCCAATCCGCCCAAGGAAGATCTCAGTGCGAATGCTCTCTGGGCACGGCGCGTCATCTCCGGGGCGGGGTTGCTTCTGATCGGACTCGCGTTGAGTTTATCGCTCCCCTGGAAAAGCCCACTGGACACCGCAGCTCGAAAAGGCGGACCGAAGCGGACGAAGCCAGGTCGAGGAGAGTTCGAGCGAAATTGGCCGAGCTTCCTTGGTGGTGCGAGCGGCCACGCACTGCAGGCTGAGTTGCCCACAACCTGGGATGGCAGAACAGGGCAGGGAATCGCCTGGAAAACAGAGATCCCGAAACCGGGACGAAGCTCACCGATTATTTGGAACGACAGGTTATTTTTAACCGGCGCAGATGCTCAGGCGCGCGAAGTCTATTGCGTTGACACAAAAACAGGAGCTTTGGTTTGGAAGCATGAGGTAAATGGGATACAGGGTTCGCCGAAAGAACCCCCGGAAGTAACAGAGGACGCAACATTGGCCGCGCCTACCATGGTGACGGATGGCACAAGCGTCTTCGCGATGTTCGGAACCGGTGATTTGATCGCCCTGGATTTTCAAGGAAAGCGGCTCTGGGCGCGCAATCTCGGCGTTCCCGAGAATTCGTACGGGCATGGGTCGTCGCTCGCTTGGGCTGAAGACACGATTTTGGTTCAACTGGACCAGAATAAGAACGGCGCACTTTACGGCATCAGCGCTTCCACCGGGGAAACGAAATGGAAAACGCAGCGCACGTTCAAAGCGTCATGGGCTTCGCCGCTGGTGACGGAAATCGCGGGTAAACCTCAAGTGATCCTGGCCGCGGCTCCCGCGCTCGCTTCGTACGCGATTGATTCAGGGGCTGAACTCTGGCGGGT
Source organism: Limisphaerales bacterium (assembly GCA_044226545.1). Classification (GTDB taxonomy): domain Bacteria; phylum Verrucomicrobiota; class Verrucomicrobiia; order Limisphaerales; family SXQI01; genus DASVNK01. Next base: position 235,945 of record JBGAGW010000007.1, read on the forward strand.
CGAGTGTCTCGGTCATACGGAGGTTGCGCCAAGCCCGGTGCACGGAAAGGGGATGTTGTACGTCGCTGCCGACGGCGCGGGTGTGATCGCTCTGGACGCGATAAAGCGCTCGACCATTTGGAAAAACAACGAAGCAACACCGGGCGTTTCCACGCCGCTCGTTGTGGGCGAATTGCTCTTCTATGGTCTGAATGACGGCGGGATTCTTTGTCGCAATGCACTGACGGGTGAAAAGATTTGGGAGGCCGAAACGGATGACGGGTTTTACTCCTCGCCACTGCTCAGCGGCGATCGTGTTTATCTCATCGATCGTTCGGGAGATACCCACATTTTTAGCGCGACCAATAAATTCAACCTCATCTCACGTCCCGCGCTCGCCGAAGAGTCGGCCGCAAATCCCGCCGTGGCCGGCAAGAGCCTGTTTTTGCGCGGAAAGAAACATCTATTTCGAATCGGCTCATGAGCACAGCAGACTCCATAAAGGGCACGATCGATTTGGGTGAGATTGACACGATGGTGAAGCAGATCGGCCGAAAGGCCGAAAATCTCATCCCGCTGCTGCAGGCGGTTCAAAATCGTTATCATTGGCTTCCCCCAGCCGCTCTGGAGCATCTCTGCAAGATTACAGATATCAGACCTGCGGCGGTCACGGGCGTCTCGACGTTCTACGCGCAATTTCGGCATCGTCCGGTTGGACGGCACATTGTGAAAACCTGCGTGGGCACTGCGTGTCATGTGACTGGATCGGCTATTCTCGATGAAACATTCCGAAAGTATCTAGAAATCACGGCCGGCGAAGACACCGATTCAGAGGGCAAATTCACAGTCGAAACGGTGGCCTGTCTCGGTTGCTGCATGCTCGCGCCGGTCGTGCAGATCGACGATGTGATTTATGGGCATGTCGAGGCCTGGAGTGTTCCAGATCTGATTCGAGACGTGCTCGCGGCGGATGTGGAGACTTCGGTAAATGGGGGGAAATCGCCCGGACTCGAAGTTTCGGCGGGCGAGGCGCGAATTTGTCTTTGTTCAAGCTGTGTGGCCGGTGGATGTCGTGAGGTCTATCGCGAGTTAAGAAGCCAGGCTGCGCAACTCGCACTGCCGGTTACGATCCGGGAAGTTGCTTGCACAGGACATTCCTTCCAAACACCTCTGGTCGAGATTGCACTGCAGGATCAAAGCCGTTTCCGTTACGGACTGGTGAGGCCGGCTGATGTTCGTGCGCTTCTTCTGCGGCACTTCACGCCCATTAGTTGGTTCAAGCGCACGCAAGCACGCGTTTTTCAAGCCCTCGAAAACGTCTTCACCGATGAACCAGCGCCGCCTCCGGTCCGTTTCCCTGCCGATGTTCGTTTCAAAACTGATCCCTTCTCCGCTCGGCAAAAGCGAATCGTCACAGAACACGCCGGCGAGTTGAAACCGGACGATATCGATGACTACATCGCGCACGATGGCTTCAAAGCGATGACAGCCTGCCTCAAGGAAAAATCTCCCGAGCAGATCATTGAGGAGCTCAAAACGAGCGGACTGCGCGGGCGCGGCGGCGCCGGTTTTCCGACAGGTCAGAAGTGGACGGTCACACGCGCTTCCGTCGATCCGGTGAAATACATCATTTGCAATGGTGACGAAGGCGATCCCGGCGCGTTCATGGACCGGATGGTCCTTGAATCATTTCCGTTTCGCGTGCTCGAAGGGATGGTTATAGCCGCGCGCGCTATCGGCGCTCGCGAAGGATTTCTCTACATTCGCGCGGAATATCCATTGGCCACTCGGCGCATCCGCCAGGCGATTCGTGTCTGTGAAGAGCGTAGTTACCTCGGCGACAATATTCTCGGCACTGACATGAGTCTGAAGCTGAAAGTCGTCGAGGGCGCCGGCGCATTTGTGTGTGGAGAAGAAACCGCACTGATGGCTGCAATCGAAGGACAGCGGGGGATGCCGCGTTTTCGACCTCCGTTTCCGGCGCAATCCGGCCTCTGGGGCAAGCCGACGCTAATCAATAATGTCGAAACGTTCGCCTCCATCCCGTGGATCATCCGCAACGGCGCGCCGAGCTTCGCCGCAATCGGCGCGGGAAAAAGCCGGGGAGCGAAGACCTTCGCGCTCGCGGGAAAGATCGTTCGCGGCGGATTGATCGAAGTGCCCATGGGTATGTCCATCCATCAGATCGTCCATGAGATCGGCGGCGGCATTCCGAACGGGCGCACGTTCAAAGCGGCGCTGATGGGCGGACCGTCCGGCGGTTGCGTGCCGGCGTCGCTGGCCAATACGCCGGTCGATTACGAGGAGCTGAAATCGGTCGGCGCGATCATGGGCTCCGGCGGCATGGTAATTCTGGATGACACCGATTGCATGGTCGATATCGCGCGCTACTTCTTGTCATTCTGCCAGGCCGAGTCGTGTGGCAAGTGCACTCATTGCCGCATCGGTACGATGCGAATGAAAGAGATTCTCGAACGTCTTTGCGCTGGCAAAGGCCGCAAGGGTGATATCGAGAAACTTGAGATTCTCGCTTCGACCACCATCCAGGGCAGCCTTTGCGGCCTCGGTAAAACTGCGCCGAATCCGGTCCTGTCCAGTCTGCGTTACTTTCGCGACGAATTCGAAGCGCACATCCGCGGCGAATGTCCGGCCCGGAAATGCGCGGCCCTGGTGCGCTATTACGTGACCGAAAACTGCTTCGGGTGCACGCGCTGTTCGCAACGTTGCCCCGTCGATGCCATTCCGATGGATCCTTATCATCGGCATGTCATTGACGATGCGCTCTGCATCCGGTGCGATATCTGCAAGAAGGTCTGCCCGGTCGAAGCTATTGAGGTGATCCCGCGATGAAACTCAAGATCGACAATCGCGAACTGGAGGTGGAAAACCCGATCTCCATTTATCACGCTGCGGAAAAGCTCGGGATTGAAATTCCGATCATGTGCTATCGGCCAGGGCAACAGCACATCACCTCCTGCATGATCTGCATGGTGAAGGACAAGACCTCGGGGCGAATGCTGCCTGCATGTTCGGCTCCCGTTGCCGAAGGAATGGATATCGAAACGCTCAATGACGAAATCCGGGGGGTTCGCAAAGCAACTCTCGAATTACTTTTGAGCGATCACGTCGGCGACTGCGAAGCGCCCTGCCAACGCCTCTGCACAGTGCACCTGGAAATCCCGCGGATGATTCGCGCGATCATTGCGGGCGATCTCGAAAGCGCGATTGCGATGGTTCGTGAAGAAATGGCCATACCTTCCATTCTCGAACGCTATTGCAACGCGCCCTGTGAAAAGGGCTGTCGCCGTTCGAAGCACGACGAAGGACTCTCCATCCGCGAACTGACGCGCTTTGTTTCCGATTGGGACCTCCGCCGGAGTGAGCCGTACCTTCCGCCCAGGAAAGCGCTCACCGGAAAAAGGATTGCGATCATCGGCGCGGGACCAACAGGTTTATCCGCGGCCTACTTCGCCGCGCTTGCAGGCCATGCCTGCACGGTGTTCGAAAAAGAGTCGCAAATCGGAGGCCGCATTCATTCGGAATTCAAAAAGGAGTTACTGCAGGACTGGGTGATCGCCGGAGAAATGCGCCTTCTGGAAAAGCTCGGCGTGGAGTTTCGTCTTAACGAAGGAATCTCCTCGGCTCCGCAATTTTCAAGTTTGCGCGAGAGCTTCGATGCGATCAGTTACGCACCCGGCGCATGCGATAAGTTCGTTCACGAAACTCTGGGAATGCCGCTGGGACCGGGCGGAATCAAAATCGACCCGGCAACGAACATGACCTCCTGTCCGGCAGTCTTTGCCGGCGGAAGTGTCGTGAAAGCAAAACAGCCTCTCGCCAAATCCATTCTGACCGGCAAGAACATCGCCGCGTGTGCGACGCAATATCTCGCGGGCCGGCCCATGACCGGTTTGGCGGAAATGTACAATCATACGATGGGCCGTTTGCTCGACGGAGAGCTGGAAGTCTTTCTGCGGCATGCCAGCCCTGTTGCGCGTCTAAAGCCTGATAGTCTGGAATTTCGCGGGTTTTTGTCCGAGGAAGCGGCACAAGAGGCAACTCGCTGTTTGCATTGCGATTGCCGCAAGAATCATGACTGCAAACTTCGCCGCTATAGCGATGAGTACCAGGCGGAGCAAGGCGCATTCAAAGGCGAAGAACGCGCGATGCACGTGCACATCGACCAAAACGCCGGCGCGCTCTACGAGCCGGAAAAATGCATTAAATGCGGTTTGTGCGTTCGCATCTCCGAAAGGCACAAGGAGCGATTCGGTTTCACTTTTGTCGGACGGGGATTCTCAGTGAGGCCGGGCATTGCACTCAATAAGACACTCTCCGAAGGACTTGAAGTTGTCGCTTCGGAAGTCGTCGAAGCTTGTCCGACCGGCGCGCTCGCAAAGCCAGGAACGTAAATTCTCCTAAACCTCCTGCCACTCGCCGGGAATGGGAACTGGGTAGCGCCCGTTCTTATCTGGCTGAACCGGTGCGGGACTTGCGTCGGTCAATAGCTCAATCCCGTTATAGTACTGAAATCGCGATGAAGTGGCGTCGGCCCACGTGATGGTTTTTCCGGAATGCACCGCGGCACGGCCCATGATCGCGGTGAGATTTGCGAAGGCGGAACGGCGCACTTCATTATGTGGGCGATCGTTGCGGATGGCATCCAATAAGACTTTCCATTCGGCAACGTACGCGCTCACCGTCTCTTTCGCGGCCCGCCAGGTGATGTTGCTGTTGGCCATCCGCTGGTCACGGTAAAGATGGGTGACAGGCGCATGGACGTTTCCCGAAAATTGCGCGGCGCATTTGGTGCCGTGGAGAAACGTGGCGAAATCAGCATCGCAACCGGGAATGAAACGTCCATTCACCTGCGCCTTTGTGCCATCGTCGAACGTGTATTCGATAGCGTAGGTGTCAAAGTTCTGGCTGCAATCGGTGCTATTGGGCACACGCCCGCCGAAACCTTGTGCACTTACCGGGAAGCCATTTTTGATCCAGCAGCATTCGTCGACCTGGTGAATGAGGTAATCGATGAATCTCCCGGTCGAGACCCAGAAGAAGAAGTAAGGATGCTGGATTTGCCAGTGCAACTCGTTTTGGCCCGTCGTCTGGAAAGGTCCCATGCGATCGCCGGAGTCCATCCGATACGCGCGAATGAGTTGGACCTCGCCTGTCGCTCCGTCGCGGATACGGTCGATCAATTCCTGCCGCGCGCTGGAGTGGCGGCACATCAGACCGGTAGCGATCTTGAGGTTTTTCTTTTCGGCCACGTCGCCGAGTTGGAGAATTTTTTGGATGCCCGCCGGATCGGGCGCGAACGATTTTTCCATGAAAACGTTCACCCCTTTGTTAACGGCGTACTCGAGATGAGTCGCGCGAAATGCCGCATGGGTTGTCAGGACGGCGACATCGCCCGGACGCAAACAATCGATGGCCGCACGGTACGCATCGAATCCGAGAAAACGCCGTTCAGCAGGCACACTGACGCGGTCGGGAAATTGCGTGCTGAGCGTTGCGTGGGAGACATCCAGGCGTTTGGCAAAAAGATCAGCCATCGCCACGAGCTTCACAGGGCCTTCGTTCGCTTGAAACGCATTGGCGATCGCGCCGGAGCCTCGTCCACCGCAGCCAATCAGCGCCAGTTGAATCGTATTGTTTTCGGCAAGGAAACCGGCGCGCGGTAGCACTTCGCTGGCTGAGGCAATCGTTGTTGTGGCCAGAGCAGAGGCTTTGATGAACTCGCGTCGTGAAATGGTAGGGGTTTTCATTGGGCAACTGTTTCTCGCATTTGACCCTATTTCGCCGGATTTGCCATTGACCTGGGTCAAGCCGCTGAACGCGGATATTGACGAGTGTCAATGAACGGATCGCTTGTCGCGTCCTAAATTCTGCTCATGCGCCGGATTTCTGCTGTTCTTTTCTGGTTGGGAGCAATCACTCTCTCCACCCACGCTGCTGTTCCCATTTCCCTTTCACGCGACGATGGCGCCGGTCAATTGGAGATCAGTTACGCCGACCAGAGAATTTGCGTTTACAGCTTCAAGCCAAATCAGTTTAAACCATACGTTAAGGAGTTGCGCACGCTCGCGGGTGACAATGTCCTGCTCGACTCACCGGCCGATCATTTGCACCACCATGGATTGATGTACGCCATTCGTGTGAACGGAATAAATTTCTGGGAAGAAGTTGAGCCGGCGGGAAAGGAAAAGCACATCTCGATCAACGCGGCCAGCACGTGCGCGAACGGCGCGACCTTCTCGGAGCTGATTCATTGGCTCGAGCCGACCAACAGTAGTTCTCCCTTACTCGTTGAAAACCGCGAAATAACTCTGACGATTAATGATCCCCAAAAGGAGGTCGTGTTGCGCTGGCACAGCAAGTTTCGTGTCGGCGCACGCTCTGTTAAACTAAATGGAACCGCCTATAACGGCCTTGGCATGCGCTTTCCACCAGCGTGGAATCGGACGGCGGCACATCGTAACTCAGAAGATCTACCTTATACCATCGAGCATAAGTGGGATGTAACACCGGCGCGTTGGGCGGCACTCTATCACGATGCAGCGGGGTTCAAGAGCACGGTGGCTCTTTTCGGCAATCGTAAAAATCCGGGTGAGACCCGTTTCTTTTCAATGAATAATCCGTTTGCGTATCTTTCTGTGACCGAAAATCTCGAGCAACGCCCGATCGAGTACGAACCCGGTGCGGAGTTCGAACTGAACTACATCGTTCTTCTTTATAGTGAGCCGAAGCCCTGTTCCTTTCTCAACGATCGTTACGATCAATGGCTATCCGAAAGGAGTTCAAAATGACCAGCAATGTCCATATTGGGATCAACCTCGAATTTGTCCGACACCACGACAAACCTTTTGAATGGGGCGTCCAGAAAGCGGCCGAACTGGGTTACACCCACGTTGAACCGATGGTGCATTGGGGCCGGGAACTTTTAAGCGAAGCCGGCTATTTCCACAGTGTATCAATGCTCGACGATCCGTACCGCGTGCGGCGCGCTTGCGAAAAGGCGGGCGTCAAGCTTTCCGGGCTTTCAACTCACACGCCGCTGTGCAAACCGGAGATTTCAGTCGAGTATCTGAAACAAGCAATTCGCTTCGCCGCGGAATGCGGGGCGCCCGTGGTTAATACCGACGAGGGGCCGAAACCGCCGTGGACCACAGAGGACGAGGATTTCACTCTCATGCGTTACACCCTGATGGAAGCGTCGCGTGTCGCTGAACCGCGAGGGATTCTGATCGGCCTGGAACCGCATCAGCAGTATAGCCGCACGCCGGGAGGCCTGGACCGAATCTATTCGCTGGTCCGCAGCCCGAGCATCGGCATCAACTTCGATACTGGAAATGCTTTCCTCTGCGGGCACGATACCCTCGCCTGGCTCGAACACGTTCGTCCGCGCCTGGTTCATTTGCACGCGAAAGATATTTCCGTCAGCCAATCTGCCCAGGAACGCGGCAAAGTCACCGGCACGCCGGTCGGCTGCGCCTGCGGTGAAGGAGTGATCGACTGGCGCAAGGTCGTTGAGCTCTGCTCGCACGCCAAGCGAGAGATCGTGCTCTCGGTGGAATGCGGAACTGTTGAGCAGGCGGAGCGATCAATTAAACATCTCAAAGAAATCCTGAAGCCGCTTGGTTAGTCTTTCTATGAAACTCACGCGCCGAGAGATGATTTGTGCGACCGGAAGAGCACTGGCCAGCTCAGCGATCTTGACCGCGGCTGGTCCGCTCTTTGCAAATCCTTCGGCTCGTCGCTTTAGAATCGGCGCGTGCGAGTGGTCGCTCCGCAAAGCTGATCCATCCTGCTTTGAGGTGGCCAAAGAAATCGGCCTGGACGGTGTGCAGGTCGATATGGGACGCGCCGCCGATGGAATGCGAATGCGCCACAGCGAAGTGCAGCGCGCTTACATTGAGAGCGCGCGGCGAAGCGGATTAGAGATCGCGTCCCTCGCCACGGCGGAATTCAACAATGTCGCCTTGAAGTGCGAACCGCGCGCGGCGATTTGGCTGAATGATGCCATTGGTGTCGCCCAGGCGCTTGGTGTGAAAGTGATTCTCGTGGCGCAATTCTTTAACGGCGATCTGAAAGGGGATAAAATCGGCACGGACCGGACAGTTGAGTTGCTTAAAGTACTCGCGCCGAGGAGAACCTGGATATCCTGGCCCGTGTGAAATCGCGCGTGGTGCAGGTCTATTATGATGTGGGAAACTCGACCGACAAAGGTTACGACATTTACCAGGAAATCCGCCTGCTAAAGGGAAATATCTGCGAGTTTCACGCGAAAGATGCCGGTCATATGCTCGGCAAAGGGCGCATCGATTTTGCAAAGGTGCGCGAGGCGATGGACGAAATCGGTTACCGCGGCTGGATTCAGATTGAAGCTGCGGCACCCAATGATCTGGTGAGTGATTATCGCTCCCATGCGGACTTCTTGCGAAAGCATTTTTCGTCGTCCGTATGAATTGCTTCGTAAACGAGGTTTACACGTTTCATCAATCCGAATTGAAGTTCGTCCAATTCCAGGCACTCGTTATGCTGTCCTAAGTTCCTGACTGCCAGCGTTCGGTCAGTGTTAACCAGCGGATAAGCCAACTGCCACCGTCTACGGTACTTTTTCTGCTGCGAATGTTCACAATGAACAGGAGCCCTCGTGTAATTCTTTCCCTTTGGTTATCTCAGATTTCTTCTTTGCGAAGACCTTCTTTGGCGGTTGTGGCACTAACCACGTTGATTGCACCGTCCAGCTTTGCTGTCGTGAACGGCCAAATGGATACGTTCGAGGACGGCACAACGGACGGCTGGATCGTCGGACTGCTGGGCGCCCCACATCCTGCGCCACCCGTTAACATCCCAACCGGCGGGCCTTCTGGCGTTAATGACAATTACTTGCAGCTCACCGCCATCGGGGGAAATGGGCCGGGGAGCCGCCTAAGCGTTTTGAATCCTGCGCAATGGGCGGGAGACTACCTGGCTGCGGGCATCACTTCAATTAGGATGGATGTGGCAAACTTCGGCAACAATGACCTCGATCTGCGTCTGCAGTTTGAAGATCCTCAAGGCGGACCGCCCACGGACATAGCCATTTCCCAAAACGCCATTCATTTGCCTGCAGGCAGCGGTTGGACCCCGATATTGTTTCCGATCAATCCTGCGGATCTGGAAGCAGTGTCGGGATCTGTAAACGCGGCGCTTATGAACACCACTATCCTCCGCATCTTCCATAGCGCAGCAGGGACGGTTCCTGGCGAATCGATCGTTGCGACGTTGGGCGTGGACAACGTTCAAGCTCTGAGTGGTTCGGTTCCCGAAACTTCATCAACTCTGGCACTGCTTACTCTGAGTTTGCTTGCGTTCACGCCGTTGATTATTCGGAGAACCAGATAGCCTTGCGCAGCGGCGCGTGCCTGTGGAAAATGGCATTTTGGAACGAGTGTGCAGAGTCACCATGTGATGGACCTCACTTCGGCGCGACCAGCCGGATTCCCCCAAGAACATGTTTGACGAAGTCCGGTTCGGTATAGCTTTCGTCCGTGTGACCGAGCGCGGTGTACCAAAGCCGGCCTTTGCCGATATCGCGAGTCCAAATTACAGGATGGTCCGCGCCCATAGTTCCACCGTGAAAGGATTTTTCGTCGAGGGACGCGATAACGTGAACTTTGGATCGAGGGGTCGTCGTGAAGTTATACCATTCGTCCACGCGTGACCAATGCTCGGGCAGATGCGCGCTCGAAATATTGTTTCGGTCCTCAATCAGCACTGTCGCTCGTTCAATGGCTTTATGATTGTCGAATTCGGTGCAGAACAATTCCAAGTACCAGGGCCACTCGCCCTCCGTCGCGACCTTGCCAGCCACGGCTGCGTGAATGCCGACAAAGCCGCCGCCGTTCTCGACGAAGTTGCGGAAAGCAGTTTGTTGCGCCTCGTTCAAGACGTCGCCGGAAGTGCTTAAGAACACGATGATCTTGTATTGGGCGAGGTTGGACGTTGTGAAAGCGCTCGCATCTTCCGTTGCATCCACCGCGAAGCTGTTTTCCGTCGCGAGCCTTTTCAGCATCGCGACTCCGTTGGTAATCGAGGCGTGGCGATAGAGAAGAGTTTTTGAGAAAGCGAGAACACGAAAATCGGTGCCGGCGGCTATCGGGCTTTGCACCATGTAGCAGAGTAACGCCAGAGCAAGAGAGGGGAGCTTCACGTTTTTAATCCTTTCAGGTCGAACTCGAGTTTCTCACAGGACTTCATCATTTCCGCCCAGGTGACTTCACGGCTTTTGTAAGCGGCAGTGCGGCCAAGAATGGTGGTGAGATTGCTGCGGACGCTTTCGGAAACGGTTCGATTCGAAGTCTCTCCTCGGCGGATTTGATCGGCAAATGTGGCGATATTTTGGATCGCGCCCTCACCGTAAAGATCATTCAATGGACCGCCGCTGTAGCCATCTTCCACTCCTCGAACCTTCACCATGCCGAAGTAATGGGTATCGATCGTTCCTTTATCTCCATACATCCGGCAGCAGATGTCGTCATGCCCGTGGCCATATTGCTTGGAGCAGAAAGTGAGAAGAATGTTTTTGGGGAACCAATAGGTGACCGAAAAATGATCCCAGCAGGTGCCGCCGAGACCACGGATTTCGCCACCTGCACCGACCGCTTTGACCGGATCCGAACCAATGATCCAGCAGGCAACATCCAGCGCGTGAATGTTCTGCTCCGTGATGATGTCTCCGGACAATTCGCGGCTTAAGCCCCACGCTCGCAGTTGTGTCTCTGGGTTCGTCGGGTTCTTCCGCAGGATCTCCGCGATTCCTGTGAAAGTAGGGCCGCAAAAATAGTTTGCTTCACCCGAGGCGATTTGGCCGATTAGACCTTCGTGCACGAGTTGAACGGCCTTTTGATAATGGGCATTCGCTCGGGTTTGAAAATCGACCAGGAAGACCAATCCCTTCTCCGTGGCCTGCTTGCCACTTTGCGAGACTGTCTGGCAACCGGGCACATCTACGGCCACGGGTTTGGCAAGATAGACATGTTTGCCGGCATGAACTGCGGCCGCGGCGTGTTCGGGGTGAAAGTAGGGCGGGCTCTTGACGATCACGGCGTCGAGCTTCTGTTCCAGCAGGCGTTTGTACGCAGACAGGCCGGTGAAACGCCGCTCCGCCGGAACGTTAAGTTTCTCGCCGGCGGCATCAACGCGATCCTGAAAATAGTCAGCCAGGGCAACGAAATGATAACCGCCATGCTTCTGAAACAGATTCGCAATCCATCCACCGCGCCCGCCGCAGCCGATTAAGCCAACATTGATCTTTTCGTGCGCTTCCGCCGCGCTCCATAAAGTGGGTAGAGAAAGCGATGCAGCCACTGTCGCGCCGCGGCCAAGAAAATGGCGCCGGGTGATGGGAGCGATCCTTGGAGAGTCCATAAAAAAGCGGATTATTTCCGCTCAAGTGTAGCCCCATGCGCCGAATCGAACTTGACCGAGATCAAGTTCATTGCGCCTACTTTTCCGGCGTCGTCACCTGGCGGAAGACCCGACGCTGCCACCGCCTCCCCATAAGCCGCTCTACTCGTAGTGCGGTGGCTTTGAATTCGTTAATCGAATTCGTTCCAGTTCGATCGCTTCGAGGCTTTGCGCCTGGGCCAGGTATTTTTTTTTCAACTGAGCCAGGTTCCGTCCCTGCTCCGTGACGGTCTCGTTCAATTGCTCCGTCAGGTGCTCCAGGTGCGCAATCGTTGATTCCATGCGGTTCAGGCGCTCTGCCAGTTCGTCGTCCATACACCCAGAATCGTTCAGGCCCGAAGCGATGCAAGGCGTTTGGCCGTTTGATAACTAGTCCACAAAAAGGCTTGGTTGAAATCATTACCTGCGCTATGACGGTGAACACCCAACTCAGCGAGACCTTATGAAGGGGTATTGCACCAGGCTGTTTCTTTTTTCTTCGTGCGTTCGGCGGCGCGCGTTCACTTTGATTGAGCTGCTGGTCGTCATCGCGATCATCGCAATCCTCGCCGGGATGCTGTTGCCCGCGCTTTCCAACGCCAAAGTGCGGGCGCTTCGTGCAAGTTGCACAAACAATCTTCGGCAGATGGGCCTTGGCGTGTCGATGTACGCGGAGAACTCTGATGACAAACTCCCGCACGCTGCATTCAATCCTGAGAAGGATACGGCTTCGGGACCTTACCAGGGCTACTTCCTGTTTTACGGACCCGCCGGCAAACCGCCGGACCTGACCAAGCCCGACAATGTGGATAATCTTGGCTTTCTTTACACTTCGAAACTCATTACCGGCCCGGGAACGTATTATGATCCGGGCTTGCGCCATCCGGACCAGATCGAAGTGCGCTTTGAGCTGAAGTATTACCAGAACGCCAGATATTCGTGGCCGAAATCGGATGACCAGCGGGACAATGTCCGTGGGAATTACATGTACTATCCGCAATCACAGGAGCCAGCGAAGAAAAATCCCAAACCTGGCGAAGAGTTCTGGTCGCTGGTTGCCTTGAAGACTTCGCAACTTGTCGCTGACCGTTCGATGGTGACCGACCTGATCTACACGGTCCGCACCCGTCCGCACACTTCCAATCGAAATCCCACCGGAATCAACACCCTTTGGGGGGACTCGCACGTTTCGTTCAGCACCACCAAAGCCGCGTTCGCGCCGAAGTTGTGGGACCCGATGGACGACGCTCGGAGCGCGCAAAATCCGGGAGATAATCCAACAAAATTCCGCACGATTGTTTCTCTGCTGCGCCCGTGATGAAAACGAAAGCGGTCTAAGCCTGCGTGACCTGGACCGATATTGCGAGGTTCGGCTTCGGGGGTTTGGTAAGTTTACCCTTACGTATTTTGTGAAATAGAGGCAGTTCCTTGGCAACGCCCATCAGGACTTGATCCAGGTCATGTTTTTAGTTGCGGTTGGGCCTTCCAATCGTGACATGACCAGGAGAGCCGTTATCGCAGCCGTTCTGACCGGTTTAGCTGCTTTTGCCTCGGAAAACTCTCTTTCTCCGAGCTCGATTGTCAGTTCACGCGACGGACAGACGCTCTACATTGCAGCTGCAACGGGTCGAAAAGTGCTGCGCTGTAGCGCAACGACACAGGAGTCTGCGAGTTGTGCATTTGAGAGCGGGGCTCCTTCCGGTCTTGTTCTGTCGCCCGAGGAAGGTGAATTGTTTGTCACGGTCGCCGCGCCTGAGTCTTTCGTCGCGGTGGTTGATCCCGCGACGTTAAAGGAGATCCGACGTTTCCACGCAGGCCATACCGCTACAGCCCCAGTCTTATCGCCTGATGGAAGAATTCTCTACATTTGCAACCGCTTTAACAATGAAGTGGCGTTTCTGGATGCGGAAAGCGGAAGAGCGATCTCCAAGGTGGCGGTCGATCGCGAACCGGTTGCGCAGGCTCTGACGCCGGACGGCAAACACCTGATCGTCGCAAATCATATTCACAAGGGGCGCGCCGATCTCGACGTGGTCGCCTCATCGGTGAGTATTATCGACGTCCGCAAGGCTGAGGTTGTGAAGCGGCTTGGACTGCCGAACGGCAGCGGTCTGCTGCGAGGTGTGGCCGTTTCCCCCGATGGGAAATACGCGTGCGTGACGCATCTCCTGTCGCGATTCCACCTCCCGACCACGCAAATTGAACGCGGTTGGATCAATACCAGCGCGTTAACCTTGATCGATCTGCAAAAACTGGAGCAGATCAATACGGTTCTGCTCGATAACATCGATCGAGGCGCAGCAAATCCCTGGGCAACTCAATGGAGCGCGGATGGGAAAAACATTCTGGTCACACATGCTGGCACGCATGAAGTCAGCGTGATCGACGCAGCCGCGCTGCTGAAGAAGCTCGCGGCGATGCCCAAAGTTCAGGAACCAGGCGCGAAAATCGATTACACCGTGGCGTCGCATGTGGTCAGTGACGTGCCGAACGATCTCTCGTTTCTCGTTGGCCTGCGGCAACGCGTCCGTTTGCCCCAAAATGATCGAGGACCGCGTGCGATTACTTTGGTCGGGTCACGCGCGATCGTCGCAAATTATTTTTCGGACAGTCTCTCGGACTTCGACTTCTGCGCAGATCGCCCGAAAGTCCAATCAATCAAATTGCAGCTTTGCGGACAAATCAGCCTGGCGCGCCAGGGTGAATTCTATTTCAACGATGCCTCAATTTGCTTTCAGGGCTGGCAAAGCTGCGCGAGTTGCCATTCGTCGGACGCGCGGGTGGACGGCCTCAATTGGGACAATCTCAACGATGGAATCGGCAATCCGAAAAACGCAAAAAGCCTTTTGCTGGCGCATCTGACTCCGCCTTCGATGTGGCTCGGCGTCCGAAGCAACGCGTACGTGGCGGTGCGCGCGGGAATTAAAAACAGCCTTTTCACGATTCAACCAGAGCATGTCGCGCAGGCGATCGACGAGTATTTAAAGTCGCTGCGACCCGAGCCGAGTCCTTATCTGGTGAATGGCAAGCTCTCGCCGGCCGCCGAACGTGGAGAACGCCTGTTCTTCAGTGAAGCAATTGGTTGTTCAGAATGTCATTCCGGCCCGCTTCGCACTGACATGAAATTCCACGACGTGGGCACGCGCGGACGTTACGACAAAGCCACCGACCGTTTCGATACGCCCAGCCTGGTCGAGATCTGGCGCAGCGCACCTTATCTGCACGACGGCTCAGCGGCGACGATTGAAGACGTTCTGACAACCGCAAACTCCGAAGGAAAACATGGTGAAACGAAGCAACTTTCGACCGAACAATTAACCGATCTGGTGGCTTATGTCTTATCTCTTTGAAGAACACATGCAGGCAGTCACGTCGTGGGAACGGCGGTCCAAACGAGCGAAGATTGCCCACTGCGCCGAGCAGGGGATGCACGTGAGCATTGTCCGCCGCGAGCACCTTCGCGAATTTCACATTACCGTCGAACCTTTGCCGGGTGAATCGATTGTGGCGATGGTGCAGCGGCTGCAGTCATTTGTCAGCACGCAAGAAGCCAGGGTGGTTCGGGAAGAGGTCTTCGGAAGCAAACGAGCCGCTGCGGGCTTCCTGCTCGCGACCGCGGCAGCCTTCAGGTCGGTCGATTGGCCGATTACATGGGTTGAGGGAGCAGCGTGTGAGCAGAGTTCCATCGCTGGCGTCCACCTGCTGGCGATTGCTCGCGCGGAAGTAGAAGGAATTTTCGATCACGGGCCGGTTGGGACGGTTTTCTCGGATGGCTACGCGCGGCATTGCCTGCTGGGTGAGATTATTCCGGCTAATGGGACGACAAGTCGGGCGGATCAGGCACGGCGGGTCTACCAGAAAATGAACGATATTCTGCGGAAAGCGGGCATGGAGGTTACAGATCTTGCTCGCACCTGGCTCTTTTTGGATCGAATCGACGAGTGGTACCAGGAATTCAACCACGCGCGACGTGAAATGTTTGAACGGTTCGATCTGTTCAACCATTGCATTCCCGCCAGCACCGGGATAGGTGCCCCCAATCTCGCCGGCATGGCGGTCGTTGCGGGCGCCTGGGCGGTGCAACCGCTGGATTCGCGGGTGCAGGTCCACGCGGTCGAATCGCCACTGCAATGTTCAGCCCGGGATTATGGAAGCTGCTTCAGCCGGGCTGTCGAGATTGCCACGCCGGATCTCCGACGGCTTTTAATTTCAGGAACGGCGAGCATCTCGCCGGACGGATCGAGCCAGCATTCGGGCAATATCCGCCGCCAGATCGCGCTGACGATGGATGTAGTGCGCGAGATTTTGCGATCGCAAAAAATGGACTGGCAAGATGCAACACGCGTGACGGCCTATCTGAAAAACGCGAGCGATGCGTGGGCCTGGGCCGAATACGAAATCGAACACGACCTTCGCCTGCCAGTCCTGGTCACAGAAGCAGATATCTGCCGTCCTGAACTTCTATTCGAACTTGAGATCGATGTGATGGTCCCAAATCTCACCGCGGACTTCTTATGAAACCAACATTTGGCGTAATTCTCGCGCTCCTCTCCGTCCCAACAGTTCTCGGGAAAGATTTGATTACGGAGTTTCGTTCCGGACCGATGGCGGAGGTGCATAAAATTGTTTTTGCCGCGCGCAAGCCGGGACAGGATGGTCATTGGTACGCGAATTTTGGTTATTACGCACCAGATCCCAATCGCAAAGCTTACACGGAAGGCGCGAAACTGTACGCGTTTGATGTCGGGCGGAAAGAGGCGTCCGTCATGCTGGAAGATGCCAAGGGCGGCATTCGCGACCCGCAGATTCAATACGATGGCGCGAAAATGCTATTCTCATACCGGCCGGGCGGAACCGAGAACTATCATCTTTACGAGATGAACGTTGATGGAACGGATCTGCGGCAACTGACCTCCGGGCCGTACGATGATATCGAACCGAGTTATCTGCCGAACGGTGAAATCGTCTTCGTCTCCAGCCGTTGCAATCGATGGGTCAATTGCTGGCTCACGCAGGTTGCCGTTCTGCACAAATGCGACGCCGACGGGCAAAACATCCGCGCGATCTCAAGCAATAACGAGCACGACAACACACCGTGGCCGCTGCCCGACGGGCGGATTCTCTATACACGGTGGGAATACGTCGACCGCAGCCAGGTCCATTTTCATCATCTCTGGGCGGCAAATCCAGACGGAACCGCGCAGATGGCCTGGTACGGCAACATGCATCCCGGAATCACGATGATTGATGCCAAACCGATTCCGAATTCCGACAAAGTCATTGCCAGTTTTTCTCCCGGGCACGGCCAACGTGAACACGACGGAATCATAACCATCGTCGATCCTTCGCGGGGCCCAGACTCGAAGGAAGCTGCCGTTTCCATAAATCGCAGCTCGAATTTCCGCGATCCCTGGGCTTTCTCGGAAACCGCTTATATGGCGGCGAGCGGTCCGACAATTGTTCTGATGAACGCGAAAGGCGAAACGGATCAGCTTTTTAGATTGAGCGCGCAGGAAATCACACAGGGACTGCAATTGCATGAGCCACGTCCCGTGATTAAACGGGAGCGCGAGAAAATCATTCAACCGCGCAGCAAACCCGAACAAGCGCAAGGCAACATGCTTTTGTCCGATGTTTACCACGGTCGGCGAATGGATGGAGTGCAAAAGGGCGACATTAAAAAGCTGCTCGTTCTGGAAACCTTGCCGATGCCCGCACATTTTACCGGCGGGATGGAGCCGATGAGTTATGGCGGGACGTTCACCCTGGAGCGGATTCTCGGCACCGTTCCGGTGGAAGAAGATGGCTCCGCCTATTTCGAGTTGCCCGCGCTGCGCAGTGTCTTCTTCGTCGCGCTGGACGAAAACGATCTGTCGGTTAAGCGGATGCAAAGCTTCACCAGTGTGCAACCGGGCGAAACCCTCAGCTGTGTGGGCTGTCACGAGCACCGGTCGGAAACTCCGCTCCTCGACACGAGCGCGATCGCCGCTCTACGCAAAGAGCCTGCGAAAATCGAGAAGATTTGTGATGTTCCCGAGGTGATAGACTATCCGCGCGACGTTCAGCCTGTTCTGGACGCGCTTTGTGTGGATTGTCATGGGTATGAGAAAACTGCCCGAGGCGGTCCGGCTGCAGGGCATGTGATTCTCACCGGCGATCACGGACCGCTTTACAGCCATAGCTATTACACGCTCACCGTAAAACGCCTCTTCGCCGACGGTCGCAACGAGCCGAAGAGCAATTACGAACCGCGCTCCCTTGGCTCATCGAAGAGCAGAATCCTTCGGATGCTCGATGATTCGCATCACGGCGTCTGCGCTACACCTGAGCAGAAGAAGATCGTGCGGCTTTGGACGGATGCCGGCGCTGCTTATCCCGGGACTTATGCCGCGCTCGCCTGTGGCATGATCGGCAACTACATCGAAAACAATCAGGTAAACACAGGCTTTGATTGGCCGGAGACGCGCGCCGCGACTGAGGTGATTACCCGTCGCTGCATGAGCTGTCACAATGATCCCGCGCACATCCTGCCAAAAGATCTGGCCGATGAGCGCGACGTCTCATTCTGGATGCCCGATATCAACGATCCGCGCCTCAGAACCAGCCGTCACATCGTCTGGAACCTCTCGCGCCCGGAGAAATCACTCATGCTACTGGCGCCCCTTGCGCGCGAGCAGGGCGGCTTCGCTCGTTGCCGCGATCCGAAGAGCGGAGAACAGGTCTCAATTTTCGCCGGCGCTCAAGATCCCGATTATCAGCGACTGCTCGCGCTGGCCCGCCGCGGCCACACCTATCTTGAAGAAAACAAGCGGTTCGACATGCCCGGTTTCACACCGAAGCCCGAATGGGTTCGTGAGATGAAGCGTTACGGAATTCTATCTGCTGGCGCGACGCCGGAGACCGTCTGCAATCCTTACGCGGTCGAGCAAGATTACTGGCGATCACTTTGGTACCGGCCGAGTCCAAAGACCGCGACCGCCGCTCATTCGACGAACCGTTGAATCGCAATCGCTCAGCAGGCCGACGCGGATCACATCTAACGAGAATCAACCGAAGCAGATCTTGAGCTGGCGAAAATGTCCCAGGCTGCGATGAACATGGCCGCGATGACGGGGCCGAGAACAAATCCGTTTACTCCGAAAACCGCGATTCCGCCGAGGGTCGATACCAGGGCCACGTAATCCGGCATTTTTGTATCCTTGCCCACCAGGAACGGTCGCACGAAGTTGTCCACGAGGCTGATCACAAGCATGCCATACAGCAGTAGGATAACACCACGTCCGGTCGCTCCCGTCGCCAATAAATAGATCGCAACGGGAACCCACACCAGCGCTGCTCCCACTGCGGGAAAGAGAGAAAGAATGGACATCAGCGCGCCCCAAAGGATTGGCGCCTGTATTCCCAGAATCCAAAAGATCAGTCCGCCGAGACTTCCCTGGAGCAACGCGACCACCAAGGTGCCCTTAAGCGTCGCGCGGATGACAATGATGAATTTATCGAAGAGCTTTATTTGGTGCTCCCGTTCCAGGGGCACCGCGCCGCGAATTTTTTGATAAAGCTGTTCCCCATCACGCAAGAGGAAGAATAGCAAATAGAGCATGACGAAGAGGCTCAGGAAAAAATGAAAAGTGTTTTGCCCAATGTTCAGCGCCTGGACCGCCAGGGTCTGGCTCGCTTTGGAAATCGAGTGTCCCAGTTTCTGTTTGAAAGTGACGAGATTGGAAAGGCCCAAACGATCCAGCCAACTGCTCGCCCAACCCGGCAGGGAATCGACGATCTGTTGGAAGTACTGGCCGAAGTTCAAATCGCCGGACTGTATCCGGTCGTAAACGCTTGAAGCCTCTTGGGCCAACGAAGTGATCAGGACTGTCAGAGGTAAAATAACCATGAAAAGCACCACGACAACCGTCGCCAGGGCGGCAGGCGTTCGCTTTTCATGTAGCCGGTGGCAGAAGCGCTTGAAGATTGGCTGAAAAAGAATCGAGATTACCAACGCCCAAAGGATCGCTCCATACAGCGGCAGGAGAATCCAAAGGAACGCCGCTGAAACCGCCACCATTAGCCAATGAAATACGCGCTGGTTCAGCTCCCTGTTCGAATTCATCGAACTCATCGCCAGAATGTAGCTTAAGTTGCGGCCTTTTACTGCGATTATGTGAGGCAGGGAAGTAGCCGCACTTGCTGATGACTCGTATCCGTGCCATACCGAATGCATGTCATTGCAGGATCGATACGACGATGCCGCTTACGAATTCACTCAGGGACAGTTTGATAGCGCCGTTGAGAAGTTCGACGCGATCTTGCGCGAGGACCCGAACCATTTCGATGCGCAACTGGGGCTTGGCATGGCCTACTACCGAAAGGGTGATTACGCCCGCGCCATCGCCGAAGGGCACAAAGCCGAACAGATGCGTCCGAACGAACAGCAGGTGCACACCAACCTTTCGCTCTTTTACCAGAAGGCAGGCGACAAAACGAAAGCCGAACATCATGGATTGCAGGCCCGCATCGCTTCGTGGAAGACACCGGCTGCGCCCGGCCACCAGACGGGCGATCCTGAACTCGAACTTTCCAAGCCGGCGCCGGCCGCGCCGGTGAAATTGCCGAGCATGCCCTGGAAGAAAAAGCCTGCCAGTGGACCGTCCGTGCCGAAAGGTGAATAAAGTTGACGGTGCTGGAAACGTATGCACATTTGCGCATACTTTTTCCGAGGAGGAGTTAGAAACAGATGAACAAAAATTGGGTTTATTGCATGGTGGTGGCCGGATTTGCGTCGCTTTTCGCGTCAGGTGCGGCGGCGGGCGAGATTTCGGTACCGAACGGCTCTTTTGAGTCACCCGGGACGGAGTTTGTCGATCCGCGAATTGATTTTTGGCAAAAGGCGTCTCAACCTGTCGGCTTCGATACGAACATTTTCGGCGCGTGGGATAATCTCATCGGTCTGTTCGCGAATCCAGCTTCAACCAACGTCGGCCACATCGATAATGCCGACGGCAAGCAATTGGTTTACCTCTTCGGCTATCCCCAGGCCGCTCTTTTCCAGGATTACAATTCGGGCGACTGGGCTCATCCGGGGCCACTTCATGCCTTTAGCCAGAAATTCGAAGTGGGCAAAACGTATCGTGCGACAGCCTCCTTCACTAGCAGCAGCCAGCAACCGCTTACTCCCGGTTCCACCCTGCAGATGAGTCTCTATTATCGGGACGCCGCGAGTAACAGGGTCACGATCTCCTCGACCACGATTACTTACGATACAAACACCTTCGCCAATATTACGCACCTGCTCGATTTTTCGGTGGCCGTCCCCAATGTGCAAGCGACTGATCCCTGGGCGGGGCAATACGTCGGTATTGAATTCCAATCGACCGTCGCACCAACCCTGATCGGCGGTGTGTGGGACATCGATGATGTTCGGCTTACCGAGGAAATTCCGGTTCCGAATTACTCTTTCGAGTCGCAAGTCACCGAATTCGTTGATCCGCGAATCGACGCCTGGCAGAAGCTGCCCCAACCGACCACTTTCGACACCAACATTTTTGGAGCTTGGGATAATCTCGCGGGAATTTTTGTAAATCCCCCTTCCACCAATGCCGGCCATGTCGTCAACGCGGACAGTAATCAACTAGCCTACCTCTTTGCGTACCCGGAAATGGGCCTTCTCCAGGACTACAACTCGGTCGACTGGTCGACCAATGTTCCGAGCCATGGCTTTAACGCGAAGTTTGAAGTTGGCCATTCATATCGACTCACTGTCGCCATCACCACGAGCAGCCAACAACCACTGACACAGGGATCGCCGCTGCTCCTGGCACTGTATTATCGTGACACGGCGAGCAACATCGTGACCGTCGCCTCGACCAATGTCATTTACGATACCAACGTGTTCGCCAACGTCCTGCAGCTTGTGGATTTCAGTGTGAGCGTTCCCACCGTCCAATCTACGAATGCCTGGGCGGGCCAAAATATTGGCATCTTGATTGAATCGATTACTCCGCCTCAGCTTATCGGCGGTGTCTGGGACCTCGATAATGTCCGCTTAACGGAATCCACTTCCGCTGCTACATTGGAGAATCTGAGCTACAAGAACGGACAAGTTGCGTTCACGGTCGTCAGCGAGCCGGGATTGAAATTCGAAATCCTCGCGTCGAACGATCTCTCGTTGCCCACCGCGCAGTGGACGACGCTTGGAACGGTGAACAACAGCGAAGGTTCTTCGATCTTCACCGAGATTGGAGCCAACCCGCCGCACCGGTTTTACCGCGCGCGGCAAATACCGTAATATGACCAGGCCTGACGACAGATCGCATTTTCGTTCGCCTCGTCAGGCCTTCACGCTGATCGAATTGCTCGCGGTGGTGGCGATTATCGCCATCCTCGCGGCGTTACTTTTACCGGCGCTGACCTCGGCCAAAAGCCAGGCTCAGCGCATCGCCTGCGTCTCGAACCTGCGGCAGATCGGGATCGCCATCCATACTTACGCGTCGGATAACGGCGGACGCATTCCTTACGGTCCCAAAGCGCCACCGTATACGAATCCGTCGGATTTCTATCCTTCAACGGGTGCCCCCACGAGCCTGATCTCCTTGCAGACAGGCGATCCGGTTGGCCTCGGCTTGATGCTGAAGCAACAACTCGCGCCACAGCCGAAAGTCCTGTTCTGTCCCGGCACTGACCAACCGCTCAGCGCCGAGGCCGAACTCGCGAAAGCAGGCAAGTACCAGGCGCAATCCAGCTACTACTACCGCCATAACGGGAACACGCTTTTGCACGACACGTTCGAAGCGACGAACTCCCCCTCGATCCTGCTCGACTCACTAGGTCTTAACCGAAACGGTGTTCCGATCCGCGCTCTCGCCATCGACACGATCTTTCTGTGCCCCGACCAATTGAAAACCTACGGTGTCTTCCCGCGCACGCATCATCGCGAACTTACGGCAAACATCCTTTTCACCGATGGCCACGTCCTTTCGCGCCCGAATAAAGACAAACGCTTCACCGTCGATCTGACGAGTTGGGGTGAAATTACTCAGGCCTTCGATAAAATCCTTAAGGTTTTCGAAAATGCCGATTTGGAACAATAGAGAGGCCCGAAATGGTTGACCGACGCTCGTGTATAGAGGAATAGTCCCGAAGTTGAGCCGTATCAGAAACATGGTAGTTGCAATAGCGCTGGTGCTTTCCATCGGTTTGCACTGGCCGCTGCTCCAATCTGTTGCCTGGCTCAACATGATCGTCTGCTTTTCCAAAGAAGAAGGCTTCCAAAAAGCGCTCGCCACTACCTTCAGCGGAAAACGTCCTTGCAAGCTCTGCAAATTTGTCGATGCAGGGCAAAAGGCTGAGAAGAAGCAAACCAAAGAAATCACGACGAAGAAATTCAATCTGTTCGCTTTTTCCACAGCTCCTTATATTTTCTCCGCGCCAGTTTTCCACAAGTTCGAAGAGCCTCCGCCGCGTCTCGCAATTCGCACGTCTCCTCCGCTAGCTCCCCCTCCGGATCTCGTTTAGCCTCTTTATCGCATCCGGCTCCCGTCCGGGAGTTTCTCGGTTCTCCAAGAGGAACCACGTTCCAATTTCAATCATCTTATTTTGTGTCTGTTTTGTCAGTGTGCCGTCGGCGTGCCTTTACGCTGATCGAGCTTTTAGTAGTCATAGCGATCATCGCGATAGTTGCCGCGATGTTATTGCCGGCTCTCGCCCGCTCCAAAGCGCGCGCCAGTTCCACCTTCTGCATGAACAACCTTCGGCAGATAGGCCTCTCCGTATCCATGTTCATTGACGACAACAACGATGCTTTGCCGGGTTCCGAACACACCGGCGAAACCTGGCCGACCGCGCTCATCCGTTATGGCGGGACGCGCGGCGTGTATCGATGTCCCAACGATAAGGAACCGCGCCACGTTTACAGTTTCGCGGCCAATGATTTCCTGTTGCCTGGCCAGGGCCACACGCACAACACGAACGATTATAGTAAGTACAACCGCGTCCCGATCCCGAGCGAAACGCTTCTGCTCACCGAGTATTCGGACGGCTATACGCAAATCGATCACTTCCACTTTTCGTCTCCGGACGAAGGCGGATTCGATCCCGTTTCATTCGCCAGCCAGGTGGCGGTGAAGCGGCATCACGAGACTGCGAATTACCTGATGGTTGATTCGCATGTCGATCGGATCCCCTGGAAGACGGTAAAAACAAGATTAACCAGTATTGGTTCCCGGTTTGTCGATCCGACCGGGTATCAGTTCTCCAACAATAATTTTCTTCAGTAAATGAAATATCTCTTAATTCTAGCTCTCTTAGTTACTTCGTCGTTTGCGCAGGATCACGGTCACTTGAACGTGGGCGCAAATGGCACTTCTCTCACATTCGATAATGGTACCAGTTTCTCAGATCCGTATGTCAAAAGCCTCTTGTTCACCAATACCGGGAAATACGCGAACGTTTATAATGGTAATATTACGCTAACGGCCCTTCATTCCCGCGATGCGTTTGGCGAGCTCGATCCGGCGGCGCCGGAACCTGGCTCATTTGTCGTGGCGGAGATCGTCTCGGTGGATGGTCCTCCGGGAGGCGCTTTCCAGTTTTGGGAAACGAACTCCGCGACTGCGGCTGCGGTCAGCATTCCAAGTGGAACAACTAACGCCGGGTTTCGTTTCGACGTCAGCCAGGCGGAACTGGGTGCCGGCCAGCCGGACGGCGATGCTTTCGGGCATATCCACGGTCGCCGTCTCACGGCAACCGTTCCCGGTCTTTACACAGTTGGCTTTCGCGCGCACGACCTCTCCACCCACGGCCTCAACGGCGGCCCGTTGCACTCATCATCAACAGTGCAGTTGATAAATTTCCAGACCGGCGTCCTGCTGACACAAATCGAGCCCGACGTAAATCACACGCAGATTACCTTTGGAGCGATGGCAGGTTATTCCTGGCAATTGCAATTCTCCGATTCACTCTCACAGCCGAACTGGCAGAACACAGGCGATCCCGTAGGTGGCGACGACACGCTCCAGGAAATCCAGGATCATCACCCGGTAGCCGGAAACCGATTTTTCCGGGTAGTCGGCACGCAGCTTCCGCCGTAATCAGCGGCGGAAAAGCCACATCAAGACGGTGAGAATCACACTCACCAATAAGCAGGTGACGATCGGGAAGTGCACGCTGAAGTTGCCGCGCTGATAATTGACGTCGCCGGGAAGCTGCCCAAGCCAGCCCCGGCCGACTCCCGACCACAGCAGGAGGCCCACTCCCGCCACGAGGAGCCCGATCACGAACAATAGACGCCCGACGTCTGGCATATCGTTACAGTAGCACAAGAGCAGCATCCTCGAAGGCGAATGCTTGCCGCGCCTTACCCTTTTGTAGCAGGACGCGAGCGCTTGCTTCGACTTGCTTCGCCGAATTCCTTCGTGGAAGGTCTGTGAAATGAGCGCAGTTGTTTCTGAGAATTTGCCGGATGCACAGGGTCGTTTCGGCCCGTATGGAGGCCGTTACGTCCCGGAAACGTTGATGCATCCGCTGCAACAGCTCGAGGACGAGTATTTTCGCGCGCAACGGGACCCCGAATTCCAGAAAGAGCTTCAATATTACCTGCGCGAGTTCTGCGGCCGGCCGACGCCTTTATATTTTGCGGAACGACTCACGCGCGATTTGGGCGGACCGAAAATTTATCTGAAACGTGAGGACTTGCTTCACACCGGCGCGCACAAAATCAATAACGCGATTGGCCAGATCCTGTTGGCGCGGCGAATGGGCAAGACGCGAATTATCGCCGAGACGGGCGCGGGTCAGCACGGCGTGGCGACCGCAACGGTCAGCGCAATGTTCGGTTTTAAATGCGTCATTTACATGGGAGCAGTGGATTGCGAGCGCCAGGCCTTGAATGTCTTTCGGATGAAGATGCTTGGCGCGGAGGTCGTGCCGGTGCAGGCCGGGCAGAAAACGTTGAAAGAGGCGGTCAACGAAGCGATGCGCGATTGGGTCACGAATGTTCGCAGCACTCACTACATTCTCGGCACCGCGTATGGCGCTCACCCGTATCCGGTAATGGTGCGGAATTTTCAGCGCGTGATCGGCGATGAAGCGCGCAAGCAGATTCTCGAAAAAGAGGAGCGCCTGCCCGATTTGCTGATCGCCTGCGTCGGTGGGGGATCGAATGCGATCGGCCTTTTTTATCCATTTCTGAACGATAGCTCTGTTCGAATGCTCGGCGTCGAGGCCGGCGGTGAAGGGATAATCCCGGAGAAACATGCCGCTCGTTTCCAGGGCGGCTCGCTGGGCGTGTTGCAGGGGACGCGCTCCTACATCCTTCAGGATGAGCACGGGCAGATTCAACTCACGCACAGCGTGTCCGCCGGATTGGACTATGCAGCAGTGGGTCCCGAACATGCGTGGCTGCGCGACAAAAATCGTGTCGACTACACTTATGCAACCGATGACGCGGCGTTAAGCGCTTTCATGAAGCTCGCGCGGCTGGAAGGGATTATTCCGGCATTGGAATCTTCACACGCAGTGGCCGCCGTGATCGAACGCGCGCCGAAGATGTCCAAAGATCAGATTGTGATCGTCAACTTGTCGGGCCGTGGCGATAAGGACGTCGCACAAGTGGCTGCCAGGATCAAGTTGTGACGAGAGTTTTAGCCATCGCGTTGCTCGGTTTGCTGTGCGCGTGCAGCACCTCGACCATTGAAACGCGACGGACTGAAAAGCCCGCCGCTTACAACGCACTTTCACCGGAGGAGAAACAGCTCGTCGATCAAGGCCAGATCAAAGTCGGCATGAGCGCGGATGCGGTTTACATTGCCTGGGGTCAACCGGCTGAGGTGCTAGAGGCTGAAGATTCCTCCGGGCACCTCACGACGTGGCGCTTTTACGGCAGTTGGATGCAGGAGTCGCGCTATTGGGCGTATCGTGAAACTCGGCGCGGAGGAGCGGATCTCTATCTGGAACGTTATCTGGTGAGCGATTATCAGCCGCGTGATTACGTTCGCGCCGAAATTAATTTCAAGGACGGCAAAGTTCTTTCCTGGCGCACGCTGCCTCGCCCGACGTCTTAAGTCTTTAAAAGCTCAGACGGAGCGACTTCGATCTTTTCGGCTAGTTCGCTTGGAATCGGCACCGCTTCCATCCGGCCATCGCGATAATGGGCTACGCACACGACCGTCAGGTCACCCGTCGCCACCAACTCTGGCGTGCCGCCGTTCGGAACTTTGCTGAAGCGAAAGAAATAGTTCAGCACGCGCGAGCGCTTTTCGCGCACCAGCAAATGAACTTCGACCATGTCTTCGAAGCGGAGTGGCCTTTTGTAATCGCAGCCCGCATGGACCCGCGGGAAGCCCAGGGGCGGATCGAATTTATCAAGAATCACTGAAAATCCGAGTAAACGATAAAAGCCATGCTCCGCCGTCTCCATGTAACGGAAAAAATTTGAAAAGTGGACAATCCCAGCCATGTCCGTTTCTGAAAATTCCACGCGGCGGACCGCTTTAAACTCGTAAGGCATCGCGCGTTCAGCTTTCGGACGGCCCGTCTGCCGTCAAGACTTTTGCGTCCGTTCCAAGGGTCATCTAAAGACTTTAATTAGCGTGTGTACTACTTGTTCAAGCAGGCGCGCGCGACGCCGATAATGTTGTAAAATCCTCGCCACCGCCTGCGCTCTCTTAAATGGGGACGCGTGTCGGGCTGAAAGCAATGAGAACCAAACTTACTGCCCTAAAAGGTATTTCCTTTGTCCTGATCTTGAGTTTCGCTGTATTTAGAACCTTTGGAAATTCAGCGTTCGACTCGCTTCCGCAAGTCCCAGTCACCGAAACCGAAATGGCCACCATCGATGGTCCGGGGCAAAGCGCGGACTACGCAGCGCGGGTTCTGGTGAGTTCTTCGGGAAGAATTTACGTCATGGGGCAGAGCGTCGACGTGGGCCTTCAGAATTATCTTTTCGTTCGCTGCTATAAACCGGATGGAACGCTCCTTTGGCAGGACCAGCGCGACATCAACGGTTTCGTGGCACAGGACCTGGTCGTCGATGCGCAGGATAACGCCTACGCTGTGGGGATGGTGTTTTCCAACGGCGGCCTCTCGCCCAGCCAGGATGTTGGGATCATGAAGTATGACGCGAATGGGGTTCCCGCCCGCGACAGCGTCTACGCGTTGGATTTTATCGAACCGCTGATTAATCCATTCTTCAACGAGAACCGTCCGACTGCCGTTGCCCTCGCGCCGAATGGGAAACTTTACATCAGCGGCTTCGTGACCGATGGCGATTTCGCGCGACCGACCATCGTTGCGCACCCTGTCCTGATGGCAGTTGATCCCGCTGGAAAAATGAGTCTGGATTGGAGTTCTTACACTCACGAGGCGACCACAACGGTGCCTATCGCGCAGGAGACTCCGGTGGCAATCGCGGTTAACGCCGCGAGCGATGTCTACGAGGTGAGCAATTGGGGATCGCAAGGGAACGGAGTGACCCTGCGAAAAGTGACAGCAAATGGGGAGAATGCCTGGAGGGAATCTTCGATGATCGACGCCTTCAAGGACCGGCATCATCAGGCGGTCACAGTGGGCGTCGACGGAAGCGGAAATCCCTATGTGATCGGGAACGTCGCGGTCGGTGATTCTGGTAACGAAATTTTCGTCGCGAAATTCAATCCGCCGGACGGCGCCCTTCTGCGTCTGAACACGTTTTCTTTCGCCGAAGTGAGCGAGGTCCAGGCTGCGAAAGTCTTATCTGACGGTTCAATCGTGGGCGCTGGTTCGGTGGATCGCAGTTTTGAATGGACAATTTTTCGCATCGATCCCCAGGGCGTTCTCCAATGGGAACAAAGATATGATCTGGAAACCGCCCGCAATCTGACGGTCGATGCCGCAGGAAACATTTACGTGGTGGGCGAAGTGCCTGGCGATCTCCCGCGGACAGCGGCGGTCGTGAAGCTTGGGCCCAGCGGACAGATTCTCTGGAGCAAGTATTTGTCGAACACCGAGGGGCTTCCGGAGGAGCCGGCGCGTTTCTCGACCATTGCTGTGGATTCCAAGGGGACCGCTTACGTCGCGGCGCATCGGGACGTCGGCCAATCCGCTTCGGACGAAGGTCAAAGCTATCCTGTCTACGATGCTGTTCTATTCAAACTGCAACCACTCGGATTTGACGCTCCCTCCATTCGATTTGTCACGCCGACAGAAGGGGCCTTGTTGCAGGCCGGAGCGCCGTTCCCGAAAGTTAACCTGGAAGCTTCTGGCCCGGCGGGAATTCAGAAGATCGCCCTCTATGATCGCGCCTACCACCTGCTCGCTGTTCTGACCAACGCGCCTTACGAGGTGTCGCTCGGTCTTACTTCCGACGCATCACTCACCCCCTTGTATGCCGTTGCTTACGATAATTTGGGATACGCGAGCTATGTAAAAGTTTCGACGCGGATGCCGGGTGTTCCATCCATCATTGAGCTGGCGCAACCTTCTTTTCGCGTATCAGAAACCGAATCGAATGCGCGCATCGTGGTGAAGCGCACTTCCGCGGTCGGACGCGCCTCCGTCAACGTGACGATGACATCTGGAACGGCAACGGCCGCGGACTACAACTACGCGAACAGCCAGGATCCTTTCACCATCTACTTCGAGGACGGCGCAACCACCGCGGAGGCACTCATCACAATTGAAAAGGATAAGCTCGCCGAACCGGATGAAACATTCACTTTGACGCTGTCGTCACCGGATGGTGGAACACTGGGCGCGACTCAAAACGCGACGGTCACGATCGTCGACGACGATTCTGGCAGACCAAACCCGGCCGGCACTTTTGCATTCACGTCGTTTGCCTACAACGTCACTGAATCCGGTGGCGCAGTGGATCTGACCATCGCCCGAACGGATGGCAGCGAAGGCGACGTGACACTCGGCTACGCGACGCAGCCGGACACTGCCACGGAGGCTCATGATTACCTCGGGACACGTGGCACCGTGCACTTCGCCTCCGGTGAGACCAGCAAAACTATTCGGGTTTATTCATTGAAAGATGCCGAAGCTGAATCGTTGGAGTCGTTCTACGTTTCTCTGGAATATCCAGACAATGGCGCGGTTTTGGGGCCCAAATGGTACACGCTCGTCTATATCCAGGACGAAAATGGCGCGACGAGTCCGGCAACCCTTAGCTTCGACACGGGAGCGATTTCCGTTGCCGAATCCGGCAATGCGCTGCGATTGACTGTGCGGCGGCAGGGCAATGGATCAGCCGCTTGCAGTGTGTCTTACTCCACGGAAAATGGCACCGCCCTCGCAGGTAACGATTACGCAGCAACGAGTGGAATTCTTAACTTCGGGCCGCAAGAGACCCTTCGTACGATTGAAATTCCGATTCTCGCGGATGCAGCGGCTGAAGGAAATGAGACGTTCTCGATCAAGTTGAACGCCCCGCAAGGTGCCACCCTTGGCGCATACCAGACCGTGACGGTGACCATTACCGATTCCGGCTCCGCACAAAGCGGAGAAACATTGAACACCTGGTTGCAACAGACTTTCACCGCACAGGAACAAGCCAATCCGCAAATCAGCGCGTTATTCGCCGATCCTGATAAGGATGGTTATCCCAATGCAGTCGAATATGCCTTGGGCCTCGATCCCAAAATGCCGAACACCGGCAATCTCCTGAAACCAGAAGTGACGATGGTCAATGGACAACCCTCGTTGCAGGTGACCCTCACTCGTCCCAAGGGGAGAAACGATCTCGATTATCTCTTCGAGATGTTTTCTGCCATCGGTGCGCCCGGCTGCACTGAATGCGCCAATCTGCTGGTGACCGACAACGGTAACGGCACCGAGACAGTGAAAGTGCGCGCACCGTCTTCCGTTACGGAGAAGAGCGTATTTTTGCTCCTGAAGGTTGCGTTGAAATAATTCCGTCGGAGTAGAGCTCGATTTTGGAAAACACTAACGCCGAGGCGGCTTACTCCGCGCGTTCCGGAGCGCTCGGAACTTGAGCCGGACTCTGAATGAACCCGCCTGGTGCGACCGGCACGCCGCCACGGCCGAGGACGATGAAGCTGCTGATGCTTCGGCCGAGACGCACCCCGCAGTCCGGGCGGAGCAAGGTCGAGGCGTCAAAAAAGTCGACCTGCAATCTTGGATAGATGGCGCTCAGGTCTAACTCGGGAGCGGTAATCTGCACGCTCCCAGGGAGACCAAACGGTGCGGAGGCGTCCACCACGCTGTCTGAAGCGAAGAAATAATCGGCGAGAATGGAGATATTGCCGCCGTTCCCTAAGCTCGATTTGGAAATCAGCGAGCTGTTGTTCATCACGAGCTGCGAGGGCATGAGAGTGAGGTTTCCCCCGTTGCCGAACCCGGTCGCTGTGGAGTCGGCTTGAGCGGTGACAATACTGTTCAGAAGGTAAAGTAGACTGGGAGTGCCGAGGGAGACGTTTCCACCATTCAGTCCAGCCAAGGCACTGATTTCGCTGTTAAACAGACGGAACTCAGAACCAGCCTGCATCGCAATATTGCCTCCGCTGCTCCCAGGCGCCGAGGTGCTCACCGAACTGCCATTTTCCAGAAGGATCGGACCGGCTGATTGAATGTTGATGTTCCCGGCGCGACCCGCGCCGATTCCACCGGCGTTGATGGTCGATGCGTTATCGAGGTGCAGATTTTTCGTGGAGAGTTCGATGTTCCCGCCACGTCCTGCGCCGAAACTCGTGGTGAGGATGAAGCCGCCGTTCACCAGTTCGACCAGATCAGAGGCTATCTGAATGTTGCCGCCGCTCGCCCCGGGTTCGTCGAGCAAGGTGAAGGCAACGATGCCGGTCTCACCGCCGTCGATGCGCAACTTTTCGCTTCGAATGCGAATGTCTCCCGCCTGGCCCTGACCCAGGGTGGGAGAGCCGATGTACGACCCATTCAGCAGGCTGAGCGTGCGCGCCTCGATATCGATAATGCCTGCCGGCGCGGTGCCAAGGGTCCATGATGAAATGTTCGCGCTGTCGAGAAGGTCGATGGTGTCAGCACGAACGGTTATGGAACCCCCTTTGCCCGCCTGGAAGCCGAGATTATCAGCGCTGATTTCGGCAATCGTATCTTTCCCGGACTCTATTTTCCCGTCGAGGAGAACAGATTCAGCATTGATTTCAACGTGTCCGGCATCGCCTGCGCCGTAACCGTCAGCGGAAACTCGTGCGCTGTTGAGGATCTGAAGCTGTTGCGCCCTGAGGTGAATATCGCCGGTTTTGGCGGTTCCTTCGCTGAAGATATTTCCGCTCGATGTCGCGATTTGCGTGATGGGTTGATCAAATTCATCAGCCAACCCGCCCCCGTCGAGCCGAATAAAAGGCGCGTTAATGTTAATATCACCGCCGGAAGCGAGCGCATCGTTTGAGATGCTGGTTATCTGACCGCCATTCAGAATCTCCACGCCTTCAGAAACCGCGATGTCGATACCACGCCCGGGGATCGTGCCTGTCGTATTCGATTCGACCGAAGAGTTGTCGACCGTCAACCGTCCCCCGCGAATAAGGACGCGTCCGCCACCTTCGCCAGTTGTGTTAAGAGTTGCGTGCTTCTCCAGCATGATCACTCCTCCGGAAGGCGCTGCCTGCGCCAGAGCCGCGGGCACTTCAGTCGGCGCAGCTAAACTCGCCACCTGGATTTGTCCGGCCGGTGCTTTTAAGTTTCCGTCGCGTAACAGTACTTCACCGGCTATCACCGATATTTCTTTACCCTCACTCACGGCAAGCGAAGTCTCCTGTACCGTAATACCACTGGGTTTTGGCTGCAGAAAACCGAACGCCGAAACCGGAGCGCTGCTCAAGTGTGAATCGTCGGCATCCAGCGCGGCGAGGAACCGCGCGCCGTCGGCCAATTTGAGATAATCCGCCGTACTCACCGCAAACGATCCGCGAACATCCAGAGCAGCCCCGGGTCCGAATACCACGCCGCTCGGATTGATCAGGAAAAGATTTGCGCCATCAATTTCAGAACGAATGGTGCCGTTGATCGAGGAGGGGGTGCCGCCCGTCACGCGGGTAAGAATGTTCTGAATATTCGCCGGTCCGGTAAAGGTGGCGTTTTCGCCAGAAGCAAGATTGAAGCGGCTGAGACTGTGGAACAAGTTATTCCCGCGCGTCGTGCCGACATTCGCCGGGATGTCGTAATTCGGCCCGGTCAACGGGCCGCTCCTGCCGAATTTTCCATCGAGAACAACTTCTGCCCGAACGCCGGTGCCGGCGAAAAGGAGTAACTCTGCAAAAGCGTAGATGATGGGTCTGCCCGGTGATGTGCGCCGGCGAATTTTGCGATTCCACTTCACAGTCGTCTTCGGCATAAAAATAGGGGCGCTGTGAGGTTCGTGACAAATTTTAATTTAAAATTGTGGCAGAAGGTCTCTGCCACGATAGCGGAGTACATTCTTGCGATTGCGGCGAGCGCCTTTCTGGTGTTGCACGCGAGTGCTGTGGATCTGCAATTCCCACCCTCCGAGCCGAGTCTGGCGCAGGCACAATTTCAAAACGGCAAGTTCCGATTTGTTCTGAACGGCCGGTCTGGGGGCAAGTATGTGACTGAAAGATCGACGAACCTCCTGAATTGGACGGCGGCCAGCACCAATACTCTTTCGGTTACCGGTTCAACAAACATTGAGGTGCAAGTTTCGACCAACAGGGGCGGGGCATTTTTTCGGGCGCACGAAGATACGTCGTCGGTGCTTTTCATGGACCGATTTGATAGGGCCGACTCGTCGGAGGTGGGTGGGAATTGGGCCGAGACCGATTCGAGCAACGTTTTATCCGTCCGCAACGGAGCTTTGCGGATGACGTCGAACGCGGATCGATTTGCCGTCCTCCGGGTTTCCGGTGGAAACAACCCCCTGGGAATAAAAATCACGATGACGTTGCGCGTCGACGTGAAGAACGGCGACGAGGTGATCCAGATCGGAACGAAGGCCGGAGGAACGAGCGATATTGAGTATCGGGATTGTTTCGGGTTCGCGATTTTGCCCGCCTATGGCGTGCAGCCGAATGACACCGAGTTGCAGGACAAACTCACACCGTTCGATTTTGTCGAAGGAACGATTTACGATGTCGAGTTGCAGATCTTCGCGGATTCTTCGCGCGAGATGCGCGTTTGGCAAATGGGCGGGCCGCGCCCCCTTTTTCCAACCGCCTACACCCAGGCGCAAACGAGGACAGCGGCGAATGGCTCGCGCTACCAGATCGGATTTGATGCGGGCGGTCCGGAAATTACGGATGTTTCGATTGGCGAATTCCGCGTAGAGCCGCTCACGGGCAGTAACGGCACTTCGATCATTCTGGTGGACGCGTTCGAACGTGAGGATTCGAGCAATGTCGGAGGAAGCTGGGACGAGACCGATCCGAGCAACGTTGTCGCACTTAAATCGGGAGCATTGCGGCTGAGTTCTAATGCGGATCGCTTTGGCTATATCCGAGCTCCGGCGGGAACGAATCAATTCGGCGTGATGATCAGTTTCACCTTGAACGTGAGTGTGTTGAACAGCGGTCAGGTGCTGCAGGTGGGAACCAAAGCGGGCGGAGGAGTGGATAACGAATATCGTGACTGCTTCGGATTTGCGATTCTCCCTGCCACCGGCGTGGTGCCGAATGATACAACGTTTCAGGGGGATGTGACCCCATTTACCTTCATAAAGGGAACGCTTTATCAGGTCGAAGCACTCATTTTTTCGAACAATTCGCGTGAGTTAAGAGTATGGCCGGTGGGCGGGACGCGACCCATTTATCCGACTACGTTTGCCATTGCACAAACGAGGGTGCTGGCCAATGGATTCAATTACCAGGTCGGCTTTGATTCCGGCAGTGATCTTCCCACGGAACTATTCCTGGATGATCTTCGAATCCAAAAAATCACCGGCGTCACCGGTACGGCAAATATCCTCTTCGATTCCTTCAACCGAACGGACTCAAAAAACGTAGGCGGCGGCTGGGCGGAGACCGATCGCGATGATCTCCTTTCGATTCAATCCGGCGGCTTGCGAATGACTTCAATCCAGGACAGGTCGGCCTATCTCCGTCAAGGCGGCGCAACGCAATTGGGCGTGAAGATTACTTTGAGCCTCAGTGTGGTTTCCAAAAATGGAACGGAAGTGATTCAGGTGGGAACGAGAGCTGGCGGCACAGCCGACAATCCGTATCGCGATTGTTTTGGTTTCGCGATCCTGCCGGCGTTCGGAGTCCAGGCGAACGACACAACCTTCCAGGGATCGGTCACACCATTTATCTTTGCCGATGGCGGCACGTACTTGGTCGAAATCTTAATTGCGCAGAACAACTCGAGGGAATTGCGTGTTTGGCCGGAGGGGGGCGCGCGTCCTTCGGCGGCCACGCTTGCTATTCCCGCACAAACCATCATTCGCGCAACAGGTGGTAATTACCAGATCGGTTTCGATTCCGGGAGTGCCAGGCCGAGCGATATCAGGATCGACGATTTTCGCGTTGAAAATCTGGGCAGATAATTGAGGAGAACTGAAGAAACGTCTCGATCCTCCGCTGGATTGGTCTGTCTGAATGGACTAATATAAGTCTGAGGTCTTTTGGGCTTGAGTGGATGCTGCTGTCGAGGGCAGGCTGAACTGAGCTGGTTAGATCGCTACTTCAAAATTCAGCGAGCCGATGAAATGTACAAACCTCATGATGTGCCTGGCGGCAGCCACATTGACCACGATTCACGCGGCAGAAGCGGAGCAAAGCCCGGCGGATCATTTGCCGGCGCATATTACGCGAGCCACTGGCTTCGGCGAGCGCGCTGACTGGTCGCACGACGGAAGGAAGATTTTGTTCCTTTCCAAGACGTTCGGCGATGCCATGGAACTGGATCTGGCAACGAAACAGATTCGAAACCTCACAGCGCATTATCCCCATGTTGGCTACACGCGCGCTCTGTATCTCGCCAACGGCGATATTCTTTTGTCTGGCCCTGAGACTTTCGATCCAAAGCGCATCAATGAAGCTCGCGTCCAGTGCTGGCTGTTCGTGTTAGATAAAACGATCACCCGACCGGCCCAGCCGCTCGGTACCAAGTGCAGCGAAGGCCCGGCTGTCTCCCGCAAACGTATGCACATTGCCTGGACGCATGTCGCCGCTGAATATCCGGACGAGATGCCGGCAGGAACCTCGCGGATGCAGGAAGCGGACATCATTTACGAAGGAGAACGCCCCAAGCTCGCGAATAAAAAGCTCATCATCGAGAGCCGCAATCTGCCCTTCCCATGCACGATGGAGACGCAGAATTTTCGGCCCCCAGACGAAACCGAACTGACCTTCAGCGCGTACGGATTCCAGGGCACCGATGTCGCAGGAATTGATCTCCTTACCAAAAAGGTGACCAACTATTCAAATTCCCCCGGCCAGTACGACGAGCCCGAGGGAATTTTTCCGGATGGCCAATACACGCTTGTGGAGTGCGACAAACAAAATCTAAAAGGACCGGGAGCGGTGGACCTCTGGAAGTTGAAGCTGGATGGAAGCGGCCAGTATGAGCGCCTCACTTTCTTCAGCGATTATTCCGGATACAAAGCTTCAAATCCGGTGGTCAGCGACGATGGGGTATTCATCGCCTTTCAGATGGCAAAGTCACGCGAAGCCGCGGGTGTGGGCCATGGCATTTTTCTTTTCGACGTGGAGAAAGCTTTAAAGAAGTAGCAAATGGCCGGGCTCCGCGACTGTAGTCAGGGTGTGTTGGTATTTCGCTTCAGGGAAAAGGCGGGTCAAACGTCAGGCACCCTTGGCCGCTGAATTTTCGGTACACGAATCTTAATCTTCCGCAAGTACTTGCACGCGCGTTTGGCCGCGCTCCCATACACTCACGTATCCGGGATAGGGTTTTGTATTATTTTCACTATCAGTTGCGTTGTTCCTAGAAGGGCTTATTTGTTGATCCGGTGGAGACGAAGTTACGAGAGCATCGGCACGGTGATTTGCGAGAGGTGGCGGCCGAACCGCGTGAGGGGCTTCGTTGCGGAGTGGGAGGTGCATCCATTCGGCTATTGCTTGTAGATGACAGTGAAGATGATCGCGAGATTGCTCTTCGAGAACTGTATCGTGAATTTCCAAATCTTTTGGTCACGCAAGTTTGCAGCGCGGAAGCCCTGGATGATG
Source organism: Limisphaerales bacterium (assembly GCA_044226545.1). Lineage (GTDB taxonomy): Bacteria > Verrucomicrobiota > Verrucomicrobiia > Limisphaerales > SXQI01 > DASVNK01. The sequence goes on from JBGAGW010000007.1 coordinate 272,457, forward strand.
CGCTCAAAACCAACGCCCTCAATTCCGAATTCGATCTCTTACTTACGGATTACCAGTTGGGGTGGAGTGACGGGATTCGAGTGATTCGGCGCGTGCGCCAGCGTTGGCCGGAACTGCCGGCGATTATGCTCACCGGCAGCGGGAACGAAGAGATCGCTGTCCAGGCGATGAAAGCAGGCGTTTACGATTACGTACAGAAGACGCCGAAGCATTACGCCCGCTTGAGCGCGGCCGTGCGCGGAGCTCTTCATAAACGGCAGCATGCGCTCGATCTCGCCGCGGCCGAAGCACGCTACACCACACTTTTCGATACCGTCCCGGTCGGGCTCTTTCGTTCCACGCCGCAAGGCCGGTTGCTCGACGTAAATCCAGCTTTTGCGCTTTTACTGGAGCGTGACCGGGAGGAGTTGATCGGTCGGAATTTCGCCGAATTGCACCCTGACCCTTCTGATTTCCAACAATGGCGCGAGCAACTCGAGCGAGAGGGATCCGTTACCTGGGTGGAAAGCCGGTTTCGCGCCGCTACCGGACAAATCCGCTGGGTGAAGATTCATGCCAAGGCTCTCCGCGAAGCACCCGGTCGGGAAATTGTTTACGAAGGCAGCGTGGAAGACGTGACCAGTGCGAAGCAGGCCGAGTCGGAACGCGAGAGTCTGATCGCGGAGTTGCAGGAGGCGCTGGGACGGGTCCGGACGCTCACCGGCCTATTGCCGATCTGTTCGTCCTGCAAGAAAATTCGGGATGACCACGGTCGCTGGAACATGCTCGAAACCTTCATCGAAAACCATTCGCACGCGCATTTCACCCATGGCTTTTGTCCGGAATGCGCGCAGCGGCTGTATCCGGAAGTATTTTTGGACAGGCCAAAGTTCTAGGGAATTGTGGAGGGGAAGACGATGCGCGGCGAGGTTCTGGCTTCTCAGAGCTTTTCGAAAAGCGAATTTCCGCAGGGCAGTTTTGGGCCTGGAGCCGATTTCTTTTGCAAGCCGTGTTTTCGTGAAGGATCCGCATGAAGGACGGCCCGCTACGCATTTTGTTAATTGAAGATAATCCGGCCGATGCAGACCTGATTACTTACGAATTGCGGCAGGGCGGCGTGGTGCACGAGGCGCGTTGCGTGGCCTCGAAAAACGACTTCCTCAAGGAGCTCCAGAACGAACCGCCCGACGCGATCATCTCTGATTTTTCCATGCCGCAATTCAATGCCCTTGATGCGTTGCGTCTCCTTCAGTCCCACCACGTCGATGTTCCCTTCATTCTGGTCACCGGTTCGCAATCCGAAGAGGTTGCGGTCGAGTGCATTATTCAGGGCGCGGACGACTACATCCTGAAGTCGAGTTTGAAGCGTCTTCCCACCGCGTTGTTGAGCAGCGTTCAGCGCAAGCGCACTGAAAGAGACCGCGCTCGCGCGGAAGAACGTATCCGCGAACAGGCGATGTTCTTGAACAAGGCGCAGGATGCAATTCTCGCGATGGAACTCGACGGTCGCGTCACGTTTTGGAACGCGAGCGCGGAGCGGCTTTACGGCTGGACTGAGGAGCAGGTGATCGGACGGGAGAACGCAGTAGCCATCTGTAAACCAGACATTGCTGCATACCAAACCGCCCTCAAGGAGACGCTCGTGCACGGCGAATGGCACGGTGAACTGCGTCAGGCCAATCGCGAAGGACGCGAACTGCTGGTCGACAGCCGTTGGAGTTTGATCCGAGACAATGCCAATCAGCCCAAATCCGTACTAATGATCAATTCCGACGTCACCGAGCAAAAGAAACTACAGGCACATTTTCTGCGTGCTCAGCGTCTGGAAAGCATCGGCACGCTTGCCGGCGGAATCGCCCATGACCTCAACAACGTCCTCACACCGATTCTCGTTTCCCTCAAATTGTTGCGCGAAATGAAAGCAGACACTCCAGCCGAAGTTCTCGACACGCTGGAAACCAGCGCGCATCGCGGAGCTTCGATTGTGCAGCAGGTGCTCTCATTCGCGCGCGGCGTGGAGGGTGAGAAATCCATTTTGCAGGTGAAGCATCCACTGAACGAGGTCCTGAAGATTTGCAAAGATGTTTTCCCGCGAAGCGTCGAGATTCATTCCAATCTCGCGCGCGATCTCTGGGCGGTGCATGGCGATCCTACGCAGCTCTATCAAGTGTTCATGAACCTCGTGGTAAATGCACGCGATGCGATGCCCCAGGGCGGACGCCTTCAGGTCGACGCGAAAAACACCGAGATCGATGAGAATTACGCCCGCATGCAACCGGATGCAAAGCCTGGTCGTTACGTCGTGGTGAGCGTCGCGGATACTGGCATCGGGATTCCTTCCGGCATGCTGGCCAAGATTTTCGAACCGTTCTTCACCACAAAAGAAGTCGGGAAGGGAACCGGCCTGGGGCTTTCGACGGCTTTGGGAATTGTCCGGGGACACGGCGGCTTTCTGACCGTCTATTCCGAACAGGGCAAGGGCACCGCCTTCAAGGTTTATCTCCCCGCCGCCGAAGCCGCGCGTGAACGGTCGCGCGAACCCAAAGCTCCCAAACCACCGCAGGGCAGGGGAGAGTTGGTCATGGTCGTCGATGACGAAGCAGCCATTCGCGAAATCATCAAAGTGACCTTGGAGAACAATGGCTACACCGTTCTGAGCGCGAATGACGGCACCGAAGCCGTCGCCACCTTCGCCGGCGAGAAGCGGGCCATTGCGGCCGCACTGATTGACCTGATGATGCCTTTCATGGATGGCATCGCCACCATCCGTGCGCTGCAGCGCCTCAGTCCCCAGACGAAATTCGTCGCGATCAGCGGCCTCATGGATCACGCACGCATCAGCCAGTTGAGCGAATTGCCCGAAGTGAAATTTCTCGCAAAACCGTTTACAACCGAGCAAATCCTTTCAATGCTTGAGTCGGTACTGCGCAAGTAGTGTCTACCAACTCATGATCGTCAGTTTTTTCCCACCGCAGTTGCGGAGCGCGGATATTCTCGTCCGCGTGTTCGGCATTGTCTTGCTCTTTGCCCTTTCCGGTTGCCGCAAGAAACCCGAAGCAGAGCCAGCGACCGCAACAATCACCACAAACACAGCCGCTCCTGCGCCAACGAGTACATCAAGCAATCTCTCGGCAAAACCCGCAGCATCTCCCACCTCTCTCGCGGCCGAAGACAAGCCTCAACTGAGCGTGACCAATTCGATGAAGCCGCTCGCCGCCCCCGCTCCTGTCAAGCCGCGCGAGCCGGGTCAGGACATTTTCGAACAAGCCGTCGCCGTCATGCGGACCAACTACACTGCCGCTGCCGCCGAAGAGGCGGTGATCCTGTTTCGTTCCGCCGCGGACAAAGGCAATTCCGCAGCGCAACACGCGCTCGGGGTCGCTTATCTCAGCGGCCTTGGCACAAAGAAGAATGTCCAGGAGGCGCTCAGTTGGTTGCAAAAAAGTGCCGACCAAAAGAATCCAGACGCACTTTTTAAACTGGCTAGTCTTTACGCGCGCGGTGGAGATGTTGCCCTGGACCAGGCCAAAGCTGCCGAACTCGCACGTGCCGCCGCGGAACTCGGCCACAACGAAGCGCAATACAATCTCGCAACTCTTTACGCCACGGGCACCGGCGTCACCAAGGATATCGACGAAGCCGCAAAATGGTACCTGAAAGCAGCCGAAGCCGGCCACCCCACTGCTCAGGCGAATTTGGGTGTTCTCTATGCGACCGGGCGTGGTGTGGAAAAGAAACCGGAGGAGGCATTAAAATGGTGGCGCAAAGCAGCCGAGCAAAACCAACCTTCCGCCGAGTTCAACCTCGCTCACGCGCTCCGCGAAGGAAAAATCGTTCCACAGGATCTGATCGAAGCCTACAAATGGTACCACCTTTCCGCCGAGCAGGGCGACTCCGACGCTGCGGTCGCCCGCGATACTATGGCGGTTGATATGAATCCATCGGACGTGGCTGAAGCGCTCAAGCGTGTCCGTGAGTTTAAATCTTCACTCTTCGCGAAACTCAGCGCTCAACGCCAGGAGCAATAAGGCAGTGGGCTGCTTGCACCCAGGTACGGCGGGAACTATTTTTCTTCATGAAGCGGTTCTGCTTACAGAAGAAGCAACTTACGGCGTTCGTCCTGGCGACAGTCGCCCTCGCATTCACCGGTTGCGAGGAAGTTCCAAAACAGCCGGTCATGCGTCCGATTCCACCGCCGCCTCCCACTCCTCCGCCCGGCGTCGTTTACGTGCCGCCGAGCGTCACTGCGAACTCAGCGCAGCCTCCTGCACAAATCAATACGAACTCCGTTCAAGGTTACGAGGTCAGCAGCAATTTCGTTGGCAATGTTCGAGCCCCGCAAAATGCCCAGCCTTCTACACAAGCCGAACAGCCAGTCCCGCAATATGAAATGGTCCCGCCAAAACCCGGCCTGGACTACGTGTGGCATGACGGCTTCTGGAGTTGGAATAACGGGTGGGTTTGGAATTCAGGCCAATGGGTTTATCAGCCGCCTTCAGTCATCATTGTCCCAGGGCCCGGCTACTACTACGGCCCACGTTACTATTACGGTCCAAGCCGCGGATATTACCATTATCATCACCGCCGGTAATCATCGCCGCCGGTAATCATCGCCGCCGGTAATCATCGCCGCCGGTAATCATCGCCGCCGGTAATCATCGCCGCCGCACCAGACCTTTGATTGCGTCGAGTCGGAAGAATTCGCCGCGTTCCCGCGCCGCCTCGAACCACTGATGAACCGCGCGATCCATCTCTTCGCGCGAAGCAAAAGTCACTACGAAGCTGCGGCCACGCGTTTTGTAACGCACCGAGCAGTCGCCGAAGCGAATCGAGCGAATCTCTTCCAGCTTCAATGTCAATAGCGGGTTGTCGGGCACAATCAAAATGCCTCGATGAAGCGGGGGCAGGCTTCACGCGATCAACTGAAGGCAGGTGAGACTCGAGCAACAAGCGTTCCTCAAAAGTGAGAAATTGACTGTTGGGCGGGTTAGTGACGACGCTGGTTTGTCCTCGGACTATCCCAACTTATTGATATAGGCGGCGATACAATTCTGATCCGTGAGAATAAGAAATCGGAAGAAGACGCCACGCCGGCCACGGGGAAGCGTGCCAATTTTGGCTGTGGTGGGTTGTTACCGCAATCGCTCCTGCGGCATAACCCAACGGAGGGCTTTGGCGAGGTGATGTTACCGAATCGAGCCCGTGCTTTTCAGCGACAATCCACTTCAATTACGGCGACGAACCTCCAGCCTTTCTTCGTAGCCGTACGTTCGCAGGAAGTAATGCCACCCTTTGATCCCTCCGCCGCGCTCTCGCAGCCATTGGCCCTTTAACTTGGCCGCATCGTGCTCAAGGATGCTCTCCATGTGGTGCCGCGCCCATGGTTCGTCGGGCGCCAGGCCCGCTGCCACCGCGGCGCTCATGGCGATTTCCAGGTGCGTCCGCTCGCGTAATTCCATCCGTTCGAGTGTTGTCATGACTAACGCCGAATGCTCCGTCCCAAGCTGGTATTCGTTTTCTAAATAGGGCTATACGAACTGTTCTTAAGACTCTATTTCGCTTTTGCTGAGGTTGGCAAGTAGTTTTCTGAATCTCGCGCGATTTCGCACCGTCTGATGCTGGACACAACCTCAATATGCCGAACCGTTTTTTGTCCGTTCTCGGGCTCATTATTTCCACCTTCCAATTGGCCAGCGCGCACGCTGCCGATTCGAGGCCTCTCCGCGTGCTGCTCATTACTGGCGGTTGCTGCCATGAATATTCGAAGCAAAAGGACGTACTTAAGAATGGCCTTGAAGAGCGCATCAACGTCTCGGTCGACCAAATCCACACCGACGACTCAAGCACTCATCCGCCGCTCGCCTTCCTCAGCAATGCCGATTACGCGAAAGGTTACGACCTGGTGATTCACGACGAATGCGGCGCCGATATCTCCGATCCCGCCATTGTTCAGAACGTTCTTGCACCGCACCGGGCCGGAATTCCCGGAGTGAACCTCCATTGCGCGATGCACTCCTACCGCATCGGCAATCCGAACGATCCGGCGACGACGCTCGGCACTCCCCACGGCTTTTGGTTCGAATATCTCGGCCTCCAGTCGAGTTCGCACGGACCTCAAAAGCCGATCTCCATCACCTACACCAACAAGCAAAACCCGATCATTCGCGGTTTTGCAGATTGGACCACCATCAATGAAGAACTCTACAACAACGTTCACCTCTTCGATGGCGCAACTCCGCTCGCGCGAGGCGAGCAAACCTATCCCGACCGTAACGGCACGCAAAAAACCAGCAGTTCCGTCGTGGTTTGGACCAACCAGTACGGCCCCAAAAAGACTCGCGTCTTCAGCACCACCATCGGTCACAACACCGCAACGGTCGCTGATGCCCGTTATCTTGACCTTGTCGCGCGCGGTATTCTTTGGGCCACCGGCCATCTGAATGCTGACGGCACCCCTGCCGCGGGTTACGGACGAAGCCGCAAGTAAACCTTTAGCTCTCGGCGACGAACGCCTCAATATTTGGTTCGTTCTTCGCAAGCTTCGTAGAGTGCCCGGCCGTACCCGTCTGTAGGCTTGCGTTGCGGCAGTCACGTGCCCGCACGCATGACCTCGCCGGAGGAGTTGAAACAGTCCGATGACGAACTGGCCATTCAGGCCAGGGCGGGGGATTTCGCGGCCTTCGAACAACTTACGAAGCGGCACGAACGCCGAGTTTACTCTTTTGCGCTCCGGATGCTCGGCCACGTCCAGGATGCCGAAGACGTAACGCAGCAAACGTTCTTAAGCGCATTGAAGAGCATTGGTGCTTTTCGCGGTGAAGCCTCTTTCTCGACCTGGCTTTTGCGGATTGCCAGCCATGCCGCGCTCAAACTGATTCGCAAACGCAAAGGCTTGCCGACCATTTCTCTGGCAGCGGCTACCGAGGAGCCGCCGGACGACCGCGGCATTCCTCACCCAGAGTATATTGCTGACTGGCGCAATTCCCCGGAAGAACTGGTCAACCGCGGGCAAGTCGCGGCCATTCTCGAACAGGCGCTGAAAACCCTCGATGAAAAACATCGCCTCGTTTTCCTCTTGCGCGATGTGGAAGGATTGTCCATCGCCGAAACGGCTGAAACTCTCCAATTGAGCGAGGCTAACGTGAAGGTCCGCTTGCTTCGCGCCCGTCTGAAACTCCGCGAAATTCTCACCCGTGAACTCGGCGATCCGGAAACCCAGTTGATGCCCGCACCGCACTGATTTGTAACCTTTATCCACGCCACGGCCCGATCTAAAACAGGAATGAAATGCGACGACTTATTGCGGCAATTGAACGATTACGTGGATGGCGACATCGATCCTGCCATTTGCGAACAGTTCGAACAGCACCTCGCTGGCTGCAATCCTTGTCAGATCGTCGTCGATACCATCCGGAAAACGATCACTCTCTACCGCGAAGATGGGCGTCAATGTGAAATCGCATCCGCTTTTCGCGCCAAACTGCACGCCACCTTGCGGCAACATTGGCGGGACAAGAGTTCTGGCTCCTGACGGCGTGCTCGACCGAACGCACTTGTGACCATGAATACGCAACGCGGAGGTGGGTGGGTCATTGTCCAGTCCGCGTTAATGATCGCCGTGGCCATCATGGGCGTCGCGGATAGCCGCAAGTTCGGTCCTTTGCCCTATCAATTCACGTTTGCCTGCCTGCTCTTCCTAGCCTCCGCAACCATTGGAATAGCCGGCGTGATCACGCTTGGCCCCAATCGCACTCCATATCCCACACCACGCCCGGATGCTCAGTTGGTGCAGCACGGAATCTACAACTTCATCCGGCATCCCCTTTATACTTCCGTCATCCTCTGGGCTGTTAGTTGGGGGTTGTTCTGGCGGAGCGGTCTCACCCTCGTCGCTTCACTGGTCCTCGCCTTGTTTTTTGATGCAAAAGCACGATTTGAGGAACGCCAGTTAAAAATCCGCTTCCCTGAGTATTCGGCCTACCAGGCGCGCGTCCGTAAATTTATCCCCGGTTTCTACTGAAGCCTCGAGGGTTTGAAGTAATGAGAAGGCCGCCCATATCCTGAGCGGCCGCGCTTTCTCAAAAATTGCGAAACTTAAAGCGTATGTCCTGAAGTAGACAGGCTGCAGCTGGGATCTGTATCGACCACGTTGTAGCTATACGTTCCGCCACCAGGACAGGTCGGGGCGCCGCCCTTCATATAAGTATCGATCGCTGTATCATCGTCCGTTGAGCCTGAGGACATTTTGTTCTCCAGCGCCCACTGTTCCTTCGCACCGTCAATCTGCCGAAGGTTGTTAATGCAAGCGTTCTTCTGCGCCGTCCCGCGGGCTTTGACGAAATTCGGAATCGCAATGGCAGCGAGTAATCCAATAATCGCTACTACAATCATGATTTCCACCAGCGTGAATCCCAATTTATTTTTAGATTTGATCTGCATAGTTTCCTTTCCTTGGGAAGTGATTAGGTGCCACACCATCCTTGCTTTCCAAGACTTGTTGTTTCAGCATCGGTAATGCCATTCCCCGTCCTGCAAATGAACTCTTCCCGTTGCTCGCGAATAATTAATTTCGGATTAATCGAAGATTAAAACCCGCGACGTGCGGGCCTCACTTACGTAACTTGCTTTGCGCGAGATCGCTTGACGCTAATGCCGTCTGCCGATTCCGCCTTTTACTGCGCCGCTCCGCTAGCCTATGACCATTAAACAAAGACTGGATCTCCGCGATCAAATGCATCTCGATATCGCGACCACCGCCGCAGTGGCTGCGGGCCTCGCCACCACCAAATCGGAGGCTCAGGAAAACATGGGCTCGATTATTGAACGGCACGCATCAGAACTAAAAGCGAGCTGGTTGCATGCGCGCGGTGGTGGAATCAAAGGTTGGATTTATTTTCTTCGCACTTTTGGGTTCGAAGAACGCCTCGTCGTGCGGCGCGTTCATCCCGAAGCCGAAACTGCCCTTCCTTCAGCGGTTGATCCCCGGCTTGAGGATGGCTCCTCCGAAGACGCCCCCATTTTGCCGCCTCGGTTTCACGCCCGGTGTTCTTAACACAGTCAGTTCACCGGCCGAGGCGGCGGCCCGTTTGCCGTGGACCTGTTTCGCCATTTACTTCCAGACCATTTTGCCCACGTTGAGCAGACGTTCCGTCGAAAGCCGGCGTCGTAAATGCCGGTGTGCAAACCCGAAGTCGCGGTGCCGCGCGTAGTCTGTGCGCAGGTCTCTTACCTCCGCGACGAAGTTGGCGCCACTCGTTACACGCCCTAACTGCCGAACGATTTGAACGTCCGTGGAAAAAATCTGCGGACGAACCCGGAACAACCAAACGGCGATCATGCACCACGGCGGATGAAGGCATAACTGAAGCACGTGGCGCTCGAAATTCTCTTCCTTAACTCCAAAATACTGGCAAAATTTGTTTTGAAAATCTTTCTGTTCCATTTGTCCCTGCACGGGAACAATCGCGGGGCGCGACACATCCAGGCAGACAACCTCAAACGCGATCATAGCCCCGAATTAACAGGTCACCGGCGAGCGGGGGCATTCTCATCCGAGAAGGTCACCATTCCAGGCGTCGAACCGCTCACCGGCTTGGGACCAGCCTATCCGTCCAAACGTCTCGCCGTCCCCTCTTTTAACGTTTCGTTAATCGGATCTTAATAACTCGTCCGCTCCTCGTCCCTGCATCGTCGAGCGACAGGGCGACGGGTGGCGCGTTGTTTGAACTTCTGACCTCTTCTCTCTCCGCGACCCGTCCGGATCGCGCTGTAACCTTTCCCACCCGCGCGGCCCTGAATTCATTGGAAAGGGAGACGCATGACTTCCGGAATTTGGCCGAAATCACGCCCCCCCTTTTCGTGAAACAAGTATCACAAAGGATTAATATGAAACGGATCACAACCTGGGCGCTTGGCCTTCTTTTGACTCTCCTCGCTGTTTCCGCCGCCGACCCTCCGCGCGGCCCGCGCGGAGGACGCGGTTGGGGACCTGACGGCCAATACTGCCGGATGTACAACTCCGCAGCCGTTGAGACGCTCAAAGGCGAAGTCGTCCGCATCGAAAAGTTCACACCTGGCAAAGGCATGAGCGCCGGCGTGCACCTGGAACTCAAGACCGAAAAAGAAACCATCTCAGTTCATCTCGGGCCGGGTTGGTACATCAACAACCAGGAGACTCAGATTGCTCTCAATGACAACATCGACGTCAAAGGTTCGCGCATTACGTTTGACGGTCAGCCCGCCATTGTGGCCGCCGAGGTCACGAAAGGAAACGACGTTCTGAAGCTGCGCGACGAACACGGTTTCCCTGTTTGGGCCGGCTGGCGTCGTCGCTAACCAATCATTCACACACCATTCGAGATAACATGACACTCACCGACAACAACCAAACCTCCACCTTGTCTCCGGTCGCTCCAGGGAACGGGCAATACCGGGACAAGGTGCGCTCCGTCAAACGCCACCGCGCCGATCTCGTCGCCGGCATGCCGGACGTGATGAAATCATTCGCCTCGCTTTCGGATGCCGCCTCCTCGCCGGGAGCGCTTGACGAAAAATCCAAAGAGTTGATCGCTCTCGCCATTGCCGTCGTCACCCGGTGCGACGAGTGCATCGCCATTCACGTCGAAGAAGCTCACAAAGCCGGAGCAAGCAAACAGGAGATCGTTGAAACTCTCGGCGTGGCCATTCTCATGGGCGGCGGCCCATCTGTCATGTATTCCACCCACGCGCTCGTCGCTTACAAGGAACTGGTGGAACAATGATCACAGCGGAGTGCGACCGTCCCGGTCGCAGCGGTTCAGCAGCTCCCTGGCCTTTGAACACCCGAGGTATTCACCCAAATTGGTGGAAGTTCTCGCGCCGCGAGAACTCGCCCGCACGGAGCGGGTGCACTTAATTTTGCGGACGAGCGTCGGGCAGTGGGATTTGCGCCGGTCCACACGGCGCCGGTTTTCGCAGCCCGAAAACCGGCCACCAGTTTCGTCGATCTGAGAGCGGGTGGCGGTGTCAAGATGCCGCAAACGCCACCGGATTTACGCAACGCCCGCTAAGCCGAAGTTGAAAAGGAGACGACTCCGTTGCCCGCCGCCTCTCTACTTGCCGATTCTCCACAACTTCGTCTCCGTCCGAATGAAGAGCGCTCCCTCATCCACCGCGGGCGACGCCAACGACCGCTCGCCCAGATCATTCTTCGCAATCAGCTCAAACTGTTTGTCCGCCTTCACCACAAACGTCATCCCCGCTTCGTTCAAAAAATAAATTCGTCCTTCCGCCGCCACGGGCGATGCGGAAAAATTCCCGCCTAAACGTTCGCTCCAATGCGCTTCGCCCGTCGCGCCGTTCAGGCACGATGCAATCCCTCCATCTGAAACCATGTACACTTCATTGCCGATCACCAAAGCGGAAGGCGTGTTCGGCGCCCCCTTCGCCTGGGTCCATCGCACATTTGTCTCGGTCACATCGCCTTTAGCGTTCGCCGGATCAATCGCGTACAGCACCGGCCGGTCAAATCCTGAACTCAAATAGAGCAACCCGTTTCCGAAGACGGGCCGCGGCACCACCGAATAACCTTCACCATACCGCACCCGCCAAAGCTCCTTCCCTTCCATCGAGTAACCGCCCACAAAACCGCTCGCCGGGCTGATGATGGTTGGTTTCCCTTCCAGCGTCAGCACCAGCGGCGTGCTGAAGGAAAATTTGCTGCGCGCTGTCGTATTCCGCGGCGTTTTCCAACGGACCGCCCCCGTGTTTGCATCCAGCGCTGCCAGAAACGGCAGGGACGCCCCGTCACAACTGAACACCAGCAAATCATCCACCAGCGCGGGCGACCCGCCATTCCCATGCACCGGCGGAAATTTGAGAGAAGTTTGCCGCCAAATCACCTTGCCCGTCAGGTCCAGCGCCGCCGTCCCCATATGCCCGAAATGCGCATAGATTTTCCCGTCGCGCACCACCGGTGTCGGGCTCGCGAAACTGTTTTTGTCATGCTTCTGCTTGGTCGCGTCCGCCTCCCCTTTGAGCGCCGTCACATCCCACACCATTTTCCCGCTCGCCTCCTCCAGTGCCATCACATGCAGCGAAACCCCGGAGTCCTCCAGCACCGCCGATGTCAAATAAATCCTCCCGTTCGAAATCACCGGCGATGACCACCCTCTCCCCGGCACCTCGACCGCCCACGCCACATTGCTGGACGCCGTCCAATGCACCGGCACATTCTTCGCGTCGGAAATCCCTTGCCCCGTCGCCCCTCGAAATTCCGGCCATTCCCCCGCAAACACTCCAAGGCAAACCGTCCAAATCGCCAGGCAAAGTAATCTCATGCCCGTGAGTCTTACTTCCCTCACCCCATTTGAGAAGCTCCTAATCCGGATCTTAATCTTACTCCTAATCTGTTCCCGAGCTCTGTGCTTACTTATGGTGATCTTGCTCCGCGACAATTATTTTTCGCCGTGGGTCTTTTAAATCGCCGTTCGCCACCTGCTCCTTCTCCGCGCCCTCCGCGCCTCCGCGTGACCCCCTTCCTGCGGCCACGCTTCGTCCTCGGTGCGCGCACTACATGCAACTAAAAGTGGGTCTTGACACATTTTGTGCGCTCAATATATTCATTACATGATCACGAACACCTTTTCGTGGTCACTCGGTTTGTCTCATCCGAGCTTTGCTCGGAAAGGACGGCCTGCGAATAAAGAACCCAAAACTTTGAGTTCTTCATTCGCAGTCGCTCGCCGGGTGATCAGCCAAAACGCCGCGCTTCCACCCCGCTTCGCACTAAACTCTCTACCTCGGTCGCAGCCCCATGATTCGGGCTTTTTCGAACGTATTCGGGTTTTCTTCACCGTTTCCAAACCGCCCCGTCGGCCCCGAAATCCTTACCATAACTTCACGGACGTCGCGCCCAGGACTCGCCCCGAGCGTTCAATCCTCACTAAATAATTCCGCGAAACGAAAGCACCCATGAACCGCAAGCTCCAACCGATCCACGACCTCGACATCCTTCCTCCCGACTGCCGCGATCGTCTCTGGTTCGATCTCCACCACGGTCTCTCCTACGACCGCGCCCTCCGCCTCATCGCTGCCGAGAATTTTGTGGTTATCCGTCGGCACAGACTCTTTACCTGGTACCACCGCGAAAAAGACCGTCGCGAATTGAACGCAAATCTTCCCTCTCCACACCAACTCGACTCCGCTGCCTTCCTCGCCCTTCTCAACTCGGAAGTTTTGCCCTGGCCTCAACTGATTCACACCCACATTTTCAAGGCTGCCTTCGCCCTCGCCCTTTCCACCGAAGATCATACCCCTTCCCGGCTCCTGATCTTGCAACGCATTGCCAACAATCCTTTCAACCAGGAAATCAGCCGCGAAAAACTCGCTCTCGAAAAACGCAAACAATCCTTCCGTGAACAACTGCGTACCACCGAGCTGGCCGCCGACCAGCCCAAGGCGCCCGAAGTTCTTGGCGCTTACCCGACGAACCCTCACGATTTTGATAAAATTAAAGAACGCGCGCGCGAAAAATTTTCGCGCATGTCTGAAGACCAGGCTTATCTGGAGGCACAGCAGGAGGCGTATGGTGAACGTCTCGCGGCTTATGGCCGTGAAAAAGTTTTCGGTATTCCCTCTGACCTCTCCTCCCAAAGTGGGCGCCTAACGCCCGCCCGCTCCGAAGATACCCCCTTCGCACCCTCAACCCGGCGTGAATTTGCGTTTAAACTCTGGACCGCCGAAGACATCAAAAATAATCAACCGAAAATCGAAGCCGCCTTGCGGGCCGACCCGTTCCTCTCCCAAATCGGACTTCCTCCTGAATCCGCTCCTCTTCCTGTTTCTTCAGAACCCGATCCCATTCCAGCGACATCTTCGCCCTCCCCGCACCCTTCAACGACCGTGCCTGCGACCATCCGGCCCGAGTTCGAAGTGCCCGACGAAAAAACTCGGATCAAAAATGCTGAGCCGGGTTTTCCGCCGGAATCCGACAAAAGCGAATCTTTGATACGAGACCAAACGGAGGATGCGAGTTGCCCAAAGCTCAACCCAAAACTCATCTCCCATGCCATCCGCCGCTGGCGCGCTCACGTTCCTTCCCCCGCCGGAACACCGGAGCCCGACCCTTCCTGGCGCGACGAATGTCCTTGTGGCCATTCTCTCGATTGTCCCGACCATCCCGGCCTCTCCTACCGCGTTCGCTACTGCAAACCCCAAAGCGCAGAATATGCAAACCTCTTGAGAGACGCCTCCATCCCGTATTACACCCCGACCGCCGACGAACTCGGCTGCACTCCAGAGGCTCTCGCCCGTTCTCAGGATCCCTTCGCCCACAACCCTCAGGTCCCCTTTCCATTCGACCCAAGGCTCGACCCGATCGCCCTCCTTTCCCGCCGCTGAAAAGTGCCCTTCAATGCCAAATGAAAAATGCGCAATATTCAATGTTCAATGAAAGGAACAATCCATCCCACCTCAACCCCTCCTCCAATCCGCTGCCCGCTCTCATCCCTGCCGCCTCCCCCTCGAAAGAACCACAAAAAACGAAAATTTAACCTTGCACCTCATTCAGCCGATAGTATTCTCTGCGTGAATGAACCCAGCGACCAAGCTCGTTTGGACGCAAAGGAGGGCCATATCGAAACCTCTAAAAAATTTCTATTGACACTCCTCTGGCGTTTTGAGACTCCTTACGGCTGCCCTCTGTGCGGCAGGCATCGCCACTTCGAAGGCTCAGGCGGTTTACTCTGTGAACGCGGTCGGGTATGTGAATACCTCCCTCGGCGCGGGTTACAACCTGATCTCCAATCCTCTGGACAACAAGGCCACGGACGGCAACAAGGTCAAGAGCCTGTTTGCTTCCCTGCCGGCTGGTGCCCAGGTGTTCGTCTTCAACGGCACCAAGTATGACATCGCCAGCGTTGATGAATTCACTGGTGAAATCACTGGTGCTGCTGCTGATCTGACGATCGCTCCTGGTAACGGTGTGTTCGTCCGCGTGGACGCTCCTGCCACGGTCACCTTCGTTGGTGAAGTTCCAGCGGGCACATTGCACAACCAGGTTCCTGCAGGCTTCTCAATCAAAGCTTCCCAGGTTCCTCAGGCTGGCAAAGTGAGCACTGACCTCAAGTTCCCTCAGGCTCCTGGTGATCAGATCTTCGTTTTCAACACTGCTACCGGCAAATACTCCCTGTTCAGTGTTGATGACTTCACTGGTGACTGGGCCACTGAACCGACTCTTGATGTTGGTCAGGCCGTTTTCGTCCGCACTGACGCAGCGAAAGACTGGACCCGCACTTTTGACATCAGCAAGTAATTATTGACTTTTCACGGTCAATCAGTAAATCAGAACGAGACTAGTCTAAAAAACCATGAAAAAACTACTAATTGCATTGGCTGCAGTGATGATCACTGTCGCCTCTTACGGCCAGGGGCAGGTCGTGTTTGCCAATAAAGTTGGCACCGCGGTCGACGCTCCGGTTTTAATCACAGGAACTCAGGATGGTCCTGGACCAAACTGGACTTCGCAGTTGTTCCTGCAAGGCGCAAACGGTTCGTTGACGGCTTTAACGCCCACAGCGACTTTCCGTCCTCGCGGCACCTCCGGCGCAGGTCTTACGGCTGATCGTTACTGGGTTACTCCATCTACGCCAGTCGATGTTGCTGTTACTCCTGGAACAGATGCGAACTTCGTTGTGCGCGCTTGGTTGACCTCGCTCGGCAGCTTTGATGCCGCAAAGGCATCGGGTGGCGGATTTGGTGAATCAGCAGCTTTCGCCGTAACGGTTGGTGGCGGTACGCTGCCTCCTGCGAACCTTGTTAATCTGAAGACCTTCAACGTCGTTCCGGTTCCTGAACCTTCTATTATTGCTCTCGGAGTTCTCGGTGCTTCCGCACTGTTGCTCCGTCGCCGTAAATAATCGATAGTGTGTTCTCATCAGCCGTCCCCACCCGGGACGGCTTTTTTGCTTTTGGGGCTCCCTTTCAACTCAGGCTGCACGCGTCGCGCCCCGCACCACCATCACGAACCTCGCAGCCTTACCTCTCCAGGTCATAGACCGCGCAGTTCGCTGGCGTTCCGCTCTTGCTTCAACGACTCTTACAACCCTGTCGTGAAACTCTCTTTATCGGAAATTTCGTCGGAAGCTTTGTCAAACTGGGCGCTGCCCGACGAAGTTTTCGACAAAGCTTCCGACAAAGATTTTTGCACCCAGACAATCTCCCGTTGGGCGCTGCGCAGCCTTGTCACACTTGTCTGCCTGTTCCCCTCTCTGGCCGAAACCAAGTCAATCCCACTCGCACCAGCTACCCTCCACGCCCCCGGCTTCACCCAGCTCCCACCCACAACCACCAGCATTCTCTTCACCAACACCCTCGACGATTGGTCCGCCGCAGCAAATCGCGTCCTCCAAAACGGTAGCGGCGTCGCGTGCGGTGATTACGACCGCGATGGTCGTGCTGACATCTTCTTCTGCAGCCTCACTGGCGAGAACGCCCTCTACCGGAACCTTGGCAACTGGTCATTCCAAAACGTTACCGCTCAGCTCGGCCTCGCGCTGACGAACCTCATCTGCCGCGGCGCGGTCTTTGCCGATATTGATGGTGACGGGTGGCTCGATCTCCTCCTCTCGACTTCCGGCCACGGCCTCCTCTGCTACCGCAACAACCAACAAGGCGGGTTCGTCACCGCCTCCGCCGGAACGGAATCGAAATCCGGCAGCATGACCTTTGCTCTCGCGGATATCGACGGCAACGGCACGCTCGATCTCTACGTCGCCAACTACCGCACCGACGATATCCGAGACCGCCCGCCACTCACTCTACGTTACGTGAACGGTCAGCCCGCCATTCCTCCTGAGTTTGCCAATCGCCTCGTATTGCAAAACGGCAACCTCCGTGAACTGGGCGAGCCTGACGTCCTTTACACCAACGACGGCCACGGCCACTTCACCGCTGCCTCCTGGACCGCCGGCCGGTTCCTTGACGAGAACGGCGCGCCTCTCAAATCACCTCCGCTCGACTGGGGCTTGAGCGTGACCATGCGCGACCTGAATGGCGATGGCTCGCCTGACATTTATGTCTGCAACGATTACTGGACTCCCGACCGGATCTGGCTGAACGACGGTCACGGCACGTTTCGCGCGATGCCCCAACTCGCTCTGCGCCACACCAGCGAGAATTCTATGGGTGTTGACGTCGCGGACATCGACCGCAATGGCCGCTTCGATTTGATCGTGACTGACATGCTCGCACGCGATCCGAAAATCCGAAATCATCAGGCCCCCTCTCTTAACGCTCTTGCCACGGCAGGCGCCGATGGATCCACGCGCGTCCAATGGATGCGCAACACATTCCAATACTCGCGCGCCGACGGCACCTTCACTGACATCGCGGATTACTGCGGCCTGTCCGCATCCGACTGGTCCTGGCAACCGATCTTTCTTGACGTGGACCTCGACGGCTATGAAGACCTTCTGATCCCCGCTGGCCACAGTCGCGATGTGCAGGACATGGACGCCAATATCCGCATCCGCTTTCAACAGCATCCGCGCCCGCAAACGACCGACCCGAAAGTCCTCCAGGAAGCGCTCACGCGGATCATCATGACGAATGCGCAGTTTTATCCTGAACTGCCTCTCCCGATCATCGCTTTTCGCAACGAGGGCAATCTCCACTTCCGCGATGTCACTTCGCAATGGGGCACCGCCGCGCTCGCCATTCACCAGGGCATGGCTCTGGCGGATCTGGACGGTGACGGCGACCTCGATCTCGTCGTTAACAATCTCAACTCGCCCGCCGCGCTTTATCGAAACGATTCTTCTGCGCCTCGAGTCGGCGTCCGCCTTCACGGTCTGGCTCCGAACACGGAAGGCATCGGCGCTCTGGTGAAACTTCGCGGCGGCCCCGTCCCTGAGCAGATGCAGGAGATGGTCTCGGGTGGGCGATATCTGTCAGGCTTTGAATCGCTCCTCGCGTTCGCCGCGCGCACGAATCAACCGATGACATTGGAAGTCCGCTGGCGCAGTGGCAAAACCACGATTGTCGAAAATATTCTGGCGAACCAATCGTACGAAATCGATGAAGCGGTCGCCCAGCCAACGCCCGCACCGATCATCGCAAAACCTGCACCCCTGTTCGAAGATGTCAGCGCACGAATCGGGCACGTTCACCAGGAGCCAGTCTTCGACGACTTCCAAAGGCAACCGCTTCTCCCCCGGAAACTGAGTCAACTCGGCCCCGGTGTGACTTGCTTCGACGTCGATGGCGATCAACACGACGACCTTCTGATTCCATCGCGTCCCGGCGTGCTTGCCTATCACCGCAATCTTGGGAACGGCACTTTTGCTCCGGCGCAACTCATCACTCTCGCAACGAACCGTGATCTCACCACGATTCTGTGCTTCCGCCAAAACCAGCAGACTCTACTCCTCGCCGGAATCTCAAATTACGAAGATGGAAGGACGAACGGCGCCGCCGTGGTTCAGTACAACTTCTCGACTCACTCCATCGTTCCGGTTGCTCCCGTGTTGCCAGGCAGCGTTGGTCCGTTGGCCCTCGCCGATTACGATGGCGACGGCGATCTCGACTTGTTTGTCGGCGGTCGCGTGATACCCGGGCGATATCCGGAGCCGACGGCTTCCTTTCTTTACCAAAACCAGAATGGAGTGTGGTCTCTTGATAGAACGAACAGCGTGCTCCTGGGCAACGCAGGACTGGTGAGCGGGGCCGTGTGGAGCGACCTCGATCAGGACGGTTTCCCCGAACTGATACTCGCCTGCGAGTGGGGAGCTGTCCGCGTCTATAAGAACCACAGCGGATCGCTACAAGATGCGACAGCGATTCTCGGGTTGGATCGTTTTACCGGTTGGTGGAACGGCGTTGCCACAGCGGATCTGGATGGCGACGGCCGCCCTGACATTATCGCTTCGAATTGGGGACTGAATACTCCTTACTTTGCAAGCTCGGAGCATCCGCTTCCCATTTACTACGGTGGCTTCTCGCAACGGGGCACGTTCGACCTTCTCGAAGCGCAATACGACGGAGGGATGAATGGGTATATTCCTCTCTATCCCCTGGATGTGGTCAGTCGAAGCATCCCCGCGGTTCTGGATTCGTTCCAGACTTTCCGCGCATTCAGTTCGGCGCGGGTGGAGGACATCATCACCAAATTCCCCGTACGCGCGACGAAGCTGGAAGTGCGAACGCTGGCTTCAACTGTCTTTCTAAATCGCGGTGATCATTTCATCGGCAAAGAACTTCCGGCTGAGGCGCAGTGGTCTCCCGCTTTTGGCATTGCTGTCGCCGATTTCGACAACGATGGTTTCGAGGATCTGTTTTTGAGCCAGAACTTCTTCGCGGTCCGTCCAGAGATGCAGCGAAACGACGCCGGTCGAGGTCTTTTGCTGCGCGGCGATGGAGCTTGCGGGTTCACGCCGGTCGATTCTGCTGTGGCGATTTACGGTGAGCAGCGCGGCGTGGCCGTCGGCGATTTCGATTACGATGGGCGTCCTGATCTTGTGGTGACCCAAAATGGGAGCGCCACCAAGCTCTACCTGAATAAAGCTGCAAAGGCGGGATTGCGCGTTCGGGTGCATGGCCCCCCGTCCAACCCGGATGCGATCGGTGCAGCGATTCGATTAAAGTCGGGGAATATTTGGGGCCCCCTACGAGAGATTCGTTCCGGCGGAGGATATTGGTCGCAAGATTCGGTCGTGCAGGTTCTTGGCTCTCGCGAAGCCGCACAGGAAGTGGAAGTCCGCTGGCCTAACGGACAACGTGCCGGGAAAACTGTTCCAGCTTCCTCGCGCGAAGTCGAAGTGCAGTTCTGATGCTGTAGGGCATTCGCCGTTCCATCGATGCGCGCATTCGCTGATCCATGCCTACGCGGGGGGCGCAATAGGGTTTCAGACAATTGCCCGCTGCACTCGGGTGCTGCTCTTCCTGTTACACTGTAACCTCACAAGGAGGAATAATGCCTACAAAGACAACGAAGAAACGCGCCGCGGCAGACAAGCGTGCGGGGAAATCTGCATCGACGCAGGCCGGGGAATATGTGCGGGAAAAGATGCACAAGTACAAGAAGGGAAAAGGAAATGCAAAGAGCCGGAAGCAGGCGATCGCGATTGGACTTTCGGAAGCCCGTCGCGCTGGAGTAAATGTAAAAAGCCAGCCGCGCTCCAAGCGCCAGACCAGCAAAGGCCGTTCGCGTTCCCGTTCGAGCGGATCCCGCTCGCATTCACGAAAGTAGAGTTCTGCGCGCTCTTGCCTCAGCGCGGCAGGAGCGCCCGTTTATTTTGCGGTTTGTGTGGAAGATCTGTTCAAAACGCTGCTTGGCCCTGGAGCCGAGCCGAGAGATCTAAACAGTCTTCAAGTCAGTATCCGCGCGATCATCGTTTTTGCGGCGACGATTTGGATTGTGCGGGTGGGCGAGAAGAGATTTCTCGCGCAGCGAACCGCCTATGATGCGGTGTTGGCCTTCATTTTGGCATCCATGCTTTCACGCGCGATCAACGGTTCCGCCGCCATAGTTCCTACGCTGATCGGTGGACTTGTTTTGGTTCTGACGCACCGGCTTCTTTCCTACTGGGCGGCGCGTTCGCATCGTTTTGGTTCCTTGATCAAAGGGCACGATATCGCGCTGATCACGGAAGGAAAAATTCGCGAGGAGGCGCTTCGTGCCCATCACATTTCCCGCCATGATCTTCATGAAGACATTCGCCTGCACGGCGTTGATTCCGTGGAAAAGATCAAGGAAGCGCGCCTTGAACGGAGCGGTGAGATCAGCGTGATCAAGCGCGATTGATCCGGTTTCGGGCTCGCATTGCACACCGGTCATGGCATGCTCGCGGGGTGATCCGCTTTTGCATTCCATGAACGTTTTAGCCGCGGAAAGGAAGCGTCTCGAAGAGCGTAATTCCGGAATTCAGAAGTGGGACTTGTGGGGGCCGTACCTTTCCGAGCGCCAGTGGGGAACCGTCCGCGAGGATTACAGCCCATACGGCACGGCCTGGGAATATTTGCCGCACGATCATGCCCGCAGCCGCGCTTATCGTTGGGGCGAAGATGGCATTGGGGGGATCAGCGACAAAGAACAACGCCTTTGCCTTTCGCTCGCCATGTGGAATGGCCGGGACACAATCCTGAAGGAAAGGCTCTTCGGTTTGACCAATGCAGAGGGCAACCATGGCGAGGACGTGAAGGAGATTTACTACTACCTCGACGGCACGCCTACGCACTCCTACTTGAAGATGCTCTACAAATACCCTCAACGGGAATTTCCGTATGCGCAGTTGCTGGACGAGAATCGACGCCGCGGGAAAGCCCAGCCCGAGTACGAGCTTCTTGATACCGGTATCTTCGATGACGATCGCTATTTCGATGTCTTCATCGAATACGCGAAAGCGTCACCGGACGATCTTCTCCTGCTGGTGACCGTTCATAACCGAGCGCTCGAAACGGCGACGATTCACCTCCTCCCACAGCTTTGGTTTCGTAACACGTGGTCGTGGAAAGACAACGGTGCCAGGCCGCACCTTTTTTCCACAGCGAAGAACAGCGTGACGGCGAAGCACGAGGAGCTCGGCACGTATGAGCTGTTCGTGGATTACAAGGCGGACTTCGTTTTTTGTGAGAACGAGACGAACGCACGCCGGTTGTTCGGGATGAAAAACGCAATCGGCCACTTCAAGGACGCGTTCCACCAGTTCCTGATCGAAGGACGCGAGGAAGCGGTCAATCCGAACAAGATCGGGACAAAAGCGGCGGCACATGTTGCTTTCGAAATTCCCGCGCACGATTCCAAAACGATCCGTTTGCGTTTGGTCCGACAGGACGAAGCGCGGGGAGGAATCAAGGTTCTGCTGCGCAAGCCGTTTTCTGATTTCGATCTGGTTTTCAAACAACGGCGCGACGAAGCGGATGACTTCTACGCTGAGATACAGCGCGAAATCCACAATGAAGACATCCGGCGAGTGCAACGCCAGGCGCTCGCGGGAATGATCTGGTCGAAGCAATTTTTCTGCTATGACGTGCGCGAATGGCTGCAAGGCGATCCCAACCAACCGCCGCCACCACCGCAGCGCTTGAATGGCCGGAACCACGAATGGACGCACCTGAATAATGCGGACATCATTTCGATGCCCGATAAATGGGAGTATCCGTGGTATGCGGCCTGGGATCTCGCGTTCCATTGCCTGCCGCTCGCGATGATTGACTCCGAATTCGCGAAGGCTCAGTTGGTGCTGCTGACGCGCGAATGGTACATGCATCCGAACGGCCAATTACCGGCTTACGAATGGGCATTTGGCGATGTGAATCCACCGGTTCACGCGTGGGCCACGTGGCGCGTGTTCCAAATGGATCGCAAACTGAAGCGACATGAACATCCGCATCATTGCGGCGATATTCAATTCCTCGAGCGCGTCTTTCACAAACTGATGCTCAATTTTACCTGGTGGGTGAATCGCAAGGATGCGGAGGGTCGAAACGTTTTTCAGGGCGGCTTTCTTGGCCTGGATAATATCGGCGTCTTCGACCGCAGCGCGCCGCTGCCAACGGGAGGGTTTATCAACCAGGCCGATGGCACCGCCTGGATGGCAATGTACTCGCTCAACCTGATGCGCATTGCGCTCGAACTGGCGCGACACAACAAAGTGTACGAGGACATCGCGACGAAGTTCTTCGAACATTTTCTCCAGATTGTCGCAGCGATGAATAATATCGGCGACAACGGTATCGGCCTTTGGGACGAAAAGGACGAATTCTATTACGACGTTCTGAATCTACCGAACGGTTCCATGGTGCCGCTCAAAGTGCGCTCGCTGGTCGGGTTGATTCCGCTTTTTGCGGTGGAGACGCTTGAACCGGAATTGCTCGATGAACTGCCGGAATTCCATGAGCGTTTGAAATGGTTCCTCAACTATCGCCCGGATCTCGCCAAACTGGTTTCCCGTTGGGATGAATGCGGAGTGGGCTCGCGTCATCTTCTCTCGTTGTTGCGCGGCCATCGTATGAAATGCCTGCTCCGGCGCGCTCTGGACGAAACAGAATTCCTCTCGGAGTACGGCGTGCGCGCGCTTTCGAGAATTCATCTGGATCAGCCGTATGAATTTCACTCGAACGGCGACACCCTCCGCGTGCAGTACCAACCGGCGGAATCCACGTCAGGACTTTTCGGGGGAAATTCCAATTGGCGCGGACCGATCTGGATGCCGGTGAATTATCTTTTAATCGAGTCGCTGCAGAAGTTCCACCATTATTACGGTGATGATTTCAAGATCGAGTGCCCAACGGGTTCCGGAAAATATTTAACGATTGATGAAGTGGCGCAGGAGCTCGCCTGCCGCTTGAGTCGCATTTTTTTGCGGAACGAATCCGGACGTCGTCCCGTGCACGCCTATCACCCGAAACTCGCGAGCGATCCACATTTCCGCGATTACATCCTGTTCCACGAATATTTTCATGGAGACAACGGCCGGGGCGTTGGCGCATCGCACCAAACGGGATGGACGGGATTGATCGCGAAGTTGCTGCAACCGCGGGCCTTTTCCGGCGAAACCGAATTCCGAACGCGTCGAGCGCCCGCGCCTAGAGCAGTTAAACAAATACTGTAGCCATTCGGCACGGTCCTTTTCGCTTCTGGCTTCGTTTCGGCTCAGTTACAGGCGACTGCGGGCATGCTCCTTCGCCAAGCCTCGCCAGAACCAAAAATTCCTCGTTCCGAACGGCCACATTATTTATTTAAATGCTCTAGTCGAACGCAGGCGTGAGCAGGTCACGGACGAGACCTTCGGAAGTATTTCTCACTTCTTCGCGTCCGCCGATTTTTTCGAATCGGCGTTCGCGAAGCACGCCGAATTGCTGCGCGGTATCCAGCCAGGGGCGGAGATCGTCCGCCGCAATCACGAGAGTGAGCGGTTTGCCCAGTGCGGTTTTTCCAGCATGCGCCGCACAGAGGAAATCAATCCACCAACGGGCATTGCGCTGATCGACCCCGAGGAGCGGATTATCCACGAGCAGAACGTCGGGCGAGAGCGCCAGTGCACGTGCGAGAGCGACGCGCTGGTGCAGAGAGCGAGCGACTTGACGCGGGAAACGGTCCGCCAAATGAACGATGTCGGCCAGTTCCAGCGCGAATTTGATCCGATCATTGGCGCGCGCGGGGCGAATGCCTTCGTGATACTCGAGCGGCAGACCGATATTCTCGGCGATGGTGAGATGGGCGAAGAGACGGCCAGTATCAAAGACCATGGCCACTTTCAAGCGAGTGGAGACCAGCTCCTCTTCATCCATCTGTTTCACGGCTTTGCCGAAGAGGGCGAGTTCACCACTGAGCGGCCGCACGAGGCCCGCGGCGGTCGAGAGGAGATCGCTCTTACCTGCGCCGGCGAAAGCACCGATCGCCCAGAAAGTTCCGGCTTCGATCGTCCAGTTCACATCCTTTGCCACCGGGGTGGCGGATGGATTATCGGAGCGGGGAACATCCGCACGAATCAACTCGATGACCGGTGGCATTTAGATAATCAAATAGACGATGATAAAGAGCGCATCGAGAATGACGCACGCGATGACGCTCTCGACTACCGCGGTGGTGGTGACATCGCGCACCTCTTCGATGGTCAGTGGGCGGGCCAGCCCCTGGTAACAGGTGACGATGGCAATAATGATACCGAAGCTGACGGTTTTCAGGGCCAGCAGCGCAAAATCCTCCCAACGCAGCGAATTGACGAGCTGGTTAAAGTATTCGCCGGGTTGTAATGGGACATCCTGAATGAAGGCAAAGAGATAGCCGCTGAGCAGGGCGACGATGATCATATAAACCGTCAGGGAGAAGATCGAGACAGCCAGGCCAATCACGCGCGGCATGACCAGGAAATGGATCGGATCGATGCCGAGAGCTTCGAGCGCTTCCACCTCACCGGTCGCACGGTTGGTGCTGAGTTCTATGACAATTGCTGTGCCCACCCGCGCGAGGACAAGCAGTGCGGTGACGAGCGGTCCGAGTTCGCGCACGATAACCGTAACCATCACGATTCCCGCGTAGTTTTGCGCGCCAACGCGATTGAGCAGCGAAACGGTTTGGCCGATGACCACGAGCCCGAGGGCAAAAGCGAGAAAGCTGACCATCGGCAACAGACGCAACCCCGCCCGCCCGATCTGCGCGAAAATCATCGGATGCACGACGGAAGCGGCTTTCCAGAATTTCGTGGCAGTAACGCCGAACGTGATCAGCGCGAATGCGCCCAGGCCGTGAATGGTGCGAACAAGATGCAGGATAATCCGCCCGATCCAGTTGAGATAACGGCGCGCGAACGGAATAGTCATCCGCGGCACGAGATCATCCTGGATGACGGAGTTTTCCATGAACGTCAGGCGACCGGGGCGAGTTTGGATGCGGCAGGGAGTTCCGCAGATCTCGCCCGGCGAAAGCGGAGTTCTTCAAACCACGAATAGGCAACCGGAGTGACGATCAGTGTCAGGAAAAGGGCGAGCGATTGGCCGCCGATGACGAGCACCGCGATGGAGCGGCGCTCCTCCGCGCCGGGCCCGTTGCCAAGCGCGAGCGGGAGCATGCCCGCGACGAGGGTGAGCGTGGTCATGAGAATCGGCCGCAAGCGGTCCCGGTTCGCCTGGAGGATCGCGGCGTTTCGCTCGAGACCGGTTTCGGCAAGCTTGATCATGTGATCAATTTGCAAGATGGCGTTTTTCTTCACCACGCCGAACAACACAAGCAGGCCGAGCGCGGAATACAAGTTCAGAGTCGCGCCGGTAATCCAAAGCGAGAAGAGCGCGAAGGGCACACAGAGCGGGAGTGAAAGAAGAATGGTGAACGGATGGACCACACTCTCGAATTGCGAGGCGAGGATCATATACATGAAAATGACGGAGAGTGCGAAGGCCCAGAGAAATTCGCGGAAAGTTTCGTTGAGTTCGCGTCCTTTCCCTGCAATTCGCGTTGAGTACGCCGGTGGCAGGTTCATTTCGCGGACGAATTCTTTGAGCACTTCGAGGCGGTCGGCCAGGGCGTAGCCCGGGGCGATGGCTGCCCGGACGCTGTTTTGCCGTTGGCGGTCGAGACGATCGATGCGCGAAGCGGTATTGCCCGGGACGAGCTTCACCAGATTGTCGAGCCGGACCAGCCCTCCATCGCGTTTTGGAATAAAAAGTTTTGCGACCTGCCCGATTTCGCGGCGCTGATCTTCCTGCAAGCGGATCTGCACGTCGTAACTGTAGTTGACCGAGGGATCGTAGAAGCGGCTCGCTCGTTCCTCGCCGCCGACCATCAAGCGGATGGCGGCGGCAATGTCTTCGATCTCCACGCCTAATGCGGCTGCCCGATCCCGGTCTATTTCCACACGCAGCTCCGGTTTATCGAGTTTGAGAGTGGTATCAGCGTCAACGATGCCAATCTCAGGACACTTTTTTCGGATTGTCTCCGCGTAGGCGGCAAGGTTGGCCAGATCAGGTCCAAGGAGGACAAAATCGATGTCCCAGTTGCCGCCGCCAAAGCTAAAACCGCCGACGCTGCTCACGCCGGTGCGCAGGTGAGGGAAAGCGCGCAGGCGCTTTCGGATTTCTTTGATCACGTCGCGCTGGTGAATGGTGTGGAAGGCCGCTAAGGGATGGCCTGCCTTGAGCTCGCGCCAAAGACGTCCAAGAGTAAAGAGGCGTTCTTCATGCGGGATGAGTTTTACATACAGACGCCCGGAATTGACGGCACCGAGAAAACTTCCGCCACCGACGCTCGCGAGCACGAGCTGGACGCCCGGGACGGAGCGAACCTGGTCTTCGGCAATTTCGGTGGCTTCGTTCATCGCAGTGAGCGCCGTGCCTTCGGGTGCGTTGACCCGCACTTCGAATTCACCCTCGTCAACGTCGCCGGGGGTGTATTCCTGGCGAACCATCTTGTAGAGGGGTAGAGAGGAAGCGATGACCAGGAGAGCCAGAGTAGCGGTCAGCGCGCGATGACGCAGGGCAAAAGCAAGGGCGGCGAGGTAACGGCGCTCCAGACGAGCGTAAAAACCGCCGCGGGATTTTGGAGCCGCGTGACCGTGTCCCGCTCGGGCGCGGAAGAAACGTGCGCTCATCATCGGCGTAAGAGTGAACGAGACGAGCAGGCTGACCAGCACGGCGACGGCGGCTGTGATTCCGAATTGGAAGAGGAATCGACCGGAGATGCTCGACATGAAGGAAACAGGCACGAAAATCACAACCAGACTGAGGGTGGTTGCCATCACCGCCAGGCCAATTTCGCGAGTGGCCTCTTTGGCGGCTTCGAAGGGATGCAAATTTTTCTCCTCAATCCAGCGAAAGATATTTTCGAGGACGACAATGGCATCATCGATCACGACGCCGACCATCAACACCAGGGCGAGCATGGTTACGCTGTTCAATGTGAAATGCAGCGCTTTCATGGCCGCGAAGGTTGCAATAACCGAGCAGGGGATCGCGACCGAAGCGATGACGGTGGCGCGCCAGTCGCGCATGAAAAGGAGGACAACGAGGCTGGCCAGAACGCTGCCGAGCACGAGGTGAACGGTAATTTCGTGAAGGGCGTTGTAGATGTAAACCGACTGATCCTGGAGAACCTGCAACTGCACATCAACCGGGAGCTGGGCGTTCACGCTGGCCATTCGCTGCTTCACTCCTTCGATCACGGCGACCGTGTTTTCGCCGGACTGCCGGCGCACTTGCAGGGTGATGGTCGGAACGCCATTTAAACGCGAGACAGAGCGCTGCTCCTTGGTGGAATCTTCCGCCAGGCCGATGTCGCGCACGCGAATGGGTGACCCATTGACTGTGGCAATCACCAGATCGTTGAAATCTTCCGGCAATCGTACGCGCCCGAGTGTGCGAACGGTCCGTTCCACATTACGGCCGGTGAGATTGCCACCGGGAATGTTGGAATTCTGGCGGTTGATCGCATCGAGGATATCGGTGACAGCGATTCCATAAGCCGCCAGACGATCGGCATTCACCGAGATGCTGATGGCGCGTTCAAGCCCGCCCACGATTTCGACTTCACCCACACCTGGCGAGCGCTCAAGTTGCTGCTTGACGATTTTGTCGGCCATTTCGGTGAGTTCGCGCAGGCTGCGATCGCCGGTGAGTGCGACCGTCATAACAGGTTGAAGGTCATTATCGAATTTGGTGATGACGGGCGGATCCGCTTCGCGCGGGAGGCGCCGTGCGATAGAAGCGACCCGCTCACGTACATCCTGGGCGGCCTCGTCAATATCGCGATCGAGATTAAAGGTGACAATCGTGAAAGAATTGCCCACGCCTGAGATAGAGCGCAGTTCGCGAATGCCCTGAACCGTGTTGACCGCTTCTTCAATCAATTGAGAAACTTCGGTTTCAACTTCAGTCGGGGAGGCGCCCGGAATTCGTGTTGAAATACGTACGGTCGGCAGGTCAACGGAAGGAAAACGATCGACCCCGAGCTTGAGGTACGCGGCCGCGCCGACCACCACCATCGCGAGGATGATCATCGAAGCAAAGACCGGGCGGCGAATGCAAATTTCTGCGAGCTTTTGCATGGGGTCAGGTGTTGGTCTCTCCAGTTTGGACCGCCTGGCCGTTCCGCAGATTTCCCGGTTCGACCACCACCAGGTCGCCGACCTTCACATTACCTTCGATTTCCACGAGTTCGCCCCGTTTTCGCTTAAGGGTGACTTCTTTCTCGACCGCTTTTCCATTCTCGACGGTAAAGATTTTCTCGATGCCGGCAAAGGTGGCGATTGCGCCCTTCGGCACGAAAATGCCCGGCATTTTATCATTCACTACCACGTCCGCCTTTACGAATGAACCGGGACGTAAAATGCCGCTTGGGTTGGGCAAATCTGCTTCGGCAATCAGCATGCGGTTACCAGCGGAGATAACGGGGCTTAGCCGGCTAAGCGTGCCTTCGAGCGGTCGCTCCAATCCTTCCACCCGTAAATAAACCTTTTGATCGAGCCGGACGCGCGCGGCATCTTTCTCGGAAATTTCGAGATGCAGGCGGATTGGGTCGACCCGAACGAGAGTCAGAATCGGCGTGGCCAGGTTGAGGAATTCGCCGGGGCTTGTCTGGCGCTGTTCGACCACGCCGTCGAACGGCGCGCGAATCTCCGTGTCGCGCATTTCCTGCTCCGCAAGGTCGCGTTCCGCTTTGCGCTGGAGAAGCGTGGCCATGCGATTCTTCGCCTCGTGCGTGGCTTCATCGTAGCGGTTTAAGGCGACTTGGTATTGCGCCTCCGCGGATTCAACATCGGCTGCGGAGATGATCCCCTGGTCGCGCAAAGCGAGAAGGCGGTCATGGTTCCGTGCGGCCTCGCTCAAAACAGCTTTGGCTTCTTTGACGACGCTGGTTTGCTCCGGTTCCACTTTGTCCTCTTCTCCGGTCAAGGCCAGTCCGAGCCGGGCGCGCGCCTGGGATAACGCGGCTTCGGCTTGCTGACGGCGCAACTCGAATTCGCGCTTCTGAATCTGCGCGAGCAAATCACCCTTCCGAACCTGTGAACCGATATCGACAAAAATGCCGTCGACCCGCCCGATGACCTTCGCGCTCAGGACCGCGCGGTCCTGTGCGGCGAGGTTGCCCGTCCCATACACGGTCTCTTCGACGGCCAATTCAGTCGCGGCGACGATGCGGACGCGCTTGGGTGCTGCTGCGTGTTCGGCGGCTTTGTCGGCTTGCGGTGAGCAGCCTGCGAAACCTCCGAGGAGCAGCGCGGCCAAAATCGCTAAGTGATTCTGTTTCACGCAGTAGTTCGTCGTTATCAGACGAAATTCTGCCACAAAAAATCAATTTTTCTCTGCCGAATCCAGGCGCACCTGGACGTACCTGATCGTGTGAGTTTCGGAAATTTCGCTTTGCGAGCGGTGGAGGTTGGCGGAAAATCTTCCCGTGAGCATGAGCAAGGTGCGAATCGGGATTGTTGGGTTGGGCAACATGGGCAAGTACCATGCTGATTATCTGCTCCAGGGGAAAGTGAATCGGTGTGAGCTAACCGCAGTTGCCAGTTCGAATCCGGCGAAACTGGAGCGTTACGCCAATTTGAAACAGTTCGATTCGGGCGAAAAATTGATTCGCTCCGGCGAGGTGGATGCCGTGCTGATTGCGACGCCCCATTACTCTCACACAACTCTCGGGATCGCGGGGCTCGAAGCCGGCCTCCATGTGATGGTTGAGAAGCCGATTTCCGTGCACAAGGCGGATTGCGAGCGGTTGATCGGAGCCGCGAAGGCGCGACCGAATCTGATCTTCGGAGCGATGTTCCAATTGCGAACGGAGCCGCGCTACAAAAAGGTGAAACAGCTGATTGAGGGTGGTGAATTGGGACAGATCGTTCGCGTAAATTGGATCATCACGGACTGGTTTCGCACCGAGGCGTATTATGCGAGCGGCGGTTGGCGCGCGACGTGGAAAGGGGAGGGTGGGGGAGCGCTGCTGAACCAGTGTCCTCATCAGCTTGACCTTCTTCAATGGCTTGTCGGCATGCCCTCGTGTATCCGGGGCTTTTGCCAGTTCGGGCGGTATCACAACATCGAGGTGGAAGACAACGTGACGGTCTTCATGGAATATCCAAACGGCGCGACCGGCGTCTTTATCACGAGCACGGGCGAAGCTCCGGGGACCAATCGTTTTGAGATCGCGGGAGATCGAGGCAAAATAGTGCTGGAGGGCGGCAAGATGACGTTCACGCGAAACGAGACATCCATGCGCGATTTCAGTAAAACAGCCAAAACCGGTTTTGCGCGACCCGACCTGTGGAACATCGAAATTCCAGTGGAGAACGCACCGGCGCAACACGCGACGGTGATGCAGAATTTCGTCGACGCTATTCTGAATAAAACACCGTTGATCGTGCCCGGGGCGGAGGGAATCAATTCAGTCGAAATCGCCAATGCCGCGCTTTATTCGACATGGACCGGAGAAACGGTGGAACTGCCACTCGATGGCGCGGAGTATGAGAGAGCGTTGCAACAGAAGATTCGCGAGTCGCGAATTGAAAAAAAGGTTGTCGCGACGAGCGATGAGGATTTTACAAAATCCTTCGTGAGGTGAGCTTCTGCGAAACGTGCGCATCCAACCTTTTCAGAACCGGACACGAGCCAAAAAAAGTAATCGATTTTCAAATTAAAGCCTTTGCGCTTTGCCTCTGGAGTTGCTAATGGAAGGCCACTAATCACCCGTCAGCAATCGGAGGACTCTGCCGCAAAGAGAGGCGCCAGAGGTGTGTTCTCGGTCCCTCCCGCGAGGGACCATTGCCGCCGGGTAGATCATTCACCAGGAGAACGTAACGAATGAAGATCAAGAAGATACTCGGCATCTCCCTGCTGGGATTAGGGCTGGCGCAATTGCCCGGTGCGCGCGCAGCAGACATCACGTGGGTTCCAAATACTGGCGACTTTACCGACCCTGCGAGCTGGGGGGGCACGTTGCCAGGCTTGGACGACAGTGCCTTCATCGAGAACGGCGGCACAGCGACGATTCCCGCAACCGCTGGAGAGCTCCATCTCAATACGATTCGATTGGGAACCGAGGGCGGAAATTCCGGTCACGTCATCATGAATGGCGGCACGCTCTACCTCGCCGAAAAACTTGAGACTGGCCAGCCCAAGCCGATCATCGGGAATGGCACGGTCGAGTCCTCCTTCATCATGAATGGCGGGACGATTATTCTGGATGGGCCGGAGAACGGCGCTCAGAGCACAGGCTTTAAAGGGAACAGCGAGTTGGACTGGGAAGTGGGCGAAAAAGGCCTGGGGCGCTTCGAAATGCATGGCAATTCAAAATTTTTCGCCAGCGATGATTTAAAAGGCTCCGATTCAGGCGGCGGGACCTCTGTCATCGTCATCGATGGGAATTCGCATGTAGCCGTCGGGAGCGGGATTAGCGTTTCCGGCGGGGCTGGTTCGAAATCGACAATGACGATCGGCGGGAATGCGCTAGTCGAAGCGGGGAACAGCATGGGCGCCGGTGATCCACGTGGCGGCACCGATGAGGGTTACTTGACGATGGCATCCGGAGCCGGCACGGGAAGTTTGACGATCAAGGACAATGGGATTCTGAATATTCGCCGTCTTTCCGCGCGCGACAACGACAGCACCATCGTTGTGAGAGATCATGGCCAATTCCACATTTTTGACGTGCTCACCGGGGCGGGCACAAATGCCGCGAGCCGTCCCGAAGTGACCGGACCGAACAGCACATTCGTCTCCGTTGGCAGTGGAACGTTCACCCTCCAGGACGACGCGATTATGACCGTGAACGCGAATCCGGATAGCGGCCCTACCAAGGGTCTCGGGATTTCGGCTCCGCGCGATAACGGCAATCCGGGTGGCAAAGCGACCTTCACCATTCGTGACCGCGCTTCGTTCCGCGTGGAGCAGGATCTGAACATCGGCACTGGCGCAAATGCAGACCTCAATGACGGCACACTCGAAATAATCGGGCCGGACGCGAAGATTTCGGTGGGCGGGAATCTGAATCTCGCCGTCACGACGGACGGCGAGATCGCGGCGGTGGATGCAGACGGAAATCCCAAGGCAGGGAAGTCCACCATCAGCGAGGTGATCAGCGGTTCAACGCAGGCGACGATTAACGTCGCCGGAACTGCTCGCCTGGCTCAGGGCATCTTGAAAGTAAAACTCAACGGATTTGCGCCGCCGGCGGGAACAACGTACGCGCTGATCAAGGGTGGAACGGTTGATGGAAAGTTTGCCTCGACCGATTTTTCGGAAGCAAAACTGGCGAACGGACTAAGTTGGGAAGTCGAGTACAAGGCGGACGCGGTGAACCTGAAGGTGACCGGTCAGGCGACAGGGCCACGCATTTTGACCGTGACGACGACGAACAACGACAATCCTCCGGTGGGAACGCTTTCGCTGAATCAGGCGATGGCTCAACTGCAGGATGGCGACACGATCAAGTTCAACATCGCCGGTGATGGCCCTCACGTTATCGTAACCCCTATCGGCGGTTATCCTCTTATCACCGCGAACAATGTCACCATCGACGGTTATAGCCAGCCCGGCGCGGCTCCAAACAGCAATCCGATTCTTGGCGGCAATAACGCGAAGATCAAAATTGTGCTCGATTCGTCGGATGATGCTTCCGCACCGAGCCGTGACACGAGCAATGACTTGCTTCTGGAACGAAGATCAACACGGCTGCCTTTTTCCGGATATGGCGACACGGAAAACGCAATCATCGGCGTCCTCGGTGGCGACAATTTTTCCATTCGCGGCATCAGCTTCCTCGGGCGAATCATGAAAGCGAGCACCGGTGCTGACGGCGATGAAGACGCGGGCGATACCAGTGTGTCGGATCCAGCCATTTATGCAGTGGCGCTCGTTCAGGAAGCGAAAGATGCAAAAGTGCAGGGATGCTGGTTTGGCCTCGCGCCGGACGGCACAACGGTAAAGCCGGTCACCGATGCCGTCGCCGCTTTCCGCCATCGCGATCCCACTGATACGTATTCTGCTGGCCTCGTCTTCGGCACTGACGGTGACGGAGTAAACGACGTGGCAGAGTTCAATATTGCCATCGGCGCGCGCCTCGCGCTGGGTTTGGAACTGCCGAACGCCCGCATTTCCGGCAACTATTTCAACGTGTTTCCCAACGGCACGACTTTCTATGATTTGGAAGCCGCTCTAACAGAGTGGGCGGCCGCCGGTTTTAGCGACCCTACGTTGGAAGTGCTCGAGAATGGACGGGTCACGGATAACACGATCATCGGAACCGATGGCAACGGCGTGAGCGATGCCAATGAGCGAAACATTTTCGCGCATCCAATATACGACCACGATATCGAATTCTACTCGTCGGGCCAGAATGCAGTCGTCGCCGGCAATTATTTCGGCGTAGGTGTTGATGGAACAACGGCGCAACCTGCACTCACCAGCGCGACTCCGGACCTGATTTCGATGCCGGGGAACGCCAGCCTGCGCATTGGTTCGAATGGTGACGGAGTCAGTGACGACCTCGAGGGCAATGTGGTTTACAACTCGCCCGGATCGCGTTTTGTTGATGCGAGCGCCTCGGTGCCGATCGTGGCACGTCGGAACAAGATCGTGGGAAGTGCGTTTGAAGGCTTTCCATTTGCCGAGGGGCAAAATAATCGAACCTATGACGCGTATTACGCTCCGGTGCTTGCCGACTCGACTGCCGGCACAGTCCCCGTGATTACCGCGATTACAAACGGAGTTCTCGCAGGCACCGTCCCTGCGCCGAACAAAACCGATTATCCGACTCAGATTATCGACGTTTACGTCATCGATCCGGCGGCGGAACAGAGCGGGAAAATCCTGCCAGGAACTTATGTCGCTTCGTTCGTGGAAGGTTCGGCCAAGGACACTGATCCGGCGCCAAATGCCTTCAAATTCAGTTTGATCGGGTCGACCGTCGCACCGGGAGCGAAGGTTGCGATCGCTGTCACCTATTCAAAGTCTGCGACAAGCACGACCGGAACGAATTCTCTCACAGGACCCCTTTCGAATGCGGTTGAAGCGGATATTCCGGCCTTTGCGCCGGGCAGCATCGAGTCCGTGGGACTGAAGCGGATCGCGGCGGATGCACTTGTCGCACCGGTGCAGAACGATGCGCTCGGGAATTGGGAGCCTTACGCCAGCGTGCTTGGCAATACAGCATTCCTGATCGAAGGTAACACCTTCGCAAACGGAAGCACCGACAAGCAGCGCTATGTCGTCGCGATCCAACCGGTGGCGGGTGGCGCTGCGAAGACCGTTGAAGGCTTCTACGCCGATAACGGAACACCCTACAACGCCCAGATCAACGGCTCGCGTCAGAATGGAAATCCAGGCCGTGTGGCGGGTGATAAGCGTCCGGGTGCGGTGAACTATGTTGTGGGCGGCGAAGCCTCACCTCACGCCATTCCCGCCTTTGGATCGGATAATCGTTGGAAGAGCGGCTTCGAGTATACAGGCGATTCTCTGGCGGAGGATCCGAGCGTGAGTCGCTACGGAACCATTCAGACGTTTGCGCTCGATCCTTCCACGCTCAATGTCACGCCGCTCATGAAAGCGGTGAATTCCGATAACGGAAGATTAACGTCCGGCACGCCGCAGGACAGCAACAAGATCGAGCAGACCCGCTTTGGCGGTGATCTGGCTGTGCTGGATAACGGGAACATCGTTTCCGTCGTCGAGGATCGCACCGCTTTGTGGAACACCGCGGGCAATGGGCGCGGAGTGGTCGCGACGATCTTCTCGCCCAGCGGCCAGGTGGTGAAGGACAGCTTCATGGTCGCTCCGGGCGAAATTTGGAGCAACGTCACGGCTTACAAGGGCGGTTTTGCAGTGCGAGTCGCGGGAATCATCTACTTCTACGACAACGCGGGCACGCTGCTCGGACAAGTGGACCAGAATACCTCGGGCGAAAGCTTCGATCGCGGTCGTGGCGACGGCACGCGCATCGCCGGGCATATTAACAGCCCGTACGTGTTTTTGGTCGGCAAAGTGAGCAATGAAAACGTCGTGAGAATCGTCGCCTGGGACGCACGTGATCGCAGCTTCGTCGCCAAAGCGGATGTGAGCGAGGGCGCCTTCACCGGCGGGTTTGATCGCGCCAATCTGGCGGTCGATGCGCTGAATCGCATTGCTGTGGGTTGGGTTTCTCAGCCCGCCGGTTACGAAGCGCAGCAAGTCGCCGCGCGCGTCATGGTCTTGAACGAGGGGACCAAAACCATCAGCGGGCTCACCAAGAGCTTTCTGCCATTCCAAAACGCAGCGGAATCCGGTGGCATTCACACGTTCCAGATGAGCCTGGCCATGACGACGAAGCAGATCCTGGTCGCAGCCAAAGGCGAAATCAATCTGCAGAATCAACCCGTCTCGGGAGCCAATTCTCCGAAAGAGGTGAACTTCTACACCGTCTTTACCCATCCTGATCCGAAGGATGATCCGACCACGCCGGTGAGCGCCGGCGGCGCGATAACACTTTCGATCAAGACCGAAGGTGCCAATACGCTCCGATTGACGTGGACCGGCGGAACGGCCCCATTCCAGGTCCAGAGAAAATCCGCGCTTACCGATGCGCAGTGGACGAATGTATCTACCCCCACCACGGATAGCACTGCCGTGGTGCAAAACACAGGGACCAGCGGATTTTTCCGCGTGATGAGCAACGCCACGCCGTAAGGCGGTCTCGACGTCGTTTAGTACCTCCGCGACTCCCGGCGGGACCTTCCCGCGCGGGAGTTTTTTTTTCCGTGGCCCTGGAAAATGGCGCCGATGTCGTCCGGCGATATGGCGAAGTACTTGAGATCGGGGTTTTTCTGACCTATTATGAAAGATAATGCGCGCAGCCCTTTCCGTTCTAGCATTGATCTGCCCGTTTTCGGCCATGTCGGCCACGATCAATATCGATGCAGATGCGTTGAAGGACGCGAGCGGTAACCTGATGACCAGCGGGGTGATCGTGCTGGTGGCGGATGTCAAAGACGTGGCAAGCACCTTTGGCAATTTTGCCCGAAACGGTTTCAGCGGACCCACCGCGGCCTCGTTTTCGGGGAGCGATTACCTGGTGCGTCGGTGGAATTTCGACTCAAGTGCTCCCGAATACTTCGGCCCTGGCGCGTTCCAGGCAGCAGTCACACTTGATTTTGCGGGGCAATGGCAGCCCGGGGATCCCTTGCGACTTTATTGGTTCCCGCAAAACACCGCGTCCGATACAGCTCCTGGACCGGGCAAACCGTTCGGCACTTACAGAAGCGGAGCTCCGGAACCAGGTTCCCCTGGCAGCTTCGCCTGGGTCACGCCAACGAACAGCGTCACGCTCAGCATTAACGGTGAAACGGCGTCAGTGCCGAAAGAAAGCACCGTTTCCCTCGCAATGCTCTCGAGCGACGCCAACACGCTGGTTCCCACGGGAACGGGCACAACTAGTTCCAGTGCGGGCGTCGCGTCGTCACGCATGGTTGTCGGCCGCTTCATCTTTTACAACAATTCAGCGTGGGATGGCGATAGTGGGGCAAGCGCGAACGACGATAACGCGATCGCCCCGGACAAAGTCCCGCTTTTTGATGGATCGAGCTCGATATTTGCGAACTACACGAGCTACAGCCGCGGCATCAACGGCATAATGGTGGACATCTTGAATCCGGCAAATGGTCCCGGAATTTCCGCAAGCGACTTCATTTTTAAGGTCGGGAATGATAATAATCCCTCTGGCTGGGGCAGTGCACCGGTCCCCACGAGCGTCACGCGACGCGCGGGCGCTGGCATAAACGGAGCGGA
Organism: Limisphaerales bacterium; assembly: GCA_044226545.1. Lineage (GTDB taxonomy): Bacteria > Verrucomicrobiota > Verrucomicrobiia > Limisphaerales > SXQI01 > DASVNK01. The sequence continues at coordinate 309,654 of JBGAGW010000007.1, forward strand.
CCGATTCACAATCATCTGGGCGAATAACGCGATTCAAAAGCAGTGGCTCCAAATTACGGTGCTGGCGGATGCTAATACGGGATTGAGCACCCAGGAAGTTTTCTATTTTGGAAATGCCGTGGGCGAGGTTGGAAATTCGGCGGTGACGACCAATGTAGATGCCGCCGACAACCTGCAGACAAGAAACAATACGCGAAATCTTCTAAATCCCGCGCCGATCGACTTTAAGTATGATTTCAATCGGGATAAGAAAGTGGATGCAGCGGACGATCTCATTTCTCGTGCAAATACGACAAGCGTATTGACGAATTTGAAGTTGATCTCTATATGACTGACATGATCATAAGGAGGACGAAAAAATCGGGTCTATTTTCATCAGGATCTTTTCCGGCTTGGATGTCCTTATCCTCAGCGAGTTGCGTCGCTGCACTGCTCATAACTGGCTCCACCACCGTGCAAAGTCAGGTTGTGATCAACGTCGGGTCTCAGACCCTTCCCGCCAACACTTCCTCGGCAACGTTATCCTTTACGATTGCGAGTGGTTCATCCTCCAGCGTTAGCGGTTTAAATTTTAATATCCAGGTTGGGGACGGAACAGTTGGTCCTCCGATCACCGGGATTCAACTGATCACTGGGACTCCGTTCGCAAACCTCGCGTCGACTCAGCAGCCTAACGGACCTCAGCCGTCCGGTAACCACGCAGCATTCTGGAACGTAACCACGCCTGGTTCTCCGCCCGCCACGATCAGCGTGGGACCGGGTGATAAAGTGGCTACGGTCACCTTTGACACGACCGGTTTCAATTCCGGCAGTTGGCAGCTCTTTCTCGGTAACACCGCCAACGGAGCCACCACCTATCTTGATTCGAATGGCGACCCCATCGCTACCCAGATCACCGACGGCACTTTGACAATCGTTCCTGAGCCTTCCACCTACGCGGCGGTCGCTGGGGTTGGTTGCCTCGCGTTTGGAATGCTTTTAAGACGCAAGCGCTCTAATGCGAGCTAACACTGTACCGCCGATTTCCTTCGACTTTTGAGATCAGTTTTCTTCTTCCGTCGCGGAAAGCGATCTCCAATTGGATTTTGCTTTCTCCCGCAGCACCGAAGCTAACCTCCATTGTTCCACCGGATAAGTATCGCCCGCCGGAGATAATCTCCTGCGATTGCGCAAGCCTGTCTCTCAGAAGGCGGATTCTCGCTCCCACGCCACCGGTATTTTTTCCTTCGTCGCGGCAGCGGACCAAAATTCTAGGAGCGGCGCTCTCATTGCGATAGATGCCCGCGACTGAACCCAGGTTATTCAGCACGACATCAAGATCGCCATCGTCGTCCAGATCGGCAAGGGCCATGCCATGCGAAATTTCTTCTTCGTTGAAGCCCCACTCGATGCTCGCCTTGCTAAAGGTTAAGTTGCCGTTGTTTCGGAAAGCGGCTTTGGGAATTCTGAGCGTCGGAAACCGATCCATAATTTTCCCGGGTTGGTTCAGCGAGGCTACGCCCTCCGCGAGGGCTTGACGAATGTTGGCGCCAGCGTCGGCATTTTGAAAATCGCGACGGTGACCGTTGGAAATCAGAAGGTCGTCCCAGCCGTCGAGATCAACGTCGAGGAAAACAGGACACCATGACCATCCCGAGGCTTCGATTCCGCTGAACATCGCGATTTCGCAGAAGGTGGCGTCACCACGGTTGAGTTGGAGCGTGTTTTGCGGAATTTGGGGACGGTTTAAAATTTCGCCCGTTTTGTAAGTAAAAGGGGAGAGATCTCCAACCTGAACATGGCGCTTGCTATGGCTCGGGCTCAACATGTCGACCACGAAGAAATCGATGAAGCCGTCGTGGTTAATGTCCGCGAAATCTACACCCATCGACGAGAGGCTGGTTCTACGCAATGCTTCGGGAGGCAGCGCCCGGAAATTTCCACGGCCGTCGTTGATCCAGATCCGGTCGGGGGTGAAGTAGTCGTTGCAAACGTAGAGGTCGGGAGCGCCGTCGCCCGTGAAATCGCGAAACTGAACAGAGAGCCCCCAATCGCGGGGTGCTTCGTTCAGGGGTTTTCCATTTTCATCAAGAAATCGGCCCCCGGTGAAAGAAATCAGAGTGAAATGACCGTTCCCGTCGTTCTCGTAAAGCGCATCCTCCTCGGCGTACTCCTCCACCTGGCCGGTCTCAGTTGAAATAGCAAAGCGATTAGTGAGGTCGGGAGAAGTCGTCGGCCGACCGTCCACGGAGGTGACGGTCGGGCGATTGTTTACATAGTCGATCTTGAACTTCGTCTGTGGCCGGTCGCGAATTGTATCGGAGCGAAAGTGCGCGACATAAAGATCCAGGTCGCCATCTCCGTCGATATCCGCGAGTGCCATGGAGGTGGCCGCGTGGGTTGAAGTTAATCCTGCTTCGCGAGTGCGATCCAAAAAATTCCCTTTACCGTCGTTGATGAAGAGATGCGTGCCGCGGTTCATGGTGTTGACGAGCAGATCGAGATCTCCATCACCATCCACGTCAGCGAAGGTCGTCCCGGTGCAGTCCCAGCCTGGGCAGGCCACGCCCGCTTTTTCGGCGACCTCTTCGAATTTCCAATTGCCGCGGTTAAGAAATAAGGCATTGGAATTATCCAGAGCGCAGAAATAAAGATCGCACCAGCCGTCGCCGTTCACGTCTCCCGCGGCAACCCCGGACCCGCTCAGCAAGTTGCGATTGGTAGCGGCCCGTGCGTCTGCAAGCTGGTTGGTAAAGAAAATCCCGGTCTGCGCAGGAGAGAGTCGGGTGAAGCCGATCTTTCCAGTTTTCGGAACATTCAGCGCTTCAACAAGATCTGCAAATGTGCGGCAGAGGCTGAGCAGGGCGATCAGCGACAGCACGCTTTGAAAGATGGTCACGGAATGGAAGTGTTAGCCAGAATCGCTTGTAACTCCAGCCTGTTACGAGGGATGGCGGAACTGACCGGCGTTTTCCGTTCCGCTGCACGCCCCAATCAGGGTTGTGGATGATGGCAGCAGCGAGAGCGGCACCGTATTCTCATACAGTGACTGGGCTTTCAATTGATTGCCCGACACAAAACGGAGCATCAAGGCATGCGTTCCGGATAAAAAGGTGGCTGGGGCCAGTGGCCCTCAATAAAAAGCCACCTTTCTTTTTGTACGGATTGGGTTTCCAGCACCGGTTGCATTCGATGAATCCCCTCATTACTCTTTCCCTGCTTTGGAGACGCCAATGAGTTTACTGCCTTTTGGAAAATTGCCTGTCCACACGCCGCGCAAATTTGTGCCCGTAAAACTGGATCTCGGGAACTGGTCCGAGATCGAGCCACTTTTCGATCAACTGGAAAGCCGAATTAAGAATTCAAAAGCCGCTCCTGACCTGGAGAAGTGGCTGATCGATTGGGGGGAATTCAGCGCGGCGCTGGATGAGGAATCCGCGAAACGTTACATCGCGATGACGTGCCACACGGATAATCCGGACGCGGAAAAGGCCTACCTGCAATTCGTCGAGACAATTGAGCCGGCCTGCAAGCCGAGACAATTCAAACTGGAGCAGCTTTATCTGAAGCATCCCGAACGCAAGGAGCTTCCGCGGATTCGATATGAGGTGTTCGACAAACACACCGCTGTTCATGTCGAACTGTTCCGCGAAGAAAATGTTCCGCTCGAGACAGAAGAGGCCAAACTCAGCCAGCAATATCAGAAATTGTCCGGATCTTTGACCGTTCAATTTCGCGGGGAGGAGAAGACCCTCGTGCAGATGAGCCGTTACCTGGAAGAACCGGACCGGGCACTGCGTGAAGAAGCGTGGCGGTTAGTTGCCGAACGCCGTTTAAAGGAAGTCGATAAATTCGAGGACATCTTCGATCAACTCGTAAAGATTCGCGAGCAGATCGCGAAGAATGCTGGCTTCAGCAATTATCGCGATTACGCTTTCAAAGCACGTGGCCGATTCGATTACACGGCCGAAGATTGTTTCGCGTTTCATGATGCGATTGAGAAGGAAGTCATGCCGCTGTTGCGCGACCTGCAAAAGGAACGGCGCAAGCAGCTCAAACTTGACGCGTTGCGGCCCTGGGATTTATCAGTCGATCCGCTGAACCTTCCGCCGCTGCGTCCGTTTGAGCAGGTCGAGACCATGGTTGACCGGACCCAGAAGATTTTCGATCAGCTTGACGGAAGTCTTTCGAGAGGCTTTCGTTTAATGAGCGACTTACGCCTGCTCGATCTCGCCAATCGGAAGGGAAAAGCGCCGGGCGGCTACCAATCGACTCTTTCTGAAGCACGCCTCCCATTCATCTTCATGAATGCGATTGGCGTCCAGCGTGACGTCGAAACGATTTTGCACGAGGCGGGTCATGCCTTCCACGCCCTGGCCACGCGCAACGAGAACCTCTACGCCTACCGCCACGCTCCGATCGAATTTTGCGAAGTTGCTTCGATGAGCATGGAGTTGCTCGGAAACGAGTTCATCGAAAATTTCTACGCTCCCGCGGAAGCAGCCCGCGCCCGGCGCGACCACCTTGAAGGAATCATTGAAATCTTCCCGTGGATCGCCACGGTCGATGCTTTTCAACATTGGATCTACACCCATCCCGGCCACAGTCGACAGGAACGCAGCGCCGCGTGGATCCAACTCATGGATCGTTTCGGCGGTGATGTTGATTGGAGCGGTTTTGCACCTGTTCGCGCGAACTTGTGGCATCGCCAGCTCCACATATTCATCCATCCGTTTTACTACATCGAATACGGCATCGCGCAGCTCGGCGCTTTGCAGGTCTGGGCGAATTCAAAACTTGACCGTGCCCGAGCGCTGCACAACTACCAGTCTTCCCTGGCTTTGGGCGGCTCCCGTCCGCTCCCCGAACTATTCCAGGCCGCCGGCTGCAAGTTCGACTTCAGCGCACAGACAGTGAAGCCTCTGGTCCAGTTGATCCGGTCGGAACTTGAAAAGATCGAAAACTCGAATGCCGCCAGGAACTAATCCACAAACGCGAGCTCATTCGACATGAGCAGCACCTGTGCGAATTTTTCCCATGGACTGAGCGGCACCAACGGCTCCTTTGGTCCGCTGAATTCCTCTCTGGCATTCCATGCCACTGATTTGCCCCCGGACAGCGTTTTGATTGTTGGTGCCCAGTTGAAAGAGTCACTGTCGACCGAATGGTTGCTGTCGACGACAAAATCGAGCGTGTCCCCCTTTTTCAGTTCAACCTTGGGTATGCTCATGTCACGTTTTCCATGGCACACGGGCCAAAAGCCTAGCGCGCCGGTTCGGCTCGAAAGAACGTAGCCGCGCACGCCATCACCGCTGTCGGCGGGATGTTCCAGGGATCCGGAGATTGCGATAGTGCAATCTTCCGGTGCGATCCACCGCCGAACCGCTGCGAACTTTTTGCCTTCACCGGGGTGGCCGCCCGTAGCGTTGAGCATCGCCCAACCGAGCTTTGCGTCCGGCAGTTTGTCGCCTCCCTGCCATGCTTTACCGGTGAAATGGGGAAGAGGAGTGAAGCTGGTGAGTTTCACTGCTGCGGTATCGATCTCGCCATAACCATATTTCCAAACTTCTACCGCAGGCTCAGGTGCAGGGAGAGAACGCTGGGCATTCAAGAAATTCTGCGAGAGCTTGATCTCTTCTTGGGTTGGTTTGCGTTGGAGAGCTGTCTCATAGAGAGCAGTGATTTTTGTGCGGTCGTCTCGAGCTTCGACCACTTCAGGCCGCTTGACGAAACTGCGGGCCTGTTGAATGACAAAGGGCGAGTTGATCATGAACAGCGCCTGTTGCGGAACGGTCGTATTGAAACGCTGCGGGCTGGTCGTGTCCGGGCTGGCGAAATCGAACGTGCGGAAAATGCCTGGCAAGTTCTGACGTTCTACAAAGCCGTAGATCGTGCGGCGGGGCGCAGGCGAATCGGTGGCGATTTCCACTGGATGGCCACCTTCCTTCGAATCCAGTTTGCCTGCGACAGCGAGTAAAGTATCGCGGAACGGTTCAAATTCGAGACGTCGTCGGTTCATCCGCCAGAGCATAGAATTGGAGGAATCCTTTTCTGCGTAATCAGCGCGTTCATCGCTGCTCTGCTGATAAGTACTCGAAAGCATTATTAGCTTATGCAGCTTCTTCAGGGACCAGCCGTTGTCCATGAACCAGGCTGCCATGTAATCGAGCAATTCCGGATGGGTCGGGGCATCGGCGCGAACGCCAAAATCGCTCGGCGTCTTTACCAGGCCCGCCCCGAAATGGTTCAGCCAAACCCGATTCACTATGACGCGTGCGGTGAGCGGATTATCCCGGCTCGCGATGGCCTCCGCCAGTTCCAGGCGTCCGCTGCCTTTTTGGAAGGGCTTTCGCTGCGGACCGGCGACCAGCTCCAAAAACTGCCGTGGAACTTCAGCTCCTTGATTGAACTGATTGCCGCGGACGAACACGTGCGGCTTGTAAGGCTCCGAATTTTCCGTCAGCACCATGCCACGTGGTGGCGAACCGGGATGGGTCGCGTCCAGTTCTTCGAGTTTGCGTTGGAGTGCGCGATTCTTCTGCGCAGTCGGAACGTCAAACAATCGCGGGATTTCTCCGTCGCTCAGGTGAGCCGGTCCGGCCTCAGCGTAGAGCACGTCACGAAGCGCTTCTTTCGGCTGACCCTTGAGGCTTTTCGCGTTTTCTTTCTTCGCCTCGGCCCATTCCTTTTCCACCTCAGTAAAGGCTTTCCGATAGATCTCCACCACATCTTTTAGCGAAGTCGGCACCGATTCGCCCATGGCCTCCACGATCACCGGGTTCGCCGTTTCGGGCATTGCGCGGAACCGTTCAACGACTGCCTTCGCGTCGGCCTCGTAATTGGTCATGTTCACGAACGCGAACCAGGGTGCGAAGATTGGATCTTTCTCCATCTTGCGTCGCTCTACGAAGAAGCTCATCCACCGTCGCACACCGATCGGATGAAGTTTCCGCTCCTTCGCGAAGACATCGAGCTTGCCTTTATCGTCTAGTTTTTCGGCATCAACGGCGGCCAGCATGTAATCCGAGGCTTTCGCTCGCAATTCCGCGAGTACCTCGCCATATTTTGTTTCCCGGAAATTCTTGAGCTCCTCTTCCCGTTTTTTTCGTTCCGCTTCGTATTCCGGATATTCCTTTGGTAACGCCGCGGTTCCGAGCAGTGGTTTCTCGCGTGGCTCGGAGGAACTGGCGAACACCCCATAGAGCGAATAGTAATCCTTCGTCGGAATCGGATCGTACTTGTGATCGTGACAGCGTGCGCAGCCAACTGTCAGGCCCATTAATCCGCGCGAGACCACGTCGATTCGATCATCAATAATGTCCGCCTGGTTATTTAGAAACCGGCGTCCGAGCGTCAGGAATCCCATGGCCGCCAATGGACGTTTATCTTCCCCGAGTGGCAGAAGATCAGCAGCCAATTGCTCAATGATAAAACGGTCGAAGGGCAGGTCTTCGTTAAATGCGTTAATCACGTAATCACGATAGGTGTACGAATATGGGAACCGTCGCTCTTCTTCGAAGACGTAACCTTTGGTGTCTGCGTATCGAGCAACATCCAACCAATGCCGAGCCCAGCGCTCTCCGTATTGAGGAGATGCGAGGAGTCGATCGATAACCGTCTCCCAGGCTCGATCCGAAGAGTCATTGACGAATGCTTCCACCTCTTCGACGTTCGGCGGCAAACCGGTCAGGTCGAAAGCGGCGCGCCGAATTAGGGTGCGTCGGTCCGCCCGTTTGGAGGGTTCCATTTTATTCGCTTCGAGCTTCGCCAGCACAAACGCGTCCACCGGGCTCTTTACCCAATCCTTTTTGGAAACTGCCGGCAGTTCTGGTTTTCGGATCGGCTGAAATGCCCAATGTTTTTTTCGTTTATCTTCCGAAGCGATTTGCGCGGCTGATTTAGTGCGTGGATCGGGCGCTCCCATTTTTACCCAAGTTTCGAAGTCCGCGATCTGTTCCGCGCTGAGCTTTTTGCCTTTCGGGGGCATTTGCAGGTTTTCGTCTGAATAGCGAATCGCTTTGATTAAGAGACTCTTTTCCGGATCGCCAGAGACGATTGCCGGACCATTGTCACCGCCTTTCAGAGCCCCATCACGGGAATCGAGATAAAGGCCCCCTTTGAGCTTCTCCGCTTTTTCGCTGTGGCAGGAGTAACAATGATCTGCGAGGACCGGACGAATCTTGCTCTCAAAAAACTCGAAACCCGCCGAATCTGTCTCCGCAGATACAAGGATCTGCGCCGCGAAGGCCAAAACAATCAATTGACTCAGTGTAAAAAACCGCATGGGTCAGCTCTAAACTATTGCAGAATAGACGCTGACGACAACCCTGCGCTTCAAGGTAAGTTGTGTTGGAATCGCGACGGTCCCGTGGAGCTCTCTAGGGAACGATAGAGCCCCCGGACGTTTCTACTTCGTCCAATTTTTGAGGGAATGTTCCAGAGCTTCTTCCACCGGACGAATCTGAACGCCGGCCGCGAGCAACTTTGAAGCATCCATCACGCAGTTCGAGCGCGGGGCTTTGGCGAATTTGTAAAACTCGGCGTCGTCGTGCCAGAATTCGAATGATCTGGCGGGCTTTAAGATCTCCCGGATTTTGTCAATGACGTGCCGGGTGGTGATCCATCCAGGATTGGTCACGTTGTAAATCCCAAAGGGGGCTCGCTTCACCCACAAATCCAAGCAGGCGTTGACGAAATCGAATCGGTGAGAAATGGAATTCACGTTGTCGTAGACCTTCGCGTAGTTCTGCACTTTCGAGAGGTAGTTGCGCGGGTTATCGAACTGGTCGAAGGGAATTCGTAACCGCCACAAGTAGCCCTGGCCCACCCCTGCGGTTACCTCTTCCCCCAGCGCCTTGGTCCCGCTGTAAAAACTGCAGGGTGGCGAACGGAAGGAAAAATTCGGAGTGTCTTTTTCGGTAAACCCGAGAATGGCCGAAGGCTTCAGCCCAAAGTTCGACGAAACTGCCTCCTTGTCGATGAGCGAGCGCAGTTCCGGCTTCGTCATGTCGGGTTCGATGTGGGTCTGGCCCTGGTGCAGGATTTTTGCGCCAGTATAAATACATCCCGACGAGACATGGCCGTAGGGCGTGTTCGTCACGAGGCAAGCCTGGGCGAGGGACTGCGGAAAATTGGTGTTTCCCAGCAGCGTCTCGGCGCGGGCATTCTCGCAGGCGTCCACATTGGGCCGGCCGGTGAAGCCGGCTGCATTGATCACGAAGTTGGGCCGGTGTGCCTTGAGATGATTCCAGAGCAGCTCGAATCGTGTGTAGTCCAGTTCCTTTCTGGAGAGAGAATAAAACGGAAGGTTCCGGCGCTGCAGTTCCGCAGCAAAGGCGGAACCGACGTAACCCGTGGACCCAAGTAGCAGGATTTTCGACATGGTCAGCGTATCGTGGATTAACGCCCTTTCTTAGCTTCGGTTGCGACATCGCGCAGGTAATCGCGATACTCGCAGTTCGGCATATTCTGAACCACTTTCTCGAATTGTTCCAGATTCATGAAACCCCGGCGAAATGCGGCTTCTTCCGGGCAACCAATCTTGATTCCCTGCCGCGTCTCAATCGTCTGCACGTACGCAGAGGCGTCATGCAAACTGCTGCTTGTTCCTGCATCAAGCCAGGCGAAACCTCGGCTCAAACGATGGACGCGCAGTTTGTCTTGATTCAAATACGCCAGGTTCACATCGGTGATTTCCAGTTCACCGCGTGCTGAGGGCTTCAAGTTGCGCGCGACGGTCACCACGGTGTTGTCGAAAATGTAAAGGCCGGGCACGGCGTAATCGCTCTTCGGAGCCTTCGGCTTTTCCTCGATCGAAATGGCTTTCCCGAATCGATCAAATTCCACCACGCCGTAGCGTTCCGGATCTTTCACCTGATACGCAAAGATCACCGCGCCATCCGTGAACTTGTCGAAGGCCTGATGAAACGCTTCGCCCCCATAGAAGATATTGTCGCCGAGGATCAGCGCGACTGGATCATTGCCGATGAATGTATCAGCAATCAGGAACGCCTGTGCGATACCCGCCGGCTTGGCCTGCTCGCGAAAATCGATCTTAATGCCCCAGGTCCCGGCGTTCGCCAGCAGTTGCTTGAAACGGGGCAGATCGTGTGGAGTTGAGATGAGACAGATTTCCGAGACGCCGCTCTCGATCAGCGTTGTGAGCGGGTAATAAACCATCGGTTTGTCGTAAACCGGTTGGAGCTGTTTGCTCGCCACGAGCGTGAGCGGATACAGGCGCGAGCCTGCGCCACCAGCAAGGATGATCCCTTTCATTCGCCGCCCACCTTGCCTTTCGCGCGGAGCGATTTCAACTGTTCACACACAATAAAAACGCGACAAAACACAATAACCTTCATCGGGTTTTTACACGCAAACTTAACACCGGCAGGTTCTTGGAATGGTTCAGTTGCGTTTTTGGGCGTCCCTCTGAAAGCAGAATGTTACATTGGGTTCACAACTTGAAGGTCAGTTGCCTTGCCTCCCCCTCAATCAATCCACTTACCCCGACACCGAGCAGTCGAAGCGGTTTCCGCACGAGCTTTTCGCGCGCTAACAGAAAGCAGGCCATTCGGTAGATCTCCCGCGTTTCCTGCAGGGGATCCTCCAGCGTTACTTGTCGCGTTAACGTCTGGAAGTTCGAGTAGCGCAATTTCACCTGCACTGTTTGAGCTACCAGTCGCTTGCGTTTCAACTTGGCTGCGATCTCGCATGATTGCTCCCAAAGACAGCGCCGGAGCTGCTGGCGGTCCATCGTGTCGCGTTCGAAAGTCTCCTCGCTGCTGAAGCTCTTGATCTCATCGCCGAGTTCGAGCGGACGTTCGTCGTTGCCGAAGGCGAACGCGCGCAGTCTTTGACTGAACACTCCCACCAGCGCCCGCAAGTCACCGGGATAATTTTGCAGATCGCCAATTGTGAAAATGCCCGCGCCGGTCAGAACTTTCTCGGTGGCGCCGCCGACACCGTGAATTCTTCGCACCGGCATTTCGCGAAGGAATTCGGCCTTACCTTTTTCGTGAATGACCGTGAGTCCGTCGGGTTTGTGCAGGTCACTCGCCAGCTTCGCCAGAAATTTATTGGCAGCGATTCCGATTGTGGCGGTGAGATGCCGTTCGCTCCGAATTCTCTCCTTGATCCCTCGCGCGATTGGAACGCTCGAATCCAACAGCGCGTCAGGCTCCAAATCGGCGTCCGGCGTTTGTTCGGTCAGATCGATATACGCCTCGTCGATGGACATCTGCTCGATAGCACCGCCACAGGCATGCACGATCTTCATGATCTCGCGCGACTCATCCCTGTAAAAGCTGATGCGGGGAGGAATGAAAATTCCGTTTGGACACAAGCGTCCCGCAGTTGAACTCGGCATGGCGGAACGCACACCGAACTTTCGGGCCTCATAACTCGCTGCACAAACTACTCCGCGGCGCTCCGGCGGGCTTCCAACGATCACCGGCTTTCCAAGCAATGCAGGATTTTCCCGCTGCTCGATCGACGCGTAAAAGGCATCCATATCCAGGTGGAATATCACCCGCTTGCGAACGCCATTCGGAGAGCCGAGCACGTGGCTTATATGCCATCAGCCCAGGCCACAAGCCAACCCGGTTCTAGTGGATGACTCCCGCCTGGCGCATCTGAGCGAAAAGCATTTTTCCGAGCGGTTCGATCTTGGCGACGCTGTCGGTGTTTTCTTTCAGGACTGTGCGAGTGACGCCGGACCAGAGGCGCTCGCCGCTCGCAAGGTTGTAAAGGGTGCTCTCGATGTAAACGTCGCTTTGCAGAGTGTTCCACGCCGCATCTGTTTCCATGACCAAATAACCGTAGCTTTCAGCGGCTGATGAGGTGAAGGCGGGTGAGGTGACGGTGGCCTGGCGAGAATAGGTGACGGCATCGATTAATTGGACGACAAGGACGGAATCTGCGCCGCCCTGCCGCAGGCGTGCCGCCGCAGCCGCCCTGTCCGCCTTGACTGCTCCGAGACCGAACAGATCGTGAGTGGTGAAGGCGCTCTGGCCTTCCTCGTTGAGAATACTGGCGAAATAGTTCTCGATTGCCTGTCGATAGAAATTCCGGTCGGTCTTCACCAGAACGGCAATCTTTTGGACGGGACCGCCCTGGTAGGAAGGCGATTTCCAGGTTTGTTTTACCGAACTGGAAGCGCACCCGCAGAACACGAGGGTGCAAACGGTGAGGGCAAAGGTGAGGATTTTCATCATGCTGCGTTTTCTTCAAAAAGTTACTGAGGCACGGCCATCCAGCGTTGGAACACCTGGTTCAGTTTGCCGCTGCCGCCGGTCTTCTGGATGAAGGCATTGACTTCGTCCAAAAGTTTGTCGTCGCCCTTGCGTACGGCCCAGGCGAGCGACTCTTCATTCAGTTGAACCGGTGCCGCTGTAAGATCTTCCGCGGCATGAGTCCCCGCGAGATAGCAAACGAGTGTCGAATCGCTCAGGAAGAGATCGATTTTCTTTTTCTTGAGCGCCTGGACCGCTTCGGCGGGACTTTTATAAACTTTTCGTTTGGTCTTGGGAAACTCGCGCTGAACCATGAAATCACCGGTGGTTGCTTTGAGGACGCCGACCGTCCCGGGGGGGCGGAGGGGGAATCCGAGCGCGTATTTGTTCACATCTTCACGGCGCACCAACACCATTTGCCCGATGAACAGATAGGGCCGGGAGAAGTCGACTACCCATTTGCGCGCGCCGGTGATGGACATCGACGACATGATGATGTCGATCTTGCCCGCATTAAGCGATTCGATTTGATCCTCCCAGGAGATTTCGACGAAGGTCACAGAACGTCCGAGTTCCTGAGCGAGATCGTGGGCCAAATCGATCTCGACGCCCGCGAGTTGCTTGTCCTGCTTGAAGACCATTGGTGGGAAGATGGGCGAAACGCCCACTCGGAGCTCACCTTCAGCCGCATCTACATGAAAGACCGTGACAAAAAGAAGCGCGGCGAAAAAATGGCTCAATAGACGTTTCATTCGAGGACCGTTTTCCGCGAATGATTATGAAAACCGCGGGGAATGTGAGCTGGCAAAACTGACAGATGTCGTCGTTACGCCGCGATCGTTTCCAGCTGAGCAAAAACTTCCTGAAATATGCGGTCCATCGTCTGCTGCTTTAGAGGCGATCCATCGGCGTAGGTGAACGAAATCACAGCGTCAGTTGCGTGAGTCTCCTTTAGAAAAGCGACAGCAGCGGCTTTGGACGAAAAACTATGGGTTCGCCGAACACCTCGGCGATCCATGACAGTAATTTCCATTGGCTTCACTTTCGCGATCGCAGCAATCAACTAGACCAATCCCCAGGTGTCAGATCCGTAACTTCTCGGCCCGCTCGCTACCGGCTACCGACACCGGAAAACTCTGGAGGTCATCGCGGTTCAGATTAAACGGAAGGCCAACCCGCGCAATCTCGCAATGTTCCGTATTTATTTATCGGGAACTTTGCGGGTTGTCTGAAGCGAATCCGGGGACGTTGCCACAAATTAGGTCGCGACCCCCGGCTTAGAGGTTATTCCGTTTTTCGTGGCGTAAACAACGAGCTCGGACGTCGTTTTGATCCCGAGCTGGTTCATCATGGTGTATTTGTGGAAAGCAATCGTGCGGCTGGTGATCTGAAGGATGTCCGCAGCCTCTTTCATTGATTTGCCTTCCGCCAGCAATTGCAAAACTTCGCGCTGGCGAATGGTGAGCGGTTCAGCTTTCTTTTCCGATTTAGCGCGCGACACGAAAACTTTCACGGGTTCCCGGAGAATCGCCTTACTGATATAGACATTACCGTTGCGAGCGCTTTCAATCGCCTTCCGGAGTTCGTCAGCCGCATCCTTCTTGAGAACGTAGCCCAGGGCGCCGCGGCGTATGGCTTCCTCGGCGGTGGCGGAATCTTCGTTGACGGTCAGAAAAATGACGCGTGCTTTTGGCACTTCCATCAGCAGGCGCTCGCAGGCTTCCAAACCGTTGAGTTGCGGCATGTGGATATCGGTTACGATCACGTCGGGGGAAAGGGCCTTCGCGCGGGTGAGTAGCGTCTGGCCGTCCGAAACTGTGGCCACCACATCAACTTCTGATTGAAGAAGTGACTTCAAAGATTCCAGCAGAATCACATGATCATCCGCCAGAAGTACCCTTGGTTTGCTCGTCCCCATGAGGACTCAATTTTATCATTCTCATGAGGACGAGCCAAGGTCATTCGGAAGATTATTTCGCTTGCGAAACGAAGCCGCGGACGAAGCCAATGCACTGACCGACATCGCCCACATTGTTTTGGAGATTGCTCTCGTATTCGACGGAGATGTTGCCTTTGAAATTTTGGCGTTCGAGCTCTTTCAGGGCTGAAACGATGTCTGATTCGCCGGTGCCGAATGGGACGTCAGCGCCGCTCGGGCCGAACGGCTTGATGTCTTTAAGGTGGCTGCTGATAATGCGGCCTTCGAGTTTTTTCAGGGCATCGACCGGTTTGATTCCAGAACGGGCGAAGTGGCCGAGGTCAGCGCAGGAGCCAAGGCGCTTGTCGCGGCTTTGCACGAGGGAGAGGATATAGTCAGGATCCCAGAATTTGTAATTCGGGTTCTTAGGTTGTTTGGGATGGTTGTGGATGGCCATGGCGATGTCGTATTCCTTCACGAGTTTCTCGATGAGGTCCATGGCCTCGGGCGCGGGTTCGGAAGTGACGGCATACAGCCCGAGCCTTTTCGCGAATTCGAAAACTTTGCGGGATTCTTGTTCGTTGTTCGGCAGGCCAACCACGCCGTAATTGACTGCGCGGATTTTGTGCTTATCCAATTTTGCTTTGATCTGGGCAAGCACTTCGTCCGAGGCGTTGTGGTCCACCTTCGCGTCGGAATCTGGGCTGAGCTTCTGGCCGGGGAAGAGTTCAATGATGCGTCCGCCGGCGGCAGCGGTTTTCTCCACGGCTTCGAAAAAGGTGAAGCGATGAAAGGTGTAAGCCTGGCAGCCGAGAGCGAATGGTCCAATGCGGTATTCATTCGGAATCTCATTGAGGGCCAGAAGCCGGGCAGCCGAGGCGATGGCAAGAGCGCAGATAAAGCTCAGTGATTTCATAAATGTGCTGTTTGGACGAGGGTAGCGGCCGGATTCATCAGGGAAAATGAATTTGTTTTGTTCTGGCTCGACCGGCGCGGCGAATTCCACATAACGTTTCGGCCGAATGAAATCTCCCTCTGGTTCGCCGGAACTTTCGCGCCGGGCATTTTTGAGGTCATCGGCTTTGTTCGCTGCAAGTGCGCCACTGATGGCGCGTGCCTACGCGGCCAAACCGAACGGTAGGCTAATGGCCTACGTAGGGACATTCAGCTCACCTTTGCGCGATACGTTGCCAACGCAGGTGGATCTGCCGCCGGGGAATGGGCGTGGAATTCATATTTTCCAGGTGGAGCGGTTGAACGGTGCGTTGACGCCGGCGGGCGAGTTTGAATTGGGCACGAGCCCGAACTGTCTCGTTGTGAATGGGACGGGGACGCGGCTTTACTCCACGAACGAAACGGATCGAGTGGGCGAAGCGAAGGAGGGAACCGTGAGCTCGTTCGCGGTGGACCGTACTGACGGCAAACTCACCTTGCTGAACACGGTGCAGACCGGCGGCGCGGGGCCAACTTATGCGAGCATTCATCCGTCGGGAAAATTTCTGCTGGTCGCGAATTATTTTGGCGGGTCTGTAGCGGTGTTGCCCATCCTGGAGGACGGGCGTTTGGGAGCAGCAAGGGACATAAAACAGGATAATGGGACGATCGGGCCGAGAAAGCCGACGAACGCGCCGCCAGGGACATTCGCATTCAGCGGGCACGACCGCACGCATGCGCACATGATCCAGTCGGACGCATCGGGCCGGTTTGTTTTGCACGCGGACCTTGGACTGGATCAGATCTTCGTTTGGAAGTTCGATGAACGGACCGGAAATTTGTCGCCGAACGATCCCCCATTCGTGTCGCTGCCGCCAGGAGATGGACCGAGGCATTTCGCGTTTCATCCGAATGGTCACTGGCTCTATTCGATACAGGAGGAAGGATCGAACATCGTTTTGTTCGATTACGATGGTTCCAACGGACGGTTCACTTCGCGGCAAACCATTTCGAGTCTGCCACCGGGTTACGCCGGAAGTAATTTCTGCGCGGAAATTCTGGTGTCGAAAGATGGACGTTTTGTTTACGCGGGGAATCGGTTGCACGATAGCATTGGGATTTTCGCGGTGGGGAAGAATGGAGATTTGAGCTTTGTCGCGGACGAATGGACCCGTGGAGACTATCCCCGAAGTTTCGCCTTCGATCCGAGCGGCGAATTTCTGTATTGCTGCAATCAAAGGGCGGATAACGTCACCGTTTTTAAGGTCGATAAGAGGAAAGGTAAGCTGAGTTTTACCGGGCATTATGCCGCGGTGGGAAATCCTTCAAGTATAGCTTTTGTCCAACTTTGATGCGCCAACGTCCGAGTATCGACCAATAAGGAACAACTTAGCGATTTCGGCTCGATCTTTTCGCGTTCAGAAGAAAGACTTCTGCGGTGAACGCGCCTCAGAACGATCCGGACAAGACGTTGCCGGACGGTTTCTTTCCGTCCGACGACCTGGGAATTAAGGCCGGAGCGGAGGTGCCGATCACCGAGGGGGCGGGCTCTGTCATTGGGCGATACAAACTTCTTCAACAGATCGGGGAAGGTGGCTTCGGTGTCGTCTACATGGCAGAGCAGACCGAGCCTGTGACCCGGCGGGTGGCGCTGAAGATTATCAAGCTCGGGATGGACACGCGCCAGGTGATCGCCCGGTTTGAAGCGGAGCGGCAGGCGCTGGCGCTGATGGATCATCCGAATATCGCGAAGGTGCTAGATGCCGGGGCGACGGAATCAGGGCGGCCGTTTTTCGTGATGGAGTTGGTGCGCGGGGTGCCGATCACGGAGTATTGCGACAAGAATCATTTAAGCGCGCGGGAGCGCTTGGAGCTGTTTGTTCCGGTGTGCCAGGCGATTCAGCATGCGCATCAGAAAGGAATCATTCACCGGGATATAAAGCCGTCGAACGTGCTGGTCACGTTGCACGACGGGAGACCGATTCCGATGGTGATTGATTTCGGGATTGCGAAAGCGACCAACCAGAAGCTGACGGAGAAGACGCTCTTCACGAGTTTTGCTTCGATGATCGGGACGCCAGCTTACATGAGTCCAGAGCAGGCAGAGATGAGCAAGCTGGATGTGGATACGCGAAGCGATATCTACAGCCTTGGTGTGCTTTTATACGAGCTTTTAACGGGGACCACTCCATTTCCTGACAAACGGTTGAGAAGTGTGGGCTTCGGTGAGATGCAGCGGATTATTGCGGAGGAAGAGCCGGATAGGCCGAGCACTCGCTTGAGCACGATGGAGGCGCTGCAGCGAACGGCGGTCGCAAAACGCCGGTCGGCTGATCCCGCCGGGCTGAATCATTTGTTTCGGGGCGACCTGGACTGGATCGTGATGAAGTGTCTGGAGAAGGACCGGACGCGCAGATACGAAACCGCCAATGGGCTGGCGATCGATATTCAGCGGCATCTGGTTAACGAAACAATTAGTGCTAGACCGCCCAGCAATTCATACCGCCTCCAGAAACTTATCCGCCGTAACAAATTGGCAGTTTCTGCTATGGTTGCGGTCTTTTTGGCTTTGGCGATGGGAATGCTGGCGACAACCTTTCAGTCGTTCCGGGCGTCGAAGGCAGAGGCGGCCGCAAGGGCACAGGCGAGCCGAACTATTCTCGAAGCTAACCGGGCGACCGAGGCTGAAAAGGTGGCGGTGGAAAAGTCAAAACTCGCCGAAGAGGAACGAGCCGCCGCTGAAGCCAGCCTGTACGCAGCCCAAATGAATCTGGCTCAAACGGAGTTGGCAGCCGGCAACATCGGCGTCGCGGTCGATCTGCTCAATCAGCACCGACCGCGACCGGGGCGCCAGGATCTTAGAGGCTGGGAGTGGCGATACTTGTGGAAGCTGTGCCGAAGCGACGAGGAATTTACATTGGGGATTCACCCGGAACGCGTTTTTAGTGTCGCCTTCTCGCCCAACGGAAAATGGCTGGCTAGTGCGGATGCGAATGAATCAGGAGACTCCGTAGGATCCAAGGTTCTACTTTGGGATTTTGAGACGAGAAAGCCATTACTGCCAGCACTGACAGAAGATGCGGCTGGCTCTGTTACTTTTTCTCCAGACGGACGGCTTATTGCTTTTGGAACGCTACGAGAAGGCGTGAAGGTGCTGGCTCTTTCTCAACGGACAGAAGTCATAACGATTCCAGGAGAGGCTCGTTCCTTCGCGAATCAGGCTTTAGCTTTCTCTCCCGACGGTAAGCTGATTGCTGTAGGCGACAAAAAGGGCATACTAAGAATTTTCAATCTGGAGACGCGAACGGAGCATTCGCGCCCAGCGAGCCACGACTCCCCAGTGACCACGACAGCGTTTTTTCGAGAGGGGTTGAAACTAGTTTCTGGCTCAACTGATGGCACTATACGAATTTGGGATGTCGCCGACGGCCGAACTGTTCGAATGTGGCAGTTCCCTGAGTATCACATCCACAGCCTGGCCGTCTCGCCCGATGGGAAGAAGATCGCTTTCGTAAATCGGCGCGGTATGTCGATACGGGTCATTGATGCAAATTCCGGCCACGACCTAGCCGCAGTTCCAAACACCATTGCAGGTATTAGCACGATTGCCTTTTCGCCGGACGGGAAAGGCTTTGCCTGTGGAGCGAACAAT
The DNA here is from genome assembly GCA_044226545.1 of Limisphaerales bacterium. Classification (GTDB taxonomy): domain Bacteria; phylum Verrucomicrobiota; class Verrucomicrobiia; order Limisphaerales; family SXQI01; genus DASVNK01. The sequence goes on from JBGAGW010000007.1 coordinate 328,366, forward strand.
CACACTACTCGAATCTGGCGGTCGGATGACGCGAGTGAATTAGCGGTCCTGAAGGGAAGCCGGGACGAGATCCATTCCGTCGCGTACTCGCCTGACGGGAATCACCTGGTCACCGGCGCGAAAGACGGAACCGTGAAAGTCTGGCGCACCGGTGCGAGGGAACGAAAGGTTCAGTTTCTTCCCGAGGCAAAGGATCGGCGCGCCGCAGCGCTGAGTCCTGACGGCCGCTGGTGGCTAGAACTTAATACGAATCGAGTGGTTCGTATAGTCGAAGTCCCAGAATTCCGGGAAGCTGCGCGTTGGAGTTTACCCGATTCGATCACCGATCCCCTAGGGTTCGCGGTCTCGTCGGATGGAAAGCACGTCGCATGCGGGACCGCCTCCGGCCGCGTGTTCATCATCAATCCGGCTACGGGTTTAGCGTTTAAGACGCTAGCAGCGGGCAGTTCTGCCGTTCAAGAGATTACGTTCGCTCGCGATGGATCGACATTAGCAGCTTGTGGGACGAGTGAGTGGGTGGCCTGGAATACCCCCGCCTTCTCGGAAAGGTGCAGATTCCGGCAGCATGTAGAGCCGCCGGGAACATATTCGGGAATTTCCCCTGCAGATGATGGCCGACGCATAGCCGTGCACTTTGGAGATGGTCGTATTTCTGTTTATGAAAATCTTGATCGCGATAAACCGATATTTTGGAAAGCGCATCGAGGATACCTGACAGGGATTGCGTTCTTTCCGGATGGTCAAATTGCGACAGCGGGCGTCGATGCTCGTTTGAAAATCTGGGATATCGGAACGCAAGGAGAGAGGGTCATCGGCCGCGCCTTGAACGCTTTCTTTTCCGCTGCGTTCGACCGCGAATATACCCGGCTCGCGTCCGGGGCTGGAGAGGGCCTGATTCGGATTTATGACCCTCGCAGAGGCTACCAACTGGTAACGCTAAAGTCGGAGACGGGTTATCTCGGAAAAGTACGCTTCATGGATGACGGCAATACATTGGTCTCACTGGGGTGGGGAGGACTTCAGGTTTGGAGCGCTCCTTCCTGGAGTGAAATTGCCGAAGCGGAGAAAAAAGACGGTAAGGAATAAGTGGGCGATGGTCGTTCCACGGTTTTCAGAGAAGTTCGAGGAGATTATTCCGGGCTGCCAGTGGGTGATGTTCGAGAAATCGGGTCACAATTTTTCCAGGAAGAAAATGCGAAAATGATTCAGGTGATGAGCGAGTTTCTCAGCAAGTAGGGATAGTGCGCGGCAGCGATTCTGAACCGCGCAGGGAAACTTTAAAAGAACGGATTTATGGCACGAATGCCCTCGTATTCCTGGCCGGAGTTTAAGTCTTCGGTGTAAATCTGTGAGCAGTCCATTGCTTTGGCGGCGGCGACGACCGCGGAATCCCAGTAGCTGATCGCATATCGTTTCTTGATGGCGAGGGCGTGCATGATGGTGGAGCGGTCGACCACATGAAGAGGAAAATCAAGCAAAGCCTCCAATAGAAGAAAGGCTTCGTCATGCGAGAGGTTGAGCTTTTTAGGGTGAACCGCGGCGACAAAGAATTCTTGTAAAACTTGAGTGGAAATGCCGAATTCAACAGAGGCGCAGAGATCTGTTGCGATGCGGAATTTTCGCCGTTCAGCCGGGCTGGCGCGATAAATGAGAACGTTTGTATCAACGAAGCTTAAGCCGCTCGGCATAGAGATCCTCTCGATTCAATTTGCCCGGTTTGTGGGGCGAACGTTGCGCTATCCTGGCAAAGGCAGCAGCGAGCTTTTCTCTGCGCTTTTGCCACGGATCGACCTGGCTGAGGGCGGCCAGGGATTCCAAATGGGTGCGAACAAGCGCACTGACGGAAGTTTCTTTCTTTGCGGCGACAAGCCGGGCTTCCCGATAGAGTTCATCACTCACAGTAACTGTGATGTTTTTCACAGTTTTAGTGTAAGGGCCGGAAAAGCTGGGTCAAGAAGATATCGTTGTTGCGCTCAAAGAGTCTTGGTGGGAAATTGCCCACATGACGACTCTCGTGACAGCGGATGAAAAAGGCCGAATTCCAATTCGAGGCAGTAAACCGGGGCAAAAATACATGGTGAGCTCTGTTGGAAGTGAATGGCGAGTGACGCCACTGACGAAAAAGGGGTATCCAAGCCGGAATTCGAAGAGTTGGATGCCACCCAAGGGAAAGGGAAGCTTGAGTGAGCACCTGAAGGCAATGTGGGACCTGGGTTTGCGTTTGGAACGATCTGAGAATGCAAAAGCGCCGGTGCCGCCATGCCGCTTTTAAAGTATTTGGTCGATACGAATGTCGTTAGCGACTGGATGCGAGGAGAAGCGGCTGTGACGGAATGGATGGAAGAGCATCGGGTCGAGGTGGCGATCAGTTCCCTGACGGTTGCGGAACTACGGCGTGGAATTGAAAGCAAACCGGAAGGCAAGGCGCGACGTGAACTCGAGCGAGAGTTTGGACATGTCATGGAGTTTTTTGAGGGCGCGGTGTGGTTGTTCGACGAAGCTGCGGCTTTCGAGTGGGGCAGGTTGATGGCGGAAGCGAAAGGTCATCCTATTTCATTTGATGATTCTTTGATTGGGTCGATTGCCAGGTCTATGTCTGCTCGGGTCGTCACCCGAAATGTGAAGCATTTTCTCGGATGTTCGACGGTGGATCCGTGGACGGGAGAAGAGCGGCCCGCGTGGCGAGTGGGCGATTGAGGCGGAGGGTTCGAGGCAGGGTATCGGGCTCCAGATTTGCTGCTTTAGGTGGCTGCCGCTTGTGGCGATGATTCCCAAACGTAAGTTGAGCATTTCTGCGCCCCGAGCGGCGTACTCCGCGAGCAACTTTTTCAGGTTTCGTTTGTATAAAGGTTGTGATTACGTGAGAATCCCGGACCGTGAAAGCAGGTTTGACAACAGAAAATTGTGTGTTTTTTGCGATGCGCAGGGAGCTGGCAGTGGCAGCTCCCGGTAATCATGCGCGCACGAATCTCCCGGTGTCTGCGTGAAGAAGAAACGCCTGCATAGTTTTAACGTTCTGGACTCCAGCCCTGCCGAAAGGCGCTTGTGGCAATTCGCGGTCGAAAAGGATGACCTGAAGCTGGAGAGTGAGACGACCGTTCCCGCCAAAGACCCGCTTCCAGCGAAGATTGTCGAGAAGGACTGGCATGAGTTGGTTCAACCGAAGCTGAATATCGCGTGGCTGCCGACGGATCAGGTTTTCTTACGAGTGGTCCAACTTCCCGCAGTGGATCGGCAGGAGTTGCTCTCGATGCTGGAGTTTCAATTGGAGAAGCTCTCTCCTTTGCCCGTGGCACAGGTGGTTTGGAGCATGGAAGTGCTGCCGAGCACGGTCGAGAAAATGCAGACGGCCATCGTTTGCATCGTGGCGCGTGAGTTGGTCGAGCAATTCCTTGGAGCGGTCGAGGCGAGCAGTTTTCAACCGGACCGGCTCGAGGTGCCGAACCTGAACCAGATCGTGGCGGATGGGCAGCGCGAGGATGGCGGCTGGATTTATCCCGGGAGCGGCGCGGATGCCGACACCTGCACCGTCGCGTGGTGGGCAGGGGGGACGTTGCAACAGCTCCAATTTTTACGATTGCCTGTCCCAGCAGCACCGACCGGAGAGAAAGGCCTGGTGATTGGACCGGACATTCGCACGGTGCGTTCGCAATATCTGCACGAGCAGTTGATGCAGGTGGCGTGGGCGGGCGAACTCGAAGGCTGGCTGACGCTGCCGGTGAAGTGGCGCATTGTCGCGGACGAACAGACCGCTGCTTATTGGCAATCCCTGGTGAAGGATTGGTCCGAAGATGGCGTTGAAGTTTATCCCGCGTCGGACCGGCTCGGCCTTGCAAAATTTTCAGCGAAACGCGTGATGCGCGGAGATTCCGGAGCCAACTTGTTGCCGCCGGAATACTCTGCGCGATATCACCAGCAGTATACGGATCGCTTGTGGATGCGCGCCCTTGGGGCGCTGGTTATGGCGTATGTCTTCGGCGTTATCATCTACATGATCGTGCTCCAATTTTACACCTTCAAGGACTCGAGCTTGAAGACGCAGGTCGCAGGCGTCGCGAACACTTACACGAATGTGCTCAAGTTGAAGGAGAAGGTGGGCGTCATGGAAGAGCAGCTTACCATGAAGTATGCCGCGCTGGATTGCTGGAAAGTCGCATCGGAATTGCTGCCGGAAGGGTTCAACCTGGGCAATCTGGTGTTGGGTGGCCGCGGTCGAACGATGCGTCTCGAAGGAACCGCTCCGCCGGATCAGCGTGAGAAGGTGATTGAATTTAATGACGCCGTCCGCAAAGCGGAGATCAACGGCAAACCGCTCTTCAAGGATGTGACTCCGCCCAATATGAATGCCCGGAGCGGGTCGCAAAACATCAGTTGGAATTTTGACTGCCGGCTTAACGTGTCGGATGCGGAATGAAGACGAGTATTTTCGATAAGCTGAATCTTCGCCCGCAGGAGCGCCGTTTGGTGGTGATCGTCGGCCTGGTGCTCTTCGTTTTAATCAATTGGGCATTCGTTTGGCCGTTCTTTGGTGAGTGGGGGAAGGTCCATCGGGATTTGCAGAAGGATGCGGCGACGCTGGAGAAGTACAACAATGAAATCGCCAAGCGCGGTCAGTACGAACGGAAGCAGCGCGACCTGGAGCAGACCGGTTCCGAGATGCTGAGCAGCGAAACAGACTTTCAAAGGATCGTTTCCAGTCAGGCTGCCAGCGCCGGCGTTTATGTGATTGATTTGCGGACGGGCCTCGGCGGCGGTCTGGGGAGCAAGACCAATCAGTTTTTCCAGGAGCAAGTCATCACAGTGAGTTTCAACAGCGGCGGGAAAGAGATTGTGGATTTCCTGGTAGGGATTGCCGCGCAAAATGCGATGATTCGCGTGCGGACGATGAACATTCGGCCCGATTCAACCGGAACGAAATTGACTGGAAGCATCGAGTTCGTCGGCAACTATGCGCGTCCGCAGACGAATGCTCCTACAGCGCGCGCTGCCGCGAGAGCGGCCGCGACGGCGCAGCCGACCAAGGCCGGTGCGCCCGAGGCGACGACTCATCCGACAAATACAACCAAGAAGACCGATAAACCGGCTGCCACCAAGCCAGAAAAGAAGAAATGATTTTTATGCAAGCTCGTGTTCGTTTTTCCCTGGCTCTGCTTTTGGTCCTCTTAGCGACCGATGGCCGCGCACAGCCGCCCTCTTTTCCAGTGCCGGGCGATACCAATGCCGCGCCTGCGCCCGCCCAGGGCACCAATCGCGCGGTGCCGACCTTGCGCCAGCGATTTACCCGGCGAACCAACGAGATGGCGGGCCGTACTAATGCTGCAGTCATTCCGGCCGCGAGTTCGATTCCGCAGTTCCCCGCCGCGACACCTGTGACGGTTGATGCCACACAGCCGGCGACGAACGTGCCTCCGGCAAATACAACGGTCGTGGCGCAGCCAGTAGTCACTCCGCCGCCCGCAACTTTGCCCGCAGTCCCGGCCGCGCAGCCAGCGATTCCGCAAATTCCGGTGCCGGGAACGACTCGAACGCAAAATCCCATTCCTGCGCCAGGGGCGCCGGGAGCGGTCGCTTCAACAACTTCTACGAATGCGATTCCCGAAGCGCCCAACCCGGTTAATCCAGCTTTGAATCCGAACGAGAATATTCCGGCGGGAACGATTGCTTTGCAGGGGATGGCAATCGACCAGTTTTTCGATCTTTATTCGCTTTACTCAGGCCGAACGATTCTGCGGCCTTACGCCATTCCCGCCCCGCAAGGATTGACCCTGAAATCGCAGACAGATCTGACGCGCCGCGAGGTGGTCGAAGCGATGGATGGCGTTCTCGCGCTGAACAACATCACGATGATTCCGATTGGCGACAAATTCGTGAAGGCGGTCCCTTCAAACATCGCGGATAAAGAAGGTATGGCCATTTCGAAGTGGACGACTGACGAAATTCCGATGACGGAGCAGTTCATCACGAAAATCGTCAAACTGAAGACGGCGAAGCCGACGGAAATTGCGCCGACTTTGCAGGGCCTTGCGAAAACGGCAACGGCGGTTACGCCGATCGACAGCAATCAAACGCTCATCCTGCGCGACTATTCCTCCAATGTGCGTCGCATGATGGAGATCATTGAGAAGATCGATGTGACGCCGGAGTCGGACTTCACATTGGAGGTCCTGCCGATCAAATACGGGAAGGTTGGGGATATCTACGCGACGATGAGCGCGTTAATCTCGGGTGGAGGCGCAGGGGGCACCGGCGGCGCACCTGCTGGGACGACCGCTGGCGCAGTCCGGCCAGTCGGCGGCTTTGGAGGCAACCGAGGCGGTTACGGCGGTATGGGGAACAACCGCTATGGCGGCGGCGGATATAGTCCCTACGGCGGTTACGGCGGTAGCGGGAGTTATAACCGATCGGGCTACGGATATGGCGGGTATAGCCCGATGAATGTAGACAATCAGCAGGTCACCCCGCAGCAGGTGGCGCCCGGAGCCAGTCCCGGTGCGGCGCAGGGATCATTCCAGGCGCGGCTGAATCAAATTGTTAACAAAGCAGCGAACCCGGACCAGGTGAAGATTTTGGAAAACGCGCAGATCGTCCCGGATGAGCGCTCGAACAAGCTTCTGATCTTCTCCAACAAGCGCGACATGGCGATGATCACAAATATCGTGACAAAACTGGACGTGATGCTTGCGCAGGTGTTGATCGAAGCAATCATCCTGGAAGTGAAGCTGGGCGATTCTCTCAAGCTTGGCGTGAGTGCGGTTCAAAACCCGAAACAGTTTGGGCAGGACTTTGGGGGGGCGGGCTCGATGTTAAATGGCACCTTCATCAATTCACTGACGAATTTCCCTTCGGGCAATCCGAGCGGGTTTAGTTACTTCGGCACGGTGAAGGACTTCAACGTGGCGATTAACGCCATCGCGCAGGATAACGAGATCAATATTATCTCGCGTCCGCGTATTCAAACCTCGCATGCGATCCCTGGCTTCTTTTTCATCGGTGAGACGGTGCCTTACGTGACCGGTGTTTATGATTATGGATACGCCGGGGTTGGCGGGAGCCTCGGAACTCGTTCGCAAATTCAACAACAGGAAATTGGTTTGACCCTGGATGTCACTCCGTTCATCACGCCGGAAGGAATGGTCGTGATGGATATCAACGAGAATTTCCAGCAGCGCGGTCAGGACGTAATTATTGACGGTAATCCGATTCCGCTGGTTAACACGCGCCAGGCGCAAGCCACCCTTACTGTGCGTAATGGAGACATCATCATGCTGGGTGGTTTCATCACGGAAACGCGGTCCAAGAGCAAATCCGGCGTGCCCTTCCTGAAGGACATTCCGGGACTCGGCGTTTTGTTTCGCAGCAGCAACAATGAAAATGACCGCACCGAACTGATTCTCTTGATGAAATCGACGGTGATCGATACGCCTGAAGCCGCCGCGCTTCTCGCCGAAACCGAGCGCCTCCAACTCCCCGGCGTCCGGAATGCCGAACGCGAATTCGGCGAAAGCGAAACCAAGCGCCTGAAAAAGGTCGAGAACAAGAAGAAGAAGTAACGATGCAGACGCTGACGATCTGCTGGCTGCTTGTTCTTTGGGCGTGCCGCTCTTTTGCGGCTGAGACGAAGGAGCCGAGCACAAATACCATTCGGCAGATCGATGCGACCACCTTGCAGATTGGTGAAGTCCGTCTCGATACAAAAGAGCGCCGACTGACGATCCCGGCCACGGTGAACATGATCGAAGGCCCGATTGAATACTTCCTGGTCAGCGCCATCGGCAAACTGCACGAAAGTATTTTCAAAACCATCGCGGAGCCGGTACATATCCAAACGGCCGCGCTTCTATTGTTTAAAGGTCCACTAACCACAAACAAGCCACCGCAGCTCCGTATCACGGTAGAGACTACGAAGACAGTTCCGGCCGAGGACTTGATCGAAAACACGAAGCCTGACGTCCAGCTCAAGCCCGAACCCTGGCGCTACAACGGTTCGCGCGTGGTCGATGGCACCTTTATCGCGCAACGCGACGGTTCAATCATCTCGATCATCGCTGATCCAGACGCACTGAGCGAAAGTGGAAGAGTGACTGCCGACAATGACGAGAACTGGCGTCCGAAAAAAGCAAATCTTCCGCCCATCGGTACGCCCGTAAAGGTAGTACTAACCTTCAACTCGACGAAAGAATAGCGGTCGAGTGCGCGAGATTAGGGAGGGGACTATTGCCGAGTCTTGCCTTCGAAGTTCTTGAAGTGAATGGGGGGCTTCTCTGGTGCCAGGTCAGGACCCCAGATACGGATATTGTCCACTTTGCCGGTGTCATCGAATGAACCGAAACCGGCGAATCCGGCGCCGAAAGTTTTGTCGGTGGCTGTCATTATGGGGAGAGTCATGTCGTCGTAGAAGACCTTGACCGAACCGTCGCTGGCCTTCCGTTCCAGACGCACTTTGTGCCAGATGTTCTGCCCCCATTTGACGCCGCCGGTTGTCGTCGTGGCAATGTTGGTCCGAGGTGCATCGTTGACGAGAAAGACATTGTGGGCGTGTGGATCGGCTTTCGAAGCCATGTGCACGTAGTAGAAGTGCGACGGATCCTGGAAGCCGAAAAAGAGACACATGTCGCGATGGCCATATTCGTCGCCGGTCTGCAGGAGGTCCGCTTCGAGCACGAAGTCGCCAAAGACTTTTTCTTTGATCAGCGCGATGTTGAAGGGCGAGCGCACCGCGGGATTGTATTTGCTTTGCGTGGCGAGTTCGAGGGATCCCCCCTTCTCGTCGTGCGTGAACTTCCAGGCCTTCGGGTCGGTGAATTCAAACTGCTGGATCGCTTCCGGTTTATCGAAAGCCTGTTCGTACAGGAGTTTGTAGCCTTTGGGCACGTTGTCCGCGGCGAATAACGACGTGCCGCAAAGCAAAACAAAAACCGAAGCGGCGACGCGCATAATCAGACAATCTCCGGGACAACGTAAGGTTTGCGATAATTGCGTGTGAGCATGTCGTTCGCCGCTTCGTGGTCAATGAAACGTTCGGCGACAGGGTCCATTTTCAAGTACGTGCCCAGGGTGAGTGGTGTTTCGTGCAGATTGATCTCGTTACGAGCGAGATGTTCGAGCATCCGGCCGAAAGCTTCTTCCGCGCCGCGCCGTGACTTGATCTCCTCCCTGATTTCATCAGTCGAGCGCTTCTGGCCGAGTCGGTAGGAAATGTTGCCGGTGTGGCAGAGCGCGCTTGAAAGATGGCCTTGAAGAATATCAGCATTGAGGTCCTCGTGACGGCGGCTGCGAACAGCTTCGATGAAATTCTGGTAGTGATCACCTCCGCCTTTAAAGCGCATGATCTCGACATCCTGCTTGTCGTAAACGATGCCGCTGGCGTAGTTCGGGAAGACCACGTAGCCCTCTTCGCACTCCACGATGTTTCCCACATCGGCACCTTTGAGCTTATCCATCGTCTTTTGCTCTGCAGCGCTCGTGGGGAGTCCACGCACTTCGAAGATCAGTGGAGCGCCGGCATAGTCGTGATAGACGATCTGGGTGTTCGCGGTTTGGCCGTCGTCGACGTAGCCGACGCGGCCGCCTACGCTGAAAACCGCGGGGGAGAGAGTTTGCTGCGCAAGAATCCAGCGACCGACATCCATCTGATGAATACCCTGGTTGCCAAGATCGCCATTGCCGGTGGCCCAAACCCAATGCCAATCGTAATGGAGGTTCTTGCGCATGAGCGGCTCCAGCGGGGCAGGGCCGCACCATAAATCGTAATCGATACTCGCAGGCGGAGTTTGCGGGCCGTGGACTTTGCCAATGCTGGGGCGGCGTTTGTAACAGAGCCCGCGACAAACCTTGATGCGCCCGAGTTTGCCGTCGTGCAGGAATTTTACTGCCTCCTGCGTGCCGGGATTGGAACGCGATTGCGTACCGGTTTGCACGATGCGTCCGTATTTGCGCGCGGCTTTTACCAATTGCCGCCCTTCCCAGACGTTGTGAGAAACGGGCTTCTCGACATACACGTCTTTCCCAGCCTGAACGGCCCAGATGGCGGCGAGGGAATGCCAATGATTCGGGGTGGCGATCGAGACGACGTCGATTTCCTTGTTCTCGAGAAGCTTTCGCATGTCAGTGTAGGTCTGGAGCGAACCGGCCTCGGTGAGGCGATTGATCTCACGAGCGATTACTGCAGAATCGGCATCGCAGAGAGCCACCAGACGTGCGCCTTTCGCCTTGCGAAAACCCTCGATGTGGTCCTTGCCGCGACCGTTGAAACCGATTGTCGCAACGCGAACGTCGCTATTGGAGCCGGCCACCTGACTCCAGGAACGCGCGGTCAAAGTGGCGGCGGTGGTAAAGGCCGCACCATAAATAAATTTTCGCCGATTCATTTTCATAAAATCGTTTAAAAGGTGTCGTTCAGTACCGTGGGTAATTCACTGACGTATTTTTCGTAAGCTTCCTTCACTTTGGCGTCTTTCTCATCGCCTGAATGTATATAAAAGCGATATTTGAAAGTGATTTTTTGGCCCGCCTTCACGGTGTAATTACCGCTGCCCGGCGGCTTCTTTTCGAAATCGTGCAGGCCGAATGGATTCGCGGCAAACAGTCCGTAATCACGCACATGCCAGGTCGTGGGGTGCCGCAGATTAGAGGGATGATCGAAAATCGCAACGCCGACTGTTTTGTCAGCGACCGGCCCGTAATAGTCGACCCATTTGGCGTGCTTGCCCCAAGTCGCATCGTCGCGCACTCCTTCGCTGTTCACGATGTGGCCGTGCCCGACTTTCCCTTTGAGTCGCATCGTCTCAGCCAGGCGCATGGCCATGGTGCCTTCCTTGGTATCTCCGAAGGTGAGGTCGCCGTTTGAAGCGTACAGCGTGATTTCGAAATCGAAGAGCTGGCCAGGTTCGCTTGAATAAATCTTGAGAGTACGTTCATCGGTGCACACAACCTTGCCGTCTTTATCGAGGTATTTGTTTTTTGTACCGATTATTCCAGTCGTGCCCGAGGCGACCTTGGTGAACTCCTGCTGCACGACAGTGCCAGCGTTTTTTGCGTCTTTGCTTTCGGCCCAAAAATCAACTTTGTTCATGTCGCCATGGCCCCACCAGAATGATTTGTGATGGATATGGTCGTGCTCTTCGTTTTCCCCTTCGGCGAGGGGATAATTGCGCGTCATTTTCGCGCCGCCGGGTCCAAGGATTGGGAACAAAATCGGCCGTGAATAGCCTTCGAAGATATAGTCGGTGAAATGCTGGCCGTTTACATCTATGCGAAGCTTTCCCTGCTCCTGGTGAATCTCAACCCGTCCGGCAAACACTTCTGGGATAGAAAATCCCAAAGCATGGCACACGACCAAAGCACCGACAGCGAAAACCTCTCTTGTGGACATTCCTTTTTTCTTACGCCAACGCGCCGAGGCGATAAAGACTTTTTTCTTTTACTAGGTCCAGTTCACCGACCGGTGACCTCCCTCTGAATTCCTTCTCGCATTTTCGAAAGACTTTGGAGCCAGGCAACAATTCGGCACAGCGGATGTGTGACAAAATCACGGTTAAGATGTCTATTATCTTTGGGAAACCCGGCATGAAACCAATCCGCACGTTGCGGGCCGCTGTTGCAGCCACCGCCATCGCTGTTTGCGTCTCCGCGCAAGCAGCCGAGGATACGGCGTCGTTCTTTACCGACAAGGTGCAACCGATTCTGCAGCAATACTGTTTCAAGTGCCACAGCGCCGAAGCAGAGAAAATCAAAGGCGGGCTGCTCCTGGATACTCGCGAGGGCATCCTGAAAGGCGGCGATACCGGCGCTACTCTTATTCCGGGCGACGTCGATAACAGCCGCATGGTCATCGCAGTCCGGCATACCGATCCCGACCTGCGGATGCCGCCGAAAGAAAAACTGTCCGACGAGCAGATCGCGATCATTGAGAAATGGGTCAAGATCGGCGCTCCCGATCCCCGCACCGGGACTTCGCCCTCCTACAAACAAGTTAAAGAACTTTGGTCCGCCAAACCGATCCAACACGCCGCTCCACCCGAGGTGAAGAACAAAAGTTGGGTGCGTGATCCGGTGGATGCGTTTGTTCTGGGCGGGCTTGAAAAGCGGAAACTGAATCCGGTTGCTGCGGCAGACAAGCGAACGCTCATCCGCCGCGCCACTTTTGATCTGCTCGGGCTTCCACCCACGCCCGAAGAAGTTGAGGCTTTCGTGCGCGACAATTCGGAGAAGGCTTTTGAACACGTGATTGATCGACTCCTCAAGTCGGCGCATTTTGGAGAACGCTGGGGACGTCATTGGCTTGATCTGGCCCGTTACGCTGATTCAAACGGCATCGACAATCCGCTGCCGATCAACAACGCCTGGCGCTACCGCGATTACGTGATTGCAGCGTTCAACGACGATAAGCCATACAACGATTTCATACGCGAGCAACTGGCCGGAGATCTTCTGCCGTATAAAGACAACGAAGATCGTCACCAAAAATGGATCGCGACCGGCTTCCTTGTGCTGGGCCCGAAAAATCTGCTCGAACCGAACCGCGAGAAATTGCTGATGGATGTGGCGGACGAACAAATCGATGTCACTTCGCGGGCTTTTCTCGGGCTCACTGTAAGCTGCGCTCGCTGCCATGATCACAAGTTTGATCCTATTCCCACGCGGGATTATTACGCACTCGCAGGCATTTTCAGAAGCACCCAAACCCTTTCCGGGGGTCCGCGTCAGACTCCCAACGGTGGCTTCCTGAGCGAACGTCCGCTTGGCACTGCGGAAGAGGCCGCCAAAGTGGATGAGTATCAGAAGAAACTTTCCGACCTGGAACAAAAACGCGACCGCGCCCGCCAAATGGCCCGAGAGTTACCGGGTGGTATCGATTCCAA
>JBGAGW010000032.1:0-37163 GCA_044226545.1 Limisphaerales bacterium
CCGGTGAGATGTGGAGCATCTGGACCGCTGCCAATGGGCGCCTTTATGGGGAGTACTATGAGTTAGATCACAAAATTCTCCGATTGAACGCGGATGGCTCGATTGACTCCACTTTTTCCTGCGCACTACGCTCGACGAATCAAGTTGATCGCCTTGTGGAATTAGGAGACGGGACGGTGCTCGTGCTGGCCTCCGGCGAACTGCACGTGCTGAATGCAGATGGATCGCCCCGGGATATCATCAAGTCCGTCTGGGTGGATCAGCTTTTCCCAGGTACGAGTGCGCAATTCGCCGTCCTGGGTGACGGTGCGTTACTGCGATACGAACTCCAATGCAGTCGTCCGGGTTCCTGTTCTTATGTTGCATACTACCATTCCTCGCTAACGAACTCGCCCGAACCCCTTATGACGTTCGTGTTCGAAAACGGAGTATCGCCGGTCCTTGAATCCAGTTGCGGCTTCGACTGGACTTACGGAACCGATCCAAAAGGAGGCTATCGAGTGGTGCGGTATTCCCGGCCTTCCCCCGGAAAGCACAGCTTCGGTCTGCCCGTCTTTTCGACGCCGCTCTTGCAACCTGTTGTTGAGTCCGACGCTTTGGTCAGTGTCTGGCGTTACGGCGATCGCACGCGTGAGGCTACGGTCCAACTCGGTGTGGAGCTGATCGCTGCCGAATTCCAGGGCGAGGAGCAGACGGTGACAATCCCGGTGACTTTTCGGGCGGGCCAGTCCGAGGTGGCGGTGAAGTTGCCTTTCATCGCGAACAACCTTCCAGAAGGGGCCCGTCTATTTCGGTATTCGCTGAGCGGCAGCGCCGAAAATCCTGTCCGGGGTGCGGCGAGCGTTAGCCAGGTAGTCTTCGACGACGATCCAGTCGATCAGCCTATGCTGAGATTGCACACCGGCGCTTTCGCCCAGATTCCGTACCCCGGGAAGATTTTCAGCCTCCTTTCCATTTCCGGTCCTCCAGGATTTTACGAGTTGCAGTATTCGCCTGACCTTGTGACCTGGCAACAACTTTTAGATAGCGTGGAGATACCCAAGGGTAAGAGCGGTACAGGCGGAACTTTCACGAGTTTCGGTTATTATCCTCCCGACACAAATACCTTCGTTCGGATGCGGAGAATTCCAACGGAGGACTCGAGATGAGGGGCACGGCTTTGGTGTTTCTCCTGCTCATCTCTGCAGGCGCATTTGCGCAAAGCAATATAGGGATTGGGCTCGCGCGTGGTGGACCTGCATTACGTTGGGCGAACACGAATGGCGTTCAATTTCAGTTGCAGTGCTCGTCATCGGTTCTTCCGGAGAACTGGGAGGTGCTGGCCAGTGTTACGGGCGATGCCAAGGAGTTACGGTGGAAGGACGATTCGCTTCCGGCCGAAAGAAGCTTCTACCGGTGGAAAATCGAGAACCCGCAGACGCGCACTCACAAGCTGCAGACCGCCTTGAACGGCGCTCGCTCGACCGCCGGAGCGAAGGGAGCAATGGCCGCTGTTTTGACCACCAACGGGCTTTGGGTTGGGACCAGCGGGGTCTCCGATTCAGTAACACGATCGCAGGTCGAACCGCAAATGCGCTTTGGAATCGGGAGCATTTCCAAAACGCTTGTAGCGGCGACTGTGTTGCAGCTTGCGGAAGAGGGAAAGCTATCGCTAGAAGATCGCTTAAAACAATGGCTGCCGGAACTGCCCAATATCACAAACACGATTACGATCCGCCAATTGCTGGATCACACCAGCGGCGTTTATGACTACTTCGATAGCTCGGACTGGTATGACGACGCGTCTGCAGACCCGGGAAAAGTCGTCACGACGCTGGAATTACTCAAATTTGTTCAACCGCCATACTTTTCGCCCGGAACCGCGTTCCATTACAGCAACACCGGGTACCTGCTGCTCGGCCTTATTATCGAAAAGGCGACTGGACGTTCTGTCTTGGAAGAGTATCAAACGCGTTTCTTCCGGCCGCTCCGACTGCGGAGCTTCTCAATTTCGCCCGCCGAATCGCCTACCGGGGACGTCATCCACCCTTACGGCAATTTCTACAACGGCTTCAAAAACGAAGTAGACATATCGGCTGTCCCTCGCGAGTCCTATTACTCGGCAGTCTGGGTAGCGGGTGGGCTCTTTGCAAGTATTGAAGATGTGGCCCGCTGGGCCGAAGCGCTCTGGAGCGGTTGGCTGCACTCGCCTGAGATGTTTGCAGAAATGATTCACTGGAATCCGGTAGGTGGCGCGGAAAAATATGGTTTGGGCGTGTGGAGCGAATCGACTGCTAAGGGCGAATTTTACGTTCATAGCGGGCATGTGCCAGGTTACCGGACATTCGCTGGCTATTCGCCTGTCAGGAGAACGACGGTTGTTCTTTTCATGAACTCAGACGCGGAGGTGCGGACGGGCTGGCGGGCGCTCGTCAACGCGCTCTAATCCGCGCTGCGTAATACTGATTTTCTCTGCGCTCAGAATAAGGGAAACACTATGAGACTCAGTTACGTCCTTCTTATTGCACTGTTAGCTTGTCAGTGGGAGATGCATGGCCAACCAGCGCTCGTTCACCGGATGGAGCAGCCGGTGGTCGCTGGAAACGGAGTTAGGATATCTTTGTCCGGTCGCGCCTCGGGCGCATTCAACCGTCACTTCGACCTGTATCCGCTGGAGATCTCGCGCGATCTGAAGGCATGGGAGCTGATCACTTTGGTAACCCGCACCAACTCGGGTACAACCTCCGCCGGCTTCGTAATCGATTCGGCAGCCGTTGAATCAGGTGCATTTTTCCGAACGCCGAGTAACAACTTCGTTACTCCATTACCACCGCTAACCGGACCCTACCCTGTGGGCACTTTTTCTCGCTTGCTCACAGATCCGACACGGACTAACCAGGTTCGCCGCACCAACCATCAGTTCATGGTTACGTTCTGGTACCCCACGGACCGAGTCGGCGGCCGCCGACCCGTGCCTTATGTGGATGGCGCGCTGGCTCCGTCGCTATCGAGTTTTTATAATGGAATACCCGTCAACAGCGCGTTCTACGGGCATGCACTGACGAATTCGGCTCTACTGAGACCCGAAAACAAATGGCCGGTGCTTCTTTACTCACCAAGCGCCAACTCGCATCGGCGCGAAAATGTCTTCCTGGTCGAGGAGTTAGCCAGCCACGGTTTTGTGGTTCTTGGAGTGGATCATCGCGAGACCTTTAACAGCGTCTTCCCGGATGGAAAACTCGTTCAGGGCCAGGTTCTGAATGTAAACGCTGTCACGCAGAAAGTATTCGATGACGCACTGAAAGACCGTGTGGCGGACGTTCGGCGTGTCCTGGATGAACTAGACTTGCTCAATGCTGAAGGAGTTTGGCAAGGGGCGCTCGATTTGGAGAAAATTGGTGCGCTGGGCTTTTCTCTGGGCGGAGCTACGGCCGCTCAGCTTTGCAAAACTGAACCCCGCGTGAAAGCTGGTGCTGGTTTCGACGGCATTTTCGGAGACCCAAGCCTTCTGACCAATCCCCTCACGAAACCCTTCCTTTTTCTCCGGGCGGACGAGAACGACGTGGCACTCTTTGGGCGTCCGGACGACCGGAGGAGAGTGATCGAGGCGATGCCGCGGGACGGGCACTTCATTCAGACCATCGGAACGATTCACTGGAGTCATTCCGACGTGCCGCTCATCGCGGACAAGGCGAGCTTCGAGTCCAGGTTCAACCTCGCGCGGCACCCAACTCCGCCCGCGTTGCGCCTCGTGGAGGTCACCTCAAAAGTGGTGCTCTCGTTTTTTAAGAGATACCTGACGGCTCAAGATGATCTGATCCTTCAAAACGCGAAATCCCTCTACCCGGATATGATTCAGGAGCAGCTTTCAGCTCCTTGAGGAGCGATAAGGATTGTTTTTGCTTTCGTAAAGAGTGGGAACTGCGGTCATCAGATCGGATGCTTCAAGGGCGGCAGCGAACGACCGCTGCCGCCCGACTCAAGTCGGCGCGTACACGTAAGCGCCGTACAGTTATGCGATGGAGAATTGTTATGGCTTGACGGTAATATGGTAGGTGTATTGGAAAATGATCGCGGTTTCAGGGATCAGTCCATTATCTGCGGGCGCTAGAACTGAAGCATTCAGCGCCAATGTGTGAGTGCCCGCGGAGAGGGGTTGAAGCAAGAAGCCGTTTCCCTGCACAAACAAAGTTGCTACAGAACTGATGTCGGTCGGTTCAGGGTAGACGATGGGTGGGTCGAATAACTGTGGAGCAACATAATACTCAGGCACGGTGTATTTCACCTGCTTGCCGTCCAGCCAGATCTCACCGGATACATACGTTTTCCACCACTCGCCAGGCAATACAGGGTCCTCGCTGCCATCCTCAAAACGCTCGCCATAGAACGCGATTAACACACCGTAAATCGAAGTTCCTGGTTTGATCGTTATGGAGCCTTCACCCTCAAGGACTAACGGATCCTCCAGCGTGCCGGAGCCGCTCGGCGCGCTGGGTTGAAGCCCAGGCAGGAGGAGTGTCTTCCCGACAACATTGTCAGATGCTGGGCCCAACGCCCAATTGTAGTACGTCTGGAGCCAGTCGGCTGAGGACTTGCCGTAGTTCTGAGCCTTCCGGGGGAGCGACGGCCGGACCCGCGGCACTATCGTGAAATCCACCGAACAGCAGCAGCAGCGCCGCGTTGAGTGAGCAGAATGAGCGGACAAGAGGTTCGATTCGCATAGATGATCAATTTAGGTTCTAGGCAGTGTAAAACCGACGCCAGAATGGCTGGCCGCCAGGTGTCACTCTGGCTATACCGCATGTTGTCGGGAAGGATTCGCGGTGCGTTTCAATATCTCTGAGACCCCGGGAAGCCCCTTTTGACATCGGCATTTGCTATTTACCTCGAATCCTTGGCTGCGCTTAACGGTATATAAGCGACGTGCGGTTCAAATTCCTGCCACCGGTTGTCGGACTTATGCTGCGCCGAGCAGCTCCCGTCTTCTTTCCTGGCCTGTTGTCGCTTTCAGTTGCAGCGCAGTCGATCCCTCATCGCGTCGCAGGGTTGCAAATCCAGCCGAATGGTTCTGCCCGCCTGGAAATGGAGGGGAGGGCGGCGTCGACGCAGGCGCGGTATTTCGATCTTTTTCCTGTCGAGCGTTCCTATGACCTGGTGAGATGGAACCCGCTTCAGATCGTGACGCGAACGAATGCTGCGGCTCAAAAGCCGATTACCATCGATGAGGAAGCAAGCGCCCAGAAACAGGGGTTCTACCGCACGCCGACCAACATCATGGTTTCGCCACTGCCTCCGCTGACCGGGCGATATGCCGTGGGATCGTTCTCCCGCCTCCTCACAGACTTCAGCCGGACCAACGTCGCGCGGCACACCAACCATCAGTTTATGATCACGGTTTTCTACCCCGCGAATCCTGCGGCGGGGGTTTTGCCGGAACACTACTGGGAGCGCGCGATGATCAGCAGCATGCAGCAGTGGTATGGCTTCGTCCCAAACACAAACTGGTATTCCCGGGATTATTCGAACGCGCCACTCGCGGTCGCGGCAAATCCCTGGCCGGTTCTTCTCTACTCACCCAGCCTCAACTCCGAACGCCGTGAGAACCTCTACAAGCTCCTGGAGTTGGCCAGCCACGGATTCATCGTAGCGGCGACGGACCACCGGGAGACCTTCGCCTCAGCCTTTCCTGACGGCAAGATAGTCAGCGGAACTCCAACCATTGAGAAATCCATGAGCTCGGTTCTCACCGCGATTAAGGATCGCGTACCGGACGTGCAGCTCATGCTCGGCGAGTTGACGCGAATGAATACTGAGGAACCACTCTGGGCAGGGAGAATGGACCTTGATCGCGTTGGCGCGTTCGGCTTTTCGCTCGGTGGTTCGACGGCTGCAGAGCTATGCCGCACCGATCCGCGGATCCGGGCAGGCGCCGGGATGGATGGCGCCTTCTTTGTGCCGGAAATCCTTGAGAACCCGCTCGCGAAACCATTCCTTTTTCTTCGCGCGGACCAGCCGGATATCGTCCTGTCCGACGGCCGACCGGATGATCGCCTACCCGTCATTGAGAAGATGACCCGCGACGGCTATTTCATTCAATTATCCGGCACCGTTCATTGGAGCTTTGCAGACTACCCACTGCTGACAGCCGAAGAAGATTTTCAGAGCAAGGTGGGTAAGCCGAGAAATCCCTCGCTAACGCCCACTCGCATTAACGAACTCTCTTCCCAGTACCTGGTATCCTTTTTCAGGAAATATCTACTGGACGAGGACGATCATCGGCTGGATTCGGCCGGCGATGTGCCAGAGATCTTAAAGTTCGTGGCGAGGTGACACGTCATCGAAGATTCAACTGCTCGCTAAAGGCTACGGTGAAGCGTTACTCGAGGACGCGCAGGCGATAGAACTGGCTGGGGTGAGTGGTATCCGCTGGAGGACGGAGTGCACTGACGTCCGACGTCGCTTGTAATGGAGGGCCGAGGTCAATCCATTCGGCGGGCGACAACTGTCCCGAAGATTGTAGTTGGTAGCGCGACTCCGGCGTGGATGGCCAGACTACCTCGAATCCTTTACTGCCTAACCTCGCCGAGAGCGGCGCGGACTCGACCAGTTCGAACACTCGAACACCCCAATCTCGGTCCGCGGCATAAGCATACCGGCCGGATGCCGCTACGCGTAGAAGGGAGAGGCTGGCCGAACTACCTGCAAGTAATGGCGCGGTTGGGACACTTACATCGAGAACGTTCATGGAGCTGCCGAACAACCAGAAGCCACCGTAACTGGTCACGAGATAGCGACCCAAGGGAGCCATGTATTCGATTCCCCAATCCAGGGACTGCGAAGAGAGCAGAGTCGGGGATTTCGGATCGCTGACATCAAATATTTCTAGAGATCCGCCTATCCCACGGAGCGCCGAACCGCCGACAAAGAGGAGATGACCACTGACCGTAACGGAACTAATGAACCCACTTGATGGGATGACGCCGAGCGTAACGGGCGCGCTCGGAATTGTTAGATCGAGAGTCGTGATTTTGTCCTCATATGCCACGAAAGCAATTGTGCCTGTTGTTGCGATGGCGCCGGAGGACATCTCCAGGCGAACGACTTCTTTAGGCGCCGATGGATTGCTGACGTCGAGTATTCGCAGCCCATTCTCGCTGAGTAGAAGATAATTGCCGGCCAAAGCAGTGCCCCAGTAGAGCCAGGGATTGCCATAGGCGTCCGTGGTCGTTGCGCTGCTCCAAACGACCTTCGGTTCTGCTATATCGGTCAGATCGATCGCTTGCAACGGCGGATCTCCGTTTAGCAGAAAGGCGTGTTGGCCAGCGAACTGCATTTGATAGTTCCACGACACCGGATTTCCGCCGGCCTTTCGGGGTAATCCCCCGATCCGCTTCAACTGGGCAGGATTCGTGATGTCCAGGATTTGAAGATCCCCTTTCGTATCCACCGCGAATCCGTGGTCGCCATAAATCCAGAACCCCGACACTCCGGGAGGTCGGGCAAACGTCGCGACCCGGCTCGGCGCGAGAGGATTCGCAATGTCGACCACCTGAAAGTCTTCGATCGTCCCTATCAATGCGTAATTTTCAAAAGTCGCCATCGAAACCGGCATCGTGCGTGTGTCGAACCGGCTCACCAGCACGGGTGAAGCTGGATCGGTGATATCGTATGCGAGTAGTTCGTGAGTGAAATCTCCGGTAGATGCAATGAACAGGTGCTTGCCGCGGATCGCGGCTGAGGCGACGCCAGCGTCAACGGATATGTCGAGGACCGATTTGGGAACGGCAGGGTTACGCACATCCACCATCTCGAGTCCACCGCCCTCCCCAAGCAAAAGATAGCCGCCGGAGAGGCTGCTCGACATGGGCCTTCTTCGAGGCGTGAGCTCGCCAACTTTCCTTAGTCGCGCCGGATCGCGGGCGTCAAATACGTGTAGCCCTCCTACATAGAGATAACCGTCGGCGTAGCTCATCGCGCGGTCCTCCGGAGACAAGTAGGACGCCGTCAGGACATTTGTAGGAAGTCGGCCGATTAGCTTGGGGGAACCGGGGTGACTCACGTCGAGCGCGTAAAGAGCCTCAGAAGAGGCCAGGAAAACGGTGCGGTCGATCGCCACCACTCCGTAAATGGATTCGTTGATGCTGTAGAGCCCAACCTTTCGTGGCGAATGCGGGTCTTTGACATCGACGATGTGCAGTTGCTGGGAATTCGCCACGACATACGCATATTCGTCAGAGAGATCCAACAGGGTGGAGAAATAGATTGCGACTCCCCCTAACCACGTCGGTTCTGCCGGAACGCTCAGATCGAAGATCTGCAAGCCATTTCCCGCGGTGTAAGCCAGGTTGCTGCGCACAATCATATCCGAGAAGCGGCCTTGCATGAAATCGGCGGGAATACCGGGCCAGCTCTGCACTTCTTGCAACTGAATCGGCGCTGATATCTTGACCGCGACTGGGGCGCTGGTGACGGCGCCGAGAGCATTCGACACGACCAATGAGTACTCGCCCGAGTCGAACACATTCAAAGCCGGGAAGGAAAGATCCGCCGCTCGGGCGCTTAGCAGATTGGGGCTATCCGTTAGCGCTTGTCCGTTTTTGTACCACTGGTAACCGAGCGGTCCGGCTCCGCGCACTTGCGGCCGGAGGGTCATCCTTGAACCCGGATGTCCGCTGATGTCCTGTAGCGGAAATTCGAACCGCGGAGCGGACGGAGCAAGATCCAGGATTCTTCCAAAGACTGTTCCGCGTCGACCGAGAGCGACCGCAAAGGTGCCTCCTTCCACCGAAAGGTCAGCACCAAAATCAGGAAGTTCCAGCGAGCCGGCCACCGTCGGAACTGTTGGGTTTGAGATATCCAGTGCGATCAGTCGCGTTCCACTCAACGCATAAAGATGGTTCTCCTTCGCTGCGTAGGGCCTAACGTCGCTATCCACAAGTTGCGCCGGACCTCTTGGCGGCGGCAGAGTCTCACCGGCGAACCGTGGTGCGAGTGGATCGCTCAGATCGATGATCTGAAGAGACTTCCCTCCGATATACCCGTAATCGCCGTTTACGATCAGACGGGGGTCATCGCCCCATTCGTACCGTATCGGCAGGCTCGCGACCAACTTGGGTCGTGCGGGATCGCTGAGTCCGAGCACCTGCAGCAGCTCTCGCCCAACCACAAAGGCATATCCGCGTTGAAGAGCGATGCTGAAGGCGCCTTGGAGCTCGACCTCCTGTAGGAACACTGGTTTCCGCGGATCGGAAATGTCGAAAACCGCGAGGTCGCCAGTCTGGGCGACGTACGCGTAATCTCCATTGATTGCGAAGTCCAAGGGAGACTGATTGTTGATGGGTGCCTGGCCGAGCACCACGGGCGCGCGGAGGTCGCTCAAATCGATAGCTTGAAGGCAACCGGTAAAACCAGGAAGGCAGCCAGACTGCTTCAGGATATATGCCTTTCCAACGGCGAAGGACACCGCCGAAAAGTCGCCGGCCCCCGGGAGAAATGAAGCTCTATATGGCGCGAGCTTGTTTTCCGTATTCAAGATATAGACTCCGGAAGAACCGCCGATCAAGGCATAGTCCGCGGAAAGAGCCACGTTGACGAGGTCGCCTGGATCGGGTGCCGAACTGCCCGAGGGGAGATCAAAACGAGGAACTCCGGGGCTCAACGAGAAGGTTTTTACCCCAGTGTAAACGACTGCATATGCCGTCGATCCACCTATGGCTACCTGACTGAACTCGAACGTTTGCGTCGTGACCGCCAAAGGCGCATCAGGCGTGGATATGTTGAAGACCGCTCCATTCCCAAGGACTAATAAGTTATCTGAGATACTCACACTCAGGGCGGCATACCCGAAATCGGAAGCAGCTTGCCACTTCTTCACGGGGACGAGCGGATTGCTGATGTCGAACACCTGCAAGGTCGAACCGGCGACGTAGAGCAGCTCGCCACGGAGAGCGAGGGCGGCGCCGTAGACGCTCTGCACCGGCCCGCCGTTTGGGTCCAAGCTCGTTTCTGAGATTACCTTGGGCGACGTCGGGTCCTGCACGTCCACGACAGAAAGCGATCGTCCCCCCAGTGCGTAGACATATCCGCCGTTCAGAACGAGCGACGAATCCGCGCTTATAACGGTTCGGCCAAGTATCACCGGTGCAGCGGGACTGGAAATGTCGACAACGACGAGACGATTCTGGGCAGAGCCCACGCCGAGAACGAAAGCAAGATTGCCTGTGACCTTAACGTCCAATACATCGAGGTTCAGCTCTATTGCACCTATAACACGGAGCTCGCGCGGCTCCCTGATATCCACGATCTGTAATCCGCCTGTTCGATCAGCCACATAAGCATAGGAGCCCAAAACTGACACCCGTCGCGCCGTGCCCGGGGTATCCACAGCGCCAACCACGACCGGATTGGTCGGGCTATTCAGATCGTAGATACGCAACCCTCCGCTGCCGTAGGCGACATAGGCAAAGTTCGAATCGATGCTGATTCCCTGGCCCTCTCCAGCCGGAAAGGGTGGCCAAACGACCGTTTGTATCAACTCAACTTCATGCCCCTCTTCGGGAGTCGTTGCAGCGGACACCTTTTTCGTGAGCAAAAGCGCAACTACGGCGATGTGGATACAAAAGCACGAGAAAATGATCCTGGCGTAAAACATTCCGGCATTGGCTTTGAATTTTTGGACGCGTACGTGAGCTTCCACCCTGGTGGTATACCGGGTTTACCTAATAGGGGTTCGCAATTTTCACGCCTTTAGCACAATTAAATCGGGGCAAATGTTCTCGCCAGAATGATCCTGCTAAAACACCTTTGCACGCACCGTCCGATCGTGAAGGCGGTAGAACGGGATGTTGGCGGCATCTGAACAGCGCTGCTCGCGGTGCGGCGAGCCGGTCGGCAGTTCTCTCGGGGGGACTGTCTGCGCTGCTTGCTTCTTTGAAGAAATGGTTCGCGATGAGGACTCTTCCGCGCATCCTTCCGCTTGGGCAGCGGAGGAGCCGCTGCGTCGGTTTGGAAACTACGAGCTACTCGACGAAGTGGGCCGTGGCGGGATGGGAGTGATTTATCGAGCGCGCCAGCCCGGGCTGGACCGCGTAGTGGCGCTGAAAATGTTAATTGCGGGTGAGTTTGCCGACGACGCGGCGCGAAAACGGCTTTTGCGGGAAGCCCGCGCCGTGGCAAAACTAAGCCATCCGAACATTGTCAGCATACATGACGTCGGAGAGCATGACGGACGGCCCTTCTTCGCCATGGAGTTTGTTCCCGGCCAAAGCCTTGCCCAAAGCGTGCATGAAGGGCCGCTCTCCATCGCGCGCATTGTTGAGTGGGTATTGAAGCTGGCGCAGGCTGTTCACTACGCGCATACGCAAGGAGTCATCCACCGTGATCTCAAGCCGGGCAACGTTCTGGTCAATGAGCGCGGCGAACCGAAGCTGACTGATTTCGGGCTGACCAAGACCGCCGTTGATCTCACCCAAACGATCGCCAGCGCCGGTTCGCCCAACTTCATGGCGCCCGAACAAGCTTCACGAGAGCGCGGCCCCACCGGCGTTCATACGGATGTGTTCGGCCTGGGCAGCATTTTGTATTTTCTCCTCACGGGCCGTCCTCCGTTCCCCGGCGAAATGCTGGGCGAAACGATCCGAGCTGTGTTGGAGAAAGATCCGGTGACTCCGCGCGCTCTCCGGCGCGACACCCCGCCTGATCTGGAAACCATCTGCCTGAAGTGTCTCCGCAAAGCGCCTGGCGAAAGATACAGCTCGGCCTTGGAAGTGGCTGAAGACCTGGAACGCTTCCTTCGTTGGGAGCCGATTCGCGCCCGGCGGGTGGGACCGCTCGGACGCTTCGCGCGTTGGTCCCGGCGAAATCCGGCTCTTGCCGGGCTGCTTCTTACGGCGTTTGTCGCGCTCATTGCGCTTAGCATTCAATGGCGCCGGGCGCGAGCGGGAGAACTCTCTGCGCGGCAAAATGCCTACGCCGCGCAGATGCTGCTCGCCCAACAGCGTTATGACTCCTTTAATGTTCGCGGCGCGCTCGAAAGCTTAAAGGACCTTCGTCCAAAACCGGGCGAACCGGACTTTCGAAGCTTCGAGTGGGCCTACCTCTATCGCCTGTGTCATCAGGAGAAGCGCGTCGTTCCTCTCGAAGCCCGTGACGTGTATCTGCTCTCCTTTTCGCCAGACGGCCAGTTCCTGGTCGCGAGCGTGAGCGGCTGGCCCGACCCGTACAAGGTGGAACTTCAGCTATTCGACCGGTCCAGCGGTCAGAAGCTGAGTACGTTGAGTACGGGTGAATTCTACTTTGCCTTTTCGCCCGACGGAAAGTGGGTCGCCGCCGCTGCTACCAATATCGTTCTTCGGCAGTTCCCGAGCGGCACCCTTGAAAGGGTCATTGATCCCACCCACGGCGCAAAAGCCGTTGCCTTCTCTCCTGATAGTCGGGTGATCGCGTCGGGTGGAGCGGACCGGGTCGTTCGACTATGGGATGTTGCGACCGGATTGCTTCAACGAACCATACCGGCGAATACAAACCGTGGTGTTTATTGCCTCGCGTGGGATCAAACCGGTTCGATTCTTTTCAGCGGAGGAGATGACGGGCGCGTTCTCACTTTGGACTCTCGCAACGGCGAGCTTCTGAGGGTTCTGCACGGTCACTCACAGTTCGTTTATTCCATCGCACTCTCCCCTGACGGCCAGGTGCTCGCGAGCGGCGGGGGTGACAATCGCGTTCTGTTGTGGGACTCCGCTACCGGCCAGTTACGCCGTGAACTGCGCGGACACACAGCGTCTGTTTATGGACTGGCCTTTTCTCATGATGGGCGCCAGCTCGCTTCCGCCAGTTGGGATAACACCATCCGACTTTGGGATATGAAGGCCGATGAGGATGCGCGAGTTTTGCGCGGCTCCCAGTCTTTCGCTTACGCCGTGGCCTATTCGCCCGATGGCAAGACGCTGGCCTCCGCAGGACACGACGGAGCCATCAGGTTTTGGGATCCACTTCGCGATGCTACACACACAACGCTTGTAGGGGCCTCGAACGAGCTGGGCAAAATCCAATGGTGGCCGCGGGCCAATGCGCTCCTGAGCCTTGAAGCCGGCGGAAGCAACCAAACGATATACCGAATCTGGGACACTAAAACGGAGCAACAGATTCGCTCCTGGGCTTCAATCGAGCTTTGCCCTGCGCTGAACGGCGAACGGATTCTTATTCCAAGCACCAACGGTTCGGCCGTTTTCTTCGATCCAAACACAGGCTCGGAAGAGCCAACTGGTATCAACCCGGGCGAACTTTTAGACCTCCGATACTCGCCTGACAGGAAGCGCATTGCCGTGGTTACTGCCAAAGGGGAGGCAGCTCTATTCACCGATTTAAGAGAACCGCCGCTTATTTCCGTGCCGTTGCCTCCCTTCCCACCCGACGGCAGCGGCGACCGAAACGTGCAGTTCTCACCGGACAGCCGTTGGTTCATCACCACGAGCCCCGACAACCAAATCCAGGTTTGGGACTCCCGCACCGGCCTCTTGCGGAATGCTTTCCCCAGACCGCCCGCCCCGCGTGGTGCTCTTCAAATCTCGCCTGACTCCAGCCTTCTACTATCCCTGGACAGCAATGGTTACAATGTCTGGGAACTCCCGACCGGCCACAAACCTTTCTCCATTCCCAAAAAGCTGACTCATCCCGTTGGATGCTTTTCTCCCGACGGCAAAAGCATCCTCGTCGGCCATGCCGACGTTTTCGAACTCCGCGATTCCCGCACTGGCGAGGTTCGTTGCAACCTCATTGGGCACCACGGTACCGCGCTCGTCGCGACCTTCTCGCCCGACGGACGCCGCATTGCCACAGCCGGCGACGACCACGCGGTAAAAGTTTGGGATGCTGAAAACGGACACGAACTCTTTTCTATCCCAGGACACCGCACGGAAACCTATTCGTTGGCCTTCTCTCCTGACGGACGCCACCTTGCCTCGTGCGGGCGGGATAAAACTGTTCGAATCTGGACGGCCGCAACCGAAAACGAGATCGCACAATGGGAAGCACTGGATCGCGAACTGGCCAACCTCGCCAAGTGAGGTCCCGGCCAAATTGAGCAGTGGACTGCGGCGAAGCGCAAAAAAAGCCTTTCGGGGACCCTGGTGGCGTTCACCCGCGCGGCTATCGCCTCAAGTCGCTCGGCACGACGGGAGCATGCAAACCGGAATTGGGGCAGGAGGAGCGGTTGGGGGCGAAGGGATCGGTAGCACTTCCTCTGAGGATAAATGCGTGCGGTGCTTGCTCGGGTTTCACATAAATTGAACGGAGAAGCATCTCTGGTTTTTCGAGCATGATCTGGGCTGCGGCTAATTCGCGCTCGCGCAAATGAGGCAGCCGGAAGTCGGATGGCAGGGGAAGCCCGTGCTGGGTGCGATGTTTTACTTCTTCAACAGCGCCTTGAAATACTCGCGATTCATCAGGGCGATGAAGTCCAGGCTGATTTCTTTTGGACAGACCGCTTCGCAGGAACCCGTCACGGTACAGTTACCAAAACCTTCGCTGTCCATTTGACGAACCATACTGAGGGCGCGGCGTTCGCGCTCGACCTCGCCTTGCGGCAAAAGGGCGAGGTGCGAAACTTTCGCGGACACGAAAAGCATGGCGGAAGCATTCTTGCATGCCGCCACACAGGCACCGCAGCCGATGCAAGCGGCCGCATCCATCGCCGTTTCCTGATCATCTTTGCCAATCGGAATTGCATTGCCGTCTGGAGCGCCACCCGTTGATGCGGAGATGAAACCGCCGGCGGCAATGATGCGGTCGAAAGCGCCTCGGTTGACGACCAGGTCCTTAATGACCGGGAAGGCCTTCGCGCGCCAGGGTTCAATCGTGATGGTCTGGCCATCCTTGAAATGGCGCATGTGAAGCTGACAGGTCGCAGTGCCGCGATGGCCGCCGTGCGGAATACCGTTAATCACCAGCGAACACATTCCGCAGATGCCTTCGCGGCAGTCGGAATCGAAAGCAATCGGCTCTTCGCCGCGTTCCAGCAGTCCCTCGTTTACCACGTCGAGCATTTCGAGGAACGACATGTCCTCCATCACGTCCGTCGCCTGATAAGTCGCAAACTGGCCTTCCGAAGAACCGCTTTTTTGCCGCCAGACCTTGAGGGTTAGATTCATACTACTTGTAGCTCCTCTGGCTCATGTGAACTTCTTCGTAGACCAACGGTTCCTTGTGCAATAGCGGCGCCTTGTCCATCCCCTGGTATTCCCACGCGCCGACGAACGCGAAATTCTCATCGTCACGTTTTGCCTCACCGTCCTCCGTTTGAAACTCCACGCGAAAATGACCGCCACAAGATTCACGGCGCATCAGCGCATCGGTGCAGAGCAATTCGGCGAATTCCATATAATCCGCCACCCGCCCCGCTTGCTCCAGGGTTTGGTTCAGCTCCTCGCCCGCGCCGGTTACCTTCAGATTTTGCCAGAACTCCTGGCGCAGCTCCGGAATCCGTTTCAACGCCGCTTTGAGACTCTGCTCAGACCGCGCCATCCCGCAATTCTCCCACATCAATTTCCCCAACTCGCGATGGAACGAAGTCGGCGTTCGCTTTCCATTCATTGACAGGAAACGTTTCGTCATCGCGCGAACGTTCTCCTCCGCCTTCTTGAACTCCGGATGAGAGGTGGGCGGTCGCGCATTCTTGAACGAAGCAAAATAATGCCCGATCGTGTAGGGAATCACGAAATAGCCGTCGGCCAACCCCTGCATCAACGCGCTCGCGCCGAGGCGATTCGCGCCATGGTCGGAGAAATTCGCTTCACCGAGCACAAAAAGGCCGGGGATATTGCTCATCAAATTGTAATCAACCCACAAGCCGCCCATCGTGTAGTGCAGCGCGGGATAAATGCGCATCGGCACTTCGTAGGCATTCTCGCCCGTGATCGTTTGATACATGTCGAACAAGTTGCCGTACCGCTCCTTGATCGTCGCGGCCCCAAGCCGCTTGATCGCATCGGCGAAATCGAGATAAACCCCGAGCCCACTTGGTCCAACCCCGCGTCCATCATCGCACGCTTCCTTCGCTGCGCGCGACGCAATATCACGCGGCGCAAGATTGCCAAAGCTTGGATACTTTCGCTCCAGGTAGTAGTCCCGTTCCCCCTCAGGAATCTGGCCCGGCGAACGTTTATCCCCCTTCTTTTTCGGCACCCAAACCCGGCCGTCGTTCCGAAGCGATTCGGACATCAACGTGAGCTTCGACTGATGCTCACCGGTCACAGGGATGCAGGTCGGATGAATTTGCGTGTAGCACGGATTCGCGAATAACGCGCCTTTGCGATGGGCTCGGTAGGTCGCGGTCACGTTGCAACCGCGCGCATTCGTCGACAGGTAAAAGACATTGCTGTACCCACCCGTCGCAAGGATCACTGCATCGCCAGAGTGCGAGGTTACTTCACCCGTGATCAAGTCGCGCACGACAATGCCCTTGGCGTGACCATCGACAATCACCAGATCAAGCATCTCACTGCGCGGATACATCTCCACCGTACCGAGACCGATTTGTCGTTCGAGCGCCTGATAAGCACCCAGAAGCAATTGCTGCCCGGTTTGGCCGCGCGCGTAAAACGTCCGCGAAACCTGCGCGCCGCCAAACGAACGATTCGTGAGGTAACCGCTGTATTCGCGCGCGAAAGGAACGCCCTGCGCAACGCATTGATCGATGATGTTTACGCTGAGTTGCGCAAGTCGGTAAACATTCGCTTCGCGCGCGCGGAAATCGCCCCCCTTAATCGTGTCGTAAAAAAGCCGGTAAACACTGTCGCCATCGTTCTGGTAATTCTTGGCCGCGTTGATGCCGCCCTGTGCTGCGATGCTGTGCGCCCGACGCGGGCTATCCTGGTAACAGAAGCATTTAACCTTATAGCCAAGCTCAGCCAGCGTGGCTGCCGCGGAACCACCGGCCAATCCGCTGCCCACGACAATGACCTCGAACTTCCGTTTGTTCGCCGGATTAACCAGCTTGAGGTCGAACTTGGCCTTGTCCCACTTTTTCTCGATTGGCCCTGAAGGAACTTTTGCATCAAGCGCCATAATTCACCTTCTTCAGGATGCCGGTGAGCACCGCGATTGGAATCGCTGAATACCCCACCACCAAAATGCCAGCCATGACCAGCGCGAACCGATCGATCAGCGTTCCGTACTTCCGATTTTTCCAGCCGAGCGATTGAAACATGCTGCTGATCCCGTGACTCAAATGGAGCGAGAGCAGGCACATGCTCACGATGTAGAAGATCGCCACCAGCGGCTGGCTGAAACCGATGATGATCATGTTGTAAATGTCATGGTGATGTTTGGCGTCTTCCAGGGTCGTAAAGTTCGTGCCCGCAAAATTGATTCCCTGCACCTGCACCGTGAAGTGCATCAGGTGATAGACGATAAATGCAAACAACACCAGGCCGCTCACCAACATTGTCCGTGACGCGTAACTCGCCGCCACAATTTTATAATTTCCGTAGCCCTTCGGCCTTGCCGCTTTATTCTCCGCGCTCAACTTTATTGCCGCCCAGATATGCAGCACGACCATCACCAACAAGCCAATCCGCGCCGGCCATACCAGTTCGGGTTTACTTTGAAGAAAATAGCCGTAGTCGTTGATCGCATCCGGCCCGAGAAACACCTGCAGATTCCCGAGCATATGCGCGACGACGAAGCCGAACATCGCCAGGCCAGTGACGGCCATGATGTACTTCTTGCCCAGCGAAGAGCCGAACAATCCTGTTAAGACATTCATCGCATCCGCGAGCTTACTCGCGGCAATTCATTTCGTTAAGACATTCCACCTTAATAAGAATAGATGATTAAAGTCAACCTTAATGGGATATGTATTAGCGCCAATCATATCCCACAGCGAAGATGCTTCGTAACTCCTTTAAACTCCCGCGGGCATCACTGCACCCACCGTGCCCTCCGCGCAGCTCGCCACACGCCTTTCGAGCCTTCCTCGAAACTTGACGTGCCGTATCCGCGTCCATTCCACCAGCGGACGCCACACCCAGGCCGTCAGATCGTGTTTGATTAAAAAGTGCCAGAACCGATTGGACTTTTTATACAAATAACACATCGCGAGATAGGGCAACACCGCCGATCGTTGTTCCGGTCTTCGTTTCCAAATTGACCCAAAGGAAAACAACGTTCGATAAGCCCACGCATAACCTTGAGCCAATTCCTCCACGCTCATCCGCTTTGGTTGAAATACGACATGTGCCGTGTCATACCGGGACCAATCTTTGTGCAACAAACGCCCTTCCGATTCCATTTGCCGAAAAAGTGGCGTGCCCGGGTACGGCGTCAGAATATGAAACGTCGCGCATTCGAGCCGGTTCTCCTCAATCCAGTCGACCGTCCGCGCAAAAACTTCCGGGCCGTCCTGATCGAACCCGAATACAAAGCTGCCATTTACCTGAATGCCGTTATCATGCAGAATTTTTACCCGGCGCGCATAATCCTCTGTACGCGGTGTTTTCTTTCGCGCGAAACTCAGATTCTCGTCCGAGAGCGATTCAAACCCGATGAACACCCCGGTGCATCCCGCCAGCGCCATTTCCCGAATTAGCGCTGGTCGCTCTGTGACATCGAGTGTCACCGCCGCGCTCCAGATCTTCTTCAACGGTCGTAATGCCTGACACAACTTCATCAGATAGTCCGGCTTCGAACCAAGATTGTTGTCCACAAAGACCGCGTAGGGCTGCCCGTCACTAGCTAACTCCTCTGCAATTTGCTCCGGATCGCGCACCTTGTATGGCATCTGCAATCCTTCCGTGGACAAATAACAAAATCCGCATCGATTATGGCAACCGCGCGTCGCGATGAGACTGGTGGTCGTGAGAAAACTGCGACGCGGCAAGATTTCTCGACGTGGCGCAGGATCGTCTCGGTACGGCCGTGTATAACTCCCCTCGTAAACGCTTCTTAACCGCCCTCCCTCCACATCCGTCAGAATCGAAGCCCACACCTGCACCCCTTCGCCGATCACAATTGCATCCGCATGCGGCACGACCTCTTCTGGACACGACAGCACGTGCAGCCCGCCGAGAATCACCTTCGCTCCACGGGCTCGAAACCAATCCGCCAGCTCATACGCCCTCCGCGCAAATGTAAGATGCACTGTGATCCCGACCACTTGCGGAAATGGTTCAATCGGGGGCGGGCCTTGCAACAAATTCTCATCCCAATAATCGACCTGCCAATTCGCCGGAGTTGCGCCGGCAATGCTCGTTAACGCCAGCGAAGGCGTGAGCACATGCTTTCCAAAACTTGCGTGCGGGTCTTTGGGGTAAAACGGGTTGATCAGTAAAGCATACCGCTCCCGAGGCGCGCCGGCTTCCAACCGCGCATCCAGGAATGGCGCGCGGATCATTTCAATCGGAAGGAAAAGCCTGCGGGAACGGTCAGATCGCATGCGAGCTTTGTATAACAAAGTACTTTGTCATGTCAACACCACGTTCCGCGTTTAAATGCAAACGCCCCCGGCTCACTCACGAGCGGGGGCGTTGCTGCAAACTATTCCCTTATTGCGTCACCACGCGATAAAACCGCGCGGGCGTCGTTCGGTTATCCGATACCGATTTGGTCGTGCCGTCACCGGTAACCGTCGTGAGTGATTGCCACGTCGCATCGCTCAGATTGTTCTTGAACTGCACCTGGTAGCTGGTTCCCTGGGCAGTCGCAAACTGGAACTCAAACGTGCCGGTCTGCACCGCGGTGTTGATGAGCTTGACGCCGTCGCCACCGCTCGACGAACCAGCCGTAAGCACGCCCAGCTCGAATACCCCGAGGAATCCGCTACTGGCTGTTCCACCTTCGCTCCCGATAATGCGAATGCCGGTGATGTTGGACTGGGGCGTCGTCAGCGTGAATGTCGCCTTCGCGGAGGTGGGAGGTCCGAACGCCTCAGCGGGTAGAGGATGATCCGTGAGTGCTTGAATGTAATCCGAAGCGAATGGAACAGCCTGCCACGTGACACCTTTGTTCGTACTCACCTGCACCACCGGTTCGACGAGGTGCTCCGTCGGAGACAGCACCCCGCCATTGCCCGGGCCAACTCCGTTCACCCCAAACCATCCGCCATCGAAAAACGTCGCCAGCGTCAATTCCAGCTTTGTGATCGGTGTCGTGACCGGTTTATCCCAAAGAATTCCAACGAAACTTGCCGTTTCCGACCCACCGCTGAACGTATCGACCCGCGTCAGCGGATCTGAATCATTGATTGCGCCCGGCGCTCCCGCATTGAAAACCGGGACAGGCTCGCCCGTATCAACGCTCTCTTGAACGCCGAGGATCGGCGTGCCGCTCGCCGCAATATTCGACGGAACGCTGTTCGCATCAGTCGGACTGCTCCCCAGAGTGATCTCGATTCCATCCGCGAAGCCATCGCCATCGGTATCAACCACACTTGGATTAGTGTGATGAGTGTTCACTTCCGCTCCGTCACTCAAACCGTCCCCGTCTGTATCCGATTGCCGTGGATCTGTATGGTTCGTATTGAGCTCCGCGCCGTCGTTCAGGCCGTCGCCATCTGTGTCCGCGATTTGCGGATTGGTGCCGCCGTCGAATTCCTGCAGGTTCGTGAGCCCATCTTTATCGGCATCGCTTGCGGCATCGTTGACTCCGACATTCAATCCATTCTGCCGCTCCCAAACATCGTCCAGCCCGTCGTTATCCACGTCGGAACCATTCATGAACGCTTCGAGTTCAAAAACACCAAGAAATCCGCCGCTTGCCTGGCCCCCTTCCGTCCCGATCACACGAATGCCGGTAATCCCATTTGTTTCCTGATTGAGCGTGAATGTCGCCACAACCGAACTTGGATTCGGAACTGCCCCTCCGCCAATCTTGTGCCCGGTAAGCTTCTGAACGTAGTCCGATGTGAACGCCACGGGCACCCAGGTCGATCCGTCCGTCGTAATCTCCACTTTAGGCTCCGTGAGATGATTAGTGCGCAACGCCCCACCCGCTCCAGGTCCGGTTCCGTTTGGCCCGAACCATCCACCATCCAGAAACGTGGCCATATTCAACTTCAGCGACTTCAGTTTGTTCGTGAGTGCCGAATCCCAGCGAATTCCGACATACCCAACCTGGGTCGGCGTATCGCCATTATAGGTGTCCACACGGCTCGCAGGATTGCCGTCGTTGATCGCTGTCACATCACCCGCATGCGCATAATCCTGTTCGGTTTCAGGGCCGCTCTCGAGCGATTCCTTCACGCCGATAAATCCGGTGCCGCTGCGCGCCAGATTCGGAACCTTGGTTCCGTCCGTCGGCGAACTTCCCAAACTGATTTCCAGTCCGTCTTGAAAGCCGTCGCCGTCCGTATCAATTGCCTTGGGATTCGTCCCGGCGGTGAACTCGGCCACATTGCTCAACCCATCCCCGTCGGAATCCGCATTGGCGTCGTTTGTTCCCACGTTCAGGCCGTGCGCCGTTTCCCACTCATCAGGCAATCCGTCGCCATCCGTGTCCGTTGCGGCCGCCGCGTCGACCTGCAGCTCGGCCACGCCGATGAATCCATTGCCATCCGCCTGCCCGCCGTTCTGTCCGATAATGCGAATTCCGCTGATCTTCGTCGCAGGGCTGTTCAATGTGAATTTCACCGTTGCATTCACCGGGTTCGGATTATCACCCCCTCCAATCGTCGTGCCGATCATCACCGCCGAGTAATCGCTCGATGCCGGCACCGTCTGCCAGCTCACTCCGCTATTGGTGCTCACCTGCACCGACGGTGCAAGCACCTGATCTTCTGTTAAAGCTCCGCCGGCGCCCGGACCTTGTCCGTTGATGCCGAACCAACCGCCATCACCGAACAACGCGAGATCCAGCGTCAGCGTTTGGATCGACTCATAACGGACATCCGGCCAGACAATCCCGACATAACTCACCCCTTTGCCTCCGTCCGTGGGTGGATCGCCGAAATAGTTATCAACGTGCGTGCCTGCATCGCCATCATTGATCGCTCCCGCCACACCCGCGTGGAAGTAAAGAACTCCCGCATCTGCATCAACCGCGTCGTTCACCCCCATGATTCCCGAACCAAGCGGCGCGAGATTCGCCGCCCACGCGCTTTGACACAGTCCGAGCAAAGCGGCCGCGCCAACTCCGGCTCCGCCTCTCAGTTGGAATCTCTTGAGAACAAGGGAAGAACGACACACCAATCCTGCAAACTGACAATCGATCATGCTTAACTCCTTGGGTTCAAAGCAAAGGTCAGCCCGTGCTTTCTAGCAAAACTAAGCCCCCTTACTTTGGGTCAGTTTGGATAACCGACAAGCCTTGTCAACGCCTCAGTAGCCGAAGGCTGTTTACCGGCTCTGATCGAGAAATCGGCAGA
Source organism: Limisphaerales bacterium (assembly GCA_044226545.1). Lineage (GTDB taxonomy): Bacteria > Verrucomicrobiota > Verrucomicrobiia > Limisphaerales > SXQI01 > DASVNK01. The sequence continues at coordinate 22,334 of JBGAGW010000032.1, forward strand.
AAATACTCTGCTCTTACGTTTGGAAATCTCCATTTAGCACCCTCACTCTTCGCGAAATTCCTTCCCTTTCTCCTGTACTTTTAAAACATAACGGTTCGTTACCTGGGGAGTAATTGTCAGCAATTCTGATCGGTTATGCGACTGATTGACCGGCAGTTCCCAGCGCTTGTGATCCAATCCAAAATCCTGTTTTGTTCCCGGCAGTTCCATAATATGGGCAATACCATTTTGATCAGTTTTGACGTTGAACGTGCGTTTTGAGGTTCGCGCTACCTTGTTCGTGGACTGGAGCGTTTCGCTAGTGCGATAGAAATCCGATGCGAACACCGTCGAGTAGTAGTCCGCCCACTGAATATTCGGCCACGTTCCGACTTCAGCTTCACTGACGGGCCGGCCTGCCGGGTCGACGACCTTGATTTCCACCGCGCCCGTCGGAATCATGGGAATGACGACATCCTCAACGGTAGGAATATCCATACGACTGGGATACACAAAGGTGTTAGCCGGTTTGCCCGGTGGATTCTGTGAAACATAGCCGTCGCAAAGGGCGACTGTTTCCAATCGCCCCGAGGGCAGCGCCAAAAATTCAAACTCACCGTTTTCACCGATCGGCGCGTAGTCTGCCCAAATGAGTGGTTCACTGGCTTTCGGCTGCACATTCACCACTCGCACATTGATCCAGCCGTTTTTGATGGGCGTTGGGACGCCCTCCAGCCTCCCCCGCACCCCAGCCGCAGGTTTCATATCGAGCAGGAAACGGTTCGTCTCATTCGAGGCGCCGATGCCGTCGGTCAAGGCGGAGAAATACGTCTTACCATCGAAAAACCCCACCGCACGCAAACAGAACTTTCCAGCAGGTATCTGGTGCAGCGTTATCACCTCGCCGGTTCGGCTGGCCATTTCAAGCGGCAGATCAGACTTCGCTTCGGACACCACTTGAACATGAAAGTTCTCAGCCCCAAGCTTTCGTTCCTGGATCATCGCCGTCACCTCGATCGTCGCCGCGCGATGAAGCGTAACTGTGTGCACTTTACCCGAAAGATTTGCATCGCGGAGAAAGGAAAGCACGCGCTGCAACGGTGGGGTGGCGGTCGTCAGACCGGACGCTACAGGGATGAACGGGCGTTCGGGGGAAAAATCCGGATGATTCACGCCGAAACTGATTTCAATACTTCGAATCCTTTCATGCACGTAGGGCGGATATGGAAAGCTGGCACAGCCATCCGCATCCGTCCGAACCGGCGTTGGTTTCACAGCGCGATCATCCCGCCACCAATAATGCGCGCGATCCGTTCCCCGAATACCATCCGGCGTGAGAACGGCTCCCGCCACCGGTGCCCCGGCTGAATCGACCACCCGAACGCGAAGTTGCTTCGTTCCCTTTCCGCGCCAAGACACCAGACCACCCAACACTAGAACAATGATCGTGATGACGAGCCCGATGCGTTTCACAGCGTTGGGTTGTAGCCGAATGGCTCAACTCCCGGCAAGACCGAGCTGTTCGTACACGGCGTTGTTAACCGCGCGCTGGCGTTCTTGATGCGCGCGTTCACCCGGCATGCCGTTCGCGACCCACGCCACAACCAGTTCGCGTTGGGGATCTGCGAATGCGCAGGATGACTGCGCTCCGCTATGGCCAAAGGTCTCTTCAGAGGCGTAGCACCCATATCCATAGGGCACCGTCTCCGCGCCGTAACGATTGGAGTTCACAATAAATCCGAGCCCATAATCGAGCGTGTGCGCAAACGTTTGATCGTACATGGCCGTGCGGTGACGTTCGGTAAACAGGCGGATTGTCTCTTCGCGAAGGTAACAGTGCCCTCCCATGTCGCCACCGTTCACAAGCATTCGATAGAGGCGCGCGAGTTCACGGACCGGACCGCGCGCGCTGGCACCCGGCCTGCAGACTTCCATTCCCGCAGCGTCCTGCAATGGGGAGAGATTTTGTTTTCCGCCGAACGTATCGAACATCTGCGCGATGCGCTCTCCATACCGGTCGTGCTCTTCACGCGGCAGGCTTAACCAGCAATCGCGCATTCCCAGCGGCAAGAGAAGTTCGTTCCGAATGTATTCGGGAAACGCCGCCTCGGTGATTCGCTGAATAATTTCGGCAAGAATAAACCACGCTGCCTGCGTTGAGTAACCTGCCTTTTCGCCGGGAACCCAATCCCCCTCCAGCGGCGAAGCGCAAATCTGCCGGATCGCTTGGTTCCATTCGATATGTCGAGGAAGATTATCGGCGCTCCGAAACCCTGCGGTGTGGGTGAGGAGATGCCACACAGTGACGCTCTCCTTCCCGTTCATGCCGAACTCCGGAATGAAGCGGGTGATTTTATCGTCCAGCAGCAAATCGCCTCGGTCGTAAAGTTGTGCGATACAGATGGCCGTCAATGGCTTGCCCGAAGAAAACCACTGGACCAGCGAGTCCGTCCGCATCCGAACGCCGGGACGAGCGTCACCGCAGGCGAAATCAACAACAGCTTTGCCGCGGTGCCAGATCGAGAGCTGCGCTCCGGGATGCAGCCCCTGCTCAACGCCAGCTTTCAATATCTCGCGCGGATCCTCCACCGGCCCAAACGCTATCACTTGCGTCCCGATCAGATCAAATCCGGCGCAGCTTCAAAACGGACAACTTTTACCTCCGGATCGCCGGCGAGAAAATCGGCGGTTTCGTGCAGAACACGAATGAACTTCTCATCGCGCTCACCCTCGCGAAAAAACTCCCACCAATGAGTCACCAGCACAGTCAGCCGATTGGAACGAACGGTGGCTCTGATCCTCTCCAGCATCGTCTCATAAGGACGCTGGTATGAGAGCAGGCATCCGGGATGACTCAGCAATGTAACTCCCTTTACCTGCCAATGCTTTCGACGTTGAATTTTCGCCGCCAGCATCTCTGCCCACCATCGCTCGGGAATTCGGCCCCATTCAAACCAGCCCGTTGAGATGATCTTGAACCGCTTGGCCAACTCCAAATAGCTCTCACGTGTAATCCGATCGTACGGGGCGACGAACGTCTGCGGTTTCGCGAAGCCAGCTTCGAGCAAATGCTGCGTCCCAAGATCAAGCCGGCGAGCAATATCGGCGCGGTCATGGATATCGAACTCAGGCTCGCCGTTCACGAACTCGTGATGATACGCGTGCTGCACGATGTTGTACTCGCTATTCTCCTTCAGATAGCGAACCAGCTTTGGATTCGAACCGATCGGGTACGAGCCGGGCTTTACATCCTTGGCTGCAACCAGAAATCCTTCCGGCTGTCCTTTCAGCGGCCCCTTCGGATAGAACACGTCGCTGCGGACATTCGGAATGGTGGCCAGATTCACCGGCAGGTTCCGGTTCAGGAATGGGCGATACAACGTCTCCAGACACTCAATCGGGGTGAGCGCGCAGGTATCGTCGTCGCGAATGATCACGTATCTCATGCCTTCTCCCGGATCAATTCCTCGTAAAGAGTTTTCATACGACGTGAGAGCAGAACGCTGTCGTATTCCTGCGCCGCCAGCGCATGCCCATTGTCCGCCAGCCGGCGCGCGTGGGGCGGCGACTCGAGAACCCTCTTCAGCGCGAGGTGAAATTCTTCTTCCCGTTGCAGATCAAATAAATGGCCGTTCTCATTCTCCTGCACCAGGGAAAGTGCCCCCGAAGTCTTCGTTGAGATTACCGGCGCGTGCGCTCCCCACGCCTCAAGAATTATCAAACCGAAGGTTTCCGAGAGCGACGGGACCACGACAACATTCGCCGACTGCATCAACCCGATCAGCCTCGGATCGCCGGGTGGCAGCCCGCCTGTAAACAAAACCTTTTTTTCGATCCCAAGCCGCCGCACTTCCTTGCGCAAGGCCTTGCCGTAAAGCTCATCCGTGCAGGCGCCCGCGAGAACCAGAACCGCATCTGGATGCTTCTCCAGGATCCGCGGCATCTGCACCAGTACCCATCCCTGGTTCTTCACCGGATCGATCCGGCCCACGATCAAAATAATCTTTTGGTGCCCGATCGTTGGAAATGCATCGAGAGCCTCCGGCCGACGATCTTCCGCATATTTAGCGATGGGGACACCGTGAGGTTGAACCAGAATGCGTTTGTTTGGAAACTGCTCACGCTGCAACGCCGCCTCCCTCGGATTACAAGTCACGATGGCATCCGCCTTTTTGAGCACATCGCGCGAACGCAATAATGCGCCGAAAACTTTTCCCCATTCATAGCCCCCCTCGAGTGGTGCACTTAACGTTTGTTGAACAGTTGCGGGCAAATCGAGCACACCACCGTGAATGGTCACAACCAGAGGAACTTTCCGGAGTCGTGCCACGGTCAAACCAATGCCGCCAATTCGGTTCAGCGCGTGCGTGTGCACGACTGATACTCTTCTTTGCGCCGCAAGTTTCACGGGCAGGTCGAACGACATCAAGTTGCCCCCGATAGCCACCAGTTGCGCTCGTTGTTCGTCCGTGAGGTTCAAAACTGGAACGAACGCTCGATAAGTGCGCACCTCATGGCCTGCTTCCCGCAACGCGTCGCGGACCGGCTTCTGTTCCAGTTGTGGCGCATAAACAGTTCCGCTCACTCCTTCTTGCTTGAGGCCATCCAGAAGCTGCTTTACAGCGGTTTCAGTGCCGCCCCATTCGGCGGGGTTGTACTTGCGAAGTATATGGGCAACGTGCATGGCTCGCATGGAGCGCGGACATTCTTATCCGCAAGTCCGGACCCGCACTGTCCATCACTTGCGGACAGGGATGTCCGCGCTCCTCATTTCTAGAGTTTGCACAGTTTTTCGTAATCAGGACCCTTCGGTTTGATCGCTGCGCCACGCTCGCAGGAGCACGAAAGGGAAACCCCGATTGCGACCGAACGCTGCACTTTTACAGTTGGCTCGCTTGGATTTGCTCGATTACAAGAAAGCCGCGTTTCTCTCGTTCCTCTACCTGGTCTTGGCACCATTGCTCGGGATTTTGATTAGCCGCCTGCCGCGCGTACAGCGTTTCGTTTTTGCCCTCATGTGTTTTTGTACGATGAGCGGATTCTTTCACGCACAGGAATGGGGCCTTACCATCATGTCTGAAATCTACCGCGGTCACGCCCGCGGCTTCCATTTCTTTTGGGCGGAAGCCGCAGCGATCGTGTTGATCTTCGCAAAATTGACGGGCCAATGGGGGAGCTTCCGATTTTTCCCGCCCGGCTTCTGGGTCTGGATCGCTTACTGCCTCGCCAGCCTGCTCTCCGTTTTCAATGCGCCGGAACCCCTTTACGTTTGGTTTGCCTTTACCAAGAGCATCAAGATTATCGTCGTCTTCGTTGCCGCCTATAACTTCATCAAAACCGAAGACGATCTCCGTTTCTCCTTCTTCTGTCTGGTCGGGGTCATGGTCTGGGAGCTCATTGCCGTCCTGAATCAAAAATACGTCGAACACATCTACCAGGTCTGGGGCACGTTCGAACACCAGAATTCCCTCTGCATGTACACCATCCTCATTGGCATGGTCTTCCTGGCCATCGCGCTTGGCCCCAAACACAAACGCTCCAATTTTTACCTGATTGCCTACATCGGCTGCGCCGCCATCGTTCAATCCAGCCTGTCGCGCGCGGGCTTGTTTATCTTTGCGGGCGGTACGTTGATGGTGATCTTCTGCAGCTTGATTGATCGCCCTACACGCCGCCGCATCAAGGTCCTCGGCGGTCTTGCGTTTATCGGTGTGGTCGGACTCACCTTGACCGTCGACACGATCATGAAGCGCTTCAACCAATACGGAAATGAAGAAAGCGCCCGCACCCGGACAATGCTCAACCTCTCCAGCAAGCTGATGCTCCAGGATTACCCGCTCGGCATCGGCTGGAACAATTTCGCCGTCACCATCAACCCGCCGTTCACCTATGGCGAACACATCGATGACTGGCAGCGCAAGAACGGGAACCTGGTAGACAAGCGCTACAAAAAGGGCGTGGTCGAAAGCCTGTGGTGGTTGACTCTCGCTGAGACCGGGTATCAGGGCTTCATCCTGTATGTCCTGTTCATCTCAATCTTCCTTTGGATGAATTTCCAAAACGCGATCTTTTTTCGCCGTTCCTACATCGGCGCCGTTTCAGTCGGATTGCTCGTTGGATCTTCGATGAATTATCTCCAAAGTTTTCTCGAACGGGTCTTGATTCAACCGCGCAACATGATGCTCTGGTTTATTCTCCTCGCCGCTACCGCGCGAATCACCGCCTGGCGCAAAGCCGAAATGCGCCGCCGCCGCCAGATCTTCCTGGAACAGTTCAAACTGCCCGAACCAAAGCGCCGCCTGCTCGAATATCACGAACCCATCGCCGCCTAACCTTGTCAGAGCCTACGTCACGAGGCTGTGACTTATCTTTGCGATCGCATCAACAAACACTCCGTTCAAAGTCACCAAAGAAAACTCTCCTGCGTGGCGATCACTTCGCCCTCCTTCACCAGGCTTGCCCGCCACGCGACCAACGTCCCAATCCGTTCGCTCGTGGTTCGATCGAACTGGATGCGCCCCCACTTCGCGAAATGCCCTCCGGCCGCCACCTCCGTCTCGAACACCTCGCGCTTACCCAGCTCCGTCTTGGCCCCTCGGATTTCGACCCGTAGGAGCAGCGGTCCTTCAATCCCTTTTGCTTTGTACTGCACTTCGAAACGAATGGCCGAAACCTCGTTTGTGTTTTGCCGGAGGTGCATTTGATACGCATCGCGATCAAACAAGCTCGGATTGATTGCGTTTCGTCCCTGCTTATCCAGAAGTTGCGGGAGCACCTTAATGACGCGAGCCTCTCCGCCGAACGCAACCGCAGCACTCAACAGCAGAACCGAAAAAAACGAAACCAGTCGCATCAGCCACAGTAAACCGTCTGCTCCTTTCTTTCGCCAGCACATTTGCTCCCGGGCAAAGCCGCCTCATTCGTTCCGATCTTTCGTCACCCGACCCGCTCTTTGGCTTGTCCCGTCGCGCGACGGACTGTCTCCACGGTTCGCATTTCCCTGCTAAGCTGGCAAAGTAGACCCGGTGAATGCACGAATTCGCATCGGAACAGCGAGTTGGACCGATCCCGGCTTCGTTGAAGACTGGTACCCGCACGGACTGCCGAAAAATCAGCTCCTGGGCTGGTACACGCAGCACTTTGACTTCGTCGAAGTAAACAGCAGTTTTTACAGCATCCCTAACGCGCGCGTTGTCGAAGGCTGGTGCCGCCAAACGCCCGATGACTTCCTCTTCGACGTAAAACTCTTCAAACTTCTCTCGCGCCACTCCACCGAATTGAAATTTCTCCCACCCGATCTACGTCCAAAAGGCGCAACGAGCGCGAAAGCAGTTCTCACGCCGGACCTGGAAGCAGCAGTTGCAGAGCGTTTCGTCCGTGAAATTGACCCGCTCCGACGCAGCGGAAAGCTGGGCGCATTGCTCCTGCAACTCTCGCCCGCTTTCCGTCCAAGGACCAACGACCTCTCTGAACTGGAGAACCTCTTTCGCGTTTTGAAACATGAAAGGATCGCGGTCGAACTGCGAAACCGGGATTGGATGTCGAGCGATCATTCCAAAGCGACTATTGAGTTCTTCAGCAAACATAAAGCTTCCCTCGTCAGTGTGGACGCACCAGAAAGCCAACATTTCACCGTTATGCCCTTCTCCGATCTAGTTACAAATCCAGCCTTGGCCTACTGGCGCTTCCATGGACGCGACGAAGAAGCCTTTGTAAAGGGACGAACCGTGGCCGACCGATTCAATTACCAATACTCCGAAAAGGAACTTGAAGAGATCGCGCGCAAAATTGAAGCCATCGCCCCCACCACTGAAGAATTACACCTCGTCTTCAACAACAACCGGTCTGACTTCGCTCCGAAAGCCGCCGCCAAACTCCTGGAGATAATCCAGAAGAACCGCAAACTCGTCATCAGCGCTCCGCCAAAACCACCGAAGGAACTGACGCTCTTCTAATCTCACTCCACTCGAAGCCACAGCGTCTTTAAATAGGCTGGTTCCTCTTTGCTGATCGGAAAATCGATCGGTTGCGGAACATAGTGCTTTTGCACCACCTTTCGCCCCGCCTTCTTTACCGCGGCCTCTACCTTTTCGACGAACTCCTCCGGTGCGAGTTTGTGCGCATTAGTCGAAGCGAACAACACCCCGCCCGGATTTAGAAGCGGCAGCACTGTCAATACCAGCGATCCATAAGTCCGCTCCGCCTGAAACATACCCTCTTTCGAGCGCGAGAACGTCGGGGGATCCAGAATCACCACGTCGAACGTGTGGCCCTTCTTGTAAAGCCGCGGGAGCCAATCGAAAACATCGCCATAAATAAAGTCGTGCTCCTCGGGCTTCAGCCCATTCAGCCGGAAATTACGCTGTCCCCATTCCAGATATTTTTTCGACAAATCCAGGCTCGTGGTCTTCGCGCCGGCCATCGCTGCACAAACCGAGAATCCGCACGTATACGCGAACGTGTTCAGCACGGAACATCCCTTCAACCCCTCCGCCATCACCGGAAAATCCGCCGCGACGTGATTCACCAGTAAACGCCGCCGGTTGTCCCGCTGATCGAGGAACAGTCCGACCGAGTAGCCCTGTTCGAAACTGATCTCGTACTTGACGCTATTCTCCTGAATTTCGAAAGCTGCCGGAGCGGCAATTCCGAAAAGCAGCTGCGGCGCTGCTTCTTGCTGAGACACGCGTGCGACCTGCGGATTCAAAACTTTGTAATAAGCCCCCCGACAATCCACAATCCCCGCCGCATCTCGCAAAAAATTGATCGTCGAGTCGACAGGCGCGCGTTCGCCTTGTGCGAGCAACTGACCTCCCCAGGCATCCAAATAAACGGGAGCTCCATCCGATCCGCCATGCATCCATCGAAACGCATTTGTGCCTTCTCCAATCATTGACCGGCGCAGCTCCTTCCACGGAGGCCGAAGAAAGTCCGACACAACCTCGAAGGTCAAAGGCTGGTTGGTTTCCGGATCTCGAAACCTCAATTCGGAAGAATGCAAACACACACGGCGGAACGGCGCACCCCCGTAAAGCGTGTCCCCCAGGATCGGACACCCGATCTCTTCGCAATGCACTCTGATCTGGTGAGTACGGCCGGTGAGCGGCTCCGCGCTGAGCATGTAATATGCCCCTTTTTGTCCGCGAAGCTGAAAACGCGTCTCCGCCCAATCGCCACTCGTACTTACTCGGTACTTTTCGCCTGCCCGCCGCAGCGAACTTCGAACCACGAAATCCTCTTCCTTCGGACGAGTGGCCGTGAGCAACAGATAACACTTCCGAACTTCACGGTTTGCGAACTGCTCCGTCATCGACTTGTTCGCGAGCTTGGTCTTGCCGAAAACCATGAGGCCCGACGTGGCCTTGTCCAGGCGATGAATGATCGCGAGCTGGCTCCAGCGCGGTTCGCGGTTGCGGAGCCATTCGTAAATGCCTTCGCCAGCGTACGGGCTTGGGCAGTGGGTGTTGAGGCCAGCCGGTTTGTTCACCACGAGGACATGTTCATCCTCGTAGATCACGCACGCAGGGGCGCTCACCAAAACTGCCATGCCCCTTTGTAAACGATCCACAGCCCGAGTAGAAGATTCGAGATGGCATGCGCCGTCATCGCATCGCCGAGATGCCCCTTGCGCAGGACGAGCCATTGATAAGCGCAACCACAAAAAATTCCGGCCAGCCACTCACGATGAACAAAACCAAACATCGTCGACGTCACAAAAAACGATACACGATGAAAGCGCGTAAGCGGCACCTTTTCAAACTCAGGCTGTATGATGTAGCGATAAAGGAACGAGCGGTAAAACATCTCCTCCATTCCCGGCACCACCAGCGTGCTGCCCAGAATCCGCCCGACGACAAAAAACCAGGCAAGCCCGGTGCCCTCCCCAAATTGCGCATGTGGGTTCCACGGTTTGTCGGGATGAAGCAACTTGGGATAGTACTGATCAATTCCAATCCAGACAACGATTACCAGAACACCCACCACGACAGCTTCAATGCTGAAGGTCCAGCGCAGCTCCTTCACACTCGGCCAAATCAACCAAAGCATGAGTGCCCCAAGAATAGACTTGCCGATGTAAATCCAGTATTTCGACTCCTCCCCAAATTTCCCTTGCAGCGAAGTCAGCGTGACGAAGATCAAAAAAGGCGCGACGCGCACCCACAATGGAGACTCTCTCAACTTCCCAATCAAGCCTGCCATGCGATTCAGTGCATCGTGAGCTTCTCTCGCACGCCGCGATACTCGATTTCCGCAGCGCTCCGTTCGATCCGGACCAGCCTCGCGCCATTCACTTCATCACCGATCGCCAGAGTCTTCCCGTTGATCACCACCGTCGGGCTCTTCATGCGAAAATAAATCGCCTGGAGGCGAAACGTCGGCGCCGGCGGTGGTGCGGGTTCAGTCTTAACCGGCTCTGGCGTGGGCGCAGGAGTCGGAACAACGGGGGCGCTCGCGACAACCGGCGCCACAACGTTCGTTGGAGGAACCGCAACCGGTTCAGCACTGCGTTCCAGAACCTTTGGCAAAGTCAGCGCCGCATGTTCGACCGGATTCTGAATGATTGGTTTCGACTCGATCTCCGGAAGGGGCGCAGCTGCACGCTCAACCTGCTTCTGTAATGCGAGGTCTTGAGTGCCAGAAGCATTACCGCGGGACTTTAACCAAAACGCGGCGGACATGAGCAGCGCTCCAATACCGACGATGCACAGAATAATCGGTAGCGGATTTGATCGATCCGACTCGCTCTCCACCGGCTGCATCGGCGGGCCCCCGGGCGGAGGTGCCGGGGTCGGCTTTGGGCTTGAGGCGCGCTTCAGTGCATCATTGATGAGGCTCATATGCCGACCTTTCCTTCCAGTTCTTTAATCGCCAGCCCAACCATGCGGTAGTTGATCGTTTCCTTCTGTTGCACAAACCCCGCCAGGCAGCACTTGTCGCACACTGCATTAACGAGACGCGGGATCCCCTGGCTGTATCGATGGATTCGCCATAACGCTGGCGTGGTGAAATAAGGAGGACCTTTGGAACCGGCGACCGCAAGACGATGCTGAATGTACCGGCCGACCTCGCCGAACTGGAGCGACTTCAAGTGGTACCGGACAACGATCCGCTGTCGAAGGTTCTTGAGTTTTGGATCATTAAGACGTTCTCGCAATTCCGGTTGTCCCATCAAAACAATTTGCAGAAGTTTCCGCTCGTACGTTTCCAGATTCGAAAGAAGGCGGACCTGCTCAAGCAGTTCATCCGTGAGATCTTGAGCCTCATCGATAATCAGCACAGCCTCGCGCTTCTTTTCAACCAGCCCAAGCAGGAACTCGTTGAGCATCGCGATGATTTCTAGGCGGCCCAGATCCATTCCTTTTACATACAGGCCGAATTCCATCGCGATCGACTTCACGAGGTTATCCGCGTCAAGCATCGGGTTCAGGATCAAAGCCGTTTCCCAATTCGGGCCCAGTTGCTCGAGCATCGAGCGGCATATGGTGGTCTTGCCGGCCCCCACTTCGCCGGTGAGCTGAATGAACCCCTTGCGCTCGCGGATTCCGTAAAGGAGGTGGTTAAAAGCCTCGCGGTGCTTGGGGCTGTAGAAAAGAAAGCGTGGATTTGGCGTAATGTCGAACGGTGGCTCGGTCAGGCCGTAAAATTCCAAATACATGAGAGGGTGTGTCCGGTGTTTACTCCTGTTGAAAAATGGCCATTTTCGTTGTCATTCGTTGCCGGTTCGGGGCACACAGGGCACACTGGGGCACACAAAAAAATCGCACACTCGACCGCTGGCGATTGGCCACTGAATTCATAACTTCCAGCGAAGCAAATTTGAGCCAGCCTGCCAAGCAGCAACGCGAGCAGAACAGCACTTCGGCGCTGGATTGCGCAAAGCGTTTGAAACGGTTGTGTCTTCATTTGCTCATCGTCATTCACTTTCTTGGCCTTGAGGATAGGCCATACGAATTTTGAAATTCGGGTGCTCTTCCAACCAATTTAAGGCGGCTGCAACCGTGGTGCGACTCCCATGAGAAAACACAAATCCGCATTTTTTCATGCCTTGAATGTAAGATCGGCTGAAACCTAAGCACACCGCCAATTGGCCACCGTTCACCAGCTCATTTTTTTCGTTTCCTTCGACCTCATACTCCAGACTTACGTACTTTCCTGCTACAAACTTAAATTCTTTATCTTGGAAAATGCAGACGGGGTTGGTGCTCGTTTACTGGTTGGCTCAAATTGCCACTGTCATCACGGCTTAACCATCGATCACCGTCAAATTCCATCCACTGCTCCTTTCCCTCCGGGGCAATTCCAGCGACGAGAGTTCTTAGTGCGTCTTTGGTCAATAAGTTAGGGAAGCATGCGTAATGGTCACAAAGAAACTTCCCTCCTCTTCGTCCTTTCAAATCAGCCCCCAACACGAATGGCGCGGGTTTTGGCTCCGACGAGAAGCCAACATCGTGGTCGAGATCTAACTTTGCCTTGAGTCTGCCGTTTATTAAGAGCCTGATCAGTGATTTTCCGCCCCCGGAGCCCGCCTCACAGACCAAAACCACGAAGCTATTGAAAAATAATGTGTCTGGGCCGGTATCCACCTTGACAGAATGCTCTTCTCCCGCCGAATCCCTTGCTAGAAACCGCAGGGCATTCTTTGAATCAAAGAACAACGCGTACCGATCCGATTCGAAAATGTATTTTCTTCCGCTGGTAGCTGTTTTTCGAAAGGAAGCAACTAAAGCGAACGATGATCCAACCAAGCCAGGACTCGGATCTTCAAATTGATCGGAGCCGGCGTTGGAATCAGTTTTAACCAAAGTTTTGCGCAACTCGGCAACCGATTCGCTTGCCGGGTGTGTGAATAAGAAGCATAGCCAAAGCGCGAAGCCCATCGCAGCTCCGCCTCCAGTAAATAGTAAGCATGACATAATTTTGCGCTCTTTAACGAGTTGATACCTTTGACGCAGCTTTGGATGGGAGAGTATCCACGCGACTCCCCCAACCATCGGAACCGTGAAAGCCAAGAATAAAACCCAATTTGGCCAAGCGTCGAAGTAACCTTTCTGGGTTCCAACATTCATCGCAAATTCCCAGACGAGTGTGACGACAACTGCTATTCCGATTCGCGCTCGTTCGACTGTGAATTGCACCCCTCATTTCTCCTATCCACAGTTGCGGACGGTCAAGGTGCGAATTCGTCCGGTAACATTGGATCTGCGGACGAATCTCGCGCACAAATAATGCAATTGCACTTCGTTTACATTTGTTTACGCTCAAGTCCTGCGTTGAATGCCCAGGTATAAGTAGTGAGTTAAGCAACCGAATCCGTGAAATTCGCGGCAAGCAATCGCAAAGTGATTTTGCGAACAAAACTGGCCTTGGAATGCGAACCTTGGTAAAAATCGAAAACGACCAAGCCGAGGTAAAGCCCGGCACCCTTTTGCGAATCCCAAAAAGCCTAAATCTCGACGAGTCTTTGACATTATCTCTCGTCCGCGCGTGGGTAATAACGCAACTTGGGGACTTCGGTGAACACTTCCGGATCGAGCTGAAGGATGGGACGCCGGAGCCGTGTCGAGACGATCTTCTTGACAAGATAACGTCGCATACCAGAAAAATTCCGGTCCAGATGCAATGGGAATTATTGAGAGGCTCTCCAGACCAAGGAAACGCTGAAAATGCTGAAGGAGCTAAATGATCTTAAAGACCGGGTGGAAGCCGAAAGTCGGGAAGCCGCACGGGGTGAAGTTTTACTAAACGTGCAACGCTCCCTTCGAGCGTGGTCCACTAAAGATGTCTTCGCTCTACGAAAGCCGTTCTTTTTAGGAGTTTTCAATTTCGGATGTAGGATAGAAAGTATTACGGCGTGGAGGCACAAAGCCACACCGTTTTGATTGTAACTTCCTGCCTACTAGATACTTCCCAAACGCGTTCAGCGTATTCCAAATACACTCTTTCCGGTGTAGCGAAAAGTGGTCCAACTGCAAAGAAAAAGTCGCGTTCGCGAAAACTGTAACCGCTTTGAAGACTACGTTAGAACCGTCGCAGACCGCTAAGGCAACCTCAACAATCGGTGCCTCGGCCCCACCTTCCGGAACGTTGCAGAAAACGGACTCCAAATAGCACGCCCGCCATCAGTGCCGATAAATTTAGAACGCTCGGTTCGGGTACGACAACCGATTTCGCGTATACGGCGTAACTTGAGTCGTCACGAGGAAAATGCACACGAATATTCAGGGATTGAACCTCGATCGCCTCCTGCGCGCGTATCTGGATCACGCCCTGAAGATCCGCCCAGTACCCCGCAGCGCCGAAAACGAACTCCTTAGCTCCTGGCCCGTTCACGTCCAGTGTTGTTCCGAACAATAAAGGTTCGGACACGCTGTTTTCAAACATATCCAGCAGTCCAAGCCTGCCTGCGAATGCACTCCCGCTCGATGCGACCACCTGCACAAAGCCAGCCGACAATGTCGGAAAAAACGGTTCGGGCGTTTCGCCAATTTGTTCCACGTGCGAAAACGGCAACTGCTGGAATTCGAACGACCAGCTTTCTCCCGGAAGCAGCGTCAAAGAGCAAAAACTTGCCCGGAACGCAAGCGCTGCGGCCCCCCACCAGATGAAAGCTCTCTTAATCCCTTTTACCGGGGGCGCGCTATTCATGTTCCGATTATAAGGGGACGCGGTTCTCATCGGCAACATGGATTCGAAGAAAGACCAACAAATACCAATAAAAACGCCGTTCCGAGTTTCTCGGAACGGCGTTTTGTTGGAAAGATCTGGCGACAACCTACTCTCGCGGAACCTATAGAGCCACTACCATCGGCAAGACTGTGTTTGACGGCCGAGTTCGGGATGGGATCGGGTC
>JBGAGW010000008.1:0-270232 GCA_044226545.1 Limisphaerales bacterium
CCAGCTTCTTGTCCTTCTTGTGGTCGAAGGGGGAGTTGAAAAGGATGTGCCCGTATTCCCAGCCCTGTTTGCCCAAGGGCGCTGTGACCTCGCTGAAGGCAGCTCCATCGCGAATCTTTGATGGCTTCGCCACTTCTCCGGCGCGCAACGGCATCGAATACGCGAAACGATGATAAAGGGTCGGCGCTTTCACAATTTTGTCACCGGATGTTACACGGAAGCCCGAAGGAAGAAAAGCGAACGAAATTGCAAAATCGGTTTGAATTGCAATTTCGATCCGAAATGCGCTTTCGCGACATAGTGAACTTCCAACGGATAGCGTGAATTCAGTGGAGAGAATTTTTCAAATCGAAGCGCTGCTCGGGCCGGTTTCTATATCCTCCATCCACAATCCATGAACAGGCCCTTGATCAAATCCAACCGACGGTCGCCGCGTAACAGCGACGCGCCATTTATCGCACGATTCACGCTTCCAGACAAGCATGCCGGTGACACCCTTTTCAAGGCGTCGCCCGTTTCGCAGTCACTCACGTGGCCTTAACGCCACGCATCGTTACCCGACTCCAAAGCCACCAATGCTCATTTTGTGTCGGAGCTACACCCGCAGGAGAGATGAAAAGCCTATGACAAGAGAAACTGCGTATGAACCGCGACGCAAATCTCATCGGGCGCAAAGTCGCCAAGCTCCGCTTCCAGCGCGAATGGACTCAGGACACATTCGTCGCCAAGTTGCAGGTCCGATTTCCCGACCTGAAAATCACCCGCGACATCATCGCCAACATCGAAACGAAGCGATGTGTATCGTCCGACAAACACGTTTACGCCTTTGCCATAGTCCTGGGTGTCGAAGTCGGCGAACTCTTTCGGCCATGAACCGCCATGCCAAACCAACACTAGGAGAACGGCATGGCAATCCGCAGAAATCATGTAGAATCTGACCAGCAGCTAGACCTGTTTGGCACGCGACGACCAACCCATGACACCGTTGACTCAATACGGCCGCCTGGCCGAGAAGCACTGGCGGGAACACCGCCCGAAGATGGTCCGCGAAATGGAGCGGAAAGGCATCCTCCATCAGATGCTTCTG
The DNA here is from genome assembly GCA_044226545.1 of Limisphaerales bacterium. Classification (GTDB taxonomy): domain Bacteria; phylum Verrucomicrobiota; class Verrucomicrobiia; order Limisphaerales; family SXQI01; genus DASVNK01. Next base: position 1,088 of record JBGAGW010000008.1, read on the forward strand.
GAGGCGGAGAACAACACCAAGGACGAAATGGCCATGCTTCGCACGCAGTTGATGGGACAGGGATCAACGGCGCAGCAGGCCCAGACACAAGCGTGGGAAGTGGTGCGGGAGAAATACATCCTGCTCCCAGCAGAAGAATAGCGCGCCGTCACCAGGACGAGCCGCCCCGCAATCTCAATAGCTACCGCATCACGGAAGCCGACCGCCTGGGCGACGGCGGGCCGAAGCAGAAGTTTCAGCAGAATCTCAAGGCCATTGAGACACTCCGCGCACTGGATGCGGACGAGCGGCCAGCGACCATCGAAGAAAAGGCGGTGCTGGTCAAATACGTTGGTTGGGGCGCAATGCCCCAGGTCTTTGATGACTACAACCGCGAATGGGCGAAGGAACGCGCTGCCCTCAAGGCGAATCTATCCGAGGAGGAGTTTGAACATGCGCGTTCGACCACACTCAACGCCCACTACACATCGCCCACGGTCATCGGCGCAATGTATCAAGCCGCCGGACGATTCGGCTTCAAAGGCGGGCGCGTCCTCGAACCCGCCTGCGGCATCGGTCATTTCATCGGCATCATGCCCGAAGACATGTTGCGGCACTCCACCGTCACGGCAATTGAGATTGATCCGCTGACGGCGCGGATAGCCAAAGCGCTTTACCCTGACGCCGACATCCGTGCCCAACCGTTCGAGCAGACGAAACTCGCAGACGGCTTCTATGACCTCGCCGTTTCCAACGTCCCGTTCGGCGATTACACCGTCCACGACCCGCGCTGGAACAGTCTCAAGCTGCCCATTCACGATTACTTCTTCGCCGCAGCGCTGGAAAAGGTGCGTCCGGGCGGTCTGGTGATGTTCATCACGTCGCGTGGCACAATGGACAAGCTGGATTCTACGCTCCGAGAGCTGCTTTCCCAACGCACGGAACTGCTCGGCGCAATCCGTCTCCCGAATGATGCCTTCAAGCGAAACGCTGGCACGGAGGTCACGACCGACATCGTAATGCTGCGCAAGCTTCGGCCCGGCGAGTCGCCCACCGGCCCGGCTTGGAAGGAGACTGCGAGCTATACCAACGACATCGGCGAGGCATTCACCATCAACGAATACTTTGCCGCCCGAGCGGAGATGATGCTCGGACAGTTACGACTGACCGGACGGATGTATCGCGACAATGAACCGACGCTTGAGCCGGATGGCCGTAGCCTGGCTGATGCCTTGGCACAAGCGGTTGAGCGCCTGCCGCAGGGTATCTATCAGGCGCATGCTCACCAAATCGCCGAGCCGTCCATTGAGGAAACTATTCCAGCACCGGATGTCGTCAAACCCAATGCGTTTTGTGTTCACGATGGAATCGTTTGCATCCGCGAGGAAAACCTCCTCCGTCCGCTGAACGATTTACCGTCCGAAACCCGCTCCCGAATTCGCGGCATGATACAAGTGCGTGACGCCGTGCGCGATTGCCTGCGAGCCCAGGTGGACGGCAGCCCGGAAGATCGGGTCGTTGAAACGCGTCAACAACTCAACGTCGCCTACGACCGGTTCACCGCCCGGTTTGGTCCGCTGAATCTCCGTGCCAACCAGCGCGCCTTCGACGGTGACCCGGATTTGCCGCTGCTGCTGTCGCTGGAGAACTACAACGACGAAACCAAGCGCGCTACCAAGGCGACCATTTTCACGGAACGGACGATTCATCATCGGCAGCCGGTGGAATCCGTCGGCACGCCCAAAGAAGCGTTGCTCGTGAGCTTGAATGAGTGTGGCGGCGTTGACCTTGACCGCATGGCGGGCTTACTGAACAAGCCGGTCGAAGAATTCCTACCGGACTTGAAAGGACTGATTTTCCGCAACCCGCAAACAAATGAATGGGAAACGGACGATCAATATCTATCCGGCAATGTGCGGGAAAAATTGGCGGTCGCCGATGCTGCTGCGCTGACCGATCCACGCTTCACAGAGAATGTCGAGGCGTTGAAGTCGGTGCAGCCCGCAGATTTGGCGGCGACTGAGATTGATGTGCGATTGGGGTCGGCTTGGCTTCCGCCCAGCGACGTGAAGGATTTTACCAATCAGCTTCTGAACATTCCTTCCGGCGTCGAGGTCGGCCACGTCCACGCGCTTGGCACATGGCACATCAATGCGAATTGGGAAGCCAAGGGCGCAACCGCCAACATGACCGATTGGGGCACGGACCGCTATACCGCGCTCGAACTCATCGAAGACGCGCTAAATCTCAAAACACCCACGGTCTATGACACGGTGGACGACAAACCCGTGGTCAATGCGCAGGCAACCGAAGCCGCCCGCGAGAAGCAGGAGCGTATCAAAGAGCGGTTCAAAGAATGGATTTGGTCGGATGACGCGCGTCGCGAGCGCCTCTGCCGCCTTTACAATGACACGTTCAACCACACGCGTGTCCGCACTTTCAACGGCGACCACTTGACGTTGCCCGGCGCGAGCGGTGCGATCCAGTTGCACGGACACCAGAAAGCCGGCGTTTGGCGCATCCTGCAAACGCCGAACACGCTGCTGGCTCACGTCGTTGGCGCAGGCAAGACGTTCACCATGGTTGCGGCAGCGATGGAATTGAAGCGGCTCGGGCTGGCCCGGAAGCCGATGTTCTCCGTTCCAAACCACATGCTCGGTCAGTTTTCGACCGAACTGCTGACGCTGTATCCCGGCGCGAACATTCTGGTGGCGGGCAAGGAGGACTTTGAGTCGCAGAACCGCAAGAAGTTGTTCAGCCGCATCGCCACGGGCAATTGGGATGCCGTCATCGTGACGCACTCAGGATTTGAGCGCATTCCGCTGGCGCGTGAAACCCAGGAACGGTTCTTCGAGGAGCAGCTACATGAATTGGAAATGATCAAGCGGCAGCACGCGGACTCCTCGAATCGCCGTCTCGTGAAGGAGATCGAGAAGGCTAAGAAGCGGCTGGAAGCCAAACTGCAAGCGCTCGCCGCCGAACACAAAAAGGACAACACTCTCACGTTCGAGGAACTTGGCGTGGACCGCATCTTCGTGGACGAGGCCCACTACTTCAAAAACCTGTTCTACGTCACCAAGATGACACGCATCGCCGGTCTACCACAGAGCGCAAGCGAGCGGGCCTTCGACATGTATCTGAAGGTGCGTCACGTCCAGTCGCTCAACGGCGGGGGCGGTGTGGTCTTCGCCACCGGAACTCCAATCGCCAACAGCATGGCGGAAATGTTCACGATGCAGCGGTATCTCCAGCCCGAAGCATTGAGACAGCATAATCTGCATCACTTCGATTCTTGGGCAGCTACATTTGGCGAACCCGTCACCGCGATGGAGCTTTCGCCGGACGGGGCGGGCTACCGGCTCAACACGCGGTTCGCTCGTTTCATCAATGTGCCTGAGTTGATGCAGATGTTCCGCCAGTCTGCCGACGTGCAGACGGCCGCGATGTTGAATCTCCCACGCCCGAAACTCGACGGGGAGAAGCCCACGATTCGCAACGCACCAGCCACCGAGGAGTTGAAGGAGTTTGTCCAATCGCTTGCCGCTCGCGCTGAAAAACTCAAAGCGGGACGCATCGATCCGAGCGTGGACAACATGCTGAAGATTACGTCTGAGGGACGTAAAGCCGCGCTGGATCTCCGGTTGATGAAACCAGCCGCGCCCGACGAGCCGCAGGGAAAGGTGAATCAGGCGGTTGAGAACATTCACCGTATCTGGCAGGCGTCTGGCGTGCAGCGCTCCACCCAGCTTGTCTTTTGCGATCTCTCGACGCCCAAGGACAAGGGATTCTCGGTCTATCGCGACATGGCCGAGAAGTTGAAGGTCATGGGCATTCCCGAGCGCGAGATTGCCTTCATTCAGGAGTTTGATTCCGACGCGTCCAAGCTGGCTTTGTTCCGCGACGTGCGTGCGGGCAAGGTCCGCGTCCTGTTCGGCAGCACGCAGAAGATGGGTTCAGGGACGAACGTGCAGGAGCGCTTGATTGCACTGCACCATCTCGACGCGCCGTGGCGACCGGCGGACGTGGAGCAGCGCGAAGGTCGCATCCTTCGCCAAGGCAACAAGAACTCCACCGTTCAGATATTCCGCTACGTCACCGAAGGCAGCTTCGACGCCTACATGTGGCAGACGTTGGAGACGAAGGCCAAGTTCATCGCGCAGGTCATGAGCGGTGATATGACCATCCGCCGCCTCGAAGACCTCGATTCGGCCGCACTGACTTACGCCGAGGTGAAGGCCATCGCCTCCGGCAACCCGCTCGTGATCGAAAAGGCCCAAGTGGACGCTGAGTTGATTCGGCTGACGCGACTTCGCTCCGCCCACGCCGAGGAACAATATCGTATCCGGTCGAATCTCCGGCGCTCGCATGAGGACGCCGAAATCTTTACCAGCCGTCTGACGAATCTTCGGCAAGACTTGGCGGTGCGGCAGGACACGACGGGCGACAAGTTCATCATCGAATTGGACGGGCAGGAAACGAACAACCGGGGCATCGCTGGCGAGTTGATTCTGCGCCGCGCCGAAAAGTTGAAGAACCGATTTGGCGACGATGTGCGCATCGGTCGTTTTGCCGGGTTCGATCTATTTCTCCGTCCCAGCTTCAACAATTCCACCGAAGTCGTGGTGCGCGGCAAGAACAGCTACGCCGCGCGCGTCACTGACACGGCCTTGGGGACGATTCGATCACTGGAAGTCACCGTGCAAGGTTTCGAGGAGCGAGCAACCAAGCTGGAGGCCGACATCGCAGATGCCCATAAGCGGGCCAAGGAGTTGGAAACCAAAGTCGGCGCAGCATTCGAGAAGGAGGAACACTACCAACACCTGTGCCGCCGTCAGAGCGAGATTGAGGAACAACTCGACCTGACCAAAAACCAAGCCCCGAGCCAGATCGAAACCGAATCCAGCGAAACCGTTGAGCAGAAGACGACTGAAAGTCACCACCAGAAGAATTCCCGCTCGCGCAGTGCCCCACGCGCCGCCGTCCACGTATGAATACCGCCGCACAGCAAAACGAATTCCTCAGTTGGAAGATTCTGCCCGCGCGATTGGACGCCTCGCAAGCCGCGTGGTATCTCGGCTTCGAACCACATGAGATTTCCATGCTCATAGCCGCGAATCTCCTGAAACCCCTCGGCAAGCCCGCCCGTAACTGCACCAAGTATTTCGCCACGGAAACGCTGGAACAACTTCGCCGGGACGAGAAGTGGCTGGCCCGCGCCAGCGATGCCATCGCCGCCTATTGGAGACAGAGAAACGCCCGTAAGCGTTCGGCTGGCGGGCGCAACTGATGTGGGAATGGATGCTTATCCGACGGACTGTCCAAGGCGGGCAATTCGCTCGCGCTCGGCATTGATCGACGGAAGTGGAATGATTTGATCCGCTGCCGCTTGTTTCTCGTAGCTTTCCAAGGAGGGAAGTTTGACTTGGGCTTTGCGCGCGTAAGCGCGATGGACGGCCTTGCTGTTATGGCCGAGCGCTTCTTGGGCGAACCGTTCCGGGTAGCCGCACAGCTTTGCCCGTTCGGCCCAAGCGTAGCGGTAGGAGTGGAGCGAAACGCCTTTGATTCCCAAGCCCTCGCAGCGCTGCTTAAACTCCGTGGCGCGGTCGCCGCAGCGAACGGTGTGCAGATACGGGAACAATGGTCCAACCACGGGCAGACGGCGCAGAATGGCTTCAAGTTCGTCGCCAAAATGAATCATCGCCAGACTGCCGGTCTTTTGCCGGGTGTAGGCAATGGTGCGATTCGACCAATCAATATCTCCAGCGTTGAGATTGGCGATGTCGGTCTGCGAACCGCCGAGATGCCAGCAGAGTTCGTAGAAATTCTGGCGCTCGGGATTCTTTTCCCGCTCGATGATTTTTTGATGCTCCGCAAGGGTGATGGCACGTTTGGGTTGGAACTTCACCGCCGGCCAGAGGCGCTTGGGGATGATCGGCCACGGCAGCCAGTTCATCGCCAGACAAAAATTGTGCAACTTCCGCAGGTGGACATTCGTGCTGACCGTTCCGGCTTTCAGACAGGCGAGCATTTGCTCCGCTTGTGTTTCGAGGATAACGTGGCTGCGAATCAAGTCGAAGGCAGATTCCTTGGCCGCCCGCACCCAGCGGTCCTGGGTCGAGCCCTCCTTGCTCGCGATGACGGCATTGAAGGCATCCTGCCAGGTCCGGGTTGAAACCCCGGAGTCTGTTCCGGCAAGATAGGCCTTGGCGATGTGGAGATTGAGTTGCGGCGCGCGGAACGATTCGTTGCGGGCGTTGAGCAGGGTGGTTGCTTCGGCGCGGTCCTTGGTGCCGAGGCTTTCCTGTTTGCCGGTTTCGGAATCGTGGGCGTAAAACATGCCGCCCTTTTTGCGGCGATAGAGGCGGAAGCGGTTTTTCATGGCTCGAATTTTTTGTTCGAGCCTGCCAAGCGAGGACGAAGGACAGGTGTCTCAATGACACCAAACGCACGGCCAATTGCGTTTCAGCGAGTCGTGCCGGGGTGATCGCGGAGTTGTTATTGAGTAGTTCCGAGTCACAAAACTGCTGGCACTCTTGCTGGCACTTGAGAGTTGTGAAATGCGTAACTCCTTATCCAAGCGAAGCTTGGAGATGGAGGCGGAGGTCGGAATCGATCTTCGTTTGTGTCCCTACACAGCTAAAAATAGCCGATTTCATTGGTGAATCAAGCGAACTCGCGCCTACTCATTCACTGCAAGGGCATGCTCAATTGGTGTCCGTTTTGGTGTCCGCATGTGGAACGCAATCGCGGGTGCTCGTAACCATGCTCAATAAAATCGCCGGTGCTTTAATGCGCGCTCCGCGCCATCCGTTCAAGATTTGCCGATTTTTGTGCTCGCCGGTCTGCCGAACCCGAATGAAGAAAATATGGCACTCCAGCTCGGGGTTAAAAGGGTGATTACTAAGCCCAGCAATCCAAGCGCATTGGCTGAGGTGCTTTCGAGCCTCGCAAGCGATCTCTGCCAAACGCAGTGAAAGGTCCGGCCCCTGCTCCATGGTTCGCGACGCATCGACGCCATGATTCCTCGACGAGCCCTATTACGTTTTGCTTGCCTAGAACTTCTTCTTTGAAGGTCTCGGAACCGCAAACAAAACTGGCGACCTCCCAGGGGAAATGATGTCATCCGCATTTATTGAGTCGACGCGCTTGCTGCCGCCCATCTGGCCCCTCACGTCAATTTCGCCTGACTGCATGAGCTGAATAAGCGCGTCACGGATAATTCCATCGCTCGCCATCGTGCGGTTGCAATAAACATCTTGGAAACCGCGAAACCTGATTCCTTTTGAGTGCTGGTCCCGTATTTCCTTCGCGAAATCTGCCTGAAGTCGCTTCTGAACCTCGGCGCGAGTGCCGTCCCCAAATTCCAAGCCTGTTAAGTAACCCGTCGGATCAGCGTCGGGTTTGTATGAAAGCATGTCCAGCCCCGTATGACCGAAATGGCGGCACCCGTTTGCAACGCGCCAATAGACATCCAGCATCGCTGACCTGGCTCGCCGCTGCGGTGCGAGATGCACCAGCCAATAGCCGCGATTCGATCTCGGAGCCTGAATATAAAAAGGGGAGAAAAACGGAGTGCCAGCGACCTCTTGAAACGCCGGTCCGATTAGTGATTCGACAACGTATTGCGGATCAAATTTAGGATTCGCAATCGCTGCGAGAACCCTATCGATTGGTAGCACCTGCTCTAGGCCGAGGCTCGGATAAATTTTTCTAAAAGTCTTCTCATCCGATACGTAGACCGTTAGCCAGTCGATCGCACAGTTAACGATGAATTCTGCTTTTGAATTCAATCGCTCCGAAATCGAGCGTAGCAGGGCAGGAGGCGCGTCCGAATAGCCACATTGATCGAGAAAAAAGATTACGCGCGAGCCTCCCCGGCTAAAGCGCGTGCAACTTTCAGCTACAATTCGCTGCTGGGCCTCTTCAAACTCACCCCGAATTAAGTGGATTTCGCGTCCCAGCAGATGTCCGTAATCGCGCTCCCGAAGTTGATATTCAAGGCAATCAGCAGCATCGGCGTCGCTTTCAACGAAATAAAAATGACAGTCAACAACCAGTTTCTTTGTGCGGCCCTGATTCAGACGAGCCTCCGCTACCTTCACGGCTTGAAGCAAAATAAACGGAGAACCGAACTTTTCCCCTTCATAAATCCCGCCCCCGGCAAAGCCGTCCACAAGCGTAAGGCGAAAACGATCCTGCCCCGGATTGCCGGTGCAGAGTATTTGAATATAGTTCTCGATGTATTCTCGAAGCACATCAAGCTTTGCCTTGCTGTGCGATTCAAGCGGCGGAAGTTTTTTCTTCCAATCGCTCCAATCGAAAAGAGTCGTTTTTGAACCGACCGCGTCCTTTTTCCCCTCAGTCATCATGCATGATTCGCAACCGACAATTCCGGCACGCCGTCCCACGTTTGTCCGGCGAGAACTCGACCGGCTTCTTTCTTTGGAAGGCGGACCATTTTTACAGGCCGTTCCATCGGAAGGGTGATTATCTGAGTCTTCTTCGTCTGCGCTGCAATTTCGGCAGGAACCCAGTGGCCCCACTGTTTGAAATGAAAGGGCACATTCGCTTTTTGACATTGCTCAAGGAGTCCTTGCGGCCAGTCCGGGTGCATTGGCCGAGCTCCCGGCCCGCTCTCACCCCCAGCAATCACCCAATCAATCGAATGAAGACCCTTTCGAGCGAACCATGCGCCTAAATTGAGCGCTCCAAGCAACGGTTCGCACGACAAAAACCGCACCGACGCGGCGTGTTTTAAAAGATGCGGGAGACGAATCTCCGCATATTTCTGACTCTCCACAGTCGTGCCGAGCCACACGTTCGAAGGCCAATCGGAGCCCCAAGGCACCATTTCAGCGATGTTTTCGGGACGCTTGGTAAGCAGCAGCCAATTGAGTCGAGGTGTTGCACGAATAAGCGCCCAAAGGCGCTCTCGCTGCGCGTCGAGGTCGGAGCGACCTTCAAAAACATCCGCCATGCTGGCGCAAAACACTCGATGCTGCTCTTCAGCGCCCCGAGCATCCTCATTCCAAGCGAGCGGTTCGTTCCAATGAGCATCGCTGAAGAAACGCCGACCCGAATCTTTTCCCCAGAGCTGCTGGCCCATGCGCTTCGCCCACAATTCCGCGTAACACTTTTCACACGCCGGCGACACCTTCGCGCAACCCCACCAGGGGTTAAATGTGTGATGTGTCCATTCAATCTGAGAATTACGCGCCATCTGATTTCAATTTAAGGGTTTATGGTTTTCTTGCGAGTCACTTTTCGGGTGCTGCGGCCTAATTCTCATGGCGTGGCCGCACCCTCAGCCGACACCAAATCCGAGATTGATACACGAACCCAGCCAGCATCGTTGCTCCTACCGTTTGGTGCAGCTCCGCGACTTCCTCCGGTCGCGCCAAACTTGAACGCTCGCGCGTAAGTTCGTCCGCGATATTGCAAGCGCACCTCACCGTGAACCGGTCCAAAACCAGAATAAAGATTTATCCATACCGCAGGAGGTAACTGGCCCCCACGGAGCTCGACGAACTCCCAAACTGATTGCCATTTCCCGGAATCTCCCGCCATCGGTTGACGGAGGTCTCGGTAAAAATGTCCCGCAATCGAATCTGTGCAATTAAAGAAAAGCTCCGGCCCACCGTTCGGCGGTTGAACGTATAAGTCGAGATCAACAGGCACTGGCTGGCCGGGCTCTCCTCGCCACACGATTCCAATCCCAGTGTCCCCAGCCGCGACCGCGGGAAGCGCCTGAACCGCCACCTGACTGGATGGGTTTTGCGCCGCTATGACCGTGCGACTGAGAGCTAATGACGGCCGAGAATTTGTTGACGCTCGTGCTGCCACCGGAAGAACAATTCTTTCGGGCAGAATCGACTCCCGAACTTCAGCCACTGAAGCGTTCGTCTGAATCACGCGCTGAATTCGCTCGATCTTGCGCGAACGCATGATGATTTCGGTATCACCAGGATCGACTGTCGTCGTCATTGCCGGCAGCTGCCCGCGCTCCTCCAGGATGCGAGAGAATACAGTTCCAACGTCAGGCGAATAGGAAAGAAGGCTCCCGCCTTGATTCGCAATAAAAAGCGCCCAAAATCTGGCCACTCCTTCACGATGGCCCTCATTTCGAAGGGAAGCCGTATCCGTTACAAGCCACGCAACATCGGTTTCATCCAAATGATGCGCCCTCTCAACCGTCGAAAATACGGAATTTCGATTCCCAGCCGCCAGGTGACCGTCACTCGGCCAAGCAGACGTCATGTCAAAAGCCGCTTCCTTCTCATTTCGATAAAGCGCGGGGCCAATTAAAAGCACCGCTGTTTTTGCGTCCCGATCCCGCAACTCACGGCTAATGTGATCCAACACGACCGGCACATTGAAACATGCACTCTCATTCGTCGCAGACCGTATCAGGGAGACAATCGCAACTATCGAGGCGGCATCGCGTTGCTGGCGCAAGCGTTTTGAACCATCGCGCACGCTCACCCGAACGGCGGCACTTAACGTTTCAGCGTTTAGCACCGTAATTTTTGTTCCTGCCGGGCTATCGGTCAGGAGATTTGCAGTCGCTCGCGCTATGCCGTCTCGGGAGGCGAGCGGTAGGTAAGGGCTGACCGCAACCACCACGTTCAACTTAGGCTCGGCGTCCGCACTCAAGGTTACACCCGCGATCGACAACGCGAGCAGCACACTTTTAACTTTTGGATTCATAATTTTCGAAAAAAAAGTAAGTTGTTTCAGTTAAATTCCACCGCTCCGTTCGAACCGTGACCCGCGCTCTCCGCTGAGTTCGGTCTCAATCGAATCTAGAGCCGATTGCACTCTCGTATACTCCGCGCGCAAACTGTCGCGGCGTGCACGGGCTTGAAGAACATTTAGGTATTTCGCGCGCGCTCGACCGACGAAAACTTCGCGATGCGCAAGAAAAGCCTTTAGTCGTCCTTTTCCGGCACCAAGCTGCCGCGCATCACCGTCAGCCGCCCTCTCGGCGTGAAAGACCCGGCGAAATTCCGAAATAAAAATGCCGTTTATCGCCAAGTGGCCTGGTCGATTGCGCTGATACAGTAAATCGGCATACGAAAAACACGCGAGGCTACCCAAGAGTTCAACGATCAATTGCAGATACTGCAAATGGGTGCTTAAGCCCCAGCCGCTGCTCTCTTCGCCCGATAAACTTCCTGGAAGCGTCATCGCCAGCGGATCCTGCATCCCGCCGCCAAGCCCCCCAGTCAGCCGCGATAACAGAACCGCCCACAAACAAAAGCAGGCAACGGCACCCCAGCCCAGAGCGCTTCGAAAACCATTCAGCCAAGTCTCAGACCGAATCGAGTCGATCCCAAGTTTTCCCGCCACCGGAATCGCCGCAACCAGCCCCGCCGTAACAAAGGCTGCAACCGGCATCGGCTCGAACACCGCCGTATTCCTAAGCAGCGTAAACACCGTTGAAACAGAAGCGGCGACAAGCGTCGTCATTCCTGCAATGGCGAAAATGAACTTCGTAAGATCCCACTTCGAGCGCGCAGGCTGCTGCACGATTGGTGGAACTTTCCTAAAATTTTCAAGTAGGATTGAAAACTGGCCCCTAAGGAATTTCACCCGGTCCAAAAAGCGGCGGCGATGGCTCGTGAGAATCCCAAGGCCCGCCCCATTCGCTGCCGTCCACACGTTTCGATGATGCTGCTCCACCTGCTGCAACGCGTCGGCAGATCCGGACACCGCAGCCGATACAATGAACGACGAATCCAGAGCAGGCTCCGTAATACGCAGTTCCGTTCCTTCTCCCAATTGATTCGCGGCGGCCGGGAAAAAGGGGAGGCCGCCCCACTGAATGAAGTTTAGGTCTGATTCTGTTGTCATCGCTCATCATTCAATAGATTCTGGAAAAACGCGCATCCGTGATGTGGGCGATTAGACGCTTGTCGTAAACGAGTTGGCACGATTCATCTCACGCACCTCTAAAAAACAGCAACAAAAGTGCGGCGCAGCGCCGCGCTTTAACCCGTACGCTTCGCGCCGCTAAACGCGTGCGCGCATCGCAAGTCGCGCCAGGAAACCTGTCACGCCTTGCTATTGATGCGCTTCTCGTTCTTAACGCGGCGACTCCGCTGCTCCTTATGACGTTGAGCCCTTCGGGCTCGCATAGCTCTATGCTACGCATTCTCCGGGAGGCCAGCGTGTTTGTGCCGTTACGAAAACACGCTGGCCTCCCGAAGAACGCTCTCGCGGTCGGGTGGTCGGCGCACTTTTAAGGAGAACAATTTATGACCGAGCTAAACCGCAACGAAAACACTTGCCGCTACGATTTCGGCTCTTTCGAAGGTTTTAACTTTCGAAGCCAGTCCGCGATTCCGAAAACACTCAGCATCGGCGAGGTGCTCAATTGGGATCATGACCAGAATGGCGAAGCAGAATTCTGGCCGTCTGGAGATTGTGAAGGTGTTTCGCTCGTGTTCAAGAATCTAAACGCTGTGACAAGTTCGGAGCTTATGGCACTCGAAGAGTTGCTTACCGAACTCGGAGGCGATTCAGACGACAATTACGTGAAAGTTTACTATTCCGTAAGCGTCCTCCGCGAACGCGTCGATGACATTGAGTCGTCAAAAATCGAAGACCAAACGCCGCTCCTTTTCTGGGGTGACTACATCAGCGATATACGAAAAGAGGCGGCTTACGAGTTATTCGAACTCTATTTTCCAGAACTATTCAAAGTCTGGGAATCCACTCCCTGCGATGGCCTGTATTTCGACACGGATCTTTTCCTCGACTCGCCCCAGTGGTCCACCGATGAGGTAAAAATTAACGGGCGCGCCGCACTGCTCGTTTCTCCTCAGTAGCCGTCCCATTAAACAGCGGGGCCCTAGCGTGGACCCCGCTGTTTACACACAAAAACACGGGCGACGAGCGCCGCTCTATCTGCATGGGGAGAAGGTGTTTACCCGGTTTACCGCATCGCAAACATTGTGTCCGCCTTCGCTCCGCTTCAGGCGCACACCGGATGCACTTTACAGTGCAGGTGCTCATTCAAACTTGGAGGACAAAATGAAGAATGGAGAAATGCGAGGAGAGGCAGTTTACAAGTTGCGATACGGAAACGTGGAGGCGGCCGTCTGGAAGAACGAAACCGCAACAGGACCACGCTATAACGTGACCGTCTCACGGGTCTATAAAGAGGGGGAAACTTGGAAGCGTTCCAGCTCTTTCGGAGAGGACGAACTACTACGAGCCGCCAGAGCCGCAAATGACGCGTATACCTTCCTGCAAGCACTGAAGAACGAAGAACGTGAACAGGAACGCAAGGAATCGGAAACAGCAAACGGGGGAGTAGCCAATGCTCGATAAAAAAGTAATCCACGCTCCCCTCGAACTTGCACGGACCAAGGAAGCCGCAGACGTTACGCTTATCGAAGCGATCCAGCGTATACGGGAATTTTCCCATTGCCGGAACCTTCCACTACAAGACTCAAGAGCTTTGAGGCTGCTAGAGACTTTGTATTACGTCGACGAAGTATTCGGGTTTTTTGCAGATGAAGCGTATCCCGAGAAGGAGCCTTTCGAGAGCGCAAGGATTAAGCCCTCACGAGAACTTATGGCCATATCCACGGTCGTTACGAGTCTTGAAAATGAAATCCGAAACAGCGCCCCGGTTTCGCCGGGCTTGATTCTGGACCGAATCACGAAGTGCGAGGAAATTCAGGGGTTCATTCTCAAGCTTGCGATCGGTTTTGTGCTCTTCGTGAGCGTCGTAATGCTCAGTAAGAATGGCTTTTGAGGATTCCACGGCTTCAGTCGGCCAGAAGGAAAAATAACGAAAACCGAATAATCCCAAGCGCCACGTTGCGCTATGAACTCGCGGGGTGATCGCCGGCCAGCCGTTGCGAGCGAAACCGGGGTTTAGTCATGGAAGATGGAACAAATGAATTCAAGACAGGCTCACCCCATTAGCCGACCTGGCGCACCGAAATTGTATGAACTTGCCGAGGAGGAGGATTACCGGCTTTACCAGATAAATTGCGACCTCGGGCAAATAATCGAATGCATCGGGCTTCTCGGCGGCTACAGAGCTCCCTTTCTTGAACCCGAAATCATCCTGCCGGACTGGGCAGCGCCGCCGGAAATTATCGAGAGCATCCGATTCCTCGAGCAGGCACTTCAGGAAGCGTCTGACCTAATCGAAATCGGTCGTAAATACGTTATCCCAACCGATGCAATCGATCACGTGCACCGGCTGCACGACTACGTTTGCATTTCGATCGGAATTGAGCGACCGGCAAAGAACGAAGATCCTTTTTACGGGCTCAAACTTCCGAATCCTCCCGAAGTCCTGAGATGGCTAGCACGCCTCACGCAATGGACGCTCGAAACTTTGGCGGAAAAAAAATTAAAACCGTCCGGTCGGGGCGGCTGCTCGTCGAACAGGACAAGCGAAAAAAAAAGCAAAAGGTCTTGACGACCACACCGGATGCACCGTCGTAGACGGTGCTTAGGCAAATTGTTTGTAACCGGTTGAGCTCTGGGCGTGGATATGTGTTTACGGACACGTAAACATGCACGGTGCTGTTTACCGCCCGGTAAACAGATGGCAGACACGAAAGTTATCTCGTTCAGAGTTGAAACCGAACTCTACCAGACGCTCTATTTGCAGTCCGTCGCCGAGAACAAGTCGGTCAGTGAGAGCGCTCGCGATCTTCTCCTAAAAGCATTGCAAGCCGAGAGGTCCTCTTCAAAGCAGGCAGACTCGACTGATCTAACTTCAGAAATTTCTGCGCTCCGGCAGCAGATCGCTAATTCACTTGAAGCGATTTTGATCGCCACTCGCGCTCTTTCTCCCCAAGACGCGCGGCTTCTCACAGCGAAGCAATTTCGTATGGAACAACTGTGATTTCGATTTCCAAAATGTCTGGGGCTGGAAAGGGTAACTATTACGTTGGCCTTGGAGCCGAGGACTACTACCTGAAGGGTGGCGAGCCGCTCGGGGAGTGGTTTGGTATTGGTGCAGTGGCGCTGAAGCTTCCAAAGATTGTTGAACCGGTCCCCTTTAGGAACTTGCTGCGCGGCTTCTCGGTCGATGGCTCTACGAAACTTGTCCAAAATGCCGGGGCTAAGAAATGCCAGAGCGGCTGGGACTTGACCTTCTGCGCGCCAAAAAGTGTGAGTGTTTTCTGGGCAATGTCACCGCCGGAGACTCGTAAGAAGATTCAAGAGGCGCACAAAGAGGCTGTGAAGGCGAGCCTCCGCTTCCTCGAACAAAAATATTTATTCGCTCGCACCGGCAATCAGGGGCGAAGCAGGGAAAGGGCACAGCTCGTAGCAGCCCTTTTTGAACACGCGACAAGCAGAGCTCAGGATCCACTCATCCATACGCACGCGCTCGTATTGTCGCGCTCCCCTCGGGCAGATGGTAAGACCGGCACGATTATCAGCAGGCTCCTTTACGAACACAAACGCGAGCTCGATCGCGTTTATTGCAGGCATTTCGCAAAGTTCTTCGAAACGGACCTAAAGCTTCGAGTCAATCGATCAAAAGGCAACTTCGAGCTGGCTGACGTTTCCTGGGCGGTCTGCACGTATTTTTCGAAACGCCGCGGCCAGATTTTGGAGCGAACGGCGGAGCTTGGACATTACAACCCGCAAGCTGCGCGAATCGCGGCTCTCGACACCCGCGTCAAAAAAGAGTCACTTCCTCGGCCCATTTTATTTGCGCGGTGGGAAGAGAGTGGCCGGAATGTTGGATTCGGCCCGGAACAAGCACTTGGTTTACTTCAAAGACACAAAAAGCTTTCTGCACCCGATGCCGCTGCGTCTTCCGTCGAGGCAAGCAGCGATAGGCCAGCTTCCGGCATCGTCGGCGGCCTTTCTTTCGATAGTGGAGCCTTCAAAGGCTTCCATACGAAAGCAAACGGAACGCAGGCACCAAGCGCCAAGCGCTTAAATAAACTCCAGGGGAAAAGCAAAACCGTTCCCATCTCCGCGCGCCCCACCCCAAAGCCGCCACTAAAAATTTCGTCGAAGTTGTCTCCCATCAGAGCGGATGAACAACTGGCCACCGGGCCTGCTGAATTAAAACCAGCACGTAACGCACCGGCGACTCCGAAAGCGGTTGGCAAAAAACCCACCCCTGTTTCGAGAAACGGCGCGATCGAGATCACTCAGCAAAATTATGACCGGACGTATGGACGAACTGTCTTTAGCCTTCCTTTTACAAATTTCGAAGTGCGCGCAACTCTAAGGCCAATGTTTCCAAAGGCGCCGTTCTGGAGCCCCTTTCGGAAGCTCTCCCGCGTAATCGTCATCCGCAAAGGCGCTCCGCTCCCGCCTCGCCTCGCGCGGTACAAAAAAAGGACCCTCTTCGATTTGGGGCCCGTGGTGATCAACCTCAACAGCAATCTGTTTGCTCCCCACGCACCGCGAATCTCACCCTTATATGGTGTCCGGCTGAAAAGTCTTTCCATCTCGGTTCGTCCTGCACTGCAAGAATTAAAACGGATTCGCGAGCAATACGCGAAACGACGCCTACCAAGCATCCAGCGTCGGGACCTGTCGAAAGCCCTTTCTCGATGATAAATATCCCACCAACAGTCGAGACCTTCAGTTGCGGCACGGTAATTTTTTGCGTAGCGCGCGCGTTTCAAATCGCGCGCAACTTTATGCGCAATCAACGAAATGCGTCCGTTGAAAATGCGCGAACTGTTTTGTTGGAAGGCAGAATATCGGCTCTTCGCTGCGGCTTTAGAAGAGCTTTGTCTGCATATTTCACGGTGTCCTGGCTGGCGGCCTCTTCGAACGAGTTTGAAGCAGGGAGTTTCTTGGATGTGGCTTTCACGGGATGTATACGGCCGGCTCATGCAGTCGGCGCGATTGCTGCTCTTTGCGTATTCTCGCACACAATCGGCCAAGAATTTTCACTCGCCTGGCCGTTGGTCGCACAATCCGTGCGCATGCTGCCATTCGGTCTACTCGCCGCGTTTTTGGCGGGAATCGTGGAACTGCCCGAGAGTCTCCATCCCTTTTTGCACGCCCTGAAGATCCTAGTGACCATTTCTCTCGTCGTCTTCGCGTTTCTTCCAGCCTATGCATTTTTAGCGAGCAGCCTGCGAGCCAGGCTTTCAAGAATTGCCAATCATGGCTTCCTGATCACTTCTGCCTCTTCTGTTACCAAGACAGCTCAGAGCGCCTATCGGCCTCCAGCTTTAAGCGAGCCGCGTTCAGTGAGGCGATGTCAAAACATACAGAATACTCATGTCATAAGCCGTCGGCAAAAAAAGCGAGGACGATCCAGGAACCAGAAAGCGAATATATGAATGGCCTCATTACATTCCTTCCGGATCAGCAGCATACACTTTTTCTGTGCCTCGCTTCGCTATTCGTGCCACTTGCACTTGCCATTACTTTCCGCTTTCTACGGCTGAATTGGCATATCGACTCTGAGAGAAGTGATGGTCTCGTCACATTTTCCAAACGTGCCATCGGCGTGATGCTTGCGTCCGGCACAGGAACATTCCTTTTGTTAAACGTTCACAATGTGTCAGGCCTATTCGGCATTCTTTCCTGGTTTGCGTTTCGCTTTGATTGGACCCACTCCGCTGCAATCGTGGCAAGCGCGGCGGCGTTGGTCGCAGCGTTAAAAGTGCACAATGATCCGGAAGTCCTCGCGCTAATTGTCGGAGCGGCCGGGATAGTGTCAGCCTTATTCGTTTTCGATGTTCCATACCAAGCGGGCGTCGTTTGGTGTTTAGCTGTATTGCCCATCTGGATTCTTTATAGGTTCCTCCGCTGGCAGTTGGTAGCTCCGGATCCGACGGCACCGCCTTCGGATTGGATAACTCGGACCTACGAAAGGGGCGCTAAGATTTCGAATATCAATCATGTGCGCCGCGACTTTTCGCGGCAGAGTTATCTAAGCTCGGAGCCGTCGATCTTAATCGGGGATCAATGGGTCACGACGGAAACCCTTGCCGGTAACATCATGTTGCCCGGCGCTCCGGGAACCGGAAAGACCATAGTTCTTCGCCTGATGATGCAATCTGTTCTGAAGCGAATAACTCCGGGCAGTGGACATCGCGCAATTATCTTCGATGCGAAACACGAACAGATTTCAGTCCTCGCAGGGATGCAACTCGAATCACCGGTGATTATCATGAACCCCTTCGATCAACGAACGAGCGTGTGGGATCTCGCTCGCGACTTCAGAACGCCGAGCGATGCCTTGCAACTCGCCATGCTCTTTCTCCCTGACACTCAAAAAGACAATGACCCATTTTGGAGCAAAAGCGCACGCGGCCTATTATCGGATGTGATCCTCGCTCACATCATTGCGATGCAGGAGGGACGATTACCCCATTGGAGCCTTTCAGATTTAATTCGCTCGCTTCAAACCAAGGAAGAAATCGAGAAAGCTTTGGCGCTGTCGGATCGCACAAAGAACGCGTTACGAAACATTCACGAAGACAAGATTTACCATGGCGTTTTAGCGACGCTCGATCTGGTCCGCAGGGAATTTGAGCCTCTCGCTGCGCTTTGGGACGCCCCGTCCGAGGACCCGTCTCGACTATTCAGTCTCACCGACTGGATTAAGGAGAGTGGAATAATCGTGCTCGGTCCGTCGCTGACGGCCGAAACGGTCATCAATCCGTTGAATAGGCTTATTCTTGATCGCGTTGCTCAACTGCTCCTCGACCAGGAAGACAATGATCAATCCCGCAGCGCTGCTAAGTCGCGAACCTGGCTTTTTCTGGATGAGTTCCCGCGCCTTGGACGAATGCCACGCATCGAGAATTTAATGACAAATGGCCGGAGTAAAGGAGTCATTGTGGTTTTAGCCTTCCAGGACATTTCCGAGCTCAAGGACCAACGGCTTTACGGAGAACATTTTGCGAATGTCATCGTCGGCACCTGCACCCACAAGATCTTCTTCCAAGCGTCTTCCCATACGCACGCCGCCTGGTGCGCTGATACTGTAGGAGCTGAAGAGGTGGAGGTTTTACAGAAAAGCGTCGCAAACACTTACGGAGCTAATCCTTCCACCACAATCACGCACTCAGCGAGTGACAAGACCCGCCCGCTATTTACTAAAGATGAATTTCTTTACCTCGGCAAACCAGGCGAGGCGACGCCAATTAGGGACATTCCCAAGTGGCTGCAAATTTTTCCAGCTGCGCTTGTACCAAGGTGGCTAATCAGATTCTACCAGACCTCTCGCTTCTCTCCAATTCGATCAATCGCCGCTATTCAAGGCAGGGTGTTTCGAATGCAGATTCCATTTCATCAAGCGTTAGAAGCACTGACCTCGAAACGTGGTGCCGATCTGATTCTTCGCCCTGAGGCCGAACAGTTCTTGCGGACTTGGAGCGATGCCGCGCCGCCGCAACAACTCCAGACATCGGACGTCGATAAACGCCCCCAAAACGAGGAAAACCCCGAGCAAGTTAAAGACCTAAAAGAGGCGATTTTCAACATTTTCACGTCCCCTAACAACGCAAAAAAAATGGAATGAAACTGATTATCGCATTCATCGCATCAATAGCTGTATCGTTTGCGGATCAGCCCGCGCAGCAGCCGATAAAAATCGCGGTTCTCAAGTTCGAAAACCTCTCCCGATTTAGAGACGAGGTTCGAGTCGAAAGTCCCGCTTCGTATCCTTCCGCCGTTCCACTTTTCGGCACAACGGCGGATGGGAGTCTCGTTGTTTCTCCAAAAAGGCCCATGGACCGCTACGCCGAAAAGGCCCGTGCCTTGCTGGAGCAAACTATTGGTCGAATTGGCGGCATCCAAGTAATCGAACGGCATAACGCGGACGTTATCGAGGCCGAATATCAAAGAAACCGATCTCTGGGCGGTCGGCGCCGCTCAAGCGAAATGCCAACTCGCCAACACGGGCCGGACTTCCTCTTGCTCGGAGCACTGGTGGATATTTCCTGCGAGACAAATTCCTCGCAGTCCTACGGCGTGTCTTTAAAGACGGAAACCACGAGAGCAGAAGTAAGCATCCGCGTGGTAAAAATGTCGGATGATCGAATCGTCTTTCAGGCTGAAAAGACAGGCTCCTTCTCTCTTGTGACCAGCGGATTTGGTTCCGAGTCCCACAGCGACACGCCAGGCCAAGCAATCCGGGAAGCCATCGCGCAATTTCTTGCAGACCCCGCTTTTAGGAAAAGCTTCGTTAGCGAGATTGCGGAGAGCGCAACGTCCGTTCCCGGTGATGAGGGCTTTGCAGTGCGCTTTCAATCCAACCCTCGCGGCGCACGGTTGGAGATTGACGGCACTACCGTCGGACAAACACCGGTCACTCGAAAGCTCCAGGCGGGCACACGCTTTCAAATTCGGATCACAAAATCAGGCTTTAAAGCATGGGAGGGACAGATTGTTCCGGAAAGCGGCTTAAAGATCATTGCGGAATTAGATCCGATTCCGGAAGCGCCGGTCCATTCAAAGTAAAATAATGAAAGCTTTATCATGAAATCATATCGATCATTGTTTCCGTTCATCGCTTGCTTGGGGCTCCTTGGCGGATGCGCCACGCGTCGAAAAGACGTTGAGGTTGTGCCACGAACCCAAATTCTGAGTCCTCGCGCCACAAGTAGTATTTCTCGAGAATTCGAAAACGCTCGTCTCGAAAAACTCGTCGTTATTATCGATGGTAGCCCAATCACCAAACCAATCCCAGCGCCGGGCGGTTACACGTGGCAGGGCAGCCTCGCAGCAGGAGGGTGGGTACCGGATTCCCAACTCGCGAATCAAAATTCCGCGCCGTTTCGTTTCGTCGAGGATGAAATTACCGCAGTACTTCTCCAAAAGGGCTACACCGTTCCAAACCGCAGCGACTTGCGCGCCGCGCTTGCTGAACTGAAGCTCTTTGAGAATACCGGCCTTACCGATGAGGATTCAAATAGAGTAGGAAAACTGCTTAAAGCATCTGCAATTCTCATCATCAGCGCTATCGGAGGCGCTGAGAACTTCACGTTCAAAGGGCAAGCCTACGCCCGATTGAACTTTCGCATCAGCGCGCGCCTCATTCGAATCGGTCAATCTGACATCCTTTGGATGGCCAATAAAACGTATAGCGGCGATGTCCGGAAAGGATCAGTTGATCTCGATTGGATCGGCGGCTTTTTCAGGGAGATTGCCGAACTCTTACCTGATAACGACTCGCGCTAAG
Source organism: Limisphaerales bacterium (assembly GCA_044226545.1). Classification (GTDB taxonomy): domain Bacteria; phylum Verrucomicrobiota; class Verrucomicrobiia; order Limisphaerales; family SXQI01; genus DASVNK01. The sequence goes on from JBGAGW010000008.1 coordinate 22,215, forward strand.
GCGGATGGTTTCTCATCTGCTTAATTTTTTGGAACCGTCGACCATCTGGTGCGCGGACACCATGTTTTCGATCCAATTCGGGTCGCGTCCTACTCGGACACGAATTGGCCCCTCAGCTGAATCGATTATTGCTGACTTTCTAACTTCGTTAAACTGGCATCAACGAAAGCAACGAAAGATTCGTCGCGTCCCACTTTAATTTCCTTCCAGGCGGCTTTCGCTAACGGGAACGAGAAAAACCACCGAAGATCCGAAGCGACAGCGGAAAGAGTGTTGCCAGTTCCCGCAAGCGCCAGCATCCACCCAGTTTGGTAGTGGACAATTATCAAATTGATGAACTCCTCTTCCGCCAATGAAATCGGCTGGGCAACAAGGTCAACATTTTGGCTCAACACTCGTGCGAGTTCTGGTCGCCGATGGATTTCTCCCCACAGCTGACGATGTTGCTCCAGGAGATTTAGAAGATCACTCGCTTTTCGCGAACGTGAGTCCTTCCGTAAGGCAGCCCCCGTAAGCAGAAGGCTTCCGACAATTCCAAGGCTCTGGATGAAAGAGAACCAATTCTGCTCGACCCAAGGAACGAAAGCGGACATTCGCGCTTCATAGCACGAATGCCGCTCAGTTTTGAACGCTCAATTTATACGGTCTCGGGAATCGCTCGTTTTACTTCAAGCAATAGCTTTCGTGGAATGCGAACGATTCGTTCGTTGGGGCCACAGCCGGACCCTTTTGGAAGTTTGGCTGTCGCAATTTCGGTGATGTCATTTCCGATAATGGCAAAATCGCCACTTTCGAGTTCCAAAACGTCAGGGCACTGATGGCCGCTCGAACACATCGAGTTTTCAGACTTCGCTGTCAGGCTTCGAATGAACATAGTGCTCTCACTTGTGCCAATTGGCACATGCGCTGTCAAACGCAATTTGTGATACGCCCTCATTGCGGTGAAGACAAAATTCCCCGAAGCGATTGCATCGCACCTCATTCGGTTGCTTCGTGAAGAACGCGAAAGCAGAGGGATTTCTATGAACGCGCTTGCTGCCAAAGCGGGACTTGCCCATTCCGCGATTAGTCGAATCGAAGCTGAACTCAGAAGTCCCAACTTGGATACCCTTATCCGAATCGCCATTGTGCTGGAGGTTGACTTGGCGGATTTAGTCAAGCGGGCCTTCGCACACGCTGAGAGCAAACCATCCAATGGACGTCCTCGCTGATTCAGAATTTGAAGCGCCACCACACTGAGACTTCACGACATCTCAGGGGCCTTAATGGAAGTTTTGGGATGCGATTTGAGCTGCGTTTAGAAGCGGCTCATCCTTCGCTTGTCCGCGCAAAAGAGCTCCGCTTCCGTTCCGCTCCCGGCGACCGACTTGGAATCGATGGCTTGCAACCGGTCAACCGCTTTCGATGCGAAGACAGTGGCACCTCCCTCCGGGCCGCCCTCCACTGACTTCTCACCGATCCTTCGGAGCAGCGTTCGTGATGGGAAACAAGCCATCCATTGCCGCGTCTTCCGCCGTCCGTCTCCACTCCAGCTTCGCCCATTCGCAGCTTCCGGCGCTACGGCTTCGATTAAGGCCGACAGAATGGCCGACAGCTGTTTTGCCAATTAAAGCGCTGACCTAACGCTCAAAGCATTGTGTATTCGCTTCGCGACCAGAGCCAGCTTCTGCTCAATTCTGCATCGCTCTCATCGTTTTCCTTAGATCTTCCAGCCAATCCTGACCGTAGCCCCAGCCCTCAAGCAGCCCTTTCGAAAGCATTGTCGTTTTCACGTTTGCGCCTTCGCTGACGTCGCCTCGTTGCTTCGCGCAGCCTCGCGCCAGGGGACCTGTCACTCGGCTGCAATTGCTCCACCGCCTCGTCTCAGTCGCTCTTGTCGCGCGTTCTCCTCGGCGGGTTCATCCCGCTCCCAAAACGGGTGCGGAGCGGGAATGAACCCGCCCAAAAACGGAGAAACTAAACATGAAAACGACAATTGCTAAATTCGGACTCGGACAAACGCTCATCACGCCGGGAGCGCAGTCTACGTTGCATCCAGAAGATGTCCTCAACGCAATAGGCCGGCATGTGCGTGGCGATTGGGGTGATTGCTGTAAGCAGGATGCGGCGGAGAACGACTTGTCGCTGAAAGAGGGCTTCAGGATTCTATCTGTCTTCCACGATCGCAATAATACGAAGTTCTGGATCATCACCGAAGCTGACCGTTCAGCTACGACAGTCCTCCTCCCAGAAGACTATTAATTCAACGCCAAGGCCGTCTGGCCGGCCTTGGCGATTATTAAGATTTCGTAAGCACCGTGAAACTAATGTTTTTCCGGCACTCGATTGTGTTATCCGACGCAAATTCGCATTCAGCTGTCCAATTGTTCTTTTGATGGAAATCCCATGAGCGGCAATCGAAGCCAAGCGCCTTCCCAAGCAAATTCACCTGTCCAGGAGATACTGATCGGTGGTGTCAAAGCCGCTATCTGGCAAAACGAAACAGAAGCAGGCATTCGGCACAACGTAACCTTTGAACGCATCTATAAAGACGGAAAGGAATGGCGATCAACATCAAACTTTGGGCGCGACGACTTGCTTATCCTCGCAAAAGTTGCTGATCAAGCTCACACGTGGATTATCGAGACCGCGCGTAAAGCAAAACCTGATCTCGCTGAGAAGCACGCGGATGTTGAAACTCCGCCGTTAGCAACCGCATCAATCACTCGTCGCAAGTGATGCCGCGCAATCGCTGATGACGCAGTTCTTTGACGAAAATTGTATGGCTCCGGTGAAGCCGTCAAGGTAGTGCTCGCTGCATCGCCTCCACCTTGACCGCTTCTCGCTCCGCCACAGGATCGCCATTAAGAACTGCGCACCAATCTTTTATGGTCTTCACAAATCAGAGCCAGAAGGCGATGCCTCTTGTTCAATCGGCTGAACTCAGTTCCTTCGAATCGGGGCTACGCGTCTCTCTCGGCGAAATTGTTATTACCCCTGGCGCAGCGTCCGTCTTGTCTCAAGATGAAATTCGCAAAGCAATCTTGCGTCATTCACGAGGCGATTGGGGCGATCTCGATTTGGAGGATGCTCAGTCGAATGATTTGCACCTACAGCAGGGCGGTCCCATAGCTTCCATATACAGAAGTTCAACAGGCCAGAAATTCTACGTTGTTACCGAATCGGACCGCGCCACGACGACGGTTTTGTTGCCGAGCGAATACTAAATAACGTTCGTTTAGTGCCTGTGGCGGTGATGAATGTCGGGATAATGCACGTGCGAGTGGGTCAATTCCTCGTGTCGATGGGGGTGAGCATGAGGTTCTCCTAGCGGGTCATCGGGACTGTGCGTGTGTTGGTGATGCTCGTCGTGGGTGTGTAGATGATCATGTTCGAGAGCTTCGTGGTGATGTTCGTGTTCGTGGCGTTCTGTCAGATGGAGCCAAACGCCAGCAGCCATAAGCAGTGCTGCGAAAATAAACCCGACGCTCAAAGAATCACCGAAAAACGCAACTGCGACCGCAGCACCGACAAATGGGGCAGTGGAGAAATATGCTCCCGTCCGCGCGGTGCCTATGTGCCGGAGTGCCAGGACGAAGAGGGTTAGGCTTACTCCGTAACCAAAAAGCCCGATTGCGGCCACCGCGAGAAGAGTGGATGCGCCGGGGAGTTTCATTCCGAGACTGAGCCCAAGGATTGTATTAACGCTTCCAGCGACGAGGCCTTTAAGCATGGCAATTTGAACAGGGTCGCCCGCTGAGACCTTCCGGGTGAGGTTATTATCGAGGCCCCAAGCAAAGCACGCCCCGATGATGGCGAGCGAGCCCCAGGGGATCCCGATTTGAGTTGAGCCGGACCAGGACAGGCAAAAGCCTCCTATGGCAATAAGAGCCATGCCCCAGGCAATTCTTGAGTCGAAGTTTTCGCGAAAAACAAACCAGGCGAGAAGTGCTGTAAAAACCCCTTCAAGGTTGAGGAGCAGAGAAGCGGTAGAAGCGGGAGTTTGGGCCAGTCCCCACATGACCAGGACTGGTCCAAGAACGCCGCCGGTAAAAATTGCCCCCGAAAGCCACTTTGCATCGGCTCGTTTTAGGGACGCTTCACGCGGCGCTGTGTTTTTCCGCGTTTGACGGATTAGGAAAAAAATAGCGAGGCCAATTCCGGAACCAAGGTAAAGAAGTCCTGCGAGGAGCACTGGTTCGACGAGCGGCGACACGCTTTTGGCAAGCGGGGTGCTGAGCCCGAAGAAAAGAGCTGCGAGCAGGGCTACACCGACGCCTCTTTGTTTGCTCCTTACTCCATCCATAGATCGCTCCTACTAGATATGTTTATCACTCTTTGCCGGCATCGTTTCTGTCTTTCTTTCGAACCACTCATACAAAACCGGAAGCAGCACAAGGGTGAGGAATGTAGAGCTGAGAATGCCGCCAATGACGACAGTTGCTAATGGCCTCTGCACTTCAGCACCCGCACCAGTCGCGAGTGCCATGGGCACGAACCCGAGGGATGCAACGAGTGCCGTGACGATTACCGGACGAAGGCGCGTCATGGAACCTTCGGTTACGGCATCATGCACACTTCCGCCTTTTTCTCTTAGCTGATTGAAGTAGGAGATCATGACGAGTCCATTCAGAACTGCGACGCCACTAAGTGCGATGAATCCGACGGCGGCAGTAATACTGAATGGCATGCCGCGAAGCCAAAGGGCGAAGACCCCGCCAGTTACGGCAAGAGGAATCCCTGAATACACGAGCGCCGCTTGGCGAAGCGATCCGAACGCGAGGAAAATTAGGACAAAGATGAGGGCGAGTGCGGTCGGCACAACGATAGCGAGCCGGGCGCGGGCTTGCTGCAAATTCTCAAACTGCCCGCCGAACTGCACGATGTAATTTTCCGGAAGTTTTACGCTGTCCTGGATGCGCCTTTCGGCGTTTCGAACGAAACCTTCGATATCTCGGGTCTTGAGATTGACCATTAATGCGGCGCGCCGGAGGCCGTCGTCGTGCTGGATTGGTTCGACGGTTTTGAGCGTCTCGAATTCCACGAGTTTCCCGAGGGGAATAAGTCCGGTATCGCCGACCCGGACAGGAAGTTTTTTGATTTCTTCATCTTCAACACGGAGTTCTTCGGGCATGCGTACGACGATATCGTTCCGCTTTGCGCCGTTGACGATTGTTCCGACAACCTCGCCAGCCAGGGCGGCGTTTACGGCTTTGTTTACTTCTGCCGCTTGGAGGCCGTAGCGTTGCAAGACATCGCGCTTGACGTTGATCTGGAGCTGTGGAGTTCGGCCTTCGGTTTCGAATTCAACCTGCGCCGCGCCCGGTGTTTTTTCGAGAATTTCCTTTATTTCGGCGGCGATTTTTTCGAGGAGGTCGTAGTCGTTGCCGAAAATCTTCACGGATAATTCGGCCTTGGTTCCTTCGAGCATTTCGTTGAAGCGCATCTCGATTGGCTGAGCGGTAAGAATATCGTAGTCAGGGTTAATCTTTTTGAGCATCACGGCTATTTGCTCGTTCAGTTCTACTTTGGTGCTAGGACGGCCTGGAGTTTTCGGCCAGTCCGCGAGCGGCTTATAAAAGATGTATACGTCGCTTTCATTTGGCGGCATTGGGTCGGTGGCGATGTCGCTCGTCCCGATGCGGGTGAAGATGCGGGTGAGTTCTGGGAACTCGGCGAGCAAGCGTTTTGTGACTTCGATATCGGTCCGCAGGGACTCTTCCATGCTCATGCCGACGGGCTTATAGAGCATCGAGGTGATGGAGCCTTCGTCGAGTTTGGGAACAAATTCGGCTCCAAGGCGGTTGAATAGGAGAAGAGAGCCGAGGAAAAGCACAAGGGACAAGGACACAACCACCCAGCGTAACCGGAGCGCTAGATTAAGTGTTGGCGCATACAAGCGCTTAAGCAACGCAATAACCCGGTTATCGCCCTCTTGGATGCTGCCGGTAAGCACGAACGAGCAGAGCACCGGCATAAGGGAGAGGGCGAGCACCAGAGCCCCGCCGAGAGCCAGCATGACGGTAAGCGCCATCGGGTGAAACATTTTCCCTTCAATGCCTGTGAGCGCCAAGATCGGGACGTAGACGACGGTGATGATTATCACACCGAAGAACATGGGCGACGCCACTTGTTTGCTGGCGGCGAGGACGGTGGTCATGCGTTCCTCTTTTGTTAGCAAGCGCCCAAGCTCGTGCTGACGAGTTCCGAGCTGACGCACAATGTTTTCAACTATCACTACGGCACCATCAATGATGAGGCCGAAATCGATAGCGCCTAAGCTCATCAGGTTTCCTGAAATACCAAAACGTGCCATGCCGATCAGCGCGAAGAAAAACGAGAGCGGAATTGCCGTCGCGACAATTAGGGCTGCGCGGGCGTTTCCAAGAGAAATTAACAGGACTACGACCACAAGCACGGCCCCCTCGAAAAGGTTGTTCTTCACGGTGCGAACAGTGCGCTCGATTAGGTCTGAGCGATCATACTGAATTTGAATCTCAACGCCGTCTGGGAGCTTTGTCTGAATTTCCGCGATTCGCGTCTTTACACGTCTTGCGACCTCCCGGCTGTTTTCACCGGCGAGCATCATCGTGGTGCCGATGACCGTCTCGTGCCCATTCAAGGTGGCGGCACCGGTTCGAAATTTAGTGCCCGTTTTTACCTCCGCCACGTCTTTGACGAGCACGGGCTTTATTCCAGCACCAAATTTGAGCGGCAAATTCCCGATGTCTTCAACACTGGTGACGCGGCTCACTGCGCGGATGGTTAGTTGCTGCCCGCCTCGGCTTATGATGCCGCCGCCGGCGTTTTGCACGTTCTGCGCGACAAGGTTTGCGACTTCGCTGAACGTCATGCCGACGTCGGTAAGAGCCTCTGGTTTGGGCTGAATTACGTATTGTTTTTCGTAACCGCCGCTTTCGTTGATGTCGGCAATTCCGGGCACCGTGCGAAGGAGCGGTTTGATGATGTATTCCTGAATTTCGCTTAGCTCAATGAGCTGCTCCAACTCCGTTGGAGGCTTGTTGGTCGCCCCGTCTCGATACTGCACGTTGTAGTAGAAAATCTCGCCGAGGCCAGTGCTGATTGGAGCGAGCTTTGGGAGGGTTCCGGCCGGGAGCTGTTCGAGGACGCCTTGCAAGCGTTCTGCCACGAGTTGGCGCGCGCGGTAAATATCCGTGCCGTCCTTAAATTGAAGGGTGACTTGTGAGAGCCCGAACTTGGTGATTGAGCGCATTTCATCGACGCCGGGGAGCCCTGCGAGTTCGCGTTCGAGTGGTTGCGTCACCAGTTTTTCTGATTCCTCAGCGGCGAGTGCCGGAACCTCGGTGTTAACCTGAACTTGAACGCCTGTAATGTCTGGCACCGCGTCGATTGGGAGGTGGAGGGCCGACCAGAGGCCTGCGCCGAGCAATGCGAATGCCGCGAGTAAGACGAATGCCCGCTGGCGCGAGGAGAATTCGAGGATTCGTTCAATCATGGCTTGGAATGTTTAGAGACGTTTTCTGCGGCGAGGCAATGGACGGCGTTGAAATCGGTCCGCTGGGCAGCGACTAAAGACAGATACGCCGACAGAGACGGTGGGCAGGCAAAGACTTTTGCGGCCGCAACTCGAACAAGAAGCGGGATTGATTCTCGATTCATAAGCAAAATACCAGTTCTCGCCCCTGGACAAAACGAACTCGCGCCGAAGACATGGATCCACCTGCGAGGCTTTCAGGCGGCAAAAAGGCGCAATTCGACGCGCAAAGCACGCGTCGAAGAAAGCGGGAAGAGATGATTAAACTAGCGGTGGAGCGCGGGGCTGAAGCGGACTAGGCGGAGATGCGCCGGGAAGGATCCAATTCTCGTCATGCGACCGAACCACGAGCGGAGTTGGCGGAAATGAGAAATCGAAGGAAGGCAGTAGCGCAACAAAATCGATTGCGAGCTGGGAATCTTGATGCTTGCCGACCATTTGGAGCGTGTGGTCGAGCTCTGAATGCGGTTTGTGATGATCGGTGTCGTGATCATCCCCGTCGGTGTGGGCGTCAGGATGGGCGAGGCCTTCAGCGTGGGTTTCTGCGAAATTGTTAAGGTGCGCTTCCGAGAAAAGATGGAAGCGAACGTAGTTGACGTGAACAAAGAAAAGCGTTGCGGTAAGCAGGTGCAACCACCACGCGGGCGCGCCCGCTCGAACACTGCTTTGTCCGTGTGCTCCGCGCGCTTCTGCTATGGGCCGATTTGTTAACAAGATCCTACGGCTTAATAGTCGTTTGCCAGAAGGGTGTCAAACCGTCCCGTGCCGTCGAGGTGGCTCGACTGGATGTTTTCTTTGGATGGATAAAATCCTCTATGTTACCCCATGGCGCTCTGCAACATCCAAATCATCGATTTTTGTGAGGGTTTTTTCAACCAGCGGCGTAATACTCATTCAAACACAGAGTTGCGGTGCCTGGTGTGGTGTCGCAAGCTTGTAGAGGGATGGAGATTTTGAACAGGTGAACCCAAACCGGTGCGTTAAGCAAACATCGTCATGCTTGAAAGCGATTGCTGCTTTGACGCTTGTCGTTTGGATTGCTGCCACATTTGTTTGTAAGGCGCATTGCACTGGGTTGCTTACCACCGGTCACGCGAAGCGATCGTGCTGCCCATCGGAAAAGGAATCATCAAGCAAGGCATCGAACGACCGTCCAGCGTCAACCGAGCAGCAGTGCTTAACGCTTAAATCGGCAGTGGTGCTCTGCGCAAAAGTTACGCCGAAACCCATCTCAACGATTTCTATCTTTCAGCCTGCGCTTTTCGTTACTCCTCTCCTTGAAATTTTGGATTCTGCTCTCATTTCGGCAACCATTCGCGAACTTCCAAGGCCCGATTGGGTGTTCACGCCCGTAGTGTATCTTGGACCTGGGATTCGGAGCCAAGCTCCGCCGCTTTCATAGTCGCAGCGCGCGCATTTGCCTGCGCCGGTTTTTCGTCCCGTATTAACGCAGGATTGCCTTATCGCTCTCTGTGCTATTCCCAATAAATTCCGAAAATTTTGTCGATTTTAAAAACTAAGCGTTATGGACTTTTGCATTGCAAAATTAGCGAGGACGTTCATTCCCCTTGGACTGCTGCTTTCCGGTTGCTCAAGCGTAAACACGCCGGATTTTTCTGCCCCGACGCACCCGGCGAGTCCGAGCGGATCCATCTCTGCCTTGGCACCGCTCAAGCCCACCTTGATGGATTCCACAAACGGAAGCCCTGCCAAGGCTGAAGCTCCGGCCCCAGATGCTCAGAACGAGCACAAAGGCCATCACATGACGCATTAACGAGGAGATTTACCTTGATACCTATTTCAAAAACGATTCTTACGGCCATCGCCGTTCCACTTGCGTTCGTCGGCTGCTCGACCACAGATCCAAAAGCGTCATTTGAGGACGTGAGCAAGAGCGTTGCCGAGCGGTCTGGTCAAACGATTCGCTGGATGCTTGACGATGAGAGCCGAAAGGAGATTGATTCGTCAGTTGAAGTGTTACTCAGCACCGAGCTAACCCCAAAATCGGCTGTTGCGATTGCGCTTTTGAACAATCGAACGCTGCAAGCGGAGTTTGAATCGATAGGCATTTCCCAGTCCGAGCTTGCGCAGGCATCGAGGCTACGAAACCCAGAGTTTGCGGGGTCCTGGCGATGGCCGAATCATGCGCCGACGGTCCTGAACGCGGAGTATTCGCTGGCGCAGGATTTTCTCGACTTGCTAACCTTGCCCGCCCGGAAGCGGACTGCAGCGCGAAACCTTGAGGCCACAAAACTTACCCTTGCGAATGAAGTCTTGGGTCTTGCAGCGGAGGCGCAGACTGCTTTTTTCACGCTCCAAGCTCGCGAGCAATTAACTGACAGGCTTCAGACGCTGATCGAGGTGAACGAGGCGGCAGCGGACGTAGCGAAACGCCAGCACGAGGCGGGAAACATCAACGAGCTTGAACTTCAAACTCAGCAAGTGGGATTCACGCAGTCGCGTCTCGAACTTGCGCGCGCGCGCGCTCAGGCGCGGAGCGATCGCGAGAGGCTCAACCGCTTGCTCGGTCTTTGGGGAAAGCAAACTGCTTGGACAATTGCCAAACAATTGCCGGTGGTCCCGCAAGAGGAGGATTTGACGGCGGAAAACATTGAGGGTTTGGCTGTGAGCGGGAGGCTCGATCTTCAAGCGTCAAGACTCGAACTTGAGAACGTGCTCGCGGCACTTCGGTTGAAGGAGGATGTGCGCTGGATTCCTGCGATAAACATTGGCGTTGATGCGGAGCACGATTTGGACCACTCGTGGGTTATTGGACCGACGCTGGCGCTTGAAATTCCGGTGTTCGACCAAGGGCAGCCAGCACTTGCGCGTCTTGCGGCTGAATATCGGAGGGCACAGAGAAACTTCGAAGCACTCGCAATTAACATTCGATCTGAGGTCCGGGAAGCTCGCGACACGCTCATCGCGGCTCGGGACGCGGCGCTTTACCATTCAAAAATCTTGCTTCCACAGCGACAGAACATTCTTCGCCAAACGCTGCTTCACTACAACGCAATGCAGCTTTCAAACTTCGAGCTTCTTGCGGCAAAGGAGCGCGAACAACTAGCGGAGCAGCAAGCGATCGAAGCGCTTCGTGATTATTGGTTGGCGCGTGTTCAGCTTGCGCGTGCCGTTGGGGGGTCGTTAACGCCTCCTGAAGCGCCCGTCGGAGCGCCGGCAGGCGGCGCAAAGGAAGAAGCAGCAGAACACAAGCATTCACACTAACGAGAGGTAAGCATGTCCACAGTTAATCGCAGAAATTTCTTAAGCGGCGCGGCCGTAACGGCTGGCGCGTTCTTTCTCAATAGGCGAGTAGCACTTGCGGAGGCTAGCGACCCGGGTCAGCAGGCGACAAGCACCGGCAAAACTGAAATATTTAAGCCGGGGAATGACGGCTACAAACCCGTCATTACGCCGAATGGTTTGACGCTGCCGTGGAAGACGGTCGATGGCGTGAAGGTCTATCACCTTGTGGCTGAGTCGGTGACGCACGAATTTATTCCGGCAATGGAGGAGCATCCGAATCTCGTCGCTGAGTGCTGGGGCTATAACGGCCGGGTGCACGGACCGACGATAGAGGCGGTGGAAGGCGACCGGGTTCGAATCTACGTCACGAACAGACTTCCGGCCGCGACAAGCATTCACTGGCACGGAATTTTGCTGCCGAGCGGGATGGACGGGGTTGGAGGTTTAAGCCAGCGTGCGATTAAGCCGGGTGAGACTTTCAAATACGAATTCACGCTCAAGCAGCATGGAACGTTCATGTATCACTCGCATCACGACGAGATGACGCAGATGCAGCTTGGGATGATTGGGCTTTTTATTATTCACCCCAAAGAACCGAGGAAAGAGCTCCCGGATCGTGATTATGCAATCATGCTTAGTGAGTGGAAGATTGAGGTAGGCGCAAGGCGGCCGGATCCGAATGAGATGACCGATTTCAATATCTTCACGATGAACGCGCGCGCCTTTCCCGGCACTGCGCCGCTTCTCGCGAAGGAAGGCGAGCGGGTCCGTATTCGTCTTGGAAACTTAAGCACGATGAGTCATCACGCGATTCACATTCACGGGCACCATTTCAAAGTAGTCGAAACCGATGGCGGCGAAGTTCCGGAGACCGCGCAGTGGCCGGAAACAACGGTGATTGTTCCGACCGGAAGCACTCGCACGATAGAGTTCACTGCCACGCAAGGAGATTGGGTATTTCACTGCCATATGCTGCACCATGTGATGAACCAGATGGGGCATCGATTTGGAAACGTAATTGGCGTGGACACCACCGGGCTGAACCAAAAGATAAAGAAACTGATTCCCGGTTATATGGCTATGGGAACAGACGGCATGGCGGACATGGGCGATATGGGGATGCCTGTTCCGAAGAATTCCTTGCCGATGATTGGGGGGAAGGGACCATACGATTACATCACGATGGGAGGAATGTTCACGGTCATTAAGGTGCGCGCTGAGCTTCCGGGCGATGGTTCAGATCCTGGCTGGTATAAGGCACCGCCTGGAACGGTGGCGGATGTTGCTGCCGACTCTGATCTGAAGCGCGACGGTGTTGAAATTCCGAAAGAATCGAACAAAACGGCTTCCAACGAGCCGTGGTGCGGCCCCGGAGACAAGCCTGAGATGAAGCTTGCGCAAGCGGACGTAAATGGACGCGTCAAACTTCATTGAGTTGGCATCGCGAGCAAACGGTAAAACTCGCCGCTTTGAGAATATTGGTCTTGGAACTGTAATATTTTAACGGGGTCCGCGTCAGCATGGTTATGAAAGACGTGTCAGAACACCTTCTGGAAAGTTTGAAGGAATTCCAGGCCTTTGCGCGAAAGCGCGTCGCCGATCCGGAACTCGCGGCGGACGTCGTCCAGGAAAGCCTATTAAAAGCCCTAAAAAGCGGATCGACCCTCCGAAAGAATGAGAGCAGCAAAGCTTGGTTTTACCGAATTCTTCGTCGGACGATCATCGACCTTTACCGGCGCGGTGATGTGCGCGACCGCGCCCTCGAACAATTGGCCGAGCAAATAGATGGCCCCCCTTCAGTGGAAGAAACGAAGATCGTTTGCCGTTGTATTGGAAAACTTCTTCCGACACTGAAACCCGATTACGCCGATTTGCTTTCTCGCGTCGATTTGGATGATCAAGACGCCGATTCGGTCTCTTCAGCGCTTGGCCTCACCCGTAGTAATCTGAACGTTCGGCTTCATCGTGCTCGAAAGCAGCTCCGAACGAGGCTTGAGGAAACGTGTCGCACCTGCGCCGCTCACGGCTGCCTTGATTGTTCTTGCGACGAAAAAAAGGAAAGGAGCCTTTAGTTATGGCGAAAGATCCTATTTGCGGAATGACTGTCGATGAAAAAACGGCGCTTAAAGCCGAGCGTGATGGCACGAGCTTTTTCTTTTGCAGTGAGTTCTGCCGAAACAAATTTTTGGAAACTCCGGTAGCACCGAGCGAGACCGCCAAACATTCCTGCTGCGGGAACGGCCACGGTCAGCACGAGCATTCTCATCACCATGGCGCGGCAACACCGATACGAGCGAAGGGGCAAAGCTTCGCCAAATACTTCTGTCCAATGTGCCCCGACGTTGGTTCGGATAACCCAGGGGATTGTCCCAAATGCGGCATGGCGCTTGAGAGAAATCCTGCCTGGAAAGGCGAGTCTAAGACAATTTATACGTGCCCGATGCATCCGGAAGTCGAGCAGGATCACGCCGGCGACTGCCCGATTTGCGGAATGCCCTTGGAGCCGAAAACGGTGACTGGTGACGAGGCAGAAACGAACGATGAAGCCGCTGATCTTACGCGCCGATTTTGGATCGGAGCATTGCTCAGTGTTCCCGTGCTTGTTTTGGCGATGGCGCATTTAATTCCAGGAATTCATCTCGATCACTACGTCGCACCGAAAATCAACGAGTGGACACAGTTTATCCTGAGCACGCCGGTTGTTCTCTGGGCTGGAGCTCCGTTCTTTCTAAAAGCTTGGCGTTCCATCAGAACGCGAAATCTAAACATGTTCACGTTGATTGGGCTCGGAGTTGGTGCCGCGTATTTTTTTAGCGCCGTTACGCTGATTTTTCCGGGCCTTTTGCCGGCTCCGTATCGTCGCCACGGCAATCTGCCGATTTACTTTGAGGCGGCAGCCGTCATTGTTGTTCTTGTTCTTCTCGGGCAGCTGCTCGAAGCGAAGGCGCGCTCGCGAACGAGTAGCGCAATTAAAGCGCTCCTGAACAAAGCTGCAAAAAGCGCTCGTGTCGTTCGAAATGGAGTTGAGCAGGAAATTCCAATCGCAGAAGTGCAAAAAGGGGACACGCTTCGCGTCCGGCCGGGGGAGAAAATACCCGTTGATGGCCGCCTTGTGGAAGGTCGAAGCAGCGTCGATGAATCGATGCTTACCGGGGAATCGATGCCGGTTGAAAAATCGGACGGCGACCGGGTCATTGGCGCAACAGTTAACCAAACTGGATCGTTTCTCATGATCGCAGAAAAGGTGGGGAGCGAGACAATGCTGGCGCAGATTGTGGAGATGGTTTCCGCAGCGCAGAGAAGTCGAGCACCGATCCAGAGGCTCGCGGATCAGGTATCTAAGTTCTTTGTTCCGGCTGTTATCGTCATCTCGGCGTTGACGTTCCTTGCTTGGTGGAGCTTTGGGCCAGAGCCTCGCTTCGCTCATGCGATAGTAAACGCGGTGGCGGTTCTCATTATCGCGTGCCCGTGTGCCCTGGGACTGGCAACACCGATGTCAATAATGGTCGGTATTGGCCGGGGTGCCGAGGCAGGGATTCTCATTAAAGACGCTGCCGCGCTCGAAACGCTCGAAAAAGTCGATACGCTGATATTCGATAAGACGGGCACGCTTACTGAGGGGAAGCCTCGCGTCACGAACATTTTGACGTTCGAAGCGGTCGATAAAGACATGCTGCTCCGCTTGGCAGCGTCTGTTGAAGCGCACAGCGAACACCCTATCGGCAAGGCGATTGTCGATGCGGCGAAGGAAAAGCAATTAGCTCTCGCGAAACCGACCGAGTTCAATTCGACAACAGGAGGGGGCGTGGAAGGGAATGTCGATGGTCAGTTCGTGAGAGTCGGAAAACTCTCGCATTTAAAGGCCAAAAAGGTATCGGGCATTGAGGAGCTTGAAACCCGAGGAAAAGCGCTTCAAGAAGCGGGGGACACAATTGTTTTTGTAGCATTGAATGGAAAGGCCGCAGGAATCATCGCAGTCGCTGACTCGGTAAAGAAAACGACAGCTGCGGCGCTTCAGGCACTCCGAGATCTGGGCTTTCACCTCGTCATGCTCACGGGGGACAACGAGACGACCGCAAAAGCGGTGGCAGATCGGCTTGGCATAAAAGAGTTCAAAGCTGGTGTTGAGCCGCAAGACAAACACGAATTCATTCGGGAGCTTAAGGATTCGGGACGAGTCCTCGCAATGGCGGGTGACGGCATTAATGACGCGCCGGCGCTCGCGGGAGCGGACGTCGGAATCGCGATGGGCACCGGAACAGATGTTGCGATGGAGAGCGCCGGTGTAACACTTGTTCGCGGCGATCTGCTCGGGATCGCGAAAGCGGTTCGTCTCAGTAAAAACGTGATGAGCAATATTCGGCAAAATCTCTTTTTTGCGTTCATCTACAACGCGTTAGGCGTCCCCGTTGCGGCTGGACTGCTGTATCCGTTTTTCGGAATCCTTCTTAGCCCGATAATCGCGAGTGCGGCCATGAGTTTGAGTTCGGTGTCCGTCGTGATGAATTCGCTCCGACTTAAGAAAGCCCCGCTCGAATAAGAAATGTCGAGGGATTAGTCGCCGAGCGGCGTATTACGGATTGGAGCGGATACATAGCTCGCGCAAAATATGAAAAAATTGATCATCACAGCCATTTCCACACTGCTTTTTGCAAGCGGGATCGCAGCCGAAACAGGCTCTGCCGCAAAATCAAAGGCCAAACCCTTTACGCTTAAAACCTGCCCGGTTTCTGACGAAAAGCTCGGCGGTGACATGGGCGAACCTTACGT
Organism: Limisphaerales bacterium; assembly: GCA_044226545.1. Classification (GTDB taxonomy): domain Bacteria; phylum Verrucomicrobiota; class Verrucomicrobiia; order Limisphaerales; family SXQI01; genus DASVNK01. Next base: position 37,726 of record JBGAGW010000008.1, read on the forward strand.
TTTTGAACAGGACGGGCGGCAGATAAAGCTCTGCTGCAAAAGCTGTCTGAAAGACTTCAAGAAAGACCCGTCCAAATACGTGAAGAAAATCGAAGCGGCCGAGAAAGAATCCGCGGCAAAGAAGTGATTCGAGTCCGTTGCTGCATTTGAAGGACGTGCATCCGAGATTTCGGCTTCACGTCCTCTTTTGCTTGGCACGGACTGTTCCCAAGCTGCAAATTAACAAAACGCATGAAACCTCAGGCACTCTTTGCAAGGTTAGCGCTTACGCTCATTCTGACGTCTAGCGTGCGCTCTGAACAGGAGAGCGAGCGTGTAAAGGTAATTCGGCCGGAAGTTTCCGCCCAGGTGATTAAGGCGCAATTAGGGCCGGACGGATCGATCAACTTGCTCTTGCAGGGGAAAGATGGCCCTCAATATTCGAAATCAACTGATAACGGTGCGACGTTTAGCGCGCCGATATTGATTGTCGACGAGAAAGCGCGGAATCCCGGTCTTGAGTTCCACGGGGAGGATATCGCCGTCGGAAAAGATGGAAGAGTGTTCGTCGCGATGTCCAACAATGCGTGGAAATTGAAACTCCCGGAAAGCGAGTGGGGGCTTTATTTCGCGAGTTTGAGCCCTTCCGAAAGGGCATTCACGCCAACGCGCAACTTGAATTTAAAGCCGAGCGAAGGGTTTTCACTCGCTACGGATGGGAATGGCAACGTAGCTGCGTCGTTTCTTTCGGATAAGCTTTATATGAAGATTTCAAATGATAACGGAGCAACGTTTTCACCAAATACTGAGCCAAACCCAGATTGGAATCCTTGCAACTGTTGCACCACGAGCTCGACTTTCGGCGCGGACGGCAAATTGGCGATTCTTTACCGTGAAGAGACCGACAATGAGCGCGACATGTATCTCATTCTTTTGAACCGGGATGATCCTCAAAAGCCTGTCCGTAAGCGCGTGAGCAGCACGCCCTGGAAGCTTGAGGGCTGTCCCATGACCTACTTCAGTGTCACAGCAACCGCGTCTGGATACATTGCCGCGTGGCCGACCAAGGGCGAAATCTATTTTGCTATGCTCGACAAAGACGGCAAGGCGTTACCACCCGGCGAAATTAAAACGCCTGGTTCGAACGGAATGCGCACCGGAGTTCTTGCGTTAGGCGCAAAAGGCGGCAGTTCTCTTGTGGCGTGGAAAAAGAACGAAAGCCTCGGCTGGCAGCTTTACGACGCGGAAGGAAAGCCGGTCGGATCTACCGGCTCTTCCGCAAGTTCCGGGAGCGGCGCAGCGGGGGTTGCCTTGTCAGACGGAACGTTCCTGCTTTTTCGTTAGTCCAACTGGTAAAATCAGCACTGTTTGGCCAAAAACGCGCACGTCGCGAAGGCGAAACGGCCTCTCTTTTAAGCGAAATCTCGATTGGCGCGATCGCTGCTCACGAGCGTGAGTGCTCCGGCTCCTCTTTATTTTGTTCGCGTCGATCGCTGCGCTTTCGACCTTGCACGCCGCAACGCACACGGAGTTTCCATTCGTCATTTGCGACGGACTGCTTTGGGTCCAAGTGAAATCCCACCAGTCACCTGAGCCGCTAAACTTTCTGTTTGATACTGGCGCGGGGGTGAGCGCGATTAATTTGCCCACCGCTAAACGCCTTGGCCTCAAACTAGGTAGGCAGGTGAGCGTTCAGGGTGTGAGTTGTGCCTCAAAGGGTTATTGGAATGATCGCGTGTCGTTAACGATTGGCGAGGTGCCTCTCCCGTCAAAATGCGTAGTTGTGGATCTCGGCGCTTTTAGCGGCTCATTTGGAAGGCATGTCGACGGGCTAATTGGCGCGGATTTTCTTCGGAACAGAATTATTCAAATCGATTTTGCCGAGCAACACATTCGTCTCCTTGATGCGGCCGACACGAATACTTTCTCTCTTCCGCTCGAATTTCGACCGTGCGGCGTCCGAATGCCGGTATCAATCAATGGCAAGCGGGAGCTTCTTCGACTCGACACCGGCTGCGCCTCTACTCTTCAGTGGGTAACTAAAGCAGTTCCGGACAAGTGCTCCGAAGTAACGGTTATTGGCCTCGCTAAGCTCTCTGTTCCACAAACTGTTACGAGTGTTTCTCTCGGTGACTACACGTTCAAAAACGTTCCTACGGGACTGCATAAAGAGCGTATTTTCGCCGGAGAGGCGGGATTGCTGGGATGTGGCCTTCTTTCGCGCTTCTCCTCGGTAACCATTGACGAGAGGAGTCAAAAACTATGGTTCGGCAAGCTCCGTCAGGAATAAGGGCCTCGCACTAAAATTCCGAAAGAATCCCACTGACTTTGAGGGATTTCTCGTTCTGCGTCGTATTAAGAGCAACTGGGATTAATCCCAAACACTTAATCGGATTATGAAAACAACACTCTCAATACTACTCGCACTCGGTGGGGCCTTCGCTGTTCCAAACATCTCGGCTCACGAAACCGATTCTTGTTGCGCGAGCAAAACGCAAGCGCTGCTTTCGCCTCGCGCTCAAATGAATCAAACAGTTGTCGCTGGAAAGCCTGACGCAGATTTGGCCCGCACGCAGCTTGGCTCTGGCGCCCGCGCTAAGGCGTTTGGTGGCAACACCGCAAGCATCGCTGGAAATGCCGCCAAAGATGCAGACCATCTTCGCGGTCGTTACAGCCTTGGTGTTGCAGCAAAGGAGAAGGCGACTGGAACAACTGCTGAAAGCGCAATCCAAATTGCCCCATTGAAATAGGCGCTTTCTTCAATGAGCGTTAAACAGGCGGGGGAGAAACCCCGCCTGAAAATTAATATGAGCTTAAAACGCCCAGAAAACGATCCTCTCCGAGAGACGCTCCAAAGCTGGCGAGTTGACATGCCGCTTCCGCCAGGCTTTGCACGGAGTGTGTGGCAACGCATTGATCGGTCAAAGCCAAGTCTAAGAAAAACGGTCTTAGCCGCCGTTGCAAATTGGATCGCAAATATTCTTCCACGCCCCGCCCTGGCTGCGAGCTACGTGGCGATCCTGTTTGTCTTTGGAGTGAGCGCGGGTTGGGGACACGCGAGGCAAGACAGCGCGCGCCTCAAAGCGGAGCTCCGCGAACGCTACGTCCAAGTCTTAGATCCTTACCTCGCATCGCACTGATCCATGCGCCGGGGCTTTGCAATCTTAATCATTGGAGTTGTGACCGCAGTCGCAGCTTACAGTTGCGCTTACTACGTATGCATGACTCCGGCTCGAAAGCTTCAGCAGAGCGACCGCCCCGAACTCGCTTGGCTGAAAGACGAATTTCGGCTCAGTAGTTCGGAGTTCGAGCGCGTTTCCGAACTGCACCGCGCCTATCTTCCTGAGTGCGCTAAGATGTGTCGCCTGATAGCCGCCGAAAACGAGAAACTTCAAAAGCTTTTGCAAAACCAGACGGACATGTCTTCGGAAATCGAGCACGCTCTCAGCCGCATTGCGCAGCTCCGTGCCGAATGCCAAACAAAAATGCTGCGGCATTTTTTTGAAGTGAGTCGCACGATGCCGCCTGACGAAGGAAAGCGCTATCTCCAGTGGGTCCAGGAGAAAGCCTTTGCCTCGGATCGTGACATGGCGACTACGCACGCGGAAGCTTCTGAGGGACCGTCTTCTCTGCATCGATTAAACACCCATTGAACGACGTTACCGATCAGGCGCAGGACCAAGCCTTGATGGAAAGGCTTGTGGAAGGGCAGGAAAGCGCTCTTAACGAACTCATGGACCGTCATGGCCCAAAACTCTTCAACTACCTTGTTCGTTTGCTTCAAAATGAAAGCGACGCAGCGGACGTCGCCCAAGAAACCTTTGTCCGCATTTACCATAACCGCGAGAAGTTTAAGCTCGATCAAAAATTCTCGACCTGGCTCTACACCATTGCAACCAACCTCGTAAAAGACCGCTTTCGCTACCGCACTCGGCACCCGGAGGTCTCAATTCATGCGGAAAGCGGGGAATCCGGCCTTAACCTCTCTGACTCTTTGCCGGCAAACAGTCCATCGCCAGCCGAAGGCCTTCAAATGTCGGAACGCTCGGACGCCGTCCGGCATGCGGTTGCCACGCTTCCCGAAGAACTAAGAACGCCCTTGGTTCTGGCCGAGTATGAAGAGCTTTCTCACGCGGAAGTAGCGGCTATCCTGCACTGCTCGCCAAAAGCGGTTGAAACCCGCATCTACCGGGCTCGGCAGCAGCTGCGCTTAAAACTGAGTGGATTCTTTCAAGCCGAGCGCAATCCGGGATAGGATGAATGGAGCACCACAGCGTGGGGGCCGTCCCCATCAAGTTCGCGGCGGCATTTGCCGATAAAACAAAAAGCTGGCAGACTGAACCCTGTTGAACTAAGCTGCCGAGTTAATTCTTGAGACGAGGCTTAATGCCGAAACATTTTCGACAACTCTTTGTGCTGATGATGGCGCTCATATGGGTGCCAATGACAGCGCATTGTCAGTTGGAGAACGTGCCGGGTCTTGAGTTCCTGAAATGTCTTCCCAGCGAAACGAAACATTCGACACCCGATCCAAGCGGGCACTGCGGAGACGATGCTTGTTACAATCTCGAATCTGGCGCGTGGAGAGTTGAGAACTTCCAGCTCGACGCTACGATACCGCCGCTGATCGACCAGTTGTCTTGGGCCGTTACTCTGCTCGATCTCGCCGTCACGTGGGATGCCTCTGCATATGAGGACTTCACGACGAATGCAGACCTTCCAAAATTGAAGCGGGTTATTTTCCGCACAGTTTTGGCGGCTCGCCCTCCTCCCATCGCTTCCTAATACCAAACTTCTGTTTGGTTACATCCGTTTAGCAAAGCGCTCCCGGCGCTTGTTTTCTCTACCTGTCCCTGCGGTTTGTAATGTTGGCTCCAGCATTGGCCGGAGTCGAAATTTTGAAGCGTTAATTGTATGAAAATGCGTTGTGAATTTGTCACGATGGCGTTGGTTATTAGTCTTGGTGCGGCCTTTACTCGCGCTGAGGATCAGAAGCCCACGCCGATAGAAGTTAGTGAGCCGTCCTTCACGCTGGAAGCTCTAGTGTCGGAAACGTTAGAAAAAAACCCCGAGCTTAAGTTCTACGAAGCCGAGATTGACGCGGCGAAGGGAGGGAGGCGCACTGCCGGAAGCTTTGCCAACCCGGAATTAGGAGGCGGCGTAGGCCAGAAATCGATTCGGGGTGCGGGACTCGATGCGGAGGGCACCGCGTGGTCAGTTTCCCTGATGCAGCCCTTCGAATGGCCTGGTCGCATTGGATTAAGAAAGGCGATAGCGAACCAGGACATTGAGCTCGCAAAACTTGGGCTTCAGCGCTTTAAAGCTGCACTGACCGGGCGCGTGAGGGTGCTCGCGTATGAGCTATTCGCGGCACAGGAAAAAGCGCGCGCTGCAACCGAGGTAGCGGATCGATTTACGGCTCTTCGAGAAGTGTTGCTGCAACGCGATCCTGCCGGACTGACTCCGCTTCTTGAAAGCCGGGTCATTGAAGCAACTGAACTTAATTCGCAAAGGCGGGCTACCGACGCATTGCTTGCATCGCAAACAGCGCTCCTTGAATTGAATCAAATTCGCGGCACCGCACCCGACGCGCAAGTTCTGGTAAAAGAGGCTCGCTTAAGCTTTCGTCCGCCTGAGGATCGAGAAACTTTACTGAACCTTGCGCAAACGAATAATTTCGAACTGCGCTTACGAACCGTTGAGCTCACACAGCAGGGCTTCCGAGTCGATTTAGCGAAAAATGAGCGCTATCCGACCGTGAGCGTCGGACCGACTTTCTCCCAAGAAAGGGCGGGCGATCGGGAGCAGATTATCGGAGTTGGTGTTTCCATCCCGCTCCCGCTTTGGAACCGAAACAAAGGCAACATTGATTCAGCGGTCGCCCGTCAAGCGCAAGCGCAGGTATCGCTTAACGTGACCGCAAGGGAAGTGCAGCGAAAAGTTTTGGAAGCCGCACTCACTTATGAAACGAAGCGGCGCGAGATGGAGCGCTGGCGACCTGATTCAATCCAGCATTTCAAGGAGGCAGCTACCCTTGCGGATCGGCATTATCGCTTAGGCGCGGTTCCGATAGCTACGTATGTTGAGCTTCAGAAGCAATATCTCGACGCGGTTGACGGACTGCTCGACACAAAAAAGGAAGTTCTGGCGGCTGCCGCGCAAGTCGAAATTCTAACTGGACTACCGCTTCCGCTCACAAGCGTTTTGCCAGTTGAAGGACGGAAATGAAACTCTTCCAAAAGCTTCCGCTCGCAGCTTTGACGGCAGTCGCGATGCTGTTAGTTGGTGGGTGCGGACAAAAAGACGACGCGGCAAAAAAGAGTGAAAAAGCCGAAGCTCACGGCGAGGCAGGAGGCCACGAGGAGGAAGAAGCTTCTGGTGGGGCCTCTTTCAAAAAAGGGAAAGGCGTAATCCTGACCGACGAGGTGAAGCAGATTCTCAAGGTCGAAATTGCGGACGTCGCGGATAGGCAACTACCAAACCAAATCAGCTTATCCGTTCAGCTATTCGATGAAAAACACCGGGCGAGGACCGATGCGGAAGATCACTCCGGTTGTGATGTGCACGGCTCTGGCTTGCTGAGTGCGGCCGTTGCGGACGGAGTTAAGGCCGGTTTTCCAGTCACGTTCCAGGTGACAAGCAACGGTCCTTCAGCCTCGGGCATTGTGATTGCCGTGCAAAAAGCGGCTGCGATTGGAGAATCAGAAGTTGTGGTTGGCGTTTCCAATGCGCCGGCAGGGCTTAAGCCCGGATCATTTGTGTCAGCACGAATCAATGCACCGAGGACTGACCCCGTTACGGCGATTCCGGATGGAGCTTTGCTCCGGACATCGGAAGGCACGTTCGCATACGTTGTAAACGGCGATGCCTTCTTTCGAACGGCTGTAAAAGTCGGGGCCGAGGCGGAGGGCTGGGCGGAGATCACCGATGGCCTTTTACCTGGTGATCAAGTTGTAACAAAACCCGTTCAAACGCTGTGGCTGATTGAACTGCGCGCAACTAAAGGCGGGGGGCATTCGCACTAACGGTATGGAATCGAACGAAAGCCTCTCTGCTAAACTTTGTAATCTCTCGCTCTCGCTAGGAGTCACGTCATGCTGAATCGTCTTCTTGAGTTTTCCGTGCGGCAGCGGGTTTTTGTCCTGCTCGCGACGTTTGTATTCATTGGTATCGGGCTATTTTCTGCCGTCCGCCTTCCAATCGACGCGGTCCCTGACATCACGAATGTTCAGGTGCAAATTAATGCGGCGGTCCCTGCGCTTGCGCCAGAGGAAATCGAAAAGCTCGTTACCTTTCCGATTGAGAACGAAATGGCTGGAATTCCGGGGCTCACCGAACTCCGATCGCTTTCCAAGTTCGGTCTATCGCAGGTGAATCTCATCTTTGAAGATGGGACGGATATTTTCCGCTCCCGGCAGCTTGTGAGTGAACGGTTGCAGAGTGTCGCTGATGAGCTTCCCCAGGGAATTACACCGAAGCTTGCGCCGATCAGCACGGGACTCGGAGAGATTTATTATTACGTGGTCGAATACGAGGCAGGTGCGACGAGCAAGCCTGCTACTCGTGAGGCACAGCTCATGGAGCTTAAGCTCATCAACGACTACGTGATTAAACCGCGCTTACGCTCAACGCCGGGAGTGGCGGAAGTGAATGCGCAGGGCGGATACGAAAAGCAGATCGTGATTCAGCCGAATCCGGACAATTTGAAGAGTGTCGGCATGTCATTTAGCGAGATCGCCGCCTCGATTGGGGAGAACGTTGAAAACGCCGGAGGCAGTGTAATTCAGCTTGGCGGCGAGCAAGTCACTGTGCGCGCGGCCGGTAGAGTTCAAACCGTTCAAGAAATTGAGCAGCTTCCGCTTAAATTTGGTTCCCGAGCGACGCCACTTCGCGTGCATGATGTGGCTGAGGTCGGAATTGGAAAGGCGGTGCGGACTGGTGCTGCTACTTACAACGGAGAGGAAGCAGTTCTTGGGGCAGCGTTAATGCTTTCTGGGGAAAACAGCCGACTCGTTGCGAAACGCGTCGCTGACAAGCTTAAGGAAATCCAACCAAAACTTCCCACCGGGGTAAAAATCATTCCTGTGTATGATCGCACAGTGCTCGTCGACCGGACAATTCACACGGTCGAGTCGAGCCTATTTGAGGGGGCGGTCTTAGTTGTTGTCGTATTGCTTGTAATGCTCGGCAATTGGCGCGCGGCGTTTATCGTGGCGCTTGCCATTCCGCTGTCACTTCTCTTCGCGATAACGGGAATGGTTCAGGGCCGGGTTTCAGGAAACCTGATGAGCCTAGGCGCAATCGATTTTGGTCTTATTATCGATGGTGCCGTCGTAATGGTGGAAAACATCATCCGCCATTTGGCTGAAAAGCAGCATAAGCTTGGACGCCAACTCACGGCGACCGAGCGCGCTCATGAAGTGCTCGTGTCGGCTAAGGAAGTCGCGAGCCCGATGTTTTTCGGCGTGATTATTATCACCGTAGTTTACTTCCCGATTCTCGCGCTTACAGGCATCGAAGGGAAAATGTTTAAGCCGATGGCCATCACGGTCATTTTCGCCTTGGTGGGTGCATTGGTGTTGGCGCTCACGCTCATGCCAGCTCTCTGCTCGTATCTTTTGAGCGGCAATATCAAAGAAGAGGACAGTTTCCTCGTTAAAGCCGCGAAAAGAAGTTACCAGCCTTTCCTAAATTATTCGCTTCGAGCGCGCTGGCCAGTTGTCGGGGGCGCAGCCGCACTGCTTGTGCTCGCGGTGTTTGGATTTTCGAGGCTCGGTGCGGAGTTTGTTCCCCAGCTCGATGAGGGTTCGTTTGCAACTCACATGATCCGCACGACCAGCATTGGAATTGATGCGAGCGTCGATATGCAGCTTCGGGGTGAGAAAGTTCTGTTAGAGAAATTCCCGGAAGTTGCCTACACGTTCAGTCGTCTCGGAACAGCCGAAATCGCGAGCGACCCCATGGGTGTGAATGTTTCGGACACCTACATTATGTTCAAGCCGCTCGATCAGTGGCGTAAAATTAACGGAAAATACATCAGCAAGGAGGAACTCGCAGCGCTGATGACCGAGGAGCTCGGCAAGAATGTGCCCGGAGAAGGCCATTTATTTAGCCAGCCGATTGAAATGCGGTTTAATGAGATTCTTGAAGGCACGCGCGCCGATATTGCTGTCAAAGTGTTCGGGGAAGACTTCGCCGTCATCGAAAAAATTGCAGGTGAGGCACGCGAAATTTTGGAGAAAATTCCTGGCGCAGCCGACGTGGAGTTCGATGCGTTAGGGAAGTCTCCGCTATTGGAAATCGTGCCGAGCCGTGAGGCGATGAGTAAATATAATTTGCACGCGGCAGAGCTAAACCGAGTCGTGCACACAGCGATTGCGGGAGAGGAAGTGGGCAAGCTTATCGAAGGGAATCGCAGGTTCGATATCGTTGTGCGTTTGAACGAAGAACTTCGGACCCGTATCGAGGATCTTAAGCGCTTGCCAGTTCGCGTTGATGACGGCGGTTTGCTCACGCTTGGGCAAGTCGCGGAATTTCGAGTCGTTGAGCAAGTTGCGGCGATTTCTCGCGAGTTCAGTCAGCGGCGTTCCGCGATCATGATTAACTTGCGCGGCCGCGACGTGGAAAGTTTCGTCCTGGAGGCGCAAAAGAAAGTTGCGGAGCAAATAAAACTGCCTGACGGCTACACAATTGAGTTCGGGGGACAGTTCAAGAATCTGCAAGAGGCGCGGGCGCGCCTGGCTATTGTTGTTCCCGTTGCTCTCGGACTCATATTCATCCTGGTCTTCATGGCGCTCGGCAGCCTTCGCCAGACGTTTCTTGTTTACACCGGTATCCCCCTCGCCGTGACGGGCGGTGTTTTTGCCCTGTGGATACGCGATCTGCCTTTCAGCATTTCGGCTGGCATAGGATTCATCGCCCTCAGTGGAGTGGCGGTTCTTAACGGACTGATGATGATCTCGTTTTTCAACTTACTCCGGGAGCAAGGCCGGGACATTCCGGGTTCGGTTCGGGAAGGCGCGATGACTCGCTTGCGCCCCGTCTTGATGACCGCGTTGGTTGCGTCACTGGGCTTTGTGCCGATGGCAATTGCGAGCGGTGCCGGAGCTGAGGTGCAGCGGCCCCTTGCAACCGTGGTTATTGGCGGGATCTTGAGTTCAACTTTCTTAACTCTTGTTTTGCTTCCAACCCTTTACGAGTGGCTGGAACTCCGCAAGAGACCGCCTGAAGGCGCAGTCGCTAGATCTTCCGAGGTTGGCAAAGTGTCTGCCTCATCATTGTCAGTAGCATCAACATAGGAAAAACATGAATACGATGGTTCGAAAACTCATAACAACGTCCACACTGCTAATTGCGTTGACCCTGCAAATTGCCGCAGCAGAAGGCGATCACCACCATAAGTCAACGCCGAAGGGCGGCAAGCTGCTCGAAAAGACAGAGCCGCATGCGGAGCTCGTGGTCGAAAAGGACAGAAGCGTCACGATCAACTTTTACAATCACGACATGAAGCCGGTGCCTGTAACGACGCAGCGTGTGACGGTGATTGCGGACGCAAAGGGAGGGAAGGAGACGCTTCAATTTGAAAAGAAAGGTGATGTCCTCGTTAGCAATGCAAAGCTCCCGGAGGGTGAAGGCTACACCGTCGTTGTCCAGTTTAAGCAGACACCTGAAGCGAAGCCCTTGAATTTGCGGTTCAAGCTCGACCTCGCCATCTGCGGTGAATGTAAGCAGGCAGAGTATGCCTGTGTTTGTGAGCATTAATTATGAGCGAATGCTGCAAACACGATGGATGCTCAAAGCCTGCCGCACCGGCAATTCCGGACGCTGTCGCTGGACCGGCGAACACGACACTCCGGGTTGCCGGCATGGATTGCGCGGATGAGGTCGCCGCAATCGAGCGAGCGCTAAAGCCCGTGGCCGGCGTGAAGTCGGTCCGAGTGAATCTGATGGGCGGCACGGTTGCGATCGGTCATGACGAGAGCATAACGGCTGAAAAGCTGATCGAAGAGATCGGGAAGGCGGGACTTAAAGCGACTGCCGCTGAAGGTGCGAATGATGAGAGCAGTTCGATTCGCAATCGACGGCTCATCTCAGTTGCGATTTCTGGAGTGCTAACAGCGATTGGCCTCGCTTTTCAGTGGGCAGGTTTATCTGCTTACGTTCAGATTCCCGCCTTCGCGTTAGCAGTGGTCGCTGGCGGTTGGTTTATCTTCCCAAAAACTATCTCAGCACTTCGGCACTACACGCTCGATATGAACGTGCTGATGACGGTCGCAGTGATCGGTGCCGCCGCGATAGGCGAGTGGAGCGAAGGCGCGTCTGTCGTATTTCTCTTCGCGTTATCTGAGCTTCTTGAATCCTTCAGCGTTGCCCGCGCTAGGCGCGCAATTCAATCGCTGATGAGCCTCACCCCTGACACGGCCTTGCTAAAAGAAGGTGAGAATTTCCGCGAAGTTCCTGTGAAAGAAGTCGTCGTTGGGAATCTGATTGCGGTTAGGTCCGGGGCACGGGTGCCGCTCGACGGTGAAGTTACGGGTGGGGTTTCGACAATCAACCAAGCTCCGATAACCGGCGAATCGATGCCCGTCGAGAAGAAGGCCGGTGACACCGTATTTGCAGGCACGATCAACGGCGAAGGCTCGCTTGAAGTTCGGGTGACCAAGGCGGTGTCAGATACAACGCTCGCCCGAATAATTCAGCTCGTCGACAACGCGCAATCGCAAAAAGCTCCCTCGCAGCAGTTCGTTGATAAATTCGCTCGCTACTATACTCCGTCTGTTTTTGTGATGGCATTGCTCGTCGGACTAGTTCCGCCACTCGCGTTTGGCGGGGAATGGTTTTCCTGGACGTATCGCGCGTTGGTATTACTCGTGATTGCCTGCCCATGCGCCCTGGTCATCTCGACACCCGTTTCAGTAGTGTCCGGGCTCACGGCCATGGCAAAGCGTGGCGTCCTTATAAAAGGCGGAGCATTCCTTGAGGCTGTGGGCAAGCTCCGCGCTCTCGCTGTGGATAAAACGGGGACCATTACTGAGGGAAAGCCTCGCGTTGGCGAGATCGAGCTCGTTAATTCAAAATGGGAAAGTGAAGTCATTCAAATTGCCGCCGCGATTGACATTCATTCCGACCATCCGCTTGCCCAGGCAGTTGTGGCCTATGCGCGACAAAACAATGTGCAATTCTCTCCCGCTGAAAATTACCAATCGCGGAGCGGAAAAGGCGCAGAGGGGAGTGTCAACGGTCACGAATACTTTGTCGGAAACCATCGATTTGCTCACGAATTGGGAGTTTGCAATGAGGCACTCGAAAGGAAACTCGGCGCGATAGAATCGCGTGCGATGTCTGTTGTCGTCGTCGGGCACAAGCCTCATGACGGCTGTGCGGGCGACGTGCTCGGAGTTCTGGCGGTCGGTGACGCTGTGCGCCCCGAGGCAGCGGAGGCGATAAAGTCGCTCCGGGCCACCGGCATTCAAAAGATTTTGATGCTGAGTGGAGACAACCAAAAGACAGCGAACGCCATCGCTGCCAAAGTTGGAATTGACCAGGCATTTGGCGATTTATTGCCGGACCAGAAGATTGAACGCGTCCGTGCCTTGAAAGAACAGTTCCAGCACGTGGGAATGATCGGTGACGGAGTGAATGATGCCCCGGCGATGGCAATTGCCGACGTGGGTATCGCAATGGGAGCCGCAGGCACAGACACGGCCATTGAAACGGCGGACATGGCGCTCATGCAGGACGATTTAAGTAAGGTTGCTGAAGCTATCGAACTTGGGCGTCGCACGGTGCGAGTCATTCAAGCGAACATCGCATTTGCCCTCGCGGTGAAAGCGTTGTTTCTCGTGCTCGCGCTGTCAGGACACACCAGCCTTTGGATGGCGATATTGGCGGATACCGGTGCAACGCTTGTGGTCATTGCGAACGCACTTCGGCTACTGAAGTGAGTTTGCGGAAATAGGCTTAATTTCTGCGGCGCTTCCTTGAGCCTTCGGCAAATAGGGGCATCCTCGGCTTAGAATTTCACCTTGAAAGTGGGTGAATCCTCGGGCTGCGACTTCCGCCTGTCGTAAAGTCGCGTCGTGGAAATGTTCGAATGTCCGAGCCAGTGCTGAACCTCGACGATATCGGCCTTATTCGACAAGGCATTTGTCGCTGAAGTCGTTCGTAGCGCGTGCGGTCCGAGCAATTCCATCGAGATCCCCAGGCGCTTGCAATAATGAATGACAACGTTTCGATACACGGAGCCTTCACTCAGCCCTTTGTCGTCGCTGATGTTCGAAGCCACTGAACGGAAGAGGGGGCCATCGCGATCCTCTCGGTGGCCGGCAGCGGCAACGTATTCCAAAATGCATCGAAGGGCATAGGGGTGAACGGGGATGTAACGAAGTTTACCGCCTTTTCCGCGAACCCAGAGGTGTTTGATGCCGCGTCGGTCAGCGCAATCCTTTACGCGGAGGGAACACACCTCCGCGCGACGAATTGCATGAAAGAGCAGGACGGCGAGAATCGCCCGGTCTCGCTTTCCCTTGAGAGTTCCCGGTTTTGGCGCATCGAGGAGCGCTTTGGCTTGGTCGTCAGAAAGAGCGGGGGTTTTTCCCTCGTTAGATTTCTCCGAAGGGCGTTCGACGCCCGAGACTGGATTTTCGCTCACCGAATTCTTTTCGCAAAAAAAGTCAAACAGCTCAGAAAGAGCCGAGAGTTTCCGCCGAATGGTCGCTGGGGCAAGGTCACATTCTTCGAGTGATTTTCGCCACGCGATAACGTGGGCTCGTTTTACCATTCTGAACTCTGACGACTCGCGGATCCCTGTAAATCGCATGAATGACTCAACGTCACGACGGTAAGCCCGGATGGTGTTTTTCACCTCAAGGTTGGCCAGCCATTCGATAAGAGGCGGTACGTCCGAAAGAGCTTGAAACTCGGCTTTGGTCAGAAGTCGCTCCGCACGCTGTGTCGTGTTTGGCACAGTCGATTTTTGAACGGTCAAGGACTTGTTCATCGAAAATTCTCAAGCGGAGCTGGGGGCGGGTTACGAACAGCATTTTGCTCGCATTCGCTGCTTCGCGCCAGTCACGAACGTTTCCAGAATTCAGCGGGCTTTATTATTGCTGCCGATTTGAACCTTTTCAAAACGAGCAGATCCTTATCCACCGTTACCAAGAGCTTCGCCTTCGCAGCGGCAACTGTTCCAAGAATAGGGAGGTCGTTTGGGTCTCGGCAGCTCGAAACAGGCACCGGCTGCGGTTGCACCACTTCGCACAATTCTTCGAGGTCGGAAACGAGTTCTTTGGTCTTCCGCGAAGGAACCATGAACTTTTCCCGGAGCTTTCGAGCGACTTCTTGCAGAATGTAATTCGAGGAAAAGAGCCAGTGGGTGGCGACGACTTCGTCAAGGAGCTGAGTGCAAACACCGGGCCGTGCGAGTGCTGCCACCAGGACAGAAGAGTCCAAAACAATCCTCACGCGTCGTCACCGAGACGCTTGAAAACATCTTCTTCGCTGAAAATTCCTTCTTGTTCGAGGTAAGGAACGAGTTTGCCGCGAATCTTTTGAAGCTTTTCGAGGTGAAGGTGCCGTTCGATTGCCTCCCGTGCAAGGTCGCTTTTGGATACTCCACGGGCTTTGCTTGCGACTTCGAGCGCAGCTTCGAGGGCGGGTGTGAGGCGGACGGTGAAGGAGGCCATGTAAGACATTGTCTTACATTTTGGGGGCTGATGCAACGGACTCTTGGGAGTCCGGTAAGCTGCTGGAATTACTGCCCCTGCCGGGTTCGATAAAATAGGTTATCGCACCCAAGAGGGAGAGCGAAAGAGGCAACTTTATTGCCCGCAATTGGAACTTCGAGTTTTCGAGAAACTGAAGTCAAAGGCGTTTTTCAAAGAATGCCAGGAACGAACCCAGAGACTGCCGAAATGATCTTTGGCAACAAGCAACTTGACATTGACCCTCTGAATAAACCGCCCTAAATTCGAGCCGATTGCCACGATGAAATGCTTTCTGCTCCGCTACGAAGAACAAATGCTTCAGAGCCTTAATCCGATCGAATCGGACGGGGATTCCTCATCCGACGTTCTGGCCGGAAGCGACATTAAATGGACGCAAGGAACCAAAAGTGTCACGAACGTTAAAGCCGAGTCTTGTGATACAGACGTAAATTCTTCCGCATTCCGGGCGATTCCCAGGTCAGCAGCGGGAGCTGGAACGCAAACGCTCACGGCCGTGAGAGCGGAAGCCATCGACGTTGATCCGCGAAGCCGGAATTATGGAATTTTTGGTCCGGTCGCCACTCCCCCACCGAATGCTTCGATAATCACCATTAACGCCGCGCCGTCCCTCGGAACCAAAACGATGACCAGAATCAGAGCCGAGGAGGCAGATCAAGATCCGGGACACGCAACACTTTGTGTTATACCCCGATGCTTTTCATCCTAACGAACTCTGACGATGCGACTGCTTCTTTTCTCGTCACTGTTCTGAAGAGCAAGGACGTTCCGTTCATACGTTTCGATACGGACGTCATACTTCAAAAGGTAGCTTTCGAATATCGCGGGGGAATTCCAATCCTCACATTGGAGGGTGTTAGTTATCAGCCGGAGCAGATTCGGCACATTTGGTATCGCCGTCCAGAAGGATTAAAACATGAGAAATTTGACTCTTCTCCCGAGAGCAAATACACGCAAGCGGAGTGGACGGAGTTCATCGAGAATTTCTTTGCTCATATTCCAACTCAAAGATGGGTAAACCATCCTTCAAATAACGCAGCAGCATCACGAAAGCTTGAGCAACTTACGACAGCATCCAGAATTGGACTGAAGATACCGCAGACCCTAGCAACGCAGGATCCACACACACTCAGAGCCTTCTATCGCGAACACAAGGGGCGCGTGATCGCAAAACCGCTTTCAACGGGTTACATAGAACGTTTGGGGAGCGAGCCTGATTCTCTCATATATACCAATGAGGTGCAGGAGAGCGATCTGCGGGCTACAGATACGATAACGGCGTGTCCTACCCTCTTCCAGGAATTCATCAACAAGGAGAGCGACGTTCGAATTAGTGTGGTTGGAGACGAGATTCACGCGGTTACCCTTTCAGCAAAGGAGAAATATGGCGAACAGAGATGCGATATCAGGCGAAATAACATGTCCGACGTTACCTACGCGTCAGTTGAGCTTCCTGATTCAGTTCGGCGAATGCTTTTTGCTATCATGTCTCATTACAATCTGAGATTTGCTGCGATTGACATGGCTATTTCCAAAACGGGTGAATGGTATTTTTTTGAAATCAATCCAAACGGGCAGTGGGCGTGGCTTGATCAGGTTGCTGGAACGAACATCGCAGGCTCGTTCGTTAAATTGTTCCACGAGGGCAAATGAAGGATGAAACAAGCATCTCGCCGCTGCAAAAGCTGTTAAATGCCTTTTACTACACCAGGAGGGCTCTCATAACGGGAATAGCTTACGTGTCACTTCGCCTTTATGGATCCGAGGTTGAGTTTAGAGCTATTTGGAAAAAAACTATCGATTCTGCGCAGCACACGGACCGAAATCTCGATGCTGCGAAAGACCTTGATCTTCTCCTGGCGGAGGGCAAAGAGCTGTTTGAGCGAGCGGAAGCACGGCGCGCGACTGTCCTGGAAAAGTGCAAGATGTTGCTTACGTTAAGCTCGTTACTTCTTGCCGCGATAGGTCTGCTTTTGCCGAAGAATCTTGCATTTGCGGAGCCATGGATGCGTGTCTGCTTTTTGATCGCAGCCCTTGCGTTCGTAAACGTTATCGTTCTTCTCCTTTTTTTTATGGATATTGGAGCCGACTCAGTAGTTTCGATTGACCAAGACGATGTTCCCCTGGAAACAAACGACCTAAAGAAAAGTCTGTTAAATCGTTACATCCGATGTGAAACCCACGCTAATAACAGGACGGATTTCCTTGTCGAAATTTACAAAGGAGCTCGATTTTATTTTTTATCTGCCTTCACGCTGGTCGCAATCCTCTTCTGCGTGAATTTTTTCAAAAGCCCCGATGATGAATTGAAATCCGTTCTTAAACGGCTTCGTGGAAATCAAGAGTTCATCGAAAGCATTCGTGGCTCTAAGGGCGAAGCCGGACTAAGCGGCCAACCGGGTCAAAAAGGCGACAAGGGCGATCGTGGAGAAAAGGGCGAACGCGGCGAAAAAGGAGAGCTCGGACCGAAGGGAGAAATGGGAGACCGCGGTGAGAAGGGAGAATCCGGTGAGCGCGGCGTAAAGACGCAACCGCCGCCGGTGGGGGCTAAATCTCGCAGTGAACAGGGACGAGGACAAAACGGAGGTTGAATGACAAAGGATCCCTTCTCTCTTTAAGTGGATCAAAATCTGTGCGGGCCGCGTTTTCGTCGATTTTGAACAATTTCGCCTCGGTTGTCGCGATTGAATTCGGCAATGGCCCTGGTTTGGGAAAGACGCTAAAATCCGATTATCCCCTCCCCAACGAATCCTAAGCCTTAAACCTCATGTGAGAATTTCAATCGGCACCGGAGTCGCAATTCCTACAAGGGTCGCAACGGGTGTATAAATGTCGACCGTTTGGGAATCGGTGTGAATCGACACAACAAGAGAGTATCGAGCCTTTCGATCAAATTTTCCCAAGTGATGACGCTCACGCCACCAGCCGATACTCGGACGAACAGCAATCAAATGCGAAGTAGCAAGGTCTGCTGCTCTCCCGCGCCAGATGTCTGAGTGGATTGAACCAACGTTTCGTTGTTGCCCTAAATCCCAGTGATCGTTTGGCGAGTCAGTGCGTGAGCTTTCGTCCTGTTCCTCATCGCGAACCTGTTTATTGATCCGCCCCAGAAAATCGTCTTCCTCCTCTCCTGGAGAATTAAGTTCGAAACGGAATCCATGAGAAGGATAACGGTAGCGATCTTTCCAGCCGATTTCCCCCGGACCAGGCTCCACAAAATAAGAAAGGGTCACTCGCATTTTTACCTGCGCTTCGCCAAGGCCCAGCAGGGCGCTTTTCGGCCAAGGCAACCTATAGAGGTGCATGTCCTTCGTGACGAAACGGCCATCACGTTTTTCGAATGGCTGAAGTGCCGCTTGTGATACAAGCGTGAGAGAGTTTTTCAGACAATACAATGCTCGATGAAGATCGGGGACTCCGTAACCGCATACTCGGAGAAGCTTCCGATAAGCTGCTTTTCCACTTCCGCTAAGAAACTCCCTCTTCATTGCATCGGTCCATTCAGCGGAATGAACGAGAAGACCCCGGACGGTTTCAGGCCAAGCATCTGGATATCGCACGTGAATTTGAGCGCTCATCCAAGCCGCGTAGGCAGCGGCGGCGCTTGTTCCGTTAAATCGAGAGAAGTGCGCTGCCGTTGAGTCTCGCCAGGTGGAGAGAAGTTGGAGGTCGTCCGGGTCGAAAACTGCTTGATTCGGCCCGAGTGCTACGTTTGCCGCCTCACAAACAAGTTCGGGCTTTATCGGCCATTTCTCGTGCGGCCAAGGGAGTGATGTTCTGCTGTATGGGGACAGGCTGCCTCCCGCTGCAATCGCTCTGTATCCGCTCAGGGTTTTATCAACAATATTTGTCTTGAAAGTGCAGCCACCGACGGTCAGGGCGTTCCAACTTTGGCCAGGATCTTCAACTTCCTTCGTGAAATTCTCAGTTGGATAGCCCTTCCACTCTTCCGGGTTGCGGACATTCCCGGCACTTACCACGATTAGGCGCTGTTTCGCATCTTCAGCTCCCGATGCAAGCGCATCGATTTCCGCTGACCAAGAAGAAGGCTTTCCGAGGTCTTGCACTTCTTCAGCCGTAACAGCCATGCAAATAACACGTCTTCGGAGAGGCGATTGAATCTCAGCTTCGCTGATGCCCCGCGCAGTAACGTGACCCCAAAGATGCTGTGGGTTCGCAGCCGGTGGCGGCGGAAGGATTTTTGCTGACTCAAGAACATGCTGAACGTGGACCTTCTTACCAGACTCTAGATGCGATTGAAGGTCACCGAGCGCCGCCGCACCTGCCATGAGAGTTCCATGCCCGTGGTCATCGGTTTTGCCCCACTCTGAATGCGCTGCATGGCGATCTGTTTCAGCGACAATGCCATCTAAAAGAGGATGATCGTTGAAGCCGCGGTCTAAAATGCAAACAGCAACATCACCCTTTCCATTTATCGTGAGACGCCGCTTCAAATCTTCACTCCAGGCAGCCTGGTCTTTGTTTTCAAGTTGAATGAAAAAACTCGCGGGCTCCCGAGCGCTACGAAACTCAGCGATATGATCGGAACGTTCAATTAAATCTGACAACTGAGCTCGTGTTGCAGAAATCAGGAGCACCGATCGCTCCGGAAACCGTAGGAGCGGACGATGAGGATGCTCTTCGATCCGGAGAGCTGCGCAGGTGGCACGGAACTCGGCGATAATCAAATCCGAGTCAGTGCTCAGCCAAGCTTCGACCCACGTTGCGCCGGTGTTTCCAAGCGCTTTATTCCGGTCCGTCCAAAATGCCTCTAGGAGTGCGTTTCGAACGTCATCGATACTCTCGACGAGTTTGGCGTGTTTGGGCTTCTTTTTTTCCGTCTCTTCGGTCTCATACAAACGAATCCGGTTAAGGAAAAACGCACTCTTCGTCACAGGGATAAAAACCGTCGCGTAAGTCTTCTCTGTTGGTCCATCCCCTTCCTTCCGAACGTTAAGAAGTCGAATCCCTGATTTCCTGGTCTCAAGGCTTTTAATTGCAAGGTCGAAGCCGGGTGAACTAACAAACTCCAGGTAGTGGCCAGTTCGGCCCCCATGAGCGACCGCCTGACGGTCGGCAGCTCGTTTCCAAGCTTCTTTCAAGCGCGCTTCGATGGTTGTTGCGTGTCCTGCGCGATCCCGAGGAGGAGTCTTTGTTTTTCCGCCGCCGCTTTGGATAGAGGTAAAGCCTGAAGTCTTCGCGGGACCAGCGAGATAGATATGGGGATAGGCTTGAACTGGCATGAGGGGTCTTATCGAACGTGAGTTCGGAAGCGCTCGACAAGCGACGCTTTAAGAGTCTTTGCCGATACGGTTTTCTCGTCGTGCAGCACCGCGTGTTTAAGCGCGTCACGACATGCAACGTCGACTTCGGCATGACTCAAACCGTCACTCGCGGAAAGAACGTTTTTCCAAGACTGAATTTTGGGAATACGAGCCCCCAAGACATTCTCAATGAGGACCCGACGCTCTTCCTCCGTCGGAAGGGCATATTGGAGAACGTCGTCAAATCTTCGGAACAGTGCCCTATCCAAGAGCTGTGGGCTGTTTGTGGCAGCGAGTATGATGCTTTCTGATCGGTCTGCTTCGATGAATTGCAGAAATGCATTAAGGACACGGCGCATCTCGCCGACGTCATTTTCAAGAGTTCGTCCGCCTCCTATTGCGTCGAATTCATCGAAAAAATACACCGCAGAGTTTTTCTGAATTAGCTCAAAAATTTGTCGGAGTTTCGCACTCGTTTCACCCATAAATTTCGTCACAAGTTTGTCGACTTGAACGGTGCGCAGTTGAAGTTTTAGCTCATACGCAAGCACCCGAGCTGTGAGGGTCTTTCCGGTGCCCGGAGGGCCGGTCATTAGAATTTTGCGACGATGGCTTAATGAATGCGTGCGCAGCTTCTCGCGCTGCCGATACTCGTGGGCTATGCGCTTAATCTTCGCCAGAAGTTCAGACGGCAGAACGAGAGAACTGAATGCGGCTTCAGTTGTCTCCGTAAACACGAGGCCCGAAAGATCAGCTGGGAATTCGAGAACAACCGCCTTTTTGGATCTCCGTGCTTTATCAACAAGGTCTCGAATTTCGTGAGCGAGTGGGCCGTGTCCCAGTTCGGCTTCGTGAGCCGCAAGCTGAAGCGCAGTCGTATAAAAACGATCTTCGTCATCGCTCGTAAACGAGCGAATCAAGGATTTTATCTGTTCTGCGGTCGCCACTGTGCGTTGACTGTAAACCAGCAGACCGTCGCCTTGGAAGTATTAATCAATCAGTGGGGACAGCCCTTGAGAACACTAACACCGGCCGCCGCCGAAGTCTGAGGGCTTTGGCTGGTATGGGTTGCAAGCCGGCGGTCTTTCGAGCCCGGTTTACGGCACGCAGAAGCGTAAGAAATTGTTGGCGGACTGGAGCATAGGGTTCAAACGGCAGCGATTGGAAAGCATCCGCTAATGCATCGGAAAAGGGCACAAGAGCAAGCGACGAGAATCTCTCGCGAAGGATTCGAAATTGGTCGCGTCCGATGCGAACTGAAGCGTGACCTTTGTCGTGGTTGAAAGAAAAACCAATTGAATGACCGGCGAATTGAATTGGTGTTTCCCGAACATCGCGAATACTTTTTCCCTCGTCTGTGAAGAACCGATGCTTCCCCTTTGTCGCCACGATAACGAAGAAGCGCCCGTATCGGAGGTATTGAATCCCCGCCACCCCCTTCCGCCTTTCCCGCGACCGCGTGAATTTTGACTTCGCAATGTCGTATCTCTCAATGATCTTTGCGTCCGTCTTCGCCGGGTCCTTCCCTTCTGGAATCTCCCCGGTCACGTAAAAGTAGTAACCACGACACAGATACCCAACCGCAAGCTGCTGAATGAATCCGGCCACACTCGTCGCCTCGTAGCGATACGCCATTGCAGAACTCCCAAAGAACAAAAGGTTGAGAATTTGTTTTTTTGGCAAAAATTCTCGAAAAGCCATGAACCATTCTGCTGACGTGTCCTTGGGCATACGCTCAATGACTCGTCAGCCGTGAAGAACCTCGGCGTGATGTTTCGCTGGAACCCGAACACGAAACCCTATCCTTGCGAAAATCCTTGTCGTGTTACGCTTCCGGCAAGCTCTGTCTTAAGACCTTGCCTCCATCTCTCCAGGAACCAGACCCGCATTCGCGGCCGACTCCTTTCCTGAATAGAGGTTGCCCAATAATAGAGGTTGCGCGGACAGCACGTTTTCAAACCTCGGCCACACGTCCAGAGTGTGGCCGTCACGCACGCCTTCAAATCGCACCTCCGCCAGGAAGTAATCGATTTGAACGCACGCGGGTTTTCCCAAACCCAGGGAGGAGCCAAAACGCTTGCGCGCTTGACCCCTTCCCTTTGGCAATTTCAATCGTGTTTAATTACCGTCGCTGCTTTCGTTCTCGTTTTTTGTGCCCGGCACCACCCGTAAACACACGAACGCCTTCCCCACTGCCATGCAGGAAAGACGCAATCATTCGATAGTCCTACTTGCAGCACTCTCATCAGAGTCGGGCTTTTGAATCACGCGTTTGAATTGACGCGCACCGGTCATCACTCCGGAAGCCTTACTCCTTGCCCGGTTAGGCACATTCTTCTTTGCAACAGTCGTGTCGGTAGCTTCCTTTTTGAGGGGAAGCAGGGGCATCATGGCTTACCGCTCGGTTCCCACCGTGCGGCAGTTGCCGAAGGATTCTCATCCTTCGCTTTCGGAGGCTAGAAAGGAGAAGCTGCACTCCTACCCTGCCTTGACGCCTTTACCCAGTTCGGCACCACCTCTGTTGCAACTAACCGATAAGCGCTTTCGCGCCTTTCACCGTTGAGCTTTTCACCGTCCACCGATTTGCGGCGGATCGCCGGATTTTTCAGATCCGGTTCCACGTGTTGCCACATGGAAGCTCCCGGCATCGGCGAGCGTTACACGAACCTCACGGGGGTTTCACCCGATCTGTCCTTTGAAAAGGACTTTGGTCCGAATCCCGTTCGGAGGATTAGCGAAGGTCCCACTGACCTAACGCGCACCTACTTTGAAATGTGTCTGCCTCCAGAGCCGAGTGTAAAATCACACTCGGTGGGAAGCGTTTCCCGGTCGCCCCCCTTCTGGGCAAACCGTATCTACAGCGCTGAACTGCTCTTGGAACTGCCATGGGATAGAATTCAAAGATTACTCCGGAAAACTCCGGGATTACTTTTGAAAGCCTCCCTCGAACTGGACGGGCCATTCTCATGGCATCCAGCTCTACGGTAATGTTCGTGACGGGTGATGAACTCCGTCCCCTTTTGTGCTCGGTTGGTGCCGAGTTTTCCGGGTGAACATCGCCGATTGAAATCGCCGTCAAACTGCGTTGGTCGCCAGGGTGACAGCTACAGGAATAAATCCTGCCATCTACGCTTAGAGCTGACGGCGATCACGAATTCAAGAACGAACTTGGCGTTAACGAGAAAGAAATAATTGGTCGGAATAAACTCTGATCCACTTCGCGAAATCGGTTCATGGCTTGCCGCGCTTTTTCCTCCTGAGCTTGCGTGATGTTCTGCCAGAGCGCGCGCTTTACAAGCGAAACGAAGATGCGGGCCGAGTCCCCTTCCGCTTCGCGTGCCCGGACGGCCGCGCCAACGAAATTCAGCGCGTTTGCTTCCGAATCTTTCAGCCAATTTGCTTTTACGGCCTGCCGGTAAAGCTCATGCAGCCTGTCGAACATTGAGAGGTCCTCCCTGACAATCCGGCGGATGGATGGATTACCCGGCTTCGGCCTTTGCCTCCCCGCCCCCCCTTTCAAAACACCAGCGAATCCGGACTTCGGAGTTTTCTGGTTTTTAACTTCGTTAGAAGTTTTCTTGTCTTCTATTGGGGGTGCAAAAGGGACTGCATTTTTTGGGGTTCGGGGTGCAAGGACGCTCCGGCGCTGAGTTTGCCTGCCGGACACGGGAGCGAGGCTGCATGTAAGAGAAATCGCGAAGTATGCACCGTCACGATTGAGTTTCCGTTGAAAGGACCCTGTGTCAGGGGAAATCCAGCCAAGTTCGTAGAGTTTTTGCCGGGCGTAGCGAACGGAGCGGATGCTGAGGCCAAACCGATCAGCAATCCAAGACGCTTTGACCGTGCCCCGATTTTTCACTTCCCCGCCCTTTCTCGCGAGCGTTAAGCCTCGAACCGAATAGGCGAGCATCACTTTCGCGAGTGTCCACGAACGTTCGGTGGCCAGGTATCGAAGGACCGCGCGAGACATCGGGACCGGGCGGTTCAGACTGCGGCCGCCGGCGATGCTCGATGCGGAAACTGCATTCGGCTGAATGCACGATTTCGAAATCGAAATTTCGTGGCGCGAGAATGACAATAGTTTTGCTGCTGCAAGTTCTCTCACTCCCCTCTTCACAACAGCCGCTGTGAGCCCCGTAATCGCCTGAAGTTCATCGATTCGGTAGTGATTGGTGACAAGCTTCGACTCACCACGAATTCTTCGTAATCGACTCGCCGCGAGGCGGCTTGCGATCATCACAAAGCAGCCGAAGTAAACTCGGGCGGCTCTTCCGGAAACCGCTTTGCTATTCACCGCCCAAACAATGTTCGTCAGCTGATTTGCGCTAACAACTTCATACCCTGAGCTAGAGCCCATCCTCTCTCCTCGGCGAGATGCAAAGGTCAGTGAAAAGAAAAAAAATCCCTGTTACCGTTCAAAGAACGGCGCTTGTGCCAGGAGATTTAATGGGTAAGACTTAAGACATTCGGATTGCTTTAAGTCCCCTCTCCCCGAGCGGGATTTCTAAAAACCAGCGCGTCAACGCTGGTTTTTTTTTGCTCTTCGACTGGTTAATCCTTCCAACAAAGCCAAAAAATTAGTCCCTTCAATTCACGGGCTTTCCCGTTTCAAGACTTTCGTTTAAGTCGATTAAAGAAGCGATCGGTGCCCTTTTCGCAAGATACAAAGTGAACATTTTGGTCGAAGCGTCATCGCGATAACGGCATATCGCTATAACGGCACACCGCCGATAACGCGATAATCCGTTAACGGCAGCTCGGAATGTCGCGTTAACGGCAGCAGCTAACATGCCGGTATTTCGGGGAGTCCGTTAACGCGACAAGGCGATGACGCGACAAGCCGAGAAAGGAAGGACGCGAGAACGCGATAACGCGAGGAGCCGTTAACGCGATGTTAATATTTTTTCAATTGAGCCGTGTTTTTTTGTTAACGGACCATCGCTCGAAGAAAACTTTCCCGCGTTATGCCGTTATCGCGATAACGGCTTTTCGCTGCCTTAAGGACAATCCGATCTTCGAAAAAGTGAAAGGGGCCAGTGATGAAAAAGTAGAAAAGAAGCCTTGAGCAAAGATCGTATCTTGCCCGTTACGCCGTTATCGCGATAACGAACGTTCATTAAAAGGAGACGCCTCTCATGGAACAAAGAAAGACGCGAGTCATAGCGGTAGGCAATCAGAAGGGCGGAGTCGGAAAGACAACCAACACGGTGCACATTGCGCGAGCTTTGGTTGAGAAGGGGAGAAAAGTCCTAATCATCGACTTGGACATGAACCACGGAGCGACGCGCCACTTTGGTGTGGTGCCGGAAGCGTTCATGGGATCTTACGAAATGCTTGTCGGCGATGAGCAGGCGGCGAACCTCGTGCTCACGGATCAGGAAGAAGATATTTCGCTGCCGCCAAATCTGCACCTGATCCCGGCGGCGAGAAAGCTTGAGGGAATTGATCAAGCGCTCACGCAGAAGAGCAAATTCATCACGCCGCGAGAAGTCCTCCTTGCGCCGATCCAATCGCTTCAAGGTGAATACGACTACATTTTTCTGGATACGGCCCCGAACGCGACGACGCCGACGATTGCTTCGTATTTGGCCGCCGACTATTTCATTTTGTCCGCGATGCCGGATCCGTTCGCAATTGCCGGGCTTAACGACGCGTTAACGGACATCAGTGACGCTCAGAGGCGAGGGAACCCAAAGCTCGTCCTTTTGGGTGTCGTGCTTTCGGGTGTTGATAAGCGAACAAGCTTAGCGAACTCGCTATCCGAGTTTGTGGAGAAGGCGTTTCACGTTGCCGGAAACGTCGATTCGATGAAATTTAAGACAGCAATCGGGCGCTCGACCGTAATCCCGCAAACTCAAAAAGTCGGAAAAACCCTTTTTGAGACGCACTCAACGCACAAGGTGACTGACGAGTATCGGGCACTCGCCGCTGAAATTGAAGAAAGACTTCTCCGCATCGAGCAACCAAACGTTACCGAAAGGAGTGCAGTAAATGGCTAAGCGAGCAGCGTCTGACGAGAAGCCGTTTCGACCGTTGGACGCTTCTGTCCTTCAGTCGGTCATGAGGCACACACCGAGTGCCCCTCAAGCGCAAACACTTAACGTAACGCAGCCGGCCTCGCCTCCAGCCGCTGTGGCTGTTGTTGAGCTAAGCGTGCCGGCCGCGCGACCCGCAGAACCTTCGCCCTCGCCTGACTGGCAACGGGCAGTAGTTCGCCCCGTGGAGCCCGTAGTCCCGAAATTTGATCAAGAGAAGCGGGTTCTTTTCACACGGGAAGAATCGAGGGCATTTGAGCGCCTCGTGCAGAATCTTGCACTTCGGGTAAACACTCAGGTGAAGGCGAGTCACGTGTTTCGCGCATTGGCAACGATGCTTCTTCGAGCTGAGACCTATATCGACCAGAGGGCCGGGGAGAAGGGAACGCTTTCGAGGCCGCCAAACGGCGACTATGCAGCGTTGCAGCGCTTTGAACGGGAAATCGCCTCGATTCTTGCGCATGCTTTACGAGATGCGGGGCATCCGTCCTGAGCTTTCAACGGGCATTGCACGACCAAGTCGGTGCGAAGGTTCATTCAGGTGCTCCGCAGGAGATGAAAGAAATGCCCAGCGTAAACTATAGTGAAGATCTGACAGCACGACTCGGATCGAAGGAGTATTCTTTGGTATATTTAAAGACTGCCTTTCGGGCGTCCTGCGAAGATCAAGACTGGGAGGCGTTTGGCCAAGCCTTAAGAAACGTGATTAAGGCGCACGGAAGGGGCGTTGCGGGATTTGCGAGGGATTCAGGCGTGAGTCGTCAGCACCTTTATCTTCTCGGGAAAAAATCGGAACCGACGATTGCGACGCTCGTTCAGATTCTCGACGAGTTGGATCTTTCGATTGATATTTTACCCGTATCCAGGCGTCGAAAAAAGATTACGTAATGCACTCAACACTTGGTTTTCTCTCGCGAACGTATTTGCATGTCTGCGCAAAACTTGTGTCTTCGCCGTAACAAAATGGAAGCGATTCCAACTGCACACTTCATTTCTGTCCAACCTGCCGCTACAATGCAGCGGCATGCCGATAAAAACCTCGACCGCAGAACTTAAATTCAAGGCGTTCTCCGATACGACGCGCCTTCGCATACTGCACTTGCTGCTGAAGGGAGAAATGTGTGTGTGCGACATCGTCGAGATCATTGACGTGCCGCAGCCGACTGCCTCGCGTCATTTGGCGTATTTAAGGAGATCGGGCCTGGTGCTCACCGAAAAACGAGGTTTTTGGACTTATTACACACTCGCTCCCGCGAAAAGCACCTTCCACCGTAACCTGCTGAATTGTTTAAAAAGCTGCTTCGAGGAACTCGATTCGATCCGCAAGGACTCGAAACGCCAGACGGAATCAAAAGGCAATTGTTGCTAGTTTTTTCTTGCGCATCCATATTCGCTTGCGCGAATATACACTGAGTGGCGATCTCGCAAAAAACTACCAAGCATCCGGATGAAGCGTCACTGAGGCGTGGCTACTCCCAATTGCTTTTGGGCCAGATTCAAATTGCTGGTGCGACAGCCGGACTGGTTCTTTTGCTGTCGACTGGCGTGAACGAGGCGACTGTGTCTGTGGTTTTAGTGACGCTTCTTGCAACCGTGGCAAGCCGAGTCGCCTTTCACAGCACGCACTTCGGCAGGACAGGATTTATGCGACAATACTTCTCGGAGTTCCTTGGAACCTTTGCGCTGGTGTTCGCCGGCACAGGGGCAATCGTGGTGAACCAGGTTTCTGGCGGTGCGATCACGCACGTTGGCATTGCCCTAACATTTGGCCTGATCGTTCTCGCCATGATTTATACTTTCGGGGAAATTTCCGGCGCTCATTTAAATCCAGCAGTGACAGTGGGATTTTATTTTGCGCGGCGATTTCCGGCCGCATCCGTTGCTCCGTATATCCTGAGTCAGTGCCTCGGGGCGACTGCGGCAAGTGGACTTCTGAAAGTTCTCTTCCCTGAAAATCAAAGGCTCGGGAGCACTCACCCCGCAGGATCGGTCTTTCAGTCGTTCACGCTTGAGCTTGTTCTAACCTTTTTCTTAATGCTCGTGATTTTGAATGTTTCGACCGGTGCCAAAGAAAAGGGCATTACGGCGGGAATCGTTGTTGGCTCAGTAGTAGGACTGGAAGCGATGTTTGCTGGACCCATTTGCGGTGCTTCGATGAATCCGGCCCGCTCGCTTGGTCCGTCGCTCGTCTCGCTGAATCTGGAGCATCTCTGGATCTATCTCACGGCAACAGTTATTGGAGCCGTCCTTGCCGTTTTTGCTTGTCGCTGCACGCAGCAGCATGGGTGTTGCGATGGCCCCGTTCCTTCACTGTCAAAGGGCACATGAAACTGAAAGTATTGTTTATCTGCACCCACAATAGCGCCCGAAGCCAAATGGCTGAGGCTTGGTTGAACCACCGCTGCGGGGATTTGTTTGAGGCGCATAGTGCCGGGCTTGAGCCAGGTGTCGTCAATCCCTTGGCAATTCAGGTGATGGGCGAAGAGGGGATCACTATTGATCCAGATAAAAGGACGCAGCACGTTTTTGACGTTTACCGCTCCGGCAAAGCTTTTGCTCATGTAATCTCCGTTTGCGATCAGGCGAAGAAGGAAAAGTGCCCAACTTTTCCTGGAACCACCCAGCGCATCGACTGGAGCTTTGAAGATCCGACTGCATTTCATGGAACGGAAGAGGTAAAACTTAACCAGTTTAGAAAAACTCGCGACGCGATCCGCGACAAGATTGAAGAATGGTGTGAGGAAGTCTGCCCAGAGGTTGAATCGACGTATTTTAAGGAGAAAATTATATGAAACTTGCTGAATTGAAGGCACTGCTCGCGAAGCATCCAGAGAAAAGGTTAAGATTTGTTCTTCCGACGGGGACGAGCATTCCGCTGCATGCGCACGTGACAGATGTGGCGCGCATCGACAAGAGATTTATTGATTGTGGTGGCACGGTGAGGAGCGAGTCATTTTGCAGGCTCCAGACGTGGTTTGCCGATGACACTGAACACCGGATTGGCGCAGAAATGCTCTTAAAAGTGCTGGGAAAGGCCAGAGCATTTTTGGAATCCGAAGACCTTGAGGTCGACGTGGAATATGAAGCGCCATTTGTGTCGCAGTTTCCAATCACATCCGTCGAAACGGATGATGAATTCCTTGTTATTCGCTTAGGCATCCGTCACACGGAGTGCCTTGCGCAGGACCGGTGCTTGCCGTCTCCACGCCCAAAGGAAGAATCCCTCCTTCAGCGTCCGTTGAAATCGCTACAGACTGTAAAATGTTGTTAAGCATATGACCACCGACAAGCCGACAATATTAATCCTCTGCACCGGAAATTCCTGTCGAAGTCATTTGGCCGAAGGAATTTTGCGGGCGGCGCTCGGAGATTCAACGAACGTGCAAAGCGCCGGTTCAAAGCCGGCAGGCTACGTGCATCCCATGGCCATAAAGGTTATGCAGGAAAGCGGAATCGACATTTCGGCGCACCGCTCAAAGCATTTGGATGAGTTTTTGAAACAAGATGTTGAGACAGTGATTACCGTCTGCGGCAATGCGGACCAAGTTTGTCCGACGTTTCCTGGACAAGCGAATCGCCATCACTGGGGATTTGACGACCCAGCGCATGCAACAGGATCTGACGAGGAGAAGTTAGCGGTCTTTCGCCGAGTGAGAGACGAAATCCGCCGCGTCTTTGAAGCATACGCCGCAGGACGTCGGGACGAACGTCGCCGCGCAGAGAAATATGGACTCGCGGCTCGCCGCGAAGGCGGGATCGCCTACGACTGTCGGAACGCTCAAGCCTGATCAAAAGGCTGCCGCTTTTTTTGGCGTTACCGACATGTCTTTTCGTCCTTCTGCGGTAAGATATATTCTCCTCCAAATCACAAAAATCACTGGGTAGATCAGCAGCTCCAGCACGCCTGAAGTCAATACTCCGCCGATCATTGGAGCGGCAATGCGTTTCATGACGTCAGCGCCCGATTGCGTTGTCGGTGACCACATGATCGGCAAGAGCCCAAAAAGAATTGCGCAAATCGTCATGATCTTCGGCCTGATTCGTTGCACGGCTCCCTCCATCACGGCCTCTTGAAGATCGCCGAGGGTCTTCATGCGGCCTTGCGCGCCGAATTTTTCCCAAGCGTGATCCAAGTAGAGAAGCATCACGACTCCGGTTTCGGCATCAAGGCCAGCAAGAGCGATGAGCCCGACCCAGACGGCAACGCTCATGTTGTAATTCAAAAGATAGAGAAACCAGAACGCTCCAACGAGTGAGAAAGGAACGGCGAGTAGAACGATAAATGTTTTCACGATGCTCTTGGTGTTCAAATAGATGAGCACAAAAATAATAAGCAGGGTGAAGGGCACGACGACCTTAAGGCGCTTTTCGGCGCTCTTTAAATACTCAAACTGCCCGGCCCACTGGATGTAGTAACCAGGTGGAAACTTTACGGCCTCATTTATTCGCGATGCTGCGGCGTCCACGTAACCTTGAATGTCAGCGCTCGTGATATCGACAAAAACGAAGCCGACTAGCTGTCCGTTCTCATTTCGAATGGAAGGGGGACCGGTCTTGAAACTAATGTCGGCAAGCATGGAGATCGGAAGTTGCGTGACCGATGGCCCCTCTTTTTGAGGGCTGGAACGCGTGGATCCCATGGCGCCGCCGGCCATGCTGGCCGCTGGAGCCGGCATTCCCGATCCAGCGCCGTCTGGAATGGGAACCAAAACGCGCTTTAAGGCGTCCAGGTCTTCGCGGAAGTCTCGCGCATACCGGACACTGATTGGGTAGCGCTCGCGACCCTCCACGGTTGTGGCGATAGTTTTTCCGCCGATTGCGGTTTCCACGATTTCGTTAATGTCACTGACGGTTAAACCGTAGCGCGCGGCGACATCTCTTTTCGGGGTAAAATCGAGAAAGTATCCGCCGGTTGTTCGCTCAGCGAAAACGCTGCGCGTGTTTGGGAAATCGCTTAGCGCCTTTTCGATTTGCACGCCCAAATCTTGGATGACGTTTAAGTCCGGCCCGAAAACCTTAATTCCCAGAACCGATCTGAAACCGGTCGTCAGCATTTCGGTGCGGGTCTGTATGGGCATCCAGAAGATGTTCGCCATGCCGGGCGTTTTTATCTTTTCGTTCATTTCGGCGATGAGCTTTTCCCAGGTCATGCCGTCCCGCCACGCTGATGGCGGTTTTAGTTTCACCACTGTCTCAACCATTGAAAGGGGAGCCGGGTCCGTGGCCGTTTCGGCCCAGCCAGCCTTACCGAACACGCGCTCGACTTCAGGAAATTCGCGAAGGAGCTTGTTCTGAATCTGTAGAATGCGCGTAGCCTCACCTATTGAAATTCCGGGAACTGCCGTCGGCATGTAGAGAATGTCCCCCTCGTTAAGAGGAGGCATAAACTCTCTCCCAAGCTTTAAGACAGGGAAGATGGTGAAGCCAAGGAGCAGCAGCGCGATTAGGAGTGTAATTCCCCTAAACCGTAGAACCAAATGCACGAGCGGTTGGTATGCCCAGATTAAGAAGCGATTTACGGGATTTTTCGCTTCAGGGGTGATTTTGCCGCGCACAGCGAAAAGCATCAGCACCGGCACCAAGCTAACGCCCAGCAGAGCCGCAAAAAACATCGAAAATGTTTTTGTGAAAGCGAGCGGCTTAAAAAGCCTTCCTTCCTGCGCTTCAAGTGAAAACACAGGAATAAAGCTCACGGTAATTACGAGGAGCGCAAAGAAAAGCGGCCGGCCAACACTTTGCGCGGCGCTGATTATTACCGCAGTTCTTTCCTTCGGCGTAGGATCTCTTCCGTGCTCATCTTTAAAATGTTCCAGAAACTTGTGAGCGTTTTCCACCATGATAATCGCCGAATCGACCATTGCACCGATTGCGATCGCGATGCCGCCTAGCGACATGATGTTGGAGGTGAGAGAGAGTCCGAACATCGGAATAAACGAGAGCACAATCGCGATTGGAAGCGTCACAATGGCGACGAGTGCAGAGCGAATGTGCCAAAGAAAGACGAGGCACACGAGCGCCACAACGATGCTCTCCTCGATGAGCTTTTCCTTGAGCGTTGAGATTGAGCGTTTGATTAGCTCGCTCCGGTCGTACGTCGTAACGATCTCAACACCTTCAGGCAAGGAGGGCCTAATCTCTTCAAGCTTCTTTTTAATCCCGTCGATAACGGTTAGGGCGTTCTCGCCGTAGCGCATCACGACGATTCCGCCGACGACTTCGCCTTCACCGTCCAGTTCCGCCACCCCTCGCCGGATATCGGGGCCAAGGTGCACGGTGCCAACCTGCTTAACGAGAACCGCCACTCCGTTTTGAGATTTGAGGGGAACGTCCTCAATGTCTTTGATGCTCTTGATGTATCCGCGACCCCTAACGAAATATTCCGTCGAACCGACCTCGAACACTTTTCCTCCCACGTCGCCATTCGACATGCGGATTTTGTTTACGACCTCGCCAATCGGAATTCCAAACGAGAGGAGCTTGTTCGGGTCGAGATCGACTTGATACTGCTTTACAAAGCCGCCCACTGGGGCCACTTCAGAGACGCCCTTCACCGACTCAATCGCGTAGCGGAGATTCCAATCCTGGAACGAGCGGAGGCGCGCGAGGTCGTTTTTTCCGCTTTTATCAACGAGAGCATACTCATAAACCCAGCCCACTCCCGTAGCGTCGGGGCCGATCGCCGGGTTTACCCCTTCAGGGAGCATGCCCTTTACCGTGCTCAAATACTCGGTAACTCTTGAGCGTGCCCAGTAGATGTCGGTTCCATCTTCGAAAATGACGTAGACAAACGATTTGCCGAACATCGACTCCCCGCGCACAAACTTCACTTTCGGTGCGGCGATAAAGCGAGTGGATATTGGGTAGGTGATTTGATCTTCAACCAGGTCAGGCGAGCGCCCCTCCCAATCGGTATAGACAATGACTTGGACGTCGCTTAAGTCGGGAATGGCGTCGAGCGGAGTTTTTGAAAGCGCCCAAATTCCAGCCGCTATTCCAAAGAGAACAAGAATGACGACAAGGAACGGGTTTTTGGCACTCGACTCAATTATCCGCTCAAGCAAAAAGCCGCTTTGTTTGTTCTGTGGAAGCTCAGATGTAGTCTCCATGGGGTCAGCTCCGGTTACCACGATTTAAGCGCTCCTTGGACCTTTGCTTCGGCGTCGATCAGGAAGTTGCCGCTTGTCACGACGCGTTCTCCCTCCGTTAAGCCCGACTTAACTTCGTAAAAGTCAGAAAATTTTCGTCCAAGCTCCAGAAAGCGAGGTTCGAGCTTTCCCTCGCCCTTATCAACGAAGGCGATGTTTCGTTTTCCGGTGGGAATGACGGCTGAGACCGGCACCGCTATGCCCTCGCCTGAATCAACGACGAGCTCAACATCCACATACATTTGAGGTCTGAGCTTTAAGCCAGCGTTTTCCACATCGATTCGCGCGCGAGTGGTCCGGCGCGTTTCCTTTATGAAGGGATCTACGAGGCTAATTTTTCCCGTGAAGATTTCACCCGGATAGGAGGAACTGCTGATGGTAACCGGCAGATCTCCCTTTAGGACGGAGATATCGTCTTGGTAAAACTCCGCCCATACCCAGACCGTTCGGAGATCAGCCACATCAATCAAATGCTCCCCGGTCATTACGCGCCGTCCCTGGTCGACAGCCACGTCCTGAACAACTCCGCTAAATGGCGAGTAAAGTGTGAGATTTTCTTTGGGTTTTCTTGACGCCTCAAGCTCCGCAATTTCGCGCTCCGCGACGTTCCAAAGCTTTAGGCGCTGTTTAGCTGAGTCGTAAAGCCGTTCCGAACTGGACAAAACAGCTTTGTTGCCGTTCGTCCTCGCCTCATCGCGCATCCGCAACACTTCGATAAACTCGTTTTGCGTGGTGAGCAGATCTGGGCTGTAAAGCGTGAGAAGCGGGGCGTCTTTTTCGACGAGCTCGCCGCTCGAAAAAACAAATAGCTTTTGCACGAAACCGTCCACCCGCGCGACGAAATCAAAGTGATGCTCCTTGTCGTAGGCGACGATTCCGGGAACGCGGAGGGTGTGCTTGAATGGCTGTTTCCCGACAACGTCAAACGTGACGCCGATTTGTTGAAGGCGTTTTGGAGGAATGCTGAATTCAGATGGAACTTCTTCTTTGCTCTCATGTGCCACCTCTTGCAATTGAGCGTTCGTGCTTGAGTGTTCGTGAGCGGCTGCGCCCTTTTTCACCGGGGTGAGGTCCATCGAGCAAATGGGGCATTTGTCGGTAGGGCTCATTTTTCTAACCGATGGATGCATTGAACACGTGTAGTAATCGACGTCGGCAGGCTTTTTCGTTGAGGCCTGTTCCTTGCAAGAAAGAAGCGCGATCGACGCAAAACAGAGGAAGAGAAACGCCGTAGCCTTCGAAAGTGTCCGGCGCGTCTTAGGATTCAAGAAAATCGATTTCATAAAAATTCCGAGTTAGCGAGGGGAGTGCACTTCGTTGTGAGTTTGTAAAAGAGGTTTCTCGTTTGATAGAGCGACGAGTTCTTCAATGCTCGTGAGTCCGGTCCAAAGGAGCATTTCCGATAAAAGCTCATGCTCCATTTGTGTGGCCCTCGCGAGCGTAACCTCGCTTTCGAGAAGCATGCGCCTACTTTCAAGCACATCTCTGAATCCGCCTTTTCCCGATTCCCAATCGGTGAGCCTGCTCCGAAGTGCTTGTTCTGAACGCGGGAGGATTTCCCCTTTCTGTAACAGGGCTTCGCGTCTTGCCGCTTCAATACCGACGGAGAGGTGATGGAGGGCTTCTTTCAGCGTCAGAATCTCTTCTTCACGCTCGAAAATGGCTGAGTTCTCTTTTTCTTTCTCACGCGCATAGTCTTTTCGATACTTGTCCCCGTTAATCCACGGGAGCGAGACTTTGAGCGAAAACATGCCGGAACGAAACTCGCCGTCTCCGCTGTATTGCCGTCCTTCAACGCCAAGGCTCACGTCTGGCAGACGCGTTTTTTTGGTAAGCTCCGCGTTGGCCTGAGCCTGAGAAATCTCTTCGGCCAGCACCTTTAGCTTTGGCTCATTCTCAATCGCGAGCGAAAGAAGCCTGTCGCTCAGAGGTATTGCCGGCGCGATTTCTGGAAGGCGAAACGTGGGCCAGGAAGTCGTAAGCTGCCGATTAAGAAGTCGGTTCAGGGAAAGCTGCTCGTGGGCAAGCTCATTTCTTGTTGTCCGAAGCGCATCTGCGCCTTTTGACACCTCATTTTCGATCTGGAGCGTGTCTCCGACTGAGCCTTGTCCATTTTGAAAGCGAATGTTGGTGGTTTGAGCCGTCGCTTTAAGCGATGCAACATGCTCTTCCGCGATGCGCACCATCTCTTCGGCAAGGGCAATTCTTAAAAGCGCTTTTCTGAGGGCGTGTCTAAGCTCTGCGGTCCGAACGTTTAGCTCCGCCGCTTTTACGCTCGCCTCACTTTGCGCGGCGCGCATGGCAAGCTTCGGACGGCCCCAAAGAGGTAGCTTTTGCTCGATGCCGTAAGCGAGATTTCCCTCCTCCGACGGTTTAAATCCGCGGTCGCTGTAAACGCTTCCGCCGAACATCGCCATCGGGTCCTCCCAGGTGCGCACGGAATCCGCGTTTATCTCCGCCGCCTTTCTGCGGGCTGTGGCGGCGAGGATGGAGGGGTTGTTTGCTTTCGCTTCGGTAAGCAGCGAATCAACGAGCGCCGTTGAAATAGGAAGCTCTTTTCGGGCCTCAACTTTCTCTTGAGCAAGGGCGTTCGAAAGACCGAACGCCAGAACGGTAAAGACCAATCCAGGAAATCTCATAAAACATCTGCAAAAACAGGGGACCTGATAACAAAATCCGACAGTGAAACAGCCCAAGGATCAGTTCCTCGGAAACTATTTCGACACTACGGGCGGGAAGGTCTGTTTTTCAGATAAGGAAGCTGCAATTCCGCTGGAAAATGGGAATTGCTGCTGGGAAGGGAACCCAGTGCGCTGCGGGAGGAAAAGCTTCTGCCGTGAACGCATCGTGGTCGATGAAAACGGTCACCACAGAAACGGCGAGCAGCAGAATTTCTGGAGAAAATGTTTTGGTGGTCTGGAGCGGGGAAGAGCTACTTGTACCTTTGGCGCAGCAGGGGGCGCTGCCGCAATCCGTGCATCCCTTCTCGCAGCAGGAGCGCGCAGCTTGGCCATCAGAAAAGGAGGCTGCCAAAAGTCCTTGCCCCGCCAGGACAAAAACCAAGCAGCACGACAGGAGGGCCTTCATTATCTTGAATGCGCTTCGCATCTGATTGCTCGTAGTTGTCGCGTGGTTGGCCACAACTCTTACATTATGCCTCAGTTGGGGGACAAACCGCAAAGACATTCCATTTCGGAACAATTGCTCTCAATCGAAACAAACCGTGCCGATGTGCGCGCCGGTTGATCGGTCACTAACGGGGTTCCCCTTTGGCCACGCCTCTTGGAGTCGTTACGGTGGAGCGGCGCAAAGCGCTTCTACCCTTGCGCGCGCCTTCGAAAATGCAGGTTCCCGATCCCAAAAAAACTCAGTCTTATCTATGCTTTGAAGCTTATGAAGGATTTGAGCACACACGTATCGGCAATTGTTACGGCACTTATGGGACCTTCAAACCCATAACACCCAGCGATAAAAGAACTGCCAACTTCAGTTCACTAAACGAGGCCATTAAAAGACCTCCACATTTTTTCAAGGGAAGAAAATGACAGCTTTTCAATCGGGCGTTCCATCCCCGGACGGCGGCGATCCAACCACCTCAACCGGTCAAAACAGATGGCAATTAAAAATGCTTTATATCGATAACACAATTTCGGTAAGCAAGGATGGCGAGTCGGCAACTTTGAATCAACACATGCAGGGACGTCGCTTACCCAGTTCTCTTAGCGACGCTGTTACGAACTTTGAAGCAAAGGGACTGCAAATCAACTCATTGTCTTTTACAGGTTTGGGTGAATTCTCCGAATCCTTCGACTTCAAGGTAAATCTGCAAGGTCCGATCGCAGCGGCGACCGCCCTTCATTTGCTCGGAAAATTACAACCTTCAACAATAGTGCCTCCGACCGAACCGGTAAAGCCAGCCAGAACGGCTCCTGTTGCAATGGAACAATTCACGGAAGTCTCTATTAGTGGACCGGTCGGTTCGATATCCGCAGCCGGTTTTGGTCGCACTATCGAAAACAGTTGGATCCTCGGACAAAATGCGATCGCCTCTGTCGCAGGAAAAGATGGACCCGTTTCCGTCTTAAATAGTGGAACCATTGAAAAGTTCGCTGTCGAACCCTTTAAAGAGAATCAAATGCTCGTGAAAACGAGATTCTTCGCCCCCACCGTCGAAGCCGTGCAGGCAATCACGGATCGGCTCAAACTCTTTTTTGAGGCCATAAAAACCGATTGGGCTACCCAAACGAAGAATGGTGACGAAGGCGAGTTTGAATTGAACATTTCTCCCCGCGAAGCGAAGCCACCGAAGGTTGCTCTCTTCCAACTCGCTGAAAATTTAGTCGCAAACTGAAACTGCGAAGAATTTTAATGCGGTGCAGTCTTTTGCAGCCCAACAGTTTAGCGATCAGAATCCATCTTTGCTAAAGTTTTGCCTCCTTTTGTAACTGGGGAAGCCTCGGCGCGAGAATGCTTTTGAACGCACACATGTGTTCACGCGCTCGGAATGTTACCAGGAATATCATGCTCGTGCATGCGAACATCGACTACCGTCGAATTCGCTGAATACTTTCCGGGGGATCTCAGTCGAACGACGCGTGCTCCTAAACGGGATCATTTCAATCTGCGCCTTCGCGATCTGCCTTTTCAGGTCGATCCTGCGGCTTCGCCGCGCCTAAGCTTAGCCATTCCGGCAAGCCTTTTTCTCCTTTTCCGATTTTCTCACGGGAAAATCGTCTTAACGCCCAAATCTAAAAAAACCTATGCAAAATGAAATGTTCAACGACGAAGAAAAACTTTTGAATTTTGAAGATGAATTGAACGAACACCTCCGCTTAATGATTGGCATCGCGGCTGAGTACTACCGCTTAGATCCTGAACTTTGCGCAAGAGTCGCCTTCGAGAAGGCGGCGCAGAGTTATTCTAAGGAACTCTCCAATGGGAAGTCATTCAAAAACTGGTGGGCGGACAAGGTTAAAAGTCTTGCTAAACATTATGCTGCATCCGAAGAGCGCAGAAAGATTAGAAACTCAGCCTACGCTGCGGAAAGGCTTCCCTCCTACGCGCTGCCAAATAGAGGTGAAGGCTTAACAATCGCCGTAGTAACGAAGGCCATGGAAAGCCTGTCGTTGAATGACCAACTGCTCATCCAGCTTAAGTATATCGAGGAGCTATCAACGGAAGAAATTGTCAAACATCCTTCATTTACCAAAAATGCAAACGCTCTCAAAACGCAGTTGTGTCGAGCGCGTGCCGCCTTAAAGAAAGCCATCAACATCCTTTTACATTCAAAGCCGTTATCAAGCCAAAATACAAATAGAAAGCATTATAAAGTATGAATAATAAATACCAGTCTACCTTGGAAACGCATGTGCGGGCTACGGCCCTAAAGGCACTCGCAAAACCTCAACTGCGGTTAATCTACGTCGTGTTGCAAAATACGATCGTATGTGAAGGAAAAGGGGGCGTGAAACCGGTGTTAAAGCAGATCTTTCAAGGCCGGTTTCACCCGAGTGTCTTAAGCGAATATTGCGCTGAGATCGAGTCCGCCGGTTTAACGATCACTCGCTTGTACTTTACCGCGTTTGGAAAGCAGACCCGATCTTACCAGCTTGAGTTAGAAGCATCAGGTCCGATAGCAGTTTTACGGGCCTTTAAACGTAAGTTTAAATCCGCCCCATCCTCAATAAAGCGCGCCACAAACGAGGAGGACTTCAAGGTCATCGTAAACGACCCTGTTTTCATGCAAGTGAGGCTCACGGCAGAGCTCGACTCAGCAATTACCACACACTTTTGCAGACTGGCTCTCGGGCTAGGCTTAAAACGAGCGATCCAAGCACCTGGCATGCAAACGCCGATCGATGAAGGCATTGTCACTAAACTTCGGATTTCTAAAAACGAGGATGGAACAGTGATTTTGGAGTCACGCATTGCTGCCTTAAATCCAAAATCTCTGAGCGACATTAAATCCCGGATCAAATCCCTGCGGCGACCCCGGCGGCTGTTGGCCAAAAGCCCAAGACCGACGACGAGTAAACTCAAGATATCTGGTCTAAAGTTCTTTTCTTTTACGCCTAAGGAGCAAATGCCCGTGCAATTTCGTTCCCAGGGTTCATATGCACTTAACTAAAAACGTCAATGCAGAGTGAGTGATCAGGCCCGGCAGCAAGCCGGGCATTTTTTTTGTAACCAAACCGGTTATGTGTCGGATGATTTATGTGAATGCGAAACGCTAACCAATCAAACGACGCTGATTACATCTCGAAGGGTCGGCTAAATTCCGAGGAAACCGCACGTAAGTTGGGCTTTAATAGCCACGACATTCCAATTCTGATTGCTGCTGGACACTTAATCCCATTGGGCAAGCCTGCCGACAATGCTCCCAAATATTTTGCGGAAGTGCGAGTGCGCGAACTTCAAAGGGATGAGCGTTGGCTTTTTAAGGCAACGGAAACAATCCGACTTTACTGGCGCAAACGAAATGACAATCGAAAAAGGGGAAACCGAAAGCCATTAAGTGCTGTGAATGATCTTAGCTCAATAGCTGCGTGAAAATTACGTCACCTAAATCAAATCCTACCGATTTTCATCTCTGGGCGAACGTCGACCAGTGGTTCGCCTCTCTGAATCTAATTCACAATTTTACCCTCGACCCGTGTTTTGCCGGGAGGGCAAATGATCGACCGAAGTTTTTTAGGCCGGATGACAATGGCCTTAATGGGAGTTGGGACGGCGAGAGGGTATTTCTCGCCGTTCCGTTCCTCGACGATCCGTTGCCATGGCTTGAGAAGGCGTATGCTGAGGCGAACAGTAACGGTGCATTCGTTGTCTGCTTAATCCGCACCAGTCCGGAAGCAGATTGGTGGCAGGTCTGGGGCGCAAAAGCTTCGGCCCTTTGTTTTCCTCGCGGTCGTATCAAATACGAAAGCAGCGACGCCGCGCCGGCCTTCCCGCTCGCAATTCTCACTTTTCGAGGCGAGGCCGAGAGAAATGATTTTCCGTTCCATCTCACTGAAACCTCTACCGCCAGGCTGTGAATACCAGATTGCAAGCGCTAGTTGGTGCCGACAACTCGGCTCCTTTCCCGGTCGCAATCGTCATCGTCCGTCCTCGCCTTTAACTAAACTCCTTTATGCAAACTCAAATTGATATTCATTCGTCCACGACTTCTCCATTTCCCTCCTGTGATGCCATGGGCTGGAAGTCTGCGTTGAACCTGGAATTTAATTTCAATGTTTTAGCACTTCACAACAGTAAAGTTGATGAGCTGTATGATCCGGCCTCGCAGGGGCTCTTCGAAATTTGGGCAGGGAAAAGCGTCTTTCTGAATCTTATCGATTCTGATGACCCGTCGCCTTACCTTGCTCGCGCCTATTCTTCAGCTCGGCTAAACCGATCGCTTGTTGTTTCCTTGGTCCGACGCCAATTTCACACGGAGTGGTGGCAACGCTTCGCGTCCAAAGCGACCGAAGTCCGGATGCCGTGTGGGCGCCTTGAGCATCGATTTCACAACAACGGTACTAGTTTGGAAGTGGCGGTGCTTATTTTTCGGCCTCGTGCATAGGAACCGAGCGTTAACAATCATGGGCGTTTGTGCCGAGCGTTCTTTATCAAATTTCCCACCTCGTTCTTAACTGTGCACCTTTGGGGCCGTCATAACCCGAGGGTAGAACGCGGGTCGGAGTCAGGCCATGGTGGGTAGAAACGCCATGGCCTCTTCTTTTCCCGCTCGGGAATTGGACGGGAAAGGCAAGATGTGCTCTTTCGCCTTTTTCTCATAAGCCTCTAGCGACGGGAGCGACACCAAGGCCTTTTTTGCGTATGCTCGATGAACCGCCTTACTGTTGTGCCCAAGAGCCTCTTGCGCGAAGCGCTCTGGATACCCGCAGGAGCGCGCACGCTCCGCCCAGGCGTAACGATAAGAGTGCAGCGTAACTCCTTCAATACCGAGGCCACGGCAACGCTGCTTAAACTCAGTCGCACGATCGCCGGAACGAACGGTGCAAAGATAAGGAAAAAGGGAGCCGGATTTCGGGAGATCAGCAAAGACGGCCGCCACCTGCTCACCAAAATGCTGCAAAGCCACCGAACCTGTTTTCTGACGAACGTAGCTCACCGTTTTCGCCGGCCAGTCGATCGCATCGGCAGTCAGATTTGCGATGTCGGCTTGAGATCCACCAAGCAGCCAGCACAGTTCGTAAAAGGCACGGCGCTCAGGATTTCCTTCGCGCTCGATGATTCGGCGATGTTCGTCCGCCGTAATACCGCGCTTTTCCTTGAACCGGATCGCCGGCCATTGGGCTTTCGGAACAAGCGGCCAAGGAAGCCAGTTCATCGCGAGGCAAAAGTTATGGAGCTTTCGAAGATGCACATTCGTGCTCACCGTTCCGCGCTGGATCGCCGCGAGCAACTCCTCACCCCGCGTTTCGAGAATGATTTTTGACAGAAGGGGAGAGATTGCCTTCTCCTTCGCCGCACGCAGCCAGCGCGTCTGCGTTTCGCCCTGTCGGTTCTCGACCAGCGTTTTCAGCGCGTCTCCCCACGTCCGCGTCGCCACTCCCGAATCGCTTCCGGCCAGATACGCTTTTGCAATTTGGAGATTCAGCATCGGCTGCCGAAGCGCTTGATTTTTTGCCAACACAATTTGCTCGGCAGTATCCCGCTCGATCTTCCCGAGACTCACTCGTTTCCCAGTAATCGTGTCCACGCAATAAAATGCATTGCTCCGGCACCCCCGTGTCATCAGACGATAGCGCGACTTCATAGCCATTGTTGCAGGGGAAAGCATACGAAGAATGAAGCTCGAACCGTTAACGAGCAGTGGGCGAGTTCGCCATTGCCCGTCGCGTGCTATGCCAGAGCGGCACTTTTAGTGTCCATTTCGGTGTCCATTTGGACCACCTGCGCCCCTAAACCTACACTGCTCAAGCAGTTGGAACTGGAGGCGAGGGTCGGAATTGAACCGACGCATAAGGCTTTTGCAGAGCCCTGCCTTACCACTTGGCTACCCCGCCACACGGAGCGCCCGAAAGATAATTTAGTTTCAGCGCGGCGCAAGAAATTACCTTGCCCAACTGTTGCAGGCGACTGCGCGGAAGCATTATTCGGGTTTTTGCCCGGCGAGGACCGCTTCGATTGCTTTCTCGAGACCGGCCATCGGATGGCCGTCCCAGACGACGTTGGCGTTTTTGTCGATGACGAAGGCGGTGGGAATTCCGTTGTGGCGATAGGCCTGCATGTAGGCGGCGAAGGTTTGGCGGCCATCGTCGCACGCGACCGAGTAATCCATGTTGGCACCCATTTTAGCGACAAACGGTTTTACGGTAGCCGGTGGTTCGTCGCTGATTCCGACGATGACGACGCCTCTATCCTTGAAGGTTTTCTGCAGCTTCGTGAGGTGCGGAATACTCACGCGACAGGGAGGACACCATGTGGCCCAGAACTCGACGACGTAGATGTTCTTGCGATCAGTCGGATCGACCGGACCGCCCTTGATCCATTGGTTTATTTTCAGAGCGGCAGCGGGATCGCCTCGTTCGGATTTTTTGGGTTCGGTGATAACGATTTTGTCGCGGGTGATTTCGAATTCACGGGTCTTGTTGTCGGTCGGATCGGTCAGTTCGAGTTTAACTTTTGAGCCGATTGGCCCGCGGATGAGGGGGATGCATTCGGTGATCGTTCTGCGCCGTACTTCGGTTTCGTCGATCTTTCGCAGCAGCAGGCCGGCCTTCAGGCCTGCGCTCGCCGCAGGACCGCCCGGAATAACTTGTGCGATTTTCACGTCGCCGGTTGTGCTGTCAGTGCCGAGGCTCACTCCGATGCCGACGATGGTGTCTTCGGCCTGAAGCGCCCCGCAAAGGTTCAGGAGCATGGCGGCAATTAGAATTGGTTTCATGGGTTGAGAATGGGTGGATTCGATGCGGGAAACAAGTGTGTTATGAAGCCACCGTTTGGAAGGCGTCGAGCATCTGCTGGGTCATCGCGCGGGCGGTGAATCGGTCCTGCATTGCGGCCAGTGCGGAGCGGCTGGCCGCGGCACGTTTGTCATCGGCGAGCAGCAATTCTCCTATCGCCTCCGCCAGCGATTCCGAATCGGTTCCATTGGCGACAATTCCACCGCCGGTGATTTTTATC
The DNA here is from genome assembly GCA_044226545.1 of Limisphaerales bacterium. GTDB lineage: Bacteria > Verrucomicrobiota > Verrucomicrobiia > Limisphaerales > SXQI01 > DASVNK01. Next base: position 81,003 of record JBGAGW010000008.1, read on the forward strand.
AGCTCCGGAAAGGCTGCTACCGGCGGTTGGACGACGGGGACGCCCGCGGCCCACGCTTCGAGCAGATACAATCCAAATGCTTCGCCATAAAGTGCTGGAACTGACATGACGGAAATCCGTCGAAAAAACTGTTGTTTTTGTTCCTTGGTGACGTTGGAAAAGAATGTCACATCGCCGAGCACGCCATTTCCCTGGAGGCGAAGCTTCAAGTCGTTGACAAACGTTTCGTCGCCTGGACCCATTGCGCCGCCCACATGCAGTTTCAGGTGCGGGATAACGGCGCGCTTCTTTAAAGCGATGAACGCGTCCACCAGGGTGTGCAATCCTTTTTCTTTGCACATCCGCGCGAAATAGCCCAGCACGGGCGGGGCAGGGGAGATCGCGGCGGGCCGCCAGCCGTCCAGGTCCAAACCATTGTGGACCACACGGACTTTCGCTGGTTGAAGGTTCAGGCGCTGCGTCATCAAGTTGGCGAAGTATTGGGAAGGGGCAATGAAGAGGTCGATGTCACGCGAGCGTTCGGACAGTGTTTCCCAGGTCGCCTGGCGATGCGATTCAGGAAGCGAATCCAGGAACGAGTCTTCGCCCTGCAACATGCAGACGATGGGAGCATTCAACTCGCGCTTGAGCTTGCGAGCCATTCCCACGAGGAGCGCGTTGGAAAGCGAGATAATATCCGGTTGATGGTGTTGTTTCAGGTAAGCGGCCAGTTCGTCTATTTCCCGCGACTGTCGTCCTTCCTCCCCCCGCATCATCGAGAGGGTGAGATCGCCCAGCTCCGAAGCACGGGTTTTGGCAGCGCGCCGGGCAGCCCATTTGAGCAAACCGGGCGAGGCGAGTTTTTTGTGCATCCAATCGGGCATCTTGCCCATCAAGGGAATTTTTTGTTCCAGGTACACGGTCACCCCGCTAAAGAATATCGGTATGCCGCTGGTCTGATCCTCTTCGTCCAGGGTCAAGGGCAGATAGAGCGGAACCATCAGGACGTCATGGCCGGCGCGGCGCAAGCCCGCGACGAGGGTGTTATCGCGAAAGCAGTTTCCGCAATACATCCCGCCCGCGCCCGGAGTTATCTGCACAATCCGCATACAAGAGGTTAGGCGCCCGCGCACCGCATGACTGCGGGGAAGGGCGGGCGTTCATCCTCGCGGAAACCTTGCATTTGCGGGCGCCCTTTGACAAGGAGCGCCGTGCGCCCGAAGCTACTCCCCAGAGCGTAAGTCCCCGGCGTGCGCGGGTTCTGCTATTTGAACAGGACCTTCGCTTCGGGGGCGTCCTTGTAGAGGATTTCGCGACTGCCCGTAACATTCCCGTTCTTGAGGTATTCGGCTTTGTTAAGCATCGAACCATCCGCCCGGAGTTCGTACGTGGTGCGAACGTCGGTGGTGCCTTCAGTGGAGCCGGTCACTTTCTCAGTCGACGTGATTTTACCATCCTGGATCGTCATGACGCCGGTGGTGTAGAAACCGGCGGTCGTAAAGTAGAAATAGATGAGCTGCTTCTTTTCGGCGTCCCACCGGAGGATGCTCTCGCCGCCATACGCGCCATCATTGATCGAGTGGAGGACACGTATTGCTTTGCCGTTGAGGGCGCGCTCCCAGCGAGCAATGTCGATCACCGGCTTTTCCGGCGTGCTGCTTTTAAATTCGCCGCGCCAGGTTTTGCCGATGAACGGGCGAAGCGGTTCGAGTGGTTCATCGAGGGTGCCGGTTTCCGCCGCGGCGGACCTGAAAACCAAAATCTGAGTTAAAGCGATGAGGAGGAGAGAAGTGCGTTTCATATTCCGGCAGAGTATTGCGTCGATGGATGGATTGGTATTGGAAAAAATTTACCTCGGGATGGATTCCGCAGGACGACCGCGTTCGCGCAAGCAGCACGAGAGTGTGGGATCAAGTGTGAGATTTGGGTCAGAGTTCTTGACTCGGTTAACGTTCCCACTAATCTCAAGCGAACCCCGAAAATCCATGAAAACCATGCCTTCGCATGCGCCCTTTCGCTCGTCGCGTGCTTTTACTCTCATCGAGTTGCTCGTCGTCATTGCCATCATTGCGATCCTCGCGGGAATGCTGCTGCCGGCGCTCAGTCGCGCGAAGCAAAAGGCGCTAAGCATTCGCTGTGCGGCTAACCAATCGCAGATTGGCAAGGCGTACTTCATGTACACTGACGAGAACAACGAGAGCTACCCGATGATTCGAGACTGGGCGTCGACCGGGGGAAAGGATGGGACGTACGACGTGTTTGTGGCCGCGACGAATCGTCCGCTAAATGTTTATATTGGACGGGCGTACGAAGTCTTCCGTTGTCCAGCGGATAAGGGCGATCTTTGGGCGGAAATAAACCTTGGTCGAAGAACGACGAACTGTTACCAGCAATACGGGAACAGTTACCTGACGGAATTCAGTTTTGATTACTACATGGTGAAGAAGGTCTGCGGCGACGCTAACAACAAAGCGAATGTCTCGATCAAAGCGAGCGAGGTGAATTTGAAGCCATCCACCAAGATCATCCAGGGCGATTGGATCTGGCACGCGAATCGCGACGTCACGAAGGCCCGGCACATCTGGCACAATTACAAAGGAAAGAATCGAATGCAGATGCTATTTGGCGACACGCATGTTGAGTTCTACCAGTTTCTCTCGACCAAAGAGATGGAGGCGCTCGCCGGGCGTCCGCCAGATCGCAATTGGAAGTGGTGGTGATCGAATCGCACTTGAAGATTTCGTTCCGCCACAGTCGTGCTCTCGGCTGCGCTCGGTTCTGTTCAGGGAGTAATATTGAACGTGCCGATCAAGATATTGGGACTCAAGTTGTAGTTTGGTTTGCGGAAGAGCTGGCCAGAGCTTTTCGTGCTGAAAAGAAGGGTGTAATACGCATAACCCTGGTCGGGGACTAGCGCCAGGTGCGCGATGATGCCGCGTTCGGTAGTCCATGCGTCGACACGGCCTTTATCGACTCCCCCAGCATAATAGTGACCTCCGCTGAACGTGAGGTCCAATTCGGTTTTGACCCCGGCTTCCTCGATGAGGAAGTGAAGCCTGGCGGGCGCCTGAGCGGGCGCTGCTGCAAAGATATCGCCGGGATTTGAACCACTCTTTTGTGAGCCGTCCGGGAGTGTCGCGTAAGCATAAATATAACTACCTCCACCACCGCCGTACCCGTACCCGCCATAGCCGCCTCCGCCTCCGGTGAGACCATCTCCGAAATAAATCCCTGGCTGGTTGGTATCGAAGCCTGTCGCGCCATTGAGATTGGCACCAGCCAAATCTGCATAAGAGAGATCGGCTCCTGTGAAATCCGCACCGGAGAGATCGGCCCAGCGAAGTGAGGCACCACGAAGATTTGCATTGCGGAGATTGGCGCGAGCCAAATTTGGTTTGAGCAAGAGGCCTCCGATGTTTGGCGAGGCGCTGAGGAGCGTAAGATCGTTTCCAGACATGTTCACATCGGCAAGGCCGCTGCCACCGACTTCAGCGCCACGCAGAATAGTTCGACGAAGGTCCGCGCCGCTTAACGCCAGGCCCGCGAGATACGCCCCCTCACAATTGGCCCCGTCGATGCGAATGCCTTCCGAAAGAACCTGGGCAGTCTGGTAAAAGACTGCCCCTCTAAGATCTGATCCGGAAAAATCACAGCCCCGAAGGTTTGCGCCATCGAAGAAGGAGCCGTGGAAGGAACGATTCGAAAGATCGTGTGCGGAGAGGTTTGCAAAGGAAAGATTGCACGATTCAAACGATGTTCCGGTCAAGTTTGCGCCGAAAAGATTAGCGCCATAGAAACTCGCGCCGACAAATTTATCGCCCGTAAGATTGGCGCCGGAGAGATTCGCCTGGTAGGCACTGAACCCTTCGACTTTCGCATTGCTCAGATCGGCTCCTTGCGCACTTCCCCTGAATATACTGGCGCCCCTAAGGTCTGCGCCGCTCAAATTTGCCCCGTCAAGCAGTACGGAATCAAGGTTGAAACCGTTCAGGCGCTGACCGGCTAATTGATATCCGGTCAGGTCGCGGTGAGAGAGATCGAGGCGCGCGAGGGCATATAAGGGAATTTGGCCAGGATTTGTGGCTGGTCCCTCCTCTACTTTGAAGAAGAGCTTCTGGTCCCCCTCGGATTTGTAAAAGATCGTCACTTTGCCGCCGGTTCCCTGTATTCCGTCCTCGGCGAGTGCCCAATTCGTAGGACTCGGGTCGGTCGCGCTGAGCAGTTTGTAGCTCTTGCCTGATTCCGAGGGGAAAGTAATCACAGTCGATTTTTGCACATCGAGCGGAATCTCGGCTGCACAGACGGGAGGTGCGATAAGCGAGGAGAGGAGAGGTAAAGTGCAGACGAAAGTTCTGACGAGCGGACGGCCTTCGGAACTCATAGCGAAAGGAGTTTGTCCCGGCGAGTCGTTTCAGTCAACTGTTTGTTTCTTGCCAAACAGTTCCAATCGAGACTTCGCCAGTCCGATGCTCCCAATAACGAATCGTCCGCACGCGTGGAACTGTAGTGAAGGCGTCGTCACGCGTCACCAACCGCAATCCGAATGTGAGCGCAGTGGCAGCAGTCCGGTTGTCATTTTCTCTAAGACGCTCTCCCGTCTGTGAAAGTCCTCGGTCAATTCGGCTTGCCTGCCAAGCGACTTGCAACGGAAGAAAATGAATGTTGATTCGGCGCAAAATCTTTTCCAGATAGCGGCTGTGTTGAACCCCGACCGCGAGTTCACCCCAAATGACAACTGATATGGATAGAGATAGTCGCTATAGCTGGGTCGTCCAAATTCATCTTCTTGCTCATGCATGTAGTGTGCATGCACAATTGAAATTCGCACGTCATTTGCCAGCAGCGAACACGTTGCGACTCGCCTGCGCTGGGTTGAACAAAGTTTGACGGAAAGGCGATAGACGGAGACTGCCGACAAAGGTGATCGCGACCCGTCTAGGCGCAATTGTCGGAAAATTGTTTGGCCGATTTGCGTGGGCGGCGACGTTATTGTTCTGAACGATGAGCGGGACGGACGTTGAATGCGATCTAGAATTGCTCGCACGGTATGCGCGGGATGGGTCGGAGGATGCCTTCGCGGAGATTGTCCGGCGGCATTTGGATGTGGTGCATGCGGCAGCGCTCCGGCAGGTGCGCTCGGAGCAGCTTGCGAAGGAAGTGGCGCAATCGACGTTCATGAAGCTCGCGACTGAGGCGCGACGGTTGAGACCGGATACGGTCCTGGTGGCGTGGCTGTACCAGGTGGCGCGCTGTGAAGCGGTGGATGTGGTGCGGCGTGAGGTGCGCCGTCAACAGCGGGAACAAGTGGCAACGGAGATGAATTTTCTGAACGCTCGAACGGCGGCCGATCAATGGACGCAGATCGAACCGATGCTGGATGAGGCAATGCAATCACTGGGTGAGATGGATCGAGCGGCGATTCTGCTCCGGTATTTCGAGAAAAAGCCGCTGCGTACGGTGGGCGAGACGCTCGGTGCGACCGAGAATGGAGCACGCAAGCGGGTGAACCGCGCGGTGGAACGGTTGCGCCGGTTTTTCGGAAAGCGTGGTGTGACGATTGGGGCGACTGGATTGGCCGGCTTGATCTCGACGCACGCAGCGCAAGCGGCGCCGGTTGGACTGGCCGTGACGATTTCGACCAGTGCAGCGCTGTTCAAAGGTACAGGAGCGGCAGTGTCATCGACGATTTTTGGGTTAGGCAAAACAGCAGCAATTCAATCTATGACAGCGATTCAAAAAACTTTGGTGAGCACAGCGATTGCGGCGGCGCTCGGCACAGGAATCTACGAAGCGCGGAGAGTGGCCCAACTGCAAAGTCAGGCTGAAGCGTTACAGCAGCAGGATACCGCGCTCTCGGAGGAAAATAAACAGTTGCGTGAGGAACGTAATCAGGCGGCCGGCAAACTGGCGGCGGCGCAAAGGACTTCGGCGCGGGGCGACCAGGCGGAGTTGCAGAGGCTGCGAGCGGAAGTGACTCGGTTGCGCGAGGAGAGTCGCGAGCTGGCGCAGTTGAAAGCGGCGAGTGCGGCGACGGGAAATGATTCTGTGATCGAGGCGACTTTGAGATCGTGGGCCACACGAGCTGCGCAACTAAAGGAACGCCTGGCACAAATGCCGGAGAAGAGCATTCCTGAGTTGCAGCTTCTGACCGAGAAAAATTGGTTTGATGCGATCAAAGACGCAAAAGGCTTGGAAACGGACGCGGATTTTCGTGAGGCGATGCACAAGTTGCGCGATGGGGCGAAAAATGCGTTTGGCGAGATGACCAGGGAGGCGCTGAAGAAATATGCCGAAGCGAATAATGGCCTTTTGCCTGAGGATCTGTCGCAATTGAAACCGTTTTTTGAGACGCCCGTGGATGATGCGGTCCTCCAGCGCTATGCGCTGCAGCAAAAAGGCAAGCTAAGTGAAATTCCAGGGAACGAATATATCTTCGCGGAAAAGGCTCCGCTGGTGGATGAAGATTACGACTCTTCGTTTGAATTCGGCATGAATGGGACCAAATCCAGCAGCGTTCGAGACCCTGGAGACATCGTCTGGCAAAGCCTGGTTCAATTCGCGAGAGCGCACGATGGGTTGATCTCGAGAGACCCATCTCAATTGACTCCTTATCTAAAGCGCCCGCTGGAGAAGGAGAAGATGAATGAAATCCTGAGTTCCATACCGCCTGGTATCACAACGATGGAGCAGCTCAAAGCGGCGGGACCAAAATGATTTTGCGGATGGAATGAGAAGAGATCGGAATCGAAATCAGACCTTGGGTTTTTATGACGAAAATGCTTGTTGCGGTGGTCCTGACGGTCTCTTTCTTTGTAATGAAACGGCGGCGGGAATGCTCTCCTGAATTGAGAAGTCCGGCACTGGTTCTTCGCGAGAGCTACAATGCTGAACCAGAAAAGTTGGGCGCGATGGTTTTTGAACATGCGGATGGCGAGCTGTCACCGCAAGAGGTTACGGAAATTGCGAAGGGCTTCGCGCGAGCCAGAGAAAAGAATGGAGATTGGGTGGAAAGATTCGTCACAGGATATGAATCGCGACTGCAAAATTAGGGCGTGAAAAAGGTTTGAGCCTCACGTCGGCTCCTACAGATAATGAAAAAGGCGCACCGGAGTGCGCCTTTCGAATTTCTACTAATTGCTGGCCGTTTTAGGCGGCCTGGCGTTGCTGCTCAAGTTTCTCGATTTTCTTGCGCAGCTTTTTCAAAGCGATTTCCTGGATCTGACGGATGCGCTCGCGGGTCAGACCGAATTTGCGGCCGACTTCTTCGAGCGTCTTCTCGTCGTCTCCATCGAGACCGAAGCGGTAACGAAGAATCGTCACCTCGCGTGGGTCGAGATCTTTCATGACTTCGCGGAGCATCGCGGTGTTCGCTTTGCCCTCGAGTTCATCGTAGGGATCTTCGGCGTTATCGTCCGCCACGACGTCGGCGACGCGATTGTCGCTATCGTAACCGAGCGGCGCTTCGAGTGACGCAGGGCGTTGCGACGCGGTGCGTAACTCGCGGATCTTCTCCGAAGTGGTGTCCAACTCGGACGCGATTTCGTCATCGGTCGCTTCGCGGCCAAAGGCTTCCTGCAAACGAGCTTCGGCGCGGCGGATGTGGAAGAGTTTATCAACCACGTGCACCGGCAAGCGAATGGTTTTGCCCTGGTTGGCCAGAGCGCGCTTGATCGCCTGTTTAATCCACCATGCGCTGTAGGTCGAGAGCTTCGCACCCTTGGTCGGGTCGAAACGTTCCACGCCTTTCATCAGGCCGATGTTACCTTCGCTGATGAGGTCGAGGAGCGGCACGCCGTAACCTTCGTAGTCGCGCGCGATTTTCACGACGAGGCGGAGATTCGCCTTGATCATGCGTTCACGAGCGGCCTTGTCGCCTTTCTTAATGCGTGCGGCGAGGTAGTTCTCTTCCTCGATCGTCAAAAGCGGAGTCTGCCCAATCTCTTTGAGATAGAGCTGGTAAGCGGTGTCGCCGTCGTAAGCCTGACGGATCTCTTCAATCGTGACCGGCTTGACTTCGGTTTCCTTGGCCAAAGCTTCCGCAGTGGGCTCTTCGTTTTCTGAGCCTTCGGCTTCGGCGTTCTCGGGCATCGGCACGATGTTGCCTTGCGCGGGAGTGGTGTTCTCCTGCGTGGCTTCGTCGGCCTTGCCGGTAATCGCCAAACGGGCAAGACGGTCCTGCTCGGCGCGCTCTTTCTTTTTCAGAGCGGCGAGAACAGCGGCCTTGCCAGGCAGCGCTGGCTTACGCGCCGGTCGAATGTCCAGCACCTTGGCCTTGATCACGCGCACAGGGAGCAAAGATGAACGCTTCGCCGCCTTGACGCTGACCTTGGCAGGTGCGGTCTTGCGAGCTACGGTTGCTTTTTTCAGTTTCAGTTTCATATTTGCGGCTCAGTCGAGTTCACCGCCAGTACTACGACACTGTACTGACGACGAGGTCTCAAAAATTCTTCAGTGTGCAATCATTCGCACAGTTCAGGTACCCGATCCCGTCTCTTCCTCTATCCTGGTAATGCATCCTCTCACAGCTTATGTTACGGGCAATACCACCTTCGGATTATATTTTCACCTAAAGGGGAGCAAGAGGAATGCCTGACGACAGGCTTACCGCGAAATTGACCATTTGGTCAACGACACGGAGTCGTTCCATCGTTCGTGGGGAGAAACGAACGATTCAACAACGGCAGCGTAACCGCCAGAGCTGGAAAGAGATACTAACACGGACCGATCTTCCGAACTTAAAACAGAGAGGCGAGAGTGAATTCTACCACTCCCGCGTCGCATAAATTTGCGCGGAAACGCCCCCTGCGTCAACAGGTTTTTTCATCTAAGTGTCCGTGATTTTCTTAAAATGCTCTATTTAAACGTCTTGCGATTGAATAAATCTGTTACCCGCCGACCAGCTATCGGAAAAGTGGCACGAGAATCGAAGAAACGTCATGAGTCACGATGGCGCTTTACGCGTGTCTCCGGCACAGCAGATGTCGCTAAGGAGGGGAGACTAAAGTCGCTCTGGGCAAAAAGAAATCAGCTCCGCAGATTGTGTTCCGGGAACGAGATGAAAGCTATTATTTTAGGAGGGGGCCTCTTCGTGATTTGCGCGCTTCTGGTGTTTCTCGCGCCACATCACCGACGCAAAGCAGAATTGTTCAAACCAACTACCCTTGCAGAAGTCTATCGGGAGATGTTCCAGGAAGGCGCAGGGGATCTTAATTCGCGAGGGATCATTTGGCTGGGGTTGGCTGGTGCGGCAGGCGTCTGGGCTTCATTCTTTCCGGTGATTTTTGTCGGGATGACGCGTCTGTGGCCTCCGGCGGAGGCTCCCGTGATTTATGTCATGGCGGGAATCGTGACGGCACTCGGAGTAGCGGCAAATCTTGTAGTGATGTTGGTATCGCACATGTCCTTTGGCTTCGGAAGGTCGAACTCGTCGTTGGGAGAAACGGCGTTCATCTGGATTATTCCGGTGTTTCAAATTCTTTTTGGAGTGGCAAGCTGCATCGCGGGCTGTTCGGGGAGAGCTGCAAGCTTGCTGAATGAGTGGATCAATTGATTGGGCACGATGAATCGTCGCGGCCTCTGACTACGAAGGGTAATTCGAGAGTCTTCAGTCTTGCAGCACTTGCGGCAGCCTGCTTCTGTGCGACATTATGCTCTTATTTTACAGGATTTAATTCAGCACAGGGACCTGATCGCGCGTCCCATCTTGAAATTGTTTTGGGCTGCCTCTGAGGAATGATGAAACCATTGGAGAAAAACTTCTGGGAAGAGGCAGGGGAACTGGTTCATTTGGAGGGAATGCTCTCCAAAGCACTTCTCAGGATGAGTTCGGCCGCGCATACCGAATCCTTTCAGCAACTGCTGGCGAAATATCGTCTGGTGGTCGAAAACAATCTTGCCCAACTGGCGCAAACATTTCGCCTTTTTGAAGTCCCGTTGCGCGAAAAGAAGAACGAAGCTGCCATGGCCCTTCTGCAAAAGGTGCAGCAGACTATTCTGCGGACGGGATCCGGGCCCGTCCTGGATGCGTTGCTCCTGGCGCTCTGCCTGAAGACCATTGCTCTAAAGCGTAGGTCCTACGCGACCATTGCGAATTGGGCTCACACGCTGAGCGCGGAACGGCGCGACTTGACCGCTGCCTTAAAGAAATTGCACCAGGCCGAAATTCGCGCCGACTCCGATTTTGAGTCCCTCGTTCCGGAGTGTGACCTCGCGGCCGCCGCAGAAAATCTGGAAATCGGCCGAAAGCGCGAACGCGTCGTGGCCAAGGAGCCCTTTCGCGCCCGGGATGACTGGTAATTCCGGCGTCGCTCTTCTATTCACCGCTGAGCGCGGACAAAAAGGCGGGCGCAACGAACAGCATGTGAAACACTTCGAACTATTGTGAAGCGGCTGGGAACGTAAGATCAGGGCCGGAAAAAAATTCACATTTCTGTATCTTCGAACGGGGCAGGGGAGCAGAATGTATGGCATCATGAATCATCTCGGTCTCGAGTGGTGGCAAAGGCTCGCCATTTACATCGCGCCGCCGCTCTTGATTGCGGTTTTTGTAGTTTGGCGCGCCGTTTACAAAGCAACCACGCATCCTGATCAAAAACTGCTCAAGAGCGATCAGCGCAAGCGCCATCACCGATGACTAGCCCCGTCGTTCCGGATTCAGTTCCTCCGGAGTGATGATGAGACGCAATTTTTCCGTGTGACGGATCACGGTGAATTGCACTGGAATGCCGATCGCGTCAGAGCTCAAATGGCGGTGCAATTCGTCGATGCCGGAGACCGGGTGACTTCCAAACGCGACGATGACGTCACCTTCCTTCAGACCAGCACGAGCTGATGGGCTGTTCGGCTCGTTACCCGCCACGAGCACTCCCTGGTTTACAGGTAAGCGGTGAAAGCGCACAACACGTTGATGAATCGGAACGGTTTGTCCGATCACGCCGATCCAACTCCGGCGGATGCGTCCTTCCTTGATCAGCCACGCGGTCACGAATTCCGCAGTGTTGCTCGCAATAGCAAAGCAGATGCCTTGCGCCGGCAAAATCACCGCTGTGTTCACCCCGATCACTTCTCCGTGCGAGTTGACCAGCGGTCCGCCTGAATTACCGGGATTCAACGCCGCGTCGGTTTGAATAACGTTGTCGATCAACCGGCCGGACTGGGACCGCATGGAACGTCCCAGCGCGCTGACCACTCCGGCGGTCACGGTCTGTTGAAAGCCGAATGGGCTGCCAATCGCAATGGCGATCTGGCCGACTTTCAAAGTTCTCGAATCACCGAGCTTCACATGCAGCAGGTGCGGCCCGTTGATCCGAATAACCGCCAGATCGCTCTCCGGATCGTCGCCAATCAACACGGCTCCAAAAGTCCGGCCATCAGAAAGAAGAACTTCGATCCTTCGCGCTTCATGAACGACGTGGCTGTTGGTCAAGATGTAGCCATCCGGCGCGATGACGAAGCCCGAGCCCGTTCCTTCGCCCTCAGCCCGTTGATCCGAAGGCTTCTTCGAAACCCGGATGTGGACCACAGTCGGACCGACTTTTTCGAAAACCGACGAAACCGCGTGCGAATAGCTGTCCAGGAGCCGTTCGTCGGACGACGCCGTTTCGCGGGTTGATTCCCCTGCGCCCGGAACTCGCGAGGCGGCACTCACGTCCGGGGCTTCGCTTTCGCCCCAGATATTTTCTGTAACTATCATGGTTACATCATTGCACAACTGGAACGGCCGTCAAATTCAGAGCAATCGTTTACAGTTGAATGCGCGAAAACAGGTAGCTTCCCAGCCAGAGAAACACCGTTCCCACCCCGAGCAGCACCACAATATCGAGGGTCACTCCGAAATGGGTCACGCCGATGAGCGCGCTCCGCAAGCCGTCCACTCCGTAAGAGAGCGGATCAAGGTGAGTCACTACGGTCATCGCAGCGGGCAGATTGCTGAGGGGGAAGAGCGCGCCTGAAAGAAAGAAGACTGGCATCACGAGGTAGTTCATCACTAACTGGAAGCTCTGCATTTCCTCAAGCAGCGAACCAATCGCGACTCCCAGGCCCGTAAAAACAATCGCGATGAGGGCCATGAAGAAGAGCGCCAGTGGAATGGCTGCAATCGACTGTGGCCTGAAGCCGATAATAGCGCAGACGATAGCCACCAGCGTGCCCTGGCACAGAGCAACAGTCGCGCCGCCGAGCGTTTTGCCCGCCATGATGTGCAGGCGGGGCACTGGAGCGACCAGCGTTTCCTTCAAAAAGCCGAAGCGTCGATCCCACAGCAGGCCGATCCCTGAAAAGATGGAAGAAAAGAGGATGGTCATACTGATTACGCCCGGGGCCAGGAACTGGATATAGTTTCCCTGGCCTGATTTCTGAAACGTCGCGCCGAAGCCAAAGCCGAAACCCAGCAGGTAAAGCAAGGGCTGCCCAAGGGAGGCGACGAGGTAGGCGCGATTTCGGAAATAACGCTTCATCTCGCGGAGCCAAAGAATGTAAATTGCACCCATACTATTTCTTCCACATCCGCATCATGTTGCGCATCCGATCTTCGCTGCCCGCCTGCTCGTCGCGAATCGTTGAACCAGTCAGAGCGAGGAACGCCGACTCGAGCGAATCAGTGTTGGTCTGCTTCTTGATTTCAGCGGGCGAACCTTGAGCGATGAGCTTCCCGTGGTCGATGATGCCGACGCGCTGGGCCACTCGGTCTGCTTCCTCCATATAATGGGTGGTCAGAAAAACCGTCACTTGCTCTTCCTGGTTGATCTTCCGGATATGGTTCCAGAGGAGCTGTCGCGTTTGCGGATCCAGCCCAAGTGTCGGCTCGTCCAGGAAAAGAATTTTGGGCGTATGGAGAAGCCCGCGCGCGATTTCGAGGCGGCGTTTCATCCCGCCGGAGAAGCGCTTCACCGGTTCGTTGCGGCGCTCCCAGAGTTCGAAAAGTTTCAGGAGGTGTTCCGTTCGCTCGATTCGTGCGCGCCGTGCCACGTGATAAAGGACGCCGTGAAGATCCATGTTTTCCTGCGAGGTCAGTTCGTCATCAAGGCTGGGGTCCTGAAAGACAATGCCGAATCGCTTGCGTGCTTCGTTTTGGTGAGTGGCCGGATCGAGGCCGTCGAGTTCAACACTACCGCTGGTCGGTCGGAGCAAGGTGGTGAGCATTTTTATCGTTGTAGTTTTGCCTGCCCCGTTCGGCCCAAGAAACGCGAAGATCTCGCCGCGGCCTACTGCGAATGAGAGTTCGTTCACGGCAACGAGGTCGCCGAACTTTTTGACGAGCTTCTCCGTTCGAATCACGAGCGAGAACTAAAGGGAGAGTGGAATTTTGCCAAGCACCGTTTCTTTGTGGAAAACTTTGTCGAGTGCGTCAACTCACCAGAGGAAGGAGCCTCCTAAGTTTGCGACTAAGATTCCGACAAAGAGGCCTCAGGCATGATGCGCAGCAGTCAATGGCGAATGTCCAGCGAAGTGAAGGAATTCCAGAATGTCGCCGCGGATGCGAAGGAAGTCCTGGCTGCCGCGGTCGCGTGGCCGGTCCAGATCAATATTGATAATGCGTTCGACGCGTCCGGGGCGCGGCGTCATGACGACAATCCGATCACTCATGTAAATGGCTTCGTCGATGTCGTGGGTGACGAGGACCATCGTGGTGCCGCGCGCATCCCAAAGGCGAAGAACCTCGTCCTGCATTCGCATGCGGGTGAAAGCGTCGAGCGCGCCGAGGGGTTCGTCGAGCAGGAGGACTTTCGGATGGTTGATCAGGGCGCGGGCGAGTGCGGCGCGCTGGGCCATGCCGCCGGACAGATGATGCGGGAACGCGGTGGCGAAACCATCAAGCCCGACGAGGCGCATGAATTCGTCAACTTCCGCTCCTTTTTCGCGCGCGAGTCCACGAGCGATCAGGCCGGATTCAATGTTGCGCCGAACAGTGAGCCACGGGAACAAGTTCGGGTCTTGAAAAACAAGTCCCCGCTGAGCGCTCGGTCCGGAGATTTGTTCGGAACCCACCCAAAGTTCGCCGGAGTCAGGGGTGTCGAGCCCGGCGATGAGTCGCAACAGCGTCGATTTGCCGCAACCGCTCGGACCGATCAGGGAAACAAGTTCGCCGGGAGCGACGGAGAGCGAAACGTTCGAGAGGGCCTGCGTCTGACGAGTAGAATCGTCAACCGCGGTGAAGAGCTTGTTTACATCCACCACGCGAAGCGAGGAGCCTTCGTGCAAAGCATGTGGAGCTACCATTTGATCGTTCCTTTCTGCCAGACAAGGACGCGGTCGCGTATCTTGAACAGCGCAGTCATGATAGTGGAGAAGAATGCGGACATGATGACCAGTGCGCCGTAAACTTTGCCGTATTCAGCCCAGCCTTGCGCCCAGCCCACATACCACCCGAGGCCTGACTTCACGCCAACTGTTTCCGCGACAATCAGTGTCAGAAATGAAGTGCCGAGGCCCATGAAAAGGCCGATGAAAATACTCGGCATGGCCGCCGGAATCGCGACACGGAAGATGAGATACTTTTGGTCAGCACCGAGGGTGCGGGCAACATCCAGGTATGAGGCGCGCGTGTTTGCGATACCGGAGACGGTGAGCATGGTGACGGGAAACCAGACGGCGAGCGCGATCAATCCCATCGCTGCGACCGAACCCGATGGTGAGACAACCATCGCCAGAGGCACCCACGCAGTCGCGGGAATTGGCCCGATCACTTTAAGGATGGGCATTCCCCAATAGCGCGCGAGTTTGAACCAACCAATGCAAACCCCGGAAACCAGCGCAATTGCGACACCAACCGCATAGCCGGAGAGCAATAGGCGCAGCGAATGCCAGGTGCTATCCAGCAGCAGACGCCAATCGGAAACCATGCTTTGCAAAACGCCAGCGGGACTCGGAAAATAGGGCAACGGCAAAAGACGCAATCCGGACGTAATGATTTCCCAGATTGTCAGTGCCACAACAGCCGCGGCGACAATCGGGCCAGTGTGCGAAAGCCAGCATCGCACCGCAGGCATGAATAATTTCAATCCACCCGCGAGAAGCGATCCTCCCAGAATGATCGCGAGGAAAGAAGTGTAAGGCCGTGGATTGACTGACAACTCCTTCGGCGCCACCGCTAGATGAACCCCCAAGGCAACCAGCGCGGCAACCGGGATCGCCATCGGCTTGAGGCGTCCGAGCAGTCCATCCGTTTTCGGGGCTCGGACAGATGCCAGTTCAGTTGGTCGCGGTGAAGACACAGCGACATATTTTTCCATTTGCGCTGGAGTATCGATCAAATTCCCGGAAGAAGGCATAAACCGCAGAAAACGTCTTTGGTGCTGGTTTTGGCGTATTTGGCGTACTCGCGCGCCATCCACTCTGGTGTGACCTGGCCATCAGCGACCTTCTCCACTGGCAGAGATTCGATCCATTGATCGGTAACTCCCTCCAATGAAACGAAGGCGCGTTGGGCAAGAGCATCGGGATCGGTCGCTGGACTGAGCATTCCCGCCGTTTTCATTTCAGCAGCGGCGAGGCGCACTGCTGTTTGCGCGCCTGAAACGCTTGGGATGTAACGAATATGGCTGATCGCGAAAGTGTTTTGATCGACATTCGAGGCGAGATATTTGGATTCCACGGAAAGTTTCGCTGCGGCAGCCGGATTAGCTTCGACCCATTTGGCCGCTTTGAGCATCGCCCGCGTCGCAGCCGCGCAAGCTTTCGGATTTTTCGCAAGAAATTTGCCGTTGGTCAGGACGGCGCAGCAATATTCTGTACTGTATGGAGCGTCAAGCGCCTGATCCGCGACATTGCGCACTTTGTTCTGAGCGAGGAGCATACTACCGATGGGTTCGGAATCGGCGACTGCATCAACTTCACCCTTTTCCAGGGCGAGGCCGAGTTCGCCCGCAGGAAATACCAGCCAGGTGATCTCTTTGCTCGCATCAATTCCGTTAGCACCCAGAACCCGATTGGCGAAAATAAACGGGGGAGTGCCCATGCCCGGAACACCAATTCGCTTCCCGCGAAGATCCTTCACCGTTTTGATTGGGCTGTTCAAACCAGCTTGAACACGAAGACAGCCGCGATGAATTCCCCCTGTGAATTTCACATCCAGTCCCTGCTCGATCGGCTTGAGAAAATACATAACCAAATGGTGAGTCATGTCGTAACCGCCAAGAGCGAGAACATCTTTGTAATTCTTCCAATCACATTTCACCAATTCGATTTCGAGGCCTTCCTCCTTGAAAAATCCTTTTTCCACTGCTGTAAAGATCGGCGCTTCGCAGGTTAGCCCGATGTACCCGATCCGAACCTTATTGGAGGGTTGAGAATTGGAAGCAGCTTCTTTCCCACAGCCGAGCAGGAGAAAAGCGGCTGTGAGCGCCGTTAAAAATTTTAATTTGGGCACAATTCGCATGTAAATTCGTTCCGACCTAACCATTTCGGCCTCCCGACAGGCAAAAATGGCTTGGATCCGGTTAAAAGGGAAATATCTCATTGGCATCTTGGTTATGCCGATCCAGCATAGACTTTTAAATCATCGCTTTCCAGCGGAATAGAATTTCGCTCTTGTCATGGTTCTCAAACTTGACCTCGCCCGGTTTGGCCCTAGCATCCGCGGGAATTTTACGCGATGGTGCAATTGATGAACGCAGTCCTGGCTCTGGAAGATGGAACGGTCTACCGCGGACGCGGTTTTGGCGCGCATGCCGAAACTTGCGGCGAGGTGTGCTTCAACACATCGATGACCGGTTACCAGGAAATCCTCACCGATCCCTCCTATAAAGGGCAGATCGTCACCATGACTTATCCGCAGATCGGGAATTACGGCGTAAATTTGCAGGATATCGAATCTTGGCGACCCCACGTCGCCGGATTTGTCATTCGCGAGCTTTCACCGATTGTCAGCAACTGGCGCGCCGATTTCAGTTTGCCGCAGTATTTGGAGAAGTACGGACTACCGGGAATCGAGGGTATAGACACGCGGGCGCTGACGAAGAAGTTACGGGTGCGCGGCGCGATGAACGGCTTTCTTTCGACGCAGGGTATTTCGGATGCAGAGGCGGTTCGCAAAGCCAAAGAATGGCCAGGACTCGTCGGGGTGGATTACGTCAAAGAAGTAACGCACAAAGAGCCATTCGCTTGGGATGCGAAAGATGAACAGAGCGCCGATTTTCGCTTAGCGCGCGGCTCGGGGACGGCAGACGCGCGCAACCTGCGTGAGCCGCTTCGCCCGGCGGATATTCCCATTGTCGCCTACGACTTCGGGATGAAATACAACATCCTGCGGCGTTTGCGGCAGCGCGGTTTCAAAGTTCAGGTGGTCCCCGCCACAACAACGGCTGCGGAAGCGATGAAGTACAAGCCAGCCGGAGTCTTCCTTTCGAACGGTCCAGGCGATCCATCAGCCTTGCCGCACATCGTGCGCGAGGTGAAGGAACTAGTGAACTCAGGCGTACCGATCTTCGGTATTTGTCTGGGACATCAGATTCTGGGACAGGCTTTCGGTGGAACAACGTTCAAATTGAAGTTTGGCCATCGCGGCGCCAACCAGCCGGTGAAAGATCTGGAAACCGGTAAGGTCGAGATCACTTCGCAAAATCATGGCTTTGCAGTGGACGCAAAGTCCTTGCCGAAAGATGTCGATGTCAACCGCATCAATTTGAACGATCAAACGGTGGAAGGGATGCGACACAAGACGAAGCCCATCTACTGTGTGCAATACCATCCTGAAGCCTCACCAGGACCGCACGACTCAACCGTTCTTTTTGACGAGTTCCGAACGTTGATCGAGCAGAAGGGGTAAGAACCTCGTGACAAAAAAATGGTCGCGAGTGCTGCGGTATTTTCGGCCGGAAGGAGCCCGCATTTTCGCAGCCGTCGGGCTGATGTTTCTGGGGATCGGCGCAAATCTCCTGAAGCCATTGCCGGTTGCCCTGATCATTGATTATATCCTGGCCGGAAAATCTGCTCCTGCGTGGCTGCCTGTCTCGTGGCAAGTTCCGGATCGCGCTTCCCTCGTTGGATTGGCCGCGATTTTCATTTTTGCGCTGCATGGCGCACAAGGAATTTTTGCGGCAGGCCAAAATTATCTTTCCATAAAGGCCGGCCTGTCCGGTCTCGCACGAATTCGCGTCCAACTTTTCGAAAGGATGCAGCGACTTTCGCTCGCCTTTTACCAGCGGCGAAGCCAGGGCGATCTGATCTATCGCGCCACGTGGGACACATACTCACTGCAAACCGTGTTCCAACAGGGGCTGTTCAAATTCCTGAATTCGTCCGCCACGGTGCTGCTCATGCTCGCGATTATGTGGCGGATGAATTCTTCACTCGCCCTGGTGACACTTGCTGTGTTTCCGCCCCTGCTGCTCACCATGGCTTTCTTCGGCAGACTCATGAATCAACGAAGTCTCGCCGCGCACCAGGCCGACAGCCGGGTGAGTTCGCTGGTCCAACAAAATATCTCCGCTCTTCCACTGGTGCAGAGCTACGCACGCGAGCGGTCAGAAACAACGGCCTTCACTATTGATGTGAAACGCTCATTCGAAATGCGACTGAGGCAACACGGTCTGGAAGTGACGTATTGGCTGACCATTGCACTGCTGTTTGGGATTGCCACAGCCGGTTTGACCTGGTGGGGCGCCCACGAAATTCTCGCGCAACGGCTGAGCGTCGGTGAATTGGTTATCTTTCTCTCCTATCTTGGGCAACTTTACGATCCCCTCAACCAACTTTCACAAGTAGGCGCAACGGTGTCCGATGCCAACGCTGGGTTGCACCGCATCTTCGAAATCCTCGACGCGAAAGAGGAGGTGCCTTCAGCCCGAAAGCCCGTCGCGTTTCCAGCGAGAGGCGCATCCGCGATACGATTCGAAAAAGTAAGGTTCGGCTATGAACCTGCCAAGCCCGTGCTGCGAGAAATTTCGATTAAAATCGAGCCCGGGGAGACGATTGGCTTGGTCGGCCCAAGCGGTTCAGGGAAGACAACACTGCTCAATTTGCTTCCGAGATTTTACGATCCAGACAGCGGCCTCCTGACGATCGGACCGCATAATATCCGAGAGATTTCCCTTCCCGAACTGCGCCAACACATCGCCTACGTTTTTCAGGAGACCTTCCTGCTGCCGGGAACTATCGCGGAAAACATCGCCTACGCAAATCCGGAAGCAACCGGCGCGCAGATTGAAGAAGCGGCGCGACAGGCGAATGCTCACGAATTCATTTTGCGGCTCCCGGACGGATACAAGACTGCGGTGGGGGAAGGAGCCATAAGGTTAAGTGTCGGCGAGAAACAGCGGATCAATATCGCGCGCGCCTTTCTGAAAAACGCACCGATTCTCCTTCTCGATGAACCCACCAGCGCGCTGGACGCCGAAACGGAAAGCGCGGTGATCGAGAGCTTAGGCAGGCTCGTTGCGAATCGGACGACGATCATGGCCGCACATCGCCTCTCCACGATGCGCTACGCCAGTCGAATTGTTGTGCTGGAGCAGGGTCAGATCACCCAGATGGGGACGCCTGAAGAATTGTTGAAAATCGACGGTTACTATACCCGCGCTTGGCGGTCGCATTCGCAACCTATCTCTTAAGTTGAATCTCGTAGAAGCGAAGGGGCGTGTTAAAGTCGATAGGGATGCTCCAAATGTCGCTAGTTGGAATCACCGCGGACCCGAACGGCTGCCAATTTCCTGGGGCAAGAATCGACGCGCTGTAAACTTGATAGGTTTTGCCCGGGTCGCTCACCCATGAGAGTTGCGGACCAAAACGGCCTCGCACTGGCGGCAGCAATACGAGGCGATTAGAAGCAGGATTCGTCGGATCAGTATCTGTGCGATATTCAAAGCCATTCGAAAATCCGTCGTTATCTGGATCGGCGGCTGGCGCTGCCTCCGGGGTCGTCCAAAGCTTCCAGTATTTGCGCTGAAAACGATCGTCCAAACCGTCGAAGTTGTAATCCTGAATCGGCGCAGCGATTTCCAGATAGCCGTTCGCATAGGCCACTTTGCCGCCGTTGGAAACAACGAGTGACCGCAGCCCCGGCGTAGCATTGCTGCTCACACTAATCGGAACCACCAGCGAGTTCAGTCCCGGCGCGATGCGACTCGCATAAAATATTGTGTCGCCAAGCGTGATCCCGTCGCCAGTGACGGATAGGGTCGAGCCAGCTTGCAGAGTAGTGGATGAGACACCCACCAGGTAGTTGCTTTGTCCCTGGATCATCGAGACGGCGAAGCGCTGAACCGTAATCACGTCCGCCTTGGTCGGTTTGCTCAGCGACGTGATGCGAAAAGCAGGCTCTCCGAAAGAGACGTTTACATCTTGCGTTTTGGCCTCGCCAGGTTGGAGGGCGAAGGTCAGGTTTTCAGTCGGAATAAAAGAAGTAACGGCAGAAGAGTAATCCCCGGCGATCTCGGAACCGCGCAGTAACGAGGCGCTTCCGGAATTCGCCGGATCAAGCGGCGAGACCCTCAGCTTGTATGTCCCGGCTGCCAGCGAATAGATCCCGTATCTCCCCGAGCTTTGCGTGACGGTTGCGCCCGCAATATTTCCAGCAGCATCTTCTACACTCACCACTGCACCCAGAATACCGGTGCCGTTCATGCGAACGGTACCACTGAGCGAACCCCATTTCGTCGTTCCATCAGGATAAAGATATCGCGCCGCCGCAATCTCGTCCGCGGAGAGCCCACTGTTCGTGTTCATGCCGTTGCCGCCATCAATCACGCTCGCCCCCCCGGCCGGCGTGTGATCCAACCCAAGAAAATGACCGATTTCGTGAGTGACAATGGATTCAATAAACTGTGCCTGGTTGATTGAATCGTTTGCGTCCGTGAACCACTGATACTGCACGCCATTGAGCACGATATCAGCATCAAGTATCGATCCATCCACCGCATAAGTCACCGAGGTCCACCCGCGGCGATTGGTTAGATCTTCAGTGCCCGCATTCACGCGCAGGCTTTTCTTCGCCCAGAAAACGACATTCTTGTCATCGTAGCGGGTATCCAATCCGTCGGGTGAAATCAGACCCGCAAACTCGAACCGAACTTTGGCTCCAGGAATATTCTGCCACTGATCGAAGCTCGCTCTGATCGCGTTGATTTCGTTCGTGGCGTTGGCCGCAGAGTACGCGTCCGAGGCAATGTAATAACGAATCGCTTTGGTCGTCGGGTTTACCGTCGTTGGTTTTACCTGCGAAGAGCTGACGTTCCACTTCAGGACGGAGTTTCCAAGGTTGTAAAAAACGAACGCCTCTCCTGAAAACCCCGACGCCAGCAAAACGCATATCCAAACGACCAATTTCATCGAGCGCGCCAACATACGCGACTTCAACGCAAATAAAAGAGGTCGCTTTACTTCCTCGTAATTCGCAGAAAACGATTTGAATTCAGCAGAAATTCGAAATCGGTCATCACTTCTTCGAACCGGAGATGCTCCAACGCAGGATCGCGCAAAAGCCGTGGCACGTAGGTGCTCTGCTCCGCTTCAAACGTGACCGTAGGATAAAGCCGAATCTCGCCGCGCGTTACGCGCATCAGGTCCAAGATCGCGTCACGGTGAAACTCGTAGTTGAACTTGTCTTCGTACGCGAAAAGGAAGTACGAGACGAGCGTCAGATCGAACGCCTTATTCGCAAAAGGCAAATGCGGCAGTTGACCCGGCACATAACGTTCGGACCGGTATCGACTATAGTCAGGAAGGAATGTGTGCAAGGCACGAGCTCGCAGTTCCCGCATATGGTCCCGGTCGCGATAATAATCCCAGCGGTAAGTTGGCAGCCCGAGTACGATTTTGTATACGTGGTCAAGGTCCGGTTCAGCCTGGTTGCGAATACGTTCGGGTTCCCACGAATAGATGGGATCGCATGCCGTCGCGCGCATTCCCTGCTGATTCGCCTCAGCGCAGAACGAACTCACCCCGCCCGCGACATCCAGCACGCGCTTCCCTTGCCAATCTTTGGGTTCGATCAGGAAATAGCGGCGGTACTCCTCGAACGTCCGTCCTACCAGGACGACTCGATCCAACTGCATCCCGCGCTTCTCATTCATTTTTTCAATGTCCGGAATTTCGTTCCGACCCCGCTCGGAGTTTCCTGACCAATTCGCTGGTTGGCTGCGAGGTGTTGGCAAATTTTGAATACCACCTCCGGGCTCCCCGGCTTCGAAATAGCCACGGCAATCTGCTCCGCCGTAAACGCACTTGATGCGTTCTTGTTCAAGTAATCGAGCACCTTCGTTTGCACCTCCAGAACAGCCGCTGCCGCTTTCTTTCCAGCTTCGACCCCAGGCTGATGATACGCATTTATGTTCACCAGAGTGGCGTAAAGGCCGACCGCACGTTCATACAACGCGATCAATACTCCGACGTGAAATGCGTCCACCGTCTCGATCGTCAGCGTGATCGATTGTCGATCGTTTTCCCAAAGCGCTTGCCTCGTCCCCAGGAAAAAACCGGTGAGATAATCTCCACTGGTCGCCGCAGGTTCGACTTCCATCGATTGCCCCTGCCGGTCTTTAAGGACCTGAATGAACGTGACAAAGAAATTGTTCAAACCATCACGCAACTGCTGAATATAAGCGTGCTGATCGGTCGAGCCTTTGTTACCGTAAACCGCGATCCCCTGGTTCACTACCTGGCCGTCCAGATCGCGTTCCTTGCCCACTGACTCCATGATGAGCTGTTGCAGATACTTCGAAAAAAGTTCCAGCCGATCTTTGTACGGAAGAATCACCATATCCTTCGCGCCGCGGCCTTCGCCGATGCAATGCCAGGCCAGCGCCAGTTGCGCCGCTGGGTTCTCCGCGAGACTGTGCTTACGCGTCCGTTGATCGCAAGTTGCGGCTCCCGCGAGAAGGCGATCGATCTCGAACCCTTGCAACGCCGCGGGAAGCAACCCCACCGCGGAAGTTTCACTGGTCCGCCCCCCGACCCAATCCCACATCGGAAAGCGGCGTAGCCAACCCGCCTTTTCTGCTACCTTATCTAACTCGCTGCCGGCTCCTGTCACCGCGACGACGTGCTTCGCAAACTTCAAATGCGCCGCCTCGTACGCGCGCTGCGCTTCGACCATGCCGTTCCGCGTTTCTTTTGTTCCGCCCGATTTCGAGATGACAACGGTCAAGGTTCGTCCGAGATCGGAACCCAGTTGGGCGAGCACCTTGTCCATGCCGTCGGGATCAGTATTATCAAACAAAAACGACTGCATCCGGTCCGAGCCCGGCTGCCCGAGCGCGTTTGCCACAAATTGCGGCCCGAGCGCCGAGCCTCCAATGCCGATGACCAGGAGCTTTTTGAAAACGCCATGCTCTCCCTGTATTGCACCGGAATGAATCTGATGCGCAAAGCTTTTGACGGCCGCAAGAGTTTCTTCAATCTCGCGACGAATCTCTGGATTTGGGGCCAAAGCCGGGTTGCGCAACCAGTAGTGGCCGACCATCCGTTTCTCGTCTGGATTGCTGATAGCGCCCCGTTCCAGTTCATCCATCGCAGCAAACGCTTCCTGCAACTTCGGCTGCATGGCGTCCATGAACGGTGAGTCGACTCGTGTGCGGCTCAGATCGACCGCCAGCCCGATGGCCGGAAATTCAAAATAGAACTTCTTAAATCGCTCCCAATTCTGTTCGTCCGTATATTTCATATACCACTCACACCTAAGGAGTGTTGTAGCGGAGCACCGCCAGCCCGCCTAGAACATTCAGCCGGGGCAGACGGCCATCTGCCGGGATCCAGACCACATGGCGGATAACCTGACGCTCCCGCCAGGTGAGAGCATTTCATTGCATTTGGATGAGCCGGAAGAAGGCGCTACCAGATTGACCCACAGATACTTTGAGCTCGTGCGTGCTGGTGTCTGCCGCGAAATCTGCACCTATCGCACTCCACGTTCCAGCGAGATGATCAGTCCGTTCCAATCGGTAAGTGTGACCGGGATTCGTGCTGAAGGTGACGGTGGCGGTTTGATCAAGCAGAGAGATTTGGCCATCCAGAAAATCCGGAGAAAAATCGATGAGATAGATGCCGCCAACTGCGGTCAGGAGAGCGATGCGGTTATCGCCTGCGGCGATAACGCGCCCGGGCAGACCCGGAACGTTGTCGAGATAAACACGTCGGAGCTCCTGGTGCGTGTCGCTGGCCAGTCGGAGTGCCAGCCACACACCGTTCCTCTTCGTGACCATGTCGAGTGTTGCATCATCTCTTGGGACCACCGACGATCCTGTAGGAAGGGTGAGGCTGTTCGTGCTTTTGTGACCGGCTAACGGGTCATAGATCATACCGGTATCGTAGTAGAGAAGCCCGCCCGCCTGTTTGAAATCGGAGCAGCTACCCGTGGTCTGCGTTCCGGCCAAAATCAGACCTGCGTTGCTCACCGAGAATATCTGCAGCTCACAATTCTCCGGGTTCACCACGTAAAATTTGGTGCCATCGGGTGAGAATTGGCCGTGCGTTTTGTAGGTAAGATAATTTGGCAGGCCGACGGAATCTTTGGCGATCGCGCTCGCGCGTTCGTCCGAGATAAAAACAACATTCGTATCGACCGGAGAGATTTTGAAATCGTAAAGAGTGAATCCACCGGTGAACCAGTTGCTGATCGCCAGGGTGTCTGGATCGATCCTGACAAATTGGCCGCGACTAAACTGGAGAGCGCGAAACGCGTAGAGAGCGCCTTGGGAGGACTCAAGGGCAGCGATTCCGCCGAAAGATTGATCTGGAAACGCCGACGGACCATTCATTACGGAAGTTTCAGGATCGATACTCCAAATGCCGGCCTGATCCGCAAAAAAGAGTCGATTCCGCGTCTCGTCAAACGTGATCAACGACGGAGAAAAGTTGAGCAAACTAACGGGCGCCACCTGCGCGCTTATGGCAATGGTTGCGGTGTTACTGCTGGCCGCCACGGTATTTGCCGCCACGACTGTGACTGTATTTGTAAGCAATCCCAACTGCGAAGGCTGAATAGTAACCTGGAAAGTGGCCGAACTGCCGGCGTAATAATGTCCCACTGCAGCGGGATGGGATCGCGATAACCCGGTGCGGGAATCATGTCGAGGAACGCTGCTCCCGACGAAAAAGAATTCGTCGCCTGGATTTGGATGGCGGTGCCGGGGCCTTTGTTGGTGATCGTGACATCAAACGTGATGGGCCTTCCAAACGACCCATTCCCGGAAACGGATTGCGCCCGGATCGCACCGGCACCGATGCGAATCGAATCTTCCGCGGTGAACGTTTCCAGGCTAAACCGCCGCACCGCGTGTCCGTCATCAACGGCCGCGCAAATGCCGTGGACCGCACCGAGCGAAAGGAAACTCACGTTTGTGCCCAGCCGAAACGCTTTCAAGATTGCGCCGCTTTCCGGATCGATTTGAAGCAGATCATTGGTGGCAGCGCCATAGAGTTTTTCGGTGAACGAATCGTAAACGAGCGATTTGAGCGGCAAGTCCACCGAGCGAATTCCCTCCGCCGCTCCGGCGGCAAATCGGATCGCAAAGAAGAACGCAAAGGCGGCAGACGAAAAGCGCTTCAAGGCGGAGAGGGGCCAAAGACCGGCGATGCTGCTCATGAGAATTCCTTTGACGGGAATTTACAAGAGCGGGTACGCGCGAACAAGCATTCATTCTTTTGTAAATTCCCCGCCTTTCCGTATGCTGCCGGGGTGCGTTCTCACAAGAAGTCAGAAGAGCTGTTTGCCCAGGCACTGCGGTGGATTCCCGGCGGCGTGAATTCGCCGGTGCGCGCGTTTCGCGCGGTCGGCGGACATCCGTTCTTTGTCGAACGGGCCAAGGGAGCAGCGGTGTATGATGTGGATGGAAATGAGTATGTCGATTACGTGGGCACCTGGGGACCCGCGGTTCACGGACATGCGTTTCAGCCGATCATCGAGGCGATCAAGGCCGCGGCTGATCGCGGGACGAGTTTTGGTATCCCAAATCCGCTCGAAGTTGAGATGGCCCAGATTATCCGCTCGCTCGTGCAGAGTATTCACAAGGTGCGGATGTGCAACTCAGGCACCGAGGCGACCATGTCCGCCATTCGTCTCGCGCGAGGATTCACAAAACGGGACAAGATCATCAAGTTCGACGGCTGTTACCACGGGCATGTCGATTCACTTTTAGTGAAGGCCGGATCGGGCGCGTTGACTTTCGGAAACCCTGATAGCGCCGGAGTTCCGGCGGCGTTCACACAGCACACGATTGTCGTTCCGTTCAACGACGAGGAAGCTCTTCGTGCGGTGTTCAAAGCCAATGTCGGTCAGATTGCAGGAATCATTGTCGAACCGGTGCCGGGCAATGCGGGTCTTTACTTACCGCTACCTGGCTTTCTCGAATTTCTCCGCAAGATTTGCGACGAGAACGATTCGCTTTTGATTTTCGATGAAGTGATGACTGGGTTTCGTCTCGCGCCGGGCGGGGCGCAACAGCGCTTCGCGATCAATCCGGACCTGACCTGCTTCGGAAAAATCATTGGCGGCGGATTACCTGTGGGCGCGTTTGGTGGACGGGTGGATATCATGGATATGCTCGCTCCAGTCGGGCCGGTGTATCAGGCGGGAACTCTGAGTGGAAACCCGCTCGCGATGGCTGCGGGACTCACGGCGCTGCGCGAACTGCAAAAGCCTGGCACTTATGAGAAGCTTGAGAAATCCGGCGAGGCGTTAGAGGAAGCAATGAAGAGTGCAGCGAAAGCCGCAAATGTCCCGGTACAGTTCAATCGGATCGGTTCGATGTTCTGCGCTTACTTCACCGGAAAGCCTGTGCATAACCTCGCCGATGCGATGACGTGCGACCGGGACCGCTTCGGGAAATTCTTCCATGGCATGCTCGAACGCGGCGTTTATCTCGCGCCATCGCAATTCGAGGCTGGCTTCATTTCACTCGCGCACACGGAGGAACAAATACAACAAACAGTCAAAGCGGCATCCGAAGTGATGCGCACTTTATAATATGCGCGTTCTCGCTATCGACCACGGCACAAAGCGAATGGGAATCGCGTTGAGCGATCCATCCGGAATGATCGCGCAACCGCTCGAATTCATTCCGGCGGAGCCCTTCGCACAGTTTCTCGAACGCCTGAAGACGATTCTTCGCGAAAAAGAGGTCGAACTGATCGTCATCGGCATGCCTCGGAATATGGATGGCAGTTACGGACCGGCGGCGGCGAAGGTGCAGGAGTTCGTGGCGGTCCTGAAGGAGAACATCATCATTCCGATTCGCACGTGGGACGAGCGGTTAACCTCTGCCCAGGCGAATCGCTTCTTAATAGAAGCGAATGTCCGCCGCCAGGATCGAAAGGAAAAAGTCGATAAAGCCGCTGCGGCGATATTACTCCAAAGCTTCCTCGACAGCGGCGCGGTGTAGCTCCTGCTCGTAAACTTAATCCTACTCCTGATCTTTTGTGTCCCTCCTCCGCCTCAAACTGAGCATCGCGTATGACGGCACAAACTACCAGGGCTGGCAGGTTCAGAAGGTCGGTCTCGGGATTCAGGAGGTGCTCGAAAAAGCGGTCACGCATATCTTCCAGGAACAGGTGCGCCTGCACGGTTCCAGCCGAACCGACACCGGCGTTCACGCTCGCGCGATGATCGCTCACTTCGATCTACCGCGCGAAAAGCTGAAGATGCGCGTCTCGAAAATCCCGCTCGCCCTGAACTCCCAGCTGCCTGAGGATATCCGCGTGATGGAAGTCCGGCAGGTCTCTCCGGAGTTCCACGCCCGCTTCAGCGCCAAGGGCAAACAATATCGTTATCTCGTCTACAACCATCACGCACACGATCCTCTTCTCCGTGTGCGCGCCTGGCACGTTCCGCAAGAGCTCGATCTCGCGGCCATTCGTCACGCCTCCAGCCATTTCATCGGCAAACGCGATTACGCCGCCTTCGCCAACAATCGCAATTACGAGATGGAATCAACCGTGCGGACGCTGCACCGTTGCGACGTGCGCAAGCAAGGCCCATTACTCACTTTTATTATCGAGGGGGACGGCTTCCTCTATAAGATGTGTCGAGGCATTGTCGGAACCATCATTCAAGTGGGCCAGGGCCGTTTCCCCTCGAGCGATATCGCAAAAATGCTGGATGCCCGCGACCGTCGCCTGGCTGGCATGACTGCTCCGGCCCATGGGCTGGTTCTGTGGAAAGTTTTCTACTGATGCACGTCGTCCTGGTTGAACCGGAAATTCCGCCGAACACCGGAAACATCGCGCGCCTCTGCGCTGCGACAAACACAACGCTGCATCTGATCGAACCGTTTGGTTTCAAGCTCGATGATTCCCAACTGAAACGCGCTGGCATGGATTACTGGCAACACGTCCGCTGGTTCCGTTGGCGGAATTGGTCTGACTTCCGCGGGCAGGTCTCCCCCGAGTCGCGCCTGTGGTATATCGAATCGAATGGCCCGACGTGTTACTCGAACGCAAAGTTCGGTCCGGACGATTACCTCGTTTTTGGCCGTGAAACCGCCGGGCTTCCGAAGCGTTTGTTGGAAGAAAATCGCGACACATGGCTTCGCATCCCCATGTTCAACCCCGACGCGCGATCGCTGAATCTTTCAAATTGCGTAGCGTTGGTCCTGTTTGAGGCGTTGCGGCAAACAGGGTTCAGAGATGAACTCGGCGTTTGAATCCGGATATTGTGCATCTGAACGTTTGTAATACCCTATTTCGCTTAGACTCCCGCACGAAATGGCGCAGTTGCTGGCTAGACGGTCGAAAGAGTTGGGGCGGTCGCAATCCGACCTGATTCGGGCTGCACTGGAAGCGCAGTTTGCTGCCCAGGGTAGAAAGACGTGCCACGGTTTGATGCGAGATGTTTGCGGATCGGTTCAAGGACCGGCCGATCTTTCCTCGAACCGGAAGCATTTAGCAGGATTTGGCGAGTGATAGCCACCCTGCTCGACTCCCGCCCGTTAGTCGCTTACTTCGACGAAACGGTCGACAGGTCATCCGATTGATGGCGCCATGGTCGTGAGCCGCGGTCCCGCAATGACCGGCTTTTGGCCCTTGCGCTCGAGCGTCCGCTTTGCCTAAAACAAGTCATCCATGTTGAAATCAAGTTTGTTGGCGTACCTTCTCGTTTCCTCCATTGGCGTGTTGGCGGCTGAAACGTACAAAGAGAATCCGGGTTCCGAGGGAAACGGCAGTTTTACAGCCGGTCCGGAATACAAGCTGGATCCTGATCTGCAAGGCCATGGAAATCCGAAAGGAAAGTTCTTTCAGTTCTCCATGAAGCTGGCGGACAGCAAGATTTTTCGAGGCGATGATACGACGCTGGAACCGGAGAAGAAGCCGGTGAATAAAGAGCGGAAGATTTATGTTTACGTTCCCGCCGCGTACAAGGATGGAACGAAGGCGCCGGTGCTGGTCATTCATGACGGCCCGGGACAGTTGAACATGATCAGCAACGCTCTGGATAACCTCACGATCTCCACAGACCCCAAGCGCAAACTGCCCGCGTTCATTGCGGTGGCGGTGCAAAACGGCGGCAACGATGGAAAGAATAGCGAGCGCGGTCTGGAATATGATACGATGTCCGATCGTCTGGCACGCTTCATCAACGACGAAGTCTTTCCCGCGGTGCTGGATCATCCTGAGATCAAGGCAGCGTATCCTCACATTGGTATTACGGACAATCCGTGGGGCCGGGCAGTGTTTGGTTGCAGTTCGGGTGGAGCTGCCGCGTTAACGATGGGCTGGTTCCGTCCTGATCTCTTCCGTCGAATCGTCGCTTACTCCGGAACATTTGTGGACCAGCAGGATGATGACGCACCGGAAGAAGCAAAATTTCCGCTCGGAGCCTGGGAATATCATTCGAGCATGAAATTGATCGAGAATACCGAGAAGAAACCGCTCCGCATATTCACCCACGTTTCGGAGCACGATAATCGGGAGAACGATCCGGAGGAAACTTATCACAACTGGGTAATGGCCGGAAAACGGACAGAGATCGCCTTACAAGCGAAGGGCTACGATCATCGCTTTGTTTTCACCCTCGCGACGAAGCATTGCGACGGTAAAGTTTATCAGCAAACCCTTGCTGATACTCTCGTCTGGCTCTGGCGCGGGTACCACGACTAAATCGCCCCGCTGATTTAGCTACCAAACGCTGTTCCGAGGCGAATCGAATAAGAGTGGAAAGCCCCGTTATTCTGTAAACATGCCGGGCAAAGGTATTCCTGCCCGGTAAAAAACATCGACAGCACATCGAATTGCCGTCCACAACGGTCGCAACGTTCGTGCATGCGGCACCCCCATTTCCGGTAAGTCCCCCGGTTATTTGAGCTTCTGACGCAGGATCTCCATGACTCGTTCGCGGCTCTCCGATCCCTTTAATTCCGCTTTTGCCGCTTGAATTGCCTGGTGGACTTCTTCGTGCGAATGATTCGGGAATTGGCGATGAATATACTCGATTTCGTATGGCTCATCCGAAACAAGACCCCGATCCCTATTTTGATTATGCTGTTGTTGCATACCCCAACGTGGCACCGCAGTGCGCTGGTCGGGAGTCCGGCAGCGTCCCGATTGGAGCCTCGGAAGTTCACGAATTCTGTGGCTCAGGCTTTCTTGCGTTCCTGCCGGTTTTCAATATTTTGTCGGCTTTGATCGCGCGGCAAGCCGCGCATTTTTATGTCTGACACCTACATTCAAAATCTGTTGGCGGAACGCATTGGCGGGGCGAGCTACGGCAAATCGACGGCCATTTACAAGTTCGAGAAGATCAAACGCGCCAAACGCGCGGCCCTGACGGCAAATCCCGGCGCGGAAATCATTGATATGGGAGTGGGTGAGCCGGATGAAATGGCATTTCCGGAAGTGGTCGACCAGCTTTACGCGGAAGCACGCAAGCCTGAGAACCGCGGCTATGCTGATAATGGCGATTCCGCCCTGAAGACGGCGGCCGCGCGGTACATGGAGCGTGTCTGCGGCGTTCCCGGCATCAATCCTGAGACGGAGGTTCTGCACTCGATCGGCAGCAAGGCCGCGCTTTCGATTCTGCCAGCCGTTCTGATCAATCCTGGCGATTATGTGCTGATGACGACACCTGGCTACCCGGTTTTCGGCACGCACGCGAAATATTACCGTGGTTTGGTGCACAATCTGCCGCTCACCGAGGCGAACAATTTTCTGCCGGACCTGAATTCCATTCCGGCCGAAGTGCTCAAGAAGAGCAAGGTTCTGGTCATCAATTATCCGAACAACCCGACCGGCGCGAGCGCCACACCTGAGTTTTTCCGCAGCGTGGTGCAATTCGCCCAGAAGAACAACATTGTGGTGATTCACGACGCGGCTTACGCGGCGCTCGTGTTTGAAGGCAAGCCCTTGAGCTTCCTGGCCACTCCGGGCGCGAAGGAAGTCGGCCTCGAACTTCACTCGACCAGCAAGACTTTCAACATGACTGGCTGGCGCTGCGGATTCGTCGCGGGCAATGAACTGCTGGTCAAAGCCTATGGTGACGTAAAGGACAATACCGATTCCGGCCAGTTCCTCGCGATTCAGCACGCGGCGGCCTATTGCTTCGATCACCCCGAAATCACCGAAAAAATCTCGGCCAAATATTCACGGCGCATGGGTGCGCTCGTTCACGTGCTCAGTCAGGCTGGGTTCAATGCCAAAAAGCCGAAAGGTTCCTTCTTCCTCTACGTCAAAGCACCGCGCGCCGCGCGCAAGACGGATGGCTCGCGCATTGAGTTCAAGAGTGCTGAAGATATTTCTCAGTGGCTGATCACGGAGAAACTCATTTCCACGGTGCCGTGGGATGACGCAGGCGCTTACCTCCGTTTCAGCGTGACATTCATCGCCAAAGGGGAGCAGGAAGAGAAACGCGTCCTCGCTGAAATTTCGCGCCGGCTGAGCGATGTGGTGTTCGAGTTCTAACAGGGGTAGGAGCGTCCACAATCCGGTACGTTGGTGCGCATGACTATTTCATTCATAGCATGCGCACCAGTTTGATTCCTACAGGTTAAAGATTACGATCCTGCGGATCAGCTCCGTAGCCACCGCTTGGCCGTGGCGATGAGGCTCGCGGCTGCGCCGAGCACTGCGATCGTGCTGCCGGAATCTGCTGTTCCAACCGGGATGCCGCCAGTTTGCTCAAATCCAGAGTATTCTACTTGCTCTTGCGAGTAGTTATAGAACCCGAACTGGCCGCCCGTATAGGTGCTGTCATTCACGGTTGTGTTCCACAGTTCGGTTGCCCCTTCCGTCACTACAATATGAATTTCTCCTGGGTTCAGGTTAAAATCGAGATGGAAATTATAGAGAGTGTTGTCCGCCCAACCCTTCGTATTTCCATGGTTTTGCGCCAATACCGTCATGTCGCCGTAATTCGCTTCATTCTCCCAAAGCTCGTCCAGTGAGAGATCCACTTGACCGTTTCCGGTTGCGCCGGTGAGTTTCTTGATCGTCATCCCTTCGGCGGCAGTGGTCCCGACATAACCTTGCGTTCCTTGCTTCCAGTCGAACAAATAGAATTGGCTTGAATTCTGATAGCCGAAGACGAAGCCCATATAGTCATCGTCTGACCCTGAATTCACACGCCATGAGCCATCGATTGAAAAGCTCGTTTGGTTAACGTTGTTCAGGTAAAATGATGGGTCTGCGTTCAGCCGCTGAATTACCGCGGTGTTGCCCGGTTGAAGCTCCCAATTTCCGGCACCCTGCCCTCCAGGGAAGTTCAGTGTCAGTGGCGTCCAGGACGAAAGGTCCAATGGAGCCGCGAGTAGAGTTCCGGTTGACGCAACCAATGTTAGTAGTCCTGTTATTTTATTCATGCGGTTATCTTATTTCCTACCTTTTTTTGTTTAGAGACCTGGATGAGAACAGGCTCTGTACCATTTGGCCGAGAGCACTTCTTGCGCCGTCTCGTTAAATCAGGAGCTTTCTTTTGTTTGTATCTCAAGTTCAATGGCTTAGAGCTCTTTTCTGACTGGTTGATCGCATCTTTAAGTCCAGCCTTTCATTAGATTGTCAAATAGGTTTACAATATTAAAACTGTTGAAAAAGTTTGTCTCAGCAAATTCTGTGTCGACCATGCTTACCGAGCTCGGTCTGCTCACCTTTTCCCTTCTGATGTTTAATTTTCGGCAGGACTGCACGTTCGCCCGAGAGACTTACTGCAATCCTCTCGATCTCGACTACCGCTACAACTTCGAAGAGAAGTGGCGGAATATTTCCTACCGGGTGGGTGCAGACCCGGTGATCATCAATCACCAGGGCGGATATTTTCTCTTTGGCACAATCCAGGATGGCTACTGGCATTCGAAAGACCTGCGGGATTGGCGACATGTAAAGCCTCAAGGCTGGCCGGAGCGTGACATGGTCGCGCCCGCCGCGCTTTCGGCCAAGGGAAAGCTCTGGCTCTTTCCTTCGACGTACGAGCAGCGTCCGATCTACGTGCTGCGCGATCCAGGGGGGGAACATCCAGAACTGGAGGTTTACAATGATCAGTTGCCGTTCCTGCCCGGCCTTCCCGGTCCCTGGGATCCGGCGCTCTTCTACGACGAAGATAAAGATTCGTGGTACATGTATTTCGGTTCGTCGAATTTCTATCCGCTGGGCGGGATTCAACTCGATGAAGCACGTAAGCTGACCTATCTCGGCACCTCACGAGAATTAATCTCGCTTCACCCCGAGGCGCATGGCTGGGAGCGGTTCGGACGCGATCATCGCGACACTATAAAACCTTTTATCGAAGGGGCATGGATGACCAAGCACGCCGGTAAATATTATCTGCAATACGCCGCGCCCGGCACGGAACACAATGTTTACGCCAACGGCACGTACGTAGGCGACTCACCGCTTGGGCCTTTCGTTTACGCTCGGAATAATCCTATTTCGTATAAACCCGGTGGCTTTGTGCACGGCGCGGGGCATGGGAATACTTTTGCGGACAAGCACGGAAACTTTTGGAACACCGGTACGCCATGGCTCGCGGTAAATTATGATTTCGAACGTCGCATCGCCATGTTCCCTGCCGGTTTCGACAAGGAAGGGTTGCTCTATGCGAACACGCGCTTTGGCGATTTTCCTCAACGCGTCCCAACGAACAGATGGGATCATTCGGAATCGTTGTTTACCGGCTGGATGCTGCTTTCTTACAAAAAGCCGGCCACGGCCAGCTCC
This sequence comes from Limisphaerales bacterium, assembly GCA_044226545.1. Taxonomy (GTDB): domain Bacteria; phylum Verrucomicrobiota; class Verrucomicrobiia; order Limisphaerales; family SXQI01; genus DASVNK01. The sequence goes on from JBGAGW010000008.1 coordinate 115,050, forward strand.
GTTCGATATCCTTTCGCGGCCGCGCACGTCACTGACGAAAACCCGCGTACCTTCTGGCTGGCCGCCACAAACAGGCCGGGCGAGGAGTTGACGGTTGATCTCGCGCAGATTTGCGAAGTCCGCGCCGTGCAGGTGAACTTTACTGATTACAAAAGCGGTCTTTACGCCACTGGGCCCGACGTCTACACCCAATTCCGATTGCACTCCTCGGAAGACGGCCAAACGTGGACGCCGATTGCGGATCTTTCGAACGAGAAGCGTGACCGGCCAAACGCTTACATCGAACTCTCCGCACCTGTTCGCGCCCAATTCATCAAGTACGAACATATCCGCGTGGCTTCCCCGAACCTGGCCATCAGCGATCTGCGTATCTTCGGGAGTGCCGGCGGGGCGATACCTAGCGCGCCCGAGAAAGTTACTGTCCGTCGGGATCCCGATCAGCGAAATGCATTTGTATCCTGGAGCGATGTTCCTGGCGCAGTCGGCTACAACATTCGTTGGGGGATCGCACCGGAAAAGCTTTACAGCACATACCAGGTTTTTGCGGACCAGCGTCCGCAACTGGAACTCCGGGCGCTCACCGTTGGGGTAGGCTATTTCGTAGCGGTAGAAACTTTCGATGAGAATGGTGTGTCGCAGCTGAGCAGTGTTCTTCGCATTGACTAGAACGCGGCATTATCCACGAGCGACAAGCGCGTTATCAGTACTCAACTTTTAGGGCCATCTGCCCCCTTTCCCTAAGCCGATTCTCCCGAATTTAGTCCCTTTCTCGTCTGAGTCCGTTTTCAAAGCTGCCGGTGGCATCCACGGTGCTCAATCAGCTCTCGCCCTCCCTGCCTGGGGCCGCGTGCGTGGAGATTTTCCATGCGCATGGAAGCGAGACTGACTATGACACAAATGGGATCAGCCAGGGTTGGCTTTTCATTCAACCCTCTTCGAAGCCTGGGAATCGCAGCCGTGATGGCACTCACCTGTGCGAACGCCACGCTCCGGGCGGAGCTACCAGTTACATCCGTTCCCAAAGGCACTCTGACGGTGCCCGGACGAATTTTGCTCCGGCCGAAGCAAAGTGCGGCCCAGCAGACATTGCAGGCTACGTTCGATCGCCTTGGGGCCAAGCTTGAAGGCAAAATATCCCAGATCAACGTCCACATCCTTCAAGTGCCAGAACAGGCCCGCGACCGGGTGCTCGATGCGCTTCGCAGCAACCCGAACATCGAATTTGCCGATCCCGATTTTGTTCTTCAGCCTTCCGCCACTCCGAACGACCCGTACTTCTCTCAAGCCTGGCATCTTCCTAAAATCAGCGCACCGACTGCCTGGGACACAACCGTCGGCAGTACGACGGTAACCATCGCGATTCTGGATAGCGGCATCGACAGCACACATCCTGATCTTGCTGGTCTGCTCGTGCCCGGCTGGAATTTCTACGACAACAACTCAAATCTCGCGGACGTGAGCGGCCATGGAACCGCCGTTGCGGGCATCGCCGCCGCACTGAGCAACAACGGCCTCGGTGTTGCCGGTGTCACCTGGAATTGCCGGATCATGCCGCTGCGCATTACCGACCTGAGTGGTAACGGCCTTTCCAGTTCCATTGCGAACGCGCTCACCTGGGCGGCAGATCACGGCTCTCGCGTCGCCAACGTCAGCTACGGAAACGTCAGCAAAATCACCACGATTATTAATGCCGCGCAGTACTTTCAATCCAAAGGAGGAGTAGTCACCGCAGCGGCTGGCAACTCCGCGACTTTCGATTCAACGGCCGACAGCCCATATTTCGTTCTCGTTAGCGCCACAGATCAGAACGATGTCCTCTGCTCCTGGTCGAACACTGGGAACAACGTGGACCTTTCCGCCCCCGGCCAAAACCTCGTCACCACGGTTAACGGAGGGGGCTATGGTTTTGCGAGCGGCACCTCGTTCTCGGCGCCCACCGTTGCCGGAGTCGCTGCCCTGGTCCTTTCAGCCAATCCGAGCCTCTCAGGCACCAAAGTTCAGGATATTCTCCGGCAAAATGCCGATGATCTAGGCACGAAAGGGTGGGACTCCAGTTATGGCTGGGGCCGCGTCAACGCTGCACGCGCGGTCGCCGCCGCCAGCGGGCAAACTCCTCCGCAGGACACAACCGCGCCTACAGCCGTCATCACCTCCCCGGCTGCGGGTGCAGCCTTGGCGAACAGCGTTTCCGTCAGCGTAACTGGCTCGGACAACGTCGGCGTCACGAAAATCGAATGGTACTTAGATGGAGCGCTCAAATCTTCCAGTGCGACCTCTTCAGCCAGCTTCAGTTGGAATACAACTACGTCGGCGAATGGCTCGCACACACTCATGGCAAAGGCATATGACGCAGCGGGAAATGTTGGTTCTTCCGCATCTTTTTCTGTGAGCGTTAACAATCCGGTGGCCGACACCACCGCGCCAGTGGCGAGCGTCGGTTCGCCAGTCAACGGCAGCACCGTCGCCGGTACCATCTCCGTGGCTGTGTCGGGTTCGGACAAGGTCGGCGTAACGAAGGTTGAGTGGTATCTCGACGCCACGCTCAAAGGTTCCAGTTCAGCCGCTTCCGCCGCATTCAGCTGGGACAGCACCGGCGTGTCGAATGGAGGCCATACAATTGCTGCCAAAGCGTACGATGCTGCCGGGAATGTCGGTAGCTCTGCGAACATTTCCGTGAATGTTAACAATCCGGTGCCAGATACCACAGTACCGGTCGCTACTCTTTCCTCTCCTACGAGCGGCGCAACGCTCAGCGGTACCCTCAGCGTGACGATCAGCGCCAGCGACAACGTCGGTGTGACCAAGGTGGAGTGGTACCTGGACGGTGCGCTTCAAGGCAACAACGCGGGCGCTGTTGGCAATTTCTCCTGGAATACACTGAGCGTCGCGAACGGCACCCATTCCGTAGCGGCTAAAGCGTACGACGCGGCGGGGAACGTTGGGACCTCGGCACAGATTCAGGTCAGCGTCAGCAACCCGGTGCCCGACGAGAGCATACCTGTGGTCCTCCTCAGTTCTCCGGCACCGAACAGCAGCGTTGCCGGTATTGTTTCTGTGAATGTGAGCGGGTCGGATAACGTCGGTGTCACAAAGATAGAATGGTATCTGGATGGAGTGCTCAAAGGGACAGCTTCAGCGCCCAACGCAGCCTTTTCGTGGGATACCGCCTCCGTCCCCAATGGTGTCCATACAGTGACCGCGAAAGGCTACGACGCGGCGGCGAATGTGAGCAATCCGGCCACCGCATCGGTGACCGTAAATAACCCTGTCCCCGACACGACCGCACCAACCGTCGTCATCAACCCGCTGCCCGCGGCGAGTACTTTATCGGGACCCGTCTCGATCAGCGTCAGCGCTTCCGATAACGTCAGTGTTACCAAGGTGGAATGGTATCTGGACGGCGCACTTAAGAGCTCCAGCCCGGGTTCGAGCGCGAGTTTCTCTTGGGACACCACCGCCTCGGCCAACGGCACACACAACATTTCTGCTAAAGCATACGACGCAGCGGGAAATGCCGGCACCTCGGATGCAGTCAGTGTCACGGTCGGCAATGTCATTCCCGATACAACCGCGCCGGTTGCAACCGTCTCCAATCCGGCAAACGCCGCCACCGTTTCAGCATCGGTGAACGTATTATTTGGTGCGAGCGACGACGTTGGCGTGACGAGTGTCGAACTCTACATTGATGGCGCGCTAGTCAGCACGATCAGCTCCCCATCGGGATCGTTTTCCTGGGATACTTCGAGTTCAGCCAACGGCTCTCATACTCTCCAGGCCAAAGCTTACGACGCCGCCGGAAATGTAGGCGTCTCCGGCACAACAACGGTCACGGTAAACAATGTCGTTCCGGACACGACCGCGCCGACCGTGCAAATCATGTCGCCTTATAGCGGGTCGAAAGTTTCCAAAAACGTCAAAGTCAGCGTTTCGGCCAACGACAATGTCGGTGTGATCAGTATCGAGCTTTACATAGACGGGAAGCTTTACCAGACGGTGGCCGGTTCAACTGCCAATTTCAGTTGGAACACCGCGAAAGTTGCGGCGGGCAACCATTCCCTGCAGGCCTATGCTTATGATGCTGCGGGTAACAAAGGCCCTTCCGCGGTCGTAACGGTGACGAAGTAATAGTTCAATTGGTAGCGGGCTCTCTCTCAACGGGGACCCGCTCGCCGAAGAGCCCGTAACGAAAAGATCCACGCGGGGCGCGCACGAATGCCACGATCATGGCCAGAAGAACCAGCCCGGAATTCTCGACCAGCTTCCGGCAAATCAGAACTTCCCCGGTGCCGCAGCCGCAATTGAAACGAATCCCGCAAAAGGCCGTCCCGTTCGCCGCGTGAATCGCCGCCGCTCTCTGTGCCACGGCGACCGTAAAGGGGATAAGCATTCCGAGCGCAAGCAGACCAGCGCCGCGTGCTCCGATTCCCAGCACCAGGATCAGCCCGGTAAACACCTCGAACCAGGGTAACGTTCCGGCAATTAAATTGAGGACCGAAAAATTCTCCGTGAGGTGATACTCCCGTACCATCTTCAGAAATTCGACCGGCGCAAACGCCTTCATCAGTCCCGTGTAGACAAAAACCATTCCCAGAAAAATGCGCGCAACCGGGGCGATGTCCTGCAGGGTTTTTCGGAGCTTCTTCATTCGCCATTTGCTTTCAGGAGGCCACTTTTTCGATCGCCCTCTTCCACCGGTTTTTTCCGCGCCACCCAGTCGGTTATCCCCCCCAAGTAAACGGAGATTTTTTGCGCGGGGATGCCCGCTTCCATCAGGGTAACCGCCGCGAACTCGCTATCTTCGCAATGGCCCCCGGTACAATAGACAACGACCTTGGACGCCGAAGAACAGGCGGGAAAGACCATCGGCAGATACTTCTCGGGGTAGTAACGATCGAATTGATAAGCACCCGGGATATGGCCCTTTTGAAAATGCGCATCATCCCGCGCATCGATAAAGACGATCAACTCCTGCTCATACTGGGGATCGTGAAACAGCTTTTCGACTTCCTCCGTTTCAATCACGCCCAGCCCTCGACCGGTGATCCGGGCAGCGGTTTCGTTCGTTTGATTCTGCGGACTCTCGCTCGGTGCAGAAGAGGGGAGTGGGGTCGAGGGCGCTGCTGCCACACTAGGAAAGTAATCGCGCCCCAAAGACAAACCGCGCGGAGAAAGCTGATTCGCCAACAATGCGAGGGCAAAACCAACGACCAGGAGAACAACTGTTTCGCGCAGCAACGTGCGGATTGAGCGGATCACCTGGTCTCCTGAGTCATCCGGTTCCCGAGGTTCTCGTCTAGTGGGCTACGCTGCCACTCGTGCTCGCGCTCTTCGCCTTCGCCACTGATTGCGCCGGGTTCTGCACCTGTGTCACCGGGATTTTAATCACGGAATATTGCGGGTGATTCGACTTGAGGGTCACCTCAACATATTGGCCAGTGGGAATCTGATAGCCCGCAGGGAAGCCCAGCGAAATATTGTACATCTTGCCCGGTTGCGCCTCCTTCATCGAAATCTCAACACCAGTCACATTGATCTTTGCGTCGGAAAGTTCCAGCTTCTTGTCGGTGTTTGCGCGAATGGTAATCATTGGACGTGTAGGCGAAGGCAGTGGGCCGGCAGGCAACATGACCTGTTGGGGCATCGCCTGCACCGCAGGGAGCACCGTCACATAGGCTGTTGCATTGATCTGGGGCATTTCCTTCGTGGAGGTCTTCACTGTAATGGGCGTCGAGGTGTAGGCGTTCGTGAATGGGGGGATCGCGGTCACCTTCAGGTCAAATTCCTTGCCGGGCTTGATCACCGCCAGCTCCGCGCGAAACGATTTATTATTGGATTCCGGCTCGGACAGTGTGATCGGCTCGTCGACGTTGCTCACAATGTGAATCACCTTGGTCTCGTTCGTTTGCCCTTCTGGCGGCATGTTGAACATCGCCATTGTCGGCGTGAAATCGATCGGCCGCCAAACCGTTCCGGTGATCTGCAGAACGACGTTCGAGTGTCCCGGATCATCGCTCGTGACCGTTGCGACCTTGGTTACCTTTCCGCCAAAACCGGTTGAATTGAACTGCAACGGAATGGATCCTGTCTTGCCCGGTTCCACCGTCTTGTCCCACGTCCCCGCGGTCGTGCACCCGCAACCCGGCTTCACCTCCAGAATGTTCAGCGTGGCGGAGCCTGTATTGGTAAAAACGAACGCATGCTTGACCACCTCGCCTGCCTTCACTTTTTCAAAATCGAACGTCTGTTGCTCAAACGTGATCTGCGGAGTGCCCGCTGCCGCCGGCTTATCTTCCGCCAACCCGGCACGAATCAGCGCCAGAGAAGCTATTCCGAGGTACAAAGAGGTGCGCATAATCTCGCGTTTCATAACATTAGCAAAACTCTTTTTCCAGAAATTTATCGCACCTCACCCGCGCGCGAGTTAATTGACGGACGGTCGGATTCGAGCATCCATCGGACGCGCCACTGCTTCATCCTTCGTTGCCTTGCGGGGAAGAGAGACGACGACTTCGGTCCCGATTCCGCTTGCTGGAGTTGTCAGGTGAACCGTGCCACCAAAAGAGCGTATGATCTCACGCGCGAGGTAAAGACCAACCCCGTTATGCGGGGCAGGTTTGGTGGTGAAAAACGGACGGAAGACTTGTTCTCGCAGATCGATCGGAATGCCCGGGCCCGTGTCAGAGATGGAGATGCGATGGACGTCACCCTGTGTTTGAAGGCGAACATCGACGAGCGCGTCGGGGCGTCCGCCGACCGCTTCGATCGCATTGTTCAGCAAGTAGAGCAGCGAACGGGCGAGTTCGCTCGGTTTGCCGATCCATTCCGAATGCGCCGGAAGGTTCGACCGCAGGTTGATCTTATTGATGACGACCTGGAAGTTGACCATGGTCAGAAGGTCTTCGATCAACTGCGCGAGGGAAACGGTCATCGCATGGCGACTGGTTTGCGCAATGAGGAGCAGGCTTCGCAATTTTTGTCCAGCCCGTTGCAAGCTCGAGTCAATGATTTGCAGGCGATTCTGGGTGTTCTCACCCAGCGTTTCGTCCATGCAGAGGAGCTGAACGCTGCCCAGCGCTGCTGCCAGGGGATTATTGATTTCATGCGCGAGGCTGGCGGCGAGTTGGCCGAGGGTCTTTTGCCAATGCTCGCCGAGCATTTCCTGGTGGAGCTGATTGATCGTCTTTTGAAGCTGAAGCTGTTCCTTGAGTTGATCCTGGAGTTGCTTAATGCGAAGCGCCGAACGGGTGCGGGCCAGAAGTTCGGCCTGCTCGACCGGTTTGGTCAGGTAATCATGGCCGCCCACTTCGAGACCGCGGATTTTGTCCTGCATCTCGTACCGGGCTGTGAGGAAGAGAACGACTATATCCTTGGTGCGTTCGTGGCTCTTGATGCGACGGCAGACTTCGTAGCCATCCAGTGTGGGCATCATCACGTCGAGAATGACGAGGTCGACCAGTTCCTTTTCGAGAAACTGAAGCGCTGCCGTTCCGTCCCCCGAGGTGAAGCATTCCATCCCGGCGTTTTCGAGGCGGATTTGCAGCAGGCGCAAAGCATCGCGCTGATCATCCACGGCCAACACCCGAGGTTTTCGCTCGGCGGCTGGCGTCGGAGAGCCTGGCGCTTGAACGTCCATTAAATTCGACTGGACCATCAAAAACTATTGAAATTCCGACGAACAGTCCTACGCTGACCTTTAGCGAGGACAGATTGGAATCTCAATGAACACACTCTTAAGTCAACTTAAACAATTCAGCATCGTCGTGGCGGACACCGGCGACTTCGAGAGCATCCGCAAATTTCAACCGCGCGACGCGACCACCAATCCGTCCCTGTTGCAAAAGGCGGCCGAGATGCCGGAGTATGGCGATCTCGTGCAGCGCGTTAGCCAGCATGTAGCCAGCGCTCTGGATCAACTTGCGGTCGCGTTCGGCACCGAAATTCTTAAAATCGTACCTAACCGAGTATCGACAGAAGTCGACGCCAGGTTGAGCTTTGACGTCGACGGCTCTGTAGCAAAAGCACGACATCTCATTGATTTGTACCTGGCCGCCGGAATCCCGCGCGAACGCATTCTGATTAAGCTCGCTTCCACCTGGGAAGGAATCTGCGCCGCGCGCCAGCTCAAAAAAGACAACATCCACTGCAATCTCACACTGCTTTTCTCCTTCGCTCAGGCCGTCGCCTGTGCTGAGGCCGAAGTCCAACTCATTTCTCCGTTCGTCGGACGCATCCTCGATTGGTATAAGAAGAATTCGGGACGGGAAAATTACACCGCCTCCGAAGATCCGGGTGTCGTCTCAGTCACGAAAATCTACAGCTATTACAAAAAATACGGCTACAAAACGGAGGTGATGGGCGCGAGCTTCCGCAACGTGGGTGAAATCCTGGAACTCGCCGGTTGCGATCTCCTGACGATCAGTCCGACACTTCTTGACGAACTTCAGAAGACGCCGGGCAACGTCGCTCGTAAGCTTGGTCCCGACTCCGCGTCAAAACTCGACCAATCGAAATTGCACCTCGACGAGAAGGCATTCCGTTGGATGCTCAACGAAGACCAAATGGCGACGGAGAAACTCTCCGACGGTATCCGGGTTTTCGCGGCAGATATTTTAAAGTTGGAAAAGACCATCGCGAAGAAGCTCTCCGGGATTTAGCGGAAAATTCTCTCTCGTGGCCTCCACCGCGACATGCGAGGGTTCGCACGTGGATTTGGTTTGGATTTTTTTCGCGGCTGGGGCAGGTGCTTGCATCGCCATTCAGGCGGCGGCGAATGGATCATTGCGCGGGCACTTGGGAGATCCGAGGTGGGCCACGTTCTTCTCGATTTGCGGGACCATGGTCACTGCGATCCTGATGATGCTTGCGTCCCAGCCTATATTTCCGGCCGCCGCGCGTTTTAAGGCTGCGCCGTGGTGGAACTGGATTGGCGGCCCTCTCGGGGCAATTATTGTTTTCGCGGGAGCATCCCTGACTCCGAAGCTTGGAGCGGCGGCCTTTATCTCCTCCGTTGTGGCGGGGCAAATGGTTTGCTCACTCATTCTGGATTCTTTTGGCCTTCTGAACATCGCGCAGCAGCCCCTTTCCCTCGGTCGATTCTTTGGCGCCGCGATGGTTTTTGGCGGTGTGCTTCTCGTTCGTTACGGTTAACACAGGTTTCTCGATGCGATCTCTCAGACTGCTTACGCTTTTGTATGTCGCCCTACACTTCACCGCATTTGCGGAGACAGGAAACGGTACGAACAAGGTCTTTGTGGGGTATCTCTTTCGTGATCCCGGCAAAATCAGTTTCAAATTGTACACGCACCTTTGCCATGCGTTTCTCACGGCGGATGAAAATGGAAACATTCGCACCAACTCGATGGTCCCGAGCAGACAACTCACGATCCAGGCGCATGCTGCTGGAGTGAAAGTGATGCTCTCGTTGGGCGGCTGGGGCTGGGATAATCAGTTCGCTGCCATCGTCAGCAAACAAGAAGCCGAAGATCGGTTTACCAAATCGGTTCTCGAGATGGTTGATAGCTTCGATTACGACGGGATTGATCTTGATTGGGAGTATCCCGACACGGACCAGGAGGTGCCAGGATTCGAGCGGCTCGCCCGCCATTTTCGCCATGAACTCAATCAAATCGGCCAACGAAAAGGGCGGACAATGTTTCTGACCATGGCGGCCGCCGCCAACCCGGAGACGTTGAAATGGCTTAAGCCCAAAGTTCTGATGGAAACAATGGATTGGATCAATGTGATGACCTACGACATGGCTGGTGAATGGACCGACTACGCGGGGCATCACTCCCCACTTTTTTCTTCATCGAAGCAGCCAGGAAAGCCGCGCGCGACCGCATTGAGCATGAAGTACCTTCTCGAGCGTGGTCTACCGGCAGACCGCCTGGCCGTCGGAATTCCCCTTTACGGCAAGGGCTTCGCTGTTTCGGAGCCATACGCTTCGACCAAAGATATTGGGAACCGGCCTCTCCCGCGCGGCGGGAACTATGCAAACCTGGTTGTACTTCGGAAAGAGCAAGGCTGGACCCGCCATTGGGATGACGAGACCAAAACACCATGGCTCATCGCTCCGGATCACTCAGCGATAATTGGGTATGACGATGAAGAATCGGTGGCGCTCAAAACCCAATGGGCCATGAAGGAAGGATTTCGGGGGGTGTTTTTCTGGCATATCGGCAGCGACCTGCTTCCTGACGGTACCAATCCACTCCAGGAAGTCGCTCGTAAGAATCTTGGCGTTCCGCGGTGAGATACAGCGCGGCTGCCGGATGGAAATTCGCGGCTTCTCGCCACAACATCTGCGTGGCGTAATGCTGTGCTTTCGAGTAATGTGACGCATGCTGACGTTTGCGTTGAAGTTTGTCATCGTGGTTTCTTTTGGGGTGCTGATTCTCTGTCTTCTGTAGATGTTCCGCTATCTGGATGATCCGCTGTTTTGTTGCTGTTGCGGTTTATATGGATTGAACCGCTGGGTTTTGAGGCCGCATCTCCATTCCGTGTTTCTGCGGAGTTGGTTCAATGATTTGTTGATGGCGCCGTGCGCGATCCCGGTTGTGTTCTGGATTTTTCGCCGGCTTGAACTGAGGCGGGTGGACGACCCACCCAAGCTGATCGAGTTAGGATGGATTTTAGCGGTGTGGTCGGTACTCTTTGAGTGGATCGGACCAATGTACGTTCCAGGGACCACCGCTGATTGGCGGGATGTGGTTATGTACTGGGCCGGAGGGTTTTTTGCGTGGGGTATTTGGAGAATACGGCTCGCACCGAATTTAGGGATGAGCTTTGATCCCTTGGCCAGGTATTATTCCGCGATGGAATGGTTGCTGGCCGGCCGGAAGTTGCAAGTCTGCCGCACGGCTTTCATCCCGGATGCGGCAAAGGCGAAAAGGATTTTGCTCGTTGGGGAAGGGCATGGACGGTTTCTTGAGGAAATCAGTCGGGCCGCCCCGAATGCCTCGATTTGTTATGTGGATGCCAGTTTGGAAATGTGCCGAGCGGCACAAGGACGAATTGAGGGGCACGAGGACAGGCGAATCGATTTCCACTCGATCCCTATTCTGCAGTTTGAAACAGACCAGTCGTTCGATTTGATAGCGACCCAATTTTTTCTCGATTGTTTTGCGGAGGAGGAGTTACAGCGGGTGATCACCAAGTTGGCGCGATTGCTTCAGCCCGGAGGCTTTTGGCTGCTGACGGATTTCCAGGTGCCCCGATCCGGCTGGCAGCGCTGGCGCGCGCAAGTTGTTCTTGCCCTCGCGTATTCCTTTTTTCGTATCGCCACCCGCTTGCCGGCAAAGCGACTGGTTGCTCCACAGTCGTTTTTGAAGACGGAAGGTTTTCAACTGGAGGCGCGGAAAGAGTTCAATTTCCGCCTGCTTTATGCAGAATTGTGGCGGAAGAGCTGAACAGTTAGAGTTCCGGCGTGACGTACAACGGTGTCCAGAACGATCTGCTCGAGAAAGTTTGGAGCGGAGAACGCATTTCCGGCGCGGAAGCGCTGCAGCTATATCGCTTGCCGCTCGAAGAGTTAGGCACACTTGCGCACCGCAGGCGGGAGTTAATGCGCAGCGAGATGTACGAAGGACGGGGAAACGAGATCGTCACCTACATTGTGGATCGTAACGTGAATTACACCAACGTCTGCAATGTGTATTGCAAGTTTTGCGCTTTTTACCGAACGGAGAGGGACGCAGATGCCTACGTGATCACGCCCGAGGAGATGGACCAAAAGATTGCGGAAACTGTCGCGCTCGGCGGCACGCAAATCCTCATGCAGGGGGGCCATCACCCGAGTCTCTCTTTCCAGTGGTATTTGGATTTGCTCTCGCGAATCAAAGAGCGATTTCCACAGGTGAACATCCATGGGTTCAGCCCGAGTGAGTTCATTCATTTTCGGGATATATTCAAAATGCCTCTGGAGGAAATCATTGGACGGTTTCGCGAGGCGGGACTTGGATCAATTCCTGGAGGCGGAGGAGAAATCCTGGTGGATCGCGTTCGGAAACGAATTTCGCCGTTAAAGGCGATGAGCGACGATTGGCTGGGCGTGATGGACGTAGCGCATCGGCTCGGTTTAAAATCGAGCGCGACGATGATGTTCGGGCATGTCGAAACGATCGAAGATCGCGTCGAGCACCTGGAACGGATTCGCGCGCAGCAGGACAAAACGGGCGGATTCACCGCGTTCATATGCTGGACGTTTCAGGGCGAGAATACAAAGTTGAAAGCTCCGACCGTTGGAGCGCAGGAGTATCTGCGGACGCAGGCGTTGAGCCGGATTTATCTCGATAATATTCCGAGCATCCAGAGTTCGTGGGTGACGCAGGGCCTGGATATCGGTCAGATCGCCTTAAAGTTCGGGGCGAATGATCTGGGCAGCATCATGATCGAGGAGAATGTGGTTTCTCAGGCGGGAACGACTTTCCGCATGACTGTGGCCGACATGAAGCGCCTGATCAGCGAGCTTGGATATCAGCCGCGGCAGCGGGATAACTGGTACAATTTGATAAATAATTAGTAGTTTTACCAATCTGGTCGGCCCTTTACTTTTCGTGGATATCGCCTAAAGAGGCTGCGCCGTGCATGGATAGAAATCCTTCCGCATCCGGCGCGAATAACCAGGGAGTTCAAGGTTCGCCGCCGCACATGCCTCAGCTTGATAGCTTGAGGGCTCTCGCTTTTTTGGGAGTCGCAGCGTCGCACTGGCTTGGCACAAAGAGTCCTCTCACGTTTCTCGGCGGCACGGGTGTGCAGCTTTTTTTCGTTCTGAGCGGTTTTCTCATCACAGGAATTCTTCTGGATTACCGTCGCATTCAGGAGCGGAATGAGGGGAGCCTGACCGCCGGTTCAGCTTTGCGAACATTTTATGCGCGTCGTTTTTTGAGGATTTTGCCTCTCTACTACGGAGCAATAGCTGTCGCGGCGATTTTGAACGTTGGGCCGATACGAACACTTTGGCCATGGCACGTTGCTTATGTCCCAAACTTCCTCTACGCAATTTACAAACCTGTTGCGGGGGATCCCTTTACTCATTTTTGGTCACTCGGGGTCGAAGAGCAGTTTTATTTCGTCTGGCCGTTTCTTATCTTTTTCGTGCGGTGGCGAAATCTGCAATGGTGGATCACGGCGCTCGTGGCGAGCGCGCCTTTGTTTCGCATCGTGATGGAGCACAGTTTTCCCGAACTGAACCGCGTGAATTATTTCCCGCTCTCGTGTGGCGATTCGCTGGGAGTCGGCGCGTGCCTCGCGTATGCATCTCGAAACGGAACATTTTTGCAGTGGGAACCAGCGAAGTTGGCGCGAGGTCTTGGAATGGTTGGGTTGGCGGGCGGTGCGCTCGCTGGAGCGTTTATGCTCGGCACGGGTGACACATTTTGGCTGCTTAGCCTCGGCCACACTTGCTTGATTCTCGTCTACGGCTGGCTCGTGTTCAGGGCGGCTCAAGGATTTGGCGGATTGGCTGGCCGCGTGTTGATGAGGCCGGAACTGCGATATTTAGGGAAGATCAGCTATGGCCTCTACGTTTTTCACCACTTCTTTACGCATGTGAGTTTCCGAGGGTTCCTCGAAATGCTCGGCCTGCCTTTGCCCTTGGCTCAAAGCGTTTGGGCGCAGTCGCTCGTTCGTCTAGTGCTCACGATTTTTCTGGCAACGGTGTCCTGGTATCTATACGAGAACCCGCTCAACAACCTGAAGCGCCATTTCACTTTGCGGAAAAAGCTAGCGGCAGCGCGGGAGAGCAACGAAGTAGCGATTCCGGGCGCACAATCCTGATTGCGACCTCATGCTGCTCGCGCATACTGATCGTGATGAAGGTTTTGGAAATTGCGTTCAGTTGTTATCCGGTCACTGACATGAAGCGCGCGAGGGCTTTCTACGAGGAGGTGCTTGGGCTGAAAGCGACCTACAGCGTCGGCGAACCCGGTGGAATGCAGTGGACCGAGTATGACATTGCAAATGGGACGCTTTCGATCGGAGCTGGGGCGCCGGATTGGAAACCCACCGCATCCGGCTGCTCTGTAGCACTGGAAGTGGACGATTTCGAAAACGCCATCTCTGAACTCAGGGCGAAAGGAGTGAAATTTCGCATGGAGCCGTTCGAGACGCCCGTGTGCCATATGGCCTTCGTTCACGACCCCGACGGCAACGCCATTTGCGTTCATAAGCGAAAGCCTGGCCAAACTTCGGCTTAGGCTGGCGTTTACCGACGTTGTTAGTTCGCTAAGTAAAAGGAGTTATTAGATGACTAATCTTTTAGTAAATATAATTAGGGATGCTAACCTTTAATCTTCTTGCGGCGAATGAGTGGGTCCTTATACTGGTCGCTGTTCACACACTAACATGGACCTTTCAAAGGAGAGGAACGTCTTTCTTTTGTGCTCGCCTGTACGCAGGTGCTGGCGCGGATTCAGGTCTGTTACCAAAGACACACCCAAAAGAACTCAGCTATGAGAAAATTATGCAGCAGAGCGATGGCTTTTGCCCTCGGCGTCCTTGGCGCCAAGGCAAATCTGCACGCGGCTACCCCGATCTACGCGGAAGCCGGCGGTGTTGTGGCGGTCGAAGCCGAACACTTCAGCGGCCGGACTGACCAGGCGGAAGATCCGCAGCACTCGTGGAGGATAATTCCGACGGAAGATGCCGGAGAGCAGGAATATAAAAACGCGCGCGGCGGCCAATACATCCAAGTGCTACCAAACAGCGGGGACAACGCGAATGTCCCGGAGCGCGTGAACAATCCACCCTTCGTGGATTACAAAGTATTCGTTACGACTCCGGGGACATATCGGCTTTGGCTCCGCTGGGGCGGTTATAGCGGCGACAGTGACTCAGCTTATGCGCAGATCGTGGAATTGATCGACGGAACGGGCGGAGCCAACCAGGATTGGTATCGTTTCTCCCTGAGTATTAACGACGCGACAGCGGGAGATAACGATTTTAATCGTGCTTGGGATAGCACCGCGGCTCCCGAGGCGATTGATGGGGGGCCCGGCGGCGGACCTGCCACCTGGAACATCGTGAACCCGGGCGTTTACACAATTCGCCTGCATATGCGGGAGGATGCCGCGGCGGTGGATACGGTTTTGCTGCAACTCAGCTCCCAGGCCGCGCCAACGAATCCCGGCCCCGCCGAGAGCGCATTGGCCACTACTTATATTACGTTTACGACTCAGCCAAAAGACGCTGCGATCACGCCCGGCACGGCGGCCACTTTCAAGGTGGAGGCGACCGGTTCCGGGTCCCTGACTTATCAGTGGCAGAAGGCGGCCGCTGGCAGTTCGACCTTCGCGAACGTGGCAGGGGCAACCAGTGCGACCTACACGACCGGCAACCTCGCGACGGCGGATGAAGGAACGCAATATCGAGTGAATGTCACAACAGGGAGCCTGACGCTGCCAAGCGCTGTAGGAAAGGTGATCTTTGATCAAACGCCTCCTGGCGTGGTTGGCGCTTTGGGAAGCCCCGATCTAAAGAGCGTTACGGTTCGCTTCAATGAAAAAGTAACCCAGGCGACCGCCGAGACGGTGGCGAACTACACAGTTAATGGTTTGACGTTGAGTAATCCGAAATTGCAGGCGAACGGAACGGACGTGATTCTAACAACGGCTGCGCAAACAGCGAACACAGCATATACCTTGACGATCAACGGGATCAAAGACGTTGCCGGGAATTCAGCGAATAATCTGACGGCGAAATTTGCCGGCGCGACCCTGGTTCCCGGCGGAGTGTTGCACAAGTTTTTTGATAATGTCACCGGGAACACGATCGACAGCCTGCGGAATGATCCCCGCTATCCGGATAGTCCAGCATTCACAACAGTTGAACCACGCTTAGAGTACCCGCCCAATGGCGGAAACGAAGGCGGGAGCAACTACGGGAACATTCTCAGCGGCTGGCTCGTGCCCCCAGTCACTGGAAACTATGTGTTTTTCACCTGCAGCGATGACCCCTCGGAGCTGTTCCTGAGCACGGATGAAGACCCGGCGCATAAAAAGCTCATCGCGCAGGAAACGGCATGGTCTACTGCACGGCACTGGATCGATTCAGACAATACAGGGACGGATCTTCCTTCCAAGCGGTCGGATCAATTTCCCGGAACGGAATGGCCCCAAGGCGCGACGATAAATCTGACAGCCGGCAAGAGCTACTACATCGAGGTGCTCCATACCGAAGGGACCGGCGGCGATAACGTGGGGGTCGCGTGGATGAAACCCGGCGATTCCGAGCCGGCCGATGGCACCCCGCCGATTGATGGTAAATTCATTAAGATCGTCGCCGATCCCACCGCGAGCATCAACATCACGCAGCAACCGGCCAACGTTACGGTTGCGGCGGCCACACCGGCTTCCTTCACGGTGGGATATACAGCCTTTAGCGCGTTCGGGACGAATGCGGCGGTGCAGTGGCAAAAGGCGGTCGCGGGGAGCAGCGCTTTTACCGACATTCCAGGTGCCATCGCCAGCACATATAATATTGCCTTCGCCGCGCCGACTGACAACGGCGCGCAATACCGGGCGACGCTCACGGCTTCAGCCACGACTGTGAATAGTTCCGCGGCAACGCTTACCGTGAGCGCGGATACTGCTGCGCCCGTGATCACAGGAGTGGCCGGGACTGCTTCGTTTGTTCTGGTCAGCTTTAACGAGCCTTTGGATGCGGCGTCTGCCACCGCGAAAGCGAATTACACGATTGCGGGCGGCGTGACGGTGAATACTGCGACTGTCGTTTCGACTTCGGGCGCGGCAGGCGTTGTTCGTTTGGATATCAGCGGCGCGACGGCCGGCAACACTTACAACCTGACCGTGAACGGGGTGAAGGATCTCTCGAATAATGCGATCGCTGCGACCACGAGATCGTTCGTGGCCTACAACATCTTCGCGAACTTCAATGATGGCAAACTGCCGCCGGGCGCGGCCGTCAGCGGCAATGCGAATGTTCAGCCCTCGGGCAGCTACGACGGGAGCGGGTTCATTGAACTGACCCCGTCGCAGTTGAGCCAGCAGGGGACGATCTATCTACCCGACACGCAAACTTCCTCAGCCACCAAACTTACTGCGACCTGGAAAATGTATATCGGAGAGGGCAGCGGTAATGCGGCTGACGGTCTCTCGTTTGTGGTGTCGCCGGGACTTGATGAAGGTGCAGTTTTTGGCGAAGAGGGCACGGGCACAGCCTTAATCGTTTCATTCGACACGTATGATAACGGAGGCGGGGAAGCGCCGGCCATTTCGGTGAAGTTTGGCGGCACTGGAGAAGAGACAATCGACAATGGTGGGAATCAAGTTGTTAAGACCAATCTCACGAAGGCGGTGATGGTGAACAACCAATGGGTGGACGTGGCCGTCCAGGTAACCGCTGACGGCAAGATTACCCTTATACACAATAATGTTAAGTACTTCGACAACGTGCTGATTCCCAATTGGGCTCCGATTGATACGCCGCGCGTTGCATTTGGCGGACGGACAGGCGGCGAACGGGAGGCCAATTGGATCGACGATATTGCCGTGCTTTTCAACGCGGACCTGGCTCTGGCCCAGCCGCCAACCATTGTCATCACTGCTCCTGCGGACAATTCAGCTTTCGCGGTCGGTGCGACCGTGCCGGTTACCGTGAACGCGCAGGCTCCCGGCGGGACCGTGACCAAAGTGGAATATTTTGCGAACGGGCGGAGTGTCGGCTCAAGCGCAACACCGCCGTATTCGTTCACTGTTCCCGCTGCACCTGAAGGAGCCTACACACTAGTGGCGAGAGTGACAGATGCACGCGGCGTGACCGTCGGCTCCCCCCCGGTAAAAGTTATCGTCGGAAATCCGAAGAAGGTTTATTTCGTGACCGCCGACCCAGGTCCTCTCAGTTTTGCGGGCGACCAGGCTGTGGCTGATCACCTTTCCAATCGAGGATTTAACGTCATCCTCGCACGCGGTTCTGACGTGCCGGAAGATGGATCGACCGCGCTCGGGACGGATTTGATCATCGAATCGTCCTCGCTCGGCTCAGGAAGCGTTGAGGTGGCCGATCCGGCGGGCGGTCCCGCGATCGGGAAGTTCAAGACGCTCGCGATTCCGGCGATCAATTGGGAAGCTTCGAGCATCGACGCATGGGGCTTTAAGGATGTGAATGCCGCGGCCGGCACATTTACTGGCAGCACGATCAACATTGTGGACGCGAGCAGCCCACTGGCAGCAGGGTTGCCGGCGGGGCCGGTGACAGTGGTGACATCCGATCAGACACTGTCTCAGGCGGATAACCCGGTCGGCACGTCGCCAGCCCCACATATTGTCGCCGAAAACCCATTCGACGCTACGCAGAAGCTGCTCTTTTATTATGACAAAGGAGAAAAGGGCTACGAGGGATTCGTTATGCCGGAACGTCGAGTGTTCTTCTTCTTCCAGGATAACACCGCAGCGGCAGCCAATGATAATGGGTGGAAACTGTTCGATGCAGCAGTCAACTGGGCGATGCGCATCTCAGGCAGCACCGGAGGTGATCAGCCGACCGCCAGCATATCGATTAGTGGAGGCTCGGTGACCGTCGCTTCGAGCGGGGGCGGAACTGTCGAAGGGACAGACAGTCTGGACCCAACGAACTGGCAGCCTATCGGTCCTGCGCCGCAGACCGTCTCGACCAACGGCAAGAAAGCTCAATTCTTCCGTATCAGAAAGTAGCACCATAGGGGGATAAAGGACTCCGGCGGGCTCGCATCTCGCCGGAGTTTTCATTTAGGCTATATTGGTAAATGGGAAAACAGAGGTTTTCGGGAGGTTTGTTTTTGGCTTTGCTTGTCACCCGAGTCGATGCAACGGACCTGTTCAAAGAAAATTTTGAGAGCGGAATAGGCGCGCGTTGGAAGAAGGTGGAATTTACCGGAGAGACCCAACATACGATTCGGAAGGACGGGAGGAATTCGTTCTTGGAAGCACGCGCTGCCAGTTCCGCTTCAGGTCTGGCGGTGAAACTCGATCCGATTATTGCTGACGGAACCCGCCTGCGATGGCGGTGGAAAATTGATCGAGTCCCGGCGGGTGGTTCGGATTCTGACATCAAGAAATTCGATCATACCGCGCGATTATTTGTGGCGTTTAAGACTTTCATCGGGCCGCCACGCTCGATCAATTACGTGTGGGCCAATGAGGTGCCGCCTGGAAAAACCTTCCATCACCCGAGTTCCGGACGGTCGCGCTTTTTGGTACTGGAAAGTGGCAACGCAAGGGCAGGAGAGTGGATCACCGAGGAAAGAGATCTGGCGGCGGATTGGAAGTTGTTGTTTGGTGACGACGCACCCGCCATCGTCGGACTCGGATTCATGACCGATTCGGACGGAACAAAGACCACGGTCACGGGCAATTATGATGATATCGAATTGCTCTCAAAAAAATAGCTCTTGGTCTTTCTTGGCCGGGTGCGATAGCTTCGCCGCGTGGCTCTCACGAGACCGGAAGTGATTTACACCCACGAAAGCGATCTGGACGGATTGGTATCCGGGTTGCTTTTGCAGGGGTTGGCGGAACGGCTTTTTCAATTCAAGCCGAGGCTGCTGGCGTTTCATAATCAAAGCTGGAAGCAGCGTCCTCTGAATGAACGTGCGGCCTGGGTTACGGACATGACCTTCGAGCCGCGATTGGATAAACCCAACTGGCTGGTGGTGGATCATCATCCCACTGATTCCAGCCCGCGCGTCGCACAATTGATCCATGATCTGGGAAAGTCCGCGAGCCTGCTGGCGTATGATTTGTGCCGGAGTCACAACTGGAGCAGCCCGGCGCTCGACCGCCTCGTTCAACTAAGCAATGTCGCCGATCTTTTTCTGCCGGAGCATCCCGATTTTGTGCTCGCGACTGACTACGCGAACATGGTCAAGATTTACGGGTTCTGGAATCTGCTCGAGCTTATTCAGGGAAATCTGGAAAACCTCGTCGATCACCCGCTGCTCGAAGTCATGGCGGTGAAGCGCCGTATTGAAAATCCACTGGGGTTTGAATGGAGCAAAACGCGCGTCCAGCGAGTGGCGCCGGATGTCGGTTACGTGGAGACGGTGGTGGGGAACGTAAACTTGATTGTTCACCAGATGCTGGACGAAAAGGCCACGCCGCATTCCGTTTTGCTGACGCTGCATCGAAAAGGAAACGGCTTGATGGTGGTGAGCCTCCGCAGCCGGAATGGCGATGCATTGAAGGTGGCGGAAAAGTTGCACGGAGGTGGGCATCCGAATGCGGCGGGGGCGACACTGCCGCGGTCGATCCAGAATTACCCGGATGCTCTCGACTACTTGCGGAGAACACTCGATCCCTTTACGCAGGAGGAGGCAGGTGTTTCCTCGTTGGAGGAGGCGTTCACGGTCCTCGAAAAACGCTAGTTCCAGGATAGATCTTCAGGGGTATCCGCCAGCAAGCGGTACTTCCAGCCTTTTAACAGGAGAATTTTCTTCCAGAGATCCTTGGGTTCCACAGCGAAGGCGAGATCAATCGTGGCCGGGTGCACCAACCACGCTTTTCGTTCCATCTCGCTTTCCAACTGGCCTCCGGTCCAACCGGAGTATCCGGCGAAACAGCGAATCTGTTTGCCGACCGAGAAGCCCTCACTGATCTCCTGAAGATCGTCGAGCGAATGGCCCATGCTCAGGTTCGGCAAAACGTTGGCGTCCGGAAGGAAACTGTCCGTATGCAAATAGGTGAGAGCGTTCGTCTGCACCGGTCCACCGATGTAAAGGGCCTGCTCTTTAAGGTGATCGGGGAGATCGGCCACAAGAGCGTCACCCACTTTGTTTTCAGTCGGTTGATTCAAAACCAGGCCGAACGCGCCATCGCTATCGTGATGACAGATGAGCACAACCGAGCGGTGGAAAAACGAACCGCGCAATTGGCCGCTATCCAGGAGCAGTTGCCCCTTCAGCGAACGAAACTCTCCGGTCATACCCGCAGGAATTTGCCGCACGCTTGCGCACCTGACAATGGCGATTACATTTTGCGCGCATGAATCGAGTGCTCACGGTCATTTTGCTCGCCCTTGTGTTGCTCGGCGCCACCGCCTGCAAAACCAACGAGTCCAGGGAATTCGTTCCTGGCAAAGGTTGGGTGCCGGTCCCGTGATTTTCGGCAGTTGCGGGCTGACCGCCGCTCGCCTATTCTCAGAGTCCACAGTGCGCGTGTAGCTCAATTGGATAGAGTGACGGCCTCCGGAGCCGCAGGTTGTGGGTTCAACTCCCGCCACGCGCACCACTTAACTTCCATTATTCACGCCAATCAAAGAGCGCAGGAACCGTGGCGATTTTGCCGAGCGCTTCATCCGGTGGCCTCCCGAGTAGCTTCCGTCTCTCTGAAGAGCGAGAATATATGCATGATCCAAAAAGAAATTGATGTCGCAATGGCGACGCAACTGACGGGAGGTCTTCCATGATGTTCGTCGGAATTCTCGTGGCGTCGTCGGCTCTTTCTGCCGCGATGATTGTTGCTTGCGTAAAGCAAACCGTGGTGAGGCACACGCGCTCTCCGAGAGCGTCTTAGGCGAAGGACCGTTTTAAGTGTCGTTCGCGCCGTGGCTTCACGAGTGCTATTCGCTGCGTCTTTGAATACGAGATCGCGCGACGGGGGCCTGTTCAACGATTGGCGGTTGCTCCGCGGGCAGGGGGGAGACAACGCCAGCAATATCGCGGAGTCTGAGCGTGGATGCCTCATTCGAGATATCGCTAACCTGGTAGATTGAATTCGTTTGGCTACCGGTCGGTCGATAGAGTCGGTCCATTTCCGCCAGCGTGAAAGGGCGTGAGCCGCGCCGTCCGAAAACGACTGTTTGGTTTCCGCTTTCATCCACGACGCGGTCGCGGTCAAGGCCACGAGAAATCGCCACGGCCGGGCCGTGCGTTTTGTAACTGGCGATCCACTTCGGATTTGGTCGCGGGGTAAAGCCCATCGATTGAGGAACGTTCTCCGGCGAAATCATCTGCAGGACCTGAAAACCGTTTTCGCCATCGGCGACCAGTGCGAACATGGAGGCGTTCACTGCACCTATCTGTACCGCGCGTGTGTCCTTAAGTTTGCCATCGGCGTTATACATTTGATCAAGCTTAGGCGCAGAGGGCTTTTCAATGTCGATAATGGCAAGGCCTTCGGGGCCGTTCGCTACGTAAGCGTAGGTGCGCGCTACGTAAAGTCGGTGTGCGGACTTGAGTGGAACAGTGGCTTCGGGTTGTGCAACCGGGTGAGTGGGATCAGTCACGTCGATGACCTTCAGGCCTTCACTGTCCGTCACGAAAGCGTAGCGAAACTGAATCGCGATGCTTCTGGGCTTCTTCAGGAAATCGGCGTCGAGTTCCGCGACAATGACAGGTTTGGTGGATTCGTTAACGTCCAGAACAACCAGTCCGCGATCGCACAAGATATACAGGTAACGCCCAGCCAATGCGCCGGCGACGGCGCCGTGAAGTTTGTTCTCCGGATTGAATGTCGCCTCTCGTTTGAGGAAGTTGTTGGTCGGATCACCGTCCACAAGCGGTCCGGCGCTCACAATGACCAGACCTTCCTCTGAATCTGTCACAAAGACGTAAGCGTAAATCAGCGAAATGGGCTGCTCTTCATTTTGCGGCAAACGATTGCGAAGCGGATCAATCCCGAGCGTGCTCGGGAGGATCACCGAAGTCGCGTTCTTTGTTCGAACGTAAGTGCGTTGGCCGAGCGGGGAAACCGGCGAGGTCACGATCCGTTCGGAGAAACCTTTCTGGTCGATATTGGCGACGTCGAAAACTTCGAGGCCTCCGGGACCATTCGCGGTGTAAAGATATTCGCCGCGTAAAGTCAGGTCCTGAATGTTTTTCCCGCCGTGATGATAGGCGAGTTCGAGTTCGCCGTTTTTGCCCTGGTGCTTCGCGAAATTGTCCGGATAGGCGAGCTTATGGAGATGGCTGCCAATGGCAGCCTGCGGTTCTTCCTGTTCCGTCCAGACGATCGCCTGAAGCCCTTCCCTTTCTTCCCCAACATAGGCGTAGCGGCCGAAGAAGTTCACCGTACCGGTTCCAAAACCGAGTAGTTGTGCCATGATAGCATTGTTATCGTTCTCTTTCGAGATGTGGCAATCGGTACAGTTTTTGGTCGTCCCGACGCCACTGGTGGTGTGAGGAAAATGTGGATTGAAGGCCTGGCCGCTATAGCCCTCCGCGGAGACGGTCTGTTGCTGGGAATAAATCCATTCGCGATTTTGATTTTGGGAACCGACAACCACCGCGCTGGAGGATCGGATGACTGCCAGGCGATTTTTCTTCACCGTCCCATCTATACCCAGCATGAATACATCGTCGCGAACGACCTGCGGGTTATAAGAGGTAAAGTTTCGTGTGGTGATCCCTTCGTATTTGTTTAGCGGCACACGCTGGTTGGCGCGCATAGGCAAGTGGCAACCAAAACAACTCGTCGCCCACGAGGTGTGGCAGATTTGGCAGGAGATGTTCGAATTATCGTGAGCCAGCTCGCGCGGACAATCTAATGTCTCGGGCGCATTACCCCAGGTTTTGCCATCGCGTCTCAATGTTTTAGCGTATCGCGATTTCTCGTTATAATGCCGCGAGCCGGGCGTGATTGTGTCAATTGTTTGCGGGACCTCCCAACGGACTTCGCGCCGGAGAGTCGAGCGTTGGTAGAGACGATCGCCCTCCCAATAGAAGCGGGGTCCCCATGGAGTATTGCCCTCCGCGAGATTGATTTGGCCGCCATTGCCAGTCGTCATGAGTGTTGGGCGCTTTTGCACTGTTCCATGGCAATCAATGCACTCAATCGTCGTCGCCGCGCGGGGTTCCCCATATATCTTGCCGTTACCATGGACATCTTCGCGGAAGTGACAGTCGACACAGTGCATGCCGCGTGCGAGATGAACATCCTTGAGATGGACAGCCTTGGCGAATTTATCGGGGTCCTCTGCTGAAATTGGCTTATCATCCAGCGTCAGGAGTTCACCGTGACGGTCCTTCTTGAAGACAGCGCGAAAGATCCAGCCATGCCCATGATAATCGGCGAACTGGGTATCTTTGAGTTTGGGATTTAGTTCCGCAACCTTTTCGAGGAAATCGAGATCACCCCAGAGGCCGCGGGCAGCGGCCGCTTCGGGATTGCGGCGAATGGAGGCGACCAGTTCTTCATCGGTGGGATTCTTCTGTTTCTTAGGGTACATGAACTCCCCGTCGCTTTCCTGGTCCCACCAGGTATAGCCGACATATGGATTCACGAAGAGATTGCCCTGATGCATATGGCAGATCATGCATTGGCTGGTCGGGATCGACCGGGTAAATTGATGCCGTATGGGATGCCCGCGCTCGTCCTTGGGAATGGACTTATCTCCTGAGAAACTAAGTCCCTGGTGACCGAACTTGCTATAGTAGTCGGAATTAAAAGGCGAACGGTCGTTTGCATAAACGACATGACAAGCCGAGCATCCACTCGAACGATAATCGCCCGGCCGATTGTTCGATCCCATAAAGCCCAGCAGCGGATCGTGAAGCCGCGTTTTTTGCAGCCCGAGGAACACCGGGTCGGTGCGGTTGAGCGTTCCCAGGCCGCGGTCGGAGAGCCGCCGTCCCGGTTTGCCAGGGGGCTCGAATGGCGTCGGGTTTCCGAGTTGCAACGGCTTCTCTCCTCCTTTCTCGAAGATTCGAAGAATATTCCCAGGCTGGCTGAGCGGAAAACGGGGCAGGGGATCGAGGAACGGAAGAACTCCGTGAAGCCGCGTCTCTTCCGGTGTGGGATCGTACGGATTGACGAGGGTAATGGCACCACCCGGACCGTAAGCCTGGCCGAAACGATAGTTCTTATCTGGATAACTGCCGTTGTTATAGAGAGCCGCTCCCCAAAGCATCGCGCCATGGTTCATCATGCTGAGCTGGACATGTTCCACTGATTCCTGATGACAAGGCCCGCACGTTTGATGCGCCACGCGCAAGTCCGCCGGATTTACAAATTGAATAAACTCCTGCGACTCGTGGTTGAGCAGGACAGTGGACGCATTCGGATTGGCTGAGCTTTCCCAGAATGCTTCGTTTCGCGGCGCGACATGAGCTTTCTTTTGAGTCAATCCAGGAGTTGGATTGCCGCCATGACAATCGGTGCAACCAAGAACCACGGCGGGAGATTTATGCATGTCCTCAATGCCCTTGTGACACTCCATGCAGCCGCGGCTCTTCGCCATGGCTTCTTCCACCGTTTGGTCGATGCGATTACGTTGGGGCCGTTCGGTGCGGGCCGGAGGCAATTGGCGTGGAACCGAAATG
The DNA here is from genome assembly GCA_044226545.1 of Limisphaerales bacterium. Classification (GTDB taxonomy): domain Bacteria; phylum Verrucomicrobiota; class Verrucomicrobiia; order Limisphaerales; family SXQI01; genus DASVNK01. The sequence goes on from JBGAGW010000008.1 coordinate 140,299, forward strand.
GAAGGTCCAAAAACGAAGTTCGCCAGATCGCTTTCTGCTGAGGCGCCGTTCGCCAGTCGCACGGCAAGCAGCGCCGTCGCGAGCCATGTAAACGCTTTGGAGTTCATCAGAAGGTCAAGGTTAGAACAAAAATTCCGCTGTAGAGGAAACTATCCGTTGAGCCCGCCGCACCGTGAGTCGGGATCCCCGGAACGGGGTCCTTAATCCGACGATAGATGTCGCGGTAACCCGCCCCCGGGAGAAGCGTTCCAAAACCTGTACTGATAATAACGTTATCGGTCAGGAACGGGCGGTATTGAAAGCCGATGCTGAGATCGACCCCAATCTCGTTATCAACGTCGTTCATCAACAAGGCTGTCTCAATCGGATTCGTCTCCGCGAACCTGAGATAATTGATGTTGATGAAATTCCGCAGTTTGGGTGTGACATCAATTTCGGTTCCGATACCAAAGAGGAAGAGTCCCGGGTTCACGAAATTCGCCTGGCCTTCCGTTTTGCTGCCGCGCAAATCGGGAAGAAGGGACGCGCGCTGTTTTAGTCCCACAGCAGTGCCACCTAAATTGAATCCTTGGCGGACGTAGTAGCTAAATGGTCCACCCGTAAAGTTCGGATTATCGACGATCGAATCGAATCCATGAGCTTTCTCGTCATCTGCGTTCGAATCGCCGGAAGCATAGAAAAAAGAGGCTTTGTAGCGCATCCAGTCATGATCCAGGGAAAGCTCGAGCGCCGCCATCTGGGCGGATATGTCCACAGGGCGTCCTGCAAGGCCATTATACTGGTCCGAGCCGAGAACCTGGTAAAACGCGTGGGAGATGTTGAGGCGCCCTATGTGGCCATCGCCGGTCCAGCCCAGGTAATAGGCGTTGACGCTATGTTCCTTCAGCGCACCCAGAGGTTCGGGGCGTACGACATTGCCATTCCGATCATAATGGAGCCCGCCGTTATCCCAGTTTGCGTGGAAGCTTGCCTGGGCTGTATAGCCATGCCAGAGGAAATCCTGCCGATAGACGTTTGCGATCAGAACTGTCTGGTCTCTATCATCAAAGGTATTGAGTTCAGAATTCGTTTCCTTCTCTCGCATATCGAAAACCGCGAGATTATATTGGTAACGATTATTAGAGAGGTTTCCAAACAGTCGGCCGCCCAGGTTCACATCATTGAAGATAAAGCCTCGAAAGTCGCTATTAAATACCTGATTACCGCCCCGGACCGCGATAAAATCATAGTTATCGGATAAGTCGGTAATATGGGCTTCGACGAATGCTTCCTGCAGCGCCAGATAGTTCTTCGTACGCGTCGTGTGCGCCTTTCCGGCAAGATCGTCATCTGCCCTGTGAAGCAGGTTCTCAAGATCCTGCGGATTCGTGACGACGACCGGTGTGCTGGGCTCGGTTCGTGCATCAGGCCCTCGCGGATCTGGGGAGATGACACCGGTTTCGCGGGCGTTTACGTAATTAACATTGAACACTGGTTGCAGGTGCAACGCCCATTTCACCGGTTTGAACGCTGTCTCCCCTTTAAAAAGATCAACACTGAACCCGAGATACTGTTGCACGCTGAACTGCTCGCCGCGTCCGAAAAACTCCGCACTATCGGGTCGCGCCGCGCTGACGCCGCTGGGCGTCGGCAAGCGGCGTGCTTCAAATTCGGTGGTACTCGATGCGGTCAGATTCAGGAAGATGTCCTGCCCGATTACGGGCACATCACCTTTCAGAACACTCTGTTTGTACGGGTGCCACAAGTAAGGGACCGGTGTTTCATATGGTGTCTCCGCATTTCCTTGCGTGTAACGGCGCCACGGTGCGAAACCTACCCGCCAGCGGTCCCGCTGTGGAAAGGTGTATGGCGGAAAATCCTCCGGACGCGTGCCGACTGGCACATCTGAGCTGCGAAATTCGTAATCAATGGCTTCGTTGTAGCGTGTGCGATTACGCGGCAACTCCAATCCTTGCGGAACCTCCGGATGCTCTGCCGGTTCATCCTGCGGTCGCTGGTATTCAAGTTCCGAGCGCCGGACTGCCTCACGCGGCAATTCCAATTCAGTCGGAACAGGTTCCTTGCCGGTCTCCTCCAGGTACCGGAACTCCGGCGTGTATTCGAGCAACTTGCGTCCCCGGCTTTCGCCCGGATCCGGATTGAATTGGCCAGGCGGCAATGGAGGTGGTTCCGTGCTGCTGATCGATTTGAGGTGCAGTTGCAGCTCTTCTTCGGACCAGATAGGAGGCGGCACCGGTGGTTGACCAGAGTCAGGGCTGAAGACAGAAGGCGCTTGCGGCGGCGGTTCGAGGGTGAATTTCTGGTGCGGTTTCAGCACGTTTGTGCTGGCGAGCTCCGTTTCTCCGTGTGCTGAAACCGCAGGTGACAACGCCAGAGCGCAACCGGCAAAGCGCGTCAGCGTCTGCCAGTGATAGGTTCTTTTGCGAACGCGGCGCGGAGCGATCAAGCGGCGTCCTTCTGCAAATAATATCGCTCTGCGTTCTGTTTCTGCTTGTCACGCATGGGCGGTTCCGAACAATTCGTAACATGAGAAAGTTCGCGGCATCAAGCATTCTAGCCGCCGGCCTTCTATCCGCTCCGATCGCGCGCGCGCAGATGTCGTCCAACGACGTCGCGATCGTCATTCGGCAGGCCGCCAGTGCCGCGGCGGTCATTTCGAGCAACAGCGTTATTGCGGTGCTGGACCGCGAAGGATTTGTGCTTGGAGTCTGGCATATCGGTGCAGCGGCTCCTGATCCCGGTGTGGTCGCGAATGCGATTGGCAAGGCCGGGACCGCCGCATACCTCAGCAGCAACGGTCACGCTTTCAGTTCCCGCACGGCGGGTTATATCGTCCAGCAACACTTTCCGCCGGGCATCAGAAATCGTCCGCCCGGGCCGCTCGTCGGCGTCAATTTTTCCAATCTCGCCTTCTCCGATGTGAATCACTTCAAGAAGTTCACGATTCGCGCGTCGCGCCCTAATGTTCCTCTGGTTGAACCCACGCCGTTGCCGGTCACCGGCGGATTGGCCGGATCGCCCGGCGGCGTTCCTCTTTATAAAGGCGGCGTTCTGGTCGGCGGGGTGGGTGTCGCGGGTGACGGCGACAACGAAGCGGCCATCCAGGTCCAACAGCGTCCAGACATTGACGAAATCGTCGCTATTGCCGGTCAGCGCGGCTTTCAGCCGCAAAAGATCATCTGGGGCTCGCGCGTTACCATCGACGGAATCCGGTTGGCCTACCTCGAAACCGATCCGAACTCCGTCAGCTTTCCGCTCCTGAATAATGTGGGCAGTGTCCTGCCCGACTTCCCAATCCAATCTTCACCGAAAGTCACTTATCCGCGCCTCGTTCTGGGCGGCGTTGAAGGCGAAGTTCGGCAGCCCATCATGAGCGATCCTCTTGCCGGACTTATTGATGGACAACCGCGTCTCAGTGCTGCCGAAGTCACCAACATCCTGGCGCAAGCGGCGGCGCGCGCGCAGGAAACGCGCGCGGGCATTCGTTTGCCCGCCGGCCGGGCGGCGCAGGTCTTCATCACCGTCGTGAATTTTCCTGAGCCCGGAAAACCAGCGAGCGTCCTGGGCACCTTCCGCACCCCCGACGCGACTCTCTTCAGTTGGGATGTCGCGGTGCAGAAAGCGCGCACGGCTCTCTACTTCTCCTCGAAGACTGTGGCCCTTTCCACGCGGGCGATCGGCTTTCTCGCCCAGAGCATGTTGCCGCCCGGTATCGAGGACACCACGCCCGGTCCGCTTCTCGGTTTCCAGGAAAACGTCTCGCTCTTCCCGGGCGACTTTAATCCCCTGAACGGTGCGCCCGGCACAAAACTGACGGCGCCGGATCCCGTCCTGATCAATGGCATCACGATTTTCCCAGGCGGCTTTCCCCTTTACCGCAATGGTGTTCTCATCGGCGCAATCGGCATCAGCGGCGATGGAGTAGACCAGGACGATCTCATCGGCATGTCCGGGGCGGCCGGCTTTCTTCCGCCCGACGAAATCCGCTCTGACCGTTTCGAGATTCGCGGCGCACGGTTGCCTTATGCCAAATTCCCCCGCAATCCGACGCTCTAAAAGCAAGAGGGCCCCGCATTGCACGGGGCCCGATTTAGGTGCGTTGGTTACTGAAAGTTTGGCTTAGTCGCGTGAGCGTCCGCCTTTGGCGTTGGCCTTGGCTTCCGCAGCGATTTCGGCGGCAACCTTGCCTTCGTGGTTTCTCAGAGAATCGTGCAAATCGCGCACGGCATCCCGGAATTCTTCCTTCACTTTCGTGATCTCGTCGCGATTCGCCTGCAATTGCTCGCGAATCTTCGCGCGTTCTTCTTCAGTCGCATCTTTAAGTTGTTTCGCCAGGTCGTTGCGCTGCGAATGCAGGTCCGCGACCTTGGTGCGGAACTCGGTAACGAGCTCCTTCATCGCGGCGCTGCTGCCGCCCTTGTTGTCGGGCTTTTCGGGCCGTTCGGGCTTCTCCGGCTTTTCTGGTTTTTGGTGTCCTGAATTGTCGTTCAGCTCCGGTAATTCCGGTTTTTCTCCTTTGCCACCGTGATCGTCAGAATTGACGGTAGGTTTCTCAGGCGGAACGGCCGGTGTCGCCGGAGTGACCGGCTCTGCAGGGTTATCCGCTGTGGGAGGCGTCGCTGGCTTTGCGGGAACTGCCGGAGTTGCGCCACTGTCAGGGCGTCCGCCTTTGCCGCTTTTTTGAACTTCGCCACTGCCGCTGGAGGTTGCCCCTCCGGAATCGTCTGCATTCGCTACCCAACTGAAGGACAGGGTAAGTGCGATCATTACTGCGAGCGATTTAAGTTTCATGCTTCTTCTTGCGTTCTGCGGCTGCGTTTCCTGTCCCGCACGCGTCCGCGTTGTCATGGGAATGAATATGCAATCCATGTACCAACTTGAGACACGCGATCTAAGTTGTTTGAAATCAACAACTCGCAGGAATGATATTCGAACAGGAAGCAGCTTTGGGGGCGGCGTTTGGTGCAAAGCTCCCGAACTTTTGCGCATAAACCGCATTGTCGTTTGTGCGCTGCCGCCGTAGTATCTCGCAAACACTTGGAGCTATAACCATGAAATCTGCTGCTTACGCGCTTTCGCTCTTTACTCTGATCTCCGCAATGGGGGCAGATTGGGCTCAATGGCGCGGCCCGAGCTTTGATGGCTCATCGACGGAGAAGGGGCTCCCGACACAATGGACGAAGGAGAACGTCGCCTGGCAACTTGATCTGCCCGGACCGAGCGCAGGCACTCCCGTGATTCTCGGCGATAGAGTTTTCGTCACGAGCAGCGATGACCGGACCAAAACTTTGCACGCCATGTGCGTCGATCGAAAAACGGGAAAGGTTCTTTGGCAGAACAAAACAGGCGATGGGGTAAATCGTGACGACAAAAGCAATTATGCTTCGCCATCACCTATCGCGGACGAGAACCGCGCGATTTTCTTTTATGGCAACGGGACGCTGGTTGCGTTCGATCACGCGGGCAAGGAACTTTGGAACCGGAGCATCACAAAGGATTACGGCGATTTCGCCTTTCAATGGACCTTCGGTTCGACGCCGCTATTGCACAAAGGGAAATTGTATCTCGAAATCCTTCAGCGCGATCAACCGGTTCACGGCAAAGGCAAAGCGGGAGCAGAGTCTTTCCTTTTAGCGGTTGATCCTGCGAACGGGAAAACATTATGGAAGCTAAACCGTCCAAGCGAGGCGGTGCAGGAATCGTTGGAAGCCTACAGCACCCCGATGCCTTACACAGCGAATGGGCGCGAAGAGATTTTGATAACAGGCGGTGATTGCGTGACCGGTCACGATCCGGAGACCGGTAAGGAACTGTGGCGCTGGGGTACCTGGAATCCCAACAAAATCACTCATTGGCGACTTGTGCCTTCGCCGATAGCGGGCGGCGGAGTGGTGCTGGCCTGCGCGCCCAAGAATGATCCGGTATATGCGATCAAACTCGGCGGAAACGGAAAACTCAGTGACTCGGCCATCGCCTGGAAGAGCGAACCCAAATCCGTGACTTCTGACGTTCCCACGCCGGCGTTTGCCGAGGGTGATTTCTTTGTTCAAAGCGAATCGCGGAGGATGATCTGGCGTGTCTCACCGGCTGACGGAAAAGTAAAATGGTCAGTCGAACTTCCGGGACGGAAACGGTACGAAGCATCGCCGACGGTCGCTGACGGTAAAATCTACACCATGGATTTCGGAGGAAATGTCGTAATTCTGGACGCCAACAAGGGCGAGATTCTCAACACCATCGCCATGGGAGAAGCAAACGACGATATGATTCGTTCCTCCATTCCGGTTGCCCACGGGCAGGTATTTATCCGCACGAACAGCAAGCTGTTCTGCGTGGGCAAGGATAGCTCTGTCGCGCTCAAGCACTGAAAGGTTCCCACATGGGCGAGAAAGTTAAAGCTTCACTCGCCGATTCTGTCACGTTCGCTGACGTCCAGTCTGCCGCCGACCGAATTCAAGGTGCGGTCGTACGCACGCCGTGTCCTCTTTCAATTCCTCTTTCCGAAGCGGCTGGTATGCAGGTCTTCTGCAAAATGGAAAACCTTCAACGCACCGGAAGCTTCAAAGAACGCGGCGCGCGCAACGCTTTACTCACTCTCGCCGACGAGCAAAAGAAGCGTGGTGTGATCGCGGCATCTGCGGGGAATCATGCGCTTGGTCTCGCGTATCACGGGCAGCTTCTCACGATTCCGGTCACGGTCGTGATGCCGCGCTTTGCGCCGCTCACCAAGGTGAGCAATTGCCGGAAGTTCGGCGCAACAGTGATTCTCGACGGAAATACCTTTTCCGAAGCAAGAGCGCGCGCGGATAAAATTGCTGCTGACGAAGGCCTTCAATATATCAACGGCTATGATGATCCGCCGATCATTGCGGGGCAGGGGACGATTGGATTGGAAATTATCGAACAGGTTCCGAATGTCGATGTCGTCGTCGTTCCAATTGGTGGTGGTGGATTGATTGCGGGTATTGCGCTCGCGTTGAAAGCGCTTAAGCCCGACGTGGCGGTGATTGGGGTCGAACCTCGCCGAGCCGCGGGTTTCACTGCGGCGCTGAGAGCTGGCAAGCCGGTTCCTGTTCCGCTCCAGCCGACACTCGGCGATGGCCTCGCTGTGGGACAGGCGGGACCGCATGCTTTTGCCATTTCCGAACATCTTGTCGATGAAGTTGTCATTGTCGATGAGCAACACATCGCACTGGCAATTCTACGCCTGCTCGAACTGGAGAAATCCCTGGTCGAGGGTGCAGGTGCTGCGGGAGTCGCGGCGTGCCTGGCCGGTGTGCTTCCCGAATTGCAGGGACGCAATGTTGTTCTGCCGCTCTGCGGCGGCAATATCGACACAACGACGCTCGGACGAGTCCTGGAGCGCGGTCTGGCTCACGATGGGCGCCTTTGCCGGATCAGTGCCACTATTAGTGATCGCCCGGGCGGCCTCGCCCGCTTCGCGGCGATTGTCGCTGAAGCCGGGGGCAGCATCATGGAAATTGATCACGACCGCGCTTTCGCCAGCGAGGACATCAGCACGGTGCTGGTGCATTGTGTGATTGAAACACGTGACCGCTCGCACATCGAGAGCATCAAAGCGCGCCTTGAGCAGGAAGGTTTCGGCCTCGAGTCTGCACAGGCCAGCCAATAATTATCGCCGCGATGACTCCAGAGAATGCGCAAGCTATCCAAAGCGCTGCGGCACTCTTCGCAAATAAATGCATTCCGAGAGCCGGCCCGAATATCAGCGTCAAACTCCAGGTGAAGCCGTAAGCGCCCATGTACCGGCCACGCATATTTGCCGGAGCCAGATCGGCAATATAGGCGACACCTATCGGCAGGCTGCACATTTCGCCAAACGTCAGGATCAACATGGCAAAGGCCAACCACGGGATTCCCGTTCCCAGGAGGTTCAATCCAAACCCGATTCCGACAAGCAGATAGCCCACGGCAATCGCTCGTTGGGGCGGAAATCGACGGGTGAAATTCGAAACGATCAATTCCAAACTTGCGACTACAAGTCCGTTAAAAGAGATGAGCGCTCCATAGACAAACGGAGAATACCCGAGTTGATCGATGAACAATCCGTAGGTCGAACTGATCTGATAAAAAATCCAGGTGATAAAAGCGGTCGCGGCGAGGTATTGAAGGAAACGCCCATTGCTCCCAATGCTGCGCAACGCCGCTCCCCAGCCGGCCTCGTTTTTCGTGGAACGCACTCCATGCGGCAATGCGACCCACGCCACCATACCGAAGAGCGCTGAAGAGAGAGCATCACCAACAAACAGCGGTCCGAACGAATGAGTCGCAACAAAACCGGCTGTCGCGGGCCCGAACATCCAACCGGCGTTCAGAGCGATTCGATAAGTGGTAAACGCGATCACCCGCTGCCCGTTTGGTACCAGGTCCGCCAGTAGGGCCGTGCTTGCCGGACGGTACGCCTCCGCGCACAGCCCATTCAGGCCGGTGAGTAAAACAATGCCCCACCAGGAATCAGCCCGCCACAAAAGCAGCATGGTCACCGCGCCACTGAACATCGAGAGCGTGATCGTCTTGCGCCGGCCGATATGATCGGCTAGATACCCGCCCAAAAAACAGGCGACCAATGTCCCCGCCCCATACGAGCCGATGGCGATTCCCGCATCCATCAACCCGAACCCCTTTCGCTTCAGGTACAGACTGAGAAATGGAATAATAAATGTGCCGAATCGGTTAAGGAAAACTCCAAGAAACAAAATCCAGGCCGCTCGCGGCAAAGCACGCAGCGACGCAATTACGCCTAAATCCTCGTGGATAACCTCTCTTACGTCTGCCTGATTGGTTGAGTTCATGGGTGTTGAAAACAAAAAAACCCTGCTCACTTTCGCGAGCAGGGTTTGGAAATTTGAACCGTTTAATTAGAGATCAGTTTCCTCCTGCTCGCGCGTTCTAGTCATCGGGTTAATGCTCACGCGAGTAGCCGTACGCGGCAGAACCGCTACCATGTGACGGTAGCTGGCGTTACGGCGAATGTTTGTCGCGGTTTTCAAAAAGATTTCGTAAGCTGCTGATTAGAGCGTCTTCAGTCAACAGGAATCTACACGGACACCTCTGTTCCCGAATATGCCACCACGTTCGTATCGGCGTCGCCGGTGGGCCCTGAGGGTGGAGATTCAGTTCCAGGTGTGGCGGTGACCTGTGATCCCTCGACGCTACCGTTTGTGGTCGAGGTCGTGATCGGTGCGGCTTGGGTAGGGACCAATGGTTTAGTGTCACCAGCCGAAACGGTTTCGTTGGCCTTGTGGAACTTTACACTGACAATCTTGCTCACGCCGTGCTCTTCCATCGTCACGCCGTAAAGCACATCCGCCATGCCGATCGTGCGCTTGTTGTGCGTAATGATGATGAACTGTGAGTGGCTGAGGAAGCGCTGCAGAATCTTGATGAAGCGATTGATGTTCGATTCGTCGAGCGGCGCATCCAATTCGTCCAGCACGCAGAAGGGGCTCGGCTTGACCTGGTAAATTGAGAAGAGCAGGGCGACTGCGGTCATCGTCTGTTCGCCGCCGGAAAGAAGCGAAATGCTCTGAAGCTGTTTGCCGGGCGGCCGCGCGACGATATCGATACCGCTTTCGAGGACATCCCCTTCGTTCACGAGGATGAGATCCGCTTTGCCGCCGCCGAATATTTCCGTGAAGGTGCGTTGGAAATTCTCGCGAATCTTCGCGAACGTTTCGGCGAACATCTCCTTCGTTTGCGAATTGATTGTGTTCAGCGCGTTGAGTAACTGCTCCTTTGCTTTGACCAGGTCGTCGTTCTGTTCCGTGAGGAACTTGTAGCGTTGCTCGGTTTCTTCGTACTCTTCAATCGCGACCAGATTCACGGGCCCCATTTCCTCAATTCGCTTTTGCAAGCCGGTCACTTGCTCGGCAACTGCATTCCAATCGGTGGCAAGACCGCGCTCACTCATTTCCTGCGGGGTGATGGTTTCAACTCGTGCTGGCCCTTCGTCGGCAAAGGTAATGGTGAAACATTCGCTGCGCACGTCCTCAAGATTCACCTGGTACTTCTCTTGAATGCGCTGCCGCAGGTTGTCCACCGCCATCTGCTTTTGCGCGAGTTCAACATCGACCGTGCCGCGGCGCTGCTGTAATTCACTCAGGCGATTCCGCTGGCCTTTAAGATTGTCTTCGCGCGCCAGGATGTCCGTTTCCTGCTCATCCTTCTGCTCGCCAAGCGCCGCAATCTGCGAATTGACCTGCTCGCGTTCATGCTCCAATGACTCAATCCGTTGTTGACTGGACTCGATCTCCGCCTGGAATTGCTCGCGTTTCGTCACGAACGACGCGACTTCGTTTTTTCGCGCGGCCACAAGCTGATCAAGTTCGCGAAGCCGGTTTTGCAACGAATTTTGCTGCTGCCGAAAAGAGGAACAAACCTGCTCGTCAGTCGCGAGGCTGACCTTTGTTTCGGTCAGCGAAGTGTTCGCCGCATCACGTGTTTGACGCAATTCTTCAAGCGAAAAATTGAAACCGCTTACCTGTTGTTGCAGATCCGCATCACGTGCCTCGAACTCCGCGATTTTCGCCGCAAGACCATCGCGTTTCTGGTTTCCTTCTGCTTCCTGCGCTGACAAACGCTTTGATTCATAACTGACCGTTTCGATTTTCTGTCCCAGGGTACGCAATGAACTTTGCAGCGCATTGAATTCACCCTGACGGGTCGCCACCGCAACCTCGCGGGAACGCAAATCGGTCCGGGCTTCGTCCAGGCTCGCTTGCAGCGCCGTTTGTTCGCTTTGCAGCGCGCCCTTGTTCTTGCTCGCTTCGTTCACCTGCTCCTGAAGCTGTGCCATGACCGCCTTCAATTCATCAATCTGGTTCTTGCGCGCGAGCACCGAACTGGACGGCTTACCATTGTTATTTCCGGAACCGCCCGTGAAGACGCCCTGACGTGTGAGCACCTCTCCCGTGCGCGTTACAAAATCAAAATAACCATTCGATTCCCGCCACGCCGCCGTCGCGGTCGCGAGATCCGGAGCGAAGCAACTCCTCTCCAGCAATTTCTTCAGTAGAGGCTGAATCGTTTCATCCGGTTGAATGATATTCAGTAGCGGAGTGACGTTGGCCGGGAACATCTGCGGCAGTTGCATCTCATTTGCACGCGACAACTCTAGGGACGCAATACTCGCACGACCTTTTTTATTCGTCGTGAGTTCTGTAATGATCTGTTCCGCGGCCGCCGGTTGCTCTACCAGCACCAACTGCAAATTGTGGCCCAACGCGGTTTCAACCGCGGTGATGTATTCGTCTGGCACGCGAATCTTGTCCGTCAAAGAACCCAGAACGCTCTGATGTCCCTTGAGGATCGCCTGAGTTCCCGCGCTGAACCCCTCGTAATCATTCTGCAACTGATCCAGCACATTGAGCCGCGAGCGTTTCTCCGCCTGCTGGCGCAGCAATTGGTCGAGCGCCTGGCCAGCCTTGTTCATCTCGTCCTGCAACTGCCGCAAGCGTGCCTGGCGCTCTTCCACAGTGCCGCGCGTGTTCTGGATGTTTAGCTTTTCCGCTTCGAAATTATTTTGAAACTCCTGCAATCGCTGCTCCAGTCGCGCCTTCTCTTCTTTCAACTGGATCTCTTCGGCCGCGAGCTTCTCGACGCGTACGACGTTTCCCTGCTTCTGCAGATCGAGCGCGTTGATCTCGTTTCGCGTCCGGCTGAATTGCTGGGCAATCGCAAATAGATCCGCCTGCGCCTTCCGCAATTCCTCCTGCTTGCCCGAAAGTTCCCGTTCGACCGTCGAGAGCGCGTCACGCTTCTGCTGCAACGTCTGCCGGTGCTGCTCAATCGCCGCAGTGCTCTCACTCAATTTTGCCGTGACAATCTCCAACTCCTGCCGCGCCATTGTCTGGCGTTCCTCCGCCTGCGTGATGTCACTGAGTGCTTTGGAATTCTGCGCATCGAGCTCAGCCAAACGTTCCTGGTTGAAATGAATCCGTCCTTCGTTCCGGTCGATTTGGCTCTTCAACTCCATCCCGTGTTGTTGCGCCGTGTGCAGCTCCTGTTCGAGCTCCGCCAGCCGCTCGCGCAACTGATGCACCTCGTTCTCCCCGCGCAGCACGCTTTCCGAACACACCTCCGTCTCGACCTTGATCTTCTCCTGGATATCCTGCCGCTCCCGAATCTCCGCCTGCAACACGTCGAACTGATGCCGCGCCAATTGCGTATCCAGATGCTGCAATTCGGTCGCGATCTGCTTATAGCGACGCGCCTTTCCCGCCTGCCGTTGCAGCGACCCGATCTGCCGCTTGACCTCTTTGATCAAGTCCTGGACGCGTAACAAATTCTGATCCGTATGCTCCAGCTTGCGGAGCGTCTCCTTCTTCTGCGCCTTGAACCGCGTGATCCCCGCCGCCTCCTCGAACACCATCCGCCGATCATCCGGTTTGCTCGAAATAATCTGCGTAATATTTCCCTGGGCCATGATGCTGTAACTGCTTCGCCCCATCCCCGTGCCCATGAAAAGCTGTTGAATATCCTTCAACCGGCAAGGCACCTTATTAATGAAATACTCACTGCCCCCATCGCGGAAAACTCGCCGCGTCACCGTCACCTCATTAAACTCAACGTCCACCCCGGCGGCCTTCAGATGTTCCGCATCCACGTCGCCGATCGTCAGCGAAACCTCCGCCATGCCGAGCGCCTTTCGATAATCCGTCCCGTTGAAAATGACGTCCGCCATCTCCCCGCCGCGCAACGCCTTCGCCGACTGTTCGCCCAACACCCACCGGATCGCATCCGAGATATTAGATTTCCCGCACCCGTTCGGCCCCACAATCGCGGCCACTCCTGGCACAAAGTTGAGCGTGGTTTTGTCCGCGAAAGACTTAAACCCTAAGGCTGTGAGACACTTGAGGTACATGACGGAATGGGTGTATCAGCACCCGTACCTCTTGTAAAGAGGAAAAAGCTGTGGGACCACAATATGTAGTGGTGTGGTGTTTGAGCTCTACAACCAGCAGGGCTCCTGATTACCCTGATCCTCCGTTCCGCATTGTCCATTTCATTGCATACAACTCAATCTGCTGCACCCTTTTCCAAGGAGAATTGGGTATGCAGAATAAGCTTCAACTGGGAATCGTCACTATTTCAATCGCTGCACTTACGGGATGCAGTAACCTGCCAGGCAACCCGAAGCAACAAGGAGCTGTCGTTGGCGGAGCAAGCGGAGCCGCAGTCGGCGCGGCCGTCGCGTCTCACAATCGTGCCCTTGGCGCGATCATCGGCGGGGCTGTCGGCGCAGCCGGCGGATACGTAGTCGGTGCGAACAAAGACAAAATATTCGCCAAAGATAAAGAGGCCGCGGACGAGGCTGCTCGCAAATCCCAGGACGCTCCTGCGACCCCCGACCAGGCTCGCGCCGCGTCAACAGCCGATATCAACTCTGACGGATTCGTCACGCTCGACGAAGTCGTCGCACTCAAGCAGGCCGGTCTGACCGATAATCAAATCATTGATAAACTCCGTGCGACCAACCAGGTTTTCGAACTCACCGAAGAGCAAAAGCGTTACCTGATCGACCGCGGTGTTTCGCAAAGTGTGGTGGATCAGATGCTCACGCTGAATCAGGTCCACAAGAACGAAGTGCCTTCGACAACCGATCCGGTCGTAGGACGACGCTCGAACACACTATAGATCAGCGCAGCCTCAAGCGTCCGGCGAATTGAATTCGAGCCAGAATCGGCTGCCGTCGGGGGTCGATTCGACTCCACACCCTCCGCCCATCCGTTCCATGGCGCGCGCGACGATTGCGAGACCAATGCCGGTGCCTTCATAATCGTTGGCACGATCCCCTCGTTCGAAAATACCGAAAATCTTGCTCTGCGCGTCACCGGATATTCCGATCCCATTATCTTCCACCCAAACCCGAACTCGCGCCGAATCGGAAGTTTTCAACTGACTCGCCGGCTCGGAAAGAGAGTAGCGCGACGGCGTGAAGTGCGAAAGATCCGCAGGACGGGAAGCGACACCTGAACTCGCCACATATTCGCTGCGAATTTTGATCACGGGCGAAAGACCGGGCTTCACAAATTTTAGAGCGTTGTTGACCAGGTTGGAGAGGCATTGCCCCACCAGTGTCCGATTCGCGAAGACCGCACGCAACGGTTGTTCGACCGTGATCGAGGCGCCTCGCGCGCCGGCCATCGCCAAAATATCCTGCACGACCTCTGTGAGATCGACCGGACCTAACGTGAGGTCCTGGCGGGACACTTTACTGAATTCGAGCAGGTCTCGAGTGAGCGCATCCATTTGCGAGGATGCTTTGCTCAACTTGGCAATCACTGAGGCGGCTTCAGAGGGTAATTGATGAGCGAAATCCTCCACCAAAACTTCGCAGTAACCCTTGAGCGCACGGATCGGCGCGCGCAAATCGTGGGCGATGGTGTAGGAGAAAGTCTGCAATTCCGCTATAATCTGCTTCAGCGACGCCGTGCGTTCCGCGACGTTTTCCTCCAAACGCAAATTTTGTTCGTTCAGTTTTTGCTGCGCGATGCGCAGGTCACGATCAGTTTTTTCACGATTCAGCGCAACAGACAGGTACTGCGCAATCGTCGAAAGCAGATCGATCTCATTCTGCGCGATGCTTTCGCGCGTGCGCGTGGCGAACGTGACCAACCCGAGGAGTGTTTGGCCGATGATCAATGGAAAGGCCACATAGGCGTGGTACCCGAGGAGCCGCGTGTTCGCCATAAACGCCTCGGTGGAAGCCTGGACACCTTCCCGAACAATCACCTGGCCTTCCCGAACTTCGTTCATCCAGGGGAAAAAACCTGCCGGTATCGCTTCAATCAAATGTTCTTGTTCAGGTTCGATACCCCCGCTGGAGTGTAGCTTAAAAATCGCCGCTTCAGCTTCATAAAGGTGCAAAATGTAGCTATCGTAATCGAGATGTTCCGCGACCTTGCAGAAAACATCTCGAACCGTCCGCCGCGGATCGTCCGCCTGCAGCAGATGAGAAAGCGCCCAGGCCAGCACTTCGTCGCGCGCGTGCTGGCGACGGAGGATTTCCGATTGCCATTCGCGTTGCGTGACATCCTCGATCACGATCAACACACCTTGGACCTGATTGCGCGTCACGAGCGGTGCGATGCGCGCGGTCTGTTGCATGTGCTCGAATTCCACGTCTCGGTTCGGGGGGGGAAGGGGAATGAGCCAGCCGTGCAAAGCTGTGGAAATGACGCTGACCTCGCCTTCCAGCGCGCGCTCGAGTTGTGGTTTGCGCTTTTGTTCCAAACGGGGAAAGAGCTCGAAAAGCTTGCGGCCCAGGACATCCTTCGTCGCCAGACCACTGTGCTGTTCCATCCAACGATTCCAACTTCGGACGCGAAGTTCGCGATCGGTCGCAATCACACCGTAAGGCGCAAAACGGTCAATCCATTCCAGTGTCGCCGCCTGGAGATCAGCATTCTGCTCGGATGCTTTTTCTGGAAGTGGTTCAGGCAAGTTCGCGTTCCTCCCATCTCCGCAATTCAACCAGGAGACGCTCCAGCGAAGTCACACCTAAAATAATTACGAGATATCCACTGACATCACTCGCGCGCAAATGAAACCGGGTATGAATCATGAGTGCGTATTGGAAAGTTTGATCCTCGATCCGGATCGAACGCATGATCTGTTCCACATCGTCCACTTGCAGGTGCGGCACGGAAAAACTGATTTGCACGTGAAGTAGATTCCCGAAAACACCCAAACAGGCATTAAGGACGATGTTGCCCACTTCGACGATGACTTCTCGCGCCGATTCATCCAGCGCTGCCGCTTCCGGACGGTCCGTCAGCAAACGGTTCAGCAGAAGCGCCGCGGCTTTGTCGAGCAACAGGATCGCGTTGCCGGAGATCGATCCGCCGAAAAACTGGTTCACGCTGGTCACTTCTCCCTGGACGACGTGGTGCAAGAGCGGCGTGATTTTCTCAATCGGATGAATCGCCACCTCCGGCACCGCCAGTGTAATGCGATGCCCGGTCAGATCAGACAGCGCTCCGGCGGCCCGCGCATAGCCGATGTTAATCAACTCGGCGAGAGTATCTTTTTGGCTGGCCGTTAATTCCATAGAGTTCCTCCGGCAAGCACCGTTTCGACAGCGGCCGCGAGATCCTCTCGCTTCAGGGGCTTGTTGAGAATGCCCGCAGCCCCCGCTTCCTTCACCTGGTCACGTGTGGTTTTTTGAATGTCTGCCGTCACGACAAGCACGGGGAGAGCCGGATTTAACTGACGCAATTTCACGAGCACATCCAGTCCATACATCCCGTGCATCACCATATCGAGGACGACCGCGTCATGGCGGTTGAGCGCGTATCGTTCAAGAGCCTGGGCGCCGTCAGATGCCTCCTCGACAGTATGCCCGAGTTCTTCAAGGAACTGACGCGTTAGGCGGCGCGCCAGGCCAGAGTCATCCACGATAAGGATTTTTGCGGTCACAGGTTATTCATTATTGCTTCGGCCATTGTCGTCAATGGGGCAGAGAGGTCACTCAACCCGGCTTCCACCACCGACCGAGGCATGCCGTAAATCACACAGCTCTCTTCAGCTTCCGTGATGACCTTGCCTCCTTGCGCTTTAATCCACGCGGCTCCCTCCCTGCCATCATCACCCATACCCGTCATCACCACCGCCAGCGTGCGCGATTTGAACGTATCCGCCGCAGACTGAAAAAGAATATCCACCGAAGGGCGGTGTGGTTTTTCGAGAGGTGTCGAAGAAAGCCGAAGCTCCGGCTGGCCCAAAGCGCCACGACGCACAACCAAGTGGCGGCCAGCCTGGGCAATCACCACGGTCCCTGCCTCGAACGCCACCCCTTCTCTCGCTTCAACCACTTTGATTTTTGATAGCTCGGCCAGCTTTTCTGCGAAAAGGGCCGTATAGCCCACCGGCATGTGCAACACCACCAGAACCGGCACCGGAAGATCGGACGGCAATCGAGGAATTAGATAGCGAAGCCCCTGAGGCCCGCCCGTCGAAATTCCAATCACAACCACATCCACATGGGAGCGCCGGGTCGTCGGGAGGGTTTCTTGTTTCGCAGGAGCGATATGAAGATTCCTGACAGGCACGCGAGCAGCGCCTTTCACCTTCTCCGTCAATTCTTCCCGCATCAGAAGCAGATCATCCGAAGCGCGCGCCGTCGGCTTTTGCATGAAATCAACCGCGCCCGCTTCCATTGCTTCGAGCACGAGCGGACCATCAGCGGCGGACGCGCTCAAAATGATGATGGGCACAGGCGCGACCGCCATCTGTCGCCGAACGAATTCCACTCCATTCATCGAAGGCATCGTGAGATCACAGGTGATGACATCCGGCTTCAGCCGCGCGGCCTTATCCAGCGCGTCATGGCCATTGTGAGCCATTCCCACCACGTCGATAAACGGACTGCGCAAAAGCATCTCGCGGACGACTTTCCGCACGAACGCGGAATCATCGACAATGAGCGTCCGAATCACCGAATTCGGTTGGGCCTCAGATCCGGACATACGCAAAGCAGTCTCCCATTTCTTTCAACTCGAAATCGGCCGTTAACCGCAGCAGCGACTCCGCGGCGCCCACAAACAAGTGGCCTCCGCGCGGCATGCGCGACGCGAAGGCCGCCACCGTTTGGCGGATCGCATGAGGCGAAAAATAAATGAACACATTTCGGCAAAAAATAATCGACGACCTGGCCAGTCCCGAAATCTCGTCGGTCGCCAGAAGGTTCGCCCGTTGAAACGAAACCCGGCTCGCCACTTCCGGCCGGAGTTGCCATTCGTTGCCTGCTGCCGTGAAATACTTTGCTTTCAAAGCAGCAGGCAGCGAACGAAACGACTTCTCGCGGTAAGTGGCGGTGCGGCATTTGGCGAGCGCGGCTGGACTGGCGTCGCTTGCGCGGATTTGAATCGGGTGACCGCCCAAACCGGCCTCTAACAGGGCCATCACGATGCTGAATGGTTCCTCTCCCGTAGCACATGCCGCGCACCAAATCTGCAAAGGGAGAGAGGTTTTACGAAACCAATCCGGCGCCAGGCGCTCGCTTAAGACTCGCACCTGCGCCATCTCTCGCCAAAAATAAGTTTCCTGCACCGACAGTGCATCCATCACTCGCGCCCAGTCCTCAACCCCGTTCTCCTCGTATTTCAAAAGATAGTAGTAATCCAACAACGAATAACACTCCCGCTCCACCGCCAGCGGTTCGATCTTTTCCACCAGCGTATCAAAGCGATCCGGCTCAAAAAAAATCCCCGTCCGCTCGTGAATCAAATCACGCAGGAGCGGCTGAATGCCTGCTGGGATCAGCAGCTTGCGTCCCGACAAAAGTTCCATCCGACCAGTCGATTAAACAGCGGTTTCGGACTCCGTCTTATTACCTTTTGTGGCACTGCGTGCCGCGGCTCCTGGCCGGGGACGTTTCGATACCGGTCCGCCCGGCTGACCACGCAACGTGCCCACTCGGGAAGAGATTGCTTTTGCCTCCCGCGCCGTCGCAGCCGATATTTCCGAGACTTCCTGCATCTTCCGAAGAATCACCACTCCATTTTTGGAATGCTCGACGTTCGCGCGTGTGATCAGTTTTATCTGCTTTGCCACTTCGCCCGCACTCGTACTCATTTCCTTGACGGTCTTCGCCTGCTCCTGCATCGCGCGCGCCGCCTGAGTGGCCTGCTGCCGTAGTGAATCCGCCGCGGTGGTGATCTCCTGCGCATTGCGCGTCTGCTCGACCATCGATTTCGTTACGCGCGCGACTTGACCCGTCAGGCGTTCAGTCTCGCGCGCGATTTGCTCGGTGGCCGTCGCTTGCTCGCTCATCGCGCGCGCCGAGGAAGAGGCACCTTGGCGCATCGAAGCGACCGCCTGCACGATCTCCGCGGCCGAACCGGCTTGCTCATTCATCGCTTTCCGAAATTGCAACGCAATCGTGGTGGTGGACTGCGCCGCCTTCATCACTTCCCTCGCGGCCTTTCCCTGCTCCACAGTGGCTTGTGAAACTTCCTTGGCCGCTTTACGCATTTGCGCGGTAGCTTGAACGATCTGGCCCGCACCCCGTGCTTGTTCCGCGGATCCCGTGGCGATTAGCCGCGATTGCGCCAGGGTG
Organism: Limisphaerales bacterium; assembly: GCA_044226545.1. Lineage (GTDB taxonomy): Bacteria > Verrucomicrobiota > Verrucomicrobiia > Limisphaerales > SXQI01 > DASVNK01. The sequence goes on from JBGAGW010000008.1 coordinate 159,380, forward strand.
GTGCTGATCGCGTCACTCACTCGCTTTACCGTCGCGATTTGTTCGTCGCTCGCTCTTGAAATCTGCGTCACGAGAGTGGAATTCTCGTTAATCCCGGCGAGGATCGATTTCAAACCGGACAATCCAGCTTCAGATTGACGATTGCTTTCTTCAGCCATTTTGGCGCCGGAGGTGGCGGTTTCTGTGGCTTCCCGCGTCACGTCTTCCAAACCACGCACGATTTCCGTGACGTCCGCACTCGCTTTCGCACAACGGTCCGCCAGATTTCGAATTTCCTCCGCCACCACCGCAAAGCCGCGACCCGCATCCCCCGCCCGCGCCGCTTCGATCGACGCGTTCAACGAGAGAAGATTGGTTCGTTCGGCGATAATGATGATCGTGTTCACGATCCCGGAAATTTCGCGCGTGCGTTTGTTCAACTCGCGCATTACACCGGCGGTGTTGGTGATGGCCGTCGACACGCGACCGATCCCTTGGATCGATTCCGTGATTCTTTCTCCATTTTCATCGGCCTGCCGGGCGATTCGGCGGCTGATTTCCTCCGTCCGTTTCACCAGGTCGTTCACCGAACGGCTGGACCGATCCAGTTGCGCGGCGCTCGACGCTGCATCGTTTGCGACCTCACTAATTTTTTCCGCATTTTGCGCAACTCCCTGGATCGAACGCGCCATTTGTTCGATCGACGTCCCGGTTTCCTCGACCGAAGCGGTCAGACTTTCGGACATTCCGCCCACCTCTTCGATCGATGCCGCCATTTCGTTCATGCTCGAGGAGGTTTCCTCGGCCGCTGCGCTCAGATCGTCCGAACTGCTCGAAACACTCTGGATCGAGCGTCCCATCTGCTCGATGGAAGTCGCCGTTTCCGTAAGCGACGTGGCGAGATCCTCGCTGTCTTTATTGATTCGCTTGATGGTGGCTGTTACCTCGGTCACCGCGGAATTCAGTTCCTGGGCCGAAGTCGCCATTTCCTGCGCTTCGTTCGTGACACCCGCGATCGAAGTCGACACCGCCTTGATCGAGGAAGTGGTTTGCGCCGCCGCCGTCGCCACTTGCGTAATATTTGCAGTTACCTGCTCCACCGAAGCCGCTGTCTCATTGATCGAGGAAACGATTTGTTCCGTAGCGGTCGCGACGGATTGCGCCTGGGTCGCGGTCTCTTTCAGCGAGTCCGCCATTCGATTTGTCTCGTCCTTGGTTTGATCCACGGTGCGGTTCTGGACTTCCAACCCGTCAGTGATTCGCGTGAGAATCGAATCAATATCCACCACGGTACTGTTCTGCGATGACGGGCGTGGCGTCGCATGCGATTGTCCGTTGCGGGAAGAGGTCTTTGGCTTTTGCATAATCATTAATTGGCTGCGGCCAGCGGTTGCGCGTTGGACTCGGCGATGATTTCGGAAAGCGAGTTCGACAGCGAAGCATCCTTATCCAAATCAAGAACCGCTTCCAAATCGAGAATCAACACCAGCCGATCGTTCACCGTGGCAAGCCCCTTCAAATAATTTCCCGTGACACCGGTCAACGTTTCTTGAATCGGCCGAATACTGCTTGCGGAAATTTTCTTGAACTCACGCGCGCTATCGACGATCAGCCCGACGATCCGCTGCTGCAATTGCGCGAAGATAATCCGTGTGCGCATCTCCTTCTCTTTCCGCGGAAAGCCGAACCGGACGCGTAAATTCAAAGCGGGAATAACCTGTCCGCGCGAAAAAACCACACCATCAATTGCAGGATGCGAATTGGGAACGAGCGTGATGTGTTCAAGCATCTCGATATGTTGGACGCTCGCGCTCGGGATTGCATAGAGCCCCCCGGCCAGCTCAAACAAAATATAAGTGTCCGTCTGGTTGGTCATCGTTAGTTGCTGGAAACTTCAGTTGCATTCGGGCGCACAGCTCCGCTCGTGAAGGCCGCGCCATCCAGGATCAAAACCGGCCTTCCATCTCCTAATTCTGTCGCGCCTGCCACACCGGGTGCGCGAACGAGCGGATCGCGAATCACACGCACCACCACCTCGCGCTGGCCGTGAATCTTATCCACCACCAGTCCGGAGCTCCCGCGGTCCGAATTCAAAACCAACACGCACATATTCGCCTGTTTCACCTGGTGCAGCTTGAAAAACGAAGCCAGCCGGATAATCGGCAAAACCCCATTGCGATACGGAATCACTTCGACTCCATTCACCTTTCTAACATCTGTTTCGGTCAGCGGCAGAACTTCGCTCACGAAAGTCTGTGGCACCGCACACGTCTGATTCGCAGCCGAAACGATCACCGTTTCCGCGATCGCCAGCGTCAGGGGAACACGAATAATAAATTTCGTCCCAGCGCCCTCAACCGTTTCCAGCGCAAGCGTCCCGCCCAGCTCTCGCACCGTTTTATGCACCACTTCCATCCCCACACCGCGCCCGGCAGCAAGATCCGCCGCCGTGCGAGTGGAAAATCCGGGGCGGCAAAGAATCTCGAGCAACGCCGCGTTGTCCACCACTCCCGGAATATCAATGTCCAACTCCTTCGCGCGCTTCAGAACCGCGGACTGTTTGATCCCGCCCCCGTCATCGCCTACAATAATCACAACCGAATCACCGGTCGCCGCCGCACTCAACGTAATCGTCGCTTCCTCCGCCTTACCAGCGGCTCGCCTTTCCTCCGGCGTTTCCACTCCGTGGCTGAACGAGTTTCGCACCAGGTGCAGCAATGGGTCCTTCAACTTCTCGATCAGAAATTTATCAATCTCAGTCTGCTGCCCTTCCATCGTCAGGCGCGCCTTTTTCCTGCTCTCGCGCGCCAGATCTCTCACCACGAACGGCATCCGCGCAAAAATCTCCGCCACCGGAACCATGCGCACATGCATGATCGCCTCGCGCAGTTCACGAAGAGACCGGGTGAAACCGGTATTCACTTCGCGCAGCACGCCGAGATCCAGCGTCTCCCCTTTCCGCGAAAGCCGATTCAATTCCTCCTCAAATCGCGATCGTTTGATGACCATTTCTCCCACGATTCGCATTAGACCATCGAGGCGCGGCAAATCCACCCGAACTACGTGCGACGGCGCAATGAACGGATTGTGCTCATCCACCACCTCAGTCTCCGGCTTCGCGCTCGCGGTTGCTTCGATCAGATCAGCTCGAATTCCGTCCGCCTCCCAAGAAGCAATGTCCGCCGGTGTTTCCTTCATCCCCACCACGAACTCGAACGAAAGTTTGCCTCCTTCTTGAATCGATGGCGTTCCCTGGAGGATTTCTCCCGCAGCACTCAACCGCGCGCGCACCGCATTGATGTTCACGCCCTTCTCGTCCAGCTCTTTAGCGGGAACAAAGGTAATTTTCCAAAGAACCAATCCCCGCGCGCGCGCCTCTTCCGCTGAGCTCTGCCCGTCTGACGCCCGAGACGATACGACCGGAGCAGGCCCTTCAGAATTCTTGCCCGAAACCTCTCGAATTACCTCCAGCAAAGCGCCCGTCTCAGGAATAGGCTTCTTGTCGCGGAACGCACTCGCGATTTGTTCCAGCCGCTGCGTCGCCTGCATCAACAACTCCACCCCGCGCTGCGTCAGTGTGATTGCGCCCCGTGTCAATTCCCGCAGGTAATCCTCCGTCGCATGCGCCAGTTCTTCCGCCGCTCGGAGCCCGACAATCGCAGAAATTCCCTTGAAGGAATGGAAGTTGCGAAAGAGCTCATTAACCACCGACCGATCCGCTTGCGCTTTCCCGATCGACGACTCCAGGTGCATTAAACCCTGTCGGATGTTCGTTAAATGTTCGTCACACTCTGTGAAAAAGTCGTCGAGCAGTTCGTCCCTCAATTCCGGTGACAACTCCGAACTCAAGAGCGCGCTCCCGTTCCGGCCAGAGCGCCGTCGCACACCTTCGCCACGCGCAAAACTTGTGCGCGCAACAATTCGGCCGAAATCGGTTTCACCAGATAATCCGCCGCTCCGAGGCTGAACGCTCTCGACCGATCGGCGTGATCATTCGAACCGCTCAACACAATCACCGTGGGCAAAGGATCGAGCCCGGAACTTTTGATCCAATGTAGAACATCGAAGCCGCTCATCACCGGCATTTTCAGATCCAGAAACACGAGCGGCGGCGTATTTCCAGTGCCCCGGCTGTTCCCCAGGACTTCGACCGCAATCTTCCCATTGCTGGCGCGCATCAATTCACAACCCAACGACGCGCGACCAAACGCCCGCTGGAAAAAATACGCATCATCATCCGAATCCTCAGCTAGCAGGATAACTGGTTTATGTTGGATAGCTAAAGTCATCAACTCAGCAGCGCAAACACGATCAACATCAGCGTAACAATCAACCCATCTCATGCAATATGAAAGGGGTGGTAAACCTCCGGGTGTTTACATCGGGGATCTCCGGACACCCTTTCAACGTGCGCGTGGGAAGCTGTATCCGACAATTCTAACCCTTCGCCCATCCAACCCGAAAACTCCAAACTCCGCATTTCCTCAAACCTCGATCAGGCAGAGCCCTTCTTCCAAAAAGTGCCGAAGAAGGCACTCTAATCGCACCATTATGAGTCAAATATTAACGTTCCCCGCTACAAACAACCGCTCCAACTTCGCCCTTGTCTCGGGCGGTTGCACCGTTATCTCCGAGCACGAAAGCACCGCGGATTGCGTTCGCGCACTCGTCAAAAGAATCCAGCGCAACCCCGGATCCGATATTTCCATCTATCGCCGCGCACCCGCGGGTTGGACCAAATACTGATCCGACGAAAATGAAGACTCGACATAGCGCGCCCTGGACCCACGGGCCACGCAAGAAAACCGCCCGGACAAAGCTAACCCTCGCAAGCAAAGCCAAAGCACGCGCTCGAGCGAAAGCTGCCGGCCGCCGCTATCCCAACCTCGTCGATAACATGCACGCCGCCATGGAACAAAAAGATCGAAAGTAAAAAATATGCCAACTGAAAAATCGCCCGCCGAAAAGTTCCACGAAATCCTCCAGAAATTCGACACCGCAATCCTGACCACCGTCGATAACGCCGGTCAGATGCACGCGCGCCCCATGGCCATCGCCGAGATCGAACCGGGCGGCGACGTCATTTTTCTGACCGACAAAAACAGCGGCAAAATCGACGAACTCGAATCTCACCCCGAAGTCTGCGTCACCTGCCAGGACGGTTGGAAAAACACCCTCACTCTGAACGGCACCGCCCAAATCTTCCGCGACATCGAAAAGGCCCGGAAGATCTGGCGCAAAACATATCAAACCTGGTTCCCGGGCGGCCCCGACGATCCCAACCTAATCATGATCCGTGTCCGCGGCACCCATGGGGAGTATTGGGACAACTCCGGCCTCCAAGGCATCAAATACATGGCCAAATCCGTCAAAGCCATCGCTACCGGCACCCGCCCCTCCCCCGACACCGTCGACGAACACGGCACCGTCACCCTGCGATAAATGGGTAAGGCGCGTCGCTCCGCGCGCGCCGAAACTCAAACATTATCCGAACGGTGCGCGCGGCGCGGCGCGTCCTACCTCATTCCTGATTTCCTGATTTCCCAATTGAATTCAGCTCACCGCCTTCTTCCAAATCGGAACCACCTTCTTCATCTCATCGATCAAATACTGACACGCCGCGAACGCCTCCCCACGATGCGGTGCCGCCACTTCCACCCACAACGACGGTTCATTCACCGGCACCAACCCCACGCGATGCACCAACCTCACACACTCGATCGGCCAACGCTTCTCAACCTCATCAAAAATCTTTCCGAACTGATGCTCGGCCATCTTCTGGAACGCCTCGTAATCAATCGCGCTGATGTTCGCGCTCCCTTCCTGCTCCCGCACAATCCCAAGAAAACAAATCACCGCTCCCACCCCGCGCGAAACCGCCCGCTCGCCATTCAGCCGCGCCTCATCAATCGCTTCGCTCTGTATTCTCAGCCACCGCTTCATCTCTGATGTTAATCCTCCCGGTTCGTTGTCCCGCCTTTAGGCGGTAACGCGTCCTTTCCACCGAAACCGCCTTCCTAATCCTAATCGTAATCGTAATCTTACTTCTAATCTCTCCCCGCTGAGCCAACAGATTAAGAGTAAGGATTACGATTATGATTACGAGGAGGGCTCATCCTCCCTGGACCGGCGGAAACAACGACACCTCATCCCCCTCCCGCAAAACATAATCCGCCTTCTGATATTCCACCCCCACCGCCACCAGCGTCGACCGCTCCATCGCTTTAATCCGCGGAAAGCGGTCCTGCAACCGTTTCACCAAACTCCCGAGCAACGCAGCTTCGGGCAGACTTTCCATTGTTTCCGCGCACCCCGCCAACTCTCGAAAATACGAATGAAAAAGCACTTTAACCTGCATAAACATTGCTTCAGTAAACAGCGATGAACGCGAATTCCGATATAGCTCCACAAAGTACCCCACCACAACAAGAGGAGGAAGAATTACTTTTCCGGGAGCGCAAATGCGACGAGGCTGCCTCCGGCGGGCCGGCCCGATTTGCCGCCTCCAGCGGAGATGACGATGTATTGGCGGCCTTTGATCATGTAGGTGCTGGGCGTGGCGTTGCCACCAAACGGGAGGGCGGCTTGCCAGAGGATTGCGCCAGTGTTTTTGTCGAAAGCGCGGAAGGTTTCGTCCGCACTGGCGCCGATGAAGAGGAGGCCTCCCGCGGTGACCAAAGGGCCGCCGTAGTTCTCGGTGCCGGTGGCGGGGATGCCGCGAGCGGTCAGTTCTTTGTACTCGCCCAGCGGGACTTTCCACTTGAATTCGCCGGTGTTCAGGTCGACCGCATTCAGAGTGCCCCAGGGAGGTTTGATCGCGGGGTAACCTTCGGCATCGAGGTAGCGGCGGAAGCCGGAGAAAGTGTAGGGCGGGCTGTTGTCGCGGGGTGGCTTTTGGGCAGCGTCGTCGCGGTTGGCGCTGGGGGTCGCGCCGTCGCGCGGGGTGGTGGAGGGTTGATTCACGCCGAGAACGTAGTCGAGAATGGCGTTGCGGTCGGCGTCTGAAAGTGAATCGAAAGCGGGCATGCGACCGGCGCCTTTTTGGGTGATGAGGAACATTTGTTCGCGGGTCTTGCGGGTGGCGACGTCCAGGAGGGAGGGGAAGCCGCCGAGTTGATTGCCGGCGCGATTGAGGCCGTGGCACGGGGCACAGTAAGCCATGTAGTCGCGTTCCCCGCGTGGGACGGAGGTGCCATCTTCGCGACGCAGTTCGACCATCTGCATTAGCCAGGGCATTTCGTTGATGTTCGCGTAATAGGTCCCATCGGGATCGGCTGCGCCGCCGCCCCATTCCATCCCGCCGTCAAAACCGGGAAACATGATGGTCTGGCGCACACTGGGCGCGGCGAACGGGCCGAAATTAGGCGCGATGCGAACGCGCTCGAGGGTGTTGGTGTAGGCTTCGGGCGAGATGTGGGAGACATCCGCTTCGGTGTAGTTCTGGCGCATGAACGGGGCGGGCTTCGTTGGGAATGGCTGGGTGGGCCAGGCTTGTTCGCCGCGCAATTCCGAAGGAGGGACGGGACGTTCTTCGATGGGCCAGAGCGGTTCGCCGCTCACGCGGTCGAAGACGAAGAGTTGGCCGTGCTTGGTGCCTTGGGCAACGGCGTCAATTTTCTTGCCGTTGTGCGTGACGGTGAGAAGGAGCGGAGGGCAGGGGAGGTCTTTATCGAGCAGGTCGTGATGAACGATTTGGAAGTGCCAGAGGCGTTTGCCGGTTGCGGCGTCGAGCGCGACGAGACTGTTCGCGAAAAGATTTTTTCCGTGACGAAACCCGCCGTAAAAATCGGGTTCGGCGGTCTTCGTGGCGACGTAGAGGATGCCGCGCTTTTCATCGAGCGATTGTCCGGGCCAGGGCATCACCCCGGTTGCCGTTTTGTACGCTCCTGGCGGCCAGGTATCGTAGCCGACCTCGCCGGGACGCGGAATCAAATGAAAGATCCAGCGGAGTTGACCAGTGCGAACATCGAAGGCGCGCACCGCGCCCGGACCGCCTACCCCGCCGAAGATCAGAAGGTCTTTGTAGATAATGCCCGGTGTATTCAGTCCAACGGAAGGCGGCACGCCTTCGTCGTGCAAGCCGGTGCCCAGGTGGAGTGAGCCGTTTTGCGCAAAGCTCCGGATCAATTCGCCCGAGTGCGGATCAAGCGCGTAAAGATGATTGCCTGCGCCGGTAAAGAGGCGCTTTTCGCCGCCGGTTTCATTTTGCCAATAGACCAGACCGCGCTGCCGGCTGCCGATCGGATCTTTGTGTTCGGAACGTGGGTCCCATTTCCAGAGTTCGCGTCCGGTCGTGGCATCCAAGGCGATGATTTTGCGACTTGGGGAAGCGGTATAAAGGACGCCCGCGATGATCAGATTGTTGGCCTGGTACTCGCCCTTGTCACCGGTGTTGTAAGTCCAGGCGACCTTCAGTTGTGTGACGTTACTGTGATTTATTTGACTTAGAGCAGAGTAATGGCTGCGCTCCTTATCGCCGAGATACGTCGGCCAATCGACGTTTTGTGGAGGACTAGAATCGCTGCCGGCGGCGGGAAAGGAGATGGCAAATGCGGCGCCGAGTAGCGCGAAAGCGAACTTCATTTTCATTGATCTGAAAGCGTGCCTATTTGACAGGATTGAACAGAGAAGGACAGCAGATTCGAAAGTCACGCGAGCGCATTTGTTTGGTTTCGAAGAGTTACGGCCTTGGTTTGCATTTCATCGCAGGACTGTCATGATATTCGCATGAATATGGCCCGAAATCATGAGAGAGGTTTCGAAGCTCTCTCCTGATGAGCAAAAGCAGTTAACTGCCTATCTTGTTCATCTGCGAATGGAGCAGGATACTGAATGGCGCTCCGAAATGGCTCGGAGGATCGATGACCGCACCGCTTCGAGTCGGATTGATTTACAAGATTGGAAAAGTGAACTCGGCAAGAAAACGGAGAGATAATGCCGCCGTATCGCGTCTTCGTCGCCGCGGAGGTCATTGCCTTTTTGAGAACATACCGTAGGCAGGAGCAGATTCTTATTACCCAACTTTTTGATTCGCTGGCAAAGGTGGCCGACAAATGGACGCTCCTTTTAAAGCTGTCCAGTGCTGGACCGGGCTGCCTGGGGCATTTTTAGAGCCAGTTACCTCACATTCTCCGCCAGTTTGAGTTCGGATTGGTTCAACAGGAATTCACGGCGTTTTCGGAGATTCTCTTTCAATGAGGCGATATTTTCATCAAGACGTTTCAGGGCTTCGTCCGGACTCCGATTGAGCGCTTTCGCGCGAATCGGGACTTCCGGGCGCAACCGCGCTGCCATTTGATCCATGATCGGAAACATTTCATCTGCGGTGAAATCCTTGGCAAGAATTTCGTTCAGGCGTTTAAGGAAACGCTTCCGGAATTCCGGATTTGCCAAAAGTGGCTTGGAGAAAAAGCCGCCGGGCCGCCACCAACTATTCGGATCGAAACGGGCCGGACCACCTCCCGGTGGTAGATCACCTTCCATCCCGAAGGTGAGTGGCATATCAAAGAAGACATCGCCTGCTTTAATATTGTCATAAAAACCCCACGTCTTGTCCTGATCCCAGGCATACATCTCCCACTTACCGGTGCCCTGTTTGTCGTGGTAGGCGAAGTAGTTGTTGAAGAAGCCGTCCCAGTGGGAAAGGCACATGTTGACCGCGAAGTAGTTGATCACTTCGGGAACATTGAAATTTTTCTCGATCACGGCCCATTGCTCCTGACCTTTGGTCGAGTTGAGCTGATTCACAAGGCTGACGAGTGCGTCGTGATTTCCGTCTGGATTCGTTTGTTTCTCGTGTTGGCTCTCTATGCTGCGGCCGTACCAGGCGAGCTTGAAGAGATCGCCATCCGGATTACGACCATTGCGGCGGAGAAAGGATTTGTTGATTTGCTCGAAGAGCAGATGGTAGCCGATGGTTTGCCCATTGAGATTAAGACGAACGAAGTCTTCCACTGGCGAGGGGCACCCAACTTTTCGGTAGAGCTCGTAAGCGAGCGGCTCGGCGAGCACGAAGCGGTCGTTATACTCAAAGATAATGTCCGCGACGTTCATGCCGCGGAAGGTGTGGTCTTTGTGAAAGCGCACTTTATATCCGGCGCTCCGTTCCGTGACGTTCACGAAATCAAAGACTTCGGGCTTCTTCGTTTTTGGATCAATAACGACAAAGGCCGATGAACCTCGGGCTGCGACCGGACGAACCTCGCTCGACTTGGGCCGGATGAAGGAGCCGTTATCACGATACCAGCGCTGGAGATAGCGCACTTGGGGATAACTTAAAGCGGTCCGCAGTTGCGCCCACATTTCCTTTTCCACATTACCGAAGACCTCTTGCATCTTCGGGAATGAGCCGGGGCCGGGCTCCAGGTCCTTCAGGGCGGGATTTTTGAGGCTGCGTCCTTCGACCGCCTTCACCAGAACGGGCTGAAGGGTTTTGCGTTGCGCTTCAGTGAGCACGAATTTTTCGTTCAAAGCCAGCCAGCCACCTTCGATTTTTAGAAGGTATTTGAAAAAACCGTCCGGGCCTTCCGGGTTGTTTGCACTGTTCAGGCGCGAAGTGAGTGCAGCGCGGTCGTTCTCTGGAAGAACCTTGAGCGTATCGTCAGCAAAAGCTTTTCGTTTCGCAGCAATACGATCGAGTATCTCTTTGTCGTCCGCACGGTAAAGAGTTGTATCGTCCAACAACTTTTGCCGCTCACCGATATAATGAACGAATACCTGCTGCAGAGCCTCGTAGGTTTTTTGGTCGAACGAACGGCTGGCGCTCAGTTCGAACCATGCGGCCTCAAGATCCAACCCCGGTTCGATCATCCGGCGCAAGCGTCCCGCGCCCTCGTCGCTGAATGGATTGCCATTCCCGTGGCGCGCGCGTTCGATATAACGGACAGAGTCGGCGGCATCCCGCGGATCGGTGTTCATTACGTAGGCCAGAGGAATCGCGCCCACCTCCGGCGTTGATTGAACATAAACTGAAAGTGCGGGGCGCAGTTCATTTTTGGGGGGATAGCTCCGTTCCGCGCCCTGAGCGTTGGAGGCTCGCACGGACAGGCGCAATAATGTGCCATCGGCCTGCGGTGGAATTTCGGCTTCATATTTCGTCCCACTGGCTTTCATGGCGATCACCGTTTCGGAAGAGACGTTCGTTGAGCGCACTGTTTGGAAGTGAAGTTCGACGGCTTTGGCTTCGCTCTTTTCTCCGAGTCGCGCAGTCACACGGATTGGATCGGTGGGACTAGGGGGTGCAGGCGTGAAGGTGACCTCGGCGATGACGGGCGGTAATTGCAGCGCAAACGTGCTATTTCGTGCGCCGGGCGACCCGCCCGGAACGGTCAGCTCGGCGGAGAGAGCGGAAGGCGCCCAGTTCGAGGGAAGCATGCCGTCGGCTGATGGTGTTATCCGTTCCAGTGAAGCGGAATATCCATCTGGCGCGATTGGCCATGGAGCCTTGTTGGAGAAGGTGACTCGGTCAACGCGCTTGCCGTTCTTGTCGACCAGTTCGATGCTTTCGCCGCTGTGCTTGAGCGTTTTTTTAAACTCTCCCGAAGCGGTAACCTTATAGTACTCGGCAAAGCGGCGAGCATCCTCACACAGGACCAAATAACCTTCCGCAGGAATGGAGCTGTTCGCGGGGAACTCAAATTTGAGGCCGTCCTTCAACTTCCATCCCGATACATCCACCGAAGCCGTCCCGGTATTGTGAAGCTCGATCCATTGCAGTTGAGAGATATCGTCGGGTGCATGGTAAAAGATTTCATTGATAACCACCGCACCTCGGCTCGCGAGAGAACTGGCGACGAAACAAGCGCACAAAGATAAAGGAATTCTCATAAGAGAAACTGGCCACGTGAATTGGTGCGAAAAATGCGCTCTCCCTCCGGGTCCGGCAAGCCAATTCGGAGGCAAAATTCTCGAATAGGGAATGGAGAATAGAGAATCTGTTTATGGATCGGCCGTTTTCGTGTGGTGCGGCAATCGCGGCTCGAAATTACGACTTCCAGCCACCACCCAGCGACCGGTAGAGACCCACGGCATTGATTAGTCGCGCCGCTTGGAACTGGAGATAGTTTTGTTGCGCGGCGTAGAGATCCTGCTGCGCGAGGAGAACGTCGACATAGCTGTCCACACCTTGACGATACCGCGCGTTGGTCAGTTCGTAGCGACGTTGTTGGGCTTCCACGAGTAATGCTTGAGCGGCGAGTTTGGCATCCACTTGAGCGCGGATGGCGAGCGCATCCGAGACTTCACGGAAGGCCGTCTGAATCGCACGTTCGTAACCGGCGATTTCGATTTGTTTGCTGACCTTGGCATAATCCAGGTTGGCTTTGCCTGCGCCGCCCTGAAAAATGGGGACGTTAATCTGCGGACCGAAACTCCATTGCCCTGCGGGGCCGGTGAAAAGATCACTTAACTTCGCACTTGCGACCCCTGCTGAACCGGTAAGGAGGATCTGCGGGAAGAATGCGGCACGCGCAGCGCCAATGTTCGCGTTGGCTGCTTTGAGCGTGTGTTCCGCCGCGAGAATGTCCGGTCGACGTGTCAGGAGGTCGGAAGGTAGACCGGCAGGGAGATCGTTCAGGAGGTTTTGATCGCGCAGGGCGCGTCCGGGCGGAAGGTCCGGCGGTAGCGGTTGGCCGACGACCAGAACCAGTCCATTTTGCGCGACGGAAAGAAGCTGCTGATAGGTAGCGATATTGACCTGCGCGGATTGCACCTGAGCCTGCGCCGTGCGGAGATCTAATTCGGACGCGACGCCAGCCTCGAAGCTTCGTTTATTCAAGTTGTAGGAGTTTTCGACCGCGGCGAGCGTTTCGCGCGCGAGGTCTAGCTGGTTTTGGAATTGGAGAGTAGCGAGGTATTGTGAGGCCACTTCGGAGACGAGTGCGATCTGTGCACTTCGGCGATTTTCCTCCAGAGCAAAATATTGTTCGAGTGCTTGATTTTTAAGACTGCGGACCCGGCCAAACAGGTCAACCTCATACGCAGCATTCAGGCTGACCTGATAGGTCTCGAGAGTGAATGCGTTGTTGAACCCGGAAGCTCCGCCGGCGAAATGCTGTTTATTCCACGAAGCATTGGCGTCGAGGCGCGGTATCAAATCGGCGCGTCGAATACGGTAAAGCGCCCGCGATTGCTCCACGCGCAGAGCGGCGATGCGGAAGTCGCGATTGTTTGTGAGGCTCAGTTCAATCAGCGCCTGCAGTCGCGGATCGTTGAAAAACTGACGCCAATCAACATCAGCAGCGGCGCCCACGGTTGTATTAGTGGCATTCGGATTGATCGGCCAGTCCTGGCTGATCGGCGCGGCAGGACGCTCGTACTTGGGCGCCATCGTACACCCGCCGAGAACCAATATTGCGATGAAGCAGGAAAGCCTTTTCATGCGGTTTGTTCTTTGCCGCCAGCCAAACCCGCGGCCATATGCTCGGACGTTTTCGGCCGCACTTTAAAAATTCGGCGAACGACCACGTAAAAGACCGGCACAAAGAAAATGCCCAGAACCGTAGCTGCCAACATACCCCCAGCCACGCCAGTGCCGATGGCATTCTGGCTGCCGGAACCTGCGCCGGAACTGACGACCAACGGAGTGACACCAAGAATGAAGGCGAACGAAGTCATGAGAATCGGACGTAATCGGAGGTGAACCGCTTCGAGGGTCGCTTCGATCAAATCACGACCCTGTGCCTGAAGGTCCTTTGCGTATTCGATAATCAGAATCGCGTTTTTCGTCGCGAGACCGACCGTAGTCAACAAGCCCACCTTGAAATAGACGTCGTTCGGAAGGCCACGAAATGTCGCAGCGAACAAAGCGCCCAAAATACCCAGCGGCACGATTAAGATAACGGAGAACGGGATCGCCCAGCTTTCGTAGAGAGCGGCCAGGCAGAGAAAGACCACAAGCAGCGAGAGAGTGTAAAGCGCCGGCGCTTGCGCGCCAGACAGTCGCTCCTCGTACGATTGCCCCGTCCATTCAAAACCAATTCCGGCCGGAAGTTTGGTCGCGATTTCTTCCATTGCCGCCATGGCTTCACCGGTGCTCTTGCCAGGCGGAGCGGAGCCGACTATCTCAATCGATGGAAAACCGTTGTAATTTTGCAGAGCTGGCGACCCGTAGATCCAACGCACGGTCGTAAAAGCGGAAAGGGGAACCATCGCTCCTGAGCGATTGCGCACGAAGACAAGATTTACATCTTCGGGTGACATCCGGTAAGGCGCATCCAACTGAACGAGCACGCGTTGCACCCGATTCCCATTGATAAAGTTGTTCACGTAGGTCGATCCGAAGCTGGTCTGCAGTGTATTGTTGACCTCCGCGGGCGAAACCCCCAGCGCGTTGGCTTTCGTTCCATCCACTTCGATTTTGAGTTGAGGCGCGTCTTCGAGACCTTGCGGACGCGCCCCGATGATATTCGGGTTTTTGGCGGCAAGGCCGAGCAGTTGGTTGCGCGCTTGCATCAGCACTTCATGGCCCACGCCCGCGCGGTCCTGCAATTGGAAATCGAATCCTGTGGAGTTACCCAACTCCGCAATCGCTGGCGGGTTAAGCGGAAAAATAATCGCATCCTTGATCGACGCGAACGTCGCGAAGGCGCGCCCCACAACCGCCTGGACAGTGTGTTCCTTGCCTTTCCGTTCGCTCCAGTCTTTTAAACGCCCGAAAGAAAGGGCGGAGTTCTGCCCGCGACCATTGAAGCTGAAACCGGCGACGGTGATGAAACTCTCGATTTCGGGTTGTTTCAGAAAATATTCTTCGACCTGTTTCAGCACGGCATCGGTCCGTTCCTGCGTCGCTCCGACGGGTAGTTGAATGTTGGTGATGAAATAGCCCTGATCTTCCGCGGGAAGGAACGAGGAAGGTAACCTCGCATAGAGGAGCCCGACGCTGACAATAATCACTGCAAAAACGGCCATAGCCATGACCGTGTGCTTCAGGATGCGCGCCACGACCGATTGATATTTCGTGGTTGAACGCGCGAAGGTCCGATTGAACCAGCCGAAGAAACCCCCGCGCTCATGTTTATGGCCTTTTTCGACGGGCTTCAGGAGTGTCGCGCAAAGCGCGGGCGTGAGCGACATCGCCATGAGCACCGAGAAGAGCATGGATGAAACCAGTGAAAGCGAAAATTGCCGGTAGATCGTGCCGACCGAACCACTGAAGAAAGCCATCGGAATGAACACGGCAGTCAAAACAAGCGTGATGCCAATCAGCGCCCCCGTAATCTGATCCATCGCTTTGCGGGTTGCTTCCAGCGGTGAAAGGCCTTCTTCCGCCATGATACGTTCCACGTTCTCAACCACGACAATGGCGTCATCCACCAGAATGCCGATGGCGAGGACGAGACCAAACATCGTGAGCACATTGATCGAGAAACCGAACGCGAGCATGGCGCCGAACGTTCCGAGCAACGCAACCGGCACCACAATCGTGGGAATGAGAGTCGCACGGAAATTCTGCAAAAACAGATACATCACGAGGAATACCAGGACGATCGCTTCCGCTAATGTTTTGAGCACTTCCTCGATGGAAATCCGGACGAAAGTGGACGTGTCCAGCGGAAAGTCCACACGGACGCCGGGAGGAAAAAACTTCGCAAGCTCCGCCACTTTCTCCCGCACCGCTTTGGCGGTGGTTAGCGCGTTCGCAGAAGGGCTCAATTTGATCGCGACGGCCGCGGAAGGATGCCCGTTCACCCGCGCTTTCGTCCCGTAATTTTCTGCGCCCAGCGAAACGCGCGCCACATCCTTGAGCAAGACCCTCGACCCGTCCGCATTCATCCGCAAAAGAATATGCTCGAACTCCTCTACCGTTCGCAGCGTCGTGCGGCCCTGCATAATCACATTGAGTTGCTGGCCCGGCACGGCGGGGTTCGCTCCTATCTGTCCTACGGGAACTTGCGTGTTTTGATTTTGGATCGCAGTGGTGATGTCGCTCGCGGTAAAGCCGTAACTGATCATCCGCTCTGGATTGAGCCAAACCCGCATGGCGTATTGCGAACCGAACATCATCGCTTCACCTACACCGGTCACTCGGCGGATCGGATCGAGCACGTTGGCCGCGATGTAATTGCCGAGCGCGATCTCATCCAGGCTGTCGTCCACCGTGGACAGCGTGAAAAACATCATGAAATTGCGCGTCGCTTTCGCGACCACAACCCCCTGGCGCTGCACGGTCTCGGGCAGGCTCGGTGTCGCGAGCTGGACCTTGTTCTGAACCTGCACCTGCGCAACGTCCGGATTGGTGCCCGGGAGGAAATACAAAGTCACCGTCGAGAGCCCGGAGGCGTCACTGCTGGACGACATGTACAGGAGATTATCTATGCCGTTGAGCGATTGCTCGATGACACTGGTGACCGTGTCCTGCAACGTCTCAGCCGAAGCGCCCGCGTAGTTTGCTGTCACCGAAATAGACGGCGGAGCGACATTCGGATACTGGGCGACAGGGAGACGTGTCACCGCCAGGGCGCCGAGCACCATGATCAGGATCGCCACCACCCAGGCGAAAACTGGACGATCAATGAAAAAACGCGCCATGAGTTATTGAGGGGTGGAGTCACTCTTTTCGGCGCTCGACGCCACCGAAATTGGCTCAAAGGGTACAGTTTTTACCACCGAGCCGGGAGGCGCCTTTTGCGATCCTTCGACGATGATTTTTTCTCCGGGTTTCAATCCCTCGCTGATGACGACTTTGGTTCCGATTTCGCGATTAATGGTGATTTTCCGCAGTTCCACCTTGTTCTGGCTGTCCACCACGAGGACGGAAGCATTACCGGCTGCACCGCGGGTAACGGTTCGCTGCGGAATCGTGACGGCGTTCGTTATAACCCCTTGAAGCACCTGCGCGCGCGCGAACATGCCGGGTAAAAGGAGATTGTCTGGATTCGGCACGAGCGTCCGCAGAATCACCATTCCCGTACCCGGGTCAACGTTCGCATCGGAGAATAACAATTTGCCGGGATGTGGGTATTTGGTGCCATCCTCCAGCACCAGCGTAACGGTGGCTTCTTGAAGCGGAACGCTCTCGATCGATCCTTTTTGTGACGCTTTGCGCAGCCGCAGTAACTCAGTACTCGATTGTGCAATATCCAGATAAACCGGGTCGAGTTGTCGAATGGACGCAAGCGGAGTTGCCTCCGCCGCACTCACCAGCGCCCCTTCCGTGACGAGGGCCTTGCCAATACGGCCAGAGATGGGAGCGGTCACCTTTGCGTAACCTAAGTTGAGTTGCGCGGTCTCAACCGCCGCTTTGTTGGCAAGCGCTTCGGCCTGGTATTGGCCCAAAGTGGCGAGTGCCTCGTCGTAAACCTGTTTACTGACCGCGTTGATCTCAATGAGTTCCTTGTAGCGATTTACCTTTGCCTGACTCTCCTTCAACCATGCTTCGCTTTTCGCCTGGTTCCCCAGAGCACTGTTGAGAGCCGCCTCGAGCGGTGCCGGATCGATTTGGAAGAGCAGGTCGCCCTCTTTCACATTCGCGCCCTCCTCAAAAAAGCGTTTCAGCAAAATGCCTGTCGCCCGCGCCCGAACCTGTGCTTCGCGCACCGGGGTGATTCGTCCAGGGAGTTCCGTGGTCAGCGGAACGGTCTCGGAGGCGACGGTGAGGACAGAGACCTCGGCAGGAGGTGGCGCGGCGGGCGCGCCGGCACTTTTCTTTCCGCAGGAAGCGAGGAGTAGCGCCGAGCCGGCGACGATAAAAATGATCGGTGTCCTGAATCTCATACGGTAACTAATGATTTGGCTCTGAAACCCGCCGCCGCGAAGGCGATCAGCTCTTTAGTCTGCGCTTCCATGTCTATTTTCTTCGCCCATGATGGCACAAATCGATCGCGACTCAGCATCCAGTGATGCAGTGCTCCAAAGGTATATTTCATCCTCCAAAAAATTTCTTCTTTCGAAAGGTGAGGGAGCGCCTTCATCAGCGCGCCTTCCAATTCCTCCCTGAGCGGTTCGAACTGCCGCTGCAGGAGAGTCTCCACTTCCGGTCGCGGTTCGGCAAGACAGCGTCCGAACAAAAGGGAAAATGCGTGTCCTTCCCTGGCGCTATGATCGCAGCAGGTGATTGTCGGTCGAATAAACGCTTCCAGGATATCTTCCACCCTCGCTGCTTTCCCATTGCGTGCTGCGCCTAGTTTGCGGAGCGCTTCAATCCGTGCCTCGTTAACCGGCTTGATTCGTCGCTCAAAAACCGCTTCGATTAACTCTTTCTTCCCGCCGAAGTGATAGTTCACTGCGGCGAGGTTCGCCTCTGCGGCGTCGGTGATGTCGCGAATGGAAACGCGATCCAGCCCTTGTTCGGCGAAGAGCTCCTCCGCCACATCAAGGATGCGCGATTTCGTGTCTGCGGCTGCGTTCATACGGACGTTTCAAACAGTCGTTTGAAACGCACCTGCCGTCAAACTCTTTTGCTCAGTCAATCTCACGAGCTCGGAAAAAGTGAAGAGCGCTCTCGATAGGCAACATTATCGTCGGCTGATTCAAGGGACAGGTGCTGGGTTGCCATTCGATGCAATCATCCGAAGTTTCGACGATATACCGCCCGGAGGCGCTCACCTGGAGGTTGATCCCTAACGGATTCAACGTGACGTCCGTGACCCGTAAAGCGACTGAGTTAGCAGGTTGTGTTCGCGCCAGGGGATTATAAATGCGGATTGTGGAAATGGGCGTGGGTCGGTGGCGCCGCATTTCGAGTGTGTGCCGGCCGTTCGCGAGACCGCGTGCAATAGTAATCGCGCTCTCAAGGTTCGGATTGCTGACCTGGGGCACGAACTCGTCCTGAGCGTTTAGTTGACTTCTCCAATGGATATCATGCCCGACTGGCAACGGCTGGAGAATCGGGTAGTACGCCGCCGCCCAGTAGACCATTAACCAGTCCGCCGGATCAATAATGACGCGCCGCGAATTGGAAACAAAGCGCTCCGTAATGTTCCCTTCGCCATCGAACCCAGTTTTTGAGCCGGAAACCGCGAAACGAAGGAAAGGAACACCATTGTTCGTCGTAGAAGTCAGGATTTTTGCGGTCCAGAGCTCGTCGAGTAACGGACGTTCGGCCTGAATTTTCAAAATCGTCACCCAAAAAGCGAGGGGATACCAATCCACTCGCGTGAAGTCATACAGCTCAGGATACTCGCTCGGCCGCCGCCCATCGATCCAAACTTGAATCGGGTCAGGAGAGGAGTCTTCCGCGATCACATCAATGCGATTGCCGCTAAATTCCAGCTTGAGCACATCGTTCGTCCATTCAACGTCGCGGCCAATCACAAAGTTCTTCTCTGCGTCGATCCAATCGTCGGAAGGGAAACTTCGGTCGACTCGGAAGTGCGGCTTGAGCAGTTCATTCATGAGAAAACTCCCGCGTGCGTTGGGATGAACGTGGTCGCGCAGGAGGTCTGACGTCTGCAATTGATATTCCTCGATGTAGCGCTTCCAATAGGTGCGAACATCACCCAGTTCAGCTCCGTAACGGGCAGCGATGTTGGGCAGGGTTACATAATTCCTGAGAGCACGCTCCGACAAGCCGCCCGGCGTCGCCGGATCGGTCGGTTCAATGAGATCCTCCGCCAGATGAATGTGATCATTCTGCACCAGGATATCCGCGGTGGTGCGGCGGCGCGCGATCCTGACCATCTCCTCGTAATAAACCTCGGGTCCATAATCCTGGAAGATCATTACGTCAGGATAAAAGTTGGGAATGTCCACCTGCGCCAGCTTGCGTAAAGTATCCGACTGATAACCAACGGCGAGATTCGTGATCACCAGGTTCGCATTCGGAAAGCGAGCGCGCAGATCATCCGCAATCCAATACGACCAAAGCTCCTGAGTAATCGACTGACCATACAGCATAATCTTGACCGTCCGTTTTTTCGCAGGATTGCTATCGCTCATGAGGCGCACCGAACGCTGAAGATTGCGCCCGTATTCGTTGGTCGGGCCAAAATCCAGGGGTGGCGGAAAGGTCGGTTCTGCAAAAGCTCGGACGATTGTGCCAAGGGCAAATGCCATGAACAGCCACATGGACTCAGCATGAAAAGAATTTTCGGGAAGCGCAATAGGTCTGCTGGTCTACGATAGGGCGCGAGGCTCCGACTAAAGAAATTACTAATTCCTCACGGGCATTTTCGTGCTCGCGAAGATCGCGGTTATCGCTTACAAGAGGTCACGATGAGCGATGGAAAAGTCGATGAACTGGTCCGGCAGATGGAGAATTACCTCGAATGCTGGAAACAGTTCAATCAGTACCTGAATCAGGCGCGCTCGAAGAATTTTGGGGCGGAAGATGAGGCCCATTTTCTCGAGGTGAAAAGTCTGCTCACTCAGGAACTCGAGTTGCTTTTCGCGGCGATCGAGGTCGAAAATCCGAAGAAAGAGGAGATTCTGGCCGTGATCAGCGATGCTCCTTCCATCCGCTACCTGAGCGAGCAGAGCGACATGTCCTTGCGTTCCCTTGAAAACCAGTGGCACAAAATCTACATCGCCTGGCAATCGCTCCTCGGGCAACTTAAAGTCCAGCAGCGGCAGGCCGAGAAAAAGGGCCTATTCGGCGGCATTTTCAAAAAATAGTCCTTCCTTCTCCGTTTTCTCGCCGGTTTTCATTACGCACCGGTTTTAGGCAGTAATCAGGGTAAGCCCGTCTTGGCGGTGTCTTCCGTGGGCGGATACTTGATACCGTATGAAGAAGACTTACTTGAAGTCTGCTATCACCACTCTCGGGGTTTTCACAACGGCTGTCGCTCTCCAGGCGCAAGGTGCTGGAGGAGGCGCTGGCGGAGCCGGAGGAGGAGGAGCGGGCGGAGCAGCGGGAGCAGGAGGGGCCGCAGCAGGCACTGCTGCTGTTGGGGGAACGGGAACCAGAGCGACCGGAACGAGCCGTGCGGGAGCCGTCAATTCCGGCGCGGCGCGGGGTTTGAATACCCAGGGCCGAGCCAGCATTCTGGCTCCGGCGGCGACCCCACCCATCGGGGCGGCGAGCACGCTCGGAACAGCCGGTAATACCGTGGGCGGTTCGGCTTCGGGGAATACCTTTATATCTCCCGCCGGGACCGTCGGTTCCAGCGCTACGCTGCCGAGCGGCGTCGCGAACTCGGCTCAATCCATTCCGGTGACAACCTTGCCCGGCGCGGTGCAAACCGCTCTTCAGGGGCTCGGCGCGAACGGTCAGGTGGGAAGTGTTACTCAGGTCCAGGGCGTGAATGGTCCTGTCTACCGGGCGCAAGTCACCGAAAACGGCATTCCGATGGAGCTGCAGATTTCACAGACCGGTCAAATCTTATCGCGCACGCCCGGGGCGGCCGGCGTCGGTCCAGTGAGCGCAGCGGCCGCCGCTCCAAGCACACTCGGAAACGCCCAGGCTGGTTTGCCTTTGAGTACTCTGCCCTCAGCCGTTCAGAGCACTTTGCAAACTCAACTCGGCGCGAATGGACAGGTCCAGACCATCAGCCGGGATGATCTTGCGAACGGAACGATCTACCGCGTCACGACGACGCAAAACGGCGTTCCAACCGAAATGCGCTTTGCTGCAAACGGAACTTTTCTCGGCGCCGCGCCGCTGAACGGGACGCTCACTTCCTCGTTCGTTCCGACAACCACAGGAGTGCTGCCGGGAACCGGCGTCATCATGAGCGATCTGCCCGCCAGTGTGCAATCGGCCATTCATTCCCAACTCGGAAATGGACGTCTCAATCAGATGACGCAGATTCAAGGTACAAACGGATTAATGTATGCCGTCAGTTATGATCAGAACGGACGGCCAATGGTCATGACGGTGGGGCCCGACGGACGGATCATTAGCAATAATCCCATCACAGGCGTAGGTGGTGCTGCTGCGCGCACGAGTGGAACGGGGGCTTCGACGAATTCGACGACGCGCACCAATAGTTCCACGCGTTCTTCCCTCAACATGGATCAACTCCCCAACGCGGTGCAGGAAACGCTTCGCCGTGAAGCGCGCGGCGCTGAGGTTCGCTCCATCACCCGAGAGCAGCGGGTGGGTGGCGAGCTGTATACGGTCGCCGTGCGTGGTGATAACAGTGTCGGCGAGTTGACCATCGATCAGGAAGGAAAGGTCCTGAGTGATAACCGGCGCAACTACACGGAGCTGAGTGTACCCAAAGTTAACTACGACGATGAGAAGGTCAGCGGCATCCCGCTGAGTACCGTTCCGGTAGCTATCCAGAATGCGGTTAAAGCTTACGCCACCGCCAGCGATATTCGCTCGATCACGCTCGGCAGCGATCGCGATGGCAAAACGGTGTACGACGTCGTTTACTATCATGACGGCCGGCGTGATCGCATGATTGTGCTCAAGGATGGAACAGTGCGCCGCATCGAACACAACGTTTCTCCGGCTCTGGAAATTCCCGATCCAAACAAGGCTCCGGTTATCGCACTCGGCGATTTGCCTCAGTCTGTTCGGGATACGATACGGCGCCAGACTGACGGTGTGGCGGTAAAAGATATCACCACGAAGCAGATGGGCTCGGAAACTGTTTACCAGGTGCATTATCGGACGAACGGTGCACCTGTGGAATTACTGGTGGCGACCGATGGACGAGTTGTTCTGCCGGAAGGATCGCTGGACCGCGAAGCCGCCGGTGCCCCGGCACAAGCGCCGATCACGTCAGACGAGTTGGCGAGCGCGAAAGTTCTCCCGGCAAATGATCCTCCGGCGAGAACCGCGACCAGCGCGAGCACCGGCAGCTCAGCGTCAACCGAGCGGGGAAGTTTGAACTCCACCGCAAATGTGAATGGTTCTACTACGTCGGCACCGGAGAACACGCCGGTCACGAAGGTCAGCATATCCGATGTTCCTGTGCCCGTGCAGAACACCGCGAAGAAGCTCGCTGGAACCGCTACAATAGATTCGATCAGCCCAAAGTTGAGCGATGCGGGTGTGACCTACGAAGTAGCTTTCCTGCAGAATGGAGCCCACAGAACGGTCACCGTGAACAAGGACGGTGTCGTGATTAAGGAGTAAGCCTTTAAATTACAATTATTCTAAGCGGCGCATCACGCGCCGCTTTTTACTTCGTGTCCCTCGCCGCGAGCTTCTGCGTCGGAATTTCAGCCATGCTCATAAAGCCGATGAACATCTCTTCGAAAGATTGCTCACCCCAGCGCACCGTTTCCTTTGGATTGGGATTTGCAGGGTTGTGAGATGAATTATCAAAGCCTCCACTGCAGAGGATCCATGTACCGGCGGGAAGTCGCTTCGGTTCTTTGAGGCGGTAGTTGTGCTGCCACTTGAAGTCGTATTTCGGGACGGACAGCAATGTTTCCTGCTTTCCATTCGGGTAGAGCGCTTCAAATCTAAACCAGGATCCACGCAGGTGCATGTGCGGCGCCATGTCAAAAAGCAGGGAATCACGCTTTACGCCGTACCGGGCAAAAACAGTTTCCGTCGATTCGCCAGGTGAGATTTCTAAATCGAGGTCCAGGGCTGCTTTTGTTTTCAGCACCATTTCTGGTTTTTCGTCCAGGAGGTAAATGCCAACGCTTGACTGATCCTTCTCTTCCCGTCCGGAGGTGGTGTAATGCATTTCGAAATCCAAAATCGCACCTTTCTTGATCAGCTTTCCCGTTCCTTTAGGAAAGAATAGCTCCGGGGTGCCGGGAGCCCAACCGGTCAGGAATGCATCATCCTCATTGTTGTTATCGTCATTGGCGTGCTTCTTCGCGCGCAAGATCAAGTGGTGAACGACGCGAGTATTGTCTGGTTTAACGGCAATTCCTTTTACCCAGACATCACGGTCAAACGGCGATACAACCTGGAGATGGCGATATTCCAGAACCCCGGTCGCGGGAATCTCTTCCACCTTGGGAAGGGAAACGATGACATCCGGTTTGCCGAGTGCCCAGTCTTTCGAAGGCACCGTTGCAGTCGTCAGCGGATCGCCCCCATCGTCTTTCTTCGCTCCCTGCTCGACCCATCGGAGCAGCATCCGCGTTTCTTCCACGGTAAGAGAACAATCATTCACGAAGGAGCCATACTCCCTGTCAGCATGCCACGGCGGCATGCGACGAGAGAGAAGCACCTCCTGAATCATATCTGCAACACCTTCCACTTTGCCGAAGCTGGTCATTTTGATGGGGCCGATGTTGCCAGGACTGTGGCAGCCGTAGCATTTGTTCTGGATAAGCGGCGCGACTTGCTTTGAATAGGAAACGGGCTCCTTGTCTCCGAAGGAAATCAGACAACCGCGCGCGTTGGTTTGCGGGCGCTCAATGGTTTTTCCGGCCACAAAGCTGTTCAAAGCGGTTTGCAGGTATTTTTCTGTGGGCGCAGGTTTCTCTGCCCCTTCAACCAACTGATCATCGATTGCACCCTGGTAGAATACAGACCAGTTTTTTGTATCGATG
Organism: Limisphaerales bacterium; assembly: GCA_044226545.1. Lineage (GTDB taxonomy): Bacteria > Verrucomicrobiota > Verrucomicrobiia > Limisphaerales > SXQI01 > DASVNK01. Next base: position 183,704 of record JBGAGW010000008.1, read on the forward strand.
CATACTGCTGTTCCGGTGCGTTTCACGCCCAGCATCGCAGCCACCCCTTGCGTTTCATCGCGCAACACCGGCATGCGATTACCATAGTGAAACTCCCATGCCTCCTTCTGTATGCTTTCGCGGTCATCCCCGGAGTTGGAATTGACGAGCCAGAACGCGATATTTTCAGCCTCAAACCGCTTGTCCAAAGCTTTTAATCTTGGGATGGCCTGGCGCGCGATCGGACATCCATTAGCGGTAAAGAAAAGAACGACAGCTCGGGCATCGGTCTGCTTCAAGTGGACGTAACGCCCTTTGGCATCGAGCAGCGCAAAGTCCGTCACCTCTTTGGCGCCTTGCGTCGTGCACCAACCGCACAACAAGCTCACCAGCCCAAACCACCTCGCGATCACATGGAATTTCATAACGCGTTTACCAGGACAAAGAGGGAAACTAATACCAACCACCGTGCGTGGCAACGGTACAAAAGTGGTAGTTCGCTCAGGTCACTTCTTGCGTTGTGTTGCTATTGCCGGACGCGAACTGCATCCCTAAAATCCACGAAATGTCTCATACACACTCTCTCTGGTTGGCCGTTGTCCTTGCAGGTTCTGCTTTGGCGGCTGAAGAATCTTCGATCATTGCTCCTGGCGCAAAACTCCAGGTTCTGGCCGATGGCTTTGCGTTTACCGAAGGTCCGTCGGCGGATGCGCAGGGAAATGTCTATTTCACCGATCAACCGAATGATCGGATCGTGAAATGGAGCACCGATCGCAAAACTTCCGATTGGTTGAAGCCAGCCGGACGTTCGAACGGCACTTACTTAGACTCACACGGGAACCTGATAGCCTGTGCCGATGAGAAGAATGAACTTTGGTCGATCTCATCAGATAAAAAGGTTACAGTGTTGGTGAAGGATTTTGGAGGCAAGCTTCTAAATGGTCCGAACGATCTTTGGATTCGGCCTGATGGAAACATCTATTTCACGGATCCGCTCTACAAGCGCGATTATTGGAAGCGAGATGCTTCACGGCAGCAACCAGGCGAATACGTCTACTTCCTGAACATGACTTCGCACCAGGTCACGCCAGTCGCAACCGATCTGAAGCAACCGAACGGAATCATCGGAACTCCGGACGGGAAAACGCTTTACGTTGCGGACATCGGCGCGGGCAAAACCTATAGCTACAGCACCAGCGCGGAAGGGCCGCTTACGAACAAACATCTTTTCTGCGAGTTCGGTTCGGACGGCATGACAATCGATGAACAGGGGAATGTCTATCTCACCGGTAAAGGTGTGACCGTTTTCGACAAGTCTGGAAAAAAGCTCACCAACATTCCCGTGCCCGAAGGATGGACAGCGAACGTCACTTTCGGCGGAAAAGATCGGAAGCTTCTGTTCATCACGGCCAGCACGAAGGTTTACGGGATGCAGATGGCGGTTCGAGGGGCTTATTGAGAAATTGACCTCACGGGAAGGCGCGAAGGCGCGAAGAACCAAGGAAATGAACGAGGGAACCACAACGAAGAGTCTAGAAGAGCTTTGCGCGATTGTGGTCGACTGTGCTTATAAGCTGCACGTTGAGACCGGACCTGGACTTCTCGAAAGCGTTTATGAGCCGGTGCTCGCGAGGATGCTTGAGGCTCGGGGTCTTCGGGTAAGGCGTCAGGTTGCCGTTCCGATTTCATTGATGGGGTTGAATTTTGACGAGGGATTTCGTGCGGATCTTATTATTGAGGATTGCTTGGTTGTCGAGTTGAAGTCGGTAGAGAATCTGGCAGCGGTTCATTCCAAACAAGTGCTTACCTACTTGCGACTGTTACGGAAGCCGCTCGGACTGCTTATTAATTTTGGTGCAGCAACGTTCAAGGAAGGGATTAAGCGAATTGTAAATGACCATAAAGACTTCGCGTCTTCGCGGCTTCGCGTGCATCAAGTCCCGGTGGAGGATCACGGGATTTGAGGCTCACGCGAAGGCGCGAAGACGCGAAGAAGATGTGAGGAATTATTTACCGGCGGCCCATTGGACGGCGTTGCGGAGGAGGGTTCGGTAATTCGGGTTGTTGTGGGCTTCGCCATCGTGACCCAATGCAATGCAGGCGATCCGGGCTTTGGGGTGTTCCGTGATCCAGACGTTTGAGAATTTTTTGTCGCTGTCCGGGAGGCTCGCTTCGAGCAGGACTTCAATCTGGGCGCCCTGAGGGTCCTTTTCGAAGTGGTATAGTTCGTCCTTCAGGCTGAATTTTTCGGAGACACCTTTCAGAATCGGATGATTCGGCTTCAGCGCGGTGACGTTGAATAGTTGGTATCGGTCATGCATGCGCGTGCCGCCGCCAACGAGTTGGCGATTGTATTCGGGCCAGTTCTTCCAATTGTACCAGAGGCCGGGATGGACGAGGACGAGGCCTTTGCCGGCGTTCGCGAAGTCGAAGATGGCTTTGCGGACGGCCTCATCGTTCATCGGGTTGTTCGTGCAGAGATAGAGCACGTCGGCCTCTTTCAGGCGCGCGGGGATGCTGGAGAGATCCTCGGTGTAATCAACGGAGGCGAAGCCGTCCCTTTCGAGAGTTGCGACGTCGGCCTGGTTGAACCATTTGTTGAAGTCATGCGAGGAGCCACCGCCTACGATGAGAGTGCGGATTGCACCGGGAGGGGCTTTTTTCGCAACGGGTTTGGAAGCGTCCGCCACCTCCGCAGTAACAGCGACGAAGACGGGAGCCACCTCATTGTTGAAACTGGCGAAGGTGAGTTTGGTGATGTCGCCCTCGTGGCCGAGGTCTTTGGAGAACCAGCGCACCTGACCGGAGCGGGCGATACCGGGAGCTTCTTTCGATCCGGGCACGTCATATTTGCCGTTCCAATCGGCGAATTCCTGGCCGTTACGGAAGGTAAGTTCTTTTTGGGTGCCATCCTTGAATTGAACAGTGACTTTGGCGACAGGGGCGTTTTCTTTTTTATCCTGGCCGCCCCAAGGGAAGGCCCAACCGCCGACACCACCGAGGAAGTTGAGACGGTTTGCGCGGACGTTGTTGACCGCGACTTCCACGCTCTGCGGGAACGTGGCGGAGATGCCTTGCGTGCCGCGCAGGACAATCAGATTTTTACCGGATTGGCTGCGGGTGGGGCTGACGATGTCGAAAGGAATGCCTTCGACGGGAACGAGGCCCGTGCGGCGAAGTTGAACGGCTTCGTTGGTGGCTTCGAAACTGTTGAACATCCCGCGGGTGGAGTCAGCCGTGAAGGCGGAGGCGAGATCGATGATGCGATACTTATTCTCGTCGGCTGAGATAAAGGTGATGATATCGCGAAGACCTTCGGCACCGAGTGCTTCAAAACCGTTTGGCATGAGAGAGAGGCCGGTGGAGCGGCGACTTTGGATATTGTCCTGGCGGATTTCGTAGTCGCCGGTGGCGTTCCGGAGGACGAGAGTGTTTCGGTTTTCGCGCGCGACAACGCCGTCGAAGGAGAGGTCGTCCTTTGTCTCGATGCTGAACGTAATGAAATTCGGTTCGACGACGCGATTCGGGTCGACGATGTGGACGAGCAGATCGTCCGGGCCGTGTGCGCCCATGCCGGTGAGATCGGGCGCGAGGTCGCGTCCTTCACCTTTGAAGCGGTGACAGGTGGCGCAGTTTTGCGTGAAGAGCTGATGGCCTTTCTCGACATCGCCGCGTTGCGAAACCGTAGCAAGCATTGGCTTGATGATGGTGTCCTTTTCTTTCGTCTCCGGGCCACGGATGGCATCGATCACCTCGGTGGCATGACGCGAGACGGTGGCATCGGGATGAGTGCGAAGGCGGTGGACCAGGCTTGGCCCAAGTTGAGTGAGCTGGATCTTCTTTTGTTCGAGGGCGGTGATCAGGAGTTGGGCCCAGTCGGGGCGCTTGATGATTTGGGCGAAGACGGGATCGCGCAGTTCGAAGTGCAATGCAGGATAGACGTCGACTAACTTCTGGCCGATGGCGTCATCGGAAACACTGCCGAGAGCTTCGGCGATGCGGCGTTTGAGGACCAGGCTTTCGTCGGCGGGCAGAAGTCCAACTACGGCGGGAACAATATCGGGATTCAGCTTGCGAACGCCCAGCAAGCCGGACGCGATGGCGGCGCGATCATTGTCACCAGTTTCTCTGTTCGCGAGTTTCGCGAGGAGCGGCTTGATGACGGGCTGCAATTCCGAAGTGAGTTGTGCGTTTTTGTCCCAGCGAGCGATGAGAGGGAGAGAAGCGGTGGCGACGGATTCATCGGCTTTCAAAAAAGCGCGGAAGGCTTTTGCGAGGTCGGCATTCCAATCAGCGACGGCATCCAATTTGAGAGTGCGGTTGAAAGCGTCGAGAACGATTTGCTTGAGCGGGTCAGCCTTCGCGGGTTTGTCGGCGAGGCGCACGAGGACGCGGGCGGCCGCGTTGGCATCTTGTTTGGCGGCGATGCGATTGGCTAGTTCGCGGACGGTTCGCTTTGCGGTCGAGGGATCGGAAAGATCGGCAGCGGCGAGGATCGCGGCTTCGGGATTGCGGTCAAAAATGGAAACGAGCGCGGATTCGGTCCAGTTGTCGTCGAGGCCGGCGTAGAGTTTCCAGAGCGCCTGGGTGAATGGAGCGGCGTCTTCAGCGCTGCTGATGGCCATGAGAGTTTCCAAACGGAGCCGGGGATCGGCTTTGCCGAGTTCATCGATCATCGCAGCCCGGAGTTTGTCGGCTTGTTTGGCTTCGTCGCCGGAGAGCGGGTAATTGCGGACGAGCTGCATGACCGCCTTTTGCACGATCGGACGATTGCCAGAGTAAAGTTGGCCCAAAAGCGCGGCATCGTGCTGATGCGAGATCAAATAGGCGGACCAGAGCGCCTGGATGCGAGCGTAGTCGGACTTTGATTCGTCACGAGCAAGGTTGCGAAGAGCAATGACGGCTTTCGCATCACCGCGTTCGATCAGGAGACGTTGAGCGGTGTTGCGGACCCAACCGTTGGGGCTTTCGAGGTCGCGCAGAAGGTCGTTATCGGCGAAGGAAACTTTCGGGAGTTGCTTCGCCTGCTTGTGCTGAATACGCCAGACGCGGCCAAAATGATGATCGCGGTCGGGACGAACGGCGGCGTTATTCGCCCCATGTTTCGGGCCGCGCGTGTCGTTGTGGATCGCCGCCTGGTTGTAGAAATCAATGACATAGAGGGCGCCGTCCGGACCGACGCGAGTGTGAATCGGACGAAACCAGAGGTCGCTGCCGGGCATGAATTCGGTATCTTCGCGGCCCGATTCTTTTGTCGCGAGGTAAGTCACGCCGTTTGGTTTTACGAATTCGTTGTGAACAAGGCTGACGGTGGGTTCAGAACAGAAGTGCGAGCCGTTGAATTTCTCGGGCCATACGCCGCCATTGTAAATGCAGGAACCAGCCGTGGCGGTGAAGCGACCGACAAGATCAATCTGCACGTAGGCAGGGCGAGTGTGTTTGACGAGCGGTTTAACTTCCTGGTGGTCGGGAATGACAGCGGAGGAGCGGACGCCGCCGATGTTTCCTTTCGCCAGGATTTTTTCAGGCATGACGATGTGGAGGAAATGTTCGTTGCAGGTGGCGGTGGTGTAGAAAGCCTCGCCATCAGGTGCGAAATCGAAACCCCACGTGTTGCAACTGCCCGAGGCGACTTGTTCGAGGGCGCTGCCGTCGGGTTTAAAGCGAATCACGCCAGCGGTGACGCGACCGAATTTCGTTGAGCCATCGGCGCTGGTGGGGTTGCCGGCGCTGTAGCCGATCGCGCTGTAAACCCATCCGTCCATGCCCCAACGCATATTGTTGAGGACGGCGTGTGTATCGAACGTGCCGAAGCCGGTGTAAAGGACGATCCGTTCGTCCTTCATATTGCACTTGCCGTCGCCGTCGACGTCGCGGAGCCAGAGAATGTCGGGCGCCTGGGCGACGATCACGCCGTCCTTGTAGAACACGAGTGAAGTGACCAATTCAAGGCCGTCGGCAAAGACGTGTTTCTTATCGGCGCGGCCATCGCCGTCGGTATCTTCGAGCCAGGAGATGCGGTCGCGAGCGGGGCGATCAACCTTTTGGACCTGGGGAACAGTCGGTTCGGCATCGTGATTGGACCAATCGGCGATCGGTGCGTCATTTTTGTTCACCGTGCGGCCGTTGGGATATTCAGGTGTTTCGGCGACCCAGAGGCGGCCTTGCGGATCCCAGTCGAGAGAGATCGCTTTTTCGATCAGGGGTTCGGAAGCGACGAGATTCACCGTGAACTCAGGATTGACCGCGAGTTTTTCCGCAGCCCGTTCGGGTGCCATGGGTCCGCCCTGCGGATATTTTAGAGAAGCGACTTCTTCTTTGGTGCAAAGGGCGTCGATGTTATCACGCTTGCCGGCATAGGAGATACCGCGAAGCAAAAGGGCGCGGACATGGGGCAGGTTAAAAGACTCGTAAGTGTGACCCGCGAGCCAGGTGAAGGCTCGGTAATTGTCTTTTTCGTAAGTCCACATTTGCGGGCCGATGATGAAGACGCTGTGGAAGGAAGTCGCGAGGACGTGCGCTTCGGGCATCATGTGTAGGTCGTAATAAATCTCATCGTCGAAATCGAAGTTCGATGCGCCCTTTGTGATCGGATGATCGGTATCGACAAAATATTCCCCGACCATGCCCTCGAGCCATTTGGAGTGACCGTGTTCCCACGCACCGCCAATGACAGTCTTGAACCATTGCGGATCGGTGCCGCATACGCCGTCATGCAAGGTGACGATACCGCCGCCGCGCTTGAGGAATTTGTCGAGATTGACGCGATCCGCCGGTGCGATGGTGCCGCCTTCGGCCGTGGCAATAATGAGAACGTCCGTTGCTTCCAATTCTTCCGCCGTGGGGAAAGCCTGCTTGCCTGTGGCTTTCGCGCCGCGTTCGTTCAGCAGTTGGGTCCAATCCTTCAGGAATTGAGGCCAATCGTGTTTGCCTGGTCCGTGAGTCTTTGCGCCGCCGCGGATGAAGATGCGGAGCGGTTCGGCAGCATTGAGCACGCAGGCACTCGCGCAAATCGCGACAAGGCAATAGAGCAGAAATTTCTTCATGTCATCTCCAAGAGCCTTCAACTTTAGCGAAGGGATGGTTGGGTTGCCAAAAGAAAAGCCGAGGGGAATCCGAGAAATGGCGAATGTCCAATGACGCAATGTGCAAACAATGGAGCAATTTCCAAATGACCAAGGCTGCTGCAGAGGGTTCGCTTGCGCAAAGTCGTTGAGGAATGTTGTGTGGGTTGCATGATGTATTCGCTGATATTGCTCAGCGTTAATGTGCCAAGTTCGAATATTTTGTTCGGGTGACGGAGTGCTCATTTTTCGTTCTGTGCCTGAGGGCGAGGTTGTTGAGCGGTTTTGCGGCTGAGAATATTGTGCCAGGTAACGTGCCAGTTTTTGTGCCATTCAAACGGTGGTCGGCGGTCGATAGGCGGAAAATGATCTTCGGTAAGAGCCGAAAGAAAATAATGGCCGGAAAGAGGTCCGGCTATGCGGTCATTCCGGATTCGAGGTGCAATTAATGCAGCTCGAATCTGAAATGACATCTGATCGGCAGATGTCATGGAGAAAAGGATAGAGGATACTGTAAGGTTTTCCAGTTTTTTGAAGAGGGTCTATGACCTGTGTCCGTCAAATGGAAGCCTCTCGCGCCCCTTCAGGGCGCAGGCATTTTTCCCGTGTTTCCTTGGGGCATCGGCCCGGTGGCCTCAGCCCCAGGCTGAGCTCCCGTGGCCCTTCAGGCCAATGGCAAAACCCCCCTCACTCACGGAAACAACGCTCCTTCGCAAACGCCCCCGGCGCAACGCGCCGGAAGAGTCCAGCCTGGGGCTGAGGCCGCCAGGCCGATGCCCCTGGAAGGATGGAAAAAAGGGGAGCCGGCCTGAAGGGCCGGGGGAGTTAGTCCCAAACGTAGTGTTCGTCGAAATCAATTTCGTAGCGCCGTAGGAAGGCTCGGAATTCGTCCTGGAAGAAAACGCGGGCATGGTGTTCGCGCTGGGTGCGGATGTACTGACGGACTTCGTCGACGGCGGATTGGCTGACGGAAAAGATGGCGTAGCCGGTTTGCCAGTAGAAGTCCGAGAATTCATGGCGTTGCTGACGGAGCCAGTCGTTTGAACCTTTCTTTATGTTTCCGACGACGTCGCTGATGGTTTGGGTACGAGACATGATGAACAGGATGTGGGCGTGGTCGGGTTCGGTGTTGATTTCGATGGGGGTGCAGCCGAGATCGCGGAGGATTCCGCCCATGTAGGAATGGAGCGGAGCGCGAATGTCGTCTGGGATAGTTCGTTCGCGGTTTTTGGTGGAGAAGACCAGATGGAGGTAAACCTTGGAGAGGGATTGGGGCATGGAGGAGGGTGGCGGAAAATTTTGGCGGAGTGCGAGCCAGAATTTGTGTCGCAACGCCTCCGGCGCCCCTTCAGGGCGCATGCATCTTTGTTTCGTTCCCCGGGGCATCGGCCTGGCGGCCTCAGCCCCGGGCTGGGTTCTGCCGGCGCGTTGCGCCGGTTACACGGGCAGCAAGGAAATCGTGTAAGAGTCTACGCGGTGAATTTGTGGTTGCGGATGGGGAGGTCACGGATGCGTTGGCCGGTGGCGGCGTAGATGGCGTTGCAGAGGGCGGGGGCCATCGGCGGGACGCCGGGTTCGCCGACGCCGGCGGGAGGTTCGGTGCTTGAAACGAGGTGGACGTAGGTGCGGACGGGGGATTCCTGGATTCGTGCGACGGGATAGTCGTCGAAATTGCCCTGGACGATTGCGCCGTTGGCGGCGGTGATCTCGCCCATTAACGCGATGCTGGCGCCAAAGACGGTTGCGCCTTCGAATTGGGATTTAACGCGGTCGGGATTGATGACCTGGCCAACATCGGCGGCGATGTCGACGCGGGGGATGCGAATTTTTCCGGCGTCGTCCACTGCGACTTCGACGACGGCAGCCACGTAGCTGTAGAAACTCCAGTGCGCGGCGATGCCGAGGCCGCGGCCTTTAACGGGCGTTTTGGTTTTGGCGGCCCAGTCGGATCTTTCGGCGGCGAGCTCAATCACTCTGCGCAAGCGACTGGTATCGAGCGGGAATTTTTCGGCCAACGGCCCTTTGGCGCCGATGTCGATGACGCGGTCGGGACCGAGCAGTTCCAGCAGGTATTGGACACGGTCGCGGTTGGCGAGGGCGGCCAGTTCGTCCGCGAAAGAGTGCACGGCGAAGGCGTGGTAGATGTTTGAGACGGAGCGGAGCCAACCAATGCGAACGTGGGCTTTGGCCGGGCCGTTTTCCGCGCGATGGTTCGGAACCTGGAACGGGAGGTTGCTCCAACCCATGCCCATTTCGAACCCCTGGCCCATCCCGCTGGTATCGCCGAACATGTTGCCGATGCTCGGAAAGGCGCTGCGCTGAAGCCATGCGGTGGGGCGGCCTTTGTCGTCGAGCGCGGCTTTGAGATACATGCCTGCGACGGAATGGTAGTAATCAAAGCGGATATCATCTTCGCGGCTAAAGGTGACTTTGACCGGTTTGCCAACCTGTTTGGAGAGGAGCGCGGCTTCCGCGACGTAATCGGGTTTGGATTTGCGGCCGAAACCGCCACCTAACAGCGTGACATGGCATTCAACATCTGTTGGTTTGATGCCGAGCGCTTCGGCGACGGTGTCCTGCACTGCCTGGGGATTTTGTGTCGCCGCGTAGGCGATGACCCGGCCGTCTTTGAAGTGCGCGACGGCGGCGGGCGGTTCCATTGGTGCGTGAGCGAGATGCGGAACGTAATACTCGGCTTCGTGTGTGCGACCACCTTTGGCGAATTCGGCATCGACATCGCCGATGTTGCGGACGGATTTTTGTGGTTTGCGAACGGTTTCGAAAAGCTCCTGCTTATACTTGGCGGAGTCGTAACTGGCATTGTCGCCGGGGGTCCATTCGACTTTTAATTTTGCGCGGCCTTGCATCGCGGCCCAAGTGCTGTTGGCGATGACGGCCACGCCGCCGAGAGGCTTGAAGCCGTAAGGGGGCTTGAGCGGAGGCAAGACAATAGTCTGTTGCACTCCTTTGACGGCGCGGGTTTGTTGGTCGTCATAGCTTTTGAGCGTGCCGCCGTAAACGGGCGAGCGAGCGATGGAGGCGTAAACCATGTCGGGCATGGTGGCGTCGATGCCGAAGATACCTTTGCCGTTGCAGAGGTCGGCGACGTCGATGGTCGGCAGTTCCTTGCCGATGTAGCGATAGTTCGCCGGTGATTTGAATTGGATTTCTTCTTTTTTTGGTGCGGGAAGTTTCGCCGCGGTCGCAACGAGTTCGCCGTAATCGAGCTTGCGGCCATCCTTGTGCACGATCTGGTGATTGCCAGCCCGGCATTCGGCGACGGGTACACTCCATTTTTCGGCCGCGGCGCGTTCGAGCATGATGCGCGCAGTAGCACCCGCTTCGCGCAGCGCCTGGTAGAAATCGCGGATGGAGCAGGAACCATCGGTGTTTTGATCGCCGTATTTCTTGTCGCCGATGGCTTGTTCGATTTTGACCCGGTTCCAATCGGCTTCGAGTTCTTCGGCAAGGACCATCGGCAGGACACTGCGAATGCCGGTGCCCATTTCGGAACGGTGGGTGACGATGATGGCGGTGCCGTTGGGTTCGATGCCGAGGTAAACGTTGGGCGCCCAGGCCGCGGAAGCTGCTTCGCCTACGGTATTGGCGTTGTTCGCGGCGAACGCCTGTTCCGGAATCAATCGAGCCGCGAGGACGAATGCACCGGCGGAAAACACATTGCCCAAAAACGCGCGACGATTGAGAACTTGAACCTGGCTCACGGCTTCACCTCCGTACGTTGACCGGAGACAAACTTGATCGCTTCACGAATACGGTGATAGGTGCCGCATCGGCAAATCTGGACGCGCATCGCCGTCTCGATATCGGCGTCGGACGGCTTGGGTGTTTCCCGCAGAAGGGCGGCGGCGCGCATAATCTGGCCGCTCTGGCAGTAACCGCACTGCGGCACGTTGAACTGTTTCCACGCTTGTTGGACCGGATGCGAGGAAGTTGGGCTGAGTCCTTCAATTGTAAGCACATCTTTGTCGGCGGCGGATTGAACAGAGCGCTGGCAACTGCGGACTGCGGAGCCGTTTAGATGCACGGTGCAAGCGCCGCAAAGGCCTTCACCACAACCAAATTTGGTACCGGTCAATTTGAGTTCATCGCGAAGAAACCAGAGGAGGGGCATTTCAGGGTCACCGTCGAACTGACGGCGAAGCCCATTAACATTAAGCGTGATCATGAGCCTGGCTGTTTGAACGGATAGTGGGCGGCGAGCTTGGAGTTGGCAAGGTGCGTTTGTCGCGAAGTCACGAACGTTGTTTGCCGTGAGAGGATGTAAATGCTCCTTCTAAATTCTCTCGCGCCCTTTCAGGGCGCATCCGTGTTTACGCTCTATCCCCGAGGCATCGGCCTGGCGTCCTCAGCCCCGGGCTGGGTTCTGCCGGCGCATTGCGCCGGTCTGGAGGGCAGGCAGGTAACAGTGTGCGTTGATTCTTAATTCGGTTCCGAGAAGAGCAGGCGTGCGGCGGTTTCGGTTTGCACGGTGACGTGACCGAGAGAGGCGGGCAGGAGAGAGAATTGACCAGCGTTTAGAGTCAGATGCGCGTGGCTGATCGAAACAGTGCCTTGAATCACGGCGAGAACCGTTGCGCTCCTGAGATTCAGAGTGAGAGGATGAGTTGGATTGAGTTCTGCGGTCATGACACGGAACAAGGGGTGATCAACCAATGTGTGGCTGCCAGCCAACGGAGGAATTACCTCAGGTTCGAAATCCTCAAAGTCGATGCATTGCAGGGACTCCGCGACGTGCAAGGGACGAGTCTTTCCGGACGCGTCTTTTCGGTTCCAGTCAAAAACGCGGTAGGTGGTGTCCGAGTTTTGCTGGATTTCGAAAATGACGAGGCCTGCACCGATCGCGTGGACGCGTCCGCTGGGAAGGAACATGGCGTCACCAGGTTTGACGGGCACGCGGTGAAAGCAAGTGGCGACGTCACCGGATTTTATCCTGGCCTCAAACTCGTGGCGAGTGACCCCGGCTTTCAAGCCGACGTAGAGTTCCGCTCCCGGACGTGCCTGGGTGATGTACCACATCTCTGTTTTAGGCTCGCCATTCAAGGCTGCAGCTTTGGCATCGGGCGGATGCACTTGCAAAGAGAGCTTCTCCTCCGCGTCGAGGATCTTCACCAATAGGGGGAACCTACCGTTGAGGCTCCCGGCTGTTCCAAGCAACTCGCGCTCATGATTTTGCATGAGCCAATGCAAGGTCTTCCCGGCGAGCGGCCCGTTCTGAATAATGCTTTGGGCGTCGTCGCGGTCGGATATTTCCCAGGATTCGCCGATCTTAACGTTCGGTGGCAGCGGCTTGCGGTAAAGCGTTTCGAGGTTGCGCCCGCCCCAGATTCGTTCCTGGAAGATAGGCTTGAAAACGAGCGGGTAGAGCATTTTTAGGCCGCGGCCTGTTCGTGTTGGACGACAGAGCCGTAGCGGCGAAACTTGTCGTAACGCAGACGTAAACGTTCGCTGGGGCTGAGGGAAAGAATGTCGTTCAAGTGTTTGAGAAGGTAATTCCGAACGGTGTTCGCATTCGCGATGGGATCGTTGTGGGCGCCACCGAGTGGTTCAGGCACTACCTCATCCACCAGACCGAGTTCGCTCAGGTGTTTGGCCGTAATCTTTAAGGCTTCGGCCGCTTTGGCCGCTGCGGAACGATCCTTCCACAAAATGGCGGCACATCCCTCCGGGCTGATGACCGAGTAGTAAGCATTTTCGAGAATCAAAACTCGATCCGCGACTCCGATCCCCAACGCGCCGCCTGAACCGCCCTCGCCGATAACCAAGGCGATGATCGGCACGGGCAGGAGCATCATCTCACGCAGATTGACGGCAATGGCTTCGGCAATGTGGCGCTCTTCGGCGCCGATTCCCGGGTAGGCGCCGGCGGTATCGATCAAGGTGATGATCGGAAGACCGAATTTATCAGCCATTTTCATCAAACGGAGCGCCTTGCGGTATCCTTCGGGGTGAGCCGAGCCGAAGTTGCGTTTGATGTTTTCTTTGGTTTCGCGGCCTTTCTGCGTGCCGATGACCATGACCTTGTGATCACCGAGCTTCGCAAAGCCGCCTACGATAGCGTGGTCGTCCGAGTAAAGGCGATCCCCATGCAGTTCGGAGAAATCGGAAAACGTCGTCTGACAATAGTCGAGCGAGTAGGGGCGGCGCGGATGACGGGCAAGCTGCACGCGTTGCCAGGGATTCAAATCGGAAAAGATGTTTCGACGCGTCTCCTCGATTTTTTTTTCGATCTGGGCGATCTCTGCGTCGAGCGAAATGCCGGAATGCTTTTTCAGATCCTCCAACTTGCGTTGCAGGTCGATAATCGGTTTTTCGAACTCGAGATAATGTTTCATCCAGAGACCAACGTCCGCCGGAGAGCTTAGGAAGTTAGTGTGACGCGCGCAATGCCGGAGCTAATCAATGCCCGTCTTTGCTTCCGGGGTTGCAGAACATGCGATTTTTCGTGGGCAGCTCGGACTCGCGCTTCCAAACGTCATATTTGATGTATTCAACGTGGCCATCAATGGCGAGGACGATTCCGCCCATTTTGCCGTGGCGGCGGCCCAGACCGCCATCAACCGCCGGGTCGGGGTAACTCGAACCGTCGTTGTAACCGTAGCCCGGAGTCGGATTCCGGTCGTCCGGTTCCCACATCATGAAAGCGTCCGCCACGAAATCGCTGATCTTCCAAGTGCCTTTTCCACCTTGAAGTGCGCCGTAGCCGCAAACAGCGCCGTTCTGCACGTAGGTGGCCAGCTTGTTGGCGCGCGCTTTGAAGGTCGCGGTATTCGTTCGGTCGATGGGGCATCGATAGATTCCCATCGTTTGAATGAAGGGCCAAAGCTGTCCGCCAAGGTAAGGGGCGGCGGGATTGGTTTTCGATGCGTTGGACCATAATTGCGGAACCGAACCAGCGGTACCGTCATAGAGCCAGCCGGGTAACCAAGGAGGGTTCCAATTGGGATGCGCCATTTTGTCGAGGTTATCCGTGGCGTACATTTGCGTGGCCAGGCCGAGTTGCTTCTCGTTGTTGACGCATTTGGTGCGATGCGCTTTGTCCTTGGCGGAGGCGAGGGCGGGAAGAAGCAATCCGGCAAGAATCGCAATGATTGCGATCACTACCAGCAATTCAATCAGGGTAAATCCACGGGCTCGCGCCTGACGAAGCCGAAGTAACAACTCTGTTTTCATCGTGCGGTATACAGCGTATCAGGTCGCGTGAGGGCGACAAGCCCGCTTAATAACCTGGGCTGAACGTAGGCTTCACGGATGTCGAGAACACTTCCTTAATTGCAATATTTCCAAAGCTTTGACGCTGATCACCAAGCCTTCTACGCTGCGGGCGTGATCAAGGTAACGTTTTTTACGGAAGTCACATCTTCATGGTGTTACTGGGCGGAACCGGCATGGGCTGAATTAAGACAACAATACGCCGGACGGGCGGAATTCGAATGGAAGATCGCGCTGCTCGATGCCCAGTCGTTGCCGGTCTCGCGCGAGCAGTTGGAATGGTTCTATCGCCGGAGCGGAACGATCGTGCGTTCGCCGTTCATGCTGAATTCGGGTTGGTATGAAAAGGGCGTGTCCGAGTATCTGGTTGCGAACGTGGTTGCGGAGGCTGCGAAAGATCTGGGTGTCATCGATGACCGTGTGAGACTCGCGATCACGAACGCGGCTTTGCGGGAAGGAAGGAAGGTCACGGATTTAAAGGATGTGGTCGCGATTGCGGCTAAGGCCGGTGGATTGAGCTCGGCGAAATTGAAGACTCGTTCGCAGAGCAAGGAAATCGAGAAACGAGTGCGCGCGAGCACTGCGGAATTTCATTCGTTGAAAGTGACCCAACGCCCGACGTTCGTTGTGGAGAATGGAATTGGGGACAAAGCTGTGCTTTCCGGAACGTGGGTGGTTGCGCCGGTTATGGCGGTCATTGATTCGATGCTTGCTGACGAAGCGGCTTACGGAGCATGGGCGGCGCACATGGGAAAAGCGCCGTCAGCTTAATCGGTTGGCCGCAGTTTCACTCAATTTGGCGAGCCATTTGAACGGTTCGCGGAAGGCTTCTTCCTTTGGTGTGAGGGTTGGAGTGATTCCAAGTGCGAGGGCGAAACTGTTTGTCTTGAGTTCTGGCGAGACGTAACCCGCGAGGGCGATACAACGTTTGCCCTGTTCGCGGGCGAGTTGCGCGACCGCGCCGGTTCCTTTGCCCATCTCTGTTTGACGGTCGATCGCACCCTCTCCGGTAATGACCAGATCTGCGCGCGAAATTTTCTCCCGAAGTTGAGCGGCGTCCGCGAAAATCTGAAATCCAGGTTTAAATTCGCCGTCGAGGAAGGCGCGCAGGCCATAGCCCAAACCGCCCGCTGCCCCTGTGCCTGGTTCCTCCGCGTAATCACGGTTCAGGTCGCGCTTCATGATCTCAGTGAGCCGTTCGAAGCAGCGGTCAGCGATGGCGAAGTCTTCAGGGCGAAGGCCTTTTTGCGGTCCGTATATGTGACTCGCGCCTTCGGGGCCGAGAAGCGGGTTTTGCACATCGCACGCGATTACTACATTCTGAAATCTGGCGGGATTGGCGGGGGAATTAATGTGCAATAGACGGTCCATTTCCGGCCAACGCTCGATGAACAGATCTGTTCCGTCGCGAAACCGGTATCCGAGTCCAAGGGCCATGCCGAAACCAGCGTCGTTCGTGGCGCTTCCTCCAATCCCGATGAGGAGGTTCGCTTTCGAATGCTTGTCGTTGATGTGACGGAGGAGATGTCCCAGGCCCCGAGTATCGAGTTGGAACGGGTGGAATTTGCCGGGCGGCAGCATCGCAAGACCGATTATTTTGGCGCTCTCAACGATGACTGTCTGGCGCGACTCGCTCCACCACCATTCACCGTCGATTGGCTCATGTGCGGCATTAATGGTCCGGCAGTGCTGCCGGTTGGCGTTGAGAAGATTCCCGAGAATTTCGCCGAATCCGTCGCCGCCATCGGTCATGGGGAGCAATTCCAGGTGGTCGGAAGGGCGAATGGTTTTCCAACCTTGAGCAATCGCCTCTGTGGCTTGGTGAGCGGTCAGCGTTCCTTTGAACTTATCAGGAACGATCAGAACTTTCATCGCGGGGAGTTCGACGACTTATGCGAGATAGAACATCGTGTCGCCAATCTGGAAAGTCTGGTTGGCCTTCAGGAGGACGGGTTCTTTGATCGCTGAACCACTCACGAGCGTCCCATTGCGGGAGGAAAGATCTTCGAGCAGGAAACCGTCCGGTTTGCGCGTGAGCTTGCAGTGCTGGCGCGAGGCTTTCATGTCGTGAATCACCACGTCGCACTCATTGCCGCGCCCGATGATGACGGAGTCGCGTTTCTGTAAACTCGTCTCAATCAACTTTTCCGGCGTCCCTGCGCTCACCGAGAGCGAACGGGGCACCTGCGTGTTGTCCTTATCTTCCGGCACGTCGGGACTCTATCGGTTTTGTCCGGACGGGCAAGCTGCTTCTGGTCTGTTTAACGGCTTTGGCATTGCGCGGTGAAGCGTTTGAAGGCAGCGAGCGTTTCCGGGCTGACGTGGTGCTCGATGCCCTCGGCATCGGTGCGCGCAGTTCGCTCTGGCACTCCGAGGGCGACAAGGAAGGCCTCAACAATTTCGTGCCGCCGACGAGATTCCTCCGCGAGTTGTGAACCTTTCTCGGTGAGGAAAATCGCGCGATACGGTTTGGTGGAGAGATAGCCTTCGCGTTGGAGCCGAGCGACCGTCCGCACAACGGTGACATGCGAAACACCCAGGCGCCGCGCGAGATCAACCGCGCGTGCTTCCCCGTGCTCTGTTCCGAGATCAGCGATCGCCTCGACGTAATCCTCGGCGGTCTCCATCGAATGCTCGTGGCGGGTGCGACGCAGAGCCGAAGCCTGCATTTCAGCAGTGCGTCCGGCATTCGCGGTTGAGGTGGTCTTGGATCGGGCCCGGGCCATGCGCGTTAAGCATGACAAACAACGTATTGACAGTCCAGTGGAAACTTGTAGCCTAGGCTACATGTTATTGCATGAGCTAAGTTCTGTCGCAAAGGGTATATGCCCGGCATGACATTCGACGGGACACCGCAACCTTCGAGTAACTCGGATGCCGCCTGGCGTCGTGCGGCGGCGTCAGTGAGCTTGCCGGAAGTACACCGTTCCATTGCGGTCCCCCGCGATTATCCTTTTTGGAAAAAGATGTGGGCCTACGCCGGTCCCGGCTTTCTTGTAGCGGTCGGCTACATGGATCCGGGGAATTGGGCCACTGACCTCGCTGGGGGCGCCAAGTTTGGATACACGCTTCTGTTTGTTATCATGGTTTCGAACCTGATGGCGATCCTGCTTCAGCACCTGTGCATCAAACTCGGCATGGTCACCGGCCGCGATCTGGCGCAAGCCTGTCGCGATCACTATCCGATTCCGGTGGTCTGGTTTCTTTGGATCCTCTGTGAAATCGCGATTGCCGCATGCGATTTGGCGGAAGTGGTTGGTTCGGCGATTGGTCTCCAACTATTATTCGGCATTCCCCTGGTGTGGGGTTGTATCATCACTGCCCTCGATGTGCTCGCCGTCCTGTACCTGCAACACAAGGGGTTCCGATATGTAGAAGCGCTCGTTGTGGTTTTGATCCTGACGATCGGCGCTTGCTTCGCCCTGGAACTCTTTTTCGCAAAACCAAGCTTGTCCGGTGTGTTGATGGGATTCGTTCCGCGCGCGGACATTTTAAAGAACCATGAGATGCTTTATGTCAGCATTGGCATTCTTGGTGCGACGGTGATGCCGCATAATCTTTATCTGCACTCTTCAATTGTGCAGACTCGCAAATATGAGATGAACAGCGAAGGACGCCGTGAAGCGATTAAATATGCAACGATCGATTCGACGTCGGCGCTCATGTTCGCCCTGTTCATCAACGGGGCACTTCTCGTTCTCGCCGCGGCGGCGTTCCACACGACTGGGCACCAGGACGTGGCGGAGATTCAAGACGCCTACAAGCTGTTGAGCCCGACGCTTGGTGTTGGGATCGCCAGCACACTATTTGCACTGGCGCTGCTGGCCTCCGGGCAGAATTCCACGCTCACCGGCACGCTTGCAGGGCAAATCGTGATGGAAGGGTTCTTAAACGTCCGGTTGCGTCCCTGGCTTCGTCGTCTCATCACTCGGGCAATTGCCATCGTGCCCGCGGTCTGCGTGATCGGGTTCTTCGGAGAAAGCAAAAGCACGGATTTGCTCGTGGCGAGCCAGGTCTGCCTGAGTATGCAATTGGGATTTGCGGTCTGGCCTCTGATGCGGTTCACCGGCGAGAAAGCGAAAATGGGCGAGTTCGTAAACCCGCTTTGGATCAAGATTACGGGCTGGACCATCGCCGCAATAATTATCACGCTGAACGTGAAACTGCTCGCGGATATGTTTTTGCCGGCCGCGGTTCTGAAGGCCGTTTATGGCCTGGTGGGTTTGCCTGCTCCTTCTTAACGCATGTATCGTAAAATCCTCGTCGCACTGGAAAACAGCAAAGCGGATCGAACGTTACTTCCGCACGTCACTGAATTGGCACGATTGTCTGGCGCCGAATTGCTTTTGGTGCATGTGGCGGACGGGTGGGTAGCGCGTAATTACAACAGGTTTGGCCTGGCAGATTCCGAGGAGATGAAGGAGGACCGCCGGTATCTCGATGATACCGCCACTCGACTGCGCAAAGAGGGCGTGACGGTGGATGTGCGGCTCGCCCTTGGTGATCCGCCCAAGGAAATCCTCAACACCGCGCGTGCCGAAAACTGCGATCTCATTGCGATGACCACGCATGGGCACCGTCTGCTGGGCGATCTTCTCTTTGGCAGTACGATCGATCACGTGCGCCACAAGTCAGATGTTCCTTTACTGGTGGTGCGAGCTGCACCTTAATGTTCCGACCCTATGGAACAAAACGGGCGGTCCGGTTCGTACAAATGGGCAGTGGTTGGAATGCTCTGGTGCATCTGCGTGCTGAACTACGCGGATCGCCAGGCCATTTTCTCGGTCTTCCCAAAGCTCAAGGATGAGTTTGGTTTCGACAAAGTTCAACTCGGGCTGATCGGCTCCGCCTTCATGTGGGTTTACGCTGCGGGCGCGCCCTTCGCCGGGTTGGCAGGCGATTTGATGCGGCGCAAAGATTTGATTCTCGGCGGTTGTCTATTCTGGAGTGCCGTCACTGTGCTTACTGGTAAATGCAGCAAACTTTGGCATTTCGTCACCGTGCGTGCTGCTGAAGGCTTCGGCGAAACGTTCTACTTTCCCGCGTCGATGTCGATGCTCAGCGACTATCATAAGGACACGCGCTCACGCGCGATGTCCTTTCATCAATCCAGTGTGTATGTCGGAACGATTATCGGAAGCTGGCTTGGGGCGTGGTTTGCGGAGAGGCATGGCTGGCGCGTAGGGTTCTACTTCTTCGGCGTTGCGGGACTGGTTCTTGCGATTCTCCTTTATCGCTTTCTGCAAGAGCCTCCGCGCACCAAGCCCGTTGCGTCGGATAACGCCAATCTCGGTGAGGCTTGGGCGGAAATTTTTGTCACTCCGGCGGCCCTCCTGATTATGGCGGCGTTTGTCGCCGCGAATTTCGTTGCAACAATTTTTCTGACCTGGACGCCGACATTCCTCGTCGAGAAATTTGGCTTTCGTCTCACAACCGCCGGCTTGAGTGGGACTGTATTTATTCACCTCGCGAGTGCGGTCAGCGTTCCGATTGCGGGGATCCTTGCGGATAGGCTGGCCGCGCGGTTTCCGGGAGGCCGAATGCTGGTGCAGGTGGGAGGCCTGCTTATCGGTGCGGTTTTTGTTTTCCTCGTTGGCGCGACGCAGACGGTTGGAGTCCTGTTGACAGCCATGGTTTTCTTTGGGCTGTGCAAGGGTTTTTACGATTCGAATATCTTTGCGGCCATTTATGACGTGGTTGATCCGCGCGTGCGCGGTTCCGCGGCGGGCATCATGAACACGGTGGGCTGGGGTGGGGGAGCACTGGGTCCTCTTGCGGTCGGATGGTTCTCCAAACATGGCGGCGGTGCCAATGAGATGGAAAACATGAGCCACGCTATTTCTTTTTGCGGAGCGATGTATTTGGCGAGCGCTGTCCTGTTGACCTTTGCGATTTGGACCTTGCGCAGACGTTCGGCAAACTGAATTGGCGGAGCTGGATTGGATAGATACGTTTCAGGGATGAATCTTCCGATAAACGCGCAGACACATCGCGAAGGGAAGTGGTTCATGGCCTTTTCTCCTGAGTTTCCCGAGGTCAACGGGCAAGGTGAGACGGAAGAGTCCTGTATTGAAAGCCTGAAAAGGCATCGATTTGCTTCTTGAAGACCGCAGCGACGATGCTGGCAAACCTTGATGTCCCTGAACCTTAGGCTCTCGCTTGAACTGAGGTTGCCTCTTGCCTACGCAATCCTTTAACCTGTTGCGGTGTCCCTCTTAGAGAAGTCTTCGGTTGAGCCGCGCGAATCGGCGCTGGAGCGCAAAGTGTCCCACTTTCGCTGGGTAATCCTGGGGCTGGTTTTCTTCGCCACGACGGTGAACTACCTCGACCGGATGGTGATGGGGATTCTTGCTCCCGATTTGCAGAAGCTCTACGCCATCACCGATGTGCAATACGGCTATATTCAATCCGCGTTTGCGATGTCCTACGCGATTGGTCAACTCGCGGCTGGCGGCTTCATTGACCGAGTCGGCGTGCGGTTGGGTTATGGGTGTGCCCTGATCGCCTGGAGTTTGTCTTCCATGTTGCACGTGCTGGCGAAGAGCGCATGGGGATTCGGAATCATGCGGATCTTTCTTGGTGTGTCGGAGTCGCCGAATTTTCCGGCAGCGACCAAGACTCTGTCCGAATGGTTTCCGAAAAAGGAACGAGCATTTGCGTTCGGGTTCGTGAATGCGGGCACGAATATGGGGGCGGTGCTCGCACCTGCTGTGGTTCCGTGGCTGGCGAGTACTTGGGGATGGCAATGGGCGTTTGTTGGGACGGGAATGATTGGGTTGATTTGGATTTTTTTCTGGTTCCCGCTTTATCGGCCGGCGGCAGAACATCCTCGAGTCTCCGCGGCGGAATTGGAGTTGATCAACAGCGACCCGCCGGAGGAGTGCGTCAAAGTGCCGTGGATTCAGTTGTTCACGTATCGTCAGGCGTGGGCGTTTGCGCTGGGGAAATTTCTCACGGATTCCATGTGGTGGTTCTATATCACATGGGTCCCGAAATTTTTGCACAGCCACTACGATTTGAATCTGGTGAAGATCGGACCTCCGCTGATTGCTGTGTATTTAATGTCGGACATTGGCAGTGTTGCCGGGGGATGGTTTTCCTCGAAGATGATCAAGCATGGCGTGAACGTGAATCGCGCGCGCAAGACCGCGATGTTTATCTGTGCCTGCGGCATGCTGCCGGTCATGTTTGCGCAGAACGCCTCGCAGCTTTGGGTGGCGGTTTTAATTTTGGGCCTCGCGACGGCTTCGCATCAGGGGTTCAGTTCGAATCTCTATACGCTGGTGAGCGATATGTTTCCGAAGAATTGCGTCGCGTCAGTGGCAGGATTTGGCGGGACCTGGGGGTATGTGGGGGCATCTCTGTTCCAGGTATTTGTGGGTTACATGGTCAATGACAAATTGGGCCGCGGAAATTATACGGTGCCGTTCTTCTGCGCCAGTGTGGCGTATCTTGTAGCGTTTGGGGTGATTCATCTGCTTGCGCCGCGCATCCGGCCGATTGAGATTCGGCGCGCGTGAGCATTTGTCTCATTTTCAATCCCGCGGCGCGCGGAGAGAAGGCGAAGAAGTTCCAGCGCAGTCTGGAGGCGTTTCACGGCAAGTTTGCGTTGAAGCCGACGAATTGCGCGGGAGCAGCGAGACGTCTGGCGGCGGAGGCGGTGCGCGAGGGTTTCACGACCGTTGTAGCGGCAGGTGGGGACGGGACGCTGAATGAAGTGCTCAACGGAATCGCGGATGCGGACGGTTTTACGCAAGTGCGGTTTGGAGTATTGCCCTTGGGGACGATCAATGTATTCGCGCGGGAACTGCGGATTCCGGCGAAGTTGAATCAGGTTTGGCCGCTGATCGAAGGGGCGGAAGAGGTTAGGTTGGATGTGGGTTGTGCAGAGTTCCAAGGGAGCAGCGGTCGCGAGAAGCGGCTTTTTTTGCAGCTCGCGGGTGCGGGTTTGGACGCGCGGGCGGTGCAGTTGGTGAGCTGGGATTTGAAAAAGAAGATCGGGCCGGGCGCATATCTCGTGGCAGGTTTACAGGCGTTAACGGCAGTTCAGCCGAAGATCACGGTGCGAAACGAAAATGGAGAAGAAGCCAGCGGAGAGTTGGTGTTGATCGGAAATGGGCGGTTGTATGGAGGGGATTTTCCGTTCTTTCATAAAGGAGATTTGCAGGATGGCTTGCTGGATGCAGTCGTGTTTGAGGATGTGAATTGGAAAAGGCTGGCGTCGATCGGATGGGACTTCCTTCTGGGCCGGTTGTTCAAGGAAGGACGGACGACGTATCTACAAGGGGGGGAGTTGAGTTTGCACAGCGATTCAAGAGCGGCAGTGCAATTGGATGGGGAGTATGTGGGTGAGTTGCCGGGACGGCTTTCGGTGATGCCGAAGGTGCTCAGGGTAGTGGCGCCCATCAAAAACGGAGAATCGCGGGGGGACTGAGAGAGCGGAACCGGGTAAGGGCGCTGAGCGCGACTTCGGTGGTGTCTGGGGGCAGGTCTTTCGTTTGAGTGGACGCGGGCAAGATTTCGGTGCGCCATTCGGTGCCGCGTCTGGTTTGGAGAATCCAGCAGGAGACACGTTCGCTGGAGAGCCAGCGGATCTGTTTGCTGCCGGGTTGACGCGAGAGGGTTGGAACAAGTGCAGGGGCGTTTCGGATGGCGGGCATGATGGCCGGTTCGGAATAGGTGGTGCTCGCCAGGCGGGTGCGGAGTTCGGCGTTCTTGGCTGCGGTGCCGAGATGCCAGAGAGTGTAGCCGGGCTTGGGCAGTTTTCGTGAGAGCTCGATTTGCTGGATGATTTCTTCGGTCGGCCAGCCAGCGCCGGCTTTGGTGACGTCGCCGCCGGGCCAGATGGGGACATTCTTTTCGCTTTGGCGGGACCACCAATCAAGGAGGACGGGATAGCTTTGTTCGCGTTGGTTGCTCGGCCAGTAGAGTTGGGGGGCGAGGTAATCCACCCAGCCGTTGATCAGCCAGCGGCGCGCATCGGCGTAAAGAGATTCGTAGGCGTCGAGTCCCCTGATTTGAGACGGAAAACCAGGACGCCAGATGCCGAACGGGCTGATGCCAAAGAGCAGCCACGGTTTTTGCGCGTGGATTTCGCGGTTCAGGCGCTGGACGAGTTTGTTGACGTTTTCGCGGCGCCATTCGTTCCGGGGAAGTTTGCCGCCGGTTTTGACGTAGCGTTTCCAGGTGATGTCGTCGTTAAATTCGCGGAAGACGCCGGGCTGAAGTGGTTCAGGGTAGGGATAGAAATAGTCGTCGAGATGGACGCCATCGATGTCGTAGCGGCGGACGACGTCGAGAATAACTTTGCTGACGTAGTCTTGAACGCCCTGTTCCGCGGGATCGAGCCAAAGCAATGGGCCGTAGCGTCGGATCCAGCTCGGATGGCGTTTGGTGACATGCTGTGGACTCGTGTAGCGGGTGTGGGCGAAACCGGCGCGGTAAGGATTAAACCAGGCGTGAAGTTCCAGGCCGCGAGCATGGGCTTCCGCGACGGCGAATTGCAGCGGGTCGTAAGTGGGCTCGGGCGCTTTGCCCATCAAACCAGTGAGGTATTCGGACCAGGGCTCGATGGAAGACTTATAAAATGCGTCGCTGGCGGGCCGTACTTGGAGGAAAACGGTGTTCAGGCGAAGTTTGACCGCCGCGTCCAGGAGTTGGCGGAGCTCGGCCTTTTGTTCGGTGGCGTTCAGGCCGGGTTTGCTAGGCCAGTCGATGTTCGACATGGTCGCGACCCAGGCCCCTCGGAATTCGCGGCGGATGGGGGGTGGGGAGGAGGAAGCCGCAAATGCAAGGGAGGAGAAAAATAGCAGATAGCAAATCGCAAAGAGCAGATTTAGGGAAATGAAGTTACGAAAGGAGAATTCAGGTCGTTTAAATAACCAGGCGGCTTTATGCGCGATTGGAGAAGGCCCGCTGAACGCGGGCGCGCCCGGCGAGGTGCCGGGCGGCGACAGCCGGGGCGGCTGTCCTACCCAAGTCCGGAAAGGCCGGAATCCGGATGTTTTATCAGAATGGTTCACAGGGCAAAATGCTTTGTGGCTTTTGGCCTTAAGGGAATTCTGATCGAGAAGCGAGCCCGAGTTGGAGGGTGGCAAGGACGGCTTTTATATCGGTGCGGAGGAGAGCGGCGGTATCGAGCCAAAGGCCGGGGAAGATGCGGCTTTTGAGAGTACCAGCGGGGTCCGGAGGGATTTCGTGGTACTCGCCTTCGCGAAGTTCCCACCAGATGATGCGGTTTTCGGAGGTAATCCAGGCGAGGTATTCCCGGACTCCGTTGCGGCGGTAAGCGCCTTTTTTCTGGTGGAGGTCGTAGGCGCGAGAACTGCCAACGATCTCGACGACGAGCTCGGGTTCACCTTCGAGATAGTCGTCGTCAGAAATACGGGTCTGACCGCCGTGATCGGGGGATTTTATAAGGATGAGGTCGGGTTGTGGTTCGTTGTCGAGGTCAAGGCGAACAGTGGCGTTGTCGAGCAATCGAATTCCAGCAGTTTGAGCGGCGTAAAGCCCAAGGATTGTCGCGAGCTGCCCGTGGGGTTCGGAGTGATTCTTTACGCGAACGGGGGAGGGCAGATAAACAGTTCCTTCGATCAGTTCTGCTTTTTTGACGAACGGCATGCGCTCGTAGCGACGCTCGAAATCGTCGCGGGTGAGACGATCACCCGTTTCGAGCAATGGTTCTGATCGTTCGGCTTCCAAAACTGACGTCGCCGGTGGCATGGAAGTACCCTGCATTTGCGGGGCTGGAAAAACAAGGAGGAGTTCCGTCCGCTTCGTGACGTGCAGGAAGCTCCAAAAACAAAACGAGGACGATTCGTTCTGAAGTCGTCCTCTGAACTGGCGGACAGGAATGTCCGGGCTCCGCGAAACTATTTAAGAAGCTGCGGGTGCGGGAGTCGGCTGGACTTCTTCGACCTGCGCGTTCTTTTCGAGGAAATCGACGGCCTTGGAGAGGAGGAGTTGTTCGTGAATGCCGCCGAAACCGTTGGATTTTTGGAGGTCTTTGATGAGCTTCTCGGGCTTCATTTCGCGTTCCTGGGCGATCTGGATGATGCGCGCCATGAGTTCTTCGCGGGTGACCTGGATGTTCTCTTTTTCGGCGACGCGGCCTAGGAGGAAAGCGACTTTGAGTTTTTCCTTCGCGGTGTTGGTGGCGTAGCTGTAAATCTCGTCTTTCTTTTGATCGATGATTTCCTTGCTGACGCCCCGCTGGGTGTTTTCGCTAACGATGTTGTAAATGGCGCTGCGGGTTTCACCCTGGACGAGGGATTCGGGCAGTTCGCATTGGACGCGCTCGCTGAGGCCCTGGATGAGTTGGGAGCGGATGTTGCGGCGGGTGGTGGTTTCGATTTCGTTTTCGAGATCTTTGCGTACGCCTTCGCGGAGTTTGTCGATGCCCTCGGCACCCCATTGTTTGGCAAATTCGTCGTTCAGTTCAGGCAGCATCTTTTCTTTCACCTGGACTATTTCGACTTCGTAAACGCCTTCTTTGCCGCTGAGTTGAGGAGCGACGAATTCCTGCGGGAAGGTGACTTTAACGGTGCGCTTGTCGCCTTTGTTAGCACCGACGAGTTGCTCGGTGAAGCCTGGAACGAAATGGCCCGGTTTGATTTCCATCCAGAAATTCTGTTGCTGGGTGAGACCGCGAGCGGTAGGAGCAAAATCGGTGAGCGGACGGCTTTCGGAGGTGCCGGTGTAATTCACGACGACGATATCGCCTTCGCGGGCCGCGCGGTCGACATCATTGTACTGTGCGACGCGGTCGCGAAGAACGCTCAAAGCGCGTTCCATATCCGCATCGGTGACGGTCCGGATTTCTTTTTTCACCGGCAGACCCTTGTATTCGGGGAGTTCGAATTCGGGCGCGGTATCGACGGTGATGTCGAACGTGAAATTCTGCTCGCGAACGAGGTTGCCTTCTTTAACGTCGGGGCTGCTGACGGGGTGGATTTTGTGGTCCGCAATTGCCTTTTTGTAGGCATCGTTGATGACGCGGCGGCGAACTTCGGTTTCGAGATCTTTGGAGAAATTTTTGGTAATGATGTCCTTGGGAACTTTGCCGGGACGGAAGCCGGGCAGCTTAACCGAGCGTTGGAGATCGGTCGTGACGCTTTCAAAGGCCTCTTTTACGGCTTGGGCGTCAACGTCTACTTTCAACAACTTGCGGCAAGGAGCCACGTTCTCAACTGTTACATTCACGTTTAAAAATCCTGGGTTTTTGGACTCAGAAGCTCCACCAGGGGCGCGGAGCGAGCGCGATACAGTAGGTACGGCGATGCGTTGTGTCAATCGCGGTGAATCGCGAAAATTTGTGGCCGAACGGCATACATCCAACACTTGTAAAAGGCTGCGGTGCAAGCGACGATGAGCAGATGGGAGAGTTGAACTTGCACCCGCCTGAGCATCCGCGTTTTCCGACGAACGCTGATGCCTTGCAGGATCCGCATCGCAGTCCCACGGAGCATGAGCAGCGCATCCTGGAAGTCTTCATGCGCTTCAAGGAAATTCCAGATTTTTCGACGCTGGCTGCTCCCACGATTCATCGCATGGCAGAAGCGGAGCATCGATTGGAGGAGATCGCGCGTCTGCCGGTGGATCCGCTAACGGATCAGGACGAGCGGGTGCTCGATCTGCTCAGTGTCATTACCGATTTTCCGGAAGTGTTCGGCAATGTCGGATACTTCCTCGCAGCCGAAATAATGAACGCGGCGCGCAATAACATTCAGACCAGCGAATTTCGGCGCGCATTTTTCCGGGAGTACGAGCCGATGATTCCGGGCATTCGCGATTACCTGCGGCGGGCAGCCAATCTGCGTCGCCGTGGACTTGCTGTGAAATACTCTCAAAAGAATGTGCCGCAACCCCAATGGGGTTCGCCGGAACGCCGCGCTGCCGCGAAAGAGCAAATGGAACTGGTGCAGGGTCTGGCAGATTCCTATGTGATGGAGAAATTCTGGCGGACGTTGGAAATCGTTTGTTCCTACCCGGACTTTTTCACCAAAGAGCAATACGACCAACTCGCTACGCGCAAAGGGATTGAGCAGGCGTGGAAAGCGCATTTGGCCAAAGCTCGGCAGGATCTCACCTACTACAAGAGCATCGTACACACGGGAACGCTCTTCCGTCAGATGGTCGATTCGGCGCTGGAAGTTTTACGGACAGTGATTCGTGAGAAGCGGAAGGAGGACGGTGCGAATTGAAGCGATGACCGTTGGTTCTCAGTATTATGCTTAAAATCACGCCTAACGGAGAGTATTACTGACTTGTATGACAAACACAGTCACAGTTCGGTTGCGACGTCCGAAAGAGGAAGTTCTGGCTCGGGCGAAGCCGAACTTGAACGCCTGGATCAATAATTTGATCGATGACGCGCTCGGGCCAAAAGAAGCGGATGACTGATCTAAACAAATCCGTCATGGTCCATCCATTGGATTGGCCGGAGTTGCGCGAGCAAACGATGAGGATTTTGGAACGGTTCAGCCACAAGGCCGAACTCGGCACGTTTGACGTTTCTTTGGTTGCCTCCGCGCAGTTGGCCAACGCTTCAGAACTTTTTTCTTTTGATGAGCAGATCAAGGTATTGGCAAGTTGCATTGGGCTCCGCGTCTTTCCCGAGCTCTCGCCAGAGGGCAAGACCCGGCTCGCAGCCCTGCGCGCGGCATAGATTTGTTTTGTTTTGACCCCTCAAACTTCAGCCGGTAAGAACAGCTACGTTCGAAAATTGTGAAACAAATTGCCCAATATCAGGATGGCCGGATGGAATTGCAGGAGGTGCCGAAGCCAACGCCTCCGCCCGGTGGCATTCTGGTGCGCCTGACGCACTCGGTGATCAGTCCTGGCACCGAAAAGATGAAGGTGGAGCAGGCCAAGATGAACCTGCTGCAGAAAGCCAAAGCGCGACCGGACCAGGTGCGCAAGGTGATCGAAGTGGCAAAAAACATGGGGTGGAAAAGTGCACTCGAAAAGGTGCGCAACCGGCTCGAGTCGCCGAGCCCGCTCGGGTATAGCGCCGCCGGGATTGTGGTGGGGGTGGATGAGGGGAATGGGCGGTTCAGAGTCGGAGATCGCGTGGCTTGCGGCGGTGCGGAATGCGCGTTTCATGCCGAATATATCGCAGTTCCGGACATGCTCGCGGCGCCGGTTCCGAAGGAAGTTGCGAATTGGCAGGCTGCGTATACGACGCTCTGTTCGATAGCATTGCACGCGGTTCGCCAAACCGAGCCAAGGTTGGGCGATCGCGTGTTAGTGATGGGGCAGGGGTTGGTCGGACTGCTGATTACGAATTTCCTGAAAGCTTCGGGTGCCCGAGTGATGGGGGTTGATCTCCTTCCGGCGCGGCGACGCGTGGCGGAAGCGATGGGTGCGGAGAAGGTCGTCATCATCGGCCAGCAGAATCTCGCAGAGGAAGTTCGGCTTTGGACCGAAGGTTATGGTGTGGATGCCGCCGTGATTTGTACTGCGACGCAGAGCAATACGCCGATTGAACAGGCGGCGGAAGCTTGCCGGGATCGTGGACGCATTGTGGATGTGGGGATCACCAAGATCGAATTGCCGTGGCGGATGTTTTCGGAAAAGGAAATCGAGTTTCGCTTTTCGCGTTCGTACGGACCCGGACGATACGATCCGAGTTACGAATGGGGCGGGAACGATTATCCGATTGGTTTTGTGCGCTGGACGGAGCAGCGCAATTTTCAAGCGTGTCTTCATGCCATGGGGGCGGGCTTGCTGAATCTTGAAGCACTTACGACGCGCCGTGTGCCTTTCATGGATGCCCTTGGAGTTTATCAGACACTCACCGCGAGCGCGACGGACATAGGCATCGTGCTGGAATATCCCGATCCGCCGGCGGAAGCGCTCGGCGGCGCTGAACCGAAGGCGGCGGCGCGCGCGATTTCGGCAGGACCGCAAAAATTGGCCGCGCCCGTTTCGCATATTGATGTAATCGGTGCCGGAAATTTCGCACGCACGATGTTGTTACCGACGCTGAAGGATCAGATCGCACTGGGCACGGTGGTAAATCAAACCGCGTTGAGCGCGAATCACGTCAAGACCAAGTTCGGATTTCAGCGTGCCGAGACGGATGCGAATGAGGTGTTGCAGAAGGCGGCGAATGCCGGAGTCGTGATTAGCACGAGACATCATTTGCATGCCCCCCTGGTGCTGAGTGCACTGAAGACAAAGCGTCAGATCTTTGTCGAAAAACCGATTTGCCTGGAGCGAGAACAACTCGCGCAGATCGACCAGGCGTATGAGGGGAGTGGGGGATCGATTCAAGTCGGGTTTAACAGGCGGTTCGCTCCAGCGAGCTCGGAAATTAAACAGTTGCTGGCGGGCGCGCCGGGTCCGCTCTCGGTGTCTTATCGCGTAATGGCCGGTAAACTCGACCCGTCGCATTGGTACGCAAATGTGGCGGAGAGCGGCGGGCGCGTGCTGGGGGAATGTTGCCATTTCCTGGATTACATGTGCTTCCTTTTTGATTCGGAGCCGGTCCAGGTCAGCGCGCAAACGACGTGGCCCGCGACAGGAAAAATGGCGTTTCCGGATAGCGTGTGTGCGCAGATCGAATTTGCGAATGGGTCGTGCGGGCAGCTTGATTATAGTGCGCAGGGCGATACGGCTTACCCGAAGGAAGCTGTGACCATTTTTGCGTCGGGAATGGTGATCGAGGTTTTCAATTTTCTCGAGATGCACCTTTATCGCGGCCGAAAGAAAATGAAAAAGTCCTTTTCGTCGAAAGGGCATGCGGAGCAGATGGCAGCGTGGTTACAATTCTTGCGTGGCCAAAAGGAGCATCCGTTTCCTTACGAGAAATCGCGGACGAGCATGCTGCTCACTTTCGCGGTGCTCGAATCGATCCAGCAAGGCAAAGCGGTTCAGGTGGCGAGTTGAATTTGCAGTGCGGCGGCAGAACGAAGCGGCGACGCCGCTTTCAAGCGCACTAAAATCAATCGTCGCACCTTGGCGTTATGCGTAAAAGCGGTGTGGCGCTTCGCTTCCCGCCGCACTCCAAATGATGAACCGGCGTGACATCGTTCCGCGGGTGAACGATATTCCCGGCGCATGAAAAGATTCCTGGGTTGGTTTTTGGGCGCGACATTGGTGGCGATGAGCCTCGTCGCAGCCGATGAAAAGAAGGATGCTCCGGCCGAGCCGAAGAAGAGCGAGACCGCGCCGAGCACAAACGAAGTTGCGGTGATCAAGACTTCGATGGGCGAAATGGTGGCTGAATTCTGGCCGGACGTTGCTCCGAAAACGGTGGAGAATTTCAAGAAGCTCGCGAAGCAGGGTTTTTATGATGGGACGGCGTTTCACCGCATTATCAAGGGCTTCATGATTCAAGGGGGCGACCCGAAGACGAAGGATGTGGCGAAGGAAGCTGAGTTCGGCACGGGTGATCCGGGTTATAAGATCAAAGCGGAATTCAACGACCGCAAACATGTCCGGGGCGTCCTTTCCATGGCGCGCTCGCGCGATCCAGATTCCGCAGGGTCACAGTTTTTTATCATGCTCGATAACGCGCCGCACCTCGATCATCAATACACCGGTTTCGGGAAGTTGATTAAGGGCGAGGATGTGTTGATGAAGATTGGTGATACTCCGACGACCCGCGGCAATGATGGGGCGGCGAGCAAGCCGAGACAGAGGATCGAAGTGGAAAGCATCAAGATCGTTCCAGCGGATTCAATCAAGTAACACGGAATTTTATGAGTGACGAAGTAGCAGTGATCCGCACGACGGAAGGCGAGATGGTCGTGAAGTTTTGGCCGGATGTCGCGCCGAAGACCGTCGAGAATTTCAAAAAGCTCGCGAAGCAGGGCTTCTACGATGGGACCGCTTTTCACCGGATCGTGAAGGGATTCATGATTCAGGGAGGAGATCCGTTGAGCAAAGCGGACGATGAAATGGTCGGCACCGGTGGACCCGGTTACAAGATCAAGGCGGAATTCAACAGCAAGCCGCATGTGCGCGGTGTGCTTTCGATGGCGCGCTCGCAACATCCGGATTCCGCTGGCAGCCAGTTTTTCATTTGCCTGGCTGATGCTCGCTTTTTGGATAAGCAGTACACGGCCTTCGGTGAATTGATCAAAGGCGACGACGTGCTGGAGAAGATCGGCAACACGCCGACCACACGTGGTGGCGGCGGCGAACAAAGCAAGCCCACCAAACGCATGGGCGTTGAAAGCGTCAAAATAGTTCCAGCGGCCGATGTGGCTTGATGGACCTGGCGCTGCTCAAGCAAATGCTGGTCGCACTTGGCTGTCCGACGGACAAGTGCGACGAAATGGCCGCGCAGCTTGATAAGCGGGCGCGGCAACTTTCGGAGGAGCGCGGTGACAGCTACGATCGTTCGATGGCTTATCTGATCGGACTAATGAAACAGGGTTGGGCGGCGAAAGAGCGGGGTTTCTAGATGTCATCCGGAAAAGTCAAACCGTGGGAGAAACTTTCATCGAAGCAGGTGGGCGACTTCCGGATTTTTTCCATTCGCTCGGATCTGAAACTTTCTCCGCGCACCGGCAAGCAGCACGACTTCTACGTCATCGAGACCGTCAATTGGGTGAACGTGATTGCGCTGACGAGCGATGAAAAGCTGGTGATGATCGAGCAGTATCGTCATGGTTCGAACACAGTTGAGCTGGAAATCCCCGGTGGGCTACTGGATGTCAGCGATGCTTCTCCTTTGGAAGGCGGGTTGCGGGAGCTGCGCGAAGAGACCGGTTACGAAGGAACGCAAGCGGAAGTCATCGGGCAGATTTACGCGAATCCGGCGATCATGAACAACATCTGCTACACCGTGCTCGTGCGCGGGTGCGAACTGAAACATGCGACGGAGTTCGACCAGGGCGAAGATCTCGCGACGCGATTGGTCGATATAAATGAGATTCCCGCCCTGGTTCAGAGCGGGAAGATCGGACATTCATTGGTCGCAGTGGCGCTTTACCACTTTGACCTCTGGCAGCGCCAACGCTGATCAGGCGACCTGGGGCGGTTCGAATCCTTTGCGGTAATTGCGCGAGAGGATTTCCTTGTTGGCCTGGTCGTGGTTGGTGAAGCGGTAATTCTTCGCGTCCCAACGCAATTCCTGGCCGGGATACCGAGTCGCCTTCACCGCGAGCAGCGCGGGCTCAGTGATGCGCACGCCGATAGTCAGCGGCGTCCAGAGCGGTTTCTTGTCACCGAGGCAATCGTCAACCCAATCGCGCCAGTGATTGCGCGGTCCCACTTCCGGCATCGGCTCATTTTCAACCTTCTTCCCGTCTCGGAAAATGGTGATCGGTCCGTCCGCCTGGAGGACCAGCGTGCCCTCGGTGCAAACGACCATCGTATGGTTCGGCGCAAATTTAACCGGTGGCAAACCGAGCGCAGCGAAGGACGGCAGGATGCCGCTGTCATTGTAGTGCACGACAAACTTTTCACGCGCGAACTTGCTTCCGCCCGGATAGGTGAGAGTGCTCATGTTCTGCGCCGAGTGCCCCGAGTTTGAGGCCTTGTGCGTGTGAGTGATGACGGCTTCAGGCGAAGGCAGGTCGTAAGCGAAGTAGATGAGGTCTAACAGGTGGCAACCCCAATCGGCCAGTTGACCACCGCCCGTTTCCCAGAAGGCTCGCCAGCGGCGCGGAGCGAGATCTTCGCTGTAGGGCATTTCGTGATCGATCGGCCCTTGCCAGAGATCCCAATTCAAATAGTCGGGCACCGGCTTTGCGGCGGGATATTCTTCCCATGGATCGGCGAAATAATGACCTCGTTCGACGCCACCGGTCCAAACGTAGGCTTCGACCGGTTTGCCGAGTTGGTTCTTCTTCAGAATTTCCACCGCCTTCATGCGGCCCGGAATGCAGGAGCGTTGGTTTCCTAATTGCGTGACGCAATCAGGACGCGCAGCGAGCGCCTCCTTCATCAAACGCAACTCGTCAAGCTGCTGTACCAGCGGTTTCTGGCTGTAGACGTGCTTATGGTGCTTGAGTGCGGTAAGAACCATCGGGCAATGATGGAAATCCGGCGTGTCCACGATCACCGCGTCGAACTGATCTGGTTTGTTGAAGGCTTCACGATAATCAGCAATTCTCCACGCGTTGGGATATTGATCACCCATCTTGTTGAGTTCGTTGCGATCCACATCGCAGAAGCCGATGAACTCGGCGGGCGCGTATCCTTTGAGCTGCTGGCGTTGCAGGCCGCCGATGCCGCCGACTCCTATCTGGAAAATCCGCAGTTTGCTGTTCTTGTTGGTTTGTGCGCGCGCACCGGCGGAAAGCGCGGCGACACCTACTGTCAGAATGGCGCCGTTCTTGAGAAAAGTGCGGCGAGTGATGGGAGAAACAGGTCGTTGCTCGTTCATAATTGGATGACTTGATAATGATCCGTTCAACAAACGGCGCAAGGAAAAGCGTATCCGCACGAGGCCAGGTGCGCGTTCCCATAATCCTTCGCCGCGCCGTTCGTTGAAATTCGGTCCGACGAGAGTCACCAGAAATACGTGTACGCGACGCCCGGGTTATACTGACTCAACGCACTCGCTTGACTCGAAAATACGCGTTCTTCACCGCCACCACAGTTGATTGAGTACTTTCCGAGTGGGCGGTGACACTCGAACCCACCTCTAACCAACTTGATTGATTGAGATTCGTTTTCTGTTCCACCTGGTAAGTATTACCAATCTCCGATCTCCACTCCATCGCAAGAGTTCCTTTTTCGAAATGTACACTCTTGATCCGCACGACGGACCCGTCTCGAAAAATTCTCGCAAGGGATGGCCGACCATACCCATTGACTCGCATAAACTCGCCGCCAATCGTCAGATTCCCCTCAGGTCCCATCAAAACGGACGAGACCGGAGCGTCTGGCCCGGACAGCCCAGCCAGGAAATCCTCCTCCAGCCATCCGTCAGCGTCTAGCCGCGCAAGAAAAGGGCGGTTCACCCCATCAATAGTTTGAAAACCTCCCCCAATCATAATCTGCCCCTTGGGTAGTACGAGAATAGTCCGAACCTGCTCAATCGACGTGACCGCTCCATTTCGAAATGAGGAATCAACCGTACCGTCGCCGTTCAGCCGCATCAAACTTGGCGCGGCCACCACCAATCGCCCATCGCTCTGAATCGCCAACGCCGCAATGTTCGTCAAATCGCGCGGTGGCTCGAATCCCAAGTCGAGGCTGCCGTCAGAATTGAAGCGCGCGAAATCATTCCTCGGAATTCCATTCGCCAAAATGAACAGTCCGGTAACAATAATCTTTCCGTCGTCCTGCAGAAGCATTGAGCCAACATATGGCCTCGGTGGATATTCATGGTCACCTGGTAAGATTCCTCCTAGGCCACCTCCAGGTGCGAATGTCTCATCCAAAGTCCCATCAGCGTTCAGTCGCGCGATGTTGTTTCTGGTGCTGTCACCAATAGTTGAAAATAGGCCCCCTACCAAAATTTTCCCGTCCCTTTGCGTTTGAAATGAACTGACAAAGCCGCTACGCCAGCCTGAAACGGTAAATGGTGGCGCCTGAAACGTCTTGTCCCAATCTCCGTCCCGGTTCAGTCGAATCACAGATGCGTTCGTAAGAACCCACGGCGGACTGATCTCCGCAGGCACATCGTGGCCGATCAGCACCTTATCGTCGGTCTGGATGTATGCGGATCGATCTTCGGGACCTCCTTGTTCGCGGTGAAAAGAGTTATCCACTGTCCCGTCCGGGTTCAACCTTTGCACTTTCCAGCCGGCGTCAGTCATCAACATCTTTCCCTCAGATTGGAAACCAGTCGGATGAAAATCGTAAAACTGCCGGGTTCGCACGTTGAACTGAACCGTTCTGGTTACATTTCCCGCATGGTCGAGCCAGGCGTACGATCGATGATTCCACTGTCCGTACGTGACAAAAAGCTGATCTTCCTCGTCTGCAAAAAGGATCTGTGGAAACTCACCGGTAAATCGAAAGTGGTCGTCGACCGTTCCGTCTGGATTCAGTAGAACCATCGTCGAACCGTTCGGTACCGATGGCACAATCCCGCTCACCGCGATCCTGCCGCTCTTCAGCCTCTTCGTTGTTACGTACGGATATTTTAGCAGCAGCGGTGGACCGAAATCTTCGAACGTCCCGTCTTCGTTCATCGTGATCATTTTCGGCTCACCCGCGATCAAAACTTTCCCAATTGGGAGTGCCTCGAGCGGCGATATCAGCGAGATCGGAAGCACAAATGTCTTGTCGATCTCACCATTCGGCTTCAGGCGAGCGGCGTTCGTCCTGCGTTCACCGAAAAATCCAAGCACGATTCGACCGTCTGGTTGAAAAGCGAGCCCCGCGATTGAGGGCGGATTCTGTTCGGGCGGCCATGAAAAGCTAAAGGTGGGATCTATGCTCCCGTTGGTATTGAGGCGGTAAAGGCCTGAACCGAAAACCATAACTTTGCCGTCCGATAGTGGCATGAAAGGCCCAACGTTGTTTCGCAGCAGGGTTGGTATGCGGAAATTCCGATCCAAACTCCCGTCTCTGTTCAGGCGCGCTATCCCGACAGGCCAGGGTTCATCGTTGATGCTGTGGAAGGAACCCGCGATGAGCAACTTTCCATCCGCCTGAAGACTTGCAGCGGTTAACCAATCGAGACGTCCGCCGACAGAGGCTTCAAACGTCCGATCTGTCGATCCGTCCGGGTTTACGCGCGCAATCCGACCTTGCACATCCTCGTTTACTTCGTCGAACGATCCCACCAAAACGAACTTGCCGTCCGCTTGACGTACCGCCACTTGAAAAGCCTCATTTGCCTCGGCGGACAGCGTAGGCTGAAAAGAAAAGTCCGCATCTCCCGGCCGGCGCGCACGCACCAGCAGCCGCGCGCTGTTCGTCACCACACCTTCATTGTTCGAAACAACGACCGAATAAACACCGGCATCGCTTTCGCTGGTCCGCTCCAGCACGATTTGATCATTGGTTGCGGACTGCAAAGCCACGCCATCCTTATACCACTGGAACTTCGCGTCGAACCCCCGGGGGATAACACCAAAACTGGCCGGAGCACCGACCACCAACTCCCGATCTTTCGGCGGATAATCGATCTCTACTCCTGCGAAGATACCAAGAATCGATAAGAGCAGAGTCAGCGCGCATGCCATAGCAACGCTTCAGCGTAATTCAGTCGTGAGCCACCCGCGACCTGATTTTCTGCCTCGATCCTCTCGCCGTGTGACTCAGATCCGACTCACATTCCAAATTGTGCCGCGGCTACGCCAAGACGAAACGCACGCTTTTCGCCCTCAACGACTTGCGCACTGTACCTCCAAAAAATGAAAACTGAAAATCCACACGTTTCTCACCTAAACGGCGTCGCCCGGACGAACAGGGCTGGCAACTGAACCGGCCGGAGGCATATTATGTCTAACCAGTTAAGCATGAATGTCAGCGCCAATGGGAAGACGGTGGTCGCGTTGACCAAGCAGCTTTCGATCGCCTGGGACGAAACGAAGCAGTATTGGCACGACCCGAAAAGCGAGGAGTTCGAGAAGCGGTTCTTGAGCGAATTGATCCAGACGGTGGATCGCGCCGCCCCCGTTTTCGACGACTTGGAAAAGGTGCTGAACCGCGTGAGGATTGATTGTGAGTGATTTGCTAACGACAACACAGACGCTCGATGCGCTCGAAGCATTCCGCGTGGTGGTGCGCGACTTCGCCAACCGCGAAGAGCAACTCAACCGGGAGTACCGAAATCTAACCGAAGCCGCGGAGTTGCGTTTCCAGCAACAAATGCGCGCCGCCGAAAACGACCTGGCGCAGAAGATCGAAGCCGCACGGGGCGAAACGCAAGCTTCGCTCGATCATATTCAGGGACGATTTGCCGCGCGCGAACGGCGTTTGCACGATGCCCATGCTTCCGCGCGAAAACGCGCCCTGGAAATGGTCGATCACGAAGAAGGCCGGCGGAAATATGCCGTCCAAAAAGGGACCCTCGATACCGATCGCCTTCGCGAAGAATTGCTCGCCGCGAACGAGAAAGCGCTTGTCGATTTTCGCGCACGCGTAGAAGAGGCGCGCGTCGATTGGCAGGAACTGGCGAACAAGAGCCGGCACACTTTCCGGGGCATGGCTCTCTTCCAGCGATTCCTTCGTCGCGAAGCGACCGGCGATACCCCCACTGGCGATCACGAGGCTCTGCTTGCCGAGGCCAACCATTTACAGACTTCCGCGCGTAATGACCTCTCCAAATACAAAGGATTGGTTGCGCCGAAGCTGTTTCGGTCCGCACCGATTTGGGTGTGGCTTGTCATCGCCGTCGGCCTGGCACTTGGTTTATCGCCTGCGCTGCATCGATTCGCATATCCGATCACACCGCAACAAGGCTACGCTTATGCTGGCACTGTCCTGGGGGTTGCGCTTCTGCTCTATTTTGCCGCGTATCAATCGGGCGCCTCGCTCGCCAGCGGAATTTCCGCGGCTTTGTTGCGCGCACGCTGGCTTCATCAACTTGCAGAAGAGCGCGTCCAAACTTTTCATGACGACGAAATCACCCGCATCAAGAAGGAAACTCGCGCCCGTGTCGACGAATTGAACGCGGAATGGGAGAACGCCCTCAAGGACGCAAAGAGTGCCCGCGACGCCTGGCCAGAGCATCTCCTGCAGAAATGGCATCGCGGCCGGACAACAAACGAATTTTGGCGTTCGACCGAAACCGAACGCGTCAAACGCGAAGGTGCGGTTGTTCTCGAAAAATTGCGCGCAGAAGGTGAGAAAACCAAGGCCGAGATCGTTGCGACCCATCAACGACGCGTAGAGGCACTCAAGGCGGAGAATACTTCAACATGGGCTCGCCTTGAAGCGGAATGGAAGGAAAAGATCCCACCACAATTTGGGCGATTCGAAGGCGCACGACGTGCTGCAGAAGCGGAATTTCCGAACTGGAATTCACCCGTTTGGAATAACTGGCATCCGCCGCAGAGATTTACGAACGATGCTCCCTTTGGCCGGCTTGACCTGGATGTGACGAAGTACGCCGGCGTTGTTCCGCACGACCCACGCCTCGCACTGAGCTCGACCAATCTTTCCCTCCCGCTGCTTCTTAACTTCCCACATGAAGGGTCCTTGCTGTTTGAAACCTCCGGCCCTGGCAAAGAGGCAGTCGTTGCCGCGCTCAACAATCTCGCCTTCCGGATGCTTTCCATCACACCGGCCGGACGATTGACCTTCACCATTTTCGATCCTGTAAGTCTCGGCCAGAACTTCGCGGCGATAACGCACTTAGCGGACTACGAGGAAAACCTGATCGATGGTCGCATTTGGACGCAACCCGACCAGATCGAGCAGCGCCTCGCGGACCTCAACGAGCACATGGAAAAAGTCATCCAGATGTATTTGCGTAACGAATACGCCAGCATTGTGGAGTACAACGCCGCCGCTGGAAATATTGCGGAGCGATATCATTTTCTGATCATAGCCGATTTCCCTGCGAATCTTTCGGAAAACGCTGCGCGCAGGCTCTTGCGCATTGCGACCAGCGGCGCGCGTTGCGGAGTGTTCACCTGGATTTTGTGGGATCATCGCTTGCCCGCGCCACCGAGCCACCTGGCTGACGAACTGCGCAAATCGAGCCTCGTCGTAAACTATACTGGCAACCAGTTCGTGCTCTCTCATCCTTCAGCAAACCCTGCAAAAGTTATTCTCGATTCACCGCCATCGGCCGAAATGGGCAATCGCTTCCTTGAAAGAGTAGGGGAGACCAGTCGCGGTGCGAGTCGCGTGGAAGTTCCATTTTCCCAGGTCGCGCCCGAACCCGCTCAGATTTGGACGGCAGAAACAACTGCGGAGCTGCGTGTCCCAGTTGGCCGTTCCGGGGCGAACAAGTTGCAATACCTCGAACTCGGCCGCGGCACGAAGCAACATGTGCTTATCGCGGGTAAGACCGGTTCCGGCAAATCAACCTTGTTCCACGTGATAATTACAAACCTTGCGCTCTGGAGCAGTCCGGAGCAGGTCGAATTCTACCTGGTCGATTTCAAGAAAGGTGTCGAATTCAAGAGCTATGCCACGCACCATCTACCCCACGCCCGGGTCATCGCTATCGAAAGCGATCGCGAGTTCGGCCTTAGCGTCCTGCAGCGTGTCGATGACGAACTGCGTCAGCGCGGTGACCTGTTCCGCCAATTCGGCGTGCAGGATCTTTCCGGGTACAAAGCGGCTTCCGGCAAAACCTTGCCCCGCACCCTGCTCATGATCGATGAATTCCAGGAATTTTTCGTCGAGGAAGATCGCGTCGCACAGGCCGCGGCGATGTTGCTCGACCGCATCGTCCGACAAGGCCGCGCATTCGGAATTCATGTCATCCTTGGGTCGCAAACGTTAGGTGGCGCTTATACACTTGCCCGCGCGACGCTCGGCCAGATGGCGGTGCGCATCGCGCTGCAATCCAACGAAACCGATGCCTACCTCATCATGGACGAGAACAACTCCGCACCGCGCCTTCTCTCACGTCCCGGCGAAGGCATTTACAATGACATGTCAGGTGCGACCGAAGGCAACAGTCCGTTCCAGGTCGTATGGCTTTCCGAAGCGGAGCGAGCGAATGCGCTGGATCAGGTTCGAGCCAAAGCAAAGGACCGAGATTATCCTGCTCCAGTTGTGTTCGAAGGCAACGCGCCCGCTGACGTTCGCGAAAATGCAGAGCTTCAAAGATTGCTTAGCGCGACTCCTGGCTCCGCTCCTGATGTTCCTGTCGTTTGGCTGGGCGCACCGAATGCGATCAAAGGGCCGACCGAAGTTCAGTTCCCGCGCCGAACCGGGAGCAACCTGCTGATCGTCGGCCAGCGCGAAGAAACCGTGCTGACCATCTTCGGCCTCAGCTTGATGACACTGGCTGCCCAGTTTCCGCCCAATCAGGCGCGTTTCGTCCTGTTCGAAAGCACCGCACCCGGTTCACGCGAACGAGCCTTCCTCGACCAAACCATCACGCGAATTCCCCACCAGGTCATTC
The DNA here is from genome assembly GCA_044226545.1 of Limisphaerales bacterium. Lineage (GTDB taxonomy): Bacteria > Verrucomicrobiota > Verrucomicrobiia > Limisphaerales > SXQI01 > DASVNK01. Next base: position 223,922 of record JBGAGW010000008.1, read on the forward strand.
GCGCCGACGCCGAATCAGCACTCGCGACGATCGCTGATGAACCAGCTCCGATCCGCACCTTTATTCTCATCCACAACCTGCAGAATTTTAAACGCCTGCGCGCCGAGGATGAATTCAGCTTCAGTTCAGACACACAAAGTCCCGCCGCGAAACTCGCCAGGATTCTCACCGAAGGCGCGGCCAATGGCGTGCACCTCATTGTTAGCGTCGATACCTACAGTAACGTGACTCGTTTCCTCGGCCGGAAAGGGCTGAGTGAATTCGGCATGCGCGTGCTTTTCCAAATGAGTGCGAGCGATTCCGCCAGTCTGATCGACGACTCCAAAGCGAGCACTCTCGGCCTTTATCGCGCGCTTCTCTATAACGAGCAGGAAGGCCGTATCGAAACCTTCCGTCCCTATGCCCGTCCAGAATCATTGTAAGTTAAGGATTGCTCGGGCCGCACGGTGACTCGCACCGGGAGATCCGAGCGATGCGATCACCCTGTCGAGGCGGCGTCGAATCAGATCGCGCCACCCGGGATTGCCAAGCAGGCTCGTAGCAGCCGCATAGAGGCTCTCTGCCGACGCGGCGTGCTGAATGAACTCCGGGTAAATCTCCCGGTCAGCCAGCAGATTCGGCATGGCAAGGTATTTGACGCGAATGAAACGACGTCCGAGCGCGTGGGTGCTCCAGGATGTCTTATAAAGTACGACGGTCGGCACTCCAAAGTAGGCGCATTCCATCGTGACAGTCCCCGAAGAAGCAATGGCAACTGTGGTGCGACTCAAGGCTTCGGCCAAGCCGCCAATCTGCACCTTGAACTCGTTCGCACCATATTTATTAGCGAGTTCTTTGAGCACCTCGGTGGGAAGGACCATCTCCACTGTGACCCCTTGGTCCGCTTTGAGACGACGGGCCGCGGCGACCATGACTGGTAAATGCTTTTTCAACTCGCGAACGCGGCTGCCCGGAAGGAGAAGGAGCGTTTTGTCATTTTGCTCGTGTTGAGGTCGCGAGCCATAACGTTCGACAATCGGGTGCCCGACAAACTCGACTCTGAAGGCGGGTTTGCGTTCAGCGTACCACCCCTTCTCGAATGGGAAAATGGTCAGCATTAAATCGATATCGTGCGCGATCTGGTGCACACGTGACTCGTGCCAGGCCCAGATTTGCGGGGAGACGTAGTAGACGATTTTGGATTGGCAGTTGGCTTTTCTCAACGCTTTCGCGAAGCGCAAGTTGAAGCCTGGATAATCAATCAGGATGATGTAATCCGGCCTTCGTTGTTGAGCCAGCGCGAGCAACTGGAAGAAGAATCGGCGGAACTTCCCGTAGTTTTTGATTACTTCCCAGAGACCCACCACGGCATGGGCCGAAAGATCAAAAGCCATTTCAACACCAGCTTCAGCCATTTTGGGACCTCCCGCTCCGAAGAAGACAAACTCCTGGCCACGAGGTTCCGCGCGCAAGGCCTTCACCAACTCCGCTCCGAGAGTGTCTCCGCTCGCCTCGCCGGAGATGAGCATGAAAGATTTCTGTGCCATTCCCGCGAAATCAGACTTTGGTTCCCGCCTCTTGAATTTGGCGCGTGATCTCCATGGCAAGGTCCAGCGCTCGCTTGGCGCTTTCGCCACTGACCACTGGCGTCTGCTGCTCCCGGACACAACGGACAAACGATTGCAATTCCAACTTCAAAGGCTCGTCCTTTTCTATAGGGACTGGTTCGCGCACAATTCTCTTTCCGCCAAATTCGCTCACAATGGTCGAATCTTTCGCAGCGAGGAGCTTCTTCAGCAACGAACTCTCCTCTTCGCCTTCTTTCGCGATTCGATAGATAAACCCCTCCTGCGCGCGATAATCCAGTGAAACGTAACTCGTATTCGCCCCGCCGCTGAACACACGAATCTTTCGCAACCGCTCCGCGCTCACCCGACTTGCGGTCAGATTCGCCACACATCCGTTTTGAAAGCGCAACCGGGCGTTGGCGATATCCTCCGTCGAACTCAACACTGGAATCCCAATCGCATCGACGCTTGCGACGGGCGACTTCACGAAAGCCAGCACGACATCAAGATCGTGAATCATTAAATCGAGGACCACACCGATATCTGTGCTGCGCGCGGGAAATGGTGAGAGCCGGTGCGCTTCGATGAAACGAGGTTCGGTGGCGATTGACTCCATGTATTTGAAGGTCGGGTTGAAGCGTTCCACGTGGCCTACCTGCAAAATCGCGCCCCGGGCTCGCGCCAGTTCGACCAACTCCGCCGCTTGCGCCGAGTTCTCGGTCATCGGTTTCTCCACCAGGACGTGTTTGCCGCGTCCGAGAAGCAACTTCGTGATTTCGAAATGAGTGCTCGTGGGTGTGACGACACTGAACGCGTGCGCCGCTCCGACAGCCTGTTCAATGGATTCAAAAATCCGGGTTTTACATTTTTCCGCAACGCGCTCCGCCTGGGCGCGGTTCGAGTCGAAAAGGCCCACGAGCTGAACGCCACTTCCTAACTCTGCATAAAGGCGCGCATGTTCCTTGCCGAGCGAACCCGTGCCAATCACCGCGACTTTTAAAGCGTCGGACATGGAGCCAGTTTAGGAGTAACCTAAAAAATTGCCACGATTCCTTCGGGTCAACTCGCTTTCGGCGCCGGATTAGGAACCATCAATGCGGGTGCCCCCTGATGGGAAATATCTTGGAACCAAGTAACTTTCCGGCGTGGCGCCTACAAGCGATTAGATGAGCTGAACAGGGGAGGAATCATTTGCTAAAATCGATCGAGGTAGCTGAGCACACTCTCGCTGGGAGTGATTCTCGAGAGCGTTATCGTGAAGCAGAAGAGGCGGCGCGGCGTGATCGCGAACGGCTGGAATTTCTGACCAGTGCGGCCCAGATTGGCGTGTGTTTTTGCGATCTGCCCTTCGACAAACTCGAATGGGACAACCGGGTGAAAGAACACTTTTGGCTTTCGCCTGATGCCAAAGTCACCATCGACACTTTCTTCGAGCGAATCCACCCGGAGGATCGGGAGCGCACGCGCGTCGCCATTCAGGATTCAATAAAAAGGAGAACTCGTTACGACATTGATTATCGGACAGTTGGTCCGGATGGCGGGATTAAGTGGATTCGCGCAATTGGCCACGCCCACTATGATTCGGAGGACAATCCAATTCGTTTCGACGGCATCACGATCGACATCACTGCACGGGTGCATGCCGAGATGCGCAACCGGTTTCTCGTTAGTCTCGACGATGCGATTCGGCCTCTGATCGACCCGCAGGAGATCACTTTGACGGCCGCGCGTATTCTCGGCGAGCAACTCCAGGTTGACCGGTGTGCTTACGCTGACGTGGAGGACGACGAGGATTCGATGAACCTGCGAGGTAATTATCTTCGATCGCCGGAGATCAGAAGCATCGTTGGCCGATTGAAGTTTTCTGAATTCGGAGCGGAGGTTCTTAAGTTGATGCGCGAGAACAAACCGTTCGTGGTGGAAGATATTAAAACACACGAGCCAGCAATCAGCGATACGCAGCCCTATCACGCTACGCAGATTAAATCCGTGATTTGCGTTCCGCTGCACAAGGCGGGCCGATTTGTTGCGGCCATGGCCGTCCATATGAAAACTGCTCGTCGATGGACCGACGATGAAGTGGAGTTGGTGAGCGCGGTGGCTGCGCGCTGCTGGGAGTCGATCGAGCGCGCCCGTCTGGAACGAGGCCTCCGGGAAACGGAGGAACATTTCCGCGCTTTTGTGACTACGAGCTCGGATGTCGTCTACCGGATGAGCGCGGATTGGGGCGAAATGCGCTTTCTTAACGGTAAGGACATTTTGAAGGATACTTCTGCGCCGGAGCAGGGCTGGATCGAAAAATACATTGTCGAGGAAGATCGGCCGGCGCTTGTGCGAGAAATTCAACGGGCCATACAGCGGAAGAGTATCTTCGAGATGGAGCATCGGGTGATCCGTGCGAATGGCTCGGTCGGTTGGACGTTTTCGCGTGCAATTCCTTTACTCGATCCCGAAGGGCGGATCAGCGAATGGTTCGGCGCCGCTACGGACGTCACGGAACGACGCCGCGCGGAAGAAGAACTTCGAGAGCAGACCCGCACTCTCGAACTGTTGAAGGACACCGGGACAGCCATCGCCTCGCAGCTCGATTTGCAAACTGTGGTCCAGATCGTGACCGATGCGGCGACAAAACTCTGTGGCGCACAATTTGGGGCATTCTTTTATAACGCCATTAACGAGGCGGGCGAATCGTACGTCTTATATACGTTGTCCGGGGCGCCACGAGAAGCATTCGACAAGTTCACGATGCCGCGCAATACCGCAGTGTTCAATCCCACCTTTGCCGGGGAGGGCATCGTACGGTCAGACGATATCACACAAGACCCACGTTATGGCAAAATGGCGCCGCACTATGGAATGCCGAAGGGGCACTTGCCGGTGCGCAGCTACCTTGCTGTGCCGGTCATCTCGCGAAATGGGGGTGTCCTGGGTGGGCTGTTCTTCGGGCACTCCGAAACGGGAGTGTTTACCGGACGAAGCGAAAGGCTCGTGACTGGCATCGCCGCACAAGCCTCGATTGCGATCGATAACGCCAATCTCTATAGGGCTGCCCAACGGGAAATTGCGGAACGCAGACGCGTCGCCGAGGAACTGGAGATTGCCCGGGAGAAGCTTCGGCATCATGCGGATGATCTGGAAAGGGAGGTCGCGCTATGGACGGCTTCGCTGCAGGAAGCGATAGCTCAACTCGAGGAGTTCTCCTATAGCGTTTCGCACGACCTACGTGCTCCGGTCAGAGCGATTGCCGGTTACAACAGAGTTCTCCGCGAGGATTTCGGGAACTTACTCCCGCCGGACGCAATCGAATTTCTCGATAAAATCGACCGCGGCGCTCAGCGAATGGAGCGACTGGTGAGCGATGTCCTCACGATGAGCCGCGTGGCACGCGCGGAAATCAGACTGCATTCGATCCCACTCCAGCAATTCGTCGGGGATATCGTTGAGCAGCATCCGAGCATGCGGGAATCCGGCGCGGAAATACAGATCATCGCCCCCCATTCCGTGCTGGCTGATGAGGTTCCTCTGAGTCAGGCGATTACAAATCTCCTCGCCAACGCGGTGAAATTTGTAGAACCGGGACAAAAGGCTCAAGTTACAGTTCGCTCCGAGATCAGCGGGAACAAGGTGCGAATATGGGTGGAAGATCAGGGCGTTGGCATTCCTGAGCAGCATCGAGACAAGCTGTTCGGCATGTTTCAGCGCCTGCCCTCGAAGTCGAAATTTGAAGGAACGGGCATCGGATTAGCGATCGTGCGGAAAGCGGCCGAGAGAATGGGCGGCACCGTGGGTATGGAAGCGAATGCCCCGAAAGGAAGCCGATTCTGGATCGAACTCGGACAGGAGGCGGAATGAATTGCCCGAGCGTTTTCCTTCTGGTCGAGGACGACGAGGATGATGCGTTCTTTATGAAACGGGCGTTCCGCGACGCGGGTCTGAAAAATACGCTGCAGATCGTGAACGACGGTGAGCAGGCGATTCATTACCTGGCGGGCGAGAATGGTTTTGCCGATCGGCAAAAGTTCCCGCTTCCCGACATGATTTTCCTCGATTTGAAAATGCCAGGACTGAACGGCTTCGATGTGCTGCGGTGGGTTCGCAGTAAACAAAGATCCAACGTAAAAATCGCCGTCTTGACCTCATCGCCGGAAGATATTGATCGGCAGAAGGCGCGCGAATTGGGCGCAGACTGCTATCTTCTAAAACCTCCGGACCCAACGATGTTGCTCAACTGCTGCAAACTCTTCGAACTCAACTGCGACGTTTGACCACTGTGATCAAAGCCGGGAGAAAGATGAACTTTGTTCGTGAACGTGCTGGAGAGCGAGTTGAACCAAATCTCGTGCGTCGGCGCGGGCCGTCACGCAGACGAGTTGCTTGCCGTTGAGCACCAGTACGCTCGCTTTGACGTCGTGTGCTGAATTCATGTCGTGCGGAACATAAACTGCGAGCAACTGGCGTTCTTGAATCACACCAATGAGACGTTCGCAACCGCGACTTTCCATCGCTTTGTCAGTTTCGGTCAGAATTGAGGCGAAGCTTTGGCGACGATCATGTAGTTCGTAAACGGCGCACTCGGCTTGTTTCAGCGACGAGAGCGCCGTTCGCGCCTCAGGTGGCATGTCGATGTAGCGCGTCGCTAGCTTCGCGAGAGCCACGGTGACAAAGCCAACACCAACCTGCACCTTCTCGTTAGCGCGGCCGAAGCCGGTGTTGAGCGCGGCATCCCGCAAAGCTTGCGTTTCCGAACTGACGCGGAAGCAACCTGTCGTCGTAAGAGGTAAGAGCAGCGCTGAGCAAAGCAGGATCGAGCGGGTTGCTTTCATTGTCTTGAGCTTCTGCGAGTACTATTTAGCGCTGGCTTGTTTTACGGGTTTGCCAGGAAGGTGCTTCAACGGTTCGATATTAAAACGCTCACCCAGCATCGTCAGTTGTTCCGGGCGGATGTCCCCGACCACGTTGACGAAGACCGCGTGTCCTTTTCCTTCCAGAACCGTGACGACGAGCCCTTCAACCGCTTCCGGTCCTCGCGTCTTCATGTAGATGCAGACATCGTCCTTGGCGTTGACCACAGTTACCACGCGCTCCCATTTACCGTCGTCCAATTGTGATCGGACTGACTGAATCCGCTTCTGCAACTCTTCGCGATTGCCCTGATTTACTCCGAGGACGTTTACGCGAATGGATTTGAGGCCTTTCAGCACGTCGAAGACTTCTGGTTCGTCCTTGGCGAGGCTGGTCACCATCGCAATCAGGTTGCTGTTCACGTTTACTTCCACGAACTCTCCGCCGGGCGGCGGGGTGAGTTTTCCGAAATCGACGTATCCGGCCTGGTTCGCCGCGGTTACGGAGGCGATCGTTGAAGCCGCGAGAAGCGCCACAGTGCATTGGAGAACTTTTTTCATAGCATCATTTTAATTTTGGGGCGTTCACGCCCGTGTCGCTAATACACGCCGCCGAGCTTCGAAGTTGCAAAGGGTAGAGGAAACCATGAAGGAGCGTGGGAGTTTCACCCCGATTGCGCGGGAAATCGCAACCATCCCGCATGCGGTAAGCCGCCGAACTAAACTGTTTGAGAAGATAATCGTAAAATTCCAGTTAAGGCAGAAGGGTTTGCGACGTCCGTGGCGCCGCGAGAAAGCTCCCAATTGTTCTGGCCTGTCGCCTGCTTGGAGGTCGGACAGCCATGAATCAAGCCCTCACGCGTCTGTGCGCCGCCCTGTTAGCGTCGTCTCTAGGCTTCAAAGTCTATTGCGCGTCTGTTTCCCTCGCGTGGGATGCAAATACCGAAGAAGGAATCGTTGGCTATCGCGTATATTTTTCTCGTCTGCCAGCGAAAACGGAAGTGGTGGATGTTGGCAACGTCACATCGGTGACCGTTTCAAACCTCATGGCAGGCTTTTTATACAGTTTTTATGCGACTGCGTATAACGCGGACGGACTGGAAAGTGCGCCTTCGACTATTTTGGAGTATCTGGTTCCGGGGCTGCCAATTCCTGTTGATCTGGGACCCGTGCAAATTTCCAAAGTGGCGATGGAACCTGAGGGGCTGGCGATAACGTTTCCGACACTCGCAGGTGTTTCATATCTCATTGAGGCAAATGAAAATTTTCCCGGCGACAATTGGAATACCGTGGCGAGCGCAATCATAGGCACAGGGCTGCCCGTGACTATCATCGACACACGCTGGAACAGCGCTGCCCGGCAGGTCTATCGGATCGCTGCAGCGCCGATGTTCTAGCGGGCTCGAAAGGAGAAACACTGGGAGTAGAAGTGCGTGTTCCATTTCCAAAACTGCGCTCGAATTGTAGTAGGCGCACCTGGAGGGCGTGGTAGTGTTGTGACGTGACAGATCAACAACCAGTCGTCCGCGATACATCACTCGAGACGCTTTGCCACCTGCTCGGGTTGGCTTTTCTCACGCCCATTCCATTTGGAAATCTGATCGCGCCGCTGGTGCTTTGGCTTTGGAAACGAGATACCAACCCTGGGGTGGACCTTCATGGCAAAGAAGCGGTGAACTTCCAGATCTCAATGAGCATTTACATGTTATTCGCCGGGTTGAGCATCTTTCTCGTGATCGGAATCGTTCTACTCCCTGCGGTGATCGTGACGAATTTGGTCTTGATCATCATCGCTTCGGTCAAAGCGAGCCGGGGTGAGTTTTACCGGTACCCCTTCACGATTCGCTTTATCAACTAGGGGGACGTTGGGAGCGGATCACCTCCGCTTCAGAGCGGAGGCTGGTCAGCGAACTTTGAGTCGCTTGAAAGAGCCGACCGCTGCCGAAGACCAAGCTGGTAACGCCGACAAAGACCAGGCAAACGCCCGCGAGCACAATGTATCTCTGATATTGAGGTTCGAGATTCTTCAAGGTACCGCCAATCAGCGTCATGAGCGTGCCGCCGGCAAATGCTCCAAGCGAGACGTAAATTGCTGCGAGGGCCTGTAACAGAAGCGTCGCCTGCCGTTCCACGCGCTGAGTTTGAGCCAGAAAGTAAGGGGTGACGCTTTCCGGGGATTTTCGGGCCTCCATGAAGAGCTCATGCATGCGGTCGCGCGTGCGCAGCATGCGGTTGACGGTGCCCATGGCGAGAACGCAGGTGGCGTTGGTCAGCAATGCCGGCGCGGCAATGAGGCTAAACGCCTCGAACCCGCTGTGTGCGCTTTCTGGCCCGATCATCTCGCGCCAGAATAGCGCGGTGATGTGTTACTGCAAGAAGAGGGTCTCGTGCTCGCCGTTTTTCTCCAGAGTGACCTGACGCGCAGTGACCGTCTTAACGGTCCAGCCCTCAATCGTATCGCCCCGATGAAGCATTGCTCCGTTAATGATCAAGCCGGACTTTTCGCCGTTGAACATAATGGCCTGAAGTTTAAGGCTGGATGTTTTTGGCATGCCCTGGGGTTCTACTGGCTTCGCCGTCACCGGTTCCGGTTTAGGCTCCGCTTTGGGTTCTGGGGGCTGCGCTGCCTTTGCCGTCGCAACCGTTGACTTGTTCGAGGTAGCGACCCCAGCCGTTTGAGGGGGTTTTCGTAAAGCAACGAAGCTGCCGACTAGCAGCAGAACAACTCCCGCAGCGATTGCAGCGTACAAGGCAGGACCGGTCAAAACCCACGGTTTTGATTGTCGCACCACATTTCTGGCTTCGACTTTCGGACGAATCGAAATCTTTGGTTCAGGCGTTGTCGCTGCAGGTGTAGGCGCGGGCGTGCTGCGCTTTTCTTTTTTGCTGGGAGCAAGTCCAAGCGCCGTCTGGATCGGCGCGATAAAAGCAGTAAGGCCCAATTCTTCGGGATATTGAGCGATGATTTCCTCCGCTTTCTCTGGATTGTTCGCGAGTTGTTCGGCGAGGTGAAGCGCGGTGCTCGCGGAGAACGGAGCACTCAATTGGTCGGCGGATAAATGGTGGTCGGCCACGGCTTCCACGATCGGCAAGGGCAGCCCCCAAACGGCGAGCAGATACGCTCCCGTATCGGCATGTGTGCCGCCGAATATTAGATTTTCGACCTCGAAAATGGGAAGCTTGCGCGCCTCGGATTCCTTCATCGCGCGTTGGTAGTCCTCCTCGAAATTCTGGGCAAGCGCGAGCTTGCCGATATCATGCAGCAGCCCAGCGGTAAAGGCGTTGCCGGTTAACTCGGCTTCGCAACCGAGGGCCTGACAGATTTTGCGCGCGATGTCCGCAACTTGCTGACTGTGTTTCCAGACGCGATCGATGGAAAAATAGAGTGGCTTGACCTTATCGAAACGTGCGAAGGCTTCGATGCTCAGGACGAGAGCTGTCGTCGTTTCCAAACCCAACTGGAGCACGGCAGCGGCAGGTTCCGAAACATGTTGTTCCAGGCCGAAGAAGGCGGAGTTCGCCACTTGTATCAATTTGGTGGAAATGGCGAGATCTTTTGAGACCAGTTCTCCGACTGTTCCGGCACTGGCGTTGACGGAACGCAACTCGCGCATCAACTCGACATAGAGCGACGGGCGGCTGGGCAAGGTGCGCATCCTGGAGACGAGCGTGTGAATACGGTCGGATTTAACAAAGCGCTTGATCGAATTGGCGCGTTCGAGAGCGGAAGAGAGCTGTTTTGGATCCACCGGGGTGGGAATGAGCTGGTGGGCACCCAGCGCGCAACGGACGAGCGCTTCGGCGTCAGGAGCACCGTCCGCCAGAAGAAAACGGGTGCTCTTGGGATTAACCTTCCAAACCTCGTTCAGGAAATCAGTCGAGGCCAGGGCACCTTTCTGCGAGCGGGCAAATACCAGTTCGAACTTCTCTTTTGAGAGCAGGTCGAGAGCACCCTTTTGATCTTTGGCCACCTGGACTGTTTCCAATCCAGACACCTCACGCAGGACCTTCTCGATCATCTCCCCTTCATCCGGGATGTCGGAAAACAGCAGAATCTGAGCTTCGGTTGGCATTATCGCATTGCTCCCATTAAAGAACCACTAATTCGATGTATCGGACGTAAGGAGAATTACTTAAATCCATTGCATCTCTGCGGGATGCAGGAAGGCTGCCAAGTCCGGGCTTGCGAACGACATTAGGTTTCGCCGAAACTTTTCGGCGATAGGACAGCTGGTCCCCGGGGTGATGAGAAGGCGTTTGGTCCACTTCACGGAGGTGCCGGGATAGGAACTACAGAGCGAATTCACGAAGCCGAAGGCAAACAATCGTCCGTGAGGTGAACGACTTGATCAATGTTCCGTGTAGGGCGAGAAGAGCGAGCGTTCCGAGGCTGGTGCTTTCCGTGAGGGGTTCGAAAAAGGAGGCGATGGGGAACACATGGACGCTTTCGCGGAGGAGGGAGACAAAGCCCTGCAGAACGTCCCACAAGAAATAGGGGAGGAAAATGGCGATAAACGCGGTGCTGGTGAGGATGGCGAGGAAATTCTTTTTTCTCAAAGCGAAGTAGAGGCCTGTTACGGGAACCGTCACCGCACTGAGGCAAATCGACAGGAGATGTATCGGAAAGAGATTATCCATTCCTGAGAGGCGGTCGTTGCTTAGGGAGGAAAAAATAAACACGAGGAAGATGATCGCGACCGGTTGGTAGTAACCCCAGACCGCGCAAAGGCGCCCGAAAAGCAGCTTTTCTTCGGTGAGCGGTGCGACCAGGAGCAGTTCGAAAGCGCCGTTTTCCTTCTCACGCTGAAAACTGCTGGATGCCGTCACACAAATCAGGAGAACGAAAATAAAAGCGGCGATGAGTTGGCTGTACAGGAACGTTGACGAAAAAGGGTCAAGAACGTAGCTCTCTCCGACGATGAGAAGCGCGATCAGGATTGAGCGAGCGCTGCGGCTCCACGCCGTGCGATATTCCATCCAGATCAAAGGATTGCTTTCGATTCTTCGTCGCATAGAGCGTTGGAGAGTGTTCTTGAAGATGGCGGGCGTGAGGAAAACCCGACGAAACCACGCGGTCCGAGCGCTTTCACCCTCTTTCCGCCGACGGTTGGCGAGCGTCCGTCCTAGAATTGCAGCCCAAAGGAGGGAAATGCAAAAGACGTAAAGAGTGCTTCCGCCGAGGAACGCCCAAAACGAGTTAGCAGGCAGCGTGCCCTTCACGATGAGCGCAGGAAAGAACAGCACCTGAACGAGCGCAGCGTAGATTTGCAACAGGATGTCGCTACTGAGACTGACCGAGGAAAGGAGAGAGCAGAAAACGATGTAGTGAAAGGAGACCGCCAAGACCGCCGCAAGGATGGAACCGAGGACGGCAGCCAGCGCTTTGTGCACGAAGATGGAGACCGTCAGGCCGGCTAAAAGACTCAAGACGAGACAGACAAACTGAACGCAAAGGCTGAGCGCAATCAGAGGCGGGCTGACTCCCCCGGCGAGTACCGGAATGACGACGATCGGCAGGCAAGCCAGCCAGATCGTGAGCATCCGAAGTCCGTTTGAGAAAAGTTTGCTCGAAACGATGCTTTGTCCGTTCAACGGGGTCAGAAAGAGGAGATCCAACGTGCCTTCGCGCTTCTCGCGACTGATGGCATCGCCGGTCAGGGCCGGAGCAAAAAACAAAATCATCGTTACGACGCTGCAATGTAGAGCGGTATAGAGCTTGAGCCCGGAGTCCTGCCCGCCGCCCTGGTTCAAGACGACGGCGAACATGAAGAGAATGGAGAGTCCCACGACCGCTTCGCGCATGCGGTAACAGAGCGGTTGACGAGCGGTCACCAGCATCTCGCGCGTGATGACTGGAACAGAAAGCATTCGAGCATTAGACAGCGCCGCGCCGCTGTTGTTTCGAATCGAGAGAAGATACTAAGTCACTGAATCGGGATCCTGGGAACGCTCTTGAAGATACGTCCAAGGTCGCGGTCTGTGTTGGGGATGCCTGCCTGACCTTGAATCCAGCCCTTCATTTTGCCGATGCGAATCGTATTCGGTTCGCGCCAGCGCCAAAGTTCTGCGTGGCCATCGGCAAAGCTGAGAACGCAACCGTTGAGATGTCGCGTGGCCGGAAAGTCGATCCAGGTCCAATCACCAATCAAAGGGACGGTGAGACGCGCGTTTTCGATGCTATTCTCGTGTTCATCGATAAAAACAAACGCTTCCGTGGGTGCCGGACTCTGGATTTGGGAGAGCCGGTGCCAGCATGTCCGGTCGGACGGAACAGGAACATCGTTCATATACGAATTCATTGAGACGCTCCGGAACCGTGGAATTTTTCCCCGATCCCGGACGGTGGAAGGATCGGCTGGGCATTTATAGATTTTTATCGAGCGATTGTAAGGGAAGAGTACGCCGTTTTGGACGTTGGTGCTCGTATCGTCAGTGAACGCGTTGCCGTTGATCCACGTGTCCTTGGTCGCGGTGAACCCTTCGCGGTTGCCGGTGGAAAGTGTTGCGTTAGGAGTAAGCGCATCGTTGTTGTCGGTCGCGTACATCAGCCAGCAAAGCTGCAATTGGCGGTAGTTGTTCAAGCAAAGGATTTGTTGGCCCTTGGCTTTCGCCCGGCCAAGCGCGGGCAGGAGGAGCGATGCGAGGATCGCGATGATGGCGATGACGACGAGCAATTCGATCAGGGTGAACGCAGCTCGCCTGTGGTTGCTTGGCAGCATTTGGGTGATCGGGATGGTAGCAGGGCTTACAGTCAAATACAGCCTTTTGTGTAACTTGTCGCTCTACTGCCTTTCTGTCATGTTGGAGGAAAAGGGCTTAAGCCAAAAATTCGCTATGGTTCGGGTTGTTTTGAGATGGATTGATAGTCCGTGGGCATTCGAGTTGTCGCCGGGGTTGAACAAGCTGGGGCGGAATCCGACCAACGATTTTCGCGTGTCAGATCCTTCAATTTCCAGCTTCCACGCCGAGTTGACGGTGGATGGTGAGGACATCCGTGTACGCGATCTCGGTTCGACCAACGGCACGTTCATCGATGACCAAAAGGTGGAAGAGGGGATACTCAAGCCCGAAAATATTCTGCGCCTGGGCAACGTTCGTTTTCAATTGGAGGAAGTGCTCGTTACGCCGGTTCCGCATCCTGCCAGCCCCGAAGCGGCGGTGCAGGAGGCCAGCAAAGAACTCGCCCCGCAATGCATTAATCATCCCGCGATTCCAGCGGCGTTCAAGTGCGAGAATTGCGGAACTGCGCTCTGCCCGGAGTGCGTAAAGGTGGTCGGCCAGGGCAAGTTTGAGGCCACGACGATTTGCCCCGTGTGCCAGGGCCAATGCCATCCCTTACCGAACGCTCCTCAACGCGCGCAGCCTGCGAGAGGCGAATCGCTCCTGCATCGGCTGACTCAGACTTTGCGGATTCCGTTCACGCGATAGAACCCTCGCTTTCTGCCTCGTCACTGTCTTCTCATCCGCAGGCGGGCACCCCATTCAGGCAACACCCGCATTGCTGGTACGCCCTTCCGGCATCACGTTTTGGACGCAGTAAGAGACAAATTTCGAACCAACGGCGGATGACGCCAGGTAAAAAGGAATTCCAATGAGCAGCGACGTAATCCTGGAGCCGGAATGGGCTCGAACGATAGCTGATGAACAGTGGCAGGTTTATCGCGACGCGATTCGGGTCACGCGCAAAACCGGCGCGCGATTTCTGGTGGGCGGGGCTTTTGGGCTGGCCCGCTATACTGGCCGGACAAGGAATACGAAGGATCTCGATTTTTTTGTGCTGCGTTCTGATAAGGACAAAATAATCGATGCTCTGACGAAAAGGGGTTTCGAGGATTTTTATCCGACGCTGGCGTATGATCGCGGCTGGATTTATCGGGCGGTGCGGGATGGAGTGATTGTTGACACCATCTGGCAGACGCCAAATCGACGGACGGAAGTTGACGAGGAATGGTTTAAGCGAAGCCACCGGGCAGTAATTCGGGGTCAGGAGTTGGAGTTCATCCCCGCGGAGGAATTGCTGGCGATCAAGCTTTATGTTTTGCAACGAGACCGCTGCGATTGGCCAGATCTACTGAATCTGCTTTACGCCACGTGCGATCAGTTGGACTGGGCGCACCTGCGCATGCGACTTGGAACTGAAGAGCCACTTCTCGCCGGTTTGCTGCAAGTGTTCAACTGGCTTGCTCCTGCGAAAGCTCGTGAGATTCCGGCGGAGGTTCGGCGACACTTTTGTCTGCCCGAGCCGACCAGTGAAGCCCTTGCGCAGGACGAACAGCGGCAGATCGATCTGCTCGATTCACGGAAATGGTTTGCGGCGCATCAACCGGCGGACCAACCGCTGCAGGTTTGAGGGACTTTCGTCAAGGGGAGGCCTGCGGTAGAGTAAGCGCAAGGAGCTTATGCTGATTGGGGCGATGAATAATCCGGCCCGGGATCTTTTCTCGGAGATCCGGTGGATGGGCGAGGCGAAACTCGACTTTGTTGATCTTACACTCGAACCGCCTGCAGCCGCGCCGTGGAAGGTTGAGGCCAAAACCATTCGAAATGCATTGGAGGAATATAACCTTGGTGTCGTCGGACATACCGCCTTTTATCTCCCATTTTCCTGCACGTTCGATGGAGTCCGTCGTGCTGCGGTAGAGGAAACAAAGCGGTGCATCGAAATTTTTGCCAGAATCGGCGCAAAATGGATGAATCTGCACCCGGACCGTCACGCCCCATTTCATCCGCGTCATTTTGTAATTGAACAGAATCTGAAAAGCATTCACGAGCTTCTACCCGTGGCGCGCGATAATGGAATCGGGCTGATGGTGGAAAACACACCCGGTGATTTCAATAACCGCCAGCAGTTGAGCGAATTGCTCGATCCCGTTCCGGAACTCGGGTTGCATCTGGACGTCGGGCATTGCAATCTGCAAGTGCCAGAAAACACGGCCACCGACATCATTTTGGCTTACGGTGGCAGAATTCGGCATGTGCACATTCACGACAATAAGGGTGGTTATGCGGATTTGCATCTGCCGCTCGGGGCGGGCAACCTGGAATTGGAGCCGCCATTACGCGCGCTGCAATCGTGGGGCTATGATGGCACCATCACGCTCGAGGTCTTTTCGGAGGACCACCAGTTTCTTTTCTATAGCCGCGATGTGCTGCAGAAAACGTGGCAGAAAATTCGAGGGCGCTTGCCTCGTCCTGTGCCGGTGCCGGCCTAACTTTTTCGCACGATTTCAACAGTGCACGGAGCACGCGTGCAAACGGCTGACGCTGTCGTGCCCAAGTAAAGGCGTTCGCCATGATGAAGGCCACGGGCTCCGAGAAAAATTGTGTCAACTGCCTTATCCGCGGCCACGCGCAACATTTTGTCTTTTGGATCACCCTCGAGGCGATGGATGTGAGTTGCGAAGGATTGCGCTTGGAATCTCGCGGCGACGGATTGCAGCATGGATTCTGCCGAATTTGGCTCTCCGTGGCCTTGCGAGTCGATGTAACTCTCGATTCGTGGATCAACGACGGTGACGAGGTCGAATTCCGTTCCGGAAAGCCAGCGTCTTGTGAGAACCTCCTCGACAGCGCGTTGCGAGTCATCGCTGCCGTCGAGAGCAATAAGCAGGCGGAGCGGCCTTCCTGGCGGGCGATTCTTCGGTTTAACTACGCGCACTGAACAGGCCGCTTCAGCGGCTACCTTGTAAGAAACGCTTCCCAGAAAAAACCTTTCAAGCCGGGTGCGTCCTTGTGAGCCGATGATGATCAGATTCGCACTCCATTTCCGGGACTCAGCAAGTATCCCCCAGGCCGGTGACTCAGCCAGCGCTTCGTGAGAGACAGCCCACGACGGAAAACGCTGCCGCACCTCGCGAGCACCCGCCGAAGCGGTTTCCCTGGCTTGTCGCAAGGCTTCAAGTGCTTTCGCGCAGGGACCGTCCGGGGCGACGGGCTCCGGCGGCAACCAAACGTCTGCGATTGTGAGCACTTCTACTTCGAGCTTTTCGGGCAGACCGGCATTTGGCAGTTCGGCAATCGCAATGTCTGCGCCGGACGAGCCGTCGTAAGCAATTAGGAGTCGGTTCATAGTTGAGTCCGCCGGACGGACCTGCACCAAGGACATCCGGCGGTGCTTCAACTTACCCGGATGCGTCGTAAACAACCAGCACGTCGATTTTTTGCAGCGATGCTGCAAAATTGAAGAAATCATCTCTTGTCCCAATAACCGATTGTCAGTTCAATAACCGCTCCGATGTGAACCAAGGATTTGTTGAAGTGATTCGTGCATCCGCACAAGCGGGACTTCGCTGAAGCCACCTGATGAACCTCGTCCAACCAGCACTACGACGTCCGTTGACAGTGATCGTTTTACTGTTAGGCCTGCTCAGTGCCTCGTGGCTCGCGATCCAAAAAATGCCGCGCGACATTTTTCCTTCGCTCGGAATCCCGACCATTTACGTGGCGCAACCGTTCGGCGGGATGGATCCGGCGCAGATGGAAGGGTTTCTCACATACTATTACGAGTATCACTTCCTCTACATCACCGGGATCGAGCATGTGGAATCGAAATCGATCCAGGGCGCAGCCATTATTAAACTACAATTCTATCCGGGAACCGACATGTCGCAGGCCATGTCCGAAACAGTGGCCTATGTAAATCGCGCGCGGGCGTTCATGCCGCCGGGCACGGTTCCGCCCTTCATCACGCGTTTTGATGCGGGAAGCGTGCCGGTGGGGAACCTGGTGTTTTCCAGCGAAACGCGGTCTGTCGCGGAAATGCAGGATGCGGCATTGAACCTGGTGCGCCCGCTTTTCGCGACGTTGCCGGGCGTTTCGGCGCCTCCGCCCTTCGGCGGAAGCGCTCGTAGTATCGTGGTCAATCTTAAGCCGGAGAGTCTGCGTGGCTACAATCTCTCTCCCGACGAAGTGGTCTCGGCGATTACCTCCGCAAATGTCATCAGCCCGTCCGGGAACATGCCGATTGGCCAGCAATACCCGATGGTGCCACTGAATTCCGTTGTCAAAAACATCAAGGACCTGGAGAGCGTGCCGGTGCGGACCGGTGTTTACCCGACAGTGTTTTTGCGCGATGTGGGCACGGTTCAGGACGCCTCCGATATCGTGACGAGCTACGCGCTCGTGAACGGTCGACGGACGGTGTATATCCCTGTGACGAAACGTTCGGACGCGTCGACACTTTCGGTCGTTAATCGTGTCAAAGCCAATCTGGCGAAGTTCCAGAGCGTTCTCCCGTCTGACGTAAAAGTGAGCTACGAATTTGACCAATCACCCTACGTCACACGAGCGATCTCTGGGCTTACGCTGGAAGGCGGGTTGGGCGCTTTGCTCACCGCACTGATGATTCTGCTATTTTTGCGCGACTGGCGGAGCGCGTTCATCGTGATCGTCAATATTCCCATTTCACTTCTCGCCGCAGTCCTTGCGCTTTGGGTGACGAGGCAAACCATCAACATCATGACGCTGGGTGGGTTGGCGCTCGCGGTCGGGATTCTCGTGGATGAAGCGACTGTTTGTATCGAAAACATTCACACCTTTTTGACTCGCGGCGTTCCGTTAAGGCGAGCGGCTCGGGATGCGACGACGGAAACGACGGGACCGCGACTCCTCGCGATGCTCTCGGTACTTGCGATGTTTGTCCCGACTGTATTCATGGAAGGCGCAGCGAAAGCGATGTTCTTACCGCTTTCCATTGCAGTGGGTTTTTCGATGGTCGCTTCGTATTTGCTTTCAACCACGCTGGTGCCGATCCTTTCGATCTGGCTTTTACGCCGTCATGAACAGCAGGCGCAAACCCGTTTCGCTTCGGCCCAGAGGCAGTACGGGACCCTGGTCGAGAAAGGACTCGCGCTACGCTGGCCGGTTGTTCTGATCTATATCGGGGCTTGCGGGCTGGTTATAACGACGGTCGGACGTCAACTCGGTCTAGAGATCTTTCCGAAGGTGGATGTGGGGCAATTGCAGGTTCGGTTACGTGCGCCGACCGGATCGCGCGTGGACCGCACCGAGCAGGTGGCGCTGCAAGCCCTTGATATCATTAAAAATGAAGTGGGACCCACCAACATTGCGATGACACTCGGTTTTGTCGGCGTGCATGCGCCGAGTTACCCCATCAACTTGATCTATCTGTGGAACGGCGGCTCAGAGGAGGGCGTTGTTCAGGTTCAGCTCAGGCAGGGGGCCGCAATTGAAACGGAAGATCTGAAAGAACGGCTGAGGGCCCGTTTCAGGGAGCAACTGCCCGATGTGGCTTTTTCGTTCGAGCCGAGTGATATCGTGAGCCGGGTGATGAGCCTAGGAGCCTCAACCCCGATCGAAGTCGCCGTCAGCGGGCCAAACCTGGGCGCGAATCGCGAGTTTGCTGAAAGGATAAAGGCGAAGCTCCAAGCCATCCCATCGCTTCGGGATGTTCAGTTCGGTCAGGCTCTGGATTATCCTACACTCGATGTGACTGTAAACCGCGAGCGCGCCGGTTTGATGGGGGTTAAAATGGCAGATGTTTCACGGTCGATGGTTGTCGCCACATCCTCAAGTCGTTTCACTGTTCCGAACTATTGGGCCGATCCGAACTCCGGAGTCGCCTACCAGATTCAGGTTCAGGTGCCGCAGGCGCAGATGACTTCAAAGGAGGAAGCGCAAAATATTCCGATTGCCTACCGAAACGGTGAGCCGGTCCTTTTGCGGAACATCGCGTCAGTCAACGAAGGAACGACCGTTGGGCAGTATGAGCGTTACAACATGCAGCGCATGGTCACTATTACTGCGAATATCTCGGGGGCCGATCTGGGCAGTGTCGGCCGGGAGGTGAAGCGAGCACTGTATTCTCTTGGGGACCCGCCGCCAAAGGTGTCGGTGGTTCTGCGCGGCCAGGTCGTGCCGATGGAGCAAATGATGGGGGGATTGAGGAGCGGTTTGCTCGCCGCGGTGGCCATTATTTTTCTCCTGCTGATGGCGAACTTCCAATCGGCTGCTTTAGCATTAGTCGTTCTTTCCACCACACCGGCTGTGATAACCGGAGTCGTGCTCGCTCTTTGGATAACTGGGACCACGTTGAACATTCAGTCATTCATGGGCGCGATAATGGCGGTGGGCGTGGCGGTCGCGAACGCCATTCTGCTTGTTACTTTCGCGGAACGGTCGCGTCGCTCCGGCACGAACGCTCGTGGTGCGGCGGTCGAAGGAGCGCGCAGCCGTCTGCGTCCCATTCTCATGACGAGCGCGGCCATGATCGCGGGAATGATCCCCATGGCCTTGGGGTTCGGTGAAAGCGGCCAACAAACCGCTCCGCTCGGGCGCGCCGTCGTGGGAGGCCTTGCGGCCGCGACGCTGGCCACGCTTTTTGTGCTGCCATCGGTTTTTGCGATTGTTCGTGCTCGTGCCGCGACTCGCTCTGTCTCGCTGGATCCCGACGATCCCGCATGCGCCGCCGAACCTCATCCCGCTGCTGAACTTTCATGAAAGCATTGCCCTCCATTTTGATGGCACTCCTCTTTACGGCGTGCGACAGAAAGGAAGTTCCGCGACCCGCTTCTCAGGCTGCGCCGCTGCGAGAGGTGAAAGTTCTGCATCCCGCAACGGGTCCGATCACGCGCTTCGTGACGCTGCCGGCGACGATCAAACCTCTTAGGGAAGCGACGCTCTACGCAAAAGTCACCGGCTATTTGAAAACCATTTCTGTGGACAAGGGAGACGAAGTGAAAGAAGGCGCTCTCCTGGCCGAGATAGAAGTTCCGGAGTTAATCGCCGACGCTGCCAAGTACAAAGCGGAAGTCGGGCTTGCTGATGTCGAGTTCCAGCGCGTCAATGAGGCGAGGCAAAAAGCCCCGGACCTGGTCGTCCCTTTGAGCGTTGACACCGCGCGCAGCAAAGCAGAGGTGGCCAAGGCAAATCTCGAACGTGCGCAAACGTTGCTTACTTTTACCCGGATTTCCGCGCCCTTCGCCGGGATTGTCACGCGGCGGTTTGTAGATCCTGGTGCTTTTATTCCTGCAGCGACGGGAGGCTCTGCTCAAAGTGCGGCTCTCCTCACTATCGCCAATTTTAAAACTGTCCGCGTGCAGGTCGCCGTTCCGGAATCTGAAGCTTCGCTGGTCCAACGTGGTCAACCAGTCAAAGTTTCTGTCGAAGGGTTACGCGGACGTGTTTTCAACGGCTCGGTTACCCGCTTCGCTTACTCTCTCGATGACGCGAGCAAAACGATGCTTGCCGAAATTGAGCTGCCGAATTCCGATCTCGCCCTTCGTCCTGGAATGTACGCCAGCGCGAGTCTGGGACTTGAACACAAAGATCAGGCGCTGCTCGTTCCGGTGGGTGCCGTTGTAGCGGAAAAAGCGAATCGCTTTATCTTCACGCTTGTGGACAACAAGGCTCATAAAATTCCGGTTAAGACCGGGTTTGAAGATGGCGAGAAAGTCGAGATCATAAGCGGTTTGAAACCTGAAGATTCCGTCCTCATTCCGGTGAAAGGCGCGCTCGCTGAGGGTCAGTCTATAAAGATGGTGGGTCAACAATGAGCAGTCAGGATTACTCCACTTCTCTCATTAACACCGCGCTTACGCCCGGTGGTTTACGGACGAAGGATTTACCAGCCGTTTTAACGCGTTTAGTTCGAATAACGAAGCCCGCCTTGATTCCGCTGCTTTCTATTTTTCTCACGCTCTCTTCTTCCGCTGCAGATGCCACGAACCGCTTCGTAATTGATCTCCCCACAGTCCTCCGCCTCGCCGACGCGCAAAACCTCGATGTGCAGATCGCGCGTCAGTTGGTTACTGAAGCTCGCGCCAATCACTACAGTGCGATGGAACAATTCTTCCCATGGATCACTCCCGGTATTCAGTTCCGCCGCTATGATGGGCTTGGTCAGGCGTTTCCTTCCGGAGTGATTTCGGAAGGGCATTTTGAATCCTACTCGCCCGGTGCACGGGTTGCCGCCCAGGTTTCGATAGGCGAGGCGATCTACAACTCGCTCGCCGCAAAACAAACGTATCGCGCCACGGGTGAAGCGCTCGACGCTCAACGCCAGGAATCCAGCATGCTTGCTGCCCAAACCTACTTCGATATGGTGCGTGCTGACGGATTGATCGAGGTACATCGTGACGCCGCTCGCATTTCGCGCTCTTACCAGGAGCAACTCCGGTCCGCGGTTGGCGCCGGCATTGCTTTTCGCGGCGACGAGTTGCGGGTCCAGTCAGAAACTGAGCGCATTCAGATCGCTCTTCGTCAATCCCAGGAACGCGCTCGCATTGCGGCAGCCCGACTCACGCAAATTCTACACCTCGATCCGAGCATCGAATTGGCGACCGCCGATTCAGGCGTGAACCCGGTCACGCTCATTCCCGAGAGTACGGCGCTGGATCATCTCGTGCAACAGGCGCTCCAGAATCGTCCAGAACTCACCCAGGGCGAAGCTCTCGTTCTCGCTGCGCGCGAAACGAAGAAAGGTGTAACCTACGGTCCGCTCATTCCTTCAATCGGGCTGCAATATTACGGTGGCGGGCTGGGTGGATCGCCGGACCATCTACCGGACCAATTTGGGACCGCACAGGATTTCACCGCAACACTTGGTTGGCGGATCGGTCCCGGCGGCCTTCTGGATTTTGGCCGAATGGATGCGACCAAGGCTCGCCTCGAAGTGACAAGCCTGCGCCTCGCGAAAGCGAAAGATGAAATCACCCGACAGGTGGTCGAAGCTCATACGCTGGTTCAGTCACTCAGCGATCAGATCCCCGCGTCTCGTCAAAACCTCGCTACTGCTACTGAAGCGCTTCATCTGGCTCAACAACGGAAAGAATTCGGGGTCGGCATTGTCCTGGAAGAAATCCAGGCCCAACAGGAACTCGTCCGCGCTCGCTCTGATTACCTGACGGCTGTCGCCGAATTTAATAAAGCGCAGTTCGCTCTTAGGCGCGCGGTTGGCACTCCGGTGTCAGAAAAATCATCGAAGCCACAGCCCTGAAGTTACGTTTGCCTGGGAACAACCAATCTCTTAGCGTTTGGGCAATCTGGTGAGGTGTTACATGCGTAAAACTATCTTTCTTTTTTGCCTTTGCAGTTTGCTTGCTGTGCGGGCGGACCAAAAAGCTCCGGCACCGGTCGACAGTACGCCTAAGCTCGAAACTCTCAATGAGCAGATCCAACGGAACTCATCGGACGCGCAGGCCTATTCGAACCGTGGATATGTCCTGGCGCTCCTGGGCCGAAAAGAAGAGGCGCGAGCTGATTTGCGGAAGACAGTCGAACTGAAGAATAACGGTCCGATGCATAACCGGGTTGGCTGGGCCTACTTCAACATGGGTGACTACGCCGACGCGGTGAAGGCGTTTGAAACCGCAGCGGACATGAGCAATCGCAAAGCGCACTACGATTATTATTCGCTGGTTCTCGGATATTGGGGAACTGGCGATCTGAAAAAGGCGATGGAGAACTACCAACTCGCGGTGGAACGCGACCCGCGCTTCGGCGAGTACAAGACATTGAACGAACGCACGGCCGAATGGACATCATTGGAGCGCCGGGCGATCCACGAGATTTACGTTCTTTGGAGCAAAACGTGGAAACCTCAATGATATTACGGCTTCTTCGCCGTTCGGCGGCGTAACTTCCGTTTGCCCACCTCTTGCCCGTGTAGCATTCTGTCCTCGCACGTGTCCTGGGCGAAGGTCCAATCGTATGGTCGCGAACTGGTGGAAGACCCTCTGACGAGGGCCTTTCTCATTTCGCTCCTGGTGCATTTCATCGGGATTACGAGCATTGAACTCGGCCGACATCTCGGCTGGTGGCAACGCTCGCTCTTCGCTGAGTTGGTGCGAAGCGACGTGATGACGGAGGTCATAAAAACTGCGGAAAAGCGCGCTGAACTTCAGAAGAAACTTCTCGAACAGCGTCCGCCGCCCGAAGCGGAATTGACCTTCGTCGAGGTCGATCCTACGCAAGCCATTCCCGAACCGCCGAAAGACGCAAAATATTATTCGAGCCAGAATTCCGTTGCCGCGAATCGCACAAAAGACTCGGAAAAGGATCAGCCCAAAATCGATGGCAAACAGGAAAAAGTTCCGAAAACGATGGACGTGATGCGGCCGGATCCGAAAGCGATTCTCGCTCCGCCGCCCGAAAAAGAGCCTCCCAAAGCAGAGGTCATGCGGCCAACTCCTCAACCGGAGCCAAAGCCGCAACCGCCGGTCGAGACGCCCAAGCCTCAACCTGCTACTGCTCTTGCTGAACAAAAGCCAGCGACCCCAGAAAAGGGTGAGACACTGCTCGCCAAAGTTCTTCCTCGCGAAGAAATGCGACAGCAGCCGCAAGCCAACAACCCTCCGCCCGAAGAGCCGAAGCGCCCACGCCCGCGCAGCGTGGCTGAAGCGAAATCACAAAAAGGCTTGATCCAAGGACCGAAAATGATGCAGCACGGCGGGGCGCGAATCGGAATGACCGAAGGGCTTGACGTCAAAGCGACTCCTTTTGGCGCGTATGACGCGATGTTCATTGAAGCGGTTCAGTCGCGCTGGTTCACCATTCTGGATGAACGCGACTTTGTGGGAAACCAGGGCGGGCGTGTGGTGGTTGAATTCCGACTACACCAGGATGGTCGAATAACGGACCTAACCGTGGTCGAAGCTGGGGTGAGCGAATTGCTCTCCTGGTTTTGCCAGCGGGCGATTTTAGATCCGGCGCCGTATTTGCCTTTCCCGAGCGATCTACGACGTATGCTGCATAACGATTATCGGGAGATCAGATTTACGTTTTACTACAATCAATAAAATATGTGGGAGTTTTTGAGAGCAGGCGGACCGGTCATGTTCCTGCTGGTCCTGACCTCAATCATCGGGTTGGCGTTCATCATCGAGCGCGGGTTTGCCTTGCGCTGGGGAAGAGTCATTCCAAAAGCAGTCGAGGAAGCTGTGGAACGTTGCAACAGCCCGAAGGAAGCTGTCCAGGTGGTGAACGCCAGCAGTGCGAATTCCTCCCCGATGGGGCGATTACTTCTTCTCGCCAATGAACACCTCGACTGGTCAAAGCAGGACAATATCGATTCCGTCGAAACCGCCGCGCGACACGAAGTCATCAAGCTCGAACGCGGCTTGGTAATTCTGGAGATTATTGTTGGTATCGCGCCACTCATGGGTTTGGTCGGAACGTTACATGGTCTGATCACACTCTTCGCCAGCCTCGGTTCCGTGGGAGTGAGTGACAACGCCGCTCTCGCGAAGGGCATTTCGATTGCCTTGAACACCACGTTGATGGGCTTGATCGTCGCGATTCCATCGCTCATCGCATGGAGTTACTACAACAAAAAGGTCGAAACACTCGCGATCGAGATGGAAATGATCTGCGAGAAATTCCTGCGCTGCCAGTATCGCGAAAAAGTGAGCGCCTGATATGCAGTTCACCACGCGCAAACGCCGTCAGGCTCCCGCGGTCATCATCATATCGCTGATCGATATTTTGATCGTCCTCCTGATCTTCTTGATGGTCACCACTACCTTTCGCCAGGTGCCCGCGCTCAAGATCAACTTGCCCCAATCCGCTTCGAAGCCGAAGGAGGGCGCCTCGGCAACGCCTCCGATGATTGTCACCATCGCCAAGGATGCGCCTTTTCTTTATCTGAACAAAACGCCCGTTACCCTGACTAAACTGCAGGAAGCATTCACTACCGCGGTGGGTCGCGATACAAACGCAACCGTCGCTATCAATCCGGATAAGGAAGCTCCTCTGCAACAATTTTTAGACGTAGTCAGTGCCGCAACGGCGGCTAAGATTCACAGCCAGATCAGTGTGTATACTAAGCAGAAGACCCAATGAGAAGGGTTGCTTGTTTAACGGACAGAGAAGAGTAATTTAGAAGCCATGAGCATTGAGGCATTAAAGGACCAGCTTCGAACGCTTCCTTCCGAGGATCGGAGGAAGCTGATGGCGTTTATGGTGGTGCTCGAAGACGAGATGAATTCAGAATATCGGACAATGCTGTCCCAGCGACTGGACGATCGGTCTCCCGATAAATGGGTCTCAATTCAAGAATGTGAGCGTCGGTTGGGTCTTTCTGAACCATCTGAATGAGCGACTCGTGTCTCCTGATTGCGATCGGGGTGTTCGAGTTTTTGGCGGGTCTTAAAAAGAGTGAACAGAGGAATGTTCTCGCGCGTTTCCGCCAGATCGCCGAGTTTCCCTCCAATTACGTCGATTTTGTAGAACGCGACGCGAGCGGAAGAAGTATTGGCGTCCACATTTACGGCAAGTTCGCGATCAAGTTTTGGGACGATCACGCGGATCGTGATCTAAAGATTGTCGACTTGCATCTTGCCGATCGAACCCGTTAACGCGATTCAAAGCATCTTCTGCCCTGCACTTTTACACGTCCGAGCGCAACCATTTCAACGGCGCGCGGATAGAGTTCCCATTCGGCTTGTTGGATGCGTGCGTGCACGCTTGCGGCGGTGTCCTCATTTAATACGGGAACGCTCGTTTGCGCGATGATCGCTCCGGAATCGATTCCTTGATCGACAAAATGAACGGTGCAACCGGTGATTTTGACGCCGTAATCGAGTGCTTGCTTCCAGGCTTCCAAGCCGGGGAAAGCGGGGAGCAGGGAAGGGTGGATGTTGATGACCCGTTCGGGGAAGGCGCGGAGAAAGTCTCCCTTCAGAATGCGCATGAAACCGGCGAGTACGACCAGGTCGACGCTGGCTTCGCGGAGAGCTGAGATAATGCGTTGCTCAGCCTCTTCGTCCAGCTTCGTGCGAAATTTGCCTGGCGCGATGAAGGCGGTGCGGAGGCCATGGCTTTTCGCGAGACTCAGGATACCAGCGTTCTCGACGTCGCTGGCGACGAGCGCAATATCCATCGGCGATTCCGGGCGCGCGCAATATTTCGCCAACGAATCGAGGTTCGAACCCTTGCCGGAACCGAGAACTCCTAAACGTATTTTTTTCAACTGATGTGCAGGGTTCGCTTCAGCCAACTGACAACCGCCGAAACCATCGGCGCGGTGTGCTCACCAGCAAAAACATGGTTCGCGCCTTTTAGCTCAATGAATTCTTTTGGCTGATTGGCTCTCGCGAAAATCTCGCGTGATTCCTGGATTGGGACGACATCGTCTTCGGTTCCGTGGATCAGCAGCCAGGGGACGCGGATTTTGGCCGCTTCGCCCACCACTGAACCGAGGGCAGCCATGTCGTCCATATACTTTTGCGAAAGAGGACAATTCGTGTCATCCCACATGAAGCCCTCACCGGGCTTCACCATGCCAAACTCGCGTTCGGCGAAAGCTTTGGTGTGAACCATGCCTGCGAGCGAAACGAGCGCTTTGATGCGGGGATCCTTCGCACTTCGCAACACCCCCACGGCGCCACCCATGCTGTGGCCGATGTAACAGATGGTGCGATCTTTAATCGCGTCGAGCACGGAGCCTAAATCTTCGACTTCTTTCGAAATGGTACAATCGTTGAACTTACCTCCAGAGCCGCCGTTTCCGCTGAAAGAAATGCGGATGGCAGGGATTCCCGCTTTGGCGAGCCCTTCCGCGAGCGCGACTACGAAAGGCCGGTCTTTGTTTCCTGTCACTCCGTGGCCGATGACCACGATTTCCTTTGCGCCTTGCCGCCCGTGGTGGTGGGTAAAATCGATCCGTTCACCCAGGGCATTTTTTAACTCCGTAAACATTTCGGGTTTTGTAACGGCCCGATTCGATGAGTGCAAGATTACGGGCGCAAAAAGTGGCAGGTGTAACCGCCGGGATGCTTCTTCAGATAATCCTGGTGATAATCTTCAGCAAGCGTCCAGTTCTTCACGGGTTCAACCGTGGTTACGATGGGATTCTTCCAGCGGCCCGATACCTGGGCTTCTTTGATGGCTTCCTGCGCCACTTTCTTTTGCTCCTCGTCGGCGTAGAAAATGGTGCTGCGATAGCTGGTGCCACGGTCGTTGCCCTGCCGATTCAACGTCGTTGGGTCGTGCATACGGAAGAACCAATCGGTCAGCAGCTTCTTGAAAGAAATCTTTTCGGGATCGAAAACAACCTTCACCGCCTCCGCGTGGCCGGGATGATTTTCGTAGGTGGCGTTTTGGTTTTGCCCCCCGCAATATCCCACTTCGGTGTTGATCACACCGTCGATTTGCCGGAGCAATTCCTCCATTCCCCAGAAACAGCCACCTGCAATGATCGCGGTTTCTGTTTTCTTCGCGTTGGTTGTACCCGATGCTGATGCCACCAACACCCCCTCCTGTTCAAACCGTTTCAGGTATTTGCCATAGCCCTGCTTTTCCATCTCCGCAAGAGGCACGAAACGTAGGGAAGCGGAATTAATGCAGTAACGCATGCCGCCTTTGTCGCGCGGCCCGTCATTGAAAACGTGGCCGAGATGGCTGTCGGCAGTGCTGCTTCGAACCTCGACGCGCGTCATGCCGTGTGAGCTGTCCATCTTTTCCACGATCTCGTCTTTGTCGATAGCTTTCGTGAAAGCGGGCCAGCCACAGCCCGAATCGTACTTGTCGAGGCTGCTGAAGAGCGGCTTGCCGCTCACGATATCGACGTAAATGCCGGGCTTAAAAAATTTATCATACTCGCCGGTGTAAGCGCGTTCGGTTCCAGCGTGCTGTGTCACCTCGTATTGAAGTGGCGTGAGCTTCTTGCGTAATTCCTCGTCTGATGGTTTCACAAAATCCTTGTTCGTTGCCGTTCCTGCCTCGGCGCCGGTGCCAGAACCGACTGCGACATCTTTGGCTTTGGCGCAACCGGTGAGGAGCAAGAACGCCGTAAGCAGAAACGTTTTCGCATGGCAAAATTTCATAAGATGTCCATGAATTGTATTTCCTGAGGGTTGAGTCGTCCACAATCAGTTAAACCTTACAACCTTGAATTTGCGGTGTGCAATTTCCGTCTGCATATTGTTGGAGATCAGATTCCCGTGAATTTTGAGCATGTCGCACCATAATTTCAATCCGGAGCATTTGGCGCTGACGCGCCGTGAGTTTTTATCGCGTTGCGGGATGGGTATGGGCGCGCTATGCCTTGGCTCATTGCTACAGCAGTCGCTTGCTCCATCTGCGCAAGCGAGCACGTATGTGAATCCGCTCGCGCCGCATGGCAGCCAGTTTCCCGGAACGGCAAAGCGCGTCATTCATCTGTTCATGAACGGCGGACCGTCGCACGTGGACACCTTCGATCCAAAACCTGCGCTGGAGAAATACGCTGGGAAAATGCTTCCGTTTGAGAATCCAAAAACGGAACGCAAGACAGGCGCGGCTTTTGCATCGCCTTATAAATTTCAAAAGTACGGCCAAAGCGGCATTGAAGTCAGTGAGATTTTTTCTCACACCGCGCAGTGCATCGATGACATTTGCGTGATTCGCTCGGCGCATGCGGATGTTCCCAATCATGAGCCTTCACTGTTACTCATGAACTGCGGCGAACCGCGTCTGATCCGGCCAAGTATGGGATCGTGGGTCACATACGGACTGGGAACGGAAAATCAGAATCTGCCCGGCTTCATCGCGATGTGTCCGGGGGGGTATCCGATCCAGGAGTCACAAAACTGGCAGTGCGGATTTTTGCCGGGAGTTTTTCAAGGGACGTACATCGATACGCAGCATACAAAGATTGAAAAGCTGATCGAGCACATCACGAATAACAGCATTTCGCTTCCGGAACAGCGCGCGCAACTGGATCTTCTCTACAAACTGAACGAGATGCACAGCCAGAAACGGCAGCAGGATGCGCAACTCGAAGCGCGGATTCAGTCTTTTGAATTGGCTTACCGGATGCAGCTCGAAGCCACGGACGCTTTCGATATCAGCCGCGAGCCCGAATACATTCGAAAGATGTATGGCGAAGGCACTCAGGCGCGACAAATCCTCACTGCGCGCCGGTTGATCGAGCGCGGCGTACGGTTCGTGCAGGTTTGGACGGGGGCAGGGCAGCCTTGGGACAATCATGATGACCTCGAAGTGAATCATCGCCGCCTCGCAAAGGACTGTGATCAGGCGATTGGTGCGTTGCTGACTGATCTGAAACAGCGCGGGATGCTGGAGGATACGCTCGTTATTTGGGGCGGCGAGTTTGGACGGACGCCAACGGTCGAACTGCCGACGCCGGGGTCAAATGCCGGCAAGATCAATGGCCGCGACCACAATCATCATGGCTTCACCGTTTGGATGGCGGGCGGAGGTGCGCGTGGCGGATATGTGCACGGCGCCACGGACGAATTTGGTTTCGCGGCGGTGGATAAGAAAATGCACATCCACGATCTCCATGCGACGCTTCTTTGGATGCTCGGCTTTGATCACGAGAAGTTCACGTATCGGCATGCGGGCCGCGATTTTCGCCTGACGGATGTGCACGGTAGTGTCGTGCACGATGTCATTGCTTGAGTTCGTGCCGCAAGGCGGCTTGCAGCTCACTGTATTCGAATCTGAATCCTTCCGCTATCAGTCGTTTCGGCAAGGCGCGTTGACTTGAAAGCAACAGTGCATCTGCCATCTCACCGAAGGCCAGACGCAGAGCGGTCGCCGGCACCGGAAAGAAAGTCGGCCGATGCAATACTCCGCCGAGCGATTTGGTGAACTGCGCATTTCTGACCGGATTCGGGGCGACGGCGTTGTAAGGGCCGCGGGCGTTCGCGTCAGTGATCGTCCAGAGAACCATCCGTACCACGTCGTGCAGCGCCACCCAGCTCATCCATTGCGCACCGGAACCTAGTCTCCCACCGAGCCCCAATCGGAAGATCGGCAGCATACGTTCGAGTGCTCCGCCATGGCCGCTCAGAATCATTCCGAAACGGAGATGCACGACCCGAATTCCCGATTTTTCCAAGGGGGTGGTTGCCGCTTCCCAATCTCGACAAACTTCGGCGAGGAAGTCAGTTCCCGGGGAGCTTTCTTCAGTCACTTCTTCGTCGCCGCGATTGCCGTAGTAGCCGACGGCCGAAGCGCTCACGAAGACGGATGGCGGCCTGTCCCATTTAAGAAGCGAATCGACGAGGCGTTGAGTTGCGGGCACCCGACTATCGCGGATTCGACTTTTCTGTTCTTCATTCCAGCGACGACCTGCGATATTTTCGCCGGCGAGATGAACGAAGGCATCGGGCTTCCAACTCGTCGCGTTGGTTTCACCTGTTTGAGGATCCCACCAGAGTCCATTCCCTCGACCTTTGCGTTGGAGAGGTCTCAATTCATTTTGTTCGGCGCAAGCTCTCAGCGCTGTGCCAACCAAACCGCCGGCACCTGAAACGAGAATTTTCATGGCGAGCAGAATTTCATTGGGGCGAGTGAGGTAGTAATGTGAGGGCAGGTTGACACGAAGATGAACGAAGGACAATGGGAACAACTCTTTGAGAAGGCTGACCGAGTGGTTAAGCAAACCATTGCCGCAATGCCGCCGGAACTTCGTGCAGAAGCCGAAAAGCTGCCTTGCCTCTTCGAGAGGTGGCCGCCCGAAGGCGAAGCGGTTCTCGGTCACTGCCTGAGCTTCGAAGAGCACGTGATTTCCGAAGCACCCGGCCCGATCGTTCTCTATTTAGGAACGATTCATGAAGATTGCGCCGAGTTAGAGCTCGATTATGAGGATGAGGTTCGGATCACTTTCCTGCACGAACTGGGTCATCACCTCGGTCTGGATGAACACGAATTGGAGGAGCGCGGTCTTCAGTAAGAATTACTCGACTCGGGCCTCTCCGGCACCTTTCTGCACGGAGCCGATTTCCCACGCTTTCAATCCGGATGCGAAGATCGCTTGAAGCACGGTGCGGGATTTATCAGCCGGAACGAAGACGGTCATACCGATGCCCATATTGAACACCTGGTAGAGTTCGGCTTCGGGAACGTGGCCGCGCCGGGCGAGGAGTTCGAAAATCGGCAGAACCGTCCAGGAGCCTTTGCGGATGACGGCGTCACAATTCGCGGGCAGGACGCGGGGGATGTTGTCGACGAAGCCGCCGCCAGTGATGTGAGCGAGGCCTTTGATGACGAGTGGCTTTCCGGGGCGGTTGAACCGCTTCAACAGTTGCTGCAGGAGTGGGCCGTAGCTGATGTGGACCTTGAGTAACTCAGCGCCCAGGGTGTTTTTCAGTTCTGGCAGACGGGTCTTCGGGTCGAGTTTCAGATCATCGAATAAGATTTTGCGAGCGAGCGAGTAACCATTGGTGTGAAGACCGCTCGATTCGATGCCGATAATGGCGTCTCCCCGGCGAATGCTTTTGCCATCGAGCATGCGGGACTTTTCGACCACGCCCACGATGGTGCCGCTGACGTCGTATTCGCCCGGTTGGTAAAAGCTGGGCATTTGAGCTGTTTCGCCGCCGATGAGAGCACAGTTGTTTTCGGCGCAAGCCTTGGCGAAACCACGAATGAGTTGTTGGAAAACTTTGGGCTCCAGTTTGCCGGTACCGATGTAGTCGAGGAAGAAAAGAGGTTCAGCGCCGAGGACTGCGATGTCATTGACGCAATGGTTTACCAAGTCCTGGCCGACGGTGTCGTGCTTGCCCATCGTGAAAGCAATTTTGAGCTTGGTGCCGACGCCGTCGACACTGGAAACGAGCACCGGTTGTTTGTATTTCTTCGTGTCGAGCGCGAAGAGGCCGCCGAAGCCACCGACTTTGCCGAGCACCTCAGAGCGATGGGTCGAAGCGAGCAACTGTGGGAGAGTTGCTTTCACCTTGTTCCCGAGATCAATATCAACACCGGCTTTTGCGTAAGCTTTCTGCGCCATTTCGTGGACGGGATAGTCGAGGCAAAGAGCGCGCGCTGTCAAACTCCACCTGCAGCGAAATTCCTGCTATGTTCGGTTCGGGTTGAGATGGAATTTCCCGCGCGGCGGGACTAAGAATCCCCTGAGGAACTGAATGTTTGCCCAACTGATCGGTCCAGAAATCAAAACGCTCATCGAAGAGCGGAACTTCGCTGCACTGAAACAATGTTTCTCTGAATGGCCACCCGCAGACATCGCGGAGCTGGTCTCTGATCTGCCGGTCGAGGATCAGGTCATCGTTTTCCGTCTGCTGCCGCGCGAATCCGCTGGGGCAACCTTCGAATATCTGAGCCATCAAACCCAGCATTGTCTCCTTCGCGCAATGGGGCGCGAAGATGTCGCCCGGCTGCTCAACGAGATGTCGCCGGACGATCGCACGATGTTGCTGGAGGAATTGCCGACCACCGCGATCACCGAACTGCTCAAGCTCCTTTCGCCTGAGGAGCTGAAGGTCGCAAAGACTCTCCTGGGCTATCCCGAGAATAGCATTGGCCGTCTGATGACGGTTGATTTCATCGCGGTGCGTGACGATTGGACGGTTGAACAGGTTCTCCGCCATCTCCGTGAGCACGGGCGGGACAGCGAGGTGCTGAACGTCGTTTATGTCGTGGACGAGAGCGGAAGGCTTATTGATGACGTTCGCATTCGCGAGTTTCTGTTTCGGCCGCTGGATGCGAAGGTGCATGATATTCGCGACAATTCATTCGTCGCTCTCAACGCCACCGATCTGAAGCAGGATGTCGTTGAAAAATTTCGCCGCTACGACCGTCCGGTTCTGCCAGTCGTCGATTCCGCAGGCAAACTCGTTGGAATTGTCACGAGCGATGACGTGCTCGATGTGGCTGAACAGGCCGCCACCGTCGAAATTCAGAAGATCGGCGGTTCGGAGGCCCTGGACGAACCGTACTCGACGATCTCTTTTCCCCGAATGATCAAGAAGCGTGCGGGCTGGCTCATCATTCTTTTTCTCGGCGAGATGCTGACTGCGACCGCGATGGGCTACTTCGAAAACGAAATTGAGAAGGCGGTCGTTCTGGCGCTCTTTTTGCCCTTGATTATTTCCAGCGGCGGGAATTCGGGGTCCCAGGCTTCGACTCTCATCATCCGGGCAATGGCTTTGGGGGAAGTGAAGTTGAAGGATTGGTGGCGGGTTATGCGTCGCGAAATGCTCGCCGGCCTGACCCTGGGCGCGATTCTGGGCACCATTGGATTCCTCCGCATTGCGATCTGGTCCGCGTTCAGCAACGTCTACGGTCCGTACTGGATGTTGGTAGCGCTTACGGTTGGAATCGCGCTGGTTGGCGTGGTTCTGTGGGGGACATTCTCGGGTTCGATGTTGCCGCTCGCTCTCCGCAAGTGCCGGATTGATCCCGCAACATCCTCTGCGCCGTTCGTGGCGACGCTGGTGGATGTCACCGGTCTGATCATTTACTTCAGCATCGCCATGTTGGTGCTGCGGGGAACTCTTCTCGCCGCACCCCAAAGCGACATCGTCAGACTCGGACAGGAAAAGGCGGCCCAGGCATTTGATCGTCTGCTGGAATTACCAAAAGGCTGGGAGACTGAGGAAGCGGAACTCCACACTCGCGATCGCAAAATCGTTCTGACACTGAAAGAGTCCGATAATTTGGCAACTTTTGATCCATGCCCAAAATGCGGAGGTAAATTTCATGTGAAAGGGCACGAACCATCCCGCCGGCTGCCTTACTTAAAGGTGTTCCAATGGGATTCTGAGCTGGTGAGTGCGCCGCCCATCCTACAGTGTCGAAACTGCGGTTTTTCTCAGACGATCGATTTGCCTATAGCGATGGAACACTAAGTTCGCCTCTTTGCACTTTCAGTAAGGCCAATTGGCGGTGCTTTGCGCGTTTTGTCGCGGCCAGATATATCGAAAGTCCAACTTTTGCTCAGTTTGAGACGGCATCGAAGGTGCTTTTCACGCCGCCAAGCTATGAGTGACTGTGTAAATCCGTCTGGTGGACTTCGCTCCAACCGCCGATTTTTTCCCATTCTCGGAATTGCTGCGGCCACGCAGTTGGCCCACGCGGCAATCCAACCGGCGATTACCTCAGTAAACCCTGTGGGGAACAACCTGGTGATTTCGGTGAATGTGCCAGACGGATTTAGAAATGCCGTCCTTCAGGCCGGGAACACCGTTATTCAGCCGATGTCTGCCCCGCTCATCTCTGGCGCGATGAATGGAGCGGCGGCGACTTTGACTTTCAATGTGCCAAATACAGGGGGTCTGCAGTTTTTTCGTGTGGTGGTAGGGCCGAGTGATGTGGTTCCCCCGGCTCCCTTGTCGGGAGCTCAATATTTCACTGTTGAATATAATGTGGGGCCGTTAGCGCTTACCGCAGATGAGAAAGTCGGTCATGTTTTGAGCCGTCTCTCTTACGGGCCGAACCCGGAAGATGTGCAAACAGTTCGCGCGCTGGGAGTGCCCTCCTACATTGATCAGCAGCTTAGCCCGGATGCGTTGGATGATTCAGCGGCGGCTGCTAAGGAGGCGCAGCTATTCATCATCCGTCAACCCGGCGACGATCATATCCTGATCAAGCCGGGAGAAACATGGAGCTACCTGAAGGGAACACAGGCCGCGCCCGCAGGTTGGAACAACGTAGGTTTCAATGACTCGACCTGGCTTCAGGGAGCGACAGGTATTGGATACGGAGACGACGATGACGCCACGGTTCTCACAGATATGCAGAAGGCAGGCGCCAATCCCGGCTATCTAACGGTCTACCTGCGAAAGAGTTTTGTGTTGAACACACCAGGTGATGTGGACGCCCTGATTCTTAGTGTGGATTATGACGACGGCTTTGTTGCCTATCTGAACGGGACGGAGGTCGCGCGCATGAACGTTGCCGGTAAACCGGCGCTCTTCAACGAAGCTGCTTCGGGTGATCACGAAGCGGGTACCGTCGAGGATTTTGATCTAAGCGCAAATAAATCGCTCCTGCGAGCGGGCGAAAACATCATCGCAATTGAACTGCACAACACCAGTCTTTCGAGCAGCGATGCGAGCATGATCCCGACGTTGCTGAGCAGGAAATTTTTGCCCTTACCGCCAGTCAAGCGGATCAAAGGCATTGATCAACTACAGGAGTTGGCCCATATCCGTGGCATCTATACCAGGCACCAGCTCCAGGCGGTTTTGGCGGAGTTCTGGAATAACCACTTCACCACGGATTATGACAAGGTGGCGGATTACTTCTCGAATCTCCGGAATTCGGACGCACAGCCGGCTATGAGCGACCAGGAAGCAGCAGCCGAAGCAGCGCAGGCAGAATATTTAGAGTATGAATTCTTCTATAAGAACGCACTCGGTAATTTCGGTGATCTGCTCCTCTACAGCGCCACCAGTCCGACAATGCTCGTTTACCTGGACAACGTGTTGAATGTAAAAGGGGCCGCGAACGAGAACTACGCGCGTGAAATTATGGAGTTGTTCGCGTTCGGTGTCGACAATCGCTACACCCAGCAGGATATCGAGCAGTTGGCGCGGTGTTTCACAGGGTGGGGAATTCGAAAGGTATCGCCGAGCGAAGTCCAGTCGTTTCCCGATTCCGCTCGCAAGCCCCCGACGGCGGACAGTGTTCAATTTGACGATCAGGCGCTGATCGACTCCGGCCCAGGCTGGAGCTATTTCAAGGGAACTCAGGAACCATCACCGGCCGCGGGTGGCGGGCCGGGACTTGCCTGGACTGAACCGGGCTTTAACGATGCCGCCTGGCTGGTCGGCCCGACAGGGATTGGCTATGGCGACAATGATGATGCCACGGTCTTAACCGACATGCAGAATAAATATCTTTCCGTTTACCTTCGTCGCAAGTTTACAGTGGGAAATCCCGAAGAGTTGCAGAACCTAATTCTCTCCGTCGACTATGACGACGGCTTTATCGCTTATCTGAACGGAACCGAGGTTGCCCGTAGCAGCTCGATGCAGAATACCGGCACACCTCCGGCTTACAACAAGCCCTCGAGCGGCAGCCGTGAAGCAGGCACATTCGAAAGCTTTAACATCTCCAAGTTTCGGAATTTATTGAAAGCTGCTCCTGAACAGAACGTACTCGCAATCCAGGCTCATAACATCAGCCTCGACAGTTCAGATTTATCGATCAATCCGAAGCTGGTCCAACGTTCTCTCCGCCCCGGAAGTATCGAAAATGGTGATCCGAATGGGGTTTGGACATTTCGGTTCAATCCTGCAAAACACGATAGCGGCCAGAAGGTTCTCTACAAGGGCACGCCGTATGAAATTACGGTCCCTGCGGGCCGCACGGGGATTGACGGGCTGAAAGATGCGATGGACATCGTTGACTCGTTTGTCAGTCATCCTTCGGTGAGCGAATTTATCTGCATCAAGCTGGTCAACAAATTTGTTTCCGATGAAATTAATTTGCGATCGTATAAAGATGGGTCCGCTCCGACCGAGTTAATCGACCTGGTGAATACCGCGATTCAGGCGTGGAACTCAACGACCCCACGCGGAGATATCCGCACGGTGATGAACGCGATTCTGAGTCCTGCCTCACAAACGAGCTATTTCTGGTCACGCGCTGCGTTTCGGGGAAAGGTGAAAACCGCGGTGGAATTCATCAATAGCAGTGCGCGCGCGCTCAAAGCCGATGTAAGCGGCACCAGTCTGCCGCAGATCAACGACGATCTGGGTATGCACATGTTCACCCGCGACGAGCCCGATGGCTGGGCCGAAGTCGGTAATAAATGGATCGATACCGGTACGATGCTCTCGCGCATCAAGTTCGCCCAATCTCTCGCCGGGGATCGCGTGAGTAGTATTAAATGGGATTTCGCTGCATGGCGCACCGCGAATAACATCAGCACTGCGGAGTCGATCGTGGATTACTTCGACAAGCTACTCTTCCAGGGCGAGATGGATGCAGCCAACCGCGCTTTGTTAGTCAAATTTGTCACGACTGATGATAGCGGAGCCCCGCTGCCGCTCGATCCTAAGAGGACCGACTATGAAGCGCGAATCCGAGAGCTGGTCGGCCTGATTCTGTCGATGCCCCAATGGCACTATCAATGATCTAACACGATAAAACTTTAAACCAACCTATTTATGAACATTAGTCGTCGCAGTTTTTTGAGAATGAGTTCTCTGGCCTGGGGTGCGCTCGGTGTGAACATGCTTTCACCCGGTCTATTCCAACGGCGGTTGCTTGCGGGCAATCTTCCGAGTGACAAGAAACTGATCTTCATTTTCCAGGAAGGTGGTAATGATGGAATAAACACTCTGGTTCCTTCAG
This sequence comes from Limisphaerales bacterium, assembly GCA_044226545.1. Lineage (GTDB taxonomy): Bacteria > Verrucomicrobiota > Verrucomicrobiia > Limisphaerales > SXQI01 > DASVNK01. The sequence goes on from JBGAGW010000008.1 coordinate 261,318, forward strand.
GAGATCCACAATATAATACAGAAACTCGTCCCACGCTGTATATTCCGCCCGCGCAGGGGCTGGATACAGGGAATGGTTTCGCTCATCTGCATCCGGCGCTCGCTCCGATGATGACGATCTATAATAACTCCCGCCTGAACGGGAAAGATGGTCCAGGGAATCTCGCCGTACTGCACCGGATCGGTTATTCCGGTCAGTCGCAATCACATTTTGACTCACAGGTTTACTGGCAAAACGGCGCGCCGGGAAAATCGGCATTGAACGAAGGGATGTTCTATCGGCATCTCACCCATACCCTGGACCTGAACGATCCGCAGAATGCTTTCGTGGCGGCGGCCATCTCGAGCTCGCAAATGGTCGGGCTGAATGGTGATCATCCATTCCCGAACTTCAATAAAGCCGCGGACTTTTCCTTTAACGGTACGCAGGCAAAATCGCGAAAGTTCCTGGGCGCGCTGCCCACTTCAAGCAGCGGCGGGGACGGCACTGGGATTGAAGGCCTGTATGGCGGACCGCAGGACGATGCGAGCAAGATCTATCGTTCACTGGTTCACTCCACGGGAACGCTGCTCGGTTCAACGATGGGCACTCTTCAAGGTGCGGTTGCGCAGGGTACATACACGCCTGCGAACGGGGCGACCTATGGTAATGGGTCGCTTGGTCGCAAGTTGATGGAAGCGGCGATGCTCTTCAAACGAACGCCAGTGAAAATCGTTGGATTGAACTTCGGCGGCTTCGACACCCACACCGATCAGGGACAAATCACCGGCAGCCAGGCTAACCTTCTCGGCGAACTGGCCCGTGGATTCCAGGCGCTCTATCTCGATCTGCAGGACCAGTGGGACAAAGTCATCATCGTAACTATGACCGAGTTCGGTCGGACGTCGATGGAAAACGGAAGTCGTGGAACGGATCATGCCGAGTCGAGTGTTGTGTTTGTCGCCGGCGGTGGGGTCAAAGGCGGAATCTACAACTGTGATTCTACGACATGGAAAGCCGGAGACATCTTCAGCAGCAAGAGCGGGCGTTATCTGGCGAAACGGACCGATTTCCGCGGAGTCTTCGGCGAGATTTTCACTCGCCATTTCGGCGATACGCAGCAATCGCTCGACCAAATCATTCCCGGTTACACGGCGGCGGCGACGAAAGACCCTGTGGGTTTCCAGAACCTTGGCTTTATCGCCTAAGGTTACGCTTGCCAAGGGCGTCGTCGAGAGGGAAAGTCCCTCTATGGCCGCGACCATCCTGGACAAGAAACGCAGAACCACTCTTCCGGAATCTATCTGCGAAGCTGTCGATTTGCAGCCGAATGATCAGGTGGAGTGGCGCGTGGAAAATGGTGAAATTCGCGGACGCAAACTCGTGCCGCGAAAAGCCAAGGGCGCCTTTCCCCGCGGAAGCCTAACCAAGTACCTGACTCCGGCGCGCAATAAGGAGCAGCTTGAGATCTTGTCGGGTTGTGTCCAGGGCCGCTCTGAGGAGCGATGAAAGATCAGTTCGACGTCTGGCGTTACACGTTCCCTGAAAAGGGTGGGGAACATCCGGTCGTTTTGATCTCACATCCAGATATCTGCGCTCGAGCGGCTGTCGTCAATGTGCTGTTCTGCACCTCGCAGAGGCAGAGCAGGCGTCCGTATCCGCACGAGGTAATGCTGAACGGCGCAGACGGAATGGATTGGGAGACCTTTTGCGATTGCTCCTGTCTTTACGCCATCAAATCTGCGGATCTGTTTGCCAAACGCGGCCGTGTCACCTTGGAACGGCGCCGGCAAATCAGAACGAAGATACGCGATCTGTTTCTGCTTTCCGCAATGGATTGAGCGCCTCTCAATCGCGCGCGGCTCAGCGGCACCGTTTTTGCTCCTTAATCTTTTGACATACGCGCGTGTCTAAGTCCCTTTACATTTGGTCCGGGATCGAGAAAGCCTTCAAGGTCGTGGTGGCGGTTATCGCTTGTGCGTACAGAACGCAAGCTTCTGATAGCCCGGCCAACTTGATCTCGGATACGAAGTTCTCCCACGGGAGAGGCTTTTACCAAACGAACTTCTCCCTCGTCATCTTTTGCGCGACGCCGGGCGCAAATATCTACTATACGACGAACGGTTCGCTTCCGAGTGCGACCAATGGGCTAATTTTTACTGCACCGATTCCTGTTGCGCGAACTTCCACCATTCGCGCGCGGGCTGAGAAGACGGGATTTAGTCCTTCGAACGTCGATACTCATACCTATCTCTTTCTGAAGGATATTCTAACCCAATCGAGCAATGGTACTGCTCCTCCGGGGTGGCCTTCAAAATGGGGCGACAATAAAGTCGATTACGGAATGGATCCGGATATCGTTACGAAAGCGCCCTGGAGCGGGACGATCTCGAATGATCTACGCTCAATTCCCAGTCTCTCCCTGGTGATGCGCCTGGAGGATCTTTTCAACGCGCGCACCGGAATTTATGCGAATCCTGGTGGCGAAGGCCGCGAATGGGAACGTGCTTGCTCGCTCGAACTCATCTATCCAGACGGCAAGCCGGGATTTCAAGTCCGGGCTGGGGTTCGAATCCGCGGCGGCTTCAGTAGAGACACCGCGAATCCGAAGCATTCATTTCGCTTCGTCATGCGGTCGGAATACGGTGACGCGAAACTGCACTTTCCTTTCTTCGGCTCGAGCGGAGCGGACACCATCGATAGATTTGATCTTCGAACGCCACAGGATAACTCGTGGGCTTTCCAGGGAGACGCAAATGGCCTTTTTCTTCCCGATTCATTCGCCCGCGATACGCTGCTTGCGCTGGGACAGCCAGGGGAACGGGGCGATTGGTATCATCTGTATATCAACGGAGTCTATTGGGGACTTTATAATAGTTGCGAGCGGCCGGAAGCAAACTTCGGAGCTTCCTATCTCGGAGGGGTGACTGAGGATTGGGACGCTCTGAAGCCCGACCCGCAGCAGGGCTATCATATGAAAGTGATCGATGGGAATGATCAGGCCTGGCTTCGGCTTTGGAAAGCGGCGACAAACGGTTTCGCGAGCAACGCGAATTACTTCCGCGTCCAGGGACGTAACCCGGATGGCACATTCAATCCCGCGTTTGAAAATCTTTTGGACGTTACCAATTTGATTGATTTCCTCCTGACGATTTTTTGGAGTGGGGATGTAGACGGACCGATCTGTGGTGATCTGAACGACGGATTCCTGAACAATTTTTACGCGATTCGCAACCGAACCGGCCAAAGTGGCGGCTTCCGATTTATTACGCATGACGCGGAGATGTCGCTCTATAGCGTGGATGAAAATCGCATTGGCACATCGAGCATCGGTGATCCGAGTCAGGGCGACGATGCGGAACGTCTCAATCCATATTATCTTTGGACCAAACTCCTGCCTAATCCGGAATTCAAAACACTCGTCGCCGATCGAATTCAAAAGCACTTCTTCCATGGCGGCGCGCTGACGCGCGAAGCCTGCACCGCACGTTTCGTCGCGCGAACCAATGAGATTTATCACGCGCTGACCGGTGAAGCGGCGCGTTGGGGTGACGCCCAACATGCTACCTCACCGATCACGCCGAAGGATTGGCGGGACGCGGTGCAGGATAAAATGGAAAACTATTTTCCATTCCGCGCCCAAAATGTTCTCGATCAATTACGCGATGCGGGCTTGTTTCCGGCGCTTTCGGCGCCGGCCCTGTCGCAGGAAAGCGGCGAAGTACCGACGGGCTTTGCTGTTACCCTGAGTCATACGAATCCCGGAGGAGAAGTGTTCTTTACGATGGATGGCTCTGATCCCCGTGCCATTGGCGGCGGGATTTCGAATGATGCAATGAACTACGATCTCCCAATAATCATCAAGAGAAGCACCGTAGTTCGAGCGCGAGTGAAAGACGGGAGCACCTGGAGTCCAATCATCGAAGGGAGTTATTATCCTGCTCAGGATTTCAGCGGCCTGCGGATTACGGAGATTAACTACAATCCACTGCCCTCCGGGGTGATTGATGGCGACGAATTCGAGTTTATCGAGCTGAAAAACTCGGGAAACACGGCAATTGATCTTGGCGGCGCTTATTTCACCGGGTTTACCTTTACGTTCCCGAGCGGAGCGCAATTGGCGCCGGGGACGTTCTTCCTGCTGGGTCGGAGTGCAGCCAATTTTGCGACGCGCTATCCGGGCGTGGCACTGGACGCGGTCTACGCTGGGAAATTAGACAACAGTGGCGAGAAGATCGCACTGATGTCGCCGGCTGGAGTGGAAATACTTTCGGTTTCCTACAAAGATCGCGCGCCCTGGCCCGTTACTCCGGACGGTCACGGTTTTACGCTCGTTCCGTTGAATCCGGATATGCCGTCTGACACAACCGCCTGGCGCGCGAGCAGCGCTTTGAACGGGTCGCCCGGGCGGGACGATCCAGTTCCGACCATACCGGAGATTGTGATCAACGAAGTTCTAACGCATACGGATCTGCCTCAACTTGATGAGATAGAACTTTTTAATCCGACCGCAGTCTCCGCGGACATCAGCGGCTGGTATTTGAGTGACAATGCCGGCCTTCCGCAAAAGTTTAATGTTCCGGTTGGAACTTTTGTTCCTCCCGGTGGGTACGTCGTCTTTACAGAGGCCGATTTCAATAAGGGGCTAAACGCCTTTTCCCTGAATTCAGAGGGAGACGAGGTTTATTTGTTCAGTGGGGATGGACTTGGACTGACTGGATATTCGCATGGTTTCGCCTTTGGTCCGGCGGCCAAAGGCGTTTCATTCGCCCGCTACCTCAACTCCGTCGGCGAGGAATTGTTTCCACCCCAGATGAAGGTAACATCGGGCGCGGTCAACGTCGGCCCGCTTATCGGACCCGCGGTGATGAACGAAATTCACTATCACCCGCTCACAAACTATGACGAATATATAGAGGTGCTGAACATAACGGATGCCCCGCTGGCACTTTATGACGCCGCTTATCCGACGAATGTGTGGCGCATCAATGGAGTCGGGTTTGAATTCCCTATGGGCACCACCCTTCCTCCGCACGGCTTCGCTCTGATTTCTGGGGGTGATCCGGCGGTTTTTCGTTCGAGGTATGATGTGCCTGCGGATGTGCCCATATTTCCGCTGCCCGGAAAACTGCAGGATAGCGGCGAACGGCTTGAACTCCAACGGCCCGACTCTCCAGGCACAAACGGTGTTGTGCCGTTCATTACGGTCGATGAATTGCGGTACAATGATCGGGCGCCGTGGCCCGCTGCTGCGGATGGAGATGGACCGGCTTTGCAGCGTCTCGATTCAAACGGCTTTGCAAATGAGCCAACCAACTGGTTTGCGAGCGGATTGACCCCGGGAAGACCGAACCACTTTAATCACCTTCCCTCTGTCTCGCTCGCGACTGTTGGCGGAACTGATTTTACTCTTCCCACCAGCATTATGCTCGAAGCCACCGCGACCGACTCGGATGGTTCGATCACACTGGTTGAGTTCTTCGACGGTGCTACAAAAATCGGAGAAGCGACCGCAGCCCCCTACCGAATAATATGGCAAACCCCAGCCTCCGGCTCCCGCCACCTGATAGCGAAGGCGCGCGATAACGAACTCGGGTCCGCAACCAGCGCGCCTTTCGACATTACCGTCCGACCGCCTGTGCTCGGCAGCGGCTTCGGACTACGCGCTGAATACTATAATGATCCGGCCTTTGGGGCGCTGCCGGTAAAACGAGTCGATCCGAATATCGATTTTACATGGACGGATGAACCAATGCCCGGAATTAGTGCCGATGGGTTCAGCGTTCGTTGGACCGGTCGGATTCAGTCGTTAGCGAACGGCACTTTCACCTTTTATACGCGGAGCACAGATGGTGTCCGGTTGTGGGTAGGAGGAAAGCTGCTCATCAGCAACTGGACGGATCACGCCGAAACGGAAGATAGCGCGACAATGGCGTTGGATGCCGGGCAGCTCTATGAGTTGAAGCTGGAGTATTATAATGCGAGCGGCTCAGCGCGGATTCAATTGGCCTGGTCCGCGCCCGGCCTTCAAAAGACGGCGATCCCGCGCGCCCAATTCTATCCCCCCGTCAACGTGCTCAATCAGCCGCCCGTGATTTTAATCGCGAGCCCCACCGATAACAGCGGTCTTCCTCCTGGAAATCTGGCGCTCGTGGTGAGCACTTCCGATCCGGATGGCGCGGTGCAAAAAGTCCGCTATTTCGCGGACGGCGCGCTTCTGGGCGAAAGCGCGAATCCTCCTTTCTCGTTTACATGGGCAAATCCGACGCGTGGTTCTCATGCTCTTTCGGCTATTGCCATCGACGACAATCTGGGAGCAGCGACCAGCCGCCCCGTAACAGTGCATATTGTGAATGGGTATAGAACGAACGAAACCTTGATTGCGAGCGGTGCGACATGGAGATACTGGGATCGTGGAGGTTTGCCGGCAATGAACTGGAATGTTTTATCATTCGACGACCGAGCGTGGAACAGCGGACCGGCTCAGCTTGGCTATGGTGACGGGGACGAAGCGACCGTCGTGGGTTATGGCCCCGACGCGAACAATAAGTTCATCACGACGTATTTCCGGAAGAGTTTTGTCGTGACGTCGCCCGAAACCGTGAGCGCACTGACTTTGCGAATTATTCGTGACGATGGACCCGCTGTTTACCTGAATGGGCAGGAAATCTTTCGCGACAATCTTCCCAACGGTCCGCTCGATTACGATACTCTGGCTTTGAATGCCTTCGGCGCGCCGGAGGAAAATACTCCGATTGCCGCGACAATTCCCGGTTCCACGCTCGTTAATGGCTCCAACATATTGAGTTGCGAATTGCATCAGGGTGCGCCGGAGAGCAGCGATATCAGCTTTGAACTGGAACTTACTGCCGTCCGGAGCCTGCTCGCTCCATATATTATCGCACAACCAGAGAGTGTGAACCTGAGCGCAGGGAATGCCGTGAGGCTTTCTGTCAACGCCGTTGGTGCACCACCTCTCGCCTATCAGTGGTATCACAACGGGTTGCTCATCCGAGACGCGAACAGTTCCATTCTAAATCTTCCCGGTCTGACAGAAGAGGTTCCGGGCGAGTACAGAGCGGTCATTGCGAACGCCCTCGGCTCAGCCACCAGTATGGTCGCGCGAATCACTTTGGACTCAACGCCGCCCAACTATGTTCCGGTTACGATCCAGAGCGCATCAGGCGCAGCTCACCTCACACTGCAGACGGCGGCGAATAAGACGTATCGGCTTGAATCAACAACCACTCTTTCGCCGCCCACCTGGCTGCCCGCCACAACCTTTCCCGCGCTCCCTGACGCAACCACCAGAGACTTGATGGTCGTGACCAACTCGTCCACCCGTTTCTTTCGCGTGGTGATCGAATGAACTCTGTTTTCAGGCCTGCACTAACTGCCGTTCGCTTGCGATCCGGAGTAATTCCCGCACTTCGTCATCCGTGGTTTGGGCGAAATCCTGGTACCATTGGCCAACCCCGTGGAACGGTTCCGGAGTCGAGAGCACGAGGACCTGGTCCGCGGCTTTGCGCAACTTCGATACGGTGCTCCGCGGCGCCACGGGTGTGGCAACCAGCACATACGCTGCGCCGCCACTCTTCACCGCCTGGATCGCCGCCAACATCGTTGAACCGGTGGCAATCCCGTCATCCACCAAAATGACGAAACGATCTCGCACATCGGGTGGTTCTGAATCATGCCGGTAAGACTGTTCCCGCCGGTGCAGTTCGATTTCCTCTCGATCGCCCACCGCATCGATCACATCTGCGGGAATGTTCAAGCCCTCCACAACTTCCTCGTTCAAGACCCGTATCCCGCCCGTGGCAATCGCTCCCATGGCCAACTCTTCGTGCCCAGGCACACCCAGCTTCCTGACGGTAAAGACATCCAAAGGCACATCTAATTCGAGTGCGATTTCGAAAGCCACCGGTACACCGCCGCGCGGCAGAGCAAGCACCAGCGGATCGCCTCCCAATTTGAGTGAATGCAATTTCCGCCCGAGCAAGAGCCCGGCCTCACGTCGATTCGAAAAGATCATCGTCATATGGCGTAGTCACACCCCTTTCGCGATTTGATCTCCTGGATCAGTCGTTTGCGTGTCGCTTGCAGCCGCTGGATGACCTGCTTGCTGATGCGTTTCATCAACTCGTAACCAAACGTCGGGTCTTCCTCCGCCCGAATGAGCAGTGACGCCGCATTAAGCGCAATCGCCCGGCACGGTTCCAGCGCTCGCGCGCTGAAATGCCATTCGAACGGCGGGAAAAGCCAGGACCATCCCAGCAGATCTCCGGGACCGAGCGTCTGAATCGTAAAACCGGGCGCCCCATTCGATCCCGATTCCAACGCAATTTTCCCTTCGCAAATGAGGTAAAATCGGTCGGCATAATCGGCCTCGTGAAAGATGATCTGCCCCGGTTGGAATTTCACCTCCGTCGCGAACTCTTCCAGGTGATTCAGAAACCCGGGCGAGCAGTTCTCGAGAAAGGGGTGAGGCTTGAGGCAACCTTCTGTGAGCTGAGCTGTCATAATTACCTCCAAATCTCGGAAGAGGTTTTGGCTCTTCGCTTCATGGTTTCACCATGCCGCTCTCTCGCGAAGAACACTCTCCCGTGCTTGTCTAAAACTTCGGCGAATTTGCGGTCTTCGCAAGGTGAAACACGCCCGCTCTGCCCGGGCGCGTTCTCTCAGCGTGAGAAGGGCTAGCCGGTGGAACGCCTCGCGTTGCGAGGCGTCGCGCTCGTCCAGAGCGCGTTTTTGTAGGCCCACAGATCCGCCTCCCCACACGAATTCTCTGTGCCAGATAACGCACACTTGCAATTCGCGCTGGATTTGAGGAAAACTGTCGAACAACACACCTGTTGAATTTTTATGCGCGAGAGTCAAACACCCACTCGCCGGGCTTCGGTCCGCGGTTTTACGCTTATTGAACTGTTGGTCGT
>JBGAGW010000009.1:0-261611 GCA_044226545.1 Limisphaerales bacterium
GATAACGCACACTTGCAATTCGCGCTGGATTTGAGGAAAACTGTCGAACAACACACCTGTTGAATTTTTATGCGCGAGAGTCAAACACCCACTCGCCGGGCTTCGGTCCGCGGTTTTACGCTTATTGAACTGTTGGTCGTGATCGCCATCATCGCGATCCTCGCCGGAATGCTTTTGCCTGCCTTGGCGAAAGCCAAGTCAAAAACTCAGGGCATCAAGTGCATGAACAACTTGAAGCAACTGCAGCTCTGTTGGTCCATGTACGCGCTCGATAACAATGGGTTCATGGTGAAGAACTGGTTGAACACGACCCAACCTTGGATCTTGGGCAGCGTTAGTTCCTTGCCCGGTGCTACCAACGAAAACGACATCAAGACAGGGAAACTTTACCAGTATAATGGCACGGTTCAGATCTACCAGTGCGCCGCGGCGAATGGCGTAAACGATTTGCCCAATTCTTTAAAGAACAGCCCGGTAATGAAAAAAAGCCGGCTCGTGCGAAGCTATTCGATGCAGGGGCGAATGGGCGGAGCGACCGCCGGAGACGCGGCCTTTGGCGCTGCCGATACGAGTTGGGTTTTGGGCCCGAAATACAATCAATACAAACGCGACAGCGACATCGCGAATCCCGGTCCCGGCGAAGCGATGGTTTTTCTGGACGAGAGCAAAGAAACAATTGATGACGGTTACTTCGCGGTCAAGGCTCCCAAGGATGCCGGCGGTGAGAACATCTGGCAGAACTCTCCGACAGTCCGGCATAACAAGGCTTGCGGATTTTCATTCGCCGACGGCCATGCGGAAATCTGGAGATGGGTAACTCTGAGCAAGGACCAGGGATTAGATGCCGCAGTGGGAAGCGGGGCGGCGAGCACCCAGCGCGATTTGGATAAGCTTAAATCAGCGGTCGCGCGATGGCCTCTATAAAAAAGAGCGACGGAACTTAACGTTCAGTCGCTCTGCGTTCATGAACCACGCTCCCGCGCACGGGAGCGTCTCAAAATCTTCAAATTGTCAGCACTCAAGGCTGCGATTATTGCGACGACAGCCCCGAGCAAGCGGAGCGATCATCGTTGTTTCATACGCTGCGTTTCTTTTAGCACTTCAGGGGCCAGTTTTTTTCCGCCCGAGCCAAGCTGCTCAGTAGCAAGTTGATTGGTTGTCCGCTCTCATCGTGCACGCTCATTTAAAGCGCACAGATTGTTAAATTCTCCGACGCTTTGATGATTTGCTTTTGTCTAACCGGGGTAAGTCGGTAAAAATCCCGGAATGACCACTCTTCGAGCCTTTCTATTGGGCATTGCGCTGCTCGCCTGTCGCGCTGATGAGTTCAGCGTCAGTTTACCGCAGGAAGTGCATCCCGTTTGGGATATGGCACGTGCTTACCGCGAAGCCACTCCTGCAAGCGAACGCATCTGCATCAACGGACTCTGGCGCTGGCAGCCCGCAAATGCCGACGCCCCGCCGGCGAATCACTGGGGTTTTTTCAAAGTGCCGGGACCGTGGCCGGGGATCACCGACTACATGCAAAAGGATTCGCAGACGCTCTTCGCGCACGAGGCATGGAAGAACGTCTCGCTTCCGGGAGTTACTGCGGCATGGTATCAGCGGGAGATTACCGTCCCCGCAACCTGGATCGGCCGCCGGATCGTTCTTTCCACTGAATATCTCAATTCGCATGCATTGGTGTACATCGATGGTAAGCGCGCCGGAGAAATGCGCTTTCCTACCGGTGAGGTCGATCTGACTGATCTCTGCCGTCCCGGAGAAAGACAGGTCATAAGCCTGCTTGTTACCGCGTTGCCGCTGAAAGGCGTTTTGTTGTCCTACACCGACAGCGCTTCCGCCCGACAAGTTAAAGGTTCGGTCGCTCGGCGCGGAGTTTGTGGAGATCTGTTTCTGGAAGGTGTTCGTAAGAGTCCGCGGATCGCGCGCGTGACGATGGGGACTTCCGTTCGTAAAGGGACGATTTCTTTCCTGGCGACACTCGAGAATCTTGATACAGATGCCTCATATCAGCTCGCTGCGGAAATAATTGAAAACGGCCATCCCATTACCACGCTGCGGAGCGATGTTTTTCAGGCCCAGTCGCTACACGACCTTGCGTTCGGTTTCACCAACCAATGGAAGCCGGAAAGACTTTGGGACATTTACACGCCGACGAATCAGTTCGATGTCGCGCTGACGTTGCTAAATTCGAAGGGGGAGGCGCTGGACCGAACTGTCGCCCAACGTTTCGGCTTTCGAGAACTGTGGATCAACGGTCGCGACTTTTTCCTGAACGGCACACGGATTTTCCTTTCCGCTGTGCCGTTGGATAACGCGCAGGTCGGCGCGGCGTGGTCCACTTACGCCGCGGCCCGCGAGAGCCTCGAACGGCTCAAGAATATCGGAATCAATTTCGTGTACACCCACAACTACGGGTGCGAACCGGGCTCGCATTTGAGTTTCGAGGAGATTTTGCGAGCGGCGGATGACGTCGGAATGCTGGTTGCGCTTTCGCAACCGCACTTCAGCCATTACGAATGGAAATCCGCCGACGCTGATCGCACCAACGGCTATGCCACTCATGCGCAGTTCTACGCACGAGTCGCGGGGAATCACCCTTCGGTTGTGTTCTATTCGATGAGTCATAACGCCACCGGTTACAACGAGGACATGAATCCCGATATGATCGACGGCATTCAAGCACCGCGGGATCAGTGGGCCTCGAATAATGTGAAACTCGCATTGCGCGCGGAGGCCATTGTAAATGGAATCGATCCGAATCGGATCGTTTACCATCACGCCTCAGGAAATCTTGGTTCGATGCACCCGATGAATTTTTATCCGAACTTCGTTCCGATCCAGGAACTCTCGGATTGGTTTGGTCACTGGTCGACAAACGGCGTGAAGCCCGCCTTCTTATGCGAATATGGCGCGCCCTTCACGTGGGATTGGACAATGTATCGGGGATGGTACAAAGGGCAGCGCGAGTTCGGCAGCGCGAAAGTTCCATGGGAGTTTTGCGTCGCGGAATGGAACGCGCAGTTTCTCGGTGATCGTGCCTACGACATCAGTAATTCCGAAAAAGTAAACCTGCGCTGGGAAGCGAAGCGCTTTGCCGCCGGTGATCTTTGGCACCGCTGGGATTATCCGTTTCCCGTCGGTTCGGATCGTTTCGACGAACAGTATCCAATCTTCGCGCGATATCTGACCGATAACTGGCGTGCCTTTCGTGGCTGGAATGTCTCGGCCATTTCGCCCTGGGAATATGAACACTTCTGGAAGCTTCGTCCTGGAGTCAGGCGCGAGCGCGAACAGTTACCGGTTGATCGGGAAAATTTGCAGCGTCCAGGCTACAGCCCTGATTTCATCGGCCAGCGTTATGAGCGGATGGATCTGGCTTTCGAAAGAAATGATTGGATCGCGACACCGGCCGCGGAGGCTTTGACCCGCAATAATGGAGCACTGCTCGCGTTCTTCGGCGGAAAACCGGACGCCTTCACTTCAAAGGATCACAATTTCCTGCCGAACGATCTGGTGGAGAAGCAGGTCATCGTGATCAACAATTCACGCGAGATAGTGCAGTGCGACGTAAGCTGGGGAACCGATTTTGCAGAACAGATCAAAGGCGAGACGACCGTGCAACTTCCCACCGGGGAGCAGGGCCGGACTCCGGTAAGGTTTAAACTTCCGGCCGAGGTTCGGCCTGGGAGACATGAAATGCGCGCGCGCATTCGATTCAGCACTGGTGACGTGCAGGAAGACATCTTTGCGTTCAATGTCGTCAATCCGGCGCCGTCCATTAGTCATGTTCCGCGACTGGGCCTCTTTGATCCGAAAGGCGAAACGGAAACGATTCTAAAATCATTCAAAGTGCAATTCCGGTCTATTGATTCGAATGGGGCGCTCGCGCACGATGAAATCTTAATCGTGGGGAAAGGTGCCCTGGAAGGAAATGCTCCGGATATTTCCAAAGTTCGCGACGGGCTCCGCGTGATTATCTTCGAGCAGAGTTCAAAGGTTCTTGAAAAGCGCTTTGGTTTTCGCGTTGAAGAATACGGATTGCGCGAAGTCTTCCCGCGCGTGCCCGATCATCCCGTCCTCGCCGGAATCGCGGTGGACAATCTGCGCGACTGGCGCGGCGAAGCGACACTTCTTCCGGAGCGTTTGGATTATGAAATGCGTCCGCGTTATGGCCCAACCGTAAAATGGTGCGATATCCCGGTGACGCGCATTTGGCGGTGCGGCAATCGCGGCAATGTTGCTTCCGTGCTCATCGAGAAACCGGCGCGTGGAGATTTTCTCCCGATTGTTGATGGCGGCTACGCATTGCAGTACAGCCCATTGCTCGAATACCGCGAAGGGCAGGGGATGGTGCTGTTCTGCCAATTGGATGTAACCGGACGAACCGAGACTGATCCTGTCGCCGAGACTTTCGTGGCGAACATTCTCAATTACGTCGCGCAATGGAAAGCGGAACCAAAGGGCAAAGTGATTTATTCCGGAGCGGCCGAGGGAAGGAGCTTCCTCGAAGCGATTGGACTGCGCCTGGATTTCGACAGCGTGATCACGACTAACGACCTCGTCGTGCTCGGACCCCAATTCTCATCTGAGTCGAAGATGAAAGATCACGTCATGCATGGCGGAAGATTATTGGCGGTCGGGCTTTCATCGGCTGAATTGAAGGCAGTGCTGCCATTTGAGGTCGAGACGACCAGGCGCGAGCACATCAGCAGCTTTTTCGAAGCGCCGAAATTCTCGTCGGCTCTGCGCGGAATCGCGCCTGCGGACCTTCACAATCGAGCGCCGGGAGAATTCGAGTTGATTGCTTCAGGAGCTGACATTTCGGGAGACGGTGTTATCGCGCAGAAGGCGAAAGTCGTGCTCATGCAAATTGCGCCATGGGAATTTAAGGGTGACCAGAATAATCTGCGGCGCACGTATCGCCGGTTTGCCTTTGCTCTTTCAAGGCTGTTGGCAAACAGCGGTGCCGAAGGTTCGACACCTTTGCTGGACCGCTTCAAGAATCCGCCAAGGGCGGACGAGAAGCGATGGCTCGAAGGTTTTTACGTTGATACGCCCCAGGAGTGGGATGATCCCTATCGCTTCTTCCGCTGGTAGAAAATCATCGCATTCTCATCTGGATCGCCCGCCGGAACGCTGCTTCGTACTCGTGCGTCGTGTGTTCCCAGGAGTAATCGACATTCATGCCGTTACGACGGTAGTGATCGAGCAACTCTTTGTTTTCGTAAAGGGCGAGGGCTTTGCGGATCGCCTTCGCCAGAGCACGCGACGAATATTCGAAAAACTTGATTCCGTCCGCGTGTTCCGGATGTTCGGTGATGTCGGTTACGGAATCGTCAAGGCCACCGGTGACGCGCACGATGGGAATTGTTCCGTAGCGCAAGCTGTACATTTGGTTCAGCCCGCACGGTTCGAAGCGCGAGGGCATCAGAAAAAAGTCGCACGCCGCTTCAATGCGATGGGAAAGGCCGTGGTCGTAACCGATTTTCACCGCGACTTTCTCAGGGTAGCGCTGCGCAAGTTCTTTGAAGCCACGTTCGAAATTCGGATCGCCACTTCCGAGCAAAACAAATTGCATCCTCGTGGAGAGCATCTCCTCCAACGCGGGAATTGCAATGTCGATACCCTTCTGGTCTGCGAGTCGGCTGATCGTTCCGAACAGCGGGATATCGGCATCCGCGGGTAAGCCCATTTCGTGTTGGAGCGCCAGTTTCTGTCCGGTTTTTCCGGCAAAATCTTCGGCGGTGTAACGGAACTTCAGGAAATAATTTTGCTCAGTATTCCACTCGGAGTAATCAACGCCGTTGAGAATTCCCATCAGTCGCTCCTGACGCGCCCGGATAATTCCGTCCAGCCCGCAGCCGTATTGCTCGGTCATGATCTCGCGAGCATAACGCGGACTGACCGTCGTGATCATGTCCGAAAAAGCGATGCCTGCTTTCAAGCAGTTCATCTGGTTGTAGAATTCCACGCCCTGCGGAGTGAAGTAATCCGCGGGGAGGTTTGTCAGACCGTAATCCCACGCAGGAAAGACGCCTTGGTATGCGAGGTTGTGGATTGTGATAACACTCGCCGGAGCGTCGGCCCATGTGCCGCTTCGTTCACCATAGCGAATGAAAAGAGGAACCAGTCCCACTTGCCAGTCGTGAACGTGCACTACTTCAGGCGCTTCAGCCGCATTGCGGGCCAGATGTGCAACCGCTTTGGAGAAAAAAATGAATCGTGCCGCGTTATCCTGATAGTCACGACCGTTTTCACCGTAAAGGGCAGGCCGGTCGAAGAAATCATCCTGCTCGACAAAAAGTATCGTGACATTTTCCGCCGGTTCAACGCTCCAAACTTTCGCGTCCACCGTCAGTCCGCCGAGCGGCAGTGAAAACTCGACGTCAATCGGTCGAATTTTCGGGTGCTTCTCCCGTATCCCACGATAAAGCGGCGTGACAACGGTGACCTTGTGCCCGTCGGCCCCCAGCGCCTTGCCAAGCGCGCCGACCATGTCCGCAAGACCACCGGTTTTGGAGTAGGGAAAAACTTCGCTACTGGCGAGGAGGATGTTCACCGAATGACTTCCGTTTTAAGATATGGTTGAAGCGTTGCCGGAACTTTGATCGAACCATCTGCTTGTTGATGCGTCTCCAGGAGCGCGACGAACAAGCGCGCCAGTGCTGTACCGCTCCCGTTAAGAATATGCGGAAATCGATTTTCGCCGCCCGCGGTTTTGTAACGCATGTTCATGCGCCGCGCCTGAAAATCTTCGCAGTTGGAGCAACTCGAAACTTCCAGGTATTGGTTTTGCCCAGGCGCCCAGACTTCGATGTCGTAAGTCTTGGCGCTGGCGAAGCCCATATCGCCGGTGCAAAGCATGATCACGCGATAATGCAGCCCGAGTTGCTGCAGGACCGTCTCGGCGTTCGCCACCATCTTTTCGAGTTCGGAGTAACCTTCTTCAGGTTTCACCACTTTGATCAATTCCACCTTGTCGAATTGATGGACGCGAATCATGCCGCGCGTGCCGACACCGGCCGCGCCCGCCTCGGCCCGGAAACAGGGGCTGTAGGCGCAATAGAAAATCGGGAGCTGATCTTCGCGCAGAATTTCTTCACGATGGATGTTGGCGACCGGCGCCTCGGCAGTTGGCAACAGGTAAAGTTGTCCCGCAGTGTTGGTGTCGAGACCTTCCTGAACGGCATAGGCCTGATCGACGAACTTCGGGAATTGGCCCACGCCCACCATGCAATGCCGGCCGATGATGTAGGGCGGAGCGACTTCGGTGTAGCCATGTTGTGTGGAGTGAAGATCGAGCAGGTACTGGATCAACGCGCGTTCCAGTTTCGCGCCCCAATTTGTGTAGAGCAAAAAGCCGCTCCCGGAGAGTTTTGTTCCGCGCGCGAAATCAACCAGCTTCAAAGACTCGCAAAGTTCGATGTGATTTTTCGGTTTGAAGGAAAATTGCGCAGGCTGACCCCAACGCCGGATTTCCGGATTGTCCTCTGCGGTTTTGCCGGCAGGCACTGAAGCGTGAGGAATGTTGGGAATCCTCAACAACACTTCGTCGCGATCCTTCTCGACCCTGGCGACCGCTTTATCCATCTCCGCGATGGTGTCGCCGATTTTTCGTGTTTCGGCCTTTTTCGCTTCGGCCTCACTCGCTTTCTTCTGCGCCATCAGAGCGCCGATTTCTTTCGAAACGCGGTTTCGTTCTGATTTAAGCGCCTCTACTTCCGTCAGGATGGATCGCCGCATTTCATCGAGCTGAAGCAACTCATCAATTTCCGTTTCATCTCCGCCGCCGCGGGCAGCTAATCGTTCCCGCACCTGCGCGGTCTGTTCCCTCACCAGCCGAATATCCAGCATCGGCGTAGTATGGAAAATGACTGCCCGGTGAGCAAGCGAGGAGCGATGCAGCCACTTCGTCCGTGATTTCTCCGAGGATGTGCTTTATTTTTCGCGCCGCTCCGAACTTGTTCGCTCGGAGCATGGAACAGTTTTAGCACAGCATTCGCGTGGTTAAGCGCTTAAGCAAACTCGGCTGGTACTGGCACCGTCTTCACGCGATGAGCCCGCGTGAAGTGCTCCTGCGTGTCCAGAAGAAGGCTCACCAGCGGGCCGATCGTCGGTTCAATCAACCGAATCTCACGCTTGATCAACTCGGATCATTCCCGCGCCTTCCGCAAAAAGTTAACGCGCCGAAGGAACTCCTGGCCGCGCTCAGTCGTGACGTTGACGAAATTTTAGCTGGCCGCTGGAACGCCTTCGGTCATTTGCCCCTCAAGATCAGTGATCCACCGAAATGGCAGGCGGACAATCTGGTCGATCGCGATCTTAAAAGCGATGCGATCGCCTTCAAACTCGATCATCGCGCTCAACCCGGCGGCGCAGACATCAAGGTGATCTGGGAACCAAATCGTTGGTATCAACTGGTGCGGCTCGCGATGGCGGGATGGCTTGTGGACCACGGCAAAGCGCGGGAGAAGTGCGTCGGGTGGCTGCACCACTGGGCCAGTTCCAATCCCCCTTTCAGCGGCCTGAATTGGACGAGCGGCTTGGAAACCGGCATTCGCCTCATTCAATTTGTCTGGATCGATGCTTTCCTTACGGCCGCCGGTGTCCCGAACAAAACGCTTCAGGAACTTCGCGGCCGCATCCTGCCGTCGCACACCTGGTACACCTGGCGATACAAGTCCTTTGGATCTTCCGCCAATAATCATTTAATTGGTGAACTGGCTGGACTGATCGTCGCCCAGGCTCGCTGGCCGGAACTGGCGAAGATCAGCGCCCCCATTGCAGAAATCGGTGCTCTGATGGATCGCGAGATTCTCGCGCAATTCGCCGATGACGGCGGCAACGAGGAACAGGCGCTTGGCTATCATCTATTTTCATGGGAATTCTGTTTTCAGTCGCAACACGCACTCGAACTGGCGAAGGCGCCGCTTTCGCCGCGCGCAAAAGAGCGGCTGAACGCTGCCGCTCGTTTTTATCGTGACGCCAAACTCGAAGGTGATCCCTGGGACTTCGGCGATAGCGACAACGCCTGGGTCACGCCGCTTTTCGCGGACGAAACGCAAGCTGCCCGCGAATGGTGGCAATGGTTCGACGGCAGCGAAAACGCACTTCAGTACTGGTGGGGCCCGTTTGAGCGCCGCGCGGCGGAGCAGGGGAGGTGGCACATCTTCTCCCAATCTGGCTACGCCGTTCTGAAGACGAACGACTGGTTCGTCCGGTTCGATTTTTCACCCCTTGGCTACTTGAGTATGGCGCCTCACGGCCATCTGGATGCCCTTCATTTCTCGGTTTCATTCCGCGGTGAACCCGTCATCATCGATCCGGGCACCGGGGCTTATTACGCTGACAAATCAGTTCGCAATTATCTGGCCGGGTGGTCCGCCCACAACAGCCCTCAACTCAAGAATCAACCCACAGAATACCCGAAGCGCTTCGGCACGTTTCTTTGGGGGGAACACCACAAATTGCCCCAATTTCATTCGGAGAATCCACACACGATTCGCGCAGAGATCGAACTGCCTTACGGCAAAGCGGAGCGAACCGTGGTTTTTTCGCCCGAGAAGAACGCGATTACCGTCCGCGATAGGTTCACGCAAACTCAAACGCGTCGTCCTGTCATCACGCGCTGGAAATTCGCTCCGGAACTATCCATCGAACGGTTCCCGGGAAACACCTTCCGCGTTGGTGGCGTGAAGCTCTCCGCGCCCGGTTGGAAAATGGCGCGCACTTTTAATCCGCCGGAAGAACTCCGTGCCAAACTCCAGCCGGTAGCCTCGGCGTTCGGCAACGTACCGCTCGAATCGCTCGTCTCTCCTGCGTTTCGCGCGCTTGCCACTGCTTCCTACCTCGCTCTTGAATCCGACGAAGCCGGTCCGTTTGAACTGCTCATCTCACCCGCATGAGCAGCGCCGCAACCAAGCCCGCCATTCTCATCATCGTCGAGAACCTGCCGGTGCCACTCGATCGCCGCGTTTGGCAGGAAGCGATCGCGCTACGCGATGAGGGCTACCAGGTCATCATCATTTGCCCTCAAATGAAGGGTTTCATCGCACCGGAGGAACTGCTTGAAGGCATCCAGATTTATCGTCACAAAATGGTTCTCGAAGCGAAAGGCATCATTGGTTTCTTCGCCGAATACGCGAGCGCCCTCTGGGGTGAAACCTTGCTCGCCTGGAAAGCGTGGCGTCGCCACCGCTTTAAGATCATTCACATGTGCAACCCGCCCGACCTGATCTTCGCGGTTGCGTGGCCGTTCAAGCTTTTCGGTGTCCGTGTCATTTTCGATGTGCACGATCTCTGGCCGGAGATGTTCGAGGCCAAATTCAACAAACGGAACCTGATGTATTGGGCGGTTCGCCTCGCGCAACGGCTTAATTACGCCTGCGCCGATGTCGTTCTGGCCACGAACGAAACCAATCGCCAGGCCGCGCTCGAAAACGGGAGAAAGCATCCCTCGCGTATTTTCCTCGTCCGGACCGCCCCGAAAATTCCGAACACAACTCTCCCGGCCGACCTCGCTTTGAAGAAGGGCCGCAAGTTTCTTATCGGCTATGTCGGCGTGATGGGCAGTGCCGACGGCGTCCATGTCCTCCTCGAATCGGCCGCCGCGGTCGTGCACGAAATGGGTCGGCGCGACGTCCAATTCCTCCTCATGGGCGATGGTCCCGAATATGCCGAACTTCTCGCCTTGCGCGACAAACTTAAGCTGACCGATTACGTCGATATGCCCGGCTGGGCAAAAAACGATTTCCTTTTCCCCGCGCTCAAAACGATCGACCTCGGCGTCACGTGCGACGTCCCGAATGCCTACAACCACAGTTGCACGATGAACAAGGTGCTCGAGTATATGGCCTTCGCCAAACCTCAGGTCTCGTTCGATCTCAAAGAATCCCGTGCTTCTGCTCTGGACGCCGGGGAATATGTGGCTGAAGTTTCCCCGCGCAAACTTGCCGAATCTATCGTCAATCTTCTCGACAATCCCGCGCGCCGCGAGGAAATGGGCCGCAAGGGTTACGAACGCCTGCATCGCGACCTCAACTGGGAAAAGTCTGTGGAACAACTTTTACTCGCTTATGAGACGGCACAGCGTGTTTAAGCATTTCATTCTTCTGGCCGCGTTTGTCATTGTCGCTGTGGCGAAAGATCAAGCTCAATGGGGCCGGGCCTGGACGCGCAACATGGTCTCAGCCGAAACGAACCTTCCCGCCGAGTTCGATCCGAAAACAGGCAATCACATAAAATGGAAGGCCAAACTCGGAACGGAAAGTCACGGCAGCCCCATTATTGGGGATGGCCGCGTCTATGTTGGTACGAACAACGGCGAGCCGCGCAATCCAAAGCATAAGGGAGATCGTGGCGTCCTCATGTGCTTCGACGAAAAGACCGGCGCGTTTCTCTGGCAACTTGTCGTGCCGAAACGTTCGGAAGATCCGTATCTGGATTGGCCGAATAGCGGCATCGCTTCCGAAGCGACCATTGACCATGACAAGGTTTACATCGTGAGCAATCGGGGTGAAGTCCTTTGTCTCGATCCGCAAGGGCTCGCGAACGGCAAAGATGGTCCCTTCCAGGACGAAGCCAAACATCAAACCCCCGCCAGCGAGCCCGTGATCGAGACGGAAAAAACCGATGCCGATATTCTTTGGCTTTTTAACATGGTTACCGAGGCAGGCATCTGGACTCACGATGGCGCGCACAGTTCCATTCTGGTCGACGGCGATTTTCTCTACGTGAACACCGGCACAGGGGTGGACAACACGCACCGCAAAATTCGCACGCCGGATGCTCCCAGCTTGATCGTGCTCGATAAAAATACCGGCCGGTTGCTGGCCCGTGATCGGGAGGGCATCGCTCCAAATATTTTTCACGCAACCTGGTCTGCACCCTCCATGGCTGAAGTCGATGGTCGCAAGACGATCTTCTTCGCCGGCGGGAATGGGATCGTTTACGCCTTCGAAGCACTTCAGAAAGCATCCGCTGCCGGAGAGGTTGCCACCCTGCGCAAACTCTGGCAGTACGACCCTGACCCCGACGCGCCCAAGGAACAAGTCCACCGCTTCACCACGAATCGTCGAGAGGGCCCAAGCAACATTTACGGCATGCCCGTTTTCATCAACGGCCAACTCTTCATCAGCGTCGGTGGCGATCTCTGGTGGGGGAAGAACGAAGCATGGCTTCGCTGCCTGGACGTAACAAAAACCCCGCCGATGGAGCTTTGGAACCACCCGCTTGAACGTCACACCATGAGCACCGCGGCGGTTTACGGCGATCTCGTCTTCATGGCAGACTGCGGAAAGATTCTTCACTGCCTGGACCGAAAAACCGGCAAAGCTTTTTGGACACACGAACTTAAAGGCGAGATCTGGGCTTCCCCCTACGTGGCGGATGGCAAGGTGTATCTCGGCTCGCGCCGGGGCGATTTTTGTGTGCTTGCCGCCGTCCGCGAAAAGCACATTCTTAGCACCGTCGAACTCATCGCGCCGATCAGTGCGACCGCCACCGCCGCAAACGGAGTCCTTTACGTCAGCACGATGACCGAGCTTTACGCCCTTGCAAAATAGGGCTGAAATCCCGGGTGGTTTCAGGTTTGCCCCGATTACACCCCGGCAAAATTACGCGTAAAGATTTTGCCGCATGACCGAATCGCAACCCCGACCTGTCATCCTGCTCGTTGATGATAATCCGCACGACGTTGTCCTGATCCGCCTCGCCTTTCGCCGGGTTGGCATCATCGACACTATCCAATTGGTGAAAGACGGCACAGAAGCCATGCGTTACATCAATGGTGAAGGTGCCTACGCTGACCGCCACCAATTTCCCATTCCTACGCTGATCCTACTCGACCTGAAAATGCCTCAAACCTCCGGGTTCGACGTCCTGCAATGGATCCGCGAGCAGTCCGAGCTTTCCGCCGTGATCGTCGTCGTCATGAGTGGCTCCAAAAACGATCAGGACATCGAACGCGCCTATGCCCTCGGTGCAAACTCTTACTTGGTCAAACCTACGCGCTTCGAGGAAATGGTGAAGATGATGGAGACCCTCAAAGATTACACTGCCTGGCGTAAAAACGGTCGGACCAACGGCGCCACCCCCAGTTTCCGCCACGTCGCCGCCGCCGTAGCATGACGGCCCCCTTGAACATGACGTCTGATCGGGATTATTCGACCGGATTGACAGCTTTCAGGGGCAAAGTATTCTCAGCTCGCTATGACCGCACCGAATGCGCAGCCTTTGACAAGTCTTGACGAGTGGGAAGACGACCTGAAGACTCGATATCCCGAGCCCGATAAACCCGCCTTCAAGGCCACGGATCCCGATAAAAAGAAGGAGGAGTTCCGTAATTATGCTGCCAACGCGCGTCCTTCCGTTCGCGAATTCTACCGTCTGAATCACACCTATCAGACCTATGATTTTGTCCGCGAGAAAAAAGCTGATTTTCTAAAGCTGAACCGTCGCAAGATGACCGTTTGGGAAGCCGCTGAATTCTTGAACAATCTGGTCGATGACAGCGATCCGGATACGGATTTGTCTCAACTCGACCACCTTCTTCAAACCGCCGAGCATATCCGTCGTGATGGCAAGCCACGCTGGTTCATCCTCGCTGGTTTCGTTCACGATCTTGGCAAGATTCTTTGCCTCTACGGCGAACCCCAATGGGCCGTAGTCGGTGACACTTTCCCGGTGGGTTGTGGCTTTTCTGACAAAATCGTTTTCTCAGAATTTTTCAGCGGCAATCCGGACCGGACAAACCCCAAACTCAGTTCACGTCTCGGCATCTACGAAGAAGGCTGCGGTCTCGACAAGGTCGATATCTCCTGGGGTCACGACGAATACATTTACCAAGTGGTTAAAGACGGGCTGCCGGAGGAAGCGCTTTACATGTTGCGCTACCATTCTTTCTATCCTGGCCATCGCGAAGGGGAGTACGACTACCTCATGAACGATCACGACCGCAAAATGTTCGAGTGGGTCCGCGCCTTCAATCCGTATGATCTTTACACTAAGAGTCACGAGAAACCGGATGCACAGAAACTGCGTCCGTTCTATGAAGATCTCATCAATGAGTATCTTCCCGGCAAGCTGAGCTGGTAATTACTCGCGCGATTCCTCTCGCGCGGCTTGTGTTTCGCGGGCGCCGGTCGATTAATAATCCCCGGCGCCTTTTTGTCTTCGGTTCGCGAGAACGGATTTCCTGCAATTCTCCCACGTCCGCCGTTTTGGTCGTTGCTTCGGTGAGTAAACTGAAGTAATTCAGAACACAATCCGAGCATGAGAATTGATTCTGTTTTCCACAGGTTTTTCGCCTACGTTATAGGCACGTTCCTCGCGACGCTGAGCCTCAGTGTGTTTGGTGCCGGTCGGCAACTGACCGGTGTCTACACGCCCGCCGCGACTCCTCCTCTGTCACCGGAAGAAGCTGCAAAAAAGATGACGCTCCCCGATGGGTTTGAAGCTCGCATTTTCGCCTCGGAACCACAGGTCATCAATCCCGTTGCCATGACGTGGGATGAACGCGGCCGCTTATGGGTCGTGGAACTTTACGAATACCCGCTCGGTGCCCCCGCGGGTGCAAAACCGCGTGACCAGATAAAAATTCTGGAAGATACCGACAATGACGGACGCGCGGACAAGGTGACCGTCTTTGCGGATGGGCTGAATCTGGCGACCGGAATTCTTCTGGGTTACGGCGGTGCATTTGTTGGCCAGGCGCCTCACCTGCTCTTTCTGGAAGACACCGATGGCGACGACAAGGCGGACAAACGCACGATTCTTAAAACCGGGTTCGGACTTGAGGACCGTCACGAGTTGCTCAACGGTTTTACCTGGGGACCGGACGGTTATCTCTACATGACGCACGGCGTTTTCACGCGCTCCACGGTAAAGAACCCGGACGATCCCAATGACGACGGGGTTCTGATGACGGCGGCAGTTGCGCGCTATCATCCTCGAACGAAGAAGTTCGAAATCTTTGCTGAAGGAACAAGCAATCCCTGGGGTGTTGATTTTGATCGTGCAGGAAATGCGTTCGTGAGTGCCTGTGTCATCGATCATTTATTCCACATGGCTCCCGGGGGCATTTATGTGCGGCAAGCCGGGTCTCCGCCGTTTCCGTATGCATATGAACTTCTGCCTTCCATCGTGGATCACAAACATTTTCGCGCCGCTTACGCAGGGGCCCAGGTGTATCAGGGCGACCAATATCCCGAGGAATACAAGGGCACTATTCTGATGGGGAACATCCACGACAGTGCGATTCATCAGGACAAGCTCACGCCGGATGGTTCCTCATTCAAAGCCAGCTTCATGAAAGATTTCGTCCGGTCGAACGACGGCTGGTTCCGCCCCGTGAGCACGCAAATCGGGCCGGATGGTGCAGTGTGGATCATGGACTGGTACGATAAATATCCCTGCTACCAAAATGCCAATGCCGATCCGGAGGGTGTGGATCGCGAACATGGCCGTATCTGGCGGATTGTATATACCGGCAACGAAAAGGGTAAACCGGTCCCTTCGCATCCTGCCGGAATGAACCTCGCGAAAAGCTCAACCGAAGAACTGGTCGGGACGCTCGATCATCCCAATGTCTGGCAGCGCCGGATGGCTCAGCGAATCCTGAGCGAACGCCGTGAAAGCTCTGCTCGCGCTCCTTTGCTCCGGGTTTTGAACGAAAGCAAAAACGCAGATGGACGAATCGCGGCGCTCTGGACGCTCCACACGAGCGGACAAGTCAGGACTACTGACCTGGAGAAGCTCGCCACGGATTCCGACGCCGTTATTCGCACGTGGGTTGCCCGTATAATCGGCGAGAGGAAGGAACGCTCCGACACGGTTACTTCCATTTTGAAGGCGCTCGGTGCGGATGAGAACCCGTCCGTGCGTCTCGCGGTAGCGACTGCGGTCCGCCAGTTCATCACGGACCAACTGACCATAGATACTCGTCCTGACGAAGCCCCCGAGCCGGATGAGATCGCCGCGGCCGCGCTTGGACCGATCTTCAATCATCCGCAATCCGCGAACGACCCTCTCATTCCATTCATGCTTTGGATGGATACGGAGCTCTGGTTTGCTCACGTCCCGTATGACACATTGAACTGGTATGCCGAAAACGGCATGCGCAATGCGAAACTCGCAGCCATCCTCCTCCGCAAAGGGATGCGACGCATTTGCGACAGCCGGAGCGACGCCAACATCGAAACCGCCGTTTCTTTTCTCGATAAGCTCGGTTCCGACGGTGCGTCGCTTGTGCTGGCTTCGCTCGACGGATTGATCGAAGGGCAAAAGGGACGCGCCTTCACTCCAGGCACCGAGAGCACTCGCATTCTGGCGAAATTGCGCTCAAATCCGAATGCAGAAATCGCGAACCGCGCACAGCAGCTTGGAACGATTTGGGGCGATGCCGCTGCGCTTGGGGCGAGCATTAAGGTCGTTTCGGATTCGAGCAAGCCCCAGGAGGAACGGGTGCAGGCGATTCAGTCTCTGCGCCAACAACGCACTCCCGCGGTGCGCGACGCATTGCTCCAGGTCGTCTCCGCCAAAGCGCCCGAACCGGTTCTGAACGCTGCGGTAACCACTCTCGGAACTCTCGATGCTGACGAATTGCCTGATACACTCTTGAAAAACTGGAAGCAGCTTTCGCCGGCTTCCCGTAACACCGCGATCCAGGTTCTTAGTTCGCGCAGCAAATGGGCGCAACTGCTCATCAGCGCGGTGGAGAATAAGAACGTGGCGGTCGGCGAAATTCCGCCAACCGTGGTGCGCACACTTGTGACCTCCAAGGACGATTACGTCCGTAACCGCGCAACCAAGGTCATTGGCAAATATCGTGAGTCGAGCCCGGACAAAGCCAAAGTGATTGCCGATAAAAAGAGAGTCGTCCTCAGCGGTCCGGTCGATCTGGAGAAAGGTCATCAGCTCGCACAGAAGACCTGTTTCACTTGCCATAAACTTTACGGCGAAGGCGCGGATGTTGGCCCGGATCTTACCGGAGTTGGCCGGTCTACTTTGGATGCGCTCCTTTCAAACGTGATCGATCCGAACCAAATCATCGGCGCTGGCTACGAGAACGTAGAAGTAACGCTCAAAGATGATCGCACCGTGAGTGGCCGCATGATCGAGAATACCGATTCACGTGTGAAAATTCTTTCTATCGGCCCGAAAGAGGAAGTCATCGCCAAAAGCGATATTGCGAACCTCCGCATTAGCGAACTTTCTGTCATGCCGGAAGGGTTGGAACAAATGCCCGATGACGATTTCCGCAACTTGATCTGGTTTATCTTCAGCCCTCCGCAGGACAAGAAGCCGTTCTCGATTGAAGATGAGCGCAAAGAAATCTTGAAAGCGCAAACCTCGACCCATTCGACAAATGATGGCGAGTCGATCGCTCTGTGGAATCCTGAGTGGCGCGTCAACGGCAACGAAGCGAGCGCCAGAGTGCCCGAATACCTTGGGCGCAGCAACGTGCTGATGACCCATCCATTCGATGAAAGCAAACCAGCGACCATCGAGCGCGCGTTTGATGTACCCGTCGACAAAACCACCACGCTGACCTTCGCTGTTGCTTCACATGATCAGGGCGATTGGGAACTGCGCGTTTTCGCTGGAGAGAAGCTCCTCAAGAAACAGATTATTGGTCACGAAGGACTGCGTTGGCAGCGCATTTCGGTCGACCTGACGCCTTTTGCGGGAAGGAAAGTTCCCCTCCGCCTCGAGAACAAAGCAAACGACTGGAACTGGGAATTCGGCTACTGGAATGATATCAAATTGACCGCCTCTGACCTGCAGCAGCGTGCTGCAAAGTAGGTATGCGTTTGCATAAAGCCGTAGTGCGTTTTGAACGTCCGCTCGTCACGGACACTGAAACAACTATTGCGCGGCAGATCAAACCGGCCCTCTTCGGCTCGCGCAAAAACATCGCCGTTGCCGTGGGCAGTCGCGGCATCGCGAATATCGCACGCATCGTCAAGCAGACGGTCCGCTCGATGCGTGATTTCGGTTTGCAACCGTTCATTATTCCGGCGATGGGCAGTCATGGCGGCGCGACGGCGGAAGGCCAGGCTCAGGTTCTTGCCTCCTATGGCATTACTGAACGGGAGATGGGCTGTCCGATCCGCTCTTCGATGGAAGTAGTGTCGCTTCCATCCGAGGGACTGCCCCACGCGCTCTACATGGATCGATTGGCCTTCGAAGCGGATGGAATCGTTCTGATCAACCGCATCAAGCCCCACACCGACTTCCACGGGGCCTACGAGAGCGGCCTGGTTAAGATGTCGGTGATCGGCCTCGGTAAAGAGCGTCAGGCAGTAGCTATGCATGACTTTGGTGTGCACGGCTTGCGCGACCTTGTTCCCAGGGCAGCCGCGCGCATTCTGGATCTCGGCAAAATCGTCGCCGGGATTGCCATTATTGAGAACGCTTACGACGAAACGGCTCAGATCGAACTCGTTCCCGCGAATCAAATGCTCGCTCGTGAGCCTTCGCTCCTCGAACAGGCCCGACAAAACATGCCTCGCCTGCCTGTCGACGAAATCGACGTTCTGATCGTGGATGAACTCGGCAAGAACATCAGCGGTTCTGGCATGGATACGAATGTGATCGGGCGTATTTACATTCGCGGCGAGCCCGAACCCACGACACCGCGCATTCGCTCCATCGTGGTGGATGACGTTACCTCCGAATCTCATGGGAATGCGACCGGTCTCGGTTTGGCCGACGTAGTTACTCGCCGCTTCTATAACAAAATCGATTTTCCCGTCACGTATAAGAACATTATAACCAGCTCTTTTTTGGAGCGTGGGAAAACACCCCTCATCGCTGAAACCGCGCGTGAAGCATTCCAAATCGCCCTGCGCTCCTGCGGTAAACTCGACACCGATTCGGCGCGCGTAGTTCGGATTCGCAATACTCTGCACTTATCAGAGATTTACGTTTCCGCGGCAATCGCCCGGCATATCAGCGAGTGCCCGCTGGATATGGCCGTCTCCGGGAATGCCACGGATTTGTTTACGTCAGCAGGCGACCTGGCTCCTTTTAGCTCGTGATGTTCTTGCTTTACAGCCGGCCGATCACAAAGCGTGCCCAGCGACTGAGCAGGTGGGCTTAGCATCCAGATTCCCGTAAGTGTAAGTTCCTCCTCCCGGACAGATGGGCGCGCCACCCTTCATATAATCATTCACAGCCGATTCATCGATGGGCGCTCCTGCCGCTTTCTTATTCTCGAGAGCCCAGCTTTCCTTTGCGCCATCAATCTCATGGAGATTACGGATGCAAGCGGTCCTCTGGGCCCTGAGCCGCGCTTTGACAAAGTTGGGAATCGCAATTGAGGCGAGCAATCCGATGATCGCCACCACAATCATTATCTCTACCAATGTAAACCCTGCGCTTCTATTGCTACGTTTCATATAAGCTCCTTGTGTGTCGCGGCCCTCATTGGACCGCGCGCAGAGTGGAACACCTACCTGTAACTTTTGTTTCTCGGTCGATGGAGACTAAAGCCGCCATTGCGGGAACGGAGGCATTGTGGCAGGGGCTAAGGCCTCCCTAAAACGGAGCCGTTAAATCATTGGTGTGCTGACGAAGTTGAGGAACTCCAGAAACCAGACCAGATCGGCGTGCAATCTACTTGCGGGGTTTGCTGCTCTCCGCACTTTCGCCAATGGTTCTCAATGCTGCAGCCTGCTGGTCGCTCGTCAGTGGGTAGCCCTGCGCCAGTGCCATGATGCGTTGTCCGCGGCGGCTGACGACGAAGCGGAGGAACTCACGAGAGGCGGGGTTCATGGTGCCGTCGGGCTTGCGGTTGAAAACAATGAGCAAAGATCGGACGAGAGGATAGCGCCGGGTAACTGTGTTTTCGTAATTGGGTAAGAGGAAGGCGCCGTCGTCTCCTTGAAGGGGAACGAAGCGGGTTCGCGCGGTGCCGAACATCACGCTGCCACAGCCGATGGCCGCTGGATCCCCGCCGATACCCTGGACCAGGGAACTGGAGACCGGCTCGAACCGAACATCGAACCGATAGTCAGCACCTTGCAGTACTTCCTCCTGGAGGACCGTATGTGTGCCATGTGCTCGAACGAGGCCCAAGCGGACGATCCTTTCCTCTTTCAAAGAGCCGGAAACGCCGAGATCGATCCAGAACTCCGGGTGCCCGCCGCCGCGCCGAGACTCACGTGAAAAAATGGCGTCGAGTTGCGCAAGCGTCAGTTGGGTAAGTGGATTGTCTTTGTTGACGTAGACGCCGATCGCATCCTGGGCGACGAGGATTTGCGCGGGTTCATATCCGAACTTTGATTTGAATCGCGCGAGATCGGTCTCGCTCAAAGCGCGGCTCATCGGCACCAAGTCGACTTCGCCAGTGAGCAACTTCTCCATTCCATTCACGCTGCCGCCGCCAGAGATGTCGAACTCTACTTCGGGATGCAGCGTTGCAAACTCTGCCACCCAGCGGTTGATCATGATGGTGATGAGTCCGCTGCCAACGCTCTTGACCTTGCCAGTAACAGTGGGTGGGTCTTCGTACTCCTTGAGCCCAGCGGTCAAGTCGATGACCATTTTGTCATCAAGAAGGAAAGAATTCGCCGGGATCACATTTTTTTGCGCAAACGCTGAGATCGCTGTGAAAGCAGAGAGAACGATAAGGAGGATATAGTTCATGCTCTTTGCTGGACAGGCAGAGTTAGCCGGCGGGTGAGTCGGAGTGAGATCAGGCGGTAGAGCACGGCCAGGACAAAGGCGAGGCCGAGGGCAAACCAAATCTGTTTGAAGATGCGATCAACGCGGCGGTCGGTGGCTTCGGTCAATTCCTGCAATCCTTTCCGCCAGCCTTCCGAACGAGTGAGTTGATCGCCGGAGAGTGAAAGCTGATGGACGTTCGTGATCACTTCGTTGAGCCGCATGAGGGCGGCGGCATATTCCTGAATGTCAAAGGGGCGTCCGGCTGGAGCGGTGGAAGGCTTATCCAATCCGAAACGTTGTCCGACGGTGTCGGCCACTTTGAGCGTGTCCCCCAGCACTGTAAGGGTCTGCCGCACGTTGGTTGCCAGGAGCGTGACGGTGCGCCCTAAGGAATCAGCGTTGGCCATAATGTGGCGCACATCGGCGAGCGTATTGGTCAGCAAGGTTTGGCGGCTGTCGATTTCCGCGAACAGCGCGTTGCGCTGCGCGTCGATGAGTTGCGGAGTGGACTCCGCGGTCTTGCCGAGGCGTTCGGCTGTTTGAAGGATTGAGCTTACTTCGGGAGTGGAGAGGATTTCGTTTACGGCACCTTCAGCCTGGATCGCGGCGACGTTTGGCGCGCGCTTGGAATACCAGAACGCACGTTCGGTCAGGCGGCCCCAATCCTTCAGGACCTGACTGGCTTCGCTCAAAGGGGCGAGGAAACCATTGCCCGCTCTTAACTCGCTAAGGAGCTTTGTGCTGCGAGTGCCGGCGAAATTCTCGAACTTCACGAAAGCGACCTGCTCGACTTCTCGATGGGTGCGCCGCCATTCGAGGATCAAATAATCAAGAAGTTCAAGTTGTTCCTGGGTGAGAACTTTGGCGGCAAGATCCCATGCCTCCAGCCGCATCATGCGAACGGCTTTGATCAAGCCGGGCGCGCGCTCTTGAAAGGCTCTTTCCGCGCCGTTTTCATCGATCAGAACGATGCTCTGCAAGGTAACAGAAACAACGAGATCGAATATCTGCGCGTAAGGATCGTTGCCGGAAACAATGTCATTCATCGAGAGCACGCCGTTCAGTTTGATCTGATGGGCGATGCGTCTCTGCATGGGGTCCGGGTTGCCGCGCTTGATGATGTCCGCGGCGGAGCTGATCACCATGTAATAGCGGTCAGCATAGCCGTAAGTTAGTTGATCGAGCTCCGGGATGGAAAGGTGATGCTGTTTGTCGACGAGCGAATTCTTAAAAGCTTCTGCGGACCTGGCACGTTCGGCTGCGACCCGCTGCTCGGCTTCCTTTTCCGTTTCGACGTGACTGGACATGCAGCCGCAGATCAAAACGATGGCGAACGTCGCAAAGGACGCAGTCAGTTTTACTGCGCCTCGCCATGGAAAGGATGCCTGCCGCGTTGGCTTGGCCCACCGAGGTTGGATGTTTTGATATTTCCGGCCCACAGTCCGCTTTCTTCGGTCGGGCTGATGCACGACCCGGGTGATATTACATGGCTGCGGCTTGAATTCATCTGGAAGAATAGACAGTTGACACAGGACATTCGCCCGGCGGGGGAACGGCCCGAATGAGACAAAATCCTCGCATCATCAGAAATCATCCTTCGCGACCGGCATGTCGAACGAGCCTTTGGCCGAAAAGCGTGTCGTGTTGAAAGTGCCGTTGGCCAGTTTGCCCTTCATCTCGTACTCGATCTTGCTCGACCTCGCTCCCATCATCATTTCCATCGCGTGATGCATGATGCGAGCGGACGAGACGGTGACAGGCACGTCTATGACCGTCTCGCCGAACCGAGGAACAGTGCCGCTGGCATCGGTCACCCCGCTGGCGAACGTCTTTTGCTGGACGTCCATCGTTACGGTCACGCCATTATACTCGACAGGAGCATCGTTGGGATTCTGGACACGAAGCTTTACGTTTAAGCGGAGTTCCATGCCCTGGCCTTCGAGTGGTTCAATGCCCGCGACTGTGACTTGGAGAGGGTCGCGCCCACTCATCGTTGCGCAGCCTAGAAAAACGAGCGGACAGAGGAGCAGTAGAGCGTTCAGAACCCGGCGGATGAATAGCGGTAGTGATCTCATTCTAATTCGGGCGATAAGGTGCAGGGAACCGAATAGATTTGCGATGTAAAAATTCGGACTCGGCTAAAACCGACAGTATGGATGCGGGCTTCGTAAGACTCCTAACTTGCGTGTATTCGGGGGCTAGGAGCGCGGACATTCTTGTCCGCTTGGGTTTCATCTCATCGGGCAATGGACTTGCGGACAGGAATGTCCGCGCTCCCCCCGGGAACCAATTACGCTCCACAGGCTTCGTAATTTCTGAAAGGTTCTGTTCATTCGTTGAGCGTGAATTTGCCGAGAGGAGCTTTGCAAAGGCCATTCACCGTGCTGGTCGCGGTGATTGCGCTGGGGCTTGTGTCGGTGATGGCGTGGTGGCGGATCCCGAAAGACATCCTGCCGGTGTTGGAAGTGCCTACGATTTACGTGGCGCAAACCTACGGGGGAATGGATCCGGCGCAGATGGAGGGGTATCTCGTTTACTTTTTCGAATACCACTTTCTTTACATCACAGGGATCGAGCATGTGGAGTCGAAGTCGATCCAGGGCGCGTCGGTTATGAAGCTGCAGTTTCATCCCGGCACTGATATGGCGCAGGCGATGGCAGAAACGGTGGCGTTTGTAAACCGAGCCCGCGCGTTCATGCCGCCCGGGACGATGCCACCCTTTGTTACTCGGTTGGATTCGGGGAGCGTGCCGGTGGGGTACTTGGTGTTTTCCAGTGATGCGGATTCCGCGAGCCAGGCGCATTCGATCACGGAAATGCAGGATGTTGCGTTGAATCGAGTGCGGCCGCTGCTTTGCACGTTGCCGGGTGTCTCTGCTCCGCCGCCGTTCGGTGGAAATGCACGGACGATCGTCGTAAATCTCGATCCGGAACGGTTGAAATCGTACCGAATGTCGCCGGATGAGGTGGTGCAGGCAGTCGCGGCCGCAAATGTGGTGAGTCCATCGGGAAATCTAAAGATGGGAGGGCGGTATCCGATGGTGCCCGTGAATTCCGTCGCGGCGCGGATTGACGACTTGCGCGGGGCGCCGGTGCGGGGCGGGGACTATCCGGCGGTGTTTGTCCGGGATGTGGCGGAGGTGGTAGATGGATCGGACATAGTAACCTGCTATGCGCTGGTGCATGGTCGCAGGACAGTTTACGTGCCGGTGACCAAGCGTGCAGAGGCGTCGAGCCTCGCAGTGGCGCTGGCGGTGAAGGGCAGTCTCGGACAATTCCAGGCCGTGCTGCCGGCGGGCATGCGCGTGAGTTTTGAGCTGGATCGATCGACCGCTATCGTGGCGGCGCTCGCCGGGGCGCAATGGGAGGCGTTGCTCGGGGCGCTCATGGCGGGGGGAGTGACGTTGATCTTTTTGCGGGATCTGCGGAGTGCAATGGTTGTGATTGTGAATATTCCCATCGCTCTGGCGGCGGCATTGTTCGGACTCTGGGTGAGCGGGCAAACGTTAAACTTGATGACACTGGGTGGGCTGGCGCTGGCGGTCGGGATTCTGGTGGATGAGAGCATTGTATGTTTAGAGAATATTCATGCGCAGATGGGGCAGGGAATTGACGTGCCGAGCGCTGCTCTCAAGGGGACGTTGCAGACGAGCGGTCCGCGGTTTCTGGCGATGTTATGTATCCTGATTCTTTTTACGCCTGCGCTTTTCATGAGTGGCGCGATGAAGGCGATGTTCTTGCCACTGACGCTGGCTGTTGGTTTTGCGGTAGCAGCTTCGTATCTGTTGTCGAGCACGTTGGTGCCGGTGCTGGCGGTGTGGGCATTAGGAAGCATGTTGGGCGGGGCGCCTGTCCTACCCATCGCGTGGTTTGAGAAGTTGCGCGGGTTTTATGGGGTTCTGATTGAGGGACTCCTGGCAAAGCGCGTTGGAATGATCGTGTGGTATTTCGTCGGGAGCGTGTTGGTGATCGGACTTGGCGTGCGTCAGTTGGGCATCGAAATTTTTCCGAAGGTGAAGTCGGGAGAAATGCAGTTACGAATTCGCGCGGCGGCCGGCACTGATGTCGAGCACACGGAAGCAATACTCCTGAAAAGTCTGGCCACGGTGGAGAAGCTGGTTGGCCGGGCGGAGTTCTCGCTGGGATTCGTAGGCCTGCATGGATCGACTTATCCGATCAATTTTCTTTATCTCTGGAGTGGAGGCACTGAGGAAGCGGTCATGTATTTGAGGCACTCCGGTTCTCTTGATCCAGATCTTTTGCGGAGACAGCTTGTGGCGGAAATTCCTGAAGCCGAATTTTCTGTCGAACCCGCGGATATTATCAGTCAGGTGATGAGCTTTGGAGCGGCGACGCCGATTGAGGTAGCGGTGCGTGGGCCGAATTTGATGAATGATCTCGCGTTCGCGGAAAAGGTGAAGGCGAAGCTCGAAGCGATTCCGGAACTGCGTGACGTGCAGTTCGCGCAGTCGTTTAATTATCCAACCGTGGAGGTTGCTGTGGATCGTGCGCGCTCGGGGATTATTGGGGCGGATATGACGGATGTTTCGCGCGCGTTGGGTCCGGCGACGTGGTCGAGCCGATTTCAGGTGCCAAACTTCTGGGCGGATCCGCAAAGTGGTATCAGTTATCAGGTGCAAACGCACGTTCCGCAGGAACGAACGCGCTCGATGCAGGATCTCGGGAATTTGACCGTAGCGGAAGTGAAGGCAAAGCCGGTGTTGCTCAGAAATGTGGCGCGAGTAACGGAGGGCACTGCCCCCAGCCAGTTCGATCGGTTCAATATGCAGAGAACGATCACAGTGCGCGCGAACATAGCCGGTATCGATCTGGATGAAGCGGCGCGGAAAGTAGGTGACGCGTTGC
Source organism: Limisphaerales bacterium (assembly GCA_044226545.1). Taxonomy (GTDB): domain Bacteria; phylum Verrucomicrobiota; class Verrucomicrobiia; order Limisphaerales; family SXQI01; genus DASVNK01. Next base: position 25,543 of record JBGAGW010000009.1, read on the forward strand.
GCGAATTGGGGGCGCCTCCGGCCCGGGTGAGCGTCGCGGTGCAAGGGCAGATTGCGCCGATGATGGAGATGCGAGGGGCGCTCTTGCGAGGACTATCAATGGCGGTGATTGGCATTGCGCTGTTGTTGCTCGCGCATTTCCAGTCCTGGCGCCTCACGCTGGCGGTGAGTTCGGTAGTGCCGGCGGTGCTGGCTGGAGTGGTTGTGGCTCTGTGGCTGACGGGCGGTCGCTGGAATTTGCAGTCGTTCATGGGAACGATCATGGCCATCAGTGTAGCCCTGGCGAACGCCATTCTGCTGGTCACATTCGCCGAACGAACGCGGTTGGCCGGACCGTCGTCGCGCGACGCTGCATTGGAGGCGGCCCGTACTCGGTTGCGGCCGATTCTTATGACGAGTGCGGCGATGCTGGGAGGAATGATTCCACTGGCTTTCGGCTTCAGTGACGTCACCGGACAGTTAGCCCCGTTGGGACGAGCGGTGATGGGAGGACTCATCGGTGGGACGTTATGTACGCTATTGATACTCCCGCAGACCTTCGCGGCGATGCAGGCGCGCGCTCAGACGCGCGGTGTTTCGCTCTTTGAAGGAGGTGGTGCGTGAACTTGGTGGAATTCGCGCTGCGCAGGCCCTTTACGATTCTTGTGACGGTGCTGACGATCGCGCTGGCCTCGGTGCTCGCGTGGTTGCGGATGCCCAAAGATATTTTTCCGACGCTGGGCGTGCCAACGATTTATATCGCGCAGCCGTATGGCGGCATGGATCCGGCGCAGATGGAAGGTTATCTGACCTATTACTACGAGTATCATTTCCTGTTCGTCGCGGGGATCGAGCATGTTGAATCGAAATCGATTCAGGGCGCCGCCATCATCAGGTTGCAGTTTCATCCGGGAACGGACATGTCGCAAGCCATGGCGGAAACAGTGGCGTATGTGAATGCGGCGCGAGCGTTCATGCCGACGGGGACTCTTCCTCCGTTTATCACGCGTTTTGATGCAGGAAGTGTGCCGGTGGGGCAACTCGTCTTTTCCAGTGAAACGCGGAGCGTGACGGAAATGCAGGACGCCGCGCTGAATCTGGTGCGCCCGCTTTTTGCTACGTTGCCGGGCGTTTCGGCTCCGCCGCCCTTCGGCGGGAGCGCGCGCACGATTGTAGTGAGCATCAAACCGGACCGTCTGCATTCCTACAAGATTTCGCCGGACGAAGTTGTCGAAACGATCACCCGCGCAAACATGATCAGCCCATCGGGGAACCTGATGCTCGCCGGAAAGTATCCGATGGTGCCGCTCAATTCTGTTCCGCGAAATGTGAAGGAACTCGAAACGGTGCCGATTCGCACGGGCCAATATCCAACGATCTTTGTCCGGGATGTGGCGGACGTTTCGGATGCGGCCGATATCGTCACGAGTTATGCGTTGGTGAATGGACGGCGGACCGTCTACATCCCGGTGACTAAGCGTGCGGACGCCTCGACGCTCGCAGTGGTAAACCTGGTGAAGCGGAATATTCCGAAGTTTCAGAATGTCCTGCCATCAGATGTGAAGGTGAGCTACGAGTTTGACCAATCATCTGTGGTCACTCGCGCGCTGAACACGCTGTTGCTCGAAGGCGGACTCGGCGCGGTGCTCACCGGGCTGATGATTTTGCTTTTCCTGCGCGATTGGCGGAGCGCGTTCATCGTCGTGATCAATATCCCGCTCTCGATCATGGGCTCGCTGCTCGCGCTGCACTTAACGGGTCAAACGGTGAACATTATGACTTTGGGTGGACTCGCGCTGGCGGTCGGAATTCTGGTCGATGAAGCGACGGTGGATCTCGAAAATATTCATGCGCATCTAACGCGCGGGAAGAAGCTCGCCCGGGCGGCGTTTGATGCCACGACAGAAACGCGCATCCCGCGTTTATTGGCAATGCTCTCGATTGTGGCGATGTTTACGCCGGCACTTTTCATGTCGGGCGCCGGACGGGCGATGTTTGTTCCACTGGCGCTCGCTGTGGGTTTTTCAATGATCGCTTCCTACTTTCTCTCCAGCACGCTGGTGCCGATTTTGTCTATCTGGTTTCTGCGAAGAAACGAAGGTTCACCGACTGGATGGAGCGAACGAGAAAGCGGATTTCGAAGGTTTCAGACTTCTTATGCAGTGGTCCTGAAGAGGCTGGCTCGCTGGCGGCTTGTTCTGGTTGGGATTTATCTTCTGGGCGCAGCCGCGATTATTTTCTTTTTTGGCAGCCGCCTCGGAACGCAGATTTATCCCGAAGTCGATGCAGGGCAGTTGCAGATTCGTTTCCGTGCGCCGCCCGGGACCGATATCGATGGGACGGAAACGGTTTTCCTCCAAGCGCTCGATATCATCAGAAATGCTGTAGGCGCCGAAGAGGTTTTGATTTCGATGGCGTTGATCGGGGTGCATGGTGCTAACTTTCCGATCAATTTTGTTCATCTTTGGAATAGCGGTCCCGAAGAAGGAGTCCTCCAGGTGCAGTTGAAAAGCGGCGTAGCAATGGATTCATTGAAGGATCGCTTGCGAGCAGATTTTGAGCGGCAACTTCCCCGTTCGACTTTTTCGTTCGAGCCGGCAGATATCGTTAGCCGTGTCATGAGTCTCGGGGCGAACACACCGATTGAAGTCGTCGTAAGTGGACAGGACTTCCCCGTGAGTCGTGCGTTCGCTGAGAGGATTCAGCAAAAACTCTCAACGATTGACCAGTTGCGCGACGTGCAATTCGGCCAATTGCTCGATTATCCGACGGTGGATGTGACCGTGGATCGGGAACGCGCAGGGATATTGGGTGCGAAAATGGCTCAGGTGTCGCGGGCGCTGGTGCCGACAACCTGGTCCAGCCGTTTCAGTGTTCTGAATTTTTGGGCTGATCCGAACACCGGTGTTGCCTACCAGGTGCAAGTGGAGATTCCGCAGGACCAGACCAGGTCCACAGAGGATGTGGGGAACCTTCCGATTCTCCAGCATGAACCCAAACGTCCGGAGAAAGACAAACGGAAGGATGTGCTGCTGCGGAATATTTCAGAAATCAAGGAGGGGTTGGCACTAGCAGAATATGATCGTTACAATATGCAACGCTACATCTCCGTGCGGGCAAATATAAATGGAAGCGATCTTGGCGGGGCTGCGCGTGCGGTTCGGCGCGCGATTGCGGAATTGGGTGCGCCTCCGGCCGGAGTAAATGTCGCGGTTCGCGGGCAAGTTGTTCCGATGCAGGAGATGATGAGTGGTCTGCAACGTGGTTTGATCGTCGCGGTGCTCGCGATCTTTCTTCTGTTGATGGCCAGCTTTCAATCGTTCAAGCTGCCTTTCATCGTTGTATCAACAGTTCCGGCAGTTCTCGCGGGTGTGACCCTGGCTCTCTGGGCGACGCAGACCACTCTGAACATTCAATCTTTCATGGGAACAATCATGAGTGTCGGTGTGGCTGTGGCGAATGCGATCTTGCTCGTCACGTTGGCAGAGCGTGTGCGCATGGGCGGCGCGGCCTCCAACGAGGCGGCGATGGAAGGTGCAAAAAGTCGGTTGCGTCCCATTTTGATGACCAGCGCAGCGATGATTGCCGGAATGATGCCGATGGCTTTGAGCCTGGGGCAGGGTGGAGCACAAGCGGCTCCGCTCGGTCGTGCGGTCGTTGGTGGTCTGGCCGCGGCTACGCTCGCTACCCTATTTATTTTGCCGTCGGTATTCGCGATCGTTCAAGCTCGCACAAATCGGCGCCCTGCCTCGCTGATTTCGACGACATGATGAACAACGAAATGCCAAATAGTTTGGAGTGCGGCGGGAAGCGGAGCGCCACGCCGCTTTTTCCAGCGATGGGCTCGCCAGCATTCTCGAAAAGCGGTGTCGCCGCTTCGCTCTGCCACCGCACTCCATATTCGTGTAGCGCGCTCCTGGCGTTCCTAGTGGTTCTCTTCGTCGGTTGCGAACGTTCTACGCCTTCGTCCAGTACGACACCGGATTTGGCTCTCGAAGTGATCGCAATCCATCCCCATCGAGGTAAGATTTATCGCTCCATCGATTTACCGGGAGAGGTCGCGCCACTTTTCCACGTCACACTGTTTGCCAAAGTGGATGGCTATTTAAAGGTGCTGACTGTCGATAAAGGAGATGCGGTGAAAAAGGGCGACCTGATTGCCGAGATCGATGCGCCAGATCTTCGGGCGAATCATTTAAAGTTTAAGGCGGAGCTCGAACTCGCCGAAGCGGAGTTCCAGCAGATCAGCCAATCGCCCACCAATAATCCGGTGAACGCCGCGAAACAGGAAATGGAATCGGCTCGAAATCGAGTCGCCGTGGCGAATGCTCGGGTCTCTTCGGCCAGGGCTCGACTGGAAGCGACAGAGGTGATGCAGAACTACACGCGTATTCTCGCTCCCTTTGATGGAATCATCACTAAGCGATTCGTTGATCCTGGCGCGTACATCCCGATTCCGAACGCGGCTGATACTCCCGAGGCCGCGGCGATTGTGGATGTGACCGATTACGCCACCCTCCGAATGCAAGTGGCCGTTCCGGAAAACGAGGTTCGCCATGTTAAGATCGGCCAACCGATTCGCTGGACCACGGACGCCTTGCCCGGCGAAGTTTTTGAAGGCAGCGTCACTCGCGCTTATTGGGCCTTGGATCGCGCGACCAAGACGATGCTTACGGAAGTCCAACTTACGAACCGCAACATGATGCTGCGCCCTGGCATGCTCGTGAATGCTCACATCGGATTGGAAAGAAAGGACAACGCATTGCTCCTGCCCGTCAGCGCCCTCGTAAAAGACAGACTGAATACCTATGTCTTCCTCATCGCCTCCGGGTTTGCAAAAAAGGCCGCAGTAAAGATCGGCTTTAGCGATGGAACGAATGGCGAAATTGCTGAAGGGCTCAATGGCGATGAGACAATAATCGTTCCGCAGGGCCAGTCTTTGCGCGATGGAATAATGGTGAAGTTAAAAAACACGCAATAGCGGAGCCGCTCATCGGCCGGTCATCGCCTGTTCAACCACGAGTTGTTCGAAAAGCTCATAAACGACCGACCGGCGTTCAACGAACAAACAATCAAATATTCGAGCTCCGGTTTTAACACTGTCTGAATACACAATACGGTATCCTCCCACACGAAGTCGCCAATAGCCTGCGAGCCGTCCTTCCAAAGCTTTGCAATCACCATCAGGAAGAGCTTTTATGGCACGAACGATTCGCTGACGAGGTTCTGGCGCCAGAGATTTGATGAATTTCTCCGGCTGCGGGTGGATCACGGCTTTATTCATCGAGACAAGAGATGTCTTTGCCCTTGCTAGCCCCTGACTCGAAATCTGAGATGGCCTTCATGGCCTCCGGATTCGCAAGGATCTCCATCGTCTCGATGATGGCTTCCATCCGCTCCTTGGAAACGAGGAATCCGGCGATTCGCCCGTGGTTGGTGATCGTCACTGCCTTTGTGGTCGGCAATTGTTTGAGCAGGCGCGGAAGAGTAGCCTGAGCTTCTGTGGTGGTGACTGTAGTTTTCATGGAATTCTACGTAACTTAATTCTAATCGAAGCACAAGTCCGTTTACTCCGATCTCGTTTTACGGTGTTCTCGCAATGTGATACGGTAGATCAGCTTCAGTTGATCGAATTTGATTCGTGCTTTCGCCTGTCGATAGACTGGAGTATTGAAGAGTATGCTCTGCGACATTTGTAAAAAGAACGTTGCCACGGTCCACCTGACCCAAATGGTTGAAGGTAAAACCAAAAAGGTGGATCTCTGCGAGGCTTGTTCCAAGGAGAAAGGGGTGGATGATCCCACCGGCTTTTCTCTGGCCGATTTGCTTTTGGGTCTCGGAGCAGCGCAGGAAATTGAACAATCTTCCGGCGGAGGCGAGATCAAGTGCCCGAATTGCGGCTTCACCCAGGCTGACTTCAAGAAAGCCGGTCGCCTTGGTTGCTCTGAATGCTACAAGGTTTTCTCGGAGGGGCTCGAGAGCCTCCTCAAAACAATGCACAAGGGGACACGGCACGTCGGGAAAGTTCCTGCGGTTTTTCGCCAAAGCCAGGACATGGCGGACAAGTTGAAGAGTCTCCAAAAGAAACTCGAGAAGGCTATTGCGAACGAAGATTTCGAAGCTGCAGCCACCTTGCGCGACGAGGTGAAAGCTCTTCGCGCCCAGATGGGCGAACTTGCTGCAAAATAAGTAAGCTCTTGCGCGGAGCGAAGGAGCGGCGGCAATGTTGCCTATCCCTATGCGAGAACCTGCTTCATGGATTGTTAATCTTTGTTCTGCATTCCTCCTTTTCTGCCCCACCAGCGGAGTTGCTGACACCAACGCTACTCCCGCACCGCTAACCTGGACGACGCAACAGGATCATCAGAACATGATGAACCAGTTGGGGATCACCAGGCTTCGTCCGGGGCCCAGCGGACGTGTGGGTGCAACCAATTCAGCGAATTACAATCCCGCGCTGGCCAACCCGTTTCCAGACCTGCCCGATCCACTTACGCTTAAAAATGGCCAGAAGGTAACGACGCCGGAGATGTGGTGGAAACAGCGGCGACCTGAGATCGTGGAAGATTTCGAACGAGAGGTGATCGGTCGCGTTCCGGAGCACACGCCGAAGGTAACATGGACGGTTATCTCGAATGTGGTTGATGGCCTGGTGGGCGAGTTGCATGCCAATGGAAAGGCGCTCTCGGGTCGTGTGGACAACTCGGGGTGTCCTTCCATCAGCGTCGAAATCCGCATAAATGTTGTTACGCCGGCAAGCGCCAAAGGACCGGTCCCGGTGCTGATGATGTTTGGCGGTTTCGGCGGTGGAGGAATGCCACGGCCCGCCGGCGCACCGGCACCGACCAATCGTGAGTTCGGCGGCCCTTTCAAGGATCCACCGTCCACCGAACAGTTGCTCGCCGCAGGCTGGGGGTACGCGACTGTTTATCCGAATACCATCCAGATGGATAACGGCGCCGGCCTCACCAGGGGGATTATCGGCCTTGTGAACAAAGGTCAGCCTCGCAAGCCAGAGGATTGGGGTTCACTGCGCGCCTGGGCTTGGGGAGCATCTCGCGGGTTGGATTACCTCGAAACTGATCCGGCGGTCGATGCCAGGCGCGTTGGGATTGAAGGAGTATCGCGCTATGGCAAAGCGGCTCTCGTGGCGATGGCATTTGAGCCCCGATTTGCCGTCGTTCTCGTTGGTTCCTCCGGAGAAGGCGGCGCAAAATTGCATCGCCGCAATTTCGGCGAAGCGGTCGAGAATCTCACGGGTTCTGGAGAATATCATTGGATGGCCGGGAACTTTCTCAAGTACGGAGCTGAGGTATCCAAGTTCGGGCGCAAGGACGCGGGCGATCTGCCGGTGGATGCGCACGAGTTGATAGCGCTTTGCGCCCCGCGCCCGACCTTTATCAGCTACGGAATTCCGGAGCGCGGCGATGCCAACTGGCTTGACCAGCAGGGCAGTTACATGGCGACTGTTGCGGCGGGGCCAGTGTTTCGTTTGTTAGGCGCGAAAGATATCGGCGACAAGAATGACTATCGAACTGCAAAGATGCCACCTGTAAATACGGATATGCTCGATGGACAACTCGCCTGGCGTCAGCACGACGGTGGACACGAAGATCGTTCGAACATGAAATATTTCATCCACTGGGCGAATCGTGAGCTGAATTACACGCCGAAATAAGTTACTTCAGACTGTTGTAAAGCTGCTCGATTCGATCCAGATCGATTCCTTTCGGGCGATTTTCGATCAGCCAGCGGAGGTCCTCGCGCGCCTGGGAGCGATCTCCGGATTCGAGCCGTATCGAGGCTCGACGCCAATGTTCAAGCGCGTCATCGGGCGAGAGGGCGAGAAGAAGATTGAGGTAGGGCAGGGCCCGTTCGGAAGTTCGCGGCGCGACGCCGATCAGGTTCTTGAGCATTCGGATGACGATTTCTTTCTTTGTCGCAGGCTTAAAATGCTCCTCCAACAGCGGGACTTCGCTATGGTGATTGATCAGGTTGTAGAGGTCGTTCTTCTTGTAGAGTTTGCCACCATCAAAAACGTCTATGTAGATCGCCTCCGCGTCCCCTTCTAAAAAGCGGACCATGAAATGCCCGGGAAACGCCATTCCTTCGAGTTTTTCGATGCCAAGCTTTGCGCCCAGTTCGAGGAAAAGAACGGAGAGCGTAATGGGAATACCTTCGTGATCTTCCAGCACACGGTTCATGAAACTGTTGGCGCGATTATAATAATCGCTGCGACTTCCGTGAAAGCCGCTCTCCTCGAACAGATATTTCCGAAGAAGGTCGAGTTTCTCGCGATGAGTTGAATCGGTAGAAAAACGATTTCGGAGCCCGCGGGCCATGCTCTTGATTTCCTCCTGATAATCGGCGAGTTCCAGTTCTGGCGATTCGACCCGGGCGATTTGGAACGCGGCAGCGAAAAGATCGACGTCAGGGTTCTCAAAAATTCGCAGCAGATCGTGCTCGACCGCTTTTTGATTGAGCTCCCGGGCGAATTTCCGCGCGCCGGCGGCTTTTTCGTCCCATTCACGCGCGATTTCGAGAAGCAATGCGCGGGTGGCCGCGGAATCTTTCAAGAGATCTTCGGGCACCGGGGATTCACTAGCGAGCGATTTGTCGAGCCGCACACGGAGCGATTTGTCTGCGACACTCGGCGACGGTTCGATTTGCCGACCGATCTGAAAAGAGCGGAATTGCGCAGTCGTATTCCGGAACTTCGCGAGGCCGACTTTGCCGTGGCGGGCGACGGATTCGTCCGCTTCTGCTACAAGATTGCCATTCACATAGCAGAGAATTTTTTCCGGCTCGACGCGAACTTTCAGCCGGTTCCATTCGCCGGGACGATAGTGTGGTGTGTCGATCTGCTTCAGAATCGTCCATGTGAAAACGTTCGGTCCTTCAAAGCGAGTGAGGCGAAGCTGGCGAGCGCTCGGGTAAAATCCGTAGTGCCAATCGCCACCGTCCGAACCGAATACGAGCCCGGCTGCCCCGGATTCGTCTTCGAGGCGGACGTTTACCGCAATTTCATACGGCGCGTCGGGAATATCCTTTTGCCAGAGACAAAGTGAGCGGCCACCGAAACCGGCCCCGGCGCCATCGACCGCAATCATTCCGGCCTTTTGCCGCCAATGGGCACCCATCTGCGGCTTCCACAGATCTTCGTTCAGTGCGCCCAGAGCGAGCCATTTCTCCATCGGCACGGGATTAGGATGTTCAAGAAGCGTCTTAAGGGAGTTGACTGGGATGGCGAACCCCAGGTTGTCGGTCACAGCGGATTTCATGTTCACGATGCCATGGACGCGTCCGTTCATGTTCAACAAAGGCCCGCCGCTATTACCGGGCTCTATTGGGATCGCCAGTTGAAACATCGGTCCATATTCAAATTCGCGAATTGCCGAGACGACCCCTTGCACAATGCTATGGCTGAGGCCTTGCGGATTGCCAATCACCACCACATTTGCGCCTTGTTTCAAATTATCCGAATCGCCGAGCCGGAGCGTGGGAAGTTCCTTCGCGTCGATCCGAATCACGGCCAGGTCGAGTTTTCGATCCCACGCGTGAATTTCCGTGACCGTTGCGGTCTTCCCATCGGCGAAAGTGACGCTGAGCGGACGCGCCTCGCCGATGACATGCATGCAGGTGGCAATCAATCCCTCGCGGTCCACTACGAATCCCGTGCCGATGCCTTCCTGTCCGCCGTCGCGTCCGGTTTGACGAATGACCACGATCGCATCGCGAGCTGCGTCCATGATCTGTTGCGCGGTTTTGCTGGTGCTGACAGGAGCGGATTCGTCAGCCGCGCGCGAGACTTGAGCCGGGGCCAACAAGGAAAGCACGAACCAAAATACCGACGCGCTCGCATGCAGCTTGTGCAGCATAGATTAGTACGCTGCCATAGCGTGGAAGGTTTGCCAATAAAATGCCCGCTGAATAGATTTCGTGCATGTCTAGAACGTCATTTTTTGTTCTGGTCGTCATGGTCGCCGTTGTGGGTGCTTTCGCTTTCTTTGAACACGCCTCCGCGCAACGCCTGGCTGCTGAGTTGAGCGCGGGCAAAAGCGAACTAGCGCAGGAGCGAGCGGCGGCTGCCGAATTGCGCGAGCAGGTGGGACGCCTCGAACAAGACCGCGAAAAACTGCGCAAGGATGCCTCCGAGGTCCATCGCTTGCGTAGTGAAATCTCGACCTTGCGAGATGCGAACAAATCGCTGGAGCAAAAGGCTGCGCGCGCCGTTTTGACGGTGCAGGCTTCTGCGTCGCCTGCGGCTACCGAACCTCAGGCTTTCGCTCCGCCCGTATTCTCAAGCTACTCGGATATGGGCAAGTTTGTCGCCGGTTTGCGCACAAAAGCTCGTGCGGGTTCTCTTTCTCCCGCGGAACAACAGTACTTGGATAGCCTCAAGCCGGAGATGGAAAAGTTGGAACGGTCGCCGGCGGATTTCGCCGCTTTGCAGACGGAGTTGATTCAAGCCGCGACTGGGATTTCAGAGACGGAGAAGATCGACAAGATTCGGCAACTGATCCAACGCGTCTACGAGAACGCCGTTTCACGCGGTCTGGATATGCCCTCGCGTCCATTGGACGACCAAGCCTGGGTGGAGGAACGCTATAACCTGGACAAGCGCGGCACGAAAGCGGTCGAGGGTTTTATGAGCGAAGAAGAACGCGCGGCTTTCGGCAAAAATTTCGTGGGTATCATCGGGGTCGATCTCGGCCTTGGAGCGGACAAAGCCGGCCAGCCGCGGACTTCTCCCGGGAATTCCAAATAGATGATGGTCGGAGAAATCGCGTCTCATCTATTTGCAACAAATCTCCCGGCGAAAGGGTATCAACATTCGTAATATCAGGATGCGGATGCGAACCAGGCTGTTTTGTGAAGCGGGCAGGGCGGTGCTCTGTTCTGTTCTTTTACTCTCCGGGCTTATTAAGGCACATGGTAAGGAGATCGCCGGGGAGGATCTCTTCCGAGATAATTTGATTCCAAACGTTCACTTGATCATCCCGTCGGAAGCGCTTTCGACTTTAAGCCAGCAAAACCAACCACACCGCCGCGGACCATACGTGAAGTGCACGGTTCGCGAGGGCGGAAAAACCTATACGAACGTCGCCGTTCGACTCAAGGGCGGCCCGGGAAGCTTTCGGCAGATTCAGGATAAGCCCGCATTCACCCTCAACTTCGAAAAATTTGCACCGGGCCAGCGTTTTCATGGTTTGAAGAAGATTCACCTGAACAATTCCGTCCAAGACCGGACTTATCAGCATGAACGGATCGCTCGGGAGCTATTCGACGCTACGGGAGTTCCGGTGCCCCGCGCGGGAAATGCCTGGGTGAATCTCAATGATCGGGAGTTGGGGATGTACGTCGTGCTGGAAGGCGTGAACAAGCAATTTCTAAAACGCTATTTCAAGGACGTGAGCGGAAATGTTTACGATGGCCACTCCGGTACTGACGTGGCGCAGCGCCTCCCTATTAATTCAGGTGACAAGCGAGAGTGGGACCGCCTCCATGATTTGGCGGACGCAGCTCGTGAGCCCGATCTGGAAAAGCGTTACGCCGCGTTGCGAGAGACGCTCGACCTGGAGCGTTTCTATTCGTTCGTGGCGGCGGAACTGATTTTGGGTCATTGGGACGGCTACACGATAGGGCGAAATAACTGGCGCATTTATCACGATAAAGATTCCAACCGAATGGTTTTTATCCCGCACGGTGTGGACCAGGTTCTCGGCCGACGCTATCCGATCTTCCCTCCGCAATCTCAGGCGCTGGTTGTGCGTTCTGTTTTGGAGATTCCCGAGGCTCGCAAGCGCTATCGCGAGCGCTATGCGGAAATCGCAACAAACATTTTTAATGTCGATACGATGGTCACTCGCGCGCAGCAAGTGGGCGTTAAAATCCAAGCCGCTCTGGAGCAGCACAAGTCCAACGATCGATACAGCGCGGCGGGAGTCTGTGCGCAGATCCAAAAGACCGGTTCCTACGCGCAAAGCCTAATCCGTCCGGCAGTACCCCTTCGCTTCGATACGGATAGGCCAATCGTCCTTACGAACTGGGTTGCCCAGGCGCCGTACTCAGGCAAAGCCGAACAGAATGTTGTCAAAGACTCAGATGGCAGAGCACTTCTGCATATTGCTGCGCAGGGTCGGTGTAGCGCTACGTGGCGGGCAACGTGTGAGTTGCCTCCCGGGCAATATCGGTTTGAGGCAAGTATAAAAACGAAAGGCATCGTTTACGCTGCCCAGGATGCAAAAGATGGGGCTGGTCTGCGCATATCGGGCTACAAAAAAGGCCAAAAAAACCCTGGAGATCGAGATTGGACGCCGGTCCATTTTGATTTCCAGGTCGAGGAAGGCTTGGAGGAGCCGGTCGAGTTGATCTGCGAGTTGCGCGCGAACGAAGGCGAAATCTGGTATGACGTCGCTTCGCTCAAACTCACTCGGCGTAACGCTGAGTAGTTCCAGGGCTGTCAATTCTGACAGTTTCGATCCCTGGGTTGCGTCTGTTGTAGTCGCAGGACGAAGCGGAGGGAGGCATTAACTCATTGCCCCTCCCGGAAAGCACGGAATGAATAACCAGCGTGGCCCGTCCAAACATCGCATCTCCTTTTATTTAGTCGCGATTCTTTTCCTCCTGACACTCCTGTCGGCCTCGGCGCAAACAGCAACAAACGCGCCCGCGGGCGATCCTGTGCCGCCTCCTTCGGCGCCACCGAAATTGAGCTCGGCGGAACTGGAAAAACTCCTGATGCCGATTGCACTTTATCCGGACCCGCTGCTGGCCACGCTGCTGCCGGCATCTGTGTATCCGCTGGAAATCGTGAAAGCCGCGCGGTTTATCGCTGATACGAATAATGTTTCGAAGATCGACAACCAGGACTGGGATCCAGCGGTGAAAGAGATCGCGAAAATTCCCGATGCTCTGAAAAAAATGAACGAGGACCTGAACTGGACGATTCAGCTCGGTGAGGCGTTCGTAAACCAGGACAAGGACGTGATGGACACGATCCAGGCATTGCGGTCCAAGGCGCAAAAAGCGGGGACCCTGCAAACTTCGCCACAACAAACAGTGGTTGTAACCAATATGGTCGTTGAAACGACGGTGGAGGAGAGGGTGGTGGTCGTGACGAACACCGTAGTGCAAATTCAGCCTTCGAATCCACAAACTGTGTACGTGCCGACCTATCCACCGACGGTTTATTATCCTCCACCTTCGTATGTTTATGATCCGTACGCTCCGTTAATCACCTTCGGTGTTGGCATGGCCATGGGGGCGATTATTGCCAACAATAGTTGTGGCTGGGGTCACGGTGGTTGCTACTGGGGTGGCGGGGGCAACGACATTAATATCGAGCGCAACACCACCATCAATCAAGGAGATCGAACGATTAACAACTCCAATCGGCAAAATGCCCAAAGTAAAAAATGGCAGCCGGATTCAAACCGAGTGCGGTCAAGCGGTTCGCCCAATACCGCCAAGGCAATGGAATCTCGTGGGTGGGGTAGTCAGGGTACGGGCAGTCGAGCTGGTTCAACGCAAGCCGGCGGACGCGGGCAGGGCCTGTCAGCTTCTCAGCGTCCGGCGAGTGGAGCAGGGGCTGGAAGCGGGGCGCGTCCTGCAGCCAGTCCGTCCGTCGGCAATCGCGCTGCGGGAGGTGCGGGTGCTGGAGGCGCCGGAGCTGGGAACAGGGCTTCCAGTCCATCTTTGAGCGGGGGAAGCCGTCCTGCAGCCAGTCCTTCCCTTGGCGGGGGCGGCGCGAGCGCGGGCAACAGAGCATCCAGTCCATCAGTCAGTGGCGGTGGCGCTGGAGGCGGCAGAGCGGCGAGTCCCTCCGTTTCCTCGAGTGGCGGCGGGCGTTCATCTGCCTTTAGCGGTGGCGGAGCTTCGCAACAATCCTTCAGCCAACGTGGATCGGCCAGTCGAGGCGGTGGAGGTTTTAGCGGAGGCGGGGGTGGGGGAGGTCGCGGAGGCGGCGGACGGGGCGGTGGAGGAGGGCGCCGATGAAAAGCAGAACCTTCATCAAATTGAGGATTATGAAATCATTAGCTTTTTCCCTTCTCGCAATCTGTGCGTTTGGCTTGTCGGGTTTCGCCGACACGAAATTTGGTGGTCAACCTTTTGGCGACCCGCAACAGGCTTTGACTGCGTTGCGCGACGCCGTGGCGGCAAAGGATAAAGACCGTTTGAAAACGATCTTCGGGCCGGACCTGGAGGATCTAGTTAACCCTGACCCGGTCGAGGCCGTCACGGAGTTTGAGTTCGTGGCCAAATCGCTTGCGGAATACAGCAAGTTTATCGAAGGCGGCCAAGATCGAATGATCCTCGAATATGGCAACGATAAAACCGAGTTCCCGGTTCCATTGGTGAAGAGCGGTCGCCAGTGGTACTTCGATACGGTCGCGGGAAAAGAAGAGCTGGACAATCGTCGTATCGGACGAAACGAACTCGAAGCTTTGGATACGATCCGCACGTACGTTGTGGCTCAGCGTGAGTATGCCTCCCTGGATCGCGACGGCGACGAGGTGCTCGAATACGCGCAAAAATTTGCCAGCTCTCCGGGGCAAAAAGATGGCCTTTACTGGCCGCTCGACCTTGACGGGACGATGAGCCCGCTCGGTCCCTTTGTCGCCGAAGCGTCCGCCGCGGGTTATCGAAAAACGAAGGAGGAACGCCAGCCATTTCATGGTTACTATTTCAAGATTCTGACCCGGCAGGGGAAAAACGCTCCGGGCGGCGCTTATGATTACGTCATTAATGGTAATATGATCGGCGGATTCGCTCTGGTTGCCTGGCCTGCTCAGTATGATGAGACCGGAGTGATGACCTTCATCATCAACCAACAGGGGAAGGTCTATCAGAAGGACCTGGGCGCCAACTCAGCCAAAGCTGCGGAGGCAATGACTGTCTACGATCCCGACAGCACCTGGGTCGTGTCGAAAGATTAATTCAAATCAATGCTCGAACCACGAGGACAGCCCATCATGCGGCTGTCCTTTCCAGTTTCGGGCCTGTCAATACTGCCAGTAGCTAGACGCGCCGCTCGCCGGTATGAAAGCAATGAACTCAGGTTTCGAGCAAGCCAACCTGAATGTAACGCGAATACAAAGAGGACCGTTTATGAAGATTCCGAGATATACGTTTCTACGAGTTTGTCTGGCTACGTTGTTGGCTGGCACTCTCACCATCCCAACTCTGGCCGCTTCGAAAAATAAACTCGATGCCCGGGTGCGGGACCTGACCGATTACTTCGATTCCGTGCAAAAGGATGTCGAAAAAGCTGTTCCCGCCGAAGTTTTGGCCAAAGCAGAAGGTCTCATTATCATGCGCAACTACAAAGCAGGGTTCATTATCGGAGTTGCCGGCGGGCACGGCATCGCCGTGGTCAAAGATAAAGCGACCGGCAAATGGGGACCGATTGGCTTTGTAAAAGCGGGCGAGGGGAGTTTCGGTTTCCAGGCTGGCGCCCAACGCAACGATATGATTCTCGTTCTCATGAACAGCGACGGCGTGAAAGTTCTCACCGACCCAAATCTCAAGATTGGAGTCGATGTGCGTGCAACGGTCGGACCGAAGAGCGGCGGTGATCAGGCAAACTTCAAGACCGACACAACGCCGGTTCTAATTTATGGCGATACGCGGGGGCTCTATGGCGGTGCCTCGATCGAAACGGGCGGGATTTTCCCAGATAAGGGCGATAACGAGGAATACTACGGAAAAGAGCTCACTGTTCCTCAAATTCTGACGGGAGGTGCAGTGGAACCTACTGACGCGGCCAAAAAACTTGGCGAGAAGATCGAGCAATACGCGAAGTCCGCGTCGAAATAATTCAATTTTCAATTACGTGTGGAAGACGGGCGATTTCTCTTTCGCCCGTTTTTCATTTTCGAAACTCGCAGAGAGTGCAATCCTCGCGCTTTATGAGTGCAATTAGCGGGTGTCCGTCATGGGCAGGGCTGCTGCTTTTTGCTGTGATGCTTTCGTTTGGGCATCCGTATGCCTCAGAGCGCGCCTCTCTGCAAACCGAATGGCTGACGCGTACCTGGGAAGCCGAAGATGGTTTGCCGGAAAACTCGGCCACAGCCATGGCTCAAACGAAGGATGGTTACCTTTGGTTTGGCACATTCAACGGACTGGTGCGTTTTGACGGCACGAAATTCAAAGTTTTTAACCCGCAAAATTCTCCCGGCCTGCCCAGTGGCGGTATCGTGAACCTACACCTGGATCGCGGCGGGCGCCTCTGGGTCAGCACACTGGAAGGCATCGTCGTCCAGGAAGGGAACAAATGGCGGAATTGGGGAACTAAGGAGCAACTCGTCCGCACATTCACCGAGCGGCCGAATGGTGATCTCTTACTCACCATGTTCGACGGTGCCGTGTTCGAGTTTCGCGATGGAAAATTTGAACGTCTGCCCGACCCGCCCGGAGAGAAGAAGTTCGGATACTTCGGTTCCGTGGACGACAAGGGCATCTGGTGGGTCGTTCAGCATGGTTTCGTCGGTCACTGGAGTGGCAGCAACTGGATCCGCAGAATATCGATCCCGAAGATGGCCTCCTCAGAAACCGGATGCGCCCAGGCACGAGATGGCGGTCTCTGGCTGTTGCTGGGAAAGGAACTGCGCAAGTACAAAGATGGCGCTGAGGTTGCGCGGTTTGCTGTGCCCGAGGTGGCCGGCAGCATCTGGACCCTCTTTGAGGATCGCTCCGGCACAATCTGGATTTCCACCGCGGACAACGGTTTGTTTCAGGTCAGCCCCGGGGCGCCCGTTCGGAACTGGACGATTACCAGCGGACTGCCAGCGCAAGGTGTTCGTTTCGTTTACGAGGATCGAGAGAGCAATCTGTGGGTCGGAACGAGTGGCGGCGGATTGACCCGCCTCCGCCCGAAGTACTTTCGGAGCTTTGGTCGCGATTCCGGCTTGAGCGAACTCGTAATTCACTCGGTTTCCGCAGCACGGGGGGGAGGAGCGTGGATCGGAAGTTATGGGAAAGGTCTGTTTCGCCTGCGCGACGGGGAGATTCGAAATACTCCGATTGTCGGAGCAAGACCGGCATCATCCTTTGTTCAAAGTGTTCTTGAGGACAGGTCCGGCCGCTTGTGGGTCGGTACCTTCGGTGGAGGCCTTTATCGATTGAATCATGATAAGACCGATGTATTTGAGAGCGATGTAACGGCTGGTTCCAACGTCATCGCGCTCTACGAAAGCCCGCGCGGCCCCATCTGGGTTTCGGGTGGAAGCGGCGTAGCGCGGTTTGACGGGGATAAATTCATCGCCTTCACTGAGCGCGAGAACGCGCCGCGAAACATTCGTTGTTTCGTTGAGGATCGTAAAGGCTCCGTCTGGATGTCGAACGGGGAAGAGGTGTTTCGTTTTGATGAAGGTACTTTCCGGAAGGTGCAGGAGAATGAGACGGCTATCCGGGGGGTTAGTTGCCTTAAGGAGGGATCCGAGGGCACGATATGGCTGGGCTCACTGGACCGGGGACTGCTCGCCTGGCGCGAGGGCGCACTGCCGGCCCTGGCCACTGTCAATGTGCGAGATGGATTTCCGCTTCAAAATGTTTTCGGCATCGAAGCGGATCAGCAAGGCTGCTTTTGGATCACATCCAACCGCGGAATTGTGCGTGTGTTGGAGAGCCAGTTGCTGGCCGTCCTTTCCGGCAAAAAATCACCTGTTGAGTGCCAGTTCTTTGACCTGACGGATGGACTGCCTACCATCCAGTGCGCGAGCGGTTTCCAGCCCGTTGTTTCTGCTGGCCAGAAAGGCGATATTTGGATCGCTACGGTCAAGGGGATAACAGGAATTGACTCTGCCAGCTATCATCCTAAGGGCCGGGCGCCACAAACACGAATTCAGGAACTGGGGTATTCCACGAAAGATCAGGCAAGCTCACGTCCGGGCGCAGTTCGCGTCCTTGAACCTTTCGACACGCCAGTGCGTATTCCGGCAGGCAGCCACGGTTTGGAATTTCGCTACTCCGCGCTGAACTTTTCTGCGCCCGAGAAAGTCCGCTACCAGGTTAAGCTCGGCTCAGTTTCCAACATGGGCGAATGGGAGGATGCCGAAAATCGAACCGAGATGATCTACCAAAGCCTTGTGCCTGGTGATTACACCTTCTCCGTGCGCGCATGGACCGGCGACGGCATCACCGACGAAACCGAGGCGACTCTGGCGTTCACCGTTCTTCCCTTTTTCTGGGAAACCAGCGGATTTCGCATGGTTGCCGCAACAATGTTAGTTGCGTTGGGCTGGTTGGGCGCGCGGTATAGAATACGCTCGGCCGAAACACTTCAGCAAACTGAAAAGCGAATGGCCCTCGCGGCGGATTTGGCACACCTCGGGATGTGGCAATGGGAAATTCCCCAGGATCGCGTTTGGCTCACGCGGACGACTCGGGAAACCTTTCAGTTTCCCCTCGATACGGTTGGAGCGCAGGCGTTCCTCGAAAGGATTCGTTCGCTGGACCGGGAGAGAGTGAACGACGCATTCGAGCACGCAATGTCCTTTGGCGCCTCACACTTAACCTTTAGACTGCGTCCACCGGACGGTCCAACTCGTTGGATCACCGCGAGTGTCCTCGTGGATTTTGACCGCCACCAAAAACCGATCCGGATGATCGGCGTATGCATGGATGTGACGGAACGCCGCAATGCGGAGGAATCCGCGCGCGAATTGAGCGGCCGCCTGATCCATGCGCAGGAAGACGAACGCCGCCGAATTGCCCGCGAGTTGCACGACGATTTGAACCAGCGCCTGGCTGTCCTGTCGGTCGAGATTGCTCTTCTCCGGCAGGCGAACGACGCGGCTGAGAAGCGAGAGCAGCGCTTGAACGATGTAGGCGAACAAATCAAGGAACTGGCCTCCGAAGTGCACAAGATTTCCTATCGCTTGCATCCCGCCAAACTTGATCAACTCGGTCTCGTTGCGGCTTCGCGCAGTTTTTGCCGCGAACTCGAGCAACAAACCGGAATCAAAGTGGAGTTCGTTCACGCGGATGTCCCACGCAAACTCCCGGAAGATGTGGCGCTCTGCGTCTATAGGGTGATGCAGGAGGCCTTGCAAAATATGATCCGGCACAGCCGAAGTCCGGAAGCCAAGGTTCATCTGCAATTCCACGGCGGCGATTTGAGCATGCTAATTTCGGATAACGGAAAAGGCTTCGATCTGGACGTTGTCCGGCGGAAGGGTGGCTTGGGCCTGATTAGCATGAATGAACGTGTGCGGCTGGTGAATGGCACGTTTAAAATCGAATCTGATGTCGGCTCCGGCACGCGGATTACCGTCAAGGTGCCTCTTGCGCTAAACCCGGCGCACCGGTTGGAACGACAGCCGGATCTCGGCATTTAAAAGGGACTTCCCACATTCGTCACTCCATAAAGGCGGAAGAAAGTACGCGAGTTGGTGCTGCTCGAGTTGGTGATGGTCAGTATATTTGAAGTCCCGTTATTTGTCGTTGTTTGCGTGGCAACGCTCCAGACGGTGTTTGTGCTGAGCAGATTCGTTGTGAATTGCAGATAAAGATTAGGGTAGCCTGCCGGCCACAAGATTGAAACGGAGTTGGTTTGTCGCGAAACCGAAAGACTGTTGAGAACGCTTGCTGGAATGTCGCGTACCGCGGTCTCGTATGCGCCAATATCGCAAGCATCCAGGCGGTTTGTGCCGCGTTGATCCAGCGGCGGGCAAAAATCTGCCACACCGCGATTGATCGCCGGGCTGTTCGTGGCAATCGCCATCGTTTGTGTCGGTCCGCCATTGCTCGCCAGTCCGCTCAAAAGCGGATTGGTTAAGCGCAAGCTCGTGGTGCTCGTGAGCAATGGATTCAGGTCTGTGCTCAAATTTCCGCCACGATCGGTCACCGTTCCACCTACGGTCACCTTCGAATTGGCCAAAATGTTATTGGCGATAATTACGGTGCCACTGCTGCCATAGACCGCGCCGCCGCTCGTCGGTCCGGTATCGCCGTTGGCCCCATTGGAACTGATCCCACCTCCCGTTCCGCCTGCGCCTCCCGTCCCGCCGGTCGTCACATTGTCTGAGAAAGTGCAGTTCACAACCACGGCGTTTCCCGACAGGCTCTCGATGGCACCACCCAGGGCGCTTCCCCCTTCGCCACCATCGCCTCCACTGCCACCGAATCCCGAGGTGCCTCCCGCGCCGCCCACACCGCCGTTGCCACCCTTCGCGGAATTAGAAAAGAATGTTGAATTCGTGACCCAAAGGTGCCCGCTGCTAAAGATCGCACCGCCCGAAGCGTCGCCCCCATCACGACCGGCCTGAGCGCTGCGGCTCAAAATCCCGGGATTGCCTGCGAGGCCATTTGCAGAGTTCGCATTGTTCCCGAAAAACGTCGAGCTGTTGACGCTTATGTCCGCGTTTTCTCCGGAAATTGCTCCGCCGACGCCTTCGCCGGGCTTCCCTGGGTCTCCCGGAAAACCGAGAAGACCAGTCCCAGTGCCTCCTGCGCCTGCGGCGGAGCCCGTGGCGTTGTTCGTTGTAAATGTGTTCGCGAAGACCGTCACGCTTCCTCCTCTCGAGTAGATCGCAGCGCCGCCGGCGGAACCGCCATCGCCACCTCGTCCCCCATTTCCACTGAAATTTCCTCCGGTGCCACCCGCTCCGCCGGTCCCGCCCGTCACGCTGTTGCCCACAAACACCACGTTTGAGAGAACGATCTGGCCCCCGTTGTTGTAAATTCCACCTCCCGCCGCATCTCCGCCAGACTCTCCATCTTCACTTCGATTCGTGCCCGCAAGGCCGGTGACGCCGACGACGCTGTTTGCCTCAAATCGCCCATCAAGAATCGTAACAATCCCGCCGTTGTTGTACAGACCGCCGCCCGCCGTTTCCGCAATTCCGCCGTCGTTGAAATTCGTCTCTGTGTGGCGTCCGCTAAAAAAGTAAATATTCCGCAGGGTGACACGCACTCCCTGTTTCACAATCATGATCCGCGTGAGGCTTTGGCCACTGAGCAGGACCGCTTGCGTGGCGATCAACGACAGATCGTGAGCGACTACGAGCGGTTCACTCAGCTTGATGATGGGATTTGCCACATTCGTTCCGCAGTCCCCGAACTGGTAAATTCCACCCTGCCCAACCGCCGCTTGCAGAGCGCCCTCAGTGCAAAGGTTCAGCAGGTTGGTAGTTTGCGCGCCGGTGGTGACGCCCAAAAAAAGAAGAAGCAGCACGGCCCAATACCGTGAAATCGCTGGCCGATCTGTTGCAGGGATGATTTTCTCCGCCATGACAATCCCGCTATCCAACGTGAACTCGCATCGACTGTCAAACAAGCGGCGCGCAAAAAAGTTGCGCCATGTTGCGCAATCCCCGGACGCGCGGCGCGGAATCTCTTTGATTTCTTGTTCGCGCCTATCTGGAGCTAAACGCGACCAAGGAGGGCCGCTAGAAAGCAAGGAGCGTGCTCTTATCAGTTATTCGTTCTTTCCGACTTTTCAGGCACGCCTCGGAGCAGAGTGGATTATCCAACTTTGTTACGATGCGCTCAGGGCGAGCCTTGCCCGATTCTCATACCTGTTTCCGTTGTTCGGTGGGAGGGCGCAAGGCTAGTTTGACGCATGAAGAAAGAAGCGCCTATGAACAATTGGAATGAGGCAGAATGGTTCGCGGAGTGGCTCAAGCTCGCGCGCAACGAAGGAAATTTGAAAGGCAATTAAGGAGATCGCATGAACCCTTTGACACAGGCAGAACGCTTCCAGATCGAGGCCGCGGAAGGCTGGTTGATGCTGGGAAATCCGCAGGAGGCACACGAAGAACTGGAGAAGATCCAGGGAGAAGCAGCCTATCACCCGACGGTTCTCTCGATGCGCTGGCAGGTTTACGCCGCAGCCGGTTGGTGGGAAGCGGCGTTTGTTGTGTCAAAGGCGTTATGCGAGTTGGCGCCGCAGTCGCCTGCCGCCTGGATTTGCCAGGCGAATACGATGCGCCATTACAAGGGTGTTGTCGAAGCCTGGGGCGTCTTACTAGGAGTGGTTAAGAAGTTTCCGGCCGACGCGGTCATGCGCTACAACCTGGCTTGCTACGCTTCTCAGATGGGCTTGTTGGAAGAGTCATGTGGGTGGCTTGTGCAGGCCTTCGAGCTCGAGGAAAGCACTCAGCTTAAACTAGCCGCTGTTTACGACCCGGACCTGCAACCACTCTGGGAAAAAATTGGCCGCGATAAACTCTTCGAGGTAACAGGGCAGAGGGTGGAAGAACTGGCCGCCCCTAAATAGCCAAGAACTTGTGGTTCGGCGACGCGACGCGGAAGAGTCAAGGCACTCTTCCGCGTTGAGCTTTGGGCGCGTCTGCGTTTACATCCATAGATGCTTTCGTTGGAATCGTTGCGGCAACTGGCCGATGCGCACCCGAGTGAGTTGAGCGCGCCGGTGCGCGCCGTTTCATTGAAGGGACAGTCATTTCCCTCATCCAGCCGCCCTGCATTGATGGGAGTCGTGAACCTCTCTACCGACTCGTGGTATCGCGAAAGTGTTTGCCTGACCACGGAAATGGCTGTTCAGCGCGCGTTTGTTCTACAGGAGCAGGGCGCGAATGTCGTCGACATCGGTGCAGAGTCCACGCTGGCTCACGCACAACGGGCGGACGAAGCGCTACTTCATTCAAAGCTCTTGCCGGTTCTGCAAGGTTTGCAGGGACTTCGCATTCCCATTTCCGTGGAAACCTACTCGACCCGCGTCGCTCGTCGATGTCTGGAAACGGGAGCAAGCATCATCAACCTCACGGGAACGGAAGGCACAGACGATTTTTATCGGTTGGCGCGAGATTTTGATGGGGCGGTAATAATCTGCTTCGTCCAGGGCCGAAACGTCCGAGAGGTTGGAGACTTTGACCTCAGCCGGGACCCGGTCGAGTTCATGTATTCGTATTTCGCTCGCGAAGTCGAGCAGGCGGAAAAGGCGGGATTGCAAAAGGTATTTATTGATCCAGGACTCGGCTTTTACTACCGCAATTTGCAGGACAGCGCAGTGCGCGTCCGGCATCAAATGAACACCTTCCTCAATACTTTTCGCTTCCGAAAGCTTGGATATCCTGTTTGCCACGCGTTGCCGCACGCTTTCGAGTATTTCGGAGAAGAGGTTCGCTGCGCTGAACCGTTTTTTGCGGTGCTTGCCGCGCTTGGCAAAACGGACCTATTCCGCACACACGAAGTCGCTCGAGTGAAAGCAGTCCTCGATACGCTCGCGATCTATTGAGTTCGTTTACAAAGGAATAATCCCTCGTAACCATCTGCGCCGATCCATGTTTCGAGAACGTTCAGACCAGCATCGGCTAAAAATGCGCGCGCATGGTCCACCGTGAAACGATGCGAATAAAAGACTGAAAGTTCTTCGCCCGCTTTCAGTTTAATTTCGCGACTGTGGATGCGAACGACTCGATCATCTTTCAGACAGAAGACGGCTTCGATTCGCTTCAGTGTCGGCACAAAAGAAGGGCGAATCTCAACTCTGAGTTCGCCATCGATATCCGACAGACCAAGTTCCGACAACCCGCCCATTAGCCAGCGGCGCGTTGGTTCATTGTCATATTGCCGCACAACTTCGAGAAGCGATTGCTCGTAAGTTTCTGCCGGAACAAGATTGGCACTCAGGAGTAATTGATCCTGCGAACGAAGCGGATACAAAATGGATCGCAGAATTTCGGGCGGCCAGTAATTGTGAATCGTTCCAAGGAAAAGGAGCAGGCGTTCCGCACCTGAAGGATCGAATCCCTTCAGAATGGCCGGCATCACTGAGCAATGCGCCAGATCGCAGACGAGCGGAGTCGATTGAAGTCCCCGGAGCGCGGTTGTCGCCGTGCGCGACGCGGTGAGAACCATTTCGAAACTAATATCGGCGGGCGTATAAAGTGCCGCACGATCAGACCGGCGAATGCGCTCCAGACAGCGCACGTCTTTGGTTCCGTCACCGCACGCCAGACTGACAAGGTGCGCCACGTTCCCTTGAATGTTTACCGCGGCACGACCAAACGCAGTGTCATACATATCGGCGCATTTTGAGTCTGTTTTCGCTGGCGAAAAAGCCTCATGGAGCGCAATCCACAGCCCTGTCTGGCGCAATCCGGAATAAAGCAAATGCGCGTGCACCCGCCGTTGCTCGAGTGCAAAAAGAATTTGTTTTGTGAGAAATTCAGGCGAGGCACTTTCATGCACGGCAACGTTGGCGGTCCAATCCATTTAAACGGTCCTAATCGTAATCTTGATCCTACTCCTAATCCTGTATTCCGGCCGTATAAATTAGGATTAGGATCGAGATTACGGTCAGGAGAGGGGCGGCGGAAAGCGAATTGCTACTTCGCGAGGCGATAAACGCAGTAGAGTTCCCTATCGACTAACTCGCGGCGCACCAACTTTGCCCGCAGCCCATCCGAAAGTGCGTTAATTCCAGCTCCATCCGCCATGGTCGGGGCTGTACGTCCTCCGAAGATCACAGGACAAATTGTTACGTAGAGATCGTCGACCAATCGCTCTCTAAACACAGGCGCGTTGATCTCTCCTCCGCCTTCACAAAGCAGCCGTTTCACATCCCATTTTTCTCGCAGCCACTCCAGCGCAGCCCGGAAATGAATGGTTGCTCCCGGCGAAACAAAAACGTCATCCACCACGGTTGAAAGCCGCTTCAGGCGTGCGGATGGCGCAGCTTCCGTGGTGAGCAGCAAAATCGGCGAAAACCGTTTCTTGAAAATATGCGCTTGCGGATTGACCGACGCCGAACCGCTCGCGATGACGCGCAAGTTGAACTCGGCGAGGCCGTTTTCGATCCGTTTCCGCTGATATTTCTTCCCCCCCGGGCCAAGGTCCACTTTTCCCAAATCAACGGTCCTCGCGCCCGACATGACTGCGTCCGCGCGACTCCGCAGTTCCATCATCAGTTGCTGGTCGCGCTTGCTGCCAAACGGAACAAAGTGTCGGCTGTCGGGCGCCAGTTTACCGTCAGCCGTAATCGCAACGTTGACGGTCACGAAAGGGAGCTTTTCGCCGCTCATTTCGGCATCGGCTTCGAAATGACGCTGGACTTCATCTCGGCGCGGACCTGCGGAAGCCATTCTTCAATCTGTTTGATCCGCACTTCATCGAGCGGATGCGTACTGAGGAAGCCGGGCGTTTTGCCCCCACCATGTTCCTGATTGTAAGCGGCGAAACGCTTCCAGAAATTTAACGATTCGGCAGGGTCGTAACCCGCGCGCGCCATGTAAGTGAGGCCGATGCGATCTGCTGAAGATTCTTGTTTGCGGCTGTAGGGAAGCAGAACACCATATTGTGCAAGGGTCGGATAAGCGACCGAGACGAGAGATTGCGTCGTAGCACTGGCTCCAGCAGCGGCCGCGCCAATACCGACCAGTTGGCCCGCTGCTTGCATGGCGGTCGCCTGACTCATTCTTTCCGCACCATGATGCGCAGCGGCATGGGCAACTTCGTGTCCCAACACGGTGGCTAGGCCCGCCTCGGTTTGGGTGATTGGAAGGATGCCGGTGTAAACGCCCACCTTTCCGCCCGGCAGACAAAATGCGTTCGCCTCTTTGCTGTCGAAAACGACGAACTCCCACTGCGCATCCGGCAAGTCATCTTTCGCCGAGGCCGCGATTTTTTTACCGACCCGCTGAACCATTTCGTTGATCTTCGGATCTTTGCTGATTGGTGTGCTTTGCTTCAGCTTATCGAATTCGGAGATGCCCAGTTGCGTTTCCTCTCCGGCTCCCATGAAGCTGAATTGCTTGCGGCCAGTCACAGGTTCTGTGGTGCAGCCTGCGATTAAAATGGTTGCGACAATCCCGACGGTGAAACCCCCATGTAATTTCATGCCGATTAAGTAGCATTTAAAACCGAAAGACTCAACTCTCCGCCGAGCAAAACAAAGCATTGCCGTAGAAGGCTGATTTTGTGGAGGATCGCGCGAGATGAGAGCGTCCCCGGTTCTGTTTGTTCTAGTGTGTCTCGCAGTTCTGCGCTCCATTCCCGGCGCGGAGGAGGAGCGGTTCGGCCTGGAACGGCGTGTTCCCTGGATCACCTCCCGCGTCATCGGCTCACCGGAACCGCCTCTTCCGTTCACCACGGAACGTTTCTACACAAACTTGGCGGTGCGGAATCCGATGTTCTTGGCTCCAGAGCCAGGAGCTGAATCGCTCCTACTCGTGTTGCAAGGGGGCGAGAAGGAGCGTCCCTCCAGGGTTTTGCGCGTGCGTGATGAAGCTTCGGCTGATGAAACGGAAGCGTTCCTCGTGATGACAAACCGGTTGATCTACAGCGTGGAATTCCATCCAGGTTATCGCACGAACGGATGGCTGTTTGTCTTCAGCAACGGTCCCACTCCCGAACAGGAGCGAACCAATCGGATTTCGCGTTTTACCGTGGACCGCATGCCTCCCTACCATTGCGATTCTGCATCCGAAGTGACGATCTTGGAATGGCATTCTCAGGGGCACGACGGCGGAGGAATTGTTTTTGGGAACGACGGCATGCTCTACATTTCAACGGGAGACGGAACGAGTGATTCCGATGGCTGGAATTCAGGCCAGACACTGGACGACCTGCTCGGCAGCGTGTTGCGCATCGATGTGGAGCATCCGCAAGGCACGAAAAGTTACTCCGTCCCGCTTGATAATCCCTTCGTGAAAACTTTCGGGGCGCGACCGGAGATTTGGGCCTACGGCCTGCGGAACCCGTGGCGCATGACCATTGATCGCAAAAGGGGCCACCTTTGGGTCGGCATCAACGGACAGGACTTGTGGGAGACAGCGCAGTTGGTGCGCCGCGGCGAAAATTATGGATGGAGTGTCTATGAAGGAAGTCACCCGTTTTATTTGAATCGCAAGCGCGGCCCGACGCCCATTGTCGCCCCTACCATCGAGCATCCGCATTCCGAGATGAGATCGTTAACGGGCGGCATCGTCTACGATGGCGATGAATTTCCGGAATTGGAGGGCGCTTACATCTATGGCGATCACTCGACGGGTCAGATCTGGGGCGCAAAACACGATGGCACGACAGTAACCTGGCACAAAAAACTCGCACAAACCACACACCAGATCGCCGCGTTTTGTCAGGACGCGCGGGGGCGAGTTCTGATCGTGGATTACGGTGGCGGAATTTACCGGTTGGCCCGAGCCCCGAAAGAAGATCACCTCGCGGAATTTCCAAGGAAACTCAGCGAAACCGGCATTTTTCTCTCGACGCGCGAAAATCAAATCGCGCCTGGAATTATTCCCTTTTCCGTGAATGCGCCCGGGTGGGCGGACGGCGCCGAAGCCGAGCGCTTTGTTGGCCTGCCAAATGACACGCGAATTGGACGTACGCGTTCGGGGGGATGGAATTTCACCAACGGTGCTGTTGTTCTTCAGACTCTGTCGCTGGAGAAGCGTCCGGGTGATCCGACTACTCGTCGCCGGATCGAGAGCCGAATATTGACCTACCAAAGCGGGCAGTGGGCGGGTTATTCATATCGGTGGAATGAAGAACAATCGGACGCCACTCTGGTTCCAGCGAGCGGAGACGAAATACGACTAAGCAGCGACCGTGTCTGGCGCTTTCCCAGTCGTGATGAATGCATGGGCTGTCACAGCCGGGCGGCAAATTTCGTCCTGGGATTGAGCGACGTGCAGATGGATCGAACGCACGATTACGGTGGCGTGGACGCTAATCAGATCCGCACCTTCGAGCATATCGGTCTCTTCAAGGAAACGCAGGAGAAGGGGCGCCGGCGCAGCGGCAAACTGGTCAACCCATACGAGACGAACGAATCGCCCGAGATACGGGCCCGCTCTTATCTGCATGTGAATTGTTCGGTCTGTCACGTCGAGGCAGGCGGCGGAAATTCGAAAATGGAGTTGGCCGTTGCAACCCCGCTTGATCGAATGAATTTGATCGAGGCGCGCCCGCAGCATGACACTTTTGCAATCGCAAATGCGATGCTGGTTGCGCCCGGCCATCCGGAAAATTCCGTGCTCTTCCAACGCATCAGTCGCCGCGGGCAGGGACAGATGCCGCCGGTTGCAACCAAAACAGTGGACCAACAGGCCGTCGCGTTGTTCCGCGAATGGATTTCCGGGATGAATTCCAAACAACAGTTCGTGAAGGATTGGCAAATGGACGATTTTCTGCCGTTTTTGGGCCAGATCGCTGAGGGTCGTTCGCGCGAGAGCGGAAAAAATGTCTTCCAGCAGGCGGGCTGTGCGCAATGTCATCGTTTTGCAGGAAATGGCGGGACTGTCGGGCCCGATCTCGAAGGTGTCGGCAAACGTTTGACGGCAGCCCAAGTGCTGGAATCGATCCTTTTGCCATCCAAAGTCATTGCCGAGGGCTACGCGAGCCACGAAATCGAAACGACAGATGGCGAATCGTTCACGGGTTCCATTGAACGCGAGGACGGCGAGGCAATTGTCTTACGCCCGCTTTCTGCACTTCAAACCGCCGTGACAATTCCCAAAAAGCAGATCGCCCGCCGCACGTTATCGAATCTTTCCAATATGCCTGCAGGGATTGCGAATTCGCTCAGTCAGGAGCAGATCCTTGATTTGGTCGCGTACCTAAGTTCGAGCGGAAAGTGAAGGCCTGCGAACCCCAAGGGTTCACAGCCATTAGCCGGTGGTTGAGACCGCAAGGTCGATAACACCGGGCCGTTCGAAAAAAGACGTTCGCACCCCGAAGGCGGTGCCAGATTCACGAACGAGAATCTATCACCCCTCCAGGATGTTAAGATCATTAATCGTCAGACCAGTGGTGTCGCTGACGCGAAACCACTAGCTAATGGCTACGAACCCTCTGGGTTAGATCTACTGGTTGTCCGCCCGCTCCCTTCCCGAACTTAATCTGTGCGAACCTCCACGACTTATGCTCTAGTGAGCTCGAAATGAACGAAACGGAGCGGGAGATTTTGAAAGCGCTGAATGATTTGGACCGGATGGTGCAATCGATCAAAACGGCCAACCCGAAGCCAAACCTTCTGCCGCTTTTTGAGAAGCTCGAGGGCCTGACCTCTCGCCTGGGTCCCCAGGGTGATTCGTCGCTCCTCCACTACCTGCACAAGAAGAGCTACGAGAAGGCGCGGCTTTATCTCGAAGGGCGTGATGCTGAAAACGCGCGCGGAGCTTGCCGTCATTAATCTATGCTCGCCGACACAATTGCGGCTATCTCTACTCCGATTGGTGAAGGTGGCCTTGCCGTCGTTCGCCTCTCCGGTGCGGGCGCCCTCGGCATAGCTTCACGCTGCTTCAAACCCCTTGGTGAGAACTCTTTTTCTCCAACCGAGGCTCAAACCCACACCCTCCATTACGGCAAAATTCATCGAGCCGGCAAAACCGTCGACGAAGTGATGATCGCTATCCTGCGTGCCCCTCGAACTTTTACGCGGGAAGACATGGTCGAGATCAGTTGTCATGGGGGAGTCCTTCCCGCGAAACTGGTGCTCGATGCTCTGCTTGAAGCGGGGGCGCGGCTTGCGGGTCCGGGAGAATTCACGAAGCGCGCATTTCTCAACGGACGGATCGATCTGGCTCAAGCCGAAGCCGTTGCCGATTTAATCCACGCGCGCACCGAACTGGCCCTCGACGCCGCCAACGAACAGCTCGCAGGCAAACTGTCGAGACGAATTGAAAAGCTGCGCGACGAGATGGTCCAAACACTGGCACACATCGAGGCTCATATCGATTTTCCCGACGAAGATATCGCTCCGGACACGAAGGAAGCTCTGATCGCACGTCTTGAACGAGGGGTTGCGTTCATGGACGAACTCCTCCGCACTGCTACCGAAGGACAAATCCTCCGTCGTGGAATTCGCGCTGCGATCATAGGCCGGCCAAACGCAGGCAAGAGCAGTCTGTTGAATCAATTGCTTGGCCATGAACGCGCCATCGTCTCGCCCATCCCCGGAACCACTCGCGATACCATCGAAGAGACGGCGAATATTCGCGGCATTCCAGTTGTTTTCATCGATACTGCCGGCCTGCGCGAAGCCACCGATCAAATCGAAGCCGAAGGGATTCGTCGGAGCCATGAGAGCTTTGCGCGTGCCGAACTGGTGCTGCACGTCCTGGACGCTTCCGAGCCACTCGTTTCGCAGGATTGTGCCCGTTTCGATCAGCTCAAGGGAAGAAAGCACATCTTAGTCCTCAACAAAATTGATCTCCCGCAAAAGCTTAAATTTGTCGATGCCGCGACAGTCGGTGTTTCATGCACGAGCGGGGCAGGAATCGAACAATTAAAGGACAGGATCAAAGAAACCGTCTGGACCGGGGGCTTAGGCGGCGAAATGACGCAGGTGATGATCAACTCACGTCATCAGGAAGCGTTGCAGCGCGCGCGGCGCCACACTATACATTGTCTCGAGGCTTTCAAAACGGACCAAACGCTGGAATTGGTCGCGATGGACCTGCGGATCGCGGTCAATGCGGTCGGCGAGATCGTTGGCAAGACCACAACCGAAGACATTCTCGATTCCATCTTCAGCCAGTTTTGTATCGGCAAGTAGCGTTTCGATTCTTGACCTCGGCGCTACTCAGCCCTAATCATCGGCGAAGCCTCACTGGATGCCCGCCTTGCCAGTGACTTTCGCAAATCATGAAAAGAGCATTTCTTGTTTTCGCGTTTTTCCTGTTCACCATCACGCCCAGGGCCCACAACGTCATCTGGTGGGAAAATCCGGACGGGCTTGAGGGGTTATTCGCGCCGCCCATTCAATTCGAAATTAACACTGATGATTTGTTTGAAGACGACCCCCCGTTTGTGGTCGTTCAGATTGTTCCTGATTACAGCTTTTTTGGCCCAATCCCTTTTTACGAGCCGTGCACCGTCTATGTGACGGTGGATAAGCCGGATCCCCTTCTTGGCATTGATATCGTGCCAAATGGTGGATTTTTTGACTTGAAACTTCCGCTCCCAGGGATTTTGCCGGCACTGGAGGTCGATGTGGTCGTCTACTTGAAAGATTTGCCTCCGGACGGCAAACCGATTCACACTTTTATCAGCGGCGAGTGGCATGCGAGCGGCCAACCTGACCCGATGGAGTGTACCGCCACCAATCCCAACCCATTTATCGTTCCCATCGATATTTCCCTGACCCCTTTGGCCTGGTTTATCGCCTTCTCTCAAGAAACCCAGACCGTGACCATCGACACAAAAAAGGAGGTCGCTTTACAATGTGCGGATAGTGTAAATGGCCCCTACATTAACATTGGAATGGGTCACCTCTTCTCGCTTCCTCTGGACGGCGTGACAAAGTTTTTTCGTGGCATAAAAAGAAGTGCAGGCGGTCTGGTTGGAACGATTACTGACCCCACAGGCAAACCACAAACCGGCGTAACCGTTGATTTGCCCGTCGGTGGCCGAAATACCGCCTCCGACACGAGCGGTCGCTACACCACGAAGCTGTTTCCTTTCGGCGACAGTATCGTCCAGTTTCTCAAAACAATTAAGATTCCCGATGGGAACGGTGGAAACAGCACTAACATCGCGACCATCGATATTCTCGTGCCGACGATAAAATCCTACGGCACGCTGAACTTCAAAGTCGATTTCCAAGTGATCAAAATCCCCGATTGTCCCTGCACACCCTGGGCCTCGATCGGCTTCGGAACCCTCGATAATACCCAGACACCTATTTATTACTCAGGTGGCGCTAACGGGGCCAAAGGCGCCGACTGTGGTCCCATCGATGTCACCGTCACGCCGCCGAACGGAAGGGCTTTCAAAATACGGCCGGGCTCCGGGAAACATCAGAACACCGGCGCGAATCCAGCTCCGGGCGTATGGACTGTCACCACGACGGTTTGCGGCCAAAGCAAATCTGCGACCATCACATTCCCGTAAGCTTGAAATTCTTGCGCGCATCCGCCAATAGGGAATGATGTTCGGGCATGGCGTTGCGCGATTTTCCTGAACAGGAGCCGGTCGTTGGGCTTTTGCAAAAGAGCCTGACCGCGGGCCGGTTGGCGCATGCCTATCTCTTCAGCGGAGATGATCTCGGCGAGATGGAGGATCTCGCGCGCAATCTGACGAAAGTGCTGAACTGTTCGAATCCGCCATCGCGCGCGCCAAATGGACAAGCGCTGGAATGTTGCGATGTCTGTCTGAATTGCCGGCGCATCGAGAGCGGTAATCATCCGGACGTTCAGTGGGTGCGGCCGGAATCAAAGTCGCGCGTGATCACGATTGAGCAGGTGCGCGATCTCATTCAGATCATTTCTCTCAAACCAACTGAAGCGGAATACAAAGTCGCGATCATTTCCAGCGCCGATCGCCTGAACGTTCAGGCCGCCAACGCGTTTTTGAAAACGCTCGAAGAACCCCCGGCTCGCTCGGTCATTATTCTTCTCACCTGCGCATTGGAGCAGGTGCTCGAAACAATCTTGTCGCGCTGCCTGCGTTTACATTTTGCCGGTGAACCCGGCGCAAAGCTGGATCCCTCAGCGCAGGAGTGGTTGCAGTCGCTTGCGGTCGCCGCCAGCCAACCGCAGAAAAGTTTGCTCGCGCGCTATCGATTGCTCGGGTTGATCACCGGACGTTTGGCTGAGATCAAAGAAAAGCTCGAAAAACAACTGGAGGCCGCATCACCTCTCTCCCGCTATCCCGACGCCGAGAAAGCGACGCAGGAAAAATGGGAGGCAGAGTTGAATGCCGCGGTTGAGGCGGAGTACCGGCGCAAGCGCGCGGAAGTGGTTCTCCTCTTGCAATGGTGGATGCGAGATATCTGGTTCGCGAGCCTGAAAATGGCCGATTCGATGTTCGCGCTTCCCCAGTTGCGCGAGGCCACCGCACAACTCGCGTCGCGTATTTCCGCTTCCGACGCCGCGGAGAATCTGACTCATCTCGAACGGCTGCAGCGCCAAATCTCGACCAACGTGCAGGAAGCCCTCGCCGTAGAGATCGGCCTTCTGAAACTTCGCCTGTGAAACCGCCGCGCAGGGAAAAACAAGTCGCGAGCGTCGCAACTCCGTCGACTGGCGAAAAAGTTTTCGCTGCGATTTGCGGGCTCTGGATCGGCCTGAGCTTCTTGAAATTCGGCAACCCAATCATCTTCGATCAGATGATCGAAGCGCCGAAAACCTGGGACGAGTTCGTCTTCACGCCGTGGCCGATTGCCTGGGGATATTTCCTGACCGTCGTGGTAATCATCGCGGCGATTCCGAACTTGAAGATCCGCGTGAGCAAAGCGGATTGGCCAGTGGGTTTGTTCGGCTTTTGGTTGTTCTGGCAATTTCTCAGCAGTGGACGCTCGATCGAACCAAATCTCTCCAACCCTACCCTGGTTCACTTCGTGACCTGCGGAATCGCGCTACTGGTCGGTTGGTGGGCTCTTTCTGCACTTCGGGCAAGCCGCTGGTTTTGGACGCCAATTCTGGCCTGCATGTTTTACGCGCTCTTCGCCGGATTTGATCAACACGCGGGGGGCCTGGAGGCAACGCGGAAAGCCTTCTACGCGCAGGCCAATTGGCAGCTCTACCCCAAGGAGTATCTCCTGAAGATCGAGAGCAACCGTATTTTCTCGACGCTTGTTTATCCAAACGCCTTTGCCGGGCTCATTCTCCTGCTGCTCCCCGCCGTTCTGTGGCAGGACTGGGAGGTAACGGAGCGCTGGCCTCGCGTGGTTCGTGGCGTGCTGATCGGTTTATTCGCTTACCTCGGTTTGGCGTGTCTCTACTGGACCGGCTCCAAAGGGGGATGGCTGATCGCACTGATTGTTGCCGCGGTTTTTGCGTTGCAGACAAACGTCTCACGCAAGCTGAAGATGGGATTGATCGCTCTCGGTCTCGTTCTCGGCCTCACTGCTTTCTTCCTCCGTTTCAGCACTTACTTCGAAAAAGGTGCGACCAGCGTGGGCGCTCGCTTTGAGTATTGGACCGCCGCAGCCAAAATTGTGCGAATGCATCCTGTCCTTGGCAGTGGTCCGGGCACATTCTCCAAACTCTTCAAAACCCTGAAACCGCCGGAAGCGGAAATGGCCAAGCTGGTGCACAACGATTATCTGGAGCAAGCGAGCGACTCGGGAATTCCCGGCGGGCTCGCGTTCGCTGCCGCAATCTGTTCTCTGCTGGTCATCACAAAACGGAGCGCCTCGAGTCGCCTCGATTCATTGCTTTGGCTCGGACTTCTTGGCTGGGCACTCCAGGGCTTCATTGAATTCGGCCTCTACATTCCCGGGCTCGCCTGGCCCGCTTTTCTTTTTCTTGGCGCGCTCTACGGAGCCGTGGACCGCAGAAAAGCTTTTTAATTTTCACGGCACAGCTATTGTCTGCGCCGATGTTTTCGCACGTAGTAATTTTTTGGACTGATCCGGATGATGCGCGCTCGGCGGACAAGTTGATCGAAGGCGCGGAGAAGTACCTCCGCCCCATTCAGGGAGTGAAGACTTTCCATATCGGCCGCATGGTGAAAAGTCACCGGCCGGTGGTGGAACAGAGCTACCAGGTGGCCTTGAATCTCATCTTCGACACAAAGCAGGCGCAGGATGATTACCAGGTGCATCCGATGCATGTGGAATTCGTTGAGAAGGTTTTCAAGAAGGTCTGCAAGCGGTGCGTGGTCTACGATTTCGAGTAATCCTTGTACAAGAAAAAGGCGGCGCGAAGCCGCCTTGCCTTTAGCGTGATGGAATCACGGCATCGTGATGGTCGCGAGGTTTGAATAGGCCGTATTTACGGTCCCATTGTAAGCGCGCACGCGAAAAGAATAGGTGCTCCGGCTGCTGGTTCCGTTCACGACAATACTCGTGCTTCCGGTTGGCAAAGTCCCGAGTTGGTACCAGGTGCCGGAGGTCGAGTATTCCAATTTAAATCCCTGTTCGTCTGAGGTGCGGTCTGTCCACCGCAATTGAACCTGGGTCGAGGAGTTCGCGGTCGCAGTCAAGTTCGCCGGAACCGGAGCGGCAGGTTGAACCGCGATGTACGCGGAATCCGGACTCGTGCCGCTCGAATTTGAGGCGCGCATCGCGTAGTAATAGGAACCTCCGGCAGCAACGCTCTGTGAGTATGTGGTCGATGTGACACCCGTGGCTACGGCCGCCCACGGTCCTGAAGGCGAGGGCGCGCGATCCACCACGTAGCTGGTTGCGCCTGTGGCGGCCGCCCAATTCACGGTCACCGTTGCATTACCGGCTACCGTTGAAAGTGAAGCGCTGGAGGTTACGCCGGTGGGGGCGGATGGAGCTGAAATCAACGGCGTCGCCGAAACTTGAGCGGAGTTCGCACTGCTGCCGCCGCTGTTGCTTGCGGCGACCAGGTAATAGTAAGTCACACCTGCGGTCACGGCAGTGTCGGTGTAACCGGGCGTCGCCAGGTTGCTCAACGTGGTGTAGGGGCCTCCAGAAACTGTGGCACGCTTCACGTTGTAAGATGTGGCGTTTGCCACAGCAGCCCATGAAAGAGTGACTTTGCCAATTCCTGCCACGGCTGAGAGGCCGGCCGGCGCGGCGGGTGGCTGTACGACGGTCGTTGCGGGAGTGATGATTGTGCTGAGATCGAGGCGTCCTCCGGTGCTGGTTTTTCCAGCCAGGGACGGCGTCGGGGCAACGGCACCGAGAATAGCCGTGCGAATAGCTTGTGCGCTTGCGCCGGGGTGCGTGGACGCATAAAGCGCCACCGCTCCAGTGACGTGCGGCGTAGCCATCGACGTGCCGGACATGTAACCGTAGCTGCTCGTCGGATAGGTCGAAAGAATTTGCACGCCCGGCGCGCCGAGATGGACCTTGCTCGCTCCGTAGTTGGAGAAGCTTGCAAGTGCACCGTTGCTGTCGATCGCTGCAACCGCGAGTACCGCGTTAAAACTGGCCGCCGCTTCCGTGGCCGTGGCAACGGTCGTATCAATGTTCGAGGGGTAATTGGCGGTTGTATCGTTATTCAAGCCGCTGTTTCCAGCAGCCGCTACGAAGAGAATACCTGCTTTAGCCGCGCGAATGATCGCCGAGTGCAGCGCTTGCGAATAACCACTGCCGCCCCAGGAAGCGCTAAGGGCGACAAGGTTCAGACTGTGGCGCTTCTTCAGATCGATGAAATAATCGATTGCCTCCACCGCATCGAGAGTGCTGCCGCCGCTGGTGCCCATGAATTTTCCGGAGATGATCGTCACGTTCCAGTTCACACCCGCCACGCCCGCAGCGTTGCCGCCCACGGCTCCGATTGTCCCGGCGACGTGAGTGCCGTGATCGTCGTTTGCGGCATCGAACACCTGATTATTGTTCGCCAGAAAGTTCCAGCCGTTAACATCGTCAACATAGCCGTTTCCATCGTTGTCAATGCCATCCGGTGGATCGAAAGGGTTGGACCACATATTCGCTGCGAGATCGGGATGGTTTACCTGGATTCCTTCGTCAATGACGCCGACGTAAACGCTTTTGCTTCCGGTGTAGCCGGCCTGCCAGGCTTCCGCGGCCTGGCTGCCGTAGTTATTTGCCGGAGCGGAAAGATTCCCATAGACGCCCCACATATTCCCGGCGGTGAAGCATGGATCGTTCGAAGTGGCCTGGTGGGTGTAGTGGACGTTTTCTTCGGCGAATTCGACCGCGCGATGTTTGCGAAGTTGTTGCAACGTTTCTTCGACCGAACCTTCAGAATCCGCGAGGGTTAAGCCGCTGTGATTGCGTTCTGCCATCGGTGCGGTCAGCAAATGACGCTTGGGCTTGAGGCGCCCATGATTAACGACGTCGATAATGTCCGAATCCGTGGCGTCGGCCTTGAATTGGACAATGATTTCACCGCCATTCTTGGCGTGAGACGAGAGAACTGTGCAGAACGCCAGGAAAGCTACAACAGTAGTACGCGTGAGCGCGGGGTACATGCGAATATTCAATTTGATTTGTTGCCTCTAACTGCGGGAGCTTGAACCGCGAATAAGACGCGAGAAAAGTCCATCAGAAAGATGGATTGTCAAGAGGTGCGGGAAAGCCTGACTACAGCTAGCGTTTGCCTTGCGCGATGCGCGTTTGGACGTCTCGATAGACGTTTAAGAAGGTCAAATTGTCATTCACCACTTGCTGAACCACCAGGAGAAGTTTGTCGAGATCGACGCGGTTCACAATGGCGTGAACGCTTTGGTGGAAGGCTTGCATCGGATTCAGCGTCTCCAGCGTGTCGCTGAAGAGCATAACGGTCGAATGACGACGCAGATTCATTGGCATCGACTGAAGAGTGGTGAGCGCTTTGTTTTGAGTCCAAGGGACGCCGCCGAAGGAATCTTCCAGGAAAACGATCTCGTACTGGACGCGACCATATCGTTCGAGAAATTCGTCATGCGTCGCAGCGCTGTGGACCTTGTAACCCATCTGGTCGAACACGCCTTCGGCGTAGTCGAGCACGTCTTTGCTGCTGACGCCCAGAAGGATCGGACGGTCGCCCGGGGCTAAGATTTCGAGATCGAGAGGCATGTTATTTAAGTTTTAGAATTGCGGGAATGGGGATCGCGTCTTTCTTGGCGGCTTCCTCACGACGCATTTGTAAGTTCGTGAGAGTAGTGGTGGTTTCACCGCGCTTCTTCTTGATGTTGTCGATACCGCGCGTCGTTGGCCCGCGTTTGCTGCAGTAAAGCATGGCGCTTTCTTCGGTAATGAGGCCTTGTTCGTAAGCGTCGAGGCAGGCCTGGTCGAACGTGCGCCAACCGAAGGTGTAGTTCGCTTCCGTGATTTCGTAGAAAGTTTTGCCTTCGCCTTCGCCCATGATGATCGAATCGCGAATACGCAGATTGCTCCCCATGATTTCCAGGAGCGCCTGGCGACCCCCACCGATTTTGGGGGAGAGACGCTGGCTGACAATCCACCGAATGGTGTCGGCGAGGCGAAGACGGATCTGCTCCTGCTCCTCCTGTTCGAACATACCGAGAATACGATTGATCGTTTGGCCGGCATCGATCGTGTGCAGGGTGCTGACGACGAGGTGGCCTGTTTCCGCCGCGCTGAGGCCGATTTCGACCGTCTCGCGATCACGCATTTCGCCGACCAGAATCACTTTAGGCGCCTGACGCAATGCCGCGCGAAGACCGGAGGCGAAGCTGTCGAAGTCCGTGCCCATTTCTCGCTGGTTGAATGTGGCCCTTTTTTGGGAGTGCACGAATTCGACCGGGTCCTCGAGGGTGATAATGTGAATCGATTTAGTTTCGTTGATCTGATTAAGCAACGCGGCCAGCGTGGTGGATTTACCGGAACCAGTGGCACCCGTGACGAGGATCAATCCGGTCTTCTCTTTTGCCACCTGTTCGAAAACGGGAGGCATTTTCAGATCCGCGAGCGTCGGGATGCGCGTGTTCAGTTTGCGAAGGACGATGGAGTAGTTGCCGCGTTGCGAGAAGATGTTAACGCGGAAGCGGGCTTTGTTTGGAACGCTGTAAGAGCAGTCGCATGAACCGGTCCGAAGCAGGTCTTCGTTTAAACGGCGGCTGCCACCGACAAGATTTAGTGCGATCTGTTCGGTTTGAAATGGGGTGAGCTTTTCGATGTTTGGCTCAACGTTGACCGGAACAAGTTGTCCGGAGCTTTCGACCTGGAGCGGTTTGTCGACAGTGATGTTAAGATCAGATACGTCGTTGTTCGACTCCAACATCGTACTGAAAATGTAATCGAGTTCTTTGCGCCTCATGCAGTGATGTAATGCGGTTCGGTTGCAGGACAGTCTGAAGAAATGACCAGTGACCTACCAATGTCCAGACAATGACCAGAGCCCAAATCCCATAGCGCCTCCGTTTTGAGGTGGGGCGCGTCGCTCCGCGCGCGCCGTCCTATAAAAGCCGGGGATTGCGGCGCGCGCGGAGCGGCGCGCCCTACCGGGAATTCCTTGGTCATTCGGACTTGGAAATTGGTCATTGCGAAGCTCAATCTTCGTCCTCCGGCGGGTGCGCGAGGAACGGGCGGAATTTCTTTTTGTCCAGGCATTTGTCGTAGGCCTCTTCAGGTGAAATTCGCTTCATGCGCAGATGCTCCATGATCGCGTCGTCGAGCGGTTGATTGCCGAGCTTCTTGCCGACTTGGATCATACCGGGGATCTGGTGCGTTTTGCCTTCGCGCACCAGGTTCGCGACAGCCGTGGTGAACACGAGAATTTCAAGCGCGGCCACGCGGCCTTTCTTATCGATGCGTTTGAAAAGGTTTTGCGCAACGACCCCTTTGAGCGCTTCGGAAAGGGTCGCGCGGATTTTGTTTTGTTGATCGGCGGGGAAAACGTCGATCACACGGTCGACGGTTTTGGCCGCGCTTTGGGTGTGGAGTGTGCCGAAGACCAGGTGACCGGTGCTCGCCGCTGTGAGGGCGAGCTCGATTGTTTCCAGGTCGCGCATTTCACCGACCAGAATGATGTCCGGATCTTCACGGAGAGCTCCCTTGAGCGCGGAGCCGAATGATTTCGTGTGAAGCCCCACCTCTCGATGGTTAACGAGACAGTTTTTACTTTCATGCACGAATTCGATCGGGTCCTCCACGGTGAGAATGTGGTCCTTCCGATTTTTGTTCGCGTAATCGACCATCGCCGCTAGCGTGGTGCTCTTACCGGAACCGGTCGGACCGGTGACAAGCACGAGGCCCTTGTGCAGCATGGAAAATTTTTTTAGCACCGGCGGGAGCGGCGCATCGAATCGCTCGAAATCTTCGAAAGAAAGAACCTTGGATGGAATTTGACGGAAAACCGCGGAGCAACCGTTCTTCTGATTGAAAAAATTCGCACGGAACCGGGACACACCAGGAATTTCGTAACCGAAATCAACGTCCCCGGTTTCTTCGTAAGTTTTGATCTTGTACTCGGGGGTGATTTCGTAGAGCATCGCTTTGAGCGCGTCACTTTCGAGGGCGGGATAGTCAACCCTGTGCAGTTCACCATTGATGCGGAGCATGGGGGGGTTACCGCTGGCAAGGTGCACGTCCGAGGCTTTTTGCTCGAACATCAAATTAAAGAAGGCGTCGATCTTGGCCATACTACAATGAGTTATCGGCGGGCGACGCCGAGAGCTAAACTTCGGAGAGCAAAGAGCATGCGAGTGGCAAAAATGCGACACGAAGAGGAGAGGGAAGACTGCAACTTTCATTCGACCTGCAGGAATTCACCTGATTCCAGGAAGAAACAGATCGACTTAGCCACAGGCCCACCGCGACAAAGATTGCGGACTTTGACCTGGAATTGCGAACCAACGAGTTACAGCGGAAAAACATACCTTCCATCGCAGAAACTTACGTTGAATGTCAGTTTCTCACGCGACAAAACCGGGCACAATCCTGCCCTTCCCATAGCGGATAAGCGCCGTCCACTCAGCGCCCTACGGTGCCCAGAATGATCCAGAGAATTACAAGAGACGGAACAATTAGTGCTATCGCTGAACTGACGCGTTCCGTGAGCGATCCACGAAAGAGCGCGGCCACGAAGGGCACAATTGCCAAAACCGCAAGAGTCGCAGAGACGAGAATCCGAGTGGCGCTCGGCGAGTAGTTTGGGCTGATGATTACACCCGGCAATGCGTCTGGGACAAAGGCAATCCAGGACAACAGGAGCAGGGTAGCGCAACCACCTATGAGCAGTCTGAAACTCGATACGGGATCTTGCGCCATGCCGAGCAAAATCCTGAACTTCCCTGTAAAAGGCAAGCGGCGCCCCCCGAGCAGGTGTTTTGTCGGGGAGATGAGACCGGGCTTTCCTGCAAAACGAAAACATCCTATAACACCGGCGTGTCTCCCGAACGAAGCAAACTAAACCGGCGCAGATTTCTGCGAACGAGCGGGGCAGGGGTCGCCGCGGGTTCTTTGGCCTGGAGCGGTTGCAGGTCGATCAACATGGCGTCGAAGAGCAACTCCCCGAAGACAGTCGCCTTGATCGCGACGGAGGTGCGGCGCCATTCGCACGCGCAGCATTTTATCGATCGATTTCTCGAAGGGTATGGTTGGGAAGGCCGGTGGCATCATCCGCGGGTGCAATTGGTTTCGCTCTATGTAGATCAATATCCAGAGGGTGATTTGGCTCGTGATCGCTCGCTTCGCTTTGGTGTTCCGATCTATCCTTCCGTGGAGGAAGCGCTGGGACGCGGCGGGTCAAAGCTGGCGGTCGATGGTGTAGTTGTCATCGGAGAACATGGGAAATATCCGAAAAATGAAAAAGCGCAGACGCTCTATCCCCGTTACAAATGGTTCAAGCAGATCGTGAAAATGTTCGAAGAGAGCGGACGCACCGTTCCCATCTTCAACGATAAACATCTGTCTACAAGTTGGGCCGAGTGCGCCGAGATGGTTGACGATTCCAAACGGCTCCAATTCCCGTTCCTGGCCGGCTCATCTCTTCCGGTAACAGAACGCATCCCCTCAATCGACCTGCCGTTCAACGCACCATTGCGCGAAAGCCTCTCCATCTGTTACGGAGGTATCGATTCTTATGATTTTCATGGGCTCGAAACGGCTCAATGCATGTCGGAACGCCGACGCGGCGGCGAAGTGGGCGTGCGTGCCATTCATGCTTTACGGGGTGAAAAGATGTGGGATCGGCTGGCCGAGCGGCAAGAGACTTGCAGGCTATTTCTCGCGGCGTTGGCTCGCAGTCACACGGTGCGTGCACCGGAGGGTTACACTGTTTATCCGCCGTCCCTTGAGCGAGCGCGCGTGGCCAGTCGAGATGCCGTGGGTTACTTCATCGAGCACAGCGATGGCTTTCGCACCACGACGCTCATGTGCAATGGCCTTGTGCAGGATTTCACTTACGCAGGGCTGGAGGACAGCGGTGAAGTCATCTCGACGCAGATGCATCTGCCGATGCCGATGCAAATCTCTACCACCGCCGATTTTTTCAACCCGTTGGTGAACCACATTGAAGCGATGGTCGAAACGGGACGTGCTCCCTACCCGGTTGAACGAACACTCCTGACCTCAGGCATGACACTCTTCGCGGTCGAATCGCTCTTCCGCGAACAAGCCGAAGTCTCAACACCCGAACTGGCGGTCCGCTACCGTAGCACAGCAGAATCTCATTTTTGGCGCTCATGAATCGCGTTGCGTTTATCCTCGATCAATTCGAATTACAGTCCCCTGGACAGCAGTTGCTCGACCGTTTTCTGATCGGTTACAAACAAAACGGCGAATTCCATGCGGCACCGGCCAAAGTCGTCCTCGCGACGCCGAAAGCGGACGAGAATCCGCTAATCCGAGCGCGAATTAAGGAATTTGGATTGGAAGTGGTCAATCCGCCGGAAGATTCGTTTCGTTCTGTTGAGATGCTGTTCTTGGTGCCGGGGACCAAAAACTTTCAGGAGCCTGATTCCGAAAACTTGCGAAAAACCATGGCTGCGCTGATGCCGAAACAGAAAGTGTTTATCGATGGATCGTTCGTGCCGAGCCTCCAAAAAATCGACGGACTGCATGCAACCATCTTTGTTTCGCGCCCTTCCGCGCATCTCTTCCCGCTTCCGCGCGAACCGTTCTCCCGCCCGGTCACCCCGCACAGTGCTTTGATCGTTGTTCAAGGCGTATTTCCCGAAGCCGAACTCGATGCCCTCTTTGCTCTCAAACCGTATTTCACCAATTCCTGGACAAGGGCAGCAGCCCCGACAATCCAGCACCTCCGAGAGGACAAGCTTTGGAACCTGGCTTACTCATCCGATTGGCGACCGCTGCTCGAAGCGGCAATCTCTCGGTCGGACAACATAAAGGGCGATCCGGAAAAAGACGGACGAACCCAGGACATCGTCGGGCTCCAATTAATCGAAAAACTCGCGGCTAAGGCACGCGGTTGGCTTGTGCAACACGCCGACGGAGTGGAAATCTTCATTTTGGTTTGCGACGGCGCGCTGACCGATTTCAACATCGCTATCAAAGCGAACAACTCCATCCACTCTGCCCAGCTCTATCACGCGCAATCTCCGATGGAGAATCATTACGATGAGATGGCGGCCTGGGTCGTTGATCAATGCGAAAATCCGAATGCGAAGAGCAACCTTCCGGGAGCGGTGTTCATCAGCGAAATAGTTAAAAAGATGAAACCGTTCGTTCCAAACGCTTGAAACAGTCGCTTGCGTTTCGGGCGTGTGTGATGCAGATTCGCCGCGCTTTCGAACCAGGCGGATGGTGTGATCGCTTTAAAATATCGCGCGCGCAGTGTAAACTGGAACGAAAATCACGACGGTCGGTAGGATACCCAAGCGGCCAACGGGGGCAGACTGTAAATCTGCTGGCTTACGCCTACGCTGGTTCGAATCCAGCTCCTACCACCACTTTCCAACACCTAAGCTGTCTTCAGCGGTTTTCCTCGTCAGACTGGGCGCGTTTACGGTTTGCGATGCGAATGCCTTGCTAGCATAATCCGGTCTCATGCGTTCAATAAAAGTTGCGCTTAAGGGATTGAAGGTCTCTGTTCCACCTGCGCGTTGGAAGTTCTTCAGTTTGGTCTTTTTTTTCGCTGTCCATGTAATTTTACC
Organism: Limisphaerales bacterium; assembly: GCA_044226545.1. Classification (GTDB taxonomy): domain Bacteria; phylum Verrucomicrobiota; class Verrucomicrobiia; order Limisphaerales; family SXQI01; genus DASVNK01. The sequence goes on from JBGAGW010000009.1 coordinate 68,874, forward strand.
GGTCGCAGAGGCCCAAAGCGGTCGAGTTGAGCAGGCAAAGATAACCAGCGACGAGCTGACCAATAATCTTTTCGGCGATCCCGCAACTCGGTCGCTTAGCGTCTATCTTCCGCCGAGCTATGATGACGGAAGTGAACGCCGCTATCCGGTCGTTTACGTTCTTCACGGATATGGCGGCTCTCCCGCAGATATGGTCAGTGTTATCCGTCCGACCCTGGAGTCAATGACTCGGGCGCGTGTCGTTTCGGAAATGATCATGGTTTTCGTGGATGGCGGGAACCGCCTTGGCGGCTCCTTTTATTTAAACTCGCCCGTCATTGGCGATTACGAATCGTATATCGCCAAAGATCTCGTGGCGTATGTAGATGGTCGTTATCGCACGCTCGCCCATCGGGAAAGCCGCGGAATCACCGGCTATTCCATGGGAGGTTGGGGCGCCATGCACCTGAGCCTGAAATTTCCGGAAACGTTTAGTGTGGTTGTTTCCGAAGCGGGTGTTTATGACGCGAACGGCAAGTTACTGGACGGACTGTGTCGCCAACTGGCCAGCGCCCATCCAACAAACCTGACGCAGTTTGGCAAACTGGCTTTTCCGGTAAACGCCGCGCAGGCTCTTCTGGCTGGTTTGCTCCCGAATCCCGAGCGGCCTCAACTGTTTACCGACAACCTGTACGATTTGGCAGGCGAGCAAACGGTTGCGAATACCATCGCCCAGCAACAGGCTCGAGAGGGTGATGTGCAACATGGCGATTTAGGGCGGTATCTGAATAAGACCAACGAGTTGAGGGCTATCAAGATCGTGCACGGAGTCGGCGATGCTGTAGTGGGCGTCAGCGAGGCGCGTGCTTTTTCCAACGCTTTGACCACGGCCGGAATCGAGATCGAATATCAGGAGCATGCGGGCGGACACGACTACGTTCCGGGCCTGGCGTTGCCTTTTCTTTCGACAAACCTCGTTGGAGCTGAACTTTATCTATCCCGCCCTAAACTGGCGGTTGCTAACACGCCGGACGGATTGGCTCTGACCTTCCCCACGCAAAAGGGCGTGACCTATTCCGTAGAAACTATTTTGAGTTTGTCAGGTAAGAATTTATGGATAGGCACGGGCGAAAGGGCGGGGGACGGTCAACCAGCAAAGATTTCCCTTCCGTTAGATACCAATGGCGCATTTTTCCGCGTGCGCAGCGCCAATGCTCCAATGTGAACGGAAATAGTAATAGAAGCGCTCCAACTTACTCAAAGTGTTACGATAACAGCAATGCCCGCCTCGAATCAGGCGTGCCCCTGATTCACGGTTCTTCGCGGCAGAGCAAAATCGACCGCTTGATATGCTGGTTAACCTGGATAAAGCCACTTGCATCGTGGTCGCCGGCTCGAAGGTGCAAGTGCAGTTTCAAGACACGAGCCTGCACGTTCGCAAATTCAGAAACCGCCGCGAGCTCCACGAGATTCTCGATGGATGGCACATCCAGACGAGGGGTCTGCGCGGAGGAACCGAAGTCTCGCGCGGTCGCTAGAAGCGATTGAAGTTACCATCACGCTCTCGGGCCATCCTTGAAGTAAAACGCCGAAAGCGCGTTTTAGTGGTGCGTTTCTGTTTCCGTCCAGCGGACCGCATGGCGGATTAATGCCGTGGAGTCGAGCAGTTCGAGCTTCTCTTTGATGCGTGCGCGATGGACATCCACTGTTTTCGGGCTGAGATGCAGTTGATCCGCGATATCGCGCGTCCCCTTGCCGAAGCCAATCAACTGAAACACTTCAAATTCGCGGTCGGTGAGTTTTTCGATGGGCGAGGTGGAGCGGCGCGAGCCGTTGCCCGTGACGTGGTCGAGGATCCTGGCCGACACCTGTTCGCTTACATAAATTTGGCCGTTGAGTACGCGGCGGATGGCTCCCAGCAACTGCTCCCCGCCCGCCTCTTTCATGATGTAACCCCTTCCGCCCGCACGTAAGACCCGCTCTGCAAAGATCGCTTCGTCATGCATTGAGAGAATCAGGATAGGAAGGTTGGGCTGAATGGCGAGGATGTCCTTGATAAACTCAATACCGCCACGGCCTGGCATCGTTATGTCTGAAATCAGCAGGTCAGGACAGTTACGGGATATCAGCGTCATCGCCTGGGCCGGCCCGGCGGCTTCGCCAGCGACTTCGAGATCTGCCTGTTGATTGATCAGTTGAACGATGCCCGCGCGGGTCATGGGATGGTCGTCGACAACCATAACGCGGCCTCGCGCGTGGCCATTGGGCCTGACCGAGCGCGCGCCGTTAACGCGTATCTTAGCTTCCTGATCGAGACCCGTGTCGACTGAAATGTTCGTTTTCATTGCAGGTCGGAGTTGAATTATTCGAGCGCGGGGATGTGCAATAACGTAAGGAACGCGCCGAGTTGTTGAATTACGGCCGAGAATTGATCGTAATCGATAGGCTTTACAATGTAGTTGCTGCAGCCGAGGAAATGACGTCGATCCACTTCGTTGGGATCGTCAGTGGTGGTCAGCATTACAATCGGCAGACGGCGGGTGCGGGCATCGGCTTTGATCTCTTTGAGCACCTGCACCCCGTCCACTTTCGGCATCCGAATGTCCAGCAAGAGAAGATATGAACCTTCGGAGGGTCTGCCTTTGCGTCCATCTCGCCGAAAGAGGTAATCGAGGATTTCCTGACCGTTTTCGAATCGGAGGATCGAGTTTTGAACGCCGCTTCGCTGCAAATTCTTTTCGATGAGCCGGGCGTGGCCCGGGTCGTCTTCAGCGATCAGGATAGTGAGCGGCTTACTCATGAGTAGCGGCTTCGCGATAGCTCGCATTGCGCCGAGCAGATGACCGATCGGCATCTGTCACTTTTTACAGGTCGTACCATGCCCTGTTTCTTATCCTCAGAATCAGGAGTCTGGCACTTGTCCATTCGTACGCACACTTATTTTTTGTAAGAGGTTTGGAGCGTGGCATTCTCCGTATCGGATTTCGGCTTAACGGAGCTGAAAGCGAGGATCTTTGAGGATTTCTTTAGATGAGGTAAAGAAATGCCGTACCCTGATCGGGTTGTTATTCTTAGCCTTCCACGCTTGGCTCCAGGTCACGACGTTAAAGGGGACAAGCGGCTCAAGCGTTCGTCGCCCTTGAGCCGGTCTGAAGTTTCGTGTGGTGCGTTGCCTATTCTGCGATGACTCGGAAGAATTCCTGCTTCTGCACTCCGATAGTCGGTTGAAGTTTCCACGAGCCGCCCGGTGTGGAATTAGTTTCGATTGAACTCCATGTAGGTAAAGCAGCGGAGGATTGGAAGATCGCGCGGGTGCGATCTCCGGTGGTGGCGGTGATCACAAGTTTTCCATTGTTGACCTGGTGCGTGAGAATCGTTGGGTTGCGGTCGTAAACGGCGAAGTTGGGAACGGGGTACGTGCTGGGCGCTCTTCCTACGGTGCGGAACGATCCACCCACGAAAATGAAGGAGTCGGAAAGTGCGATGACGCGAGGAGAACTTGGGGTTGCCGGATCCCAATCGTAAGTAAGGGCTGTCTCGGGATTCAGACACGCAAGATTTCTTCGGAAATCGCCACCGATCGATTCGAATGCGCCGCCGTAATAGGCGATGGTTTCTGTAGCGGCAATGGCATTTATTCCGGTCGCGGCGGTGGGCAGCGCCGGATCAAACTGCATCAGGGTGTGTGCCGGGATTTCGTAGAGCGCGCTGTTGCGGAGTCCGACGCCATGAATAGTCGTAAAGGCGCCACCGACATAGAGGCGGTTCCCAACTGTGCAAAGAGCGGAGACATCGCGGTTCGGGGCGGGATTCCACGCGTCGACCTGAGCATTCGATTCGTTGATTGCCGCGAGTCGCGTGCGGCTTTGCCCGCCTACACTGTTGAAGTCGCCGCCGATATAGAGAAATCCGGAGGACCGCGCCAATTCAGTAACCCCGGCGGTTCCTCCAAGAATCTTGGCATCAAATGTGGAGGGATCTCCAGTAGCGGGGTCGATCTTGGCGAGCATACGAACGGCCTGGCTGCGAATATTCGAGAATTCTCCGCCAACGTACAAACGGTCCTCGCCAAAAAGGAGAGCCTTGATCTCGGCTGCCGCTGTCTTGTTTGTCGCAACGAATTTGAAGTCCGGGCGCAACGCTCCGGTGAGCGGATTCACCGCTACCAGGCCATTGGCGCTGACGCCGTTGACATTCGTAAAGGCTCCCGCGAGATAAATGTTCGTCGAGGAAGCGGTCATTGCGAGAACGGGCGAAGAGGGCGCTACGCTCCAGGGAAGAACCGCGCCGGATTGAAGCTGCAGAGCGGCCGCATTGGTCCGCGCCACGCCGCCCAGTGATTGGAAAGATCCGGCACACGCGAGACGGTTGCCGGCAAAAGCAAAGCAGGTCACGACCGCGTTGTCGCTCGCACCATTATAGAGCGTTCCAAGCGGCGCTTGATCCAGCACTTCCCCAGTCGCCGGATCAACGGCTGCGAGTAAGGGTTGGTCGTGACTTTGCAAGCGGCCAAAGTTGCCGGAGAGAAGAAGCGCATTATTTGCCATGTGGATAGCAAGGACCTGGCTGCCTGTTCCTTCGATTTTCAGGTCGAGCGGCAGGACGGAAGCCGTACTTCGACTCACCGCGGCAAACTTGTTTCGATTCTGAATCCCGAGGGAAGTGAAATCGCCGCCTAGGTAGAGGTTATCGTCCGCAATTTCCAGCGAGCGGACGTTTCCGTTCGGGTTCGGGTTCCAGGTCGTGGCTTGACCCGTGGAAGTTTCGAGAGCGGCGAGGCGATTGCGCGGCTTGGCGCCCACCGTGGTGAATTGGCCACCCACGTACAAAAGTTCGTCGGCCAGTCGCATGGCAAAAACAGCATTGTCTGCGTTCGGATTCCATGCGGTTGCTTTGCCGGTTTGGAGGTCGATGGCGGCGACACGGTTCCGGCCTGCCGAACCCACGGCCGTAAAACCGCCGCCCAGGTAAAGAATTTGACCATCAATCAGCAGGGCGTTTACGCGCCCGGTGACTTGCGGCAAAATGGGTTGGAGTGCGGCGTTCTCCGTGCTCAATGCCGCGATGCCAGACTGTGCTACGCCTCCAACCTTTGTGAACTGTCCGCCGATGAACAACAGGTCTCCCTGTCGGGCCAGTGCGTAAACGCCCGAACCAGTCAGGACCGGCGCGAAACTGCGATCAACGGAAAGGTCAGAAAAAACATGCACGACGTAAGTTACCGGAACGTTCCCAATTTGCGTAAATTCGCCGCCGAGGAACCAACCACCCGATCCGTCCGGCTCCAGAACGTAAATAGTTCCATTCACGCGAGGAAAACGATTGAGGTAATCCCCGGTTGCGAGGTCGAATAGAGCCGCTGGACCGGTTTGTGGCCCTACATAGGAGAAGTCACCGCCCAGATAAACGGTGTCGTTCTGAATGGTAATGGCGTTAACGGGGCCGTCGGTAATCCAAAAATTATCGCGGGGAAAAGGCGAGGGCTGACCGTGAAGCGCGGCTGAACAGATGAAAAGCGCGGCAGCGACACACAGCAATTGGAGGAGGTGGGAGTGGAGGCGAAACGATTGTTGTCCTCCCTGAACAAGGCAATTGATCCCATGAGACTCTAACGTTCTATTGCGCAGCATAAATCCTAGTCCTTTCAAACGGCGCTTTGCCGCTCGCTGTAGATTCATTTATCACCAGGCTCCGGGTGCGCGCTCGGCGATGATTGCTTAACGCTACACATAAGTTGGCTTGAATGATCGAGGCCCCGGAAGCCAACAGGAATGCTACGGGTGTCAATGTCTTTATGACGACTAAATAAATTCCGTACACTGCTTGCGCATTTTGCCTAATTCCGCCTTGCCTAAAACGTTGTCAGACTGAAACAAGATTTAATCGTGACGCTAAGCTAATAGCTCTCGCTCTATACGTTGAGAGTGGGTGGGGGGGGCTGTCTTATAGTTGGCAGACTCCCTTGCGTGTGTGTACATTAATAAAATAGGGCTGTATCTATTAGGCTAGCATCTGTTGTGTTATGTGCAGTAATTGCTATCTAGAACGCAATATCCGGTGGCAATAACAAACGTAAGCAATTTTGACAGAACTAAAGATATGTCATTTATAAATAAAAATGAGTGGCGGGATGTTTAATAGCGTTAGTTGTGCCCTCGCAAGTGCTTACGCGATTTTGGAATGTTATGTTCAGGACTTGGCTCGGCGGCTGCTTTTCTGTGGTGGGGTGATAAAGTCCCGGTCTCGCTGTGATGAAATGGGATTCGCAAAAGATTACGAGGTCACCCTCAAGAGCAAGTAACAATTCAAACATACGGTTAAATATATGAGAAATCGGAAGAACCTAATGGCCTCCAGCGGAGGAAAACGCCTGTTGGCGGTGACGATTGGTGCATTGACCCTCTCGGCGGCGCAGGTCGCGAAGGCAGAGCTCGTTGTCTACCAGGATCTGCCCACCAACGATTCCCAGAAGCAATCGTTTCATAATGCAAACGGCCCGATTTTGGCGGACGATTTCGTTCCAAGCCAGGGCGGCTTCATTTCACGTGTTGATTGGTGGGGCACAGCCGCCCAATCCGATCAATGGGAGTTGGCCTTCCATACTGATGATCCGAACACGCATCAACCGAATCTCGACGACGTAACGATTGGCTCTTTGAAAAAGGTGTTCGTTACCGCGGTTGGGACTGCCGAACCCGGCTTGCCAGCGGGCCTGTTGCATTACAGTGCCACGGGTGACTTTATCAACGTGGCTGGCGGGACCGAGTACTGGCTCACAGTAGCGAACAGTGCGGCGGGTTGGAATTGGGCGGACGCGCTCAATGGCCCTACCATCGGAAGCGAGAATTACAACGCGCATACCGCTACCGGACCTTTGGCTCTCGATGGCGGGCCTCACGGCGGTCCTTGGACGGACGTTCACACGGATCTGGCTTTTAGTCTGTCGGTCCCGGACGGCGGGATGACTGCCGCATTGCTGGCGCTGGCTCTGGGCTCGATGAGCTTTCTGCCTATCCGAAAAATGAGTGCCCGTTAGAAGATACAGGCGATTCGCCTTTATCTCACGAATAGCGAGAGCGCCAAGGGGCGGATTTTGCATCCCTTGGCGCTGAATCTCGCTAGAGAGGGCTCCGATAAGACTTTATCTTCGCCGCGGAAGGGCAAGTTTATTTACAGAGGATTCTTAACAGCCCAATTCTAACAACCGCTAGCCGGTTGAAGAATTGATCGTTAAAGAGCGGGCCCGGAGAGGCGGTGGAGGGATAGTTTCCTCACCCTCCACCGCTATTGCCAGTTCCCACTCACATGAGTGTGCAGGCAGTGAGCAATGAGGTCCCGCCGTGTCAGGCAGGCAATTTCAAGCAGAGGGATTTCCTTCGCGAAGCAGTGGCGGAAGAGTAATCTGCATACTCCGTCCAGAGGTCGGCGACAGCGGTGTTGACCGGAACACATTCCTGACAAGCGTCACGAGATCCTCCAACTCGAACGGTTTTTGGACCCAGGCGCTTAGACGCATCCATTCATAGTCGTGAGCGGCAAAATGGTTTGTACTTCCCGAGGTTACGATAACGGGCAGATCGGAACCGTCCAAGCGCAGCCGGGCGACAAGCTCCAGACCGGTTAAGCGCGGCATATCATTATCCGTGATCAAAAGATCGAACGGGGAGAGTCTCGCTGCGTCGAGTGCCGCCTGGCCATCACCGACAGGAAGAACAAAGTAGCCGACGGCTCGAAGAGTCCGGACGGACGTTTCGCGCAACGGCTCATTGTCTTCCGCGTAGAGAATTTTCTTCGTCATATCATCGCAGTGTGTGATTTCAGGAGTAGGTTACCGACTTCTCGCCAGCAGTCCGGGAGTGATTCCATGCGCCTGTTTAAATGCGCGCGAGAAGTGCGAGAGCTGCTTAAAGCCGAGATGGTAGGCCGCACTTTTGACCGACTCTCCCGCGCATATGAGTCGATACGCTTCGACCAGTCGAATCTGATTTAGCCAGAGGCTAAGAGTTGTCCGATACGTTTGGCGGAAGCGACGCTGCAAAGTTCGCAGTGAGACATTACAAAGCCGGGCAATTCGGGCTGGTCGATATCCGGCCTGGCAGGGCAGCTTCTCCCAGGACAGCTCGACTGGCGATGCAACGGCGCCTTGAGAAGAGCCGGAGGGTAGAAGGATTGCATAATGAAGGGGAGCTGTCAGGTGGCTGATTTGCTCCGGCCACGGAGTTGCAAGATTGGCTCGCGCGCTGATTTGCATTCCGGGGATAATGCACATGCTCGACGGTCAGTGCATTAGGAATTGGCGCGTATTGCCACTAAGTGAAATCTTTAGGGCCTCGTTAATTCGGAATGCGCTTCGCTGGGCCTGCATCTATGAACACTCCGTTTGTTGGCGAACGAAGATCGAAGCGAGGAACGTTCGAAGGCCAAACCGATGATGATGCCAATGTATTTGGCACGGTCACCGAGAATGCGGTCTCTCGCCGCGTTTAAATGAAACGGGCATTAAATCATGGGCTGAAAACAGCGGGCGCCTCCGTTATGATCACTCTGTAGAATTTTCGTGGTTCGCCTGGATAAATTGCGTCCGTTTGGCAGAGAATGCCGCCATCTCCCTTGAAGAGGTTCGTGACGACTGGGACCCAAGTGTCAGAGGTGAGTGCCGAAAGGTATTGGAATTGATACCATGGACCAGGCACTGTTTTAAAGCAAAGTTCAACCTGGGAAACACGGATGCCTAGAACTGGCGAAGGAATGACCGCGCCGGATTCGATCGCGTAAACGTTTTGCACCTCCGTCGCGGTTAAAGCTCGATTATAAATCCTAACCTGGTCAATCCGTCCATGGAATGGCCGCCCCCAGAGAGGACTGAAACCGATCGTAAACGGCGCGGAGTTCTCGCCGAGGATGCATTGGATCGGAAAGCTCACTTCGTTCGTGCCGTTGATATATAGGTCCATAGTCTCTGCCCCTTTATAGATCGCGGCGACGTGATACCACACCTCGCTTTGTAGGATGGTCGTTGAACCGGGATAACCGCCGCCCCCGGCACCCCCGCAGGGATAAAATCGCACGCGATTGTCCGTCTCGACCTCAAGGTCGTAATCGTTAGCCCCCGCAGATCGGCGTGCGATGTAGTTGTTTCCGGTGGCGGAGGGCAGCGCATCCAATCGGATCCAAGCCATGAGCGTGCTTTGCTCGCGCTGATAAAGGCTGTTCGCGATTTCGACGTAGCCGCCGGAACCGTCGAATAAAAAGGCCTGACCTGCGGCGCCGGACGCGTAAGTCACGTTTCCTCGCAGGGTCCCGTTATTTGTGCTCGCCGAGTCCGCGGCATTCCCTTCCGCGGCCCACAGGCCAATCAGTCCTGGAGGTTCGCTGACCTGAGCTTCGGAGCGAACGGAAACCGTGAGCACCACAAACAGGGCTGCGCCGAGAGAGCGAAGGTTGATCATACTCTAACTCCTTTCCTTCACGGTGAGATCGCGGAAGAAATCGACAATGGTGTGATGCTTCAGATCCCGGAATTCTCCCGCATCGAAGAACGACCCGCCGCAAACGGTGCAATGCTCGAACCAGATGTGTGGCTGGTTGAGATTGACCATGCGAATCATCCGGCTGCGGCAGCGCGGGCATTCAATTCGATCAATTCGATTGAAAGCTCGCCCAACGCGGCGATCTCCCGTATCAATTGCGTCCGATCCGCTGATCCTTTCTAATTCCTCTTTTTCGAATTCATCGAAGAAAAGTCCGTGGCAGGCGGTGCAACGATCGACGTCGACGTCCGCAAATTCAACCGAGACCATGGGGGAGTTGCATTTTGGACAGTTCATACATTTATCCTTTTCTGGATTTGCTGGTCGTGGCCTGGCGTGAAGATGAGGAAGTTGGGATCGAAACCTCTCTTATCGTTTCATCTCCGGGGACCGGGATCCCCGCTTCCTCTTCTGGTTCCTCCAATGTTCGTCGTCCCTCTCTTCGAACCGAACCGAGAGTCCCAAGCTGTACGCCCCGGACCTGTTTACGTGCTTCGAGTTGAGCTTCGGCTGCGGCAGCAAAGCGAGTCCAGGGAACAGCGCGCAAGCGAACCGGCGAGATCGGTTCGCCGGTGAGTTCGCATTTCCCGTACGTTCCGTGGGCGATGCGGCATAGCGCCTGATCGACTTCATACAATGCGTCCTGTTCCGCGGACAGTTCAGCCAGCGCGAGGTCATGCTCGATTTCATCGCTGGCCGAATCGGCGAGGCTCATGCTATGTGGCTCGACCTTTTCGGCGGCCTCGGCGCGCCGCTCTTTACGCTCGTCGAATAACCTATCGCGCAAAGTCAAAAGAGTTTTGTAGTGCCAGGCCCATTTTGGATGAGGGCTGCGAAAGGAATCGTCCTTTGACTCAGGCGGGAGTAGATTACTGCGCTCCGCGGCTGGTCGAATACCAGGCCCCGGTCTTTTCCCCGCTCCCTTAGTGATGCTTTTCATCTGGCGCTCCTTTCGACAAAGCTTTGGCTCTCGTCATAAGCTCCCATGGCAGCACAGGCGTTCCTCTTCATCTTTTGTGAAAGATTAACCGGCGCTTGTGGGTCCCAAAGTTACAAGGAACATGTCTTTTTCCGCTGCTTAAACAAGGGTGGTGCCAAAAAGCGCAATATCGGACAGGCGAAGCCGGCTCGGATCGATGCAGATTTAGGATCAAGACGGAGCAGCTATATGCGGAATTCATCTCAGGACTCTAAAGAGCGCGCTGAGGCCAGACTTCAGTCTTCCGCAGAAAAGCTGGCTCGGCTCGAAGGACTGGCGGATGCACTGCCAGTCTTGATCTCGTATGTCGACCGTGATTTTCGTTACCGCTTCAATAATGCGGCCTATCGCCGCTGGTTTCATGTTAGTAAGGCCGCGCTCGCAGGCAAACATGTGCGGGAAGTTTTGGGCGAGGAGGCCTGGCATGCTCTTAAACCGCATATGGCGGCAGCCCTCAAGGGCAAGCACCGGAGCTTCGAACAATCCATTCCATACAAAACGTGGGGCGTGCGGAATGTGCAGGTGAATTACGTCCCGCACCGAGAATCCTCGCGTAGGGTGGCCGGCTTCTACGCGCTCATTCGCGACGTCACGGAAGAAAAAAAGTTGGGCGAGGATTTGAAACGAAGTGAGGCCAGGCTCGCACGGGCGCAAAAGACTGCGCGGATCGGGAGCTACGAACTGGATTTCACGCCGGGCGCAAAGTCCCATTGGTCTGGACAGGCCTTGCGCCTGATCGGTCGGCAAGATTCCGGCTTAACCCCAGAGTCATATCTCCGCGAGGTGATCCATCCTGTGGACCGGGACCGCGTCCTACAGGCCGAAAGGAACGCGCTCGACACCGGGGCGGCTTACCGAATGGAATATCGCATTCGCCGGCCCAATGGCGCCGTGCGCTGGATGCAGTCCAATGCGGAACCCAAGCGCAACGGGACGGGCGAGTTTGTGGGCCTATCCTGCACACTGCTCGATATTACCGAGCGCAAACGGCTGGAGCGAAGCATCGCCCAAGTGGCCGAGACGGAACAACGGCGCATCGCGCGCGATTTGCACGACGGTTTGGGACAGTTGCTTAGTGGGACGATGCATCTCGCTACAGGTTTGGCAGAGCGTCTCCGCGGGCAGAATCCGTCTCTTCGGACGGACGCTGCGCGTGTTGTCCAATTGCTGGAGGAGGCGCTTGCGAAGACGCGACAATTGGCGCATGGGCTTTATCCCGTTCGCGCAGAGTTGGGTGGGCTCAACGCGGCTCTTCAGGAGTTAACGCAGAGCGCCGAAGAGCTATTCCGAATTCAATGCAGGTTGAGGATTGTGAACTTGCCGGCGGTGCGTAACCAGACCGCTGCCACCCATATCTACCGTATCGTTCAAGAGGCCATTCAGAATGCGGTGCGACATGGCAAATGCAGTAAAGTCTCGGTCTTTCTCGGCGTTCGCGGGACGACGGCTATCCTTTCGGTGCGCGACGATGGCATGGGGATTCGCAAAGGGCTGCCTCAGAGCAGCGGAATGGGCCTTCAGATCATGCGTTCGCGTGCCGGAATTCTGGGAGGTGTTCTATCCTTAGCGAGTCGGCCCAAGCACGGGACACGCGTCGTTTGTTCGTTTCCGAAGGCAGTTCTAATCAATAACACGGAGGCAACCGATGAAAGAACCTTCTGATCAACACGGAAATCCGAAGCGGATCTTGATTGTGGATGATCATCCCATTTTTCGTGAAGGAATAACCCAGACGATCAACCGCGAACCGGGATTGATGGTCTGCGGCGAAGCATCCAATGCCCGGGAGGGATTGGAGATGGTCGAGAAGCTAAAGCCCGACCTGGTGGTGGTTGACATCACCCTGCCGGGGAAAAGCGGCCTGGAATTGATCAAGGATTTGCGCGCGCTGCGGCCCGAACTTCCGCTCTTTGTTTTATCAATGCACGATGCTGCGGTCCTTGCCGAACGCGCGCTCAGATCCGGAGCGCGGGCGTACGTCATGAAGCATGAGCCGCCCAAAAGGGTGATCGAGGGGATCAAGAGGGTCTTGAATGGGCAAATCTTCGTCAATTCGCACACTGCAGACCGAATCATTCTTTCGTTCGCCGGGCAAAGGGGCGTTAAACACTACTCTGCAGTCAGTTCGCTCAGCGATCGGGAATTCGAAGTTTTCCGGCTGCTCGGGCGTGGTCACGACACGGCAACCATTAGCCGTGAACTTCATCTCAGTCCCAAAACGATTGCCGTGCACAAAGCCAACATAAAACACAAACTCGCGGTAAGTTCGTCTGCTGAGCTCATCCGACTCGCGGTGCATTGGGAGTCGGAGCCGGGGCACCGCGCGGATTTGAAGCAAAAAAATTGACGATATCCAAAGCGCGGGGCCAATTTTGCATTCAGCGAATTATCGATGTGGTAGGTGTTGCACATTTCGTAGCCGTTTTTTTTCAAAACTTAGTTATGCAAATCGTTCGTTACCTGAGCGTCCTCATACTCGTTCTCAATGCCGCAAGTGCTGTCCAGATCGCGCGCGAAGGAAAGGCCTTGGTCGAGATTGTTATTGCGCCTGACGCGCTCCCGCCGACGGAACGCGCCGCCACCGAGCTTGCACAGACGTTGCAGTCCATCACGGGTGCGACCATTCCAATCTCCCGGGTTGAGCATCCCGGCGCGGCCGTTTTTGTCGGAAAGAGCGCGGGAGCCTTCGCGGCCTTTGGCGAGATCAATGATTTGCACGAGGACGAGGTTGTTCAAAAGACGAGGGATGACAAACTGTTCTTGATGGGTGGCGGTACGCGTGGCGATCTCTACGCGGTCGCCCGCTTTCTGCAAGAGCAGTGCGGAGTGCGTTGGTGGACGCCCTGGGCCAGCAAGATTCCGCCTGACGCCAACCTGAGCGTCTCTCAGATCGATAGGCGCTACTGTCCTCCGTTTGAGTTACGAGAGCCGTTTTGGATGCCGGCCTTTGCCTCGGTCTGGGCGATCCGCAATGGCTGCAACGGACAAAGTGCGCACATTCCGCCGGAGTTGGGCGGCAGCGTGCAATACAAGGGTTTCGTCCACACCTTTTATCCCCTGGTGCCGCCCGCCCAGCATTTTGATGTTCATCCGGAATGGTACAGCTTGATCAAGGGCAAGCGCACGCATGATCGAGCTCAGCTTTGCCTGACCAATCCAAAATTGCGCGAGTTCCTCGTGGAACAAGTGAAGCAATGGCTGCGCGAAAGCCCGGAAGCGCGCATCATTTCCGTCTCGCAGAACGATTGGTATGGCGCCTGCGAATGCGACCATTGCCAAGCGCTCGATGAACGGGAGGGAAGCCACGCCGGAACCATGCTCGACATCGTCAATTATGTCGCCGCGCAGATCGAAGAAGAATTCCCCAACGTCTCAGTCGATACACTAGCTTACCAATACACGCGAAAACCACCCAAGACGCTGCGTCCCCGAAAAAATGTGATTGTGCGTCTCTGCTCGATTGAATGCAATTTCCGGGAACCGCTCGAAAGCGCATCCAATGCCGCCTTTGCGGACGATATCAAAGGCTGGGCGGCGATCACCGACCGCTTGTACGTGTGGGACTATACGACTGACTTCTCGCACTACGTCCAGCCGCACCCGAACTGGTTCGTGCTCGGACCGAATATTCGTTTCTTCCAAAAGCACAATGTGCGCGGCATTTTCGAGCAGGGCGCCTACCAGTCGCATGGTTCGGAGATGGCGGAACTCCGAGCGTGGGTTCTCGCGCAACTGCTTTGGAACCCGGCGCAGGACGACCGCGCGCTAATTCGCGAGTTCCTGGAAGGATACTACGGAGCCGAAGCCGCAAAGCCAATCAGCGACTACCTCACGTTAATGACCGAGGCTAGCAAGCGTTACTATCTCACTTGCTTTTCCCCGTCTGATGCTGGTTTTCTGAACCCGTTGACAGTCGCCCGATCCGAAAAACTTTGGAGCCGGGCGGAAGCAGCCGTGCAAAACAATTCGGACTTCTTAATTCGCGTGCGCCTCGGTCGTTTGCCGTTGAAATACCTGTTGCTCGCGCGCTGGGACGACTTCCGGAAACAAGCGGCGGACGCGGAGCTAAAGTGGCCCGTGGTCGACGCGAAAGAAACGTTCGCGCGGGAGTTCCTTGATCTCACCAAAGGCCAGGCGGACAAACCGTGGACCATTGTCACCCGCCTGAATGAAAGCGGGCTCACTCCTGACAAGTTCGTGAAACCAATCCTCTCGGAAATGAAGTAAAAGCTTGAAGTGGGGAGATGGCGCGTCCGGTAGGACTTGAACCTACAACCATCTGATCCGAAGTCAGATGCGCTATCCAATTGCGCCACGGACGCCCAATGATGATCAAGCACTTATGAAAGTGCTTGCAGAGTTTTTATACTCTGTCCTACCCTCTGTCCTACTAGTCAATACAGAGGAAAGTTTATGGGATTTAACCAAACCGAGCCAAAATCGTACAAATGGGAACAGGTTGTTAACGCTGACGGGGAACGCTCCAGAGGGCTTTGGAAACGGGGAGAAACGTTTTACTGTCAGTGTCAAACCCTCGATCCCCAAACCGGGAAAACCGAAGTCAGACGACACCGGCTTGAAGGTGCCCGAACGGAACCGCAAGCCCGAAAGCTGGCGGCAGAGATTAAAATAAAAGCCGCAAATGGCGAGATTTACAAAGTGACAGGCTCGCCTTACTTGGGCGAGTACATCGAGCACTATCTGGCGAACTGTCACAAAAGCGACATTACCAAAGTTAACGAAAAAATCTACCTGAATCGGTGGCTTGCTTGGCTCGGGAATGTTCGCCTGTCCACAATCACAACCGCACAGGTTCTTTCGTACCGCACCCATTACTTGACCAAAGAGCAACTCTCCGCCCATTCCGTCAACGTCCAAGTTTACGCACTCAAATCGCTTCTGAAATTGGCGAAACAGGAGGGGAAAATTGATGAGATGCCGACGCAAGGAATCATTCGCCTGAAACACAAAAACAAGAAGAAAGAATTGTTGTCTGTTGAGCAGGTGGAATCGATCATTGCCACCGCCGAAAAGGAATGCCCTCGCACGGGCAAACAGTTCTCCGATTACGTGAAAGTTTGCTGTTACTCAGGGGGACGGGAAACCGAGGTTCTCAACCTTCAATGGTCACACATCCATTTTGATACCGAACTGATTGAATTTTCGTACCTCACCAAATTCGACAAGACCCGATTCGTAAATTTTAATCCGAAGTTGAAGGCTCATCTTTTGGACATGTACGCCAGACGGAACCAAGACAGCCCATATCTGTTTCCCTCGGGACGGAACAAAGGGAAACCAATCTCCAGTTTCAATACCGCAATGCGAACGGTTGAAACCAAGATCAACCTCGATTTTTCAGACCATTCCTTTCGCCATTATTTCGCCTCAATGTGCGTAATGAAGGGCTTGGATTTTATGACCATCTCCCGTTGGCTTGGACATGCCGACGGCGGGTTATTGGTCGGAAAAACGTACGGGCACCTGAACAATCAACACCTGAAGGATGCCGCCAACAAACTGACGACCCTGTAAAACCCATCACAATCGAACGGGAAGCCCTCTACGGAGATTTTTTCATTTTTGGGGATTCGTCACAGGGTCAAACCTTGCTCAAATGGAAATTTGTTCTTTCACCCGCTTGCTTTTCACCGAGGGTTTCCCCTACCGTTAATCAGGTTTCAAAAAAATGCTTGAAGCTCTGAAATGGCCTTTGTCGACGCTTGCCGGTGGGATTTTTGTCTTTCTAATCCTACTCTGGAGATTTCCCAATGAAATCAAAGCACTGCTCCAGCGGTTCAAAAAGGCTGGAATGCTGGAGTTTAGCACCACCGAGCAACAAAAACAACCCGAAGCCCTGCCGCTCACCAAGCATGAGGAATTGATGAGAGCGTTTGATAGCCCCATGCTACTAGCCTTTGAAAGTAAAATTAAATCGGACCTAACACAACGAGGAGACCCAGACCCTCAAAAGCAGATCGATGCTCTCGTTAGACACCTTGCGGTAGCGAACATCAGGGCAATTTTCGAGCGACTTGCACGGCTCATTTTCGGTAGTCAATTGGAGTTGCTGATACATCTCAACTCCCGTTTCGAAGGGGAAACTCCAAGTGACCTTAAACATTATTATGATTTAGCGGCTGTGGCATCTCCGGGACTGTATAAGGATTACTCGTATGACCAGTATCTTGGCTTTTTAAAAAGCAACAACTTAGTTCAGGAGATGGGAGGTCGTCTCTATGTCACCGACATGGCAAAGCAGTTTATGACCTACCTGATTCAAACAGGGGATACCGCTCCACGCCCCCACTGAAAAATGGCACTTCAAATCTTCAGGAATTCCTCAAAGTAATATTTGAGTACGTCTTGCGGTTCTTCAAAGTGACCCTCAAAAACCTGTTTGCTAACCGCTTGGGCGTATCCACCAAGCAAATCCTCTTGGGTTAATTTCGAGTATTCCTCCCATAATTTTTCCAACCGCTCCTTTTTTGCACCTTCGAGAAACAATGAGTATTCGAAAATGGCATCACGTAAACCCTCTTTCGTTTGATTGAAACCAACCCAAATGAGTTGAGACTCCCTAAGACGGGCATCGGTCAACTTTACAACTGTACGAAATTTGAACTTCGCATCCCCGTAGCAGCTTCTTTTCGTTCAGGCGCCAACCGCTCCAGAATCCCAAAACACCCGTTATGACCGGCATCACCACTGGTATCAACTGACTCCATTCCTGCCGCATGAAAATGTTTTATCGAAAATGCTGGATCGTTGAAACAAAGAAAACCCCGAAGCGTCCTAAGTTCACTTCGGGGTCTCTTGTTTTATGGAAGCGGGAGGGAAATTTTAGTTGATGAAAATATCTCTTTCTTTTCCGATCAATCGCAGTGGCATCACTTCAAGCATAGAAAGAATTTCCTTTTTGGTCGGAAACTTAATCGTTGCTTGTGTTATTTTGGACCTCACCAGACCTTCGTTTGACTCAGGGGCATGAGTGCTTGCGTACTGTATCGCTTCGAATCGACTGACAAACGCTTTTTGGAATTGCCATCCTGCATGAGGTTGGGTCTTGTTCCAAGTGTTCCAATACACAATGAATGCGGTTAATTTTTTTTCGCTCATGGTGTCACCGCCTTTCTCGCTTCCTCGAAACTTTCACCGCCTAAAGTCAAAAGGATTGCACGCTGTCAGGGTAAGGAGGTTGACCGCCACTTTTCAAGGTCAATGGTCCGCCCCACATTTGCCAGACCGCTCCAGTTTTCTTCTCGTACCAAAGATGTACTCTCTGATCCCCTTGAGCGTCCTCTTTCAAATACTTAAATCTTCTCATACGATGCCCTTAACCTCCACAGTGGAAGTTCGGAAATTGGTGTGGATACGCAGTCCTGAGCCGTCTTTGAACAAATAGGTTGCTGAGTGCCAATCCTCTCCAGTGCCTAATATAGACGATTCCCGAGACACTTTCACTATGTCAAATTCCGAGAGTACGTCTCTGTTTCGAGCCAAGAGGCAACAGACCTTATACCCTAGTGGATGAGTAATAACATTTGCGAACCATTCCGCTTGAGTGCTCATGTTAAGCCACCGCCTTTCCGAGCGAGACAACCGACGTGTAGATTGGATTTCCGAACGGACCGTGACTGAGTTCCGCCCATCCTCCCTCGTGCGGAACAAGGTTCCGTCCTGAATTCAACGTAACTTTGTCGTTTGAAACTTCTGTTACGAAATCCTTAATAATCCTCGTCTTTAGTTTACCGCCAATGATCGGTGCGACCTTGTCGCCAATGTTGAGTTGCTTCTTGTATTTGAGACTCATTATGCCGCCTCCTTTTGTGCTTCTCCGATTTCGACCAAATATTCTTCAAGTTTTTGGCTGGCTTCGAATACGTCACCACACGATAGGGCGTCAATCGCATCCACAAGGGGACCATCTTCGTCATCCTCTTGGATGGTTTCCAATATCCCTTGGATGTCCTCTATTTTGTTGCTGATTTCGTCAAGCGCAGTGATTGCAGTCTTGATCTCCGTTATTATATCTCTTTTGTTCAACTTCATAATGGTGACGTTATATCAGGAACCGCCATTAAAGGCGAGGAAACAACTTCACTATATTTCACTCAGGCGAGATCGCTTGGTACAGTTCTACTGCCTCACAGGAAATTTTATGGGAGCTAAGTCCAAAGGGCGTATTGAAAGGAAATTTCCAATCAACAAAGAAAGTGCGGCCTTCACGTTAAAATAAGTGGTGATTAGTCAGGAATCCTGATACATATAAGACAGATAGTTTTCATCTATTTCGTCAAATCCGACTCGGGCAACTGAGTCGGACCTTTTTTTATTTCGAGAAACCGCACGTTTTCCAAAACGACAACATACTTATTGTTACTATGAGGACCAAAAACGGAATTAAACGAGATCAGCAACGGCGGTTCATGGCGAGGAAACGAGCCATGGGCTGGAAAGCAATACAATTTATCTTACCACCCGAGGTCTACCAACGGGTTGTCGATTACAAAGGCATTTTAATGGCTGAGTACAAAGCAAAACAATTAACCTAAACCTTGAAAGGAAGACGAAATAATGAAAACGGAAATAAAAAAGAATCACCGCTTACCAATCCAAACCGCCGCTCTGTTCTCCGATCCCTATGAATGGTGCATCCTCGATTGGGTGTACTGGAGGACAAACACTCAGACAGACCGTACTTGGATTTGTCGAATGAATCCGATTGCCGAAAATACTCCTGTAAAAAGACTCCAGACCATTAACAAAACCTTGGAACGTCTTTGTCAAATGGGGATCGGATTTTCGAAAATTCCTTTCGGAGTGCCACAACGCAGAAATCAAAAAGGCCAAACCCTGAAAGTTGAAGCCACCCAATCATATCAATACATCTTCGATGCCGCCGCTTTTGATTCGTGGCTTGCCGAAAGCGGTAAGACTCTTACCGAAAGCGGTAAGAGGGTCTTAACAGAAACGGTAAGGGGCCTTGCCGAAAGCGGTAAGTGTACCTTGCCGAAAACGGTAAGTAAAAACATTGATAAAAAGAATGAAGTAAAAGAAGGTACTAAAAAAGAAGAAGATAAAAGAATTAAGAGTAATATAGAATGTACAGGAACCAGCGGCGGTTCCCTTGCTGGTTCACTTCAAGGTTCCCCCGTACGTTCCAAGGTTGAACAGAATACCGAGAATTTCAGAAATTCTATTCTTTCCATTCAACAGAGGACAGTCGCCGCCTCAGTTCTTTCGTGCGGCTCTCCTTCAAGTTCCACCTTCGATTCGGGTTCCCTGATACATTCAAGGTCTGGGACCACCCATTGTTTGCAAATAAGAGAAACCATTCAAACTTCCCCTAGTGCTGCGCATGCAACAGTTCCGCCGCTCGATTTAGAAAAACAACTCGCTGAGGAATACGCCCTTTACAAAAAAAAGGAGAAAGAGAAGGGGACAGATTTGGAATCGATCCTAGAGGCATCCAGAAGAAAAAACGGTGCGCTCCCCGAGGTGGTTGGAGGGCGGTTTGTAATTCCAAACTCACCAGAGTTCGACAACCCATACCTAAAGTAATGTTTATTAATTCAAAAAGCATCCAAAGAAAGGTTTTCGCATGTCAACCCTCCCGATGTCCCATTCCCAAGCAAAAAGGTTTATTTTAAGGCATTTAAATTAATCAGCCAAGACGAGGTCACGCCGATCCTCTTGGCACAACAGAAAGAAGCCCTTCAAGTCCTGCGGAATCATCGGCGGCACAGATTGCGGAATCCTGAAAGGTTTTTCGAGTCAAAAGACCGTCGCAGGCGGTTCACTTCAAAGGAAGTCTAACTTTTTCCTTTTGGCGGCACTATTTATTCTTGCTGAAATATCAAAAGATTAAAGGGGACTGAGGTTTAACGAGTCTCTATCCATAGGCTCTTCTCCTTACCTCAGTTCCCCTTTTTTTATTTTACCGATGCAAGTTGCCGTTCTCTCCGCAACTCTGCGGTTGCACTCTTCCAACTCTTAGCGGCTCGTATGTGCTCGATTGTCTGTCTACTGATTGCAAATTCCTGTGCCAAGGTCTCTGGAGTCTCACCCGCCCAATATCGGGAGTAGATGGCTCGTGCAATGTCAGGACTTAATTTCTTTGCTCGGTTATGTGGCTTTGTCGGGAGCGGGGTGTGTGGCAGGTGTCGCCAAGTTAAACCCTTCACAATGCTTCTGACGGTCATCGGTTTAATTTCATATTTCCGAGCCAGACCCCGAATCGAAAGCCCTCCCGTTTCCGCATACTCTCGTCTGATTTCCGTGACTTTTTCGTCTGTCATCTTTGCGTTGCAATTCAATGCGCCTTTTCGATGGTCCTTTGATCCATCATCCAACCATCGATGCACCGAGGAATAATTAAGATTTAATTCCCGAGAAATTCCAATGATGCTTTGCCCGCTTTGGTGCATTGCCCTGATTTCCTCAACAAGTTCGGGTGTTCCATTTGTTCTTTGCCTTGCTGGTGGTGTGACGGGGATCGTCAAAGCGGCGGAAGAGGAAAAAAAACTGCCCGTCAGGACCATCCCAGAGACGGCAAATGTCCCTGAGTCTCGATAACTAACGAAGAGACCCTGTATATATGGTTTTATCTGAGTAAAGATTTTGCGGACAAAGTACGAAGGTTCTTGGGTATCCACTTTGAGTTGATTTACAAATTCCTTCCTCAGAGAACCGTCAAAGGTGCGAAATCCATCGATAACCGCTCGTGCGGTCTTTTGGTTCCGTTCCTGCGGAAATATTTGCGGAAGATAGGTATTCCACCAAAGATGAAAGCCTTGGAAAAACTCGTGCAAATCCAGCGAGGGCGGTTCGGTAGATAATGGCAATTCGTTTTCATCCTCATCATTGTAGACAAGCGGAGCGTGACGGTTCTCCTCCTTGTATGCGGTGGTGTTGAGGAAAATAAAATATCTCTTCACGCTCAAGGTTGCCAAAGTGAAACCCTTGCCCTTCTCAGGATTAAAGTATTTCAATTGCTTGACCAGATACCCCAAAGCGTCTTTTTGCAGGTGATTCGAATCACGAGTCAGATAATCGACGTTCTTGAAAGTGTTGAGCACGCACTCCACTACTTTGGAGCAGGGGTAGTGCAGACTTGAGGAATAGATGGCGTCCCTCTCATGTTGAGAAGTGGAAAAATTGAATTTTATTACCGCTCGGTCGGTTTCGGAAGTCCAGTAATTCATCCGAATAAATATCTGCCGCCTGTTTCATCACTTCAGGTTTTGCGGTGATATTTACAATTATGAGAAAAGAATTATTTGCCGACGAAACAGAAGCCCTCCGTTGTGACGATTTAACTGCTGTCCAACGAAACTCGTGGCAACTTGATAACGAACTTTACAAAGCAATCATTCGAGATATTGCCCGTCAGAAGATCGACGGTGACAAAGAAAAAGAATCTTGAGCGTTTTGCTTTTGAATCGAATATTTATTCTTGAGATTGCCATATTTCGATTCGCTGCTGCATAGTTGCTCATTAACGATAATCATTGTGTGTTGGTAAATCTCCGCTGAGTACGCATCCCAAGGCTATAAGTTCTTCTCAGCGTTCTTCTGTACTTATTCCGTCAGAATTCTCGCAATCTCTTCCTTGAATTCATTTTCGTCTACGTGATTCGTGCGGTTGAATTCCTTGAAAAGATAAACCGAAATCGCTCCTA
Organism: Limisphaerales bacterium; assembly: GCA_044226545.1. GTDB lineage: Bacteria > Verrucomicrobiota > Verrucomicrobiia > Limisphaerales > SXQI01 > DASVNK01. The sequence goes on from JBGAGW010000009.1 coordinate 91,046, forward strand.
CCTGTTTTTTCAAAGAGTACAATTCAAATTTCTGGTCAATTTTCTTGTTCTGTTCAACGAGCGCCTCGATTCCGTCAGATACTTTCGTCAATCGATCCATCACGCCAGAGTGTGCCCTGACGAGAATGGTTGAGACGGTGACGAGCGCAACAGCGCATGCCCATAATTGAGGCAACGTGAGTCTGATTCGAGTTTCGGAGGTTATGTCTTTGTCTTTCATCTGTGAGTTGTCTTTCTTCTATGGTTTGACATAACTGGATTAAAAATAAATTGCCCATGCCTTCACGAACCAGCCCGCATACTGAGGGGCAAACACTCGGAATTGTACCGAGTTGCCAGATAGCACGATGTTGGCTTCAAGGTCTACCGTACCGAAATCCATTGATCCGTAATTGGTCCATCGGAAAGAGCTTGAGTCACCGCCAAGCCAAGCCGCTTTCAATGTTCCTTCCGAGAAATTGGAACCGCTTTGGGCAAAATAATTGAAATCAACCTTGTTGTAAGAGGCGGTAACTTTCTGCATCACAATTAAATTCGATCCTGTCACGTTCAGAAAATAACTCGCACTCTCGTAAGTCAATCCAACCAACTTGGAAGCAGTCAGGGCGGTTAATGCTTGATTGGCATAAGAAGCAGAGAAAGCGTACGAACTGGAAACGGAATAACTCGCAGACCGTGCCACCGATGCAGAATCGGCAAATGATGCGGTGACAGAATAAGACGCACTCGTCGCAAATCCTCCAGAGATTGAGAAAGAAGCGGAGAAAGAATAACTTGCCGTGTCTGCTGTCCTGACATGGGAACCGCTCAAATAACTTGCGGTAAGTGAATTCTGAGCGAATGAAGCGGAGAGCGCACTAAAGGCACTTTGCGCACGAGATGCGGAAACCGCATAACTTGAAGAGACTGCCGCCGATGCCGTTGCATAGAGAACCCCTTCAACTGTGACATTCCCTAAGACTTTCAAGTTTGTGTAAATGGTGATTGGCTCACCATCAGCGGTAATTGCAAGATACGCTGTTCCATTTGTGTCAACAAATCCGATCCCGCCACCAATTGGGGTTGGAAGATAGGAGAGTTTTAAATCTGGTCCGTTGCCAGAGGTCTGCCAGAGAAATTCGGGATTGTATCCCAAGTGCTGAGCAAATGAAGCACTCAACCCATACGAGGAAGAAATTGAACTTGATGCCCATGAGGCAGAGAGAGCGGCATACGGAACAAAAGTTATTGCTGATGCTGATAGAGCATTCAACGCCCATGAGGCGGAAATATTCCAACTGCTTCCAGATGCAAGGATCGTCGGTGCATACGAAGCACTCAGGGAAGCAGACGACCAAGAGGCACTCGGAACACTGGTGACAGGTGCGGCCTGTGGTGCCCATGATGCGGACACCGCAAATGATGCGCTTGGGACCAATGACGGGGTTGGCGCATACGATGCCGAGACCGCAACCGACGCTGAAACGGCTCTTGAGGCAGTGACATTCAAAAATGATCCTGTTTGGATCGGGTACAGGTTCGGTGCCCATGAAGCAGAGAGGGCGTACGAGGCTGATAGGGAAGCAGACGACCAAGAAGAACTTGGAACGCTGGTGACAGGTGCCGCCTGTGGTGCCCAAGAGGCAGAAATTGCCGTTGATGCCGATGCGACCAGCCCCGAGACCCCCGATCCTTGCACGTAGGATGCCGTCAGAGCGGTTTGGGCAACGGAACTGGTGATTTGATACGATCCAGAGAGCCGAGCGGGTAAAACGAATCCTGTGAGGTTTGAGGCACTGAGGTAAAAGTCTGGCAGTTGTCCCCCGAAGATTCTGGCGTATTCCGCAACCGATGCACTGAAAGATTGACTCGCCCAAGATGCCGACACCGCCGCACGAGGGGTGAAATCAATTGCCGATGCCGTTAACGCATTCAACGCCCATGAGGCGGTGATGTTCTGCAATGATCCTGAGGCAATTTGACTTGGAACATTTAAAGCAAAACTTGCTGTTCCCGCATACGATGCACTTGATACGGTCCCGATGATCCCCGAGGCGGGAACTTGATCGGCTCTTTCCGCATGACTGGCGGAAACTGCATAGGAAGCACTGACAGCAAAAGAGGCGGTGACATTGTAACTGCCTGTTAAAAGTCCTTTGGCAACGTATCCAGACCGCAAATTGCTGGCATCTGTGAAATATGATCCAGACAACCCGCCCAAAGTATCAGCATCACCCGAACGAATCGCATACGATGCACTTAAGACGATCCCCTTAACGTTTGCACCGAGGATATACGAAGCACTTTGAGCCAGTCGAATAAATGAAGCAGTTCCCGCAAAATCTGCCCATGAAGCACTGACCGAAAAGTCAGGAACCCAATGAAGACTTCGGGACGTAGGAGGGAATTCTAAATCTCCTGCATCGTACGTGTCTGATCCTGTCGGCACCAAAATACAAAACAAAGGACTTTCAATCGCTTGATTGCTGGCGGTGCATTCATAAAAACCAGAAATAACATTTTCAAAAACAAACGGGTTTGAACAATCGGAAACGGGATCGAGAGGAACAATTACCGAACCGCTCGTTTGAACATCCCGAGGGCGTAAATAAACGCTGCCCGTGTATTGGGCATTGTCCAAAGTGATTAAATTAAAGATTACGTTTGCCATTCCAGATTACCAAAGGGAAACCGCCGTACGTACCCAAAGGCTCAAAGTAGCGTCATACACATAGATAAAGTCACTGCTTAGAGCAATCCAACCTTGCCGCCCGAAACTGGCGGTTGTCTCTGGCACAGGCACGAGGCGGAATGCCGCTGCATCTGATCCAGTAAAATTTGTGATTATGTAATCTGCCCCGTTAATGCTCCCTGTCAGTTCCGAGGTAATGAACAAATCAAAGGCGGTTTCGATTTTCTTGGTCCAAACTTCAACGTGATAAACATTCGGCACAATGTTTGTGAAGGTTGCGGAGGAAGTGACGTTTAGGTCTTGCTCGACAAAATCAGCGGTGATGATCGATCCTGAAAATACCAATGGTGAATAATAGGGAACAAGCCTGACCTTTGGAGTTACATCCTCAGAGAGAAAGGTACTGGTTAGATCGGCAAAATTAAAGAAAACGTCTGGCATGGATATAAATACTACTCATACCAGATAAACGGCAGGTTATTCGAAGGGCATTCGGAAATGTTGAGCACATTGGGGACAATAGACATACCCTGTGCCTCGGTACGGGGAACCGTGGAAACTTAAAAATATTTCCTTTGGCTCGTGCGTGGTGGCTCCACATTTGAAACATTGCACTGCCTCACCCGATTCAGGGGACTTCAGAAGGTATTGATTCTTGATTCTCATTTGATTTAAAAGGTATCAAACTTTGGTTTTCACCACTTGGGCGGGTTCAGAGGGCATCTCTCAGTGGTAAGCGTTATTTTGACAGGATAATAACAACCGCACTTGGTACACCTTGAGCCCTTCAGAAACTCGCATCCTTGACAGATTTTCTTCCGACTTTCTATAATCTCAGGATCAGCCTTTAGTTGCTTCCCCGTGAAAACCGCCTTGGTCACACGAGCAACAGCACCAGCGGCATTCTTAATTTGTTCCCGAACTGGAGGGTAAACCGCCTTTGATCCCTTCTGATACCGTTCCTTTATCTCTCGGTAATCGGCATCGGAAATATCAAGGTACTGACCCTGAACTTTACCTTTAGCTAAGCAGTCCTGATAAAATCTCGGTTCCTTATTCTTGGCTCTAAGTTGTAAGAGCAACAATCGCACATAGGATAAGTATCTTTAAGAAGGACAACGCACACCGTCTGCCGTGTATTCCTCATCAAAAGCACCAGCATTGCAGACGCAAGACCTTTCCAGAGCGTACAAATAAAAGTATGGATCGTAAGTTATCGTTGGCGCATATGCCAATTCCTCATTGTCAGAGTGTGCATTTGGCGTGTGTGCTGGTGGCGGACATTCAGGACAACCGAAAGACCCTGCCGCCAGAGCAGGAGCACCCGCAACCGCTTCGGCTCGTGCTTCTACCTGTGGTGCGTGTGCATACCCTCCCGAGCAATCGCCCTCGTCTTCACTCCAAGGCGGTTCCAAAATGTCACGATTGCAACCAAGTTCGCCTGTATCCTCGTTTGGTTCACAAGGGCAAGGCGGTGCAATCCAAAGAGGATCATCCTGAGTTTGTACCACTATCGCATTCCAATGAACGCCACCATAAACAGAATCAATATCAGGCGTACCGAACCCGTAATTTACTGCCCCTTGAATATTTGGATTGTGTGCGAAGTTCTCACCATTCGGGGACCAGAAAGCAACCATCGGTTTGCATCGGTTCGGCGCTTGGCATCTTGTGGTTTCGGTCAAGACGCAAGTTGCCTCTGGTGCGATTGGTTCGGGTTGTGTTGAGCATCCGCCGTCAAAAGCGCAATTATCCTCCAGAGGCAAATCTTCATTGCGGGAAATTATTCGGGCATACTCACCAGCGGCTCTAAAATTGCAGTTCCATTCTCTGGTGACGTAATCGTATTTTGGTTGATCATCATTCCATTTCCAGTCGGCACCATCAGGGGAATAAATTTGCCCCGTATTGGCGTTGTAACCGCCTCCAGAGCCGTCGGAACCAACCAAGACGACTGTTGACCCGTCCAAAACGTGAACGTTCCAAGAGCCGTTTAAAGCGGTCATTCCCGTTGCCCCTGAGATGGTGACGGTATCGAAGTTGTTTAAATGGCAAGGTTCCATCAGGGAAATTGTGATTGGAGCGGTTGCGGATGCTGACACGATGTCGATTCTTCCGCAAACTGCAGGCTTCAATGGGCTTTGCCATCTCAACTTTCCAACGATCCCTTGACCGCAATCGGAAATCGGACCAGTTGAATACCACGAAGCAGAAGCGATTTGAGCGGTAAGAGTAATCTGGAAATCAGAATCTTTTGTAACGGTATAGCACCCGTCATAACTCGTGCCACAAATCCAAACTTTATCACCCGTTGCAATGTTCGTTGCCTCTCCAGTTGGTTCAAGAGTTACAACGCTTCCCGAAATATCAACGATGCACCTATCTGAATTTTCTTCGATGCTGTAGCGGTCAACTGAGCAGGGACGTGCAAAATTGAAGGATCGTCGGGAAGGTTGAATAATCTCGGCTCTCTTGCAACCCCATATGGTGTCATCCTGAATCGTTTGCGGTCCTGTCTCGTTGCAAGTGCTCGGTGTTGTCTCAAAGAAACCATTTCCGACGAAAGCACCTTGGGGCATCTGGTGTGCCGTCCATTTATCAAGCCACTGCGTTGCATGAGGAATACCAGCATCAGCCAAGGAACTGGCACCCCATGAGGCAACGTACTTGATGTAACATGGTCCCAATTCATTGGAAGAAACACAAAAGTCTCGGTTTGGGTGCTCTGGATTCCATACAAAATCTATTCCACGGGGGGCTGGCTTACCCATAACTTTTCCACTGACAACAATACTTGAATCGGTTGCACCAGCGAAAGGGGCGGAAGTGGTTTCATCGTACGAAACCAAAGGCCAGATACCATCAAGATTTGTTTTCCACGGCAACAGTACATCGTCGTCTAAGGGATAGTAACCGAGAAGGGTATGCATATCCGCCAGCACTTGAGCCGACGTGTAGGGACTGGACAAAGTGCATTCGACGGTCTTGATTATCGTCCGCTCTAGCAAAAGGTCTCTAAAATGATTCTCGCTCCGATAAGACATGTTTATGCCATTGTAAATCCAAGTATCGTGACGGGCGGCATACACTTCTTTAAAATTGCCATCGCCCGTACAGAAGCTATGAAGGGGCGTACGATGGGTGTCATATTTCCATACCTCTACACGTCCCGCCGCTAAATCGATTTCCATTGCATTGGTTGTGTATGTCTTAGTGACGCCATCAGTATCACAGTGCGCCGCTTCGTTGTACGTTCCGTACCATTCGAGACGAAATGATGAACCCTCGGAATCGGGACTGATGCTGTCGGGTGGACGCCCAATCGCAGTTCTTTCATCAGACCAAATCGAAATCAAGTCTGTGATGTCATCATTTGCTTTTTCCAGTAAACTCCAAGCTTCTGCGGCATTTGCGGTGCGAAGCGTTTCCTCCTGCTCTGGATCATCGAAACCAGTTGCCGCCCCTCCTGAAATCGCCGCATCAACATACAGATTTCCGAACTTATCAGCGTGATTGATACTCGTGGCGTTGCCAGTAGACACCTCTGTTCGTTGAACGGTATAAGTTTGACAAGCGTTATCCTCACAGGCTTCACCGGGACAACAGACTTGCCCGTTGATTGTCCCTTCTTCTCCACCATACCTAACATCAGTTTGCGAAATATGCGCTTGCGCAGATAGAGCCAGATATTTTGTGGTGTCTGGTGTGGCATCGTAATCGTGAACTTGGCAATTGCTGCACCAGTCCATTTTGTCAGTTGCAAACAAAGTGCGGGAATTGTAAGAGCGTTTACCGCTCCATGCCTTCTTGGCAAAGACTCTTTTTTCTCCCGAATTCTCACAAGCGGAGTAATCGCCAGTGCCTGCCGAAGCAGAATAAGAATTGTAATATTTGGAACCTACTTCAAAAACGTTTTCGGTATATTGAAAGAGAGAAGCATCAGGGATACCGCAGAAGGGATACCCGTTTCCGTTCCCATCATTGCAAACGTACGGCGGTGAGAATTCGCTACAATCAGGGGCGGTTGTCTGTTCAGGATTTCGGTAAGGAGGTACAAACTCGTTACTCGCATAATCCTGCATCTTGGTGGTGTTCCCCAAGTTTGGAATGGCGGCAATGCTCGATTTTTTTTCAGACTTTTTTCGACAACCTCCAATCGTGAAAGTTGAACCACCGCAAGGCAATCGTCTGTCAGGACTTTGACGGCTCATAGCAATTTAAGAGGAACCGCTGACAATCTGGTCAACGTAAATCGTGGCTGCATCCCCGTATTCATCACAACCGTCAGATGCGATTTGTGGAAGTCCTGAAATCAATTCCCAATACCTGCCCGTTTCCGAATGGTAAGAAGCGGTTGCCGCTGGTTCTGGCCATTGGGGATAGTATTTCACTCCCGGTGCTCTCAACCATGGATAATAGTTTAATGCATTCAAACCGAGAGTGTACAACTGATCAGAAGTTCTTTTATCGGGGATCGGCACTCGACACACCCAAACACCAACCGATGCAGAGCAAGGAGTACTGGCGGAAACGTGCGTGTAAGTCTTATCGTGAAGCACTCTCACAATGTCATTGACTGAGTACTGCTCATCAGGATCAAATTCCCCACGATACCGCATGAAATCACTGGCGGTTTCCTTGTGCTTATTCGACATGCGCAAGGTTGTACCATGGGGACCATGCAAGACTTTAACGTCAGCACTGGAAGCAATACCGCTCGTGCGGGCATGCTCGGTAATTTTATTTACAACTGATCCAAGCTTGGTTGTGGGCGCTACTTTGGGAAGTTTGTCATTCATTGTTTAAACCTCCAAGTCATACAATCCCGGTAGACTCGGGGAAAGTGTCACACTCCATTTATTATACGTCCAAGACTGGCTGTACTGAATGCGATTCGTGCCAACTGTCTGCGGGTTGATCGGTGATTGTTTCCACCCGTAATAAAAAGGAATTACGACAGGATCAGAGTCAGGCACAACCGATTGGTTTTCATTCGCCACATAGGAGGGCGGCATCAGTTTCGCCATGTTGAAGGGCACATTGAAAAGAGATTTAACTTTTAGGGTAGATAAGATTTTCTCGGCTCGTGCGTTGGTCCAGTCCAGATTTTCATTTGAACTTTGAATGACAACACTTCTTCTGAGTGTCCAAGTGTAACTCTCTCTCCCTTCGATCCCCATTCTACGCATGCAGTAAATCCTGTCTGCCGCTGCTAACGTAGCGGCATCAATGGTGAGAGTAGGAGGGAAATAAAAAAGGGTATCCTTGTTGTTCGGATTCCTAACTTTAAACTCAACCATTTCCCGCATGATGGTAGGAACCGCCGTTATCAGGGGTCTACCACATTCGTAGATTGATTGCTCGAAAGTGTTTGGAATCATTTCCCAAGTTGGCTCGGGGATCGTGTCAACGTTTGGGTTTGTCGGGTCTACTGGATCGCTGCTTGTGGTGGTAAATGTGGCAGTCAATGCCCAATTCGGACCTTGGGTCAATTCGGTTTCATATCCGAGGTTAAACAGTTCTTCTTCTTTGGCGGCAACCAAAGTGCTATCACCTCGAAATTTTCGAGTTGTGACGGTCCCGTCTGCTGTCCTGCGGACAACAACGGGTTCTTCGGTGATTGATGTTCCTTTACGATTTACAGCCATAAAATAAAATCCTTATCCGCTCCATTCTTGATCGTCGTCAGAGTTGGTGCTTATGCCGTTGTTTCTCAATTCCTCGGTAGCATTGGCGATACGTTCCAAAAACTTGTTGGCTTGAATGGAGAGTTTTTCCATCCTGTACCTTGCATCAACTCCGAGGATGCCACCGATGCGAACTAAATCAGAGCCGCCGAGATTTGCGCTTGGTGCGATGGCTTCAGAGTCTTTCTCTTTTCCACCAGAAGCCAAACGAGAAACACCACCCGCCAGCATTGCTTGTCGATCCGCTCTTTCCTTGCGTCGTTTCTCTTGGCTGGCTTTCAGATTATCGAGAAGGTTTGGCGTTGCCTGAAAGTCCTTCATTAGATCGTTGTAAATGTCTTCCCCGAAAAGATTGGAGATGTATTGCTTTTGTGCCGCTGCAATCGCTTTCTTTCGATCCTCTCCGCTATGGAATGCATTCGCTCCTGCGATGTTCGCCTGATATGCAACTCCCTCGGCAATGGTCAAAGGATTGAAAGGACTTGATGCTTCCTTGCCGTATTTGTTGGCGTACAGTGCGGATGCCTCGGCATACATTTTGTTCCCGTTGGAAGTATCTTCCACAAACCCCGTAGTCTTCTCGGAAATCCATTTAACCAGTTCCGTAAAGGCAGGCAAAAGACCTTGCGTAATCGCATCTCGGGTGTCTGCGATGGCGTCCATAAATTCGTCCATCTGACTGATTGCGTCTGCTGAAATAATGCGATCAGGGTTCCCCGATAGAATATCCTCTCTCATCGCCATCAAAGCATTAGACCCTTTGGAACCGAAAATCTTTGAGAGGTTTCCTCGTGCCAACGAATCGGACATGTTTTGTGAACCCTCAAGAATCTTCTGCAATGCATCCGCTTTGTTGAGATGGGCAACGTCATCTTTGGACAGTCCGAACTTTTTCAAAATGTCCATTTGAGAACCGCCACCGAGGGCACCAGAAAAGGACTTTTCCATTTGAGCGAAAATCTTGTCAAAGGCTCCTAAATCATATCCCGCTCGTTTGGCAGCAATGCGGAAGTTTTGAACACGATCCGAAGCAACGCCCAGACGGTCACTTGCATTTTGAATTTCATCTGCGAAATCCGCCATTGAATGAACCAAGCCGCCGATGGTCGCAACACCGAGGACGGTTGCAATACCGCCCTTGAGACTCGATCCCAATTGACCAGCGGTGGAACCAAGGGCTTTGACATGCTTCTGTACAGCCGCCATGCCTGCCTGTGCTCCCTTGGCATCAACATCAATTTTAAATTTGGCTGTAGGCATTTGAGTTTAAGCGGGTGCTAAATCTTCTTCGGACATGAATTCAATCACTCCGTTCTTTGCCAGTTCCTGACAGTATAAATAGAAGGCTTTGCCGAGCGGCATGTTATAGACTTCCTTTTCTTCAAATCCCATTCCTAGCAGGACTTGAAGAAGAGTTTGTGACCAGTGCAGAGCACCGCCACCGCTCGATTCTGATTCTTCAAGATTCCAAAATCCCGGTACTTTCATGGCATCACGAAGGTACTTGTCGAAAGTGGCAAACTGCTCGAACATATTGAAAAGGGGTGCCTTCCTCATCTCTTCAATATAAAGTTGCCATTCTTCCAACCATCTCTCGTATGAGACTGGATCAGAAAGGAATTCTTGAAAGTCCTCGTAAGTATGGGCGCAAATGGAAATGGCAAACATTAAATCTGCCGTGGCTTGTTCCAATTCTTCCATGCTGCGAACCCGTTTTAAATCGTCATCAGCGTACGGACAACCGAGCCTTTTCATTAAGAGATAGTGCCCTAAAGAAAAGGGGCGCAGTGGCACCGCTAAGACCGTGACAGGCTCGGGAATGGATGCCTCTAGCCAATGAGAGAAAGCCATCTTAAATCAATTCGTATCGGACAAGTTTTGCGGTCTCACGCATTGCCCCCGTATTGGAGCCCTGAGTTGACAACTCATCGATGATCCAATTCGATCCTGTAATTGCGTCGTACCCGTTAGCGTCGGCAACGGTCACAGTGGTTCCCACTTCAGGAAGACTCACAGGAAGATTGCCCCCTGTGCCGCTTCCCTTGGGCACGTATACGAAAGTCGCTTCCTCGGTTTTGTTGTAATAGGTGACTTGTTCAATACACCCTTCACCGTTGCGCACTTCTTCTTTGTCCGATTTCTTGGTATGATCCCGAGATTGCGGGAAGAATGTGCCGAGAGCAGAACAGGAAGAACCTGAAACACCCCATTGAATTCTGACGTTTTTAAATGATGCCATTTTATGTGTCCTTTAGCTGATTGTTGTTAAAATTCTTTTTAGTCTGTGAGACCGCAAACGATGTCTAGCACTAGAGTTTGCATCCATACGTCACCGCTGGTTTGCGTACTGGCGTCGGAAACGTTCACACTCAATACTGATAAATAGGAAGCATTCGCCGTTAATCGCTCGGCAATATCATCCGCCAACATTGCCTCTTGGACGATGCTTGCCAGAGTGCTGTCAACTTCGGTTTTGGAATAAATTTCTTTTGTGCTGATCCTCGTTGTGACGTGCCATATGCCGCCCTCGGGAAAATCTGGAGTTGCGCTATCACCAAAACAAATCACGCACGGGGTTTGCATCTTCTCGTTTTCCATGCCCGTGAAAATATGGGTTCCCTCTGGCAGTGTTCCGACACTCGCCAGATATGCAGCGCAAGCCTGTTCTGTTGCTGTTGGAGGGGTAAGCATTTTAGTTTGTTCCTATGACTTTCAAATCTGATCCATCCACGTTTGCCTTGACGTAGTAGTTTTGCGCAACCGATCCGCTTGGACGAATGACGACGGGCACACTCCCTGTCAAAATCGTGAAAGATGAACTAGCAGGGTGAACGGAAACCTCGATTGTATTTGAAGATTGATTGATGAGGCACAAAGAATTGAGAACGGTAAGACCGTAAAGGTTTACTGCTTCGTACGTGGTTCCAATTGATTGATTGGCGGCAAAATATGAACTGGTATCGGCGGTGTAATCAACATTGCTCTGAATCTTCGCCTGTCCATTGTCGTCATTGACGGAAAAGTTTGTGGAAATTTGAATGGTGCTTGTCATGTCTTACGCTTTGTTAAATTTCTTGGTTATCTCTTCAAGGTGCTTCTTTTCGATGTATTCTTTCATGTCCTTTAGTTCCATTGCCGCCCCTTTCTCTAATCCTTCAAGAGCAACTTTCTCCACAATCGGACTGAGAACCTTTCCGCCTCTTACATCGTTGAAGATTTCAACGGATGCTTTCCAGAGACCCCTTTGGACGGAAGCCCCTCCTTTTGGTCTACCTTTGATTTTTACGGATTCCATTTTGGGAGCACCGCCCTTTTTCTTCACGAATGGTGCAAGGGCTCTCGCCATCGCAACCGCTCCAGACTTCACAAAATTCCTTGTGGCTTGTCTGGCTCGAATAAGCTTCTGCATTGCTGCCTGCATTCTTGGACCAGAAAGCCCCTTCCGAGACGTTTTGGTCTTTCCTGTGGCTGCTCTCTTGGAGTTGACCAAGATCGCCGCTATCGGAGCATTTGGATTGACTGCCGATGGCTTCAAAAGATCGGCTTCAATCTCTTCCTTCGTGGCGGCATCGGTCTGGTTGACCGCATTTCGGGCAATGAACCAACATTTTTTTATCGCAATTTCCTCGGGTGCCTTGCTGGTCGGAAGTTTCAAAAGTTCATTAAATGCCCTCTGAAATTCACGGTCATCAAACGTGCATTTTACATCTACGGGACCAGCCATTTTTATTCCGTATTCTCGTTAGGGTCTTTGCAACCGAGCACAAGAAAAGTGCCCGTGACATTCTCTCGAACGGTGTCGATTGTGTATTCCTTCTCATTGTAAGTAATTGTGTCTTCTAGTTCAGGAGTGAACCCATTTGGGAAAACAGATCTCCTGACGGTCAAGACAAGATCGGCATCGGGCATGACGCCCCCGATTGTGAGTGATTCTCCCTTACCTGTGCCGCTCGGGGTGCAAATGTAATCATTTCCATTCCACGAGAACTTGTTGGAACCAAGATAACCTTCTATCTGGCTCAAACTATTTGCGATTGCTTCGGCGTAAGGGTTCATCGTCTTTAGTAAAAAAGGGCTCTGCACCTTGTAACAAATGCAAAGCCCTTCTATGATTTACCTCAAAAAGGCTTATGTTGATCCGTGGTAGTATCGAACTGCGGTACCGGGCTTTCCTACGGCATATCCCGCAATGACGTTGGCACGACCAAGCGGCTTCCCGTTTGGTCCGTCTTCCAAGTAATCGAGTGCAATTGTGATCCCAAGATCAGGATCAACGACAACTGTACGATCATACGCTTTCAGTTGAACGGTCTGACGTAGGGCGATACCTACGGCGTCAGGAGTAGTCATAACAGAATAACTCGTCATGCTTGGTTCCTGAACGATCAACAGATGCGGCAACAATGCATAACGGAACGAAGGTTGACCGTCTGTAACCTGAGATGTGATTGCATAATTTGCGTTTTTCGCTTCACGAATCAGAGCGGAATATGCGTTGCTCGAAGCAAGCAGGGTCAATCCTCCTACCGATCCAGAGTTGATCAAAATATTCGACCCACTTTGTACTGCATCAAAACTCATTGCACTTGCGGAAATGGCGGCATTGGCACTTGCAAGCGGAAACTGTGACGATGTTAGACAGTTCTGTGCATCGGTCTTAACACGATTGAGAACTGCGATAACTGCGGGACCAGCACGCTTGACCATGAATTCATCACCAAACGAGGCATGTTCATTGGGTGTCATGGAATATCCTTTGTAAACAGGTTCAGTTGGAATAATATCCGTACTAGAAATCTGTTCTTCAGGGTGCTGGAATCCATTAGTAGAATCCCATACCGAAGCGGTTGCAGCATTTTGCCACCAGAGCGTCACCGCCGTGTGCCCATCGGCAATATCTGACGAAAAGTCGTGGGTGTATCGTGAAATCTGAGCAGCAACGTTTTTGAAGTCCGCAAACTTTTCGCTGCTCAGCACCTTATTGGCTGGAAATGTATTAGCCATATTTTATTATCTTTTTGATTGTTTCTTCAACGCTTCAGAAACGGCTTTTTTGTTTGTGGTTAGATATTTTGCGAGTTCGTATCCTTGTAATTTGGATGCTTCCTCCAGAACATTTAGCGTTGTGTCCTGTTTGGTTGTGACCGTCGGCAGTTGATCCGCTGGCACTCCGATCTCGTTCAGAGCCTTGCGGGTGTTTGCCTCACTTGAGGTTTTAGCCGCTTGGAGTTCTGTCTGAAGATCGGAAATCTTTTTTTCATACTCACCCCTCAAAGTTTCGAGAGCGGCAGTATGGGCGGTTTGAGTAACGGTGTCAGTCACCGCCGCTTTGAGTGAATTCTTGAGGGTTTCGTTTTCGGTGGTGAGTGCTTCAATCTGAGCCACCGCTGCGCCCAATTGCTCTTGAGCGGTCTTAATGTTGAGAATCTTTGCAATAGATTCTTTAAAGGTTTTTAGTTCGAACATGGTTATAAATAGTGATTAGTGGAGAAAAAAGGACAGGAAGTCTGCGAAGTCATTGAACAAGCCATCGGCCAACCCATTTGCGACAGCGGTTTGCCCGTCATAAACCAAGCCTTGCAATACATCCTCAGAGACATTTCTTTTTGATATTACCGCCGCTTTAAATTGCTCATAAATCTTGTCAGAATCAGCCTTCAGGATTGCCTTTTCTTCTGCGGTCATCTGTCGCCACGGGGCACCAATTGTTTTGAATTTTCCCGATGAAATCTCATTTGGTATCACTCCGTCTTTCGCCAGTTTGGCGGATTGATCCATATACAGGGACCAAACCCCGATTGAGCCAACGTCAGAGGAAGGGGAACAATAGAAAGCAGTGCATTGACTCCCGAGGAAAACGCCTGCCGAGCAACATTGAGTTTCGGTGAATCCGAAAATGGGTTTAACCTGTGACACTGAGTCAATCAGTGCCGCCGATTCAGGAACACCCGTAACACTTCCACCCGGTGTATCAAAATTGATCAGGATTTTTTGAACCTGTGGATTGTCCCGAGCCGCTTTCAGTTCTTCGTTTAACTGGTTCAAGTCATACCCGCCGCAATCAGTTTCCATCAAAGACAGGTGCTTGCCGATGGTCCCGCTTAAAGAAATTACCTGAATTGCCCCTTGGCTGGTCACAGGAGAGGTTTTCTCCGCCGGATCGGGTACCGGCGGGGTTGGCAGTTGCACCCCGCTCAAATAGGCGTCCAACTGGCGGACCATTGACAGGTGAGCCGATGGCTTAATCAGCCACGGTTTGCAAAGAAGTGCCTCTTGGATTCGATAAAGCATAAAATTTATTCCTGTGGAGCGTTTGGTTGCTGTTGAACAGGAGCAGCGTTGACCGTCTGCTTGGTGATAAGGTCAAGTGCCCGTTCAATCGGGATGTTGAAATCTTTGGAGATTGCGGACGCTCGGGTGAGTGCGTCTCGTGCTTCGGTTTCCCTCTGCTCTCGTAACTCAATCCAATTTATTCCTTGGTTTCCTGTGATCCCCGCCAAAGATTGATTCCCCGTTGTCCATTGCTGAATCGCCATCTGTGCCCCATACCAAGAATCAATTTGGAAAATTGCGGGCATGTGGAAATCGATCTTTCGCCAGTCCTTGGACTCGGGGTCTTTGGGTGCGGGAATGACTCCGCTTTCGATCCCGTTGGCGATGGCTTGAACACAAAAAGATTTTGCAAACCGCTTAAGGGTCTGTTGCCGAGTTGCAATCATCTGTTGCACGTCACTTTCTACCGTTCGTGCCGCTGTTCCGTTGAGAGAACCGGGAGAAACAAGGGCGAGATGCCAGCCAAGTTGATACAACGCTTTTTCTTCGATGGACTTTAACCAGTCGGGAATGCGGTCCCCCGGTTGCTCTGGTCTGAAACTGGTAAACGTCTCATTGTTCATCGAATCAATGAAAATATGGTCCCCTAAATCCACGTACTTAGGTTCTTGGCGTGTGATTGCATCCGCTGCGGTGGCTTCACGGGCACCAAGTCCGTATTGGGTTGTAAAGTCTGCTCCTGTGCCGCCCTTTGTCGCAGCAACTACAGCGGTTTTGCTGAGTGTCTTTACCGTGCGGGAAATATAATTTTCCAAATCCTGTGCGTTCAATGCGGTCAACAGAGCCGCCACTATCACAGACATTCCCCGCAGTTCTCGGGTTTCGACTGGTTCAGATAAAAGGAAAGCCTCTTTGGTAGAGAAAAAATAAATGTCCTTCGGGTCTGCCTCAACAATTGAATATGCCAAGTGTCGATAACTGGAGTCATGCACCACCCCGTCAGTGACTAAATTGTTTTTGTATCTGCCCTCTTTGACTATCCCTCCTTGGTATCCGATGGCCGTTGATGGATAGAGAGCAACCTTCTTGGTTCCGTCTCGACTGGTGGTAATGACTGGAAGACAATCTCCGCCAACGTCTATTTCGTTGGAAATGGCAAAAAGGGTTCTGTTGAAAGCGTAATTCGATCCCGCTTCATTGCAGTTCGGAAAAACAGTTTCAGTCAGATACTCAACAATGACTTTGCCGTAGTCTTTATCAGTTCCTTTGAAATATGGGGACCATCCTGTCAGGCAGGCGTAAGCATTTTTGCGGGTGATTGCGGCTCTAATGGTAGGAGATGAGCGAAATAAATCCCTTGCGAGAGCATGGTAAACCGCACGTTCGGCAGGGTTGATAACTCTGATACCGTCATTGTTGCTTCCAACGGCACGAGGTTGCATCCAAGAGGGGTTGTTAATCTTGGTTCTCGTGCTGGTGCTGTAAGACACTGTCCGAGAAATCGGCACTCCGTATTGATCCAGTAAAGCCATTAGCAGGAAAATCTTGTTGAGGCTGATTTAACTCTGGTACCTGCCAGAGTTTCAAAGTATGCGTCACATTCGAGGAGTACTTTTTCCACGGGCATGGTAAATTCGAGGTTCCCCGACGATCCTTCACTTGCCCATGACATGACCGTCACACCTTGTTCTAAGAGTGACAAAGCCTTCTTCTCGATTGTCTCAATCTGGTCTTTGGTGTGGCGTCTTGGGTTAAAAAGCATCGAATATAAATAGGGGTGAAAGAAGAAAAAGTGTTGAAGTTTAAAGAAGTCCAAGAATACCGCCAGAAACCACGATCAACACCATGCAATCAAAATAATGATTTTCCGCATGTTCTTTGACTGGTTCCCAGATGGGTTTGCCGTGTTTGATGTTCCTTACTTCAGAGTGAAGTTGAGCCTTGAAATCCTCATCTGCCGCCGCTGCTTCACTCATATAGAGCTTAACATCAGGGTGTGTGTTATCGAGAAGGCTCTTTAAAATATCCTTTGAAGTGAGGTTTGAGAATGAAACGAACGGGCAATAAAGTTTCTTTCCTGCCAACCCGACGTTGGCGTCTTGATACTTGGGACGTGAGAAGAAGTTGCTCTTCTTAGTATCGGGGTTGTAATAATCTTTATCACCTTCACCGTTGGTTGCCGTCCAGCAAAACCAACGCCCTCTTGCGTCGGCGTGCCCATGCTTGGCGCACTCACGATAGACTTGGCGTGTAATATCTCCACTATCAACCAAGACGTTTTGGTCTTTGACTCCGTGTTCCTTGTTGATCTTGTCTAAACCGTCAAAGCCATCGGTCTTTCCGTGGTGCACAATTTTAATTGTCTTTAGATTCCTGTGAAGATCAGCAATAACAAAATAAAGAAGGTTGCCGCCCATTTGAACGTCAGCAACCGAGACTCTGACTGAATCGGCTTTTGCCTCGCCGTCCTCAGCAACACCGATTTTCAGATTGTATTTCTCCATGCCGATATGGTCTCCCCAAAAGGTTGCCATCTCCTGCATGAAAAAATTCTTGAACTTGGTTTTCTTCTGCCGCTGGAATTCATGCTTGGCTATCAGGTAAGTTTGTGCGATTTCTGCGAAGGAATAGGACGGGCAGGCGAATGCATTCCATCGGTAAGACCTAATCTCGGGTGATGCGTCGGGATTCTCGACAATGTAAAGACCCGCTTTCGACAGAATGCGACGATCTCGCTCCGTATCATCAAAACGTTGATTGCATTTTACGCAATTGTACCGAACGGTTTGGAGAGTCTTTGGAATGTCCCGCACTCCATTTGGTTTCGTGTAACTGTTGGAATCCCAATTGAGACCGCCGAAAGTGTTGTCTTTCCTCTTTATGCCTAAATCAAATTTCTGAACGGTCTCACAGGCGGGGCACTGGAAACCCCATGAGGCTTGATGCCCCTGCTTCCATTCAACATGGAATTCGTGTCCTTCCTCGGATGCTTGTGAAATTAATAGGTGCTTCCTTGAATATCGGTAATCAACGGTACGCCCTTTTATTTGGGCAATCATTCCAGCCTTGTAAGCGGAGCACTCATCAGCAACAGCCACCCGAGCACCGAGGGCTTTTGCACTGTTCTCGTTGGCAACGGAAATCATCCTCACCGTTGCCTTGGCTAACCGAATCAGCTTCTGTGTGGTGTCGAAGCGATCAACGGATTTATCAACGATCCCGTTCGTTTGGAGCAGTTTTAAAAGCCGAATGTCATAGAAATGTTTGAGAACGTCCCGAGTGTGGAACGCAATCAAAATGTCTGAGGGTGCTTCCTTGAGAAGCCAAACTAAAAACAAATCACTCAGCAGGGTCTTGCCAGTTCTCGGGCTGGCGGCACATACCGTTGTGCGGACTGAATCATCTTGAAGACTTAGGAGGGGTTCCTGTAGATAGGGACTGATTGACAAGTCAACTGGTCCGCTGATTGAATAAGGAGGGCACGGCAAGATTGTTTCTTGCTCAGACCAAGTGCAAATATCTCTTCTGTCTGGGATCGTGACACCATTGGAGAAGGCTTTTAATAGTTCCGCCTCTACGGTCATTCATCCTCCTGCATCTCATCTTCTGAAATTTCTTGAACGTCACTGGCGGTTTTCCAATCGACAAAGGCTCTGGCAAAGTTCCCAAGGAGTTCATCAAGTACCTTTTTGTTGATCTTTTTGATTTCAATTTCTGAACCGCCTGCGCATTTGGGCGGGGTTTCGAATTCGAACTTTTGCCGTAGTGCATCTGTCAATCTGGCGGTGACTGACTCGACAGTCTGAAGAACCAACTTGCGGTTGATAAACGCTTTATCCTTGGACCGATTGAAATTCTTGAGTTTCCGAATTTTCTCTATCTTCTCCAAATCGTGAAGGGTGACGCCATCGGCAAGGGACTTGTCCTGAATCGCAATTTCAATCGTCTCTTTGTTCTCTTCGATCCAAGCGGAGAGTTTATCCCAATTGATGCGGTTGGCGTACTTCGCTCCATTCTTGTTTCCGACGGAGTCAGGGTGCTTCGCAGCGTAGCGGATAATCTCAATCGGAGTACCTGTTACCTCGGAGCATTGAGCCTGAGATGTATAGATGGTTGCCATCAATAATAAATAGTGATTACAACACCTCTTGCGTCAGAACCTCTTTGACGGCATCGTAAACGACATAGGTTGCCTTGCCTGTCAGACCTTCCGAGGCTAGCCATTCTTTGAGTTTCTGCTTCTTAAAAGCGTCCCTGCTTTTTATCGGTTCGAAGTGGTGCGGTTTCCAGTTGTATTCAAAGAAAATAAGTTTCTCCAAATCGGCACCATCGAAATAGTATTTACTTGAAGCAGTCACACCACTAGGCACGCCGTATTCGTGATTTCCTCCTACGAGGTGCCAGCCATTTGCCATATTCAATTTGGCAATGAATTCGAAAACCTCGTTTCCCTGTGGATTGCTACAGTATGCACACCCCCTGCCAGTTAAATGCCCTTGAGCATGTTGGATAAACTGCCCGTGCCTCGGACAAATGATCCTGACAGATGAGTGCATTCCTCGGTAAATGACCTGTGAATAGTCAAACTTGTTGCCATGCACCGAGCGTGCTCTTGCAATAAATTCTTCTGTGGTGAGTTTGGTAAGCCCCATAATAGATATAAGTATGCGGCACCGAATAATTTCGTACGGATTCAACACCGAATATTTGAGAAATTATTAAAGGGGAGTTATGTGCTCACCCTCGGACCTATGGATAAATGTTCGGAACCGAGTACGTTAATGAATGGTCTCGACTGAGGAACTAGGGGCAGACTTCGGGGAGGGAATATAAAAAGTTGTGTCTTTGGGGATATTCACCCAATCTATAAAAAAGTTTCGGTCGGCGGAACCCAGCGAAGGGTTTTTCCGTTGTGAGGCTCTGTATAGAGCATACTAGGGGGTGATATGGAGCGTATTGCTACAGCGTTCAAGGTATTTGAATCTCCAATTTAACAGGGTCTCCATTGTCTGGTTTGCTAGTTGAACTGTTCACCCTTGGTTTGTAATCCCTCAAAGTAGCAGTCTATCGCCTCAACCATTTCTTCTCGGGTGGAACATCGGAGAACGTTCTCGTAAATCTCCTTTGGTATCAGGTAAGACTTTGTCCCATCTCCTAGGACTTCAATGTGAGGGTGAGTACTCATTGCTTCTGTTTCTTTATTCATAAAAGCTTTTCTGTCACCGCTTGGGACGTGAGAGCCCTTGGACTTTCTGTAAGGCAATATCTGCTTGGAGAACATCGAATAAGCAGTCATTGCAGATAAAACCTTGTTTCCCTAATTCTGGATCGGCACAGGTGCATAAGCGGGAACTGTCACAGATGACACATTTGGCTTGCTTTGCTTTGGGCAGTCCATTGACGGAAGTTTTCAATGTTAATAAATATCAATGCGAAAAGGAAAAGTCTGGTGCCGAAGGAATAGAATGTTCGGATCAACACCAGCCAGTTTTAGGGAACGTGTCAGAGGATATATATCGAGAGGAAAGGAATTTGCTGATGATATTTATTTGGTATGAATGGAGAATTACATCAGTTGTACGCAAAAGTTGGACTGTCAGTGTCAGGTAGTACCGATCTTACTGGCTCTCTTGCTGTCAGTGAGGGACTAACGTTGAAGAACCGCCACATTCGCAAGATCTTTATTGCCGTCGACGGGACGAAAGAGGAATGGACAGGGAGCGGGGATCGCACTTTTTAGAGCAAGTGAGCGGAAATTCAAATTTGCTTCGTGAAGAAAGAGCTTGCGTTAAGGCGAATTTGGATGCTATGCTTTTAATTGAGTGAGAGGAATCTCCTCATAAATTTTAGTCGCTTTAATTTTAAGCCCATGATGAAAGTAGTATCTACTCTCATCATTTTTTTTTGCCCTGAAGGGCACTTAAACACTCAACGGAAAGGAGGAAAGAATGGAAAAAACTATGGAAAGCGGTTGAAAGGTTTTTCTCAAACCTCTGTCTCGACCGATTCGCTTCTTGTTTAATCGAAAGCCGAAATGTGAATAACCTGCGAATATCAATTCGAATGTTGTGCGGGTGATGCGGACGAACTGTGATACGATTCGCCGAATTATGTGGACAGTTCTGAACACTGCAGGGGATTGCCAAGGGTTGCGAATCGCTTTAGGCGGAACTGCACAAAACGCTTTTGGGCGAATGTCTCGTCCAAATTAACGAAAGAGAAAGTATGATAAAACAAATAAAAGAGGGGTTCCTGAAACCGCCATCAAGATTCGAAGAAATCTTGATCGATGCCGCCGTCATCCTGCTTTTGATCGGGCTTCGGCTGACGCTGCATCTGGTTTAGGAACCCGACGCTGAACAAAGAGGATAAACCGATGGTCTCTGGCTGGCAAGGCTGGAGACCATGCGGTCTTTTTCAATTTTTCACTCGGAATAAACTGTCCCGAGATAAGGAGAATCTTTTATCCGTCTCCAGATTTTCTTCTTTGTTGCGGGACGATGCTCCCCATTCAAGCGTGCCGTGATGATCCTGCAATACTGCGGGTTTAATTCAATGCCGACGTACCGTCTTTTTAATCTTTTTGCAACCGCCAAACTTGTCCCCGTGCCTGCAAAGGGATCGAGAACAATCCCACCCTCGGGGCATCCCGCCTTGATTGGAATCTCACAAAGTTTCTCGGGATAAGCGGCAGCATGGTCGGTTCTTTGATTTGAGGTTGGAAGAGTCCAGACACATCTTTTATTTCTGCCCTCTGGTTTCCAAGCAGGTGCATTGCCTGAATAAGTAGCATTGTCACCGCCTGCACGTTTGATTCCCCCAATCGGAGGCATTCTCAAAAATCGTTGTGCAAAGCCGTCAGGAGACACATTTACACCGTCAGCACCGTATTGCGGTCTGTTTGAAAGGTAAGCATATTTCGCCCGATCTAGTGACGATTGGGCGAACGGATCATACTGCGGTTTAAAATAATAATTCGGCTCTTTCGAAAAGAAAAAGAGTTTCTCGAAATCAATCGTGAACCGATCCTTGACCGGTGACGGCATGCAGTTCGGTTTGTGCCAGATGATTTCATTTCTTAAAAACCAGCCACGTTTTACCATTTCAATGGAGAACATAGCGGGTATCTGGCACAACGATTTGTTAAAATACTTATCGCCGAGGTTGACCCATAGGGTACCACGATCCTTGAGGACTCGCTTTACCTCATCAAAGTAGAGACAAAGTTTTTCAATGTATGCCTCGGGAGTTTGTTCCTGTCCTAGTTGTCCTTCGGTCCCGTAGTCTCTCAATTGCCAATATGGAGGGCTGGTCAAACAAAGATCAATCACGCCGCTCGGAATCTTCCTGAGCGCAACCAGAGCGTCGGCATTGAGGATAATACCTTCCATTGTGAGGGGATAATAAAAGGACAGATCAAGCCGCCTCTTTGATCGGAAATTGCTCTTGTGTGTCTTTCATCCAATCGTCTTCTTTCTGATCCTCTGGCATTTTTGCTGCGGGAGGTTCCTCGGTATCGTCCAGAGTCTTTGCCCAAGTCTGAATTTCGATCAGTGCTTCGTACACCTGCTCGTTTTGCCCATTTCGGTCAACAATTGACCTGATTTTGTCCACGGCGTCCAAGACTTGAACCTTGTCAGACTTCTTTTCTTTTTTCTCACCGCCGTTTTCTTCGTTCTGGCGTCGGAAAGGAGCTAGTGCCTCAGTCATGGTTGAACCAGCCTTGAGAGAATCAATCACAGTCTGTTTCTCGGTATCTTCAAGGCATCGGTACTTGCGTGCCTGCCGCTCGTTTTCGAGTACAGGTCTGTCAACCACGGTTGACAGTTCCTTTTCTACATTGAAGGCAATAACAAGATTGCTGGCGTATTGGCGGGAAAAATTCCATCGGCTTTGAGAATACCGCTCGAAACTGTCGAAACCCGAGAGTTTAAAAAGTTTATGGTTTCGGATCGTATCGAGTGCGCCACCTATCACCAGAAACTCTCGACTGGCGGCAGCAATGACCTTCTCACACTGTGCGAATAACTCTTTAGGATCAGTAGACGTTGTCTCCATTAGAACCTTATATCGGATTCGGATAAGAAGTCAACAGTACCAAGGGAAGGCTAGCCAGAGGATTAAATCTAGCACTAGAATTAAAACCGAGAAGAACCGAACGGGTTGATCCCCCGCTCGGGTCTGATCAGTTCTCAATAAGAACTCGTACTTTGCGACCAAGAAGGTCCTCTAGTTTTTTGGCGTGATATTCCATCTTGGCGAGCACGTATTGGATTTTCTGTTGCTGATAGGAGGTTTTATTTGCGATGTAATTTTGGTTTTTCATGTGGGTTTCATTGTATAGAAACTAGACAATATGTCAATAGAATCGAAGGGGAGTGCACTATAAATAGAGCACCATAAATAAAGGAGCCGCTCTACGGGTTGTCGATTCAGAGCGGCTCTGGCGATTCCCTCTCTTCATGATGGGGAGAGAAGGGAGTTGAAATCTTTAGATGAGCTTACCGCAACAGTTTCCAAAATACCGATTTGAATCACAGGGGCACAGGGAGGAGGGCGGCAAAATATATTTAGATACTTCAAACGAGAGCCTGCCCTTCTCATGCTGCAATCGGTCCCATTCTTCTCCGCCTCGGAATTGGCGGATGTTGCCGACGGTATTGGCTTTCATATATCTCACTGACTGACTTGCCACCGATAAGAACTCGTGAATCTCTGGACGGTCAAGAATCGCTAGGCGGATGTTGTCAACCCGTTCATTCTGGAAAGTTCTGGTATTGTCTGGAATGAACATGATGCGGGTTTCGCCATCCCCCTTTGGAGTAATGTCGATAGGCTCTCCTTTTGGGGAAATCCAGACCGCATGAAACTCACCCTCGATAAAAAGGTTGGCACATTGCCAAACCGTCCACCCAAATTGAATTTTTCCCCCTTTGGTTTCGACCTGTTTCGGAACGTTAAAGAAGCATTCACCTTGTTTGGCTTCCTTTGTTGGCTTTACAGGTACCCACATTGGTTTCTGAGGACCGATCAGAGCAGCGAGTTGATCAACAAACTTGTGAATCGTTCGGGGAGTACGAACCGTGCTCAGAAGTTTTAACTCACGAGGGAGAATCATTTCTCCGTTCGGGGCGTAAGCGACTTTTTCCATGTTTCTTAAGAGAAACCGCTCAGTTGACTGCTGAGCGGGTCTCCTTGGCGTTTTTCGGGTTGATGAAAATTAAGCGGCTTTGAACTTTGCCCAAGAGGCGGTATTGATAGAGGGCTCAACCTCGTTGCCATAGAGCCCAAACAATTCCAATTGTGCCCGTCCAATGTCGGTGTTGGTAGGGTCTTCAATGTTGTAACGAAAACAAATTTCCCAAAGTTTGCGACATGCCGCCATTTCCTTGGGCGTCAATTCGCTTGGCTCTGGCGTGACGCCATCAGGTTGCAATCGAAGCTCTGCCATCTTCTGGAGTTCTTCCCCGATGCTGAAAATTTGCCTGAAGGCGTCAAACAAACATGAGTTCAATTTTTCCATTTCACGGACGATTCCCCGACGCCGTTCTTGTTTCACCGCTGCGAGGTCTGAGCCCATGCGGGAAAGATCGGTTTTGGAAAGACTTCCGTTTGTCTTCTCCCGAACGGTCTTGATTGCGGTTGGTTTCGATCCCGACTTATTTCTTTTAGTTGCCATAGTTTTTGTAATGTTGTTGCTCATATTTAAATCGTCTTTGGTCCTGATTGTTTCCTTCCTACGTTTGCGACCTATGCTCGGATTAAATCGTTTTCAAGAAAAAAGTCAAATCTGTGCAAGTCTCTGGTGGCGAGGCGTGTACGCAAATTAAAAAGTTTTTTAAGTGGCGTTCGGGGGAAAAATTGCCGTTGATTTGCGTGCGGTAACTCGGTTAATGGGGTGTGGCATGTCGGAAGAAGCGATTAACTATACTGCGTTCGGAACGCCAAGTGACCTTGCGCCAGTGATAAGGTTGCTCGCATTGCACGGGCTGAATCCAGAATCAAGCGTTCAAAATTGCATTAAATCCATAGATGCAACCTTAACCATTACCGGTGTGGGCACCGCTGTTGCATTGTGGAAATTTCTTTTGGCGGCAGTGAAAATGATCCGAATTCGAGTAAAGAAGAAAACGGAGAACGGATGGATTGAATTCGAATTTAATCCCGAGGAGGAACAGAAACAGAAGCAAATTCTTTTTCAGGCTGGTGAATTAAAGCTCTGGATCGGCAATGGTGAGCCGCCCAGCAGGAAATAAAAGGAACTGCAAAGACAGATTGTACGATGCCGTGTGACCAAGGAGCGGGAAAAAGAGGTACGAGGAAGCAGCGAAAAAGGCAGGGATGAAACTCAGTCAATGGGTTTTGAAAAGTTGGATCAGTGAGTGCTGAAGAGAAAACTTGGTTCCAAAAGTTCAAGGAGGATTTCTCCGTTAAATTTGCGGTGTACTTGGTCATTGCCGCACTCGCCAGCCTTTGGGGATTTGCGCCACAAGTTCGGAAATTCTTCAATGAACCGCATCAAGTGCGTGGCTATGATCTTCTGTTCGCCGTATGTTTTGTCGGCTTCTTGGTGTGGTATCTCCTTTTGGATAAAGAAAAGCGGGCACGGTTCTCGACGTTGCCAATGCTCGTGCTCACCGCCTTTGCCTTTTCCAACGTTGCCGAATACGTCGTCGCTGAACCGCCAAACCCCTCTCGGCTGAGTACCGTTATGGTTGCGGTTCAGATCGGGATAATTTTCTCAAACCTCACGCTCTGGATAACGTTTCGCTTTGTTGATTCTCTCTTTCGGATTCTTGACAGTATGTTGGAAGTTCAAAAGGAGCACGCCAACGTGACAAAGGAACATTTGAGCATGACTGCCGAACTTCAGGCAAAACTCGAAAAGTCAAAGAAGGTGAAAAAGTGAAGCCGCTCCGATACCCGCCTCTTTGATTCGATCCCCGTGCCTGTCCAAATCGATCTGGCGGTTCTCCTGATCGGTGCTTGGCTGTTTCAGTTCGCCAAGTGGATTCTCACGAAATTGGATCAATGAAGTTCTCCGCAGAGCCTTTGTGAACAATTGCTAGGATTCCTGTTAATTCCGAGTGGGAATCGGGTTTTTTCCTTACGCTTATGTGCCTTTTCAGAAACCTTTTTTTCCTTGTTCACACCCCGTTTTTGATGGGAACCCTTTGAGAGCCAGCGAAGAAGGGCTTAAAGGAAACTTGTTCACAACCCGCAAGAAGAGATTGAAATCGATTTCAGATACAGAAAACTACTCGGTGAAAGTTGGCGGCATCGTATGCGGCTGACGGAAAGAAAAATGAAATGAAACTCATCACCGAAATAAAAAACGGGTTCCTTAAGCCGTCTCCCCGAGTAACAGAGTTGCTCGTTGAAACACTCGTAATCGTTGTACGTGTCACCGTACGAATGATCGAGCATCGGCTGTAAAGAACCCGTCCAGTACTCGTTAAGAAATAAACGCAGGCTCTCCGAAGTGCAATATGCATTTTGGAGAGCCTTTTTATGTGGGGCTCGGGAGTTGAGGTTCAGCCCTTTTTTAACTTTTTCGTCGCCAACTCCTTTCTGATCGCTTCTGCATATCTCTCAAAGGAATTGTTGCACTGAAGCATCATGTTCCCGATTTGCGATTCGAACCATGACCTTGCTCGCCGCACTGTTTGTTCTTCCTGATCCGAAACCGTCAAATCGGAAAGTGCTTTTGGATGAGTCAGCCGGTCCCGAATTCTTACCATCTCTTGAAAGCATTTGAATCCGTTGTCATCATATTTGAGAGCGAAATTCGTGTGGTTCACTTTGCAAAAGCAGGCACAGGCAAACCGAAAATTTCGGATAAACTTGGTAAGCAGAAACTTTTCCGTCACTTGGCCTTTTTCATCCATCTCAAAAGAAACCTCTTGTAAAAACGCTTTCTCCCCTACCGTGAAATCGACATTCGTCACGGGCGACAGTACAAGGATTGTCTGTTTCAACAGGTAAGTCAGTCCCTCAACGTGTGCGGCAAAAATTCTAATCAACGTCCGTCGCCAAAACATGATTCGGTTCGGGGCTGGCTGGGCTTGAAGCGTTTTTAAGTTTTCTTCGCATTCTTTCAAATCCCGTCCTGATGTCTCGTTAAAGAGCATTAGCTCCCGAAACGCTTTTACCATCGGGTGATTTTGAATATGTGCTTGGTTCATGTACGAATTCGCCAATTGAACGCAATCGCATCTCCATTTCAAACGGTTTTCGGGAAATGAGGAAAAATCAGATGGTTTTTCCCGACGTGGAAAACCCTCGGAAAACCCTGTATTCGTGCGGCTGAAACCATCTTACTAACCCCCGTAAATTCGCAGAAACTTTCTTCTGTCCTAGTTTGTCCTACTTTCTGTCCTAGAAGTCAGTTTTAGGAAAAGTTTGTGCAGGCTCTCTCGACAAATCTTCGAAAACCCAAATAAATCAGGGTTTTTCTAACTTTTTGGATGGAATTTTTTAGAAAAAATACCGAATTTTTTTAAAAGTGTGACACCTTGATTATCAACACTTTACGAGGATTTGCTCTTATCCGAAGTCAGATACTCTATCCAATTGAGCTACGGACGCGCTCGGACGGGAAGCTACCGCACCCCGCCGCGGAGTCCAAATTGAAAATCGATTTTCAATCTTTTGCGGCCCGCGCCGCTGGCCGTTCCGGAGGGGCGGAGGGAGCACTCGGCCAGCGAGCCTCCTGACCCGGCGCAGAGTGCCAGAAGTTGGCTGGCTGGCTGCTGGCCTGGTTCGACCGTTGTGATACCGCTTGAGTTTCGTGCAGGTTTTCTTCATTTTTCGCGCATGGCTGAACTGGCTGAGTTTGTCCGGCGAGGAGCGGGGAAGATTTCGCCGAGAATCTTGAAGAATGTGTATAAAGCGCTGCCGATGCTGAAAATCGAGTTCGCGCAGATCGATGCGCCGAACTTTCCGCATTTGGAACAGCAGTTGCAGTTTCTGGCTAATCTGGTCGAGGACTTCGTGGACGGTAAAGCGGACGAGATACCGTATGGGACGGTGACCGCGGCTTGTTACGCAGTGATTTACGCGCGCAAGAAGTGGGATTTGATCCCGGATTTCGTGCCAGACCTGGGGTGGGCGGACGATTCCGGCGTTGTTCGTGCGGTGTTGATCGAGAATGAAGGGATCCTCGCGGATTACGCCTCCAAGGTGAATGTCAATTGGCGCGAGATCAGTGTGAAGCCATGATGTCCGCCGGGGAAATGGCTCGATGTTCGCGCGCGCTCAGGTAACCGGCTTCCACAAGAGCCATCGTTTTTAGATTATCGCGGCCGCTGATCGCCGGTTCGGATCCTTGCTCCACAGCGATGAGGAGTTGGGCCATTGTGCCGATGAACGCATCGGGAAACCAACTCTCGGTCCATTTCGGTTCATGGAAGCGGGTTTCGCCCTTGCGCGCGTAACGCAACGTTGAGGGCGTGGTATAGGGATCTTTGCACCAGCCGATATCGCCAATCGCCAGGCCGTCCAGACCTTCGATCCGCCAGCGGATGTAAATGTCTTGGGGGCACCCTTCTTTTGCGGGGCCGGTCCACGTGTCATCCAGACCGATGCAGCGCAGGCCGTTCTTGTATTCGAGGATGTAGGCGCAGATGCCATCTTCGTGCGGAAATTTCGTACGCGGATCTGTGCGGAAGGTGCAGTAGATTCGCTCCGGATCACCGAACCAGTAGCGGAAGGTGTCGAGGTGATGGATCGACATGATGCGCAGGGTGACCCAGCCTTGTTCGGCCTGCCAGGGCATCCAATGGGGAATGCCGCGCATCTCGATAGTGGCAACGACCGGTTCGCCAAGGGTTCCGCTGGTCAAGAGGGTCTTACCGGCACGAACGGATTGGTCGTAACGCATGTTCTGATTCACCGCGAGGATGATTCCGGCTCGTTCGCAACATTGCACCAGGTCGAGCGCTTCTGCGTAGTTCACACCTAATGGTTTCTGCGCAAGGATGCCTTTGACCCTGCGCCGAGCGCAGGCCTGCTGGATGAGTTGCGCCTGGACGTGAGGAGCGACTGCCACATCGAGAATTTCGAGGGAAGGATCGTCCAGCAATTGTTCGTAGCTCTCGCAGAGTTTTAGGCTGTGCGCTTCCGCCGTTTTGCGGGCGTTGTCAGGAGATCGCGAGGCGATGGCGACCGGATTGAATCCGGCTTTCCGATAGGCAGGCAGGTGGCAGTCGCTCACAATAAAGCCGCTGCCCAGGCAGCCGATACGAAAGTCCCTTCGCGCGGGCATGGGCGAATGAATCTGGAGGTCCATAAGCGCAGGGTAGGGGGTGGCGGTTTCGGAAACAAGCGCCGCGGCTATTCACCCCGGCGGGCATCGGCGCTTTTCCGACTCCCGGTACGGAGCACGCTTCCGCGGGAAACATCCCTTCGCCTTATGGCCCCGCGCATCCGCATTCATACAGTATAGCCTCGTAATTAGAGGCGATCAGCGCCGGACAGTAATATGAAGTCACCCCGAATCCCCTGTCTGCTTTTTGGTGCTCTTCTCCCGCTCGCTCCAGCGAGGGGAGTTGAGATCGATACATCGTTCACCCCTCCGTTGCCGCCCGGCACGGTCCATTCCGCGGCGGTTGGTCCGGACGGCTCGCTGTTCGTGGCGGGCGAATTTGGGGCTGTTTCGGTGCTCAAAGTAACGTCATCGGAAGTGGCCGAGCCGATTCGGACGGAGGGAGGAGCCTTCAGCCTCGCCGTTAGCGGCGACGAACTCTGCGCGGGCGGGACTTTCGGGATTTCCACCCGGAACTGGAACGTCCCGGCCAACGGTCGCGTGCTGGTGGTGGCTGCAGCAGGAGACAAATGGGCGGTAGGGGGAACCTTTTGGTCGCAGCCCGGCTGTATGGTGGCGCGCCTGAACCGCGACGGGACCGTGGATTCCACCTTCACTTCTGGGCTCAAGCCGAGCACTTCGCTGGAAACTGGCGTCTCCACGTTGGGTCTCCAAGCGGATGGGAAGGTGATTGTCGGCGGGAACTTCAATGTCGACGGGGAATATGCAACGTTGGCGCGCTTGCATCCTGACGGTTCGGTCGACGCGACATTTAGCCAGAACTACGGAGCGATTCTCTATCCGAAGACAATTGTAGTCCTTGGAACTGGAAAGATACTTGTCGCCGGGACGGCAGATCCAAGTGGACGGGGATTCGTGCGGCGCTTGAACGCCGATGGTACGGTGGATTCGTCATTCTTAGAGCCGTCGCTGAACGGCTCTGTGGAAGCTATAGCCGTTGATTTGACCGGCCGGGTTATCGTCGGCGGCGTGTTCACCGTGGCGAACGGTGCCACCCGTGAAAGATTGTTGCGCCTCAGTTCCGAAGGCGCCATTGACCCGAACTGGACCATCACGGCAAACAATGTGGTGAAGGCGATAACTTTGAGCGGAACCTCGGTATTTGCCGCCGGAGCGTTCACGGAAATCGGCGGAGTAAGCCAGAGCGGGTTGGCACGGTTTGAACAGGTAAGTGCGTTTGGAACCAAGGCTCCCTTGCGTCTATCACTGAATGCAGAGACCGGCCGAACCTATGTCATCGAGAGCAGCCGCGATTTGCAATCATGGTCCGAACTCCGGCGTGAAACAGGAGGGGCAGGGGGCCTGACCGTGAGCACCGCGCCCATTGAACCTCGACTGTTTTTTCGGGCGCGGCTGGCGGAGTGAGAGACCGCCCCCGGAACTCAGCACGCTACACGGGTCGTTCGAATTCCAGGGAACGGCCAAAAGCGAATTGATGAGCCCTAATAAAGCCCAGTTTGGTGGGAGTGCAACCTGATTCGTTGGCTAACTACTGTTTGGTCAGGAGCATTTTAACCTGCAAGGGATCAGAGGTCGGCGGCATGCAGGCCTTTCCGGTGCAGAGGTAGACCGCGGGACCGTTTTTCGGAGGGAGGGTCTTGGCAAACTCTTCCACTGGTCCCCTGTTGCCGAGTACGACCTTGTTCGGTTGATAGACGAAATGTGCGGCGTGGAGCAGGGGAGCGGCTGCTTCCGGTGCGCCGGCGATTACCACACGCTTCGGTTCTTCGAGGTAAAAGTCGAGCGCCTGAAGCATCATCGGCATCCCCTGAGGCAATTGATGAAGGCGTTCGGCGAAGAGGCGCAACGTTTTCTCAGCGGCGATTCGATAGTCGGGCTGATCGCAGATTGCTGCGAGTTTCAGAAGTGCAAGCGCTGCGACGGAGTTGCCTGATGGCTCCGCGCCGTCGTAGTCGTCTTTGATCCGAAGAATCAAGTCTCTGGCGCCCGCGGCAGACTGCCAAAAACCGCCATGCTCCTTGTCGTAGAAACGGGCCAGCATCGAATCTGCCAGGGAACGAGCGAAAGCAATGTGTTCGGGATCGAGTGTCGTCTGGTAGAGATCGAGAACGCCCGACAGCAAGTTGGCGTAGGCGTCAAGTAGCTCGACGTTGTCCCGCTCGCCGTCGCGCCAGCGACTATAGAGTGCTTTCGAGTCGGCATCCCAGAGCTTCTCTTTCAGAAAATGGACGTTTTTTCCCGCCGCTTCGCCATAAACAGCTTCGTTAAGAACAACACCGGCGCGCGCCATTGCACCCAGCATCATCCCATTCCAGGAGGCGAGGACTTTATCGTCGAGGTGCGGTCGGATTCTTTTGGACCGCGCCTGGAACATTTTCTCTTTGGCAGAAAGAAGAAGTTTTGAGTCTGCTTCCGACAACTTTGGTTGAACGATGCTGAGAACGTTCTGATTCGGCAGCGGGTTCGGGTCGCTGTGGTCGACAAAATTGCCCTTTTCCGTTACGCCGAAATATGAGATCGCCACCTTAGCCTCGTCGGGTGAAAGGAGAGCTTCCATTTCCTGTTTCGTCCAGGCGTAGAACTTGCCTTCCTTACCTTCGCTGTCCGCGTCTTCCGCAGAATAAAAGCCCCCGCCGGGATGGGTCATATCGCGGAGCACATAGCGAAGGATGTCGCGCGCGACCGCTGCATACATTTCGTTGCCGCTGACGAGGTATGCGTCGAGGTAAAGATGCACCAGTTGCGCATTGTCGTAGAGCATCTTCTCGAAGTGAGGTACGAGCCATTCGGCGTCAACCGAGTAGCGTGCGAAGCCGCCTCCGAGTTGATCGTACATCCCGCCTGCAGCCATGCGCTCGCAGGTGTGCAGGACCATCTGAATGGCATCCTGGTCTTTGTTTTTAACGCCGTAATTCAAGAGCAGTGATGGTTGAGTAGGGCGGGGGAACTTCGGTGCCCGGCCGAACCCGCCGTGGCGCGAATCGTATTCGTCTTTAAATTTCTTCGCGGCGGCCGTCACCACAGCAGGAGCCAGGAGAAGATCACCCGACGGTTCGGTCGCAGTGAAACTCTCGAGCTGCTTGTGCATCTGTGAAGCGGACTGGAGAACGTCGCTGCCGCGCGTTTCCCACAAGCGAACAATATGTTCGAGCAGTTGGAGAAAGCTGGGCCGTCCGAATTTGGGTTCAGGGGGAAAATAGGTTCCACCGTAAAACGGCTTCAGGTCCGGCGTGAGAAAAACGTTCAGGGGCCAGCCGCCCCCTTCGCCCATCGCCTGGACAGCGGTCATATAAATCTTATCCACGTCCGGGCGTTCCTCGCGATCGACCTTGATGCTGACGAAATGCGCGTTGAGATAGGCGGCCAATTCCTCGCTCTCGAACGATTCTCGCTCCATCACGTGGCACCAGTGACAGGTCGAGTAGCCGATGCTCAGAAAAATCGGTTTGTTCTCGCGCCGTGCTTTTTCGAATGCCTCATCTCCCCAGGCGTACCAATCGACCGGATTGTGCTGATGTTGCAGAAGGTAAGGTGATTTCTCGCGAGCGAGACGATTGGTGTGGGCGTGAATTTTGGCAGAATTGGTAGACATAGCGACAGCGGTTCGGGCGCTTGGTTTAGTGCCGGAGCAACCAACGGCAAAGCCGGTGACAAGGACCAGGATGGCGGCTACTCCTTTCAACATTGCTCCGCATCTTAAACACTGAAATTACTTTGTCCAAGCGCCTGGCGGCCACGGCAGGGTCCGGTCAGCGCCAGAGTGAAACAATGTTCAACGCACCCGAGGTTGTGTTAATTAGCACCAGAATTGTTTCAGGAACTTTGTTCGGCACGGCCGGCCGGTCGCCGACAAGCGCAACGACGCTTGCGTCCGGAAGGACCTGTTTGAGTGTGCCAATCCCGGTGTCCGCAACCCACGTAGTTTTGCCCTCTGTATTGACGCGCGCTAAAGCGAACGGTGCGTTCAAATCTGCCGTGGCGCGATAAAGCATCAGGGCGCTGTCGGGGTTTGAAAGCCGCAGCATTGCACCACCCGGCGCTTCGCGCAGCATGCTGGCGCTCCGAAAGACTGTTTCGGAAATGCGATCCATGGCCGTTACGCGTGGTCGAGTTTGATGGGTATCGATCTGTCCGCGATAGAGCTGCCGAGGCTCGTCCTTCGTATTTACGGAGAACTCCCTCGGCAGCGAAAGGCCGGGCTTGAAGTTGCTCCCTACATCCGTCGTGGCGAGAGCCCCGAACCACTCGCCAGCCCTCAACAATCCGCCAGAGCAGAGCGAGCCTTCGACTGTTTCGTTCATTCTCGACTCGATCCAATTTCCGCGCGCAGGTGGAGGACAGGCGCTCGCTCGCAATGTCTCAGGGGAAAAGGCGTAGGCTTGCTGCCAGTCGCGTGAAACTGCGACTAGATGATTTGTGAACTCAAAGTGCGCGCTGGTCAGGAATACCTGCAGCTCTGGATTGGCCTGCTGCAATTCCTTCAAGTGAGTCACTCGTTTTGTTTTGCGGTTCACTGCGACCAATTCTGGCGCTTGCAGCCAGATCACATCTTCATCCGCGCCGAGGATTTTGGTCATGGGCTGCAACGCCGATTGGTCCTGCGCGCGCGCGAGCGTAAACACCTCCTGCTTTGTTGGGTCAGAGATCGATACGACCAGAAGGTCGAGCCGATAACGGTCTTTGTCCGGATTACGATGAAGTGACGGAAGATAGCGTTCCTGAGTGCGAATGATCTGCGAAACCGCATCGGGCAGGCGCGCGGCCGGGCCGAGCGGGATGCCAATGGATTTGATCGTAAAGAGTTGCCAGCCGACCAGGAAGATACTCACTAAAACAAGCACGGCGCCAACCAGCCAAAGAGGATACCGATACATGTGATTACTTTGTGTTCTGCAGGCGGAGAATGATTTTCCAGGCGTCGAAATCTGAAGGGCGGTCCGGATATATGCTGGTCCGGGTATCCCAGTCATAGAACTGTCTCAGGAATTTGAGGAAATCCGCCTCGCTCGTATATTCAGTGGTTTCATTCGACTCTCCGTAGTCGCTACGCACAAAGCGGTTCTTATCCCAATGAATTCGTGTGCCGCCTTCCTTGTGCGCGATCGAAAAGCCAAGGCCTCGTTTCATCTTCGCGATGATGTTTTGTTGGATTGCTTCGACCGAATTGAGATGCGCCTCGGCATTTAAAGCGGCTTCGCATAACTCCTGGTAGCGCTTCGCCGAGCCTGCCTTCGGCTCTGGCGGACTCGCTCGCATGAAGTCCCGCGTCCAGAAATCAAACCAACTTGCGGATGTATTCTGAAAGTATTCGTGATGCTTCTCGTCTGTGTCGGACCAGTCCGCCTGCACTCGCAGCGAGTAGCAATTCGTCCTGGGCTTTGCCGCTTCGAACGTCAACACAACCGGGTACGGAACCCCTGTATTCTTTACGGTTCCGCTGCAAACGAGTTTGCCCTGCTCCATTCGTGGCGGCATCAGCACCTTGAACATTCGTTCCAGCGTGAACTGGATTTCCTGTGGCGGGCGCCGATCCTGGAAGTGCAGCAACCATTTCGCGCTGGTTTTCGTCGAACTCTGCAGCACAGCATTTGCGGGCAACCGCGCTCCTTTTTCCGTTTTGCCGGTGTGGCGTGACTCGCGTGGCGCCTTCGTGTCGGCGGCCTCATAACTGGAATATCGTTTTGATTCCGCTGCGATACGAGCTGTTCGCTCTGCTTCGAGCGCGACTCGTCTGAGTGCATCACTCTTTGCAACTTTCGCGGCCATCTCGGCGCGAATCGCATCCATGTCTGGTTCCGGAGGTGGGGGATTCGGCGGTTCAATCACGAAATAGAAACGTTTCGCATCGGTGAATTCGCCCGAGTAGCTCGAACTGTTCCGATCATAGAAATCGAGGCCGCTTCCCGAAACGCGCGGCCGCGTGGTGACCTTTTTCGTCATCCTAAAATACGCTCCCGCCGGCGGTGCGGGAAAAGAGTGGCCCACTTCCTCAATGGAGTTCCCAGCCTCGAGTTCCCGTTCTATCAGTGCTCGGAGCGGCGCCGGAAAATTGGCGAGTTCCTTTTGTTGTTCCGAAGTAAGTTTCATCTTTTTAGCGCGGTTTTGGGTCCCCGGGCAGAGGCTGAATTCCAGCCCATTCATGCAAATAGAAGCTCGCGACGCGGCAGACATCCACCTGCATTACGTGACTGTCCCGGCGCACCCGCGAGAGCTCGAGAATCGTCTTTAACTCTGGCGTAAAATCACCCCCGCAATCCGCGCGAAGCGTGCGGACTGCCTCAAACCAACCGTTGAACCGAATGGAAACGTCCGCTGCCGCCATGTAACTGGGGTCGGCTTCTACACTCGAATTGTTTACCTTGCGAATGCGCTCGGCGATATCGCGTGCGACGGCCTGAACCGGAGCTATGAACTCTGCGGTTGGTTTCGGGAGTTTGGCGATCAGGTAAAGAGCCTTCGCCGCTGTTTCGGCGTCTTCTCCCAGGGCAAGATCGCCGATCTCTTTAGCGAGATCGGCGCGGTAGACGATATTGCTCAGCGCGCGATCCTTCTGCCCATCTTTCTCGAGGAACGGCAATAGCTTCGAGATGGGGGCATCGGCTGGAACGGCCGAAAACTCCGCTTCCTCCTCGGCTGCCTGTTCTGCCTGAATCTCCTCAAAACTCGGCGGAGGGGGCGGCAGCGGCTTTTTCTGCACACGGAAGCGATAGGACATCTTGTCCGCCGGCCAGGGTTGGCCATCCGACGACTGGCGCGGCAGCCAATCGCTCCACTCCAGGAACTCTCGACCGGGGCGCGCCGGTAATGCGACCAGAAAGCCCGCGGCATCTTTGTCCCCGTTCTGCAACGTTATCGTCCGCTTCCCACGTTCCGTGAAAAGTAGCGTTTCGGTCGGAACGATCCAGCGGTCTCCCTCGACTCGCGTTGCATTGGTTCTGACCTCGCCCATGTCATACTTCCGTTGCGTGGAACCGGCGAGCGATCCTAACGTCACTTTCCATTCGCCTTCGGTCGTCGGTGGTTTTTTCAAGTCTGTGCCCGCGGGAAATCGGAATTCCACCTCCAGATTCAGTGGGCGACCATCTATCTTTGGAGGGACGTCGGCGAGAAAACGACAAAGGAGGACTGCAAGTCCGGCAATCACCAGGTCCACGGTTAATACACCGCCCAGTTCTCTGCCAAATCCTGCTCCGTAGTTGGCCGCGATGATACGTGCGGTAATCAGACCGACGAACAGTCCCGTGATTCCTCCGCCCAACGCTGTAAACAGAACAAAGAAGCCCGAGTTGCCTTCACGACTCGGAATGTGATACCACGAAACGCACGCATTCGCGATGAACCCTGCCAGCAACAACCCGCTGACACCCGAGAGTATCGAAACTACGATGGAACCAATCCAATTCATGCTTATTCCCAATAAATGTGGCCATGTCTTTAGCACGCGGCCGCAGCAGGTGAGAATACGACTATGGTAGGTATACCCATGGCGATTGAGGGCGGCCTCGTAGAGACGCGGGTACTGTCAGCGCAACTGATAGACATCAGTCTTGCCAAATTGACGGTGGCGAGGCTCAATCCCATAAACCCATGCGGAGCCCCTTAAGTGTCCTCTCCTTGCATCCGCGTGGTCAATCAAGAGAGGCCAGAGCCGACAATGAAGAATTTTGACTACGCAGTGCCTGAGACAATGGTCGAAGCCACGGCTTTGTTGGCGGCTGGTTCCGGGATTAGCCGCGTGCTGGCGGGCGGGACGGATCTCATTGTTCAATTGCGCGAGCGTCTTCGGGAGGCAGATCTCGTAGTGGACGTAAAACGTGTTCCCGAACTGACAGAGTGCATCGACTCGGAGGGCGACGGGCTTCGGCTTGGGGCGGCGGTGCCGTGTTATAAGATTTACGATGACGAGCGCATTGCGAAAAGGTATCCCGCCCTGGCGGACGCGGCGCGAATCATTGGTGGATGGCAAATTCAAAGTCGCGCGAGCATTGGGGGGAATTTGTGCAACTCCTCTCCGGCGGGTGATTCCATCGCGCCGCTGATCGCGCTGGGAGCGAGATGTAGGATTGCCGGGTCGAACGCGAATCGTGAAGTAGCGGCGGAAGATTTCTGCACAGCGCCAGGGCGGAACGTCCTGCAGAAAGGGGAATTGCTCTCGACGCTCGTTTTTCCACCCCCAGCCTCATTGAGCGGTTCGGCCTATGAACGATTCATCCCGCGAAACGAGATGGATATTGCAGTCGCTGGAGCGGCGGTCTGGGTTCAGCTCGATAAAACAGGTGGAACGATTCAGAAGGCGCGGATTGCTCTGTCGGCGGTTGCGCCTACACCGAAATTCGCTGTTGAAGCCAGCGCGTGGCTCGCCGGCAAGCCAGTCTCAGAAGAAACATTCGTGCACGCTGGCGAACTGGCGCGCAAGGTGGCGTCACCGATTACAGATATGCGCGGGACCGCTGAGTTCCGAATGCATCTGGTCGGTATCCTCACGCAGCGCACCCTGTCAAAGGCGTGCGAGCGTGCACGCCAATAACGTCACAGAACCATGTCCAAAAAGCATCACGTCACCACGACCATCAACGGCCAGGAAACCGAATTCCTTTGTGAATCACGGCAGAGTTTGCTCGAAGTCCTGCGGGATCAACTGCGGCTGACCGGGGCGAAAGAGGGTTGCAACAACGGCAATTGCGGCGCTTGCACCGTCCTCCTGAACGGCGTCCCGGTGAATAGTTGCCTGGTGCTGGCCGTGGAAGCCGAAAGCGTGCGGTTGGAAACGGTGGAAGGAATGGCTGCACATGGCCACCTGCATCCATTGCAGCAGTGTTTTCTGGAAGGAGCCGCTTTGCAGTGCGGCATCTGCATCCCCGGCTTTCTCGTCGCAGCCAAAGCTTTGCTCGACCGAAATCCAAACCCGACCGAACACGAAATCCGCTTCAGTCTCGCGAACAATCTTTGCCGCTGCACCGGCTACGACAAGATCGTTCGCGCAGTCCAGGCAGCGGCTGCCCTCCGACGAGCTGCCTGAACTGCTGTCCGCATCGTTTAGCTCAGACGTTGTATGGGATGTTAAACGGCTAAACGTGGCCATCTTTGGCGATAGCTACGGCTGTGAAGCCGTAGCCGACTTAGGATGGGCACCGCCCGAGGGAACATCGCCGCCGTCGCCCACGACCGTTTTCGTCTCCGGGCAAGAAGCCAATGGTTTCACATCACCCACGTCTTCACAGGCGCGGCTACTATTAATCGTTTAGCCACCCCACACACATTCCAACTAAACGAAAAGCTGTGGTGGCTGGGTTCACTGCAGCGGCTCGGTTCAGTGTCCCGCTTTGGCGGAATCTTTTGCGAGGCGGAACACTTCCAGGTTCCCTGTAATTGGCAAAGAAACGCGGTTGGTAGAATCTGACTGCGGGATATCCTGCCAGGAGCTCTTGTGGAGGGCACCGGCTTTTTGAAGATGGGTTGGGCCAAAGGATCGCCACGCGATATTTACGTTGGAGACCGTCCGAGAAATCGGATCAAAATAAGATTCCAGATCGAAAATGTGCAAACCTTCCTTTCCCGAGGCGAGAAACAGCTTGCCGTCATCGAGCGCGACTCCGTTTTGAGCGAGGCGTTCAGGACGAAAGCTTGAGTTGCCGGTGACGCGGCGGGGTTGAGCGGGTTCGGCAATATCCAAAAGGTTTAGAACGCCGTGGGAAAAGGTGATCGCATTCTGATCGACGGTTATAACGGCTCGACTTGAGGGATAGATGTTGGACGTAATGTAGTTCCCAAGCACGAGCGGATGGGCCGGATTCGATAGGTCCAGCACGGTCACACCAGAATTTTCCGTCCCGACGCAGGCCCGCTGGCCTGAGACCGATAGACATACTGGGGGACTGTCCAGGGACAAGGTGTCCACTCGGCGCGGTGCGGCTGGATTGGAGACGTCAAATACCACGATGTTTCCTTCCAATAAGTAGGCATGGTCGCCGGCGAGGACCACGTCACGGGCTCCTGCATCTCCCCGGAACCCGCTGATCCTGGTTATATTTGTGCGATTGGAAACGTCCAGGATATGTGCTCCGCTGGTTCCATCCGCCAGGAACGCATGGTTTCCGGACAGGGCAATTCCCTGGGCGATGCCTCCGCCTGAGAATCGGCTAACCATTCTGGGTCTAACCGGTACTGAAACATCCAGCACAAGGAAACCCGCCGCCGAGGCGGCGATATAGGCATTTGTGCCGTCTAAAGCTATAGCTTTTGGACTGTCTGGTAGGGCAAGGCTCGCAATTAAGTGGGGTTTATCCGAAAGAGAAAGATCGATGACGTGAAGGGTCCTGAAGGGATCGATCACGAAAGCGTTATTCTGCGAGAGCGCCACGCCCGAGGCATTTAAGGAAGTAGAAAGGGACGAGAGGGGCTTGAGAGGTTCGACTGTGGGAGGCGTGGGCAGCCCGAGCAGCTTCAACCCCGCTTCTCCGTTGGCCACGTAAAGAATGCCCCCAGTCTCAACGAGATCATATACCCCTGCGACCTCGTAACCTTGCGTTCGGTGAGGGCTTGTGGGATCGGTGAGATCGATAACCACTATACTGGAACCAAGCGGAACGAACGCCTGAGTGCCCGAGATAGTCAGGCTCGTTGCGTGTACACTCGGCAAACGTCCTGCGACTCGCGGGTTGGCTGGTTCCGAAATGTCAAAAACATAGAAGCCGGCCTCGTAGTTTGCCAGATACGCATAATTTCCCGCTATGCGCACGTCATAAGCGAGCGAAGGCGTGTCGTAGCGGCCGACCTTGCGAGGATTTGCCGGATCGGAAATATCCACCACGATGAGACCGGTGTTCCCGGTTGCGAAATAAGCATGGTTCCCGGATATCTCCACGCTGATGGCTTCGTTCATAGGCAGAGTGGCAGTCTGCCGCATTTTCTTTGGGTCTGAGATGTCGATCAGGTGAACGCTCTGCCCGGCAGCGAGCAATAGAATATTCCCGGAGATGGCTAGATCGTAAGCGTATTCCGCCGCGGTATATTCCCCAATTACTACCGGGTCCTCGGGATTGGATATATCGACTGCTACAACAGTGCCGGAGATCATGTCATATCTGGTGTTGAAACCCTGTTTGACGACGAAAGCTTTCTGGCCGTCCAGGACGACCCGTGCCGCATAACCGTTGACGCTGCAACCTCCCGCTCGGCGCAGTTCGAGAGGAGAGGAAGCATCAATCACCGCCAACCCGGCATCGCCGTTTGCGACATAGGCATAATTCCCGGAAACGGCCACGCCGGCCGCGATTCCTTTGGCTGTGACTTGCGCGATGTGACGTGGATTCACCTGCTGCGAAAGTTCGACCACGTTGAGCCCGGACTGGCCCCAAAAGCCACTTAAGAGCAAATGGTTTCCAACCAGAGATGAGCTGGAGGCAATGAGGCTAATTCTTCCCGACAGCTCCGGCTTTGCGGGATCAGAAATATCGATCACCTGCACATCCTCATCTGAAAACGGATGACCGGTAATCACAACGGTGTTACCTGAGACCGTAATTCCCCCGCCAGTCGCAGGAAACGTGCTCACAAGGTGCGGCGTTACCGGATTCGATATGTCGAAGATCTGCAAGCTCTGCCCCAGTGCAAGCAGGTTCGTTCCTGAGATCGCCAGACGTTGCACCGGTTCGGCAGTCT
This sequence comes from Limisphaerales bacterium, assembly GCA_044226545.1. GTDB lineage: Bacteria > Verrucomicrobiota > Verrucomicrobiia > Limisphaerales > SXQI01 > DASVNK01. Next base: position 131,625 of record JBGAGW010000009.1, read on the forward strand.
GGAAATTTGTCATCAGGCGGACTTGAGTGGGATTGGAAAGGTCATGCACCTCAAAACCGGATTCGCCGTTGGCAACAAACGCCTGATTTCCCGATATAACGGTCGAGAAAGAATCGCCCACCGCCTCGGACGAACTCATGACCTGCATTTTTGCAGGGTCTGAAATGTCTACCTGCAACCAGCGGTTTAGTCCGTCGCTGATGAAAGCGCGATTTCCAGAGATCGCCATAATGTGTGGATCGCCTGGAATGATCAATCTGCCGAGGCTCCGGGGATGGGGGACGGAAAGGTCAACGGCCTGCAAAGCCCCATCAACATAGTTCGTTCCATTCCCAGTGCCATTCTCCGTGATGAAAGCTCGATTACCCACGAGGAACATACCGTTCACCTCTCCAGCAGTACCGAATGCACCTGCTCCGCGCGGGTGTTCGGGATTCGTGAGGTCTAAAATTTCAAAGCCGGGACCACCCGCCACCACGGCGTAGTGATTCCAATGTGCGCTCTGGCCGACGGCAGAATGGAAATGCGAAAGCTGTTTGATGGGTCGCGATGGCCCGACATCCACCACTGACAGACTTCTCGCGCCCAGAAGCGCAAATTGCCCCGACAGCGCCACGGCAGTAATTCCTTCGGGGGATCCCCATCGTTCGAGCAGTTTCGGAGCTGCCGGGTCGGAGACGTCCAGGACAACTAAACCCGGACCGTTATCCGCAACGACCAGTCGGTTTTCCGCAAGAGCAATGGCTGTTGCCGAGCCAGTCGTATCGTACACGCCAATTCGGCGAGGTGCCGCGGGATCAGCGATATCAATCACTTCCACCCCGCTGGTTCCCGCCGCGATAAAGACAATGTTCCCGCGAGCAATCAAATCGTTCGAAGAGCTGGATGGTTTGTACGTTCCCACCGTCACTGGTTGCGCCGGATTGGTGACGTCAACCAACTCCAGTCCGAAATCCTGGGAAAGAACACACGCGATATTGCCGGAGAGTGATACTCTCCAGGCCCAACCTTTGGATTTATTGACACCGATGGTCTGCGGCTTCGATGGGTCTGAAACGTCCAGGATAGCTAGGCCACCTTGTCCGACGGCGAATACGAACCTTTCCGTCACAAGAAGCCCATCGGTAGTCGGTCCCGAGCGGAACTGGCCGACCCATTTAGGCTGTCCTCCCTCTGAAATTTCGTAAATTTGCAGACCGGCATCAAACGCCGCTGCAAAAACGTGCGAGGCCGAAGCTCCCAGACTCTGTGTATAGCCGGGAGTTTGAACTGACCCAAGCCGTGTCGGAGTGAGCGGATCTGAGATATCCACGATCTCCAAGGTATATCCGTCAGTCAGGAAAGCGCGATCACCCGCAACGACAAGGCTTCCGGTAATGCCCTGAAGAGTTTGGCCCGGCCAACTGCTCTTCAGGCGGAGATCCATTTGCCCTCCGAAAGTGAGGTCCCCACAAACTGAAAACACCAGAACCAATAGGTTTGCCCGAGTTAATTTCAAAAACTTCATCAAAATAATACCCTCGTCCCTTCCCAAAGAAAAAACAGCGCAGGGTTACAAGCAATGCACGTGACGCCTGAGCTTTTACGTTTTCGCACCGCTACCGAAGACCTTGGCGACGCCGTCTGCGCCAAATCCATCCTGGCGTTTAATCGTTTAATCACGCCGCACACATTTCGGCTAAACGAAGCATCGCGACAAAGCAGGAAGGGGCAGGAAGGGCTTGCAACCGACGCGCGGCGCAACGATAACTTCAGACATAGCCACGGACTAAACCATGACGACGACAAACGAAGTTTATCTCGGCAAGAAATCGTATTCGGTGCTGGGCCGCAGGCCCGTTCGCCACGATGGCGCGGACAAGGTGACCGGCAAGGCGATTTATACCGCAGATTTCAGCCTGCCGAACATGGTCCACGGCAAAATTCTCCGCAGTCCTCACGCACATGCGCGGATCAAAGCCATCGACGTGAGCGAGGCGCTCAAGGTGCCGGGCGTGTTCGCTGTTGCAACGGGAAAGGACTGGCCCGATCTCCGAAACAAAGTTGCGATCATGGGGGAGGCCGGCGCAGTCAACTTGATGCATCTCGCGGCGAACTGCCTGGCGATCGATAAGGTTCTGTACAAAGGGCACGCGGTGGCCGCCGTGGCTGCGATCAACGTGCATGCGGCTGAGGAAGCCGCATCAAAAATTCGAGTGGATTACGAGCCGCTTCCGAGCATCACCTGGGTTTTGGACGCGATGAAAGAGAGTGCGCCACTCCTGCACGACGATTTGCGGACGGATGCGATGGGGAAATTGTCCGACAAGCCGAGCAACGTAGCGGTGCATCTGCAATTCGAAAAAGGGAATATTGAGGAAGCTTTCAAAGGAGCGGACATAGTGGTTGAGCGGGAGTTTCGGACGGCCAGCGTGCACCAGGGCTACATTGAACCGCACGCCGCAGTCGCGCTCTGGAACGAAGATGGGCGGCTGAAAATCTGGACTGCGACGCAGGGCTCGTTCAATTGCCGGCAGCAGACCGCTGAATTGCTCCAAATCCCAGTTTCACAGGTGCTCGTGGTTCCGTGCGAAATTGGCGGCGGTTTCGGCGGAAAGATCGCGGTGTATTTGGAGCCGGTCGCCGCATTGCTGAGCCGGAAATGCGGCCGCCCGGTAAAAATGGTGATGCAGCGCAGCGAAGTTTTCGAAGGGACCGGCCCAACACCCGGCTCGTTCATGCGGGTGAAACTCGGCGTAAAAAAAGACGGAACGCTGGTCGCCGGAGATGCCTGGCTGGCTTACGACTGCGGCGCTTTTCCAGGCGGCATGATTGGGCCCGGCTGCATGTGCGTTTTCAGTTGCTACGACCTGCCGCACGCGCGTGTGAACGGGTTTGATGTCGTCAATAACAAGCCCAAAACGCAGGCCTATCGCGCGCCTGGCTCCACCCAGGCAGCCTTCGCTGTGGAACAGGTAATCGACGAACTCGCGCACAAGCTCGGGATTGACCCTATCGAGTTCCGGCTGAAGAACGCTGCGAAGGAGGGAACACGCCGCGTTGACGGCCCCGTCTATCCGCGCATCGGACTTGTGGAATGTCTTCGGGCCGCACGCAACAGCGACCACTGGAAATCCCCTCTGACCGGGAAGCATCGAGGTCGCGGAATTGCCGCTGGCTTCTGGTTCAACATCGGCGGCGCGTCGAGTTGCTCCGCCAGCGTGAATGAAGATGGCATCGTTAATCTGATTGAAGGGTCGACGGACATTGGAGGCACACGGACGAGTGTGGCGATGCAGTTGGCCGAAACACTGGGCATCGCCGCCGAAGATATTCGTCCGCAGGTGGGCGATACCGATTCGGTCGGATTTACCTTTCTGACCGGCGGCAGCCGAGTCACTTTCGCGACTGGACTCGCCGCCTACAAACTCGGCCTCGATCTACAGGAACAAATGAAACAGCGGGCCGCCGCAGTTTGGGATTGCTCCGCCGCAGACGTGCACGTGAGCGACGGAAACTATAGGAATAATGGGCACTCACTGACGTTCAAACAACTCGCCGCCAAGGTTTCGGAACTCAAACTTGATCCCGTGGTTGGCCGCGCTTCCGCTGCGCCGGAAGGTTTCACCAATGGGTTTGGCGTGCACATAGCGGATGTCGAGGTCGACCCGGACACTGGTAAGACAACGGTGCTCCGATACACCGCGATCCAGGACGCCGGCAAAGCGGTGCATCCGAGCTACGTCGAGGGCCAAATGCAGGGAGGCGCGGTGCAGGGCATCGGCTGGGCGCTCAATGAGGAATATTTTTTCGATGCGAAGAATCAGATGCGGAACGCTAGCTTCCTGGATTATCGAATGCCCACCTGCCTCGACGTTCCCATGATCGACACGATCATCGTGGAAGTGCCGAACCCGAGTCACCCGTTCGGCGTTCGCGGAGTAGGCGAGACGCCCATCGTCGCTCCGCCTGCCACCATTGCCAACGCCATTCAACGCGCGACGGGTGTGCGAATGACGGAACTTCCGATGTCACCGGCACGGCTCTGGAAAGCGTTGGCGTAGCTCGCTGTGCCAACGGTGTTCATCCCGGCTCAGATCCGCGATTTGACGCGCGGGTTGACGCACATCACGGTGGATGGAGGGACGCTGGCCGAAGTGGTCGACGCGTTGGAAGATCGGTTCCCCGGCATTCGCGCGCGATTGTGCAAGGGCGACTCACTCGCGCCGGGGCTTCAAGTGGCAGTGGACGCGGAAGTGACCACGCGCGGATTGCGGGCGAAGCTCAAGCCCGCCAGCGAAGTTCATTTTCTACCGGCGTTCGGCGGCGGTTAGGTAGTTCAGCGGCCTTTGCAGATCGAATCGTTTGAAGCAGGCAATTTTCCGGCCGAATTCTCGAAATTGCCGGGGACATGAATTTCCAAATTGTTGCCGAAAGGGTCGCGCGTGAAGAATTTTCGGGCAGGGGTGGGTGGATTTTCTATCGGCACACCAGCGGCGAGCAGGCGGGCTTTGAGCCCTTCCAGATCACCGCAGCCGAGGCCGAGATGGGCCTCTTTATCGGATGGAGTGGGATTGTCGTCGACGGTCAGGTGAAGTTCCAGGCCGCCAGCATCGAGGCATAAGCCAGCGTGGATGACATTGCCCGCGGGGATTTCGCGAAGCCCGAGGAGTTTGACGTAGAAATCGCGGGCGGCCCGCTCCCCACCTGGAGGAATGGTGATGCTGACGTGCGAAAGATACATACTGCATCCGATTAGCGCCGAGCCACGATGACGTTGAAGAGGCGCAACCAGCCGAGGCAGATCATGAGTTCGCGTTTTGGGCGATTCGTAATGCCGGATCGATGGGCGATTCGCGGATGCCGAGTGGGGGTTCGTAAGAGCCTCGATTTAGCGTTCAAAGTCATACGCCGGAGGATAATATTCGCTGTCATGCATCATCAATGGGACGAAAGAGCCAGTGTGCAGGAAGCTGAGCCACGGCACGCTGATGGGATGTTCGAATGCTTATTTGAACGATGTGCCGACGCGATTTGGTTGTACGATGCGCGAACTGCGACGCTCGTGGATTGCAACCACGCCGCGGTGAAATTGATCGGCGCGGACAGCAAAAAGCAGTTGCTGCAAACGCGGCCGGAGCAGATTTCGCCGGCGATTCAACCGGATGGCACGCCCACGGCCCGAAAGACGGAGGAGATCATCGCGCTGGTGGAGAGGGAAAAGCAGCATGTCTTCGAATGGGTGATCCGACGTTTTGATGGGCGAGAGGTTCCGGTGGAGGTGTCGTCAACGGCATTGCCGATGGAGGGGCGCAATGTTCACGTGGTGATATCCCGTGATATCAGCGAACGCAAGAGAACGGAACGGGCGTTGCGCGACATGACGCAGGCGCTGGAACGGCGTGTCGCTGAACGGACGGCAGAACTGGAAGCAAGTGAAGCGCGGTTTCGCGCTTTGGTGGAACATGCGCCGGAAGCGATCGTCCTCTATGATGTGGACACCCGCCGCTTTATTTTCGGTAACCAGCACGCCTGCGCAATTTACGGCATTCCCATGTCGCGCCTCGGTGAAATCACCCCGGGCGACGTCAGTCCCGAGTACCAGCCGTGCGGCGGACTCTCCAGCGAGTTGATCCGCGAGAAAACGAACGAAGTGATGACCGGCGGTGTGGCGGTTTTTGAATGGGTCCATAGACAACCGGATGGCCGTCTCGTGCCAACGGAAGTGCGCCTGCTCCGGCTCCCGGCCGAAGGCCGAACGCTGATTCGCGCGAGCATTATCGATAACACGCAGCGGAAATTCGCGGAGCGTGCGTTGCGAGAGTCGGAAGCGAAGTTCCGCGCTCTCTTCGAGGGCTCCAGCCAGGGGGTCGTGTTGCAGGACGAGAATCAGATACTTGAAGTGAATTCGGCGGCGGTGCGGATTTTGGGCCGTCAGTTCGCGCACGAACTCGTTGGAAAACATCCGGTGGAAACATCGCCGCAGTTTCAGCCGAACGGGCAGAGGTCGGAGGTTCTCTCGCGGAAATATATCGACGAATGCATGGAGCAGGGGAGCGCGCGCTTTGAATGGTTTTCGTGCGATCCGAACGGTCGAGAAATTCCGCTCGAGATTTATCTGACGCGCATCGATTGGAGCGGACGGCAGATCATTCAGGCGTTCATCACGGATATTTCGGACAGGTTGCGCGCGCAAAAGGCGCTGGCGGAGAGCGAGGCGCGGTTGCGTGAAAGTGAAGCCCGTTTCAGCGCGGCTTTCAATGCAAGCCCAGCGTGGATGACCATTGCGCGCGCGGAGAATGGTGCGTACGTGCTCACGAATGAAGCATTCCTCAAATGGACCGGTTATGCCTCAGCGGAAGTGCAGGGGCGGAATTGCGGAGAGCTGGAGCTTTGGCAGAACCCCCCGGAACGGGATCAGTTCATGCAGGAGGTGCTTCAATTGCGGACGATCCGGGAGCGGGAGTGCAGTCTTCAGAGCCGGTTCGGCCGGCCTTACACGATGCTGCTTTCGGTGGAGACGATCGAAATCAACGATATGCCCCATGTGTTGGTCGTCGGCGTTGACATTACCGAGCGCAAACAGGTGGAAGTAGAGTTGCTGAGAACCCTCGCTCGAGAGAAGGAACTCGGACAACTCAAGAGCAATTTTGTCTCGATGGTCTCGCACGAATTTCGGACGCCGCTGGGAATCATCCAGTCGTCCTCCGAGTTATTACGGGACTTTTTGCCGAAGATGCAACCGAGTGAACAGCAGGAGCATTTGGAATCGATCTCGCGCAACACGCGGCGCATGGGTGGGATGATGGAGGAAATCCTCGTGCTGAGCCGCCTCGATGCAGGTAAAATCCAATTCCAGCCATGCGCGTTCGACTTGAAAAGATTTTCCCACCGGATCGTGGAAGAGGTTTGCGCGACCACCAACTATCGCTGTCCGATCAAACTTGAACTCGACCAAATTTCGGGCTCGGCCAGTGGCGATGAACGGTTGATGGAACATATCTTCACCAATCTTCTAAATAACGCGGTGAAATATTCGGAGGAAGGTAAGCCGATACGGTTCGCTGTTCGACGCGATGGCCAGGAAGCAGTATGCGTCGTCCAGGACCAGGGGCTCGGGATTGCGGAGGAGGATCGTCGCGGATTATTCACCGCGTTTCATCGCGGCGAGAATGTGGGTAATCGTCCCGGGACTGGGTTGGGACTGATGTTGGTGAAGCGTTGCGTGGATATGCACTCGGGCAAAGTGCAGCTCGAAAGTGAAGTTGGGAAAGGAACTACGGTGACGGTGCGCTTGCCCGTTTTTCAAACCATTCTATGAAAAAGATTCTGGTGATCGAAGATGAACCGGAGATGCGGCGCAACATCGTCTCGCTGCTGCGTTACTCCGGCTACAAACCGCTCGAGGCCGACAACGGTCGCGCGGGTGTCGAACTGGCGCAGCGCGAAATGCCCGATCTCATTCTTTGCGACGTCATGATGCCGGTGATGGATGGACATGCGGTGTTACGTGTCCTCCATGCGGACGAGCGAATGGTGCAAATACCATTCGTGTTCCTGACCGCGAAAGGGGAGAAGCAGGATTTGCGCAGCGGAATGAATCTGGGCGCGGACGATTATCTGACCAAACCCATCGGGAATCGTGATTTAGTCCTGGCGATTGAAGCCCGATTGAAACGCGCTCATTTGCATATGCAGCGCGAGTTCAAGCCGGACTTCTCTTCCACCGAACCGTTACGCCCGCTCGGTCTGACTCCCCGCGCGGCGGAAGCGTTGCTCTGGATCGCGCAGGGCAAAACGAATTCGGACATAGCTGTGATTTTGGGGATTACCGAATCGACCGTGAAAAAGTACGTGCAGGAAATGTTCTCCAAGCTCGGCGTCGAGACGCGTGGTGCCGCTGCGGTGCGGGCGTTGGAATTACTTGGAACACCCGCCGCGCGCAAAGGTTAATGGAACGCGGCGCGCTGGATACTCTTCGAAAGACCTTTTTCAGGAATGAACGATTGCGTCAGTCAGCTCTCTAATCAGAAGAAGAATGAGAGCATGCCGAAAAGGACCACACAGAAGCAGAGGACTAAATAGTCACGCTTTGCTGCTGTGTGGCAGTGCAATGCTCGCGTTCGGCGCCGATCCTTCATCGCTCAAACTTTTCGATTTGTCAGGCCCCCAACTCCGTCCGGTCGCATCGGATGGCCTCGCTCCAACCACGAACTCTCCGGCGCCCGTTGAGGAACTTGCGCTGCAGGTAAAAGTTGCGGGGCCGGTGGATCTACTTGTTCAACGGCATGCAGCAATGAACGGCACAGCGCTCTTGACGGCGCGTCCAGCCGTTCGCGACGCGACGCGCTTTCAAAGAACCCTCGATTCGCTTTTGCCGGCCAAAGGGGCGTTTTTCCAAAAGAACCCGAACACGCTTTCGAGTCCGTTGCAGATGAGCGAGTATTGGGCGAAGTGAGCATGGTAAATTATTCCGGATCCTTCTGGTCGTTATAGAGCACCGAGAGTTGGATGCTGCCGTGGCCCCATTGCGGGAAGAGATTCTCTTTGTCATTGCCGGGATTGAGGTTTGACGCCGTGTCGTCCGGCGGGAAAAGAATGAGCGAGTTGAGAAAAGCCAGGATCGCGGAGCGATGTTCTTCGGGCAGACGTTCATAAATCTCTGCGGAACGCGCCGCCTCTCCACCGTGCCGAATGATCACTTCATTTAGGTTGATGCTCCGCCCGTCGTGCCCGTAGGGGGAGGTGCTGGCGACACCCCACAGCGCCGTGGTAAGGAATTCTTTGCGAACAGTTCCATCATAGTTGCGCTCGTAAAAGTTGGGGCCGAGATCGTGTCGCTTGAAATCGGTGAAAATGTCTTTGACCAGGAACGATCTGCGGGCCGGACGTTTCAGGACCGGCAGATCCGAGCGATCGACTCGGTCCGAGCAAAGGGGGACGGCCGTTGCGAATAGGCCGTTCAAAATGCCCTTCGCAGGTTCAAAGGTGGTCTCGACATCCGCCACACGACGATCCTTTTGCACTGGTAAATCCGCGACATGGCAACTCGCACAGCCGATTTCCTGGAAATAGCGGCGTCCTCGAACGGTTTCTTTCGTTTCTTCATAATGACCGGGCTTGAAATAGTTTAAGAGGTAGAATTCCAGGTAATCCACGATGCAGGTCGGAATTTCATTTTTGACGCCGTCCTTATCTGGATCGTCCGTCTCGCTGCTGGCGGGCGGTGTTTCGAGTTGATCCTGAGCGCCGTCGAGAACCATGCCCGCGGGAGTGACGAAACGAGCGCCGGCATGCGCCTTCACGAGTTCGGCATCGACCGCTTGAAGGCCCATTTCGTCGTTTAGCGCGCCAATCACGAATTCCCGGATCGAAATTTTTCCGCCGTGGGCAAAAAACGGACGCACGCGGAGATCCGGATTAACGCCCTGGACACCCCGCGTATCCACGTCCCCGTTCGCGCTGACTACGAGCGTGCCGTAGGAAATCCCTTTGCTCGAGAGGGCAATCGACACCTGCTTATTCTCCTCGCGTGCAGCCTTGATGGCCCGATCGCGCGCCTGGCGAAGATCAGCCGTGATTTCATCAGCCAGCATTTCCTTCAGTCCCAGTCCGAAAAGGTGAGATGCATCACGGCTGTCCGGGCGCGTGGCCACGTCGCCGCCCACACCCGCGGCCCCGCGAGGGCGCCCGTGACAGGTCGAACAACTGTCTGCCAGCCCGGCGCCCAGCGCGAGCGTCTGATTCATGTCACCCTTCCCGTCTTGCACACGCGGACCGACACCTTGTGCGACTGTGAATTTTCGCTGGAAAATCTGGCGTCCGCGCCGAATCGCGCGAAAGGGATCCCGGGCGATCAGGTACGCAGAAGAGTTGGGCGTATAAATATCGCCGCAGCCGGATCCAACTTGCTCTTCGAACGATTTGGCAATGCCCTCGTTCGCCAAATTGGGAGCCAGAGTACGGTCGACCAGTTGAGAGTGAGCCATCTGCGGCCCGAAGGAGGTGAGTGTCACGATTAGGGATCTAATCCATCGCTGTGATTCGGTGCCTAACGAAAGACTGAATAATTTTGCTTTTCGCATACTGACGATCCTTCTTTGCTTCCATGAAAAAGAGCAGGTTAGACGGGAAAATATTACCGACGGCTACGGTGCTGAGACACCTATTCTTCGGGGTTTAATGCAAAGCGACTCTATATCGCAGAGGTTCGCGCTAATCCGCTAACGGTGGGTGATCGTTAGGGTCCGGTGAGTCATCTGTGCACTCGCCGGTTTCTTGGCGCCATACAGTTCACTCAACGGAGAACAAACTGCACAAGTCGACGCGCTTTATTGCCTTGCTTGCAAAGCGTTACCTGCGCCTGTATCAAATCCGGAGGTGTCCAATCAACAAACACTGAAGGAGAGCGTCAGTTTTGCGGGAATCGGCCTCCATAGCGGCGGTCGGGTGAATATGACGTTCCTCCCTGCGGCGGCCAACACGGGTATTCGCTTCCGGCGCGTTGACCTTGAAGGGAAACCAGAAATCGAGGCGCGGATTGAGAATGTCATAGAGACAAACCGCTCGACAACGCTGGGCAAGGGCAACGTGAAGGTTCAAACCGTGGAGCACGTGCTTTCGGCGTTTGCGGGGCTGGCCATAGACAACGCGATTGTAGAACTGGATTCGAATGAGCCTCCCATCGCGGATGGCAGCTCACGAGAATACAGCCGTATGCTACTCTCTGCAGGCATCGCGACGCAGGCGGACAAACGCGATACCTACCAGATAAAGGCGCCCGTGGAAGTGGAAGCGGGCGAGACGCTACTTTCGATCTTTCCGGACGACAAATTTCGAATTACTTGCACCAGCGCAGATAAAGAAGGCCGTTTCACACAGTTTTACAGCCTTGAGCTCTCGCCCGAGACGTGGGAGAAGGAATTGGCCGCGGCGCGCACATTTTGTTTTTACGAAGAGATCGAATTCCTCATTAAGAATGGTTTGATCCGGGGGGGGAGTCTCGAGAACGCCGTCGTCATTCGCGAAGATGCAGTTCTGACGAACGAACCACTCCGCTATCCGGAAGAATTCGTTCGGCACAAAATTCTCGACATTGTTGGGGACTTATCGTTGGTCGGGCGACCGCTGGCCGGACATGTCGTGGCGGTTAAACCGAGCCATTCGGCTAATTGCGAACTGGCCCGCCGGATCGTGGCGCAAATGCGCAAACCAGCAGCGGCGAAAGCCTTTTCTCCGCCGCCAACCGATTCGGCAGAAACAGTGTCAGCGGTTGCGGCCGCCTCGGCTCAAGGCGCAATGGATATCGAAGAAATTATGCGGCTGTTGCCCCATCGTTATCCGTTTCTGATGGTGGATCGGGTAATGAAAATCGAGGGGAATAAAATCACCGCTCTTAAGAACGTGACGATGAACGAGCTTTACTTCCAGGGCCATTTCCCAGGTCACCCGATCATGCCAGGCGTCCTGCAGTTGGAGGGGATCGCGCAGGTGGCTGGGATTTTAATGCTCAAACTGGCCGAGAATCAGGGCAAACTGGCGTACTTCATGTCTGCCGAAAGTGTGAAGTGGCGCAATCCAGTTCGTCCTGGCGATATGCTGGTGATTGACGTGGAATTGACAAAAGCGCGGGGCAAGATCGGCAAGGCAAAAGGCGTCTGTTCCGTTAACGGCACCATCGTGAGCGAAGCCGAAGTCACGTTCATGATGATGGAAAGCAAGTGATGATTCATCCGACGGCCGTCATTCATCCCAAGGCGCAAATCGGCGCGAACTGCCGAATTGGGCCGTATTGCGTCATCGGCGAACACGTGGTTTTGGGTGAAGAGTGTGTTTTGCATTCACACGTGGTGATTGACGGATATACACGGCTTGGGCGCGGCAACGAAATTTTTCCCTTCGCCAGCATTGGCCTGAAGACGCAGGATTTGAAATGGAGGGGCGGAATCACGCGCACCGAAATTGGCGATCATAATACCTTTCGCGAGTACGTGACGATTCATAGCGCGACGAGCGATGGTGAAGCGACGGTGGTTGGCTCCAAAAACCACATTCTCGCCTATTGCCATCTCGCACATAACGTCGTCCTTGGGAGCCATATCATTATGTCCAATGTGGCTTCGCTCGCGGGGCACGTGATGGTTGAAGATCATGCGGTCCTCGGCGGTCTCGCTGCCATTCACCAGTTCTGCCGGATCGGAAAGATGTCCATTGTCGGCGGTTGTTCCAAAGTTGTGCAGGATGTTCCGCCATTCATGCTGGTCGATGGCAACCCGGCGGAAACGCGCACCGTCAACAAAGTTGGCCTGGAGCGCAACGCGGTGTCGCAGGAGACTCAGGACGCATTGAAGCGGGCTTTCAAAATTCTTTTCCGCGAAGGACTGACGATTTCGAACGCTCTCGCACGGATTGAAAGGGAACTCCCGGGCTTGCCGGAAGTTCAGCACCTGATTAATTTTGTCCGCAGCAGCTCACGAGGGATCAGTAAATGACCGATAACTAGTCTGTGCCATCTCTCGGGTTGAAGCACTTTCTGTTCACGCTAAATTGTCGCGAGGTGAATGGGTCCGATCAAACGGTGATTGTGATGCTCGCGGTGCTCCTGGTCACGACGACCGTGATTGGCGGTACCCTTGCAGCGGGGTTGACGCGTTTTTTCAATCGCCGAAAGCCGAAGGTGAAGCGATTGCTGGAAAGCGCGACCGAGGATTTTACCGCCCCATTCCTCTTCGAACGTCCGAGTCGCTGGCTCGCAGTTAAATGCTCCAATTTGCAAAAAGTGCAAGCTGCGCTGCACCTGCACAACCCGACTCCCTGCCCGCTTAGCGAAGGGTTCGGCCGACTCGCGGAACGTAAACTCTTCATTTCCCCTCCCGTAAAGGGATGGATTCTGGTGGTTGGAAATTCCCTGCCCGACGCCGGCGATGACGTCGACAAGCTCTATCATTTCCTTATGGCCGTTGCGGATCAACTCGGCTCTGTCCAATACTTCGCTACCAACCGCGCAGTTGGCCACCACACGTGGGTTCGTATCGAAAACAATCGAGTGTACCGGGCTTATTCCTGGGCGGGCGAAACACTCTGGAACCAGGGCGACGTAACCGCGGCAGAACGTGAACTGGAATTGAAGTGCTACAATTACGGGGATACCCCCCTGCCTTTCCCTTTTACCGCCCGCGAATCCACGTCCGCGAATACAGAGAAGGTGATACAACTTGCTGCTCGTTGGAGTGTTGATCCTCTGGCTGTTAATAATCACGGCGTCCGCGCGGCTCTCGGTATTTCTGGCGACCTCACTAGGCGCTGAGATCTTCTATCCCGCCGGTCTTCCCTGCCAGCATTGTTCCGCGCGCTCGCGACCACTGTTTTACCTTTTGATCGCCAGACATACAGGGAGGTCCGGCCTTCATTCAAAAAAAACCGGCGGCTCTCGTGAGAGAGTCGCCTAGCGTGTCGGGTAACCAAGCCCAGAAACCCAGGCACGCCTGGAGAGAAAGTATTTCCGAAGCCAGTGAAAGCTAGGGATACGCGGGCGGAAGAGCGGTTCAGGATTAACCTGAGATAAGAGGTCAGTGGCCAACATTGTTATTGCGCGGTGCAGCGGACGACTTCTTCGGGAGTGGTCATGCCGCTTTTTACCTTGATCCATCCATCCTCGCGCAGAAGTCGCAGGCCCGATGGACGACCCGCTTCGATAATCTGCGAAATGGGAGCGCGGTTCATAATACGTTCCCGAATTTCGTCGTTCATCGTCATCAGTTCGTAAATGCCAGCCCGGCCGCGGAATCCTGTGTTGCGGCATTTCTGGCAGCCGACCCCTCGATAAATCTTTTCCCCGGATTTAATGGGCAGATCTTTGGGGAGCTTGGCATAATCTGGTTCGTAAGCTTCCTTACAGTCAGGACAAATTTTGCGAACCAGGCGCTGAGCCATCGCGCCGACAACAGTACTCGTGACGAGGTAAGGTTCGATCCCCATGTCAATAAGACGCATCGCAGCGGAGGCCGCGTCGTTCGTATGCAAGGTCGAGAGCACCAGATGGCCGGTGAGTGCGGCTTGAGTGGCCGCTTGGGCGGTTTCCAAGTCGCGAATTTCACCGATCATAACGACGTCCGGGTCATGTCGAAGAATCGCGCGGAGGCCGCGGGCGAAGGTCATGCCGACATTGTGGTCGACCGGAATCTGGTTCACTCCTTGTAAATTGTATTCGACTGGGTCCTCGACCGTAATGACTTTGAGGTCGGTGCCGACGATTTCGTTGAGCCCGGCGTAAAGTGTCGTCGTTTTACCGCTGCCGGTTGGGCCGGTCACTAGAATGATCCCGTGCGGGCGGTCGAGCAGTTCCTTAAACGGACTGTAAGTATCCAGGTCCATTCCGATCTCGGTCAGTTTGTAAAGAACGTTGCTCTTATCGAGAATACGCATGACCACGCCTTCGCCGAAGAGCATGGGAATGACGCTCACACGCACGTCGACCTGCCGTCCGCCTACATGAAATTTAATGCGTCCGTCCTGCGGCAACCGCTTCTCCGCGATATTCATGTTCGAGAGAATCTTGATGCGGCTGATGATCGCGGATTGAAACCGGTGAATTTGTGGCGGTACGTTAGCCACCTGAAGCACACCGTCGATGCGGTAGCGAATATCAAGATCATGCTCGTAAGGTTCGATGTGAATATCGCTGGCCCGCTCGTTGATCGCTTCGAGAATGATTTCATTGACCAGTTTGATGACGCTGGCCTCTTGCGCCATTTCGAGCAGATCTTCGGTGCTCTCGCCTCCGCCGACGATCTGCAGGTCGTCCCCTCCGACCATTTCTTCGACTGTATCACCGCCGACCCCGTAGTGTGTCTTGATCAGCTTTTCGATTTCCTCGCGAAGGGCCAGAACCTGTTCGACCTGCAAGCCTGTGACCAGGCGAATCTCGTCGAGCACGTAGTTGTCGAATGCGTCGTTCATCGCGACGCGCAGCGTTCCGTTCTCGCGGCCAATCGGCACCAGCCGTTTACGGTAGACAAATCGAGGTGGCAGCGCTTTGAGGACGTCGTTGCTGATCGTGATTTCCTCAAGACTGACCACGGACAGATGCAATTGCTCCGCCAGGAGATCGAGCATCTGCTTTTCGGAAAGGAAACCCAATTGGACGACCGCACGGTCGAGGCGCAATCCTTCGCGTTGCTGAAGTTCGGCAGCTTTTTGCAACTGCTCGGGGTTGATCAACCCTTTATCCACTAATGTCTGGCCAATGGTCATCTGCTGCTTATCGGAAAAATCCTACACCACCAATGACGGTTTCTGGAGCCATTTTATTCCGATTATCGCTGAGGGTTGAATGTGCGTGCACTGAACGCCCGCGACGGCCTCGCGGCGCGAGGCGTTCCACCCGGTGGAGGTTGCCGCGCTGCGACAACCCGCCCGTGTTCAGCGGGCGTTTTGTTCTATGGAACGGCCAAGATTAGTTGTAAACCAGGCAAGGCACGCGTGGGAATGCTCCGGAGAGGGGACTATTTTGCCTGCGTGAAAGTGACCGCTGCTCTCGCCGAACGTATCGCGGAACACCCGTTCCTCCGGGATCTGCCGCGTGAGTTCCTGCCCGTTCTCGCGGAGAACGCAATGGATGTGACGTTTGCGCCCGATGAAATAATCTTTCGGACAGGTGATCCCGCCAATCGGTTTTATCTCCTGGAGTCAGGCGAGGTGCAGTTGGAATCGCGCAATGGCGGTCTTGTCCCTATCCAACGGATTGGTGCGGGAGATGTCCTTGGGTGGTCCTGGTTGTTTCCGCCATATCAATGGCAGTTTGATGCCCGGGCTCTGACCGAGGTACACGCGATTTTCCTTTATGGCAGCCGGTTGCGGGACGCCTGTGAACAGGAGGCTGCGCTCGGCTACGCATTGATGCGAGCAACAGCCGGTGTATTGATACAGCGCCTGCAATCGACGCGGCGGGAGTTGCTCCGTTGCGTCACAAAGACAAAGGCAGCCTAAGAAATATTCTTAGTGGATGTACTCCAGCAGGCCAACTTCTGGCTGGTTGGCTGTCTCATTGTGGCTGTACGTACGGCGTCCTATTTTGATCCCGTCGTAACAACATCTGCTTACCGGAAGTTGGTGAGAGCAGGTCGAAAACGCAAAAACCGATTACGGGGTCAAAATGACAACAAACGAAAATTACAACCTTCTCGAAGCTCTGACTGATTCGCGCATTTACCAGGATTACGAGCGCGCGTTCAGCGAAGCCACTGGATTGCCGGTCGCCCTCCGGCCCGTAGAGTCGTGGCAGCTCCCGCACCATAATCGGCGTAACGAGAACAAATTTTGCGCATTAATGGCCACCAAGAGCCGGGCGTGCGCCGCCTGTCTGCAGGTCCAGGCAAAGCTGGCGGAAGCTTGCGCGGAAGAGCCGAAGACTTTGGAATGCGAACTCGGTTTATGCGATACCGCAGTACCGGTGAAGCTCGGCGACAAATTGATCGGCTTCCTTCAAACCGGCCAGGTCTTCCAACGAAGACCAACCGAAGCGCAGTTCGACAAAACAGCCCGCCGCGTCGCGGAATGGGGCATTCAAGTGGATCGCGACCAACTACGCGAAGCGTATTTCGGCGGGAAGGTGCTTTCGACCAAGCAATATGAATCGATGGTCAAGCTCCTGTCGATTTTTGCGCAGCACATTTCGATCGTCAGCAATCAAATCGCAGTGCAGCACGACAACGCCGAGCCGCCGGTGATTACGAAGGCCAAAGCTTTCATCGAGCAGAATCATGCCGAAGATCTCTCGCTGAGCGCTGTTGCGAAGGCGGTGAACACGAGCACCTTTTACTTCTGCAAGATGTTCAAGAAGGCGACCGGAATCAATTTCACCGAATATGTGTCGCGTGTGCGCATCGAAAAATCCAAGAACCTGCTGCTCAACCCCAACTTGCGCGTAAGCGAAATCGCCTACGAAATCGGATTTCAATCGCTCACCCACTTCAATCGTGTCTTCAAAAAAATCGTCGGTCAATCACCCACCGAATATCGCGCACAACTGCCTGCCTCCGCATGAGGATTTGCATTTTTAGCTGGTCTCTCGCCACCACCGAAGTAAACAAATGAACGTGACGGGAGAAGTAGTGATTCTCATTGTGGAGGATGACCCAGGACATGTGCGTCTCATCGAACGCAACCTGGAGAGGGCGGGGCTGCACAATCCAATCGAAGTTTTTCAAAACGGACAGGAGGTGCTCGATTTTCTGCTCGGACGCGGTTCGGGCCGCAAGCGCGAACCGAATACCCCTTATTTACTGCTGCTCGATATTCGAATGCCGCAGGTGGATGGCGTCGAAGTTTTGCGTCAGGTGAAAGCACATCCGGAATTGCGAAAGATTCCGGTGAGCATGCTCACCACCACAGACGACCCGCGCGAAGTCGCTCGTTGTCATGAGCTCGGCTGCAGCAATTACATCGTTAAACCGGTCGATTACGAGAAATTCTCCGAGGCTATTAATCAACTTGGCCTCTTCATTGCGCTGGTGCAGGTTCCAGAAATTTCGCGCGACAGCAAATGATCAATGGTTGAAACACCGTCAGAGCCGAGAATCCTGGTGGTGGACGACGATGCAGGTTTGCTGCACCTGATGAGCAAGTCGCTTCGTCGCGAAGGCTTCTCCGTCACCATTGCAGCGTCCGGTTCTGAAACGGAGGAGAAGCTTCGTGAGGATCGATACATGCTATTGGTGGTGGATCTGCGGCTGCAGGACACGACTGGCCAGGCGTTGCTCGAAAAACTCAAGGCGCGCGGAATTGAAATCCCTTTCGTGGTCATCACCGGCCAGGGTGATGAGCGTGTGGCCGTCGAGATGATGCGGCAGGGTGCCCTGGATTACCTGGTCAAGGACGCCGAATTTCTGGATTCCATGCCCACGCGCGTGCGCCGCGCCGTGGAAAGTGTTCAGCAGCGCTCCAGGTTGATCGAAGCCGAACAGGCTCTGAAGCGGGAGCATGCTTTTATTTCAGCCATTCTCAATACCGCGGGTGCGCTCGTCATCGTTTTAGATTCGGCCGGGCGCATCGTCCGATTCAATCGTGCCGCGGAGCAGGCGACCGGGCTTCAGGCGGAGGAAGTGATGGGCCAGCCGTACAGCGAGTTCCTTGTGCCGGAAGAGGACCAGGCCGCGACGCGTGATGTCTTCGAGCGGATTCGAGCAGGCGAAACTGAGATTCAGCGCCAGGGAAAACTAAGAACCAAGAATGGCGAAATCCGCCTGATCGCCTGGTCCAACACGCAAATTGTTGGAGATTCCGGCGAATCGGGATTCGTTCTAAAAACGGGCATCGATATTACCGAGCGTCGTCGATTGGAGGAGCAGATCATTGAGATCAGCGGGCGCGAGCAGCGGCGAATTGGGCAGGATTTGCATGATGGCCTAGGTCAACATCTCACCGGGATCGAACTCATGACGCAGTGCCTGGCGCAGGCTCTTCAAGCCAAAAAGCGCCCCGAGGCCGAGCAGGCCACAAAAATCACGAATCATGTGCGCGAAGCGATTCGCCAGAGCAAAGCATTGGCGCGCGGCCTTTCGCCGGTCGAGTTGGATCGGCATGGGTTGATGTCTGCGATCAAGGAACTGGCTTCGAGCACAAAGGATCTTTGCCGGGTCGAGTGCATTTTCGAATGTCCCGAGGAAATTCACATTGAGGATAATCTCCTGGCGACACAGTTGTATCGGATCGCGCAGGAAGCGGTGAACAATGCAGTGAAGCACGGACGCGCGCGGAGAATTGTGGTTCGCCTCGCGCTAGAAGGAAAGCGGACCGCCGTTTTGCTCGTGCGTGACGATGGTGTCGGCTTCGACCCAAAAGTTTCCGCATCCGGAATGGGTCTCGGGATTATGCGTTATCGGGCCGCGGTGATCGCGGCTTCCCTGCAAATTACCTCCAGTCCCCATTTGGGAACCGAAATGCGCTGCACCTTCAAGTATGGCCTATGAAAAACTCGAAGCGACCGAATCCTCCCGCCAAAAAGCAGATCCTCCTGGTGGATGATCATCCGATGATGCGCGAAGGACTGGCCTTGCTCATCGCACAGGAACCGGACCTCGAAGTTTGCGGGCAGGCCGACACTGCTCGCATCGCGATGGAACTGATCGCATCCACTCACCCGAATTTGGTACTGCTTGACATTACCCTTCCGGACAAGAACGGACTCGAAGTGATTAAGGATATTCAAGCGATGTATCCTGGAACGCAAATTCTGGTGATCTCGATGCATGATGAGTCTCTCTACGCCGAACGCGTCCTCCGCGCCGGAGGACGCGGCTATATCATGAAACAGGAAGGCGGCAAAAAACTCATGGCCGCTATCCGTCAGGTTTTAAGTGGCCAGATTTATCTGAGCGACAAAATGGCCGCGACCATTCTCGAAGTCTTCTCCGGTTCTCGCCCGGACTCGTCGTCGCCTGTGGCGTTGCTGAGCGATCGCGAATTCGAGGTGTTCCAGATGATCGGCAGCGGTCTGGATGTCCGTGAAATCGCCGAAAAACTGCACTTGAGTGTAAAAACGGTCGAAGTCCATCGCACTAACATAAAACAGAAGCTTAAGCTGAAGAGCGTCGGCGACCTCATTCGCCACGCGGTGCGCTGGCTCGAGTCGAATACGCCGGGACAATAATTCTTTTCATTTTGCGCGACCTTTTACAGCATGGCGCATGCGGTTTGGGCTTTGCGTACTCGCATTTTCTGCGGCGCTCGTTTTTGGAAAAGAACAACCGAGCACGAACGCCGCACTGTCACTCGATCAGGTGCGGAGTGCGATTGCGGCACATCTGAAGCAGGAGCGTTTTGAACAGGCGCAGTGGGGAGTAAAAGTCGTATCTCTCGCTTCGGGCGCGCTGTTGTTTGAAGCAAATTCCGAAAAGCTGCTTAAGCCGGCTTCCAACGCCAAGCTCTACACGGGCGCATTGGCGCTCGACCAACTCGGCAGCGATTACCGAATTCGCACTTCGCTATACGCAGCGAATTCTCCGGAAAATGGAGTGTTGCACGGCGATTTGACCGTCTATGGACGGGGCGATCCATCGTTTTCTCGCACATTCGGGGAAACGAACGCGTTACGTAAACTCGTCCAGGCTGTTCGAGACGCGGGAATTCAGAGGGTTGAGGGCGATCTCCTGGGTGACAGCACGTTTTTTTTGGGAGCGCCTTACGGCTCCGGCTGGACCTGGGACGATCTGCAATACGAATATGGTGCGGAAGTCACCGCGCTTTCAGCCGACGACAATGTCCTCGACCTGAACATCCGTGCCGGTGAGTCTGTCGGCGCTCCCTGCCGCATCGGAAGCAAATCACCGATTCCCTTCGTCGAACTGGTTAACCGCACGACGACCACGGCCGCGAAAATCCGCAGTTCCATTTCCGTCGAGCGGCCGCTCGGTCAAAGTCGTGCTTATATCAGTGGCTCTTTGCCTTTAGGCGCGATTCCCTGGTCGGATTCGGTCACTGTTCCGAACCCGCCTTTGTGGTTTATCAGCTTGTTGAAGGACGAATTGACGCGGGTGGGCATAAAAGTGACGGGGAGTGCACGTGCGTTGTCAGCGCCTGAGAATTCAGCCACGGATCTCACGCGCTTCAAAGAAATCGGGAGTGTCACCTCTGTGGACGTCGGAACGATTGTCCACAAAATGATGAAAGCCTCGCAGAACCTGTATGCGCAATTGCTTCTCTTGCAGGTCGGTTCTACCACCGCAAATCCGCAGACAGACACGACCGAGGAACTTGGCCTCAAGCGCCTCAATGAATTCGTTCGACGCGCCGGAATTCCACCAGGACAAGTTCGGCTGGATGACGGGGCTGGTTTGTCGCGCAGCGGCTTGGTCACCGCAGCTGCGACGGTTCAACTCCTTCGTTACATGTCGATGCACAAAACGGCTGAACTCTTTCGTGAAAGCCTGCCGGAAGCTGGCACAGATGGGACGCTGCGCAATCGATTAAAGGAGCTCAAAGGAAAACTGCGCGCCAAGACCGGCACCATTCGTTACGTAAATACTCTCTCCGGTTACCTCACTACAGCCGCGGGTGAGGAACTCGCTTTTTCTCTCATGCTCAACGCCTACAATCCTCCCGCAGGCCCGAACAATCGGGAAATCGATGCGATTCCACGCCTTCTGGCACGTCTCAACCAACGAATTGACAGTTCCAACCAATAATCATGCACGCGTTTTTTAATGGGAAAGTGCAAGTCCGCCCTCTGCCGGTCACCGATCAGCCTGCCGGCCGCAAAGATGTACTCGCTCGATTGCATTCACCCGGCGGAGAACTCACCGTTCTCACCGACGGGAGCATTCCGATCCGACATTTGAATTATGTGGAATTGCGGGAAGGGAAACCACGCGGCAATCATTACCACAAACTGCGGCACGAAACGTTTTACGTCATCGCTGGTGAACTCGAACTGCGTGTCCGGGACCTTGCGACCGGCGAGCAGGCTTCGATCAGCATGCGGCCCGGTGATGTTGCACAGATTGCCCCCGAAATCCTTCACACTTTCTTTCCTGCAAGGTCCGGCCATGCACTCGAGTTCGCGCCGGAACCCTTTGACGCCGCCGACGTTTACCGGCTCACGTAGAATTGTCATCCGGGCCGGAGTCCTGTTTAACTCTTCGACCAAGCCATGAGCATGCTTTGCGTTGAACGCGTCTCGAAGAGTTACGGACAGATCCGTGCAGTCCAGGATGTCTCGTTCGAAGTGCGCGCGGGCGAGATTTACGGATTACTCGGTCCGAACGGCGCTGGGAAGACGACCACCATCTCGATGATTTCTGGTCTGCTTCGGCCTGACGCCGGCAAGATCATGGTGGATGGCATCGATGTCTGGGGAAATCCTCGTGAGGCCAAACGTGTGCTTGGCGTGGTTCCCCAGGACATCGCCCTCTACGAAGAACTCTCCGCTCTGGAAAATCTCCGCTTCTGGGGGCAACTCGCCGGATTGAGCAGTTCGGAAGCAAAAGCGCGTGCGGAAGAATTAGTGAAAGCGCTGGCGCTGGAAGGACGCGCCAGAGAACCGATCAAAGCCTATTCCGGCGGCATGAAGCGCCGCATCAATATTGGTTGTGGTTTAGTCCACCGCCCGAAACTCCTCCTGCTCGATGAACCAACAGTGGGCATCGACCCTCAGGCTCGCTCGAATATTCTCGAATTCGTTCGTGGCCTCTCAGCGGACGGCAGGGCCATTCTTTACACCACCCATTATCTCGAAGAGGCCGAGACGCTCTGTCAGCGCATCGGGATTATCGACCAGGGCCAGCTTCTCGCCGAAGGAACTCTCAGCGAATTGCAGAAGCGTCTTGGGGGAGATCGCGTCTTTCTCCTGGAAGGCGATTTCGGCAACGCAAATCCCAGCGAATGGCCGGGCTTCGATCAAAAATTTCGTCTTATCCAAAAATCGGAAAGGCAAATCGCGGTCGCCGCGCTGGGCGATGCTGATCCCGCCAATTGCCTGCGCGATTTGCTCCACCTTCCGATTCGCGCCGAAAATGTCATGCTTAAGCGGCCCACGCTGAATGATGTTTTCCTCCAACTCACAGGCCGCGAACTTCGCGAATGATCATGCTCTGGGCGCTGCTCCAAAAGGATTTTCGCCGCATGGTCCGCAACCCATGGCCGCTCCTCTTGAATCTCGCGCTGCCTCTCGCGATTACCGCATTGATCGGCCTGGCGTTTGGAGGCGGTGGCTCGGGCGGTAGCGTCGCACGCATTCGCGTCGCGGTTGTTGATGAAGACGGGTCATTCCTGGGCGGGATGTTCAAATCAGCCCTCACGCAGGGAGAGGCTTCTGAGCATTTCGAGATCATCACTCCCAAACGCGACGAAGCAGTGCGTCTTTTGCGCGACGACAAAATCAGCGCCGCCTTGATCGTTCCCGCCAACTTCACCAAAGACTATCTCACCGGCAAACAAGGCCTCGAACTCGAGGTGATCAAGAATCCCGCGCAGAGTTTCTACCCGGCCATCGTCGAAGAATTGAGCTCCGTCGCGGTCACCGGCCTCAATGCGGTCTCGCGAAATTTGCAAAGTGAATTTCCGACCATCCAGGCGGCCTTCACGAACAAGTTCGATTTTCTTGAATTGCTCGGCATCGTCGCCCGCCTTGGTGACCGCGCGAAGAACGCTCGCGATTATCTCACTCCTCCTCTGGTCACGTACAAACGCGAAGTCATGGCGGCGGAGAAGAAGGATGAATCGAAGCCGTTCATGGGGGTCTTCGCCTACGTACTTCCGGGCATGGCGAGTGCTTTTTTACTGTTCCTCGCCGATCATGCAATGCGCGATATTCACCGCGAAAAGCGCATGAAAACGCTCGACCGGGTCCGGAGCATCACGACTGGCACCGGCGCCTTTGTCATCAGCAAAGTGGTGTATGCAGCTCTGCTGGTCCTGCTTGGCGGTGCGATCCTGCTTTCCGCAGGATCGATTATTTTCGGCATTTCCTGGGGGAGACCCGCGCTCATGGTCTGGATTTGCATCGGCTACTCAATTTTCGCCGCCGGATTTCTCGCTGCTCTCGTAGCGCTTGCGCCCTCCGAACGGCGCTCGGAAACGATAAACACCATGATCTTATTTATCTTTGCGTTTGCTGGCGGCAGCTACTTCCCGGCGAACCAGCTTCCCGCGTTTATGCGCGAACACATTTGCCCGCTCATTCCAAACTACTGGTTCATCGAAGCGATTCGTGGGTTGCAATCCGGTGAACCCGGCTCCATAGGAGCGGTCCTGATCGTTGCCAAACTCGCCGCCGCGGGCGCAATTCTCGCGGTTCTCGCTAGCGCAGTTCTTCAGAGAAACCTTTCTCAGGGGGCGCGCGCATGAAACGAATTCTGCTCGTTGCGGGTAACGACCTCCGCCTCTTCCTGCGCGAAAAAAGCGCCTATTTTTGGCTTTTCGGTTCTCCGCTGCTGTTCGCGTTTTTCATGGGGTTTGCCAATCGCGGCCCAGGTGATCCCTCCAATCCTCGACCGACTGTGCTGATCGACAATAGTGACCAGGGTTTCGTCGGTAGAATCTTTCTAAACGAGTTGGGTGCACAAGGTCTCACCATTTTGACGAACAACGATTCCACCGCCGAGCGCGGCCTGCGCCTTCCCACCAACAGTACGGAGCTGGTTCTCGCGAAAAAGCCGGTCAAATTCGAGATGTTCCAGAACACAGGTTCCCGCGAAGAAGCCGGCATGCTGGTCCAGGCAAAAATCATTCGCGCTCTCGTCGCCCTCAACAGTTACTTCGTGGAAAACGCCGGTTCCATCTCTGAAGAATCGCTCCGCGCCTCCCAAGAAAGGCCGAACCCGGTTCAGCTCAAAGCCAGTTTCGCTACACGCAGACCGGTCCCCCGCGGTAACGAACAATCCGTCCCTGGCGTGATGGTCATGTTCATTATGATGAACCTTCTGATTTTCGGTGGCGCCACGGTGGCGAGTGAACGCCGCGAGGGTGTCCTGAAGCGCCTCCTCGTCCAGCCCATTTCCCTGCGCGAATTGGTCCTCGGAAAAATTCTTGGCCTGGTTCTTCTCGGTGCTGTGCAGATTCTGGTCCTTCTGCTCGCCGCAAAATTCGCCATGGGCCTGAGTTTTTCCGGCAATCTCCATTGGGTGCTTCTGGTTGCGCTGGTCTATGCAGTTGTTGCGGCTGCGGGCGGCGTGCTGATCGGTTCGGTCATTTCACGCGAAGATAAAGTCGTCGCGATCTGCGTGCTCTCCAGCATGGTCATGGCCGCGCTCGGTGGAAGCTGGTGGCCGCTCGAAATTGTTCCGCCCAAAGTCCGCGCGCTCGGTCATCTTTTTCCGACTGCCTGGGCTTTGGACGCTCTCCATCAACTCATCAGTTTCGGTGGCGGTCTTCCGCAAATCGCGGCGATCCTGCTCATCCTTGCCGCCTACGCGCTCGCCGCCACCTACGCCGCGATCCGATTCTTCCGCGCCTGATCAGACCTGGTAGCAGTTCTCGCGCTGCGAGAACTCGCCCGCGCAGAGCGGGCGCACCTAATATGGCTACGCGCGAACCCCGGCCATTAGGACGCGAGCCGAAGAATTTCCGCTAATTCATCTTCCGTTAGAATCACCGGATTCGCCCTCATGCTGCTGGCCTGTGCCGCACGCGAGCAGAGCAGGGGAATATGCGATTCCGTAATGCGATGCTCGCGCAACGATGGAATGCTCAGCGTCGCGGTGAGCGCTCTCAAATGTTCAATCGCTTCCTCAGCGCCCGTGTGACGATGGCCAGTCACCAGATGACCAAGTTCTCCAAAGCGCTTAAGAAATTGCGAATCCTTTTCCCGACTCTGCAACGCCCGATGATTCACCGCCAGCACCGCGGGTAACAGTGCGGCACACACCACTCCGTGCGGCGCTTTGAACATTCCGCCAATGGGCGCCGCAAACCCATGCACCGCGCCTAGACCGGCGTTGGCCAGCGCGAGTCCGCTAAACAAACTTCCCAACGCCATTTCCGCCCGCGCAAACTTGTTATGCGGTTCGCGAAACGCCAGCGGCAAAGCGCGCACCATACGCGGAATCGCCTCGCGGCAAAGCGCATCCACTAATGGATTCGCGCGCGAACTCAGAAACGGCTCAATCAATTGCGTGAGGGCGTCCATTCCCGTGCTCGCGGTCAGGTGCGGCGGTAAATCGTAAGTTAACTCCGGATCGATGATCGCCAGCGCAGGCAACATCTTCGGACTGCGCAAGCTCACTTTGAACTGATGCTCCGGCGAAAGAAGAACCGCGTTCCGCGTCACCTCCGCCCCGGTACCTGCCGTGGTCGGGACCGTGATGAAGGGCAGGGGAGTTTTAGTCAATGGTTTCGCCCCGCCGATTACTTCCAGGTAATACGAAATTTCACCTTCGTTCGTCGCAAGTGCCGCGATGGCCTTTCCTCCATCCATTGCGCTGCCGCCACCTACCGCGATGACGAATTGCGCCTCAGTAGCTCGCGCCGCACGGCGGCCTTCCTCCACGCGAGCCAGCGTTGGCTCGGTCGGCATCGTGAACAGCTCCGCTTCGACACCAACTTCACGTAAGCCCTTTCGAACCCACTCCACTCGTCCCAGGCTTGCGCCCGTGACGACCAGTCCACGAGCGCCAAACGCCTTCGCCGCAGGAAAGAGTTCGCTCCGCTTCCCTTCGCCGAAAACGATCCGCGTCGCCGTTGCAAACTCGAACGTCATTTAGTTCGACGAAATCATGGAGATGGAGCGCCAATTCTTCAATCCAGCATTGAATTGAAATCGTGACTCACTAAATTCGCCGTCGCGCCATGAAATCGAAAAAAACAGAGAGCTGGAGAATTGCCGGGATTAATTTTGATCACTTTCACATGGGTGATCTACTGCGTTTTGCCGCGGAGCATCCACGCACCGAGATCGTCGGGATCAGTGACGAAAAGCCGGAACGGATGGAGGAAGCCATTCGCAAACTGCGGCTTCCACGCGAGAAGGCCTTCACCGATTACAAAGCGTGCCTCGAACAGACCCGGCCGGATATTGTGATTCTCTGCCCGGCCGCGTCCAGGCACGGCGAATGGGTCAAGAAGATCGCTCCGTATGGCGCGCATATCATGGTGGAGAAACCGTTCGCCGGATCACTCAAGGAAGCCGATATCATGATCGCCGCGATGAAAGCCGGCCAGACCCTCATGATCAACTGGCCGCTGCAATGGGTGGGATCGCATCGGAAAGCCTATGAGTTAGTCTCGCAAGGACACATTGGTGAAGTAATGAACGTCTGGCATTTCGGCGGCAATCGCGGCCCGCTCTGGCATGGCGCAGATAAGGAAGTGAAAACCGCCGCGCAGGTGGCGCGCGAAAAGCCACAATCCTGGTTTTATAAAAAGGCGCATGGCGGCGGTTCCCTCCTCGACTACCTGGGTTATGGCACCACCTTGAGTACTTGGTATCAGCAAGGCCGGCGCCCGCTCGAAGTAACGGCCATAGTCGATGAACCAAAGGGACTGGAAGTGGACGAACATAGCATCGTTGTGGCGCGCTATGCGCATGGACTCTCCAAGTTCGAAACGCGCTGGGGAACGTTCACCGATCCATGGACCATTCAGCCACAGCCGAGATGCGGTTTCGTCGTCGCTGGAACCGAAGGGACGGTAAGCACCTACGATTATGACGATTATGTCACTGTGCAGACCCGAAAGAAGCAGAAGCCCCACCGCCTTGCGGCTCCGGCGCCCAAAGCTCCGCATCAAAACCCGGTCCAGTATCTAATCCACTGTCTGGAAAAAGGTGTTCCTTTGGAAGGCCCGGTATCCCTCAAAATCAGCCGCATCGGCCAGGAAATAGTCGACGCCGCGGTGCAGAGTGCAAAATTGAAAAAGACCGTGCGATTGCCGTAGCGAGAATTCTTCAAACGCCAGCCGTTGCTGCCGAAGGCATCCAGCGGGCGGTGGTGCCCTTCATTCTCCTCGAGTCAGGTGCCGCGATAAACACACCGTGCCGTGCAGGTTTCGGCGACGACGATTTCTTTCAATTGAGGAACAATCGGTTTGAGTTGGTCCCAGATCCAGACCGCAATGTTTTCGCTGGTGGGGTTCTCCAAACCGGGCACTTCGTTAAGGTAACGGTGGTCGAGCTTTTCCCAGAGCGGCTTGAAGGCATCGGAAATATCGGCGTAATCCATAACCCATCCGAGCCTCCGGTCGCAGGGACCTTCCACGACTATTTCGGCGCGGAAGCTGTGGCCGTGGAGACGGCGGCATTTGTGCGACTCGGGTAAGTGTGGCAGCAAATGTGCAGCTTCAAATTGGAAAGTTTTTCGGAGTTCGAGGTTCATAGTTCGAGATCTGTCCATGCGACGAGGTCGGCCAGGCTGGGGCGGCCGTCGTGACGCCAGGTGAGCGGCGGTTCTTGCATCTTGCCGAGCGGGCAAATGCGCGTGACGCCCCAATGAGCCAAAGCAGTTGCGATTTCTTGCGTGCGATGAATCGGGGCGCTCAGGCCAACGGTCGAAACCTGTCCCTGCACACGCGCGACCGCGGTTAAGAGGGCAGCCATGTCGGCGACAGCTTTAACGAAGACGAACCGGTTAAGACAGGAGATTTGGAATTCTGGGTTGTCTTCGTAAATGACCGTCCAGGCGGTGGACCCAGGGCTGTTCCAAATTCGGGTTTTTTGGTCAGCTGAAGCGCGAACCTGATAAAACATTCGGCGGGTTGCGATGCCGGCGCCGATGTTGGCGTCAACCGAGCCGCGAGGCTCGCATGCTTCGCGCGCTTCGAGATCTTTTACAACGAGTTCCGCGAAAGACTCAGGAGGGAGTGTCCCGCCTGTTTCTACGTAGATGACGTGTGGGGAAAGGCAGCCGAGTTGGTTCCAGGCCACGATATCGTCGACCGCCGCTGAGGCCGCTTTTTGCACCGCAATTTTTGCGAGGGATTCGCGCGCGATGTAGCTGAAACTCAATTTGTGCCCGTAACGGAGGAACCGGCTTCGTGGAGAAAGGCGCCTCAAAATTTGATCGAGCGTTTCATCCGACCCCGTGGCTACGACGCAATCGGCTTCCTTTAATAGCGGCGCTTCGAGGAGTTCATTGCCCCCTTTCCATTCAGCGATTTCAATGCACGACGCGACCTTGGGATGGCTAAGATAAAGGCTGTGTGCGAACATGCGCGGGATGAAAGCCGTACCGCGGGCGCATTTGAAAAATTGCCCGGAGCGGACCAGCAGCCCGATCATCAAACTCGTAAGAACGGGGTTGGGTATGACTCCCCCGGTGAAGTGAACGAGGAGCGGATAACCGCGCGCGGTGGAGGCGCGTTCTTCTTTCATCTCGCTTTCGTCTGAAGTGATCTCATCCAAACGCTGAACCGAACCGAGATCCTGGATGACGAGTCGATGCAGGCTTTCGCGGGTGACTTGCGAGAAAAACTTTGTGAGACCGGCGGCCAGAGTTTCGCGCGAGAAGCCGGTTCGCTTCGGACCTTCCTCCAGAACCATTTTGCGAAAAGGAAATTCTGGATCGAGCCAGTCGCGGGCGACGGTGGAGAGAATTGTGACGATGTTCTCCGTCGTGCGAGTGAGGAGGAATTTGTCGCGGTTCTCCTTGAGGGCTTTGCACGCGTCCGCGATCAACTGCGCGCTAAGAGTGGAGTTGTCCGGAAGGTCCGCGAGGAAATAATTTGGCAGTTCCGTGCTCATGATTTTTCGGACACCAGGATGGGTGAGAGTTCGCCGGCGTCGGCTTCGCGGCGGCGCAAAGCTTTGAGGCAGGGGAGCCCGAGCAACGAAAGACCAATCAGCGTGCCCAACGCGAGGTAAACAAGGTAGTAGCTTTCCGGACGCGAGCTTTCGGTCCCGAGTTTCTTCACATATGCACCCATGGCCCAATGAGCAAGATTGCCGACGATTCCTCCGATGGTGATAAAGATTCCAAAGACTCGTCCGCGAACATGGTGCGGCACACTGCTCATCAGCGCGCCTTCGACCATCGGGTAGCTTGCCATAAAGAAGAAGCCGTACACGGCAAAAGCAACTCCCGCCATGGAAACGGGAAAATGGGGGAAGGCTGCCACCATGAGACCGGCAGTCCCGAGGGCAAAAGAGGTCCACCGACCGAGCCCGCGATCGCTGAGTCGGCCGAAAAGCGGATTACTAATGGCCGAGGCGATAAAGATCATCGAGAGGTAACCGCCAGTAGCGTCTGGCTTCAGACCGTGAGCGTTTTGCAAAAAGAGCGAGCCGAGGCTCCCCATGGAACTACCGGTGAAATCACGCAAGCTGAAGGCGAAGGCTGCCGTGATGAAAATCAGCAATAGTGCATTAGAAGGGAAGAGATGATCGGTCTGTTCATGAGGCTTGATTCCGCGTTCGCACGCAGGTTCTTCATCAGCCAGCAGGAAGAAAATAACCGCCATGACTAGACCGAAAACCGCGAGTTCGAGGACAGGCGTGCGCCAGCCCGCATGCGCCCCCCGCCATCCGGAATAGAGCGGTCCAAAGAAAAAGCCCGCGCTTGCGCCGATGCCCAGAAGGCCAAGAGCCTTGCCTGTGGCTTCCGGGAAGAGACGCGCGATCAAAGCCGTTGCGGCAGGATGGAAAAAGCTGCCACCGAAGCCGGAGAGGATCATCGACCCGATTGCCTGGGCGTACGATTGCGATAGCGCTAGACCGAGGAAGCCCAGCGCATTGATAGCCAGCCCGAGTGCCAGAAGCTTTCGCTTACTCATTTTGTCCGCCAGCACTCCGACAGGATACGCGGGAATGAAATAGGAAAGCATTAGGACCGTTACGAGAAATGTCGCCTGCTCAACCGTGCCCAGAACGAATGCCTTGTCCTGAAGGATCAGATAGTAAAGCGGGAGCAGCGCCACCTGGTAGAGATGCGTGAAAGCGTGGAGTATGCCGCTGAGCCACAACGTCCGCGCGCGATGCTGATGATGTAAGCTCATGAACGCATTTCCTTTAAGGAACAGCCGCGAGGTTCGGCGAGAGCCGATCGGCCGATCAACTCAAAACCGGCTCCGCGACGAATTGCGAGATCCTCCGTTTGGATTGCCATCACCGACCCAACATTCGCCAGATCGTAAATTCGCACCAATCCAGTCTCGCCGTCGGGCACCTCGCAAAGCGTTTCGGGCGAAACAATCAACGCGCGCGCCCAGGGCGGAAATCGAAAAATTCGCGGCGCGCCTGATCCGAGCGCGCGATCGTACGCCTGTGATGAAAGCTCACTCATCCCGTATTCGGAAATGATGTGGGTTTGAGGAATCCCAAGCCGCTCCTCGATCATACGATGCAGTTCAT
Source organism: Limisphaerales bacterium (assembly GCA_044226545.1). Classification (GTDB taxonomy): domain Bacteria; phylum Verrucomicrobiota; class Verrucomicrobiia; order Limisphaerales; family SXQI01; genus DASVNK01. The sequence goes on from JBGAGW010000009.1 coordinate 162,376, forward strand.
CCTTCCTAATGGTGCGCGAACGCCCCTTGTATCCGCCAGTTTCGAAGACACGTGATCCCTGCGGAAGCGCGAAACGCGTGTTGCTCTCCGCCAGTTGATCGCACCAATGAACAAATGAAAAGGCGGTGCCGCAAATCACTGGCGGAGCGCTGACGGCGCTCAGGCTTTTGCCAATCTTTCCGAAATCCAGCTTCCAACTCCCGTCAGCGGAAAGATGTCCGACGAACTCTGCCTTCGCTCCAAATCGTTCGCTGACCATTCCAAACATGTGAGCGAGAGAGGAATGAGGGACTAACTCCGGAGGCGGCGAGAGGAGCAGAAATCCGCTCCGATCCACGTCTGGCATGACATGAGGTTTGAACCAGGCGAGAAGTGAATCGTCGTAAACCGCTTTTGTCTCCGCGGAATGGAAATGGCGGCTGGGTCGTTGCTCGGTGGTGCCGCTCGAATGGAACACGGAAGTTCGTTGCGTTCTGGGAAGAACGCTGAGTTCGAAATCTTTGAAGGCTGTGCTGATGATTGCGGGGATCTTCCACCATGCATCGACGCGTTCGGTTGTCACGTTTGTTCCACGGCAGAACGCCTGGTACGGAGGATTGCTCTCGAATTGAAATCGAAAAATTTCGAGCGCGAGCTGGTCGAACTGTTGATCACCCTTGGGCGCGCGCACAAATGCGCTTACGCGCAAACTAAGCTCAGATAGTCGATTGGTGCTCAAGGCGGTTTTGTTCTTTTAATGGCTGGTTTTCCGCAACAGCCACGCTGGAATATGGCGTGGAGAGACGCAGGGTCAAATCCGGACGGCGACGGCCAACTTTCCTACGAGATCGGAGGCAACCACGTGAAGCGGGCCTGGCGCGGCGAGGTGCGGTCAAGCCAGGCGATCTCCAGCACCCGATCTTTGGTGGACTCGCGCCAACCAGCCCGCCGGTCGGCCTCGGATGGAAGCTCGGTGAAACTTTTATTTTCGCGCAACATCCACCACGCCTGGAGAAACGTTTCCACAATCTGCTGGCGGTCGGTTTTACCGGCGAGCTCGCTGTTCAGCCACGTGAGCGCGGCCTTTTCCGTTTCAGGGTTGCTGCCGACGACGAAAAATGGTCCGGGCAAAAACTCAAAAGAACCGTCGAAGTGCAGGCGGACGATGAGGTCGTTAGCCGGGTTGTTGTGGACTTCTGCCAACAACATTTCGACGAGAAATGGCGCGCTGAAGATCTGCTCGAAATTCGTTTTGAGTTGCGGGCTCAATCCAAAGCTGATCAGGCGACGCAAGGACACATCTTCGGGCGCGCGGGTGAAAGCTTCCATGTGCGCGGCGTCGATGGCGGCCTGGCGGATTTTTTCGATGTCCGCCGGATGACCGAGCGCGGCGAGCGCATGCCGGTCGAATAGTTCAAAGACTTTCGAGTTTCCGGTGCCAACCGCGAGCAAGAGAATTCCGTCGGGCAGTTTCGCTCCAAAGGCGGGCGAGCCGCCTTTCAGTTGTTCGCGGACGTACTCGCGACGGTTTTCGACGGCTTCAAGCCACCTGTAGGGTTCTTCAGTCATGCGTGGGAAGAGGAAACTTTTGAAACGAAAGAACTAGGGGAACCGTGGTTGTGACGCGGAATGACCACTGTCCGAGCACTAATGTCCAAGGATTGCCCAATTCCAAATTCCCAACGGTGTTTCGCGGTCCGTTTGGGATTTGGGGCATCGAGCATTTTGTCATTGTTTGGACATTAGTGCTTGGACATTGGTCATTTCCCATGCAGGTATTTCTCCTGTTCTGCTGCATCGACCGTTCTCGCCCCATTTTGGTCGAGCACCTTGATCGTTGCGTAAGTATTGGTTTCCGGATTGATTCCACCCGTCGCCGCATCGAACTCCGAAGCAATCATCAACAAGCGCAGCGTGAACTGAACGGCCTGTTGCAAATTCATTTGGGAAGGCGGCGGACTCCCGTATTTTTCCTGGTAGCTCAGAATGCTGCGTATGCTCCCGGACCCGGAACCGGAGGCAGCGTGGCCGACTGCCTGGAATTGTGCGCCGAGTGGGTCGTAGAAAAAGATGAGTGGTTTCGGTGGACTCGCTTGGGTATCCAGTCCGGCGAAAAGTGGAACGACAACGCCGACTCCCTGCATGGTCATGGGAAGATTCTCACGCAAAAGCCGGGCCAGCGCCCGGACCTTCGCAGGCAAACTCAGCGGCTGAAGTTGGCTGCGGCGGTAATACTCGAACGAAGTTTGCATCACGCGCGCCATTTCAAACGCGGTTGCCGGAACGCCCGCTATCGCCAGGATAGATGTTGCGTCGATGTCGATGACCTTATCGACTTTGTCGGTGACGATGATATTCCCGGCGGTGGCGCGGCGGTCCCCGGCCATCAGAACGCCGTCCTTATAATGAAAGGCGAAAACGGTGGTGGCCTGCGTCTGGACTGGCGCGTGCGCCTGCGCGTGCACGGAGGTCTGCAGCCGCTCGGTATTTAGTACTGGAACTTTTCGCGATTCGAGCAGCGAAAAAAAGTCCCCCGCGATTCCCTCGGTCATGGTGATAAAACTGAAGATCGCGATTATTGACCGGTGCGCTGACGGTAGCGCTTGGCCTGGTCGGGATCGACCTTGCGCATCCGTTTCAGAAGTTCTTCGACATTCGGCTTGTCGACCTTGGGTGAACCGGGCCCTTCGCCGCCGCCGCCCGGTGCGGGACCTGTGGGCCGGGTTTTCTGTGATTGCTCTGGCATAAATCCTTCCTTTATCGCGGCACGTTCACCAGGACTCGCAGGTCCTCGGGCTTCTGCGCTGCATCCACCGCCATACGATAATGCATGATTTCCTGCGGCGCGAACAAATCCGACAGCGAGATTTTGATCGGGCCGTGATCGCCCTCCAACGTGATGTGGTCCCACTGCGCGGCAATGACGGAGGAACAAAACTTCTGGATGCAACGCCCTCGAATGTAGGCCCGCGTCGATGCAGGGGGGTGCCGCTTCGCCCACTCCGAAACACTGGCTGGGATACTCTGGGCCATCGCACCGGATTGTTCGAGACCATAGTACAATCCTTCCGCTGGATCGAGACGATGATACTCAAGGTCCAGACTTTGCAACCAGGGATTGTCCGACGTGATATTTTGCGCCTCTTGAAACTCCCGAATGAGCGCGAGCTTCGCCACCCAATCCAGGCGATTGCGGCACAGCATGACATCGCGAGAGAGATCGTCGAGCACCTCTTCCCAATCCTGCACCAGTTTCACCCGCTCGAGAGTATCCAATTCGCAACGATCCTTCACCGCCTGAAGATACTCCCGCTGAATATCGATGGCGCTGGTCGCGGTGCCTTCCTGCAGATTCACGAGCCACTGGAAACTTTCGTCGCGCGAGACCGACATGAGCGCACGAAGCGGTTCGGCCAGGCGCGGCAGCCGCCTCTTGGGATCGTGCACCAGCGCCTCCAGCACCAGTGCCGTCACGCCCACCTTTAACCGCGTCGCGAAGGGTGACATGTTTGCATCGCCAATAATCACGTGAAACCGGCGAAAGCGCTGCGCGTTGGCGTGCGGTTCGTCGCGCGTATTAATAATCGGGCGACGTTGCATCGTATCCACGCTTTGCAGTTCACTGAAGAAGTCGCTCCGTTGCGCAATCTGGAAACCCGGAGAAACGAACTTGTCTTCGGCTTCGATAGCAAACTTGCCCGCGCCGGCGAAAATCTGCCGCGTGACGAGAAAGGCCTGGATGCCGTTCGCCAGATTTTCCCACGGCAGCGACCGCGGGAGCAAATAGTTTTCATGGCAGCCGTAGCTGTGTCCCATGAAATCAGTATTGTTTTTGTAAAGACGCACCGTGGAGCCGATCTGCTCCGACATGTGCCTCGCGCACGCAATCAAGATGCGCTCCCCAGCTCGATCATGAGCGACCAATTCTTCCAACGTGCTGCATTCCGGCGTGCAGTATTCGGGATGCGCGTGATCGTTGTAAAAGCGCGCACCGTTCCCGAGGACGAGGTCGCTCTTGATTTCGACGAAGCTCAACTCGCGCTGCGAATCCTGAGCGAAATAATTCGCTTCGTCCGTATCCTGGCGCAACTCAGTCACCCGAAACCCGCGCATATCTGCATGCGGATCTTCGTAATCGTAGTCCCAGCACATCCAAACACCCGGTTCCGTCGCACTGCGGACGAGTCCAATCGATTCGGCCACGACATCAAGCTCTTCCGTGGTATCGCGGAAGATCCCGATCTCGGTTTCAAGCCCGAATTGGATAATGGGAGTCAATGCGAAAAAAAGTTTAACCGCGAATGCACGCGAATAAACGCGAATCGGAAACTCTTATTCGCGTTCATTTGCGTTCATTCGCGGTTTGAAGTTTCTAAACTATCCGCGAAGGCGCGGCGTCGTTTTTTCGCGGCCTTACCGGCCCAAGCTTGATCACATTGTCCGGATCGAAGTCGGTCAGCTTCAGCCAGTCTTCCGTAATATCCGTCGCCGGGAACAGATCGTTCTCGGCGTACTCCTGCTGGAGCGCCGCGAGCAAATCTTCCCGCGTGAGAGTCGTGTCCAGATGCGTGTCGATGGAACGTTTGATCGCAATTCCCTTCGCGCGTTCAACCACGGCTGCAATAATCGCGCCGCTCGCCATGTCGCCACGATAAAGCGTGTCTTTCTTCCCACTGCGGTAAGCCACCTCGAGGAAGGCGTTTTCCGGTGTATGGGCGAATTGGGCTTTTACGACCGCTTCGACAAGTTCATCTCGGCTCCCTTCGAGAGGTAGCGTATCGGGCAGATAAATCTTGTAGATCGTTTTTGCACCATCCTCCGTCGGGCGCCGAACTCTGATCTTTCGATCGATACGTCCCGGACGAAGAATCGCCGGATCGATCAGATCAGCGCGATTCGACGCAAGAATTACAACCACGTTCTGCAACGGATCGAGCCCGTCCATTTCCGTGCAGAACATCGGCACGAGCGTGCTGCTCATGCTGTTGAATCGTCCTGCTCGACGCGTGCCCAGAAGCGACTCGGCCTCATCAATAAAAAGAAAGGCCAAAGCCCCGTCATTCGCCCGCTCGCGGCACTGAGAGAAGAGATCGCGAACCTGCCGTTCCGATTCGCCGACCCACATGTTCAGGATTTCTGGACCCTTCACATGCAGGAAGAACTCCGGACGATCCACACCTGTTCGTTCCCGAATTTGCGCCCGCAAATTGTAAGCTGTCGCCTTGCCAAGCAACGTTTTGCCGCACCCTGGAGGACCGTAGAGCAGAAAGCCCTTCGGAACGTGGTGATCGAACTTCTTGAACAGATCTGCGTGCAACAGCGGCATCTCGATTGTATCGCGAATCGCCTGCACCGCTTCGTCTTGTCCACCAATGGAAGACCACGGCAGTTCCGTTACGTTCTCAAGGGAACGCTCGATACGTTTACCTACGCCAATGACTTCCAGCGCGACACGTTGATTCACGTCGAGCCGAATTTCGAGGCCGGGCTTCAACTTCTCTTTCGAAAGAAGAGACGAGCGAATGATAACGGTTTGCGTCAGTCCCGATTCCTGGCCGATGCGAATGCGTCCATCGGAAAGCAATTCATCGATGCGAACGATTGGTCCATTTCGATCAAAGCCAAGGCCTTGCACGATGGCGAAAGCTTCATTCAGCAGAACACGCTGGCCAATCTGGAGGCTGCTCAGCGGAATCTGCGGATCCAAACGGCACACGTAATCCGTGCCGCCGACGCAGACGTGCGCTTTGTCAGGCTCGATCGACATGATCAGCGTCCCGACACGAAAGGCCGGTGAGCGGAGTTTCTCGACGATGGCGTCGAGCTTTTCGAGCGCTTGCTGCGCCTGGAAGTTTACCTCTTCGAGCGAACCGACCCGTTCCCGGAGGTAAACGAGATCGAGGAGCGATGAATGACGCGGTGGCAGCTTGGAAGAGATCAGATCCACGAGCTGCAACGTGGAGAGACGATCTAACTCTTCGCGGGATAATAAGTCACTTAACGGTGATGAATCTGGCTCTTGCCTCGGACTCTGAGGTTGAGGTTGGGGCGATCCTCCCTTTTTCTTGGACTCAGCCATGACCAAAGTTTAGCTCGCCCTTACACAATTGCAAACGACGCGGGCCACGGCCCTATCAAATGCGGAACGCGCCAAATTTGCAAGCAGGAAGTCGGCGATGTCCGCATCTGGTGTGGACTTCGCAGCTTACCGTAGCAATGCTCGTGAGCTCATTCCACTCCTCGCTCCACCTGAGTAAACACTGACACGCTGCTTCACGGGTGGCACAATCGGGCGCAGCTTCACCCTCGCGCCAAGAGATGAACCCCGCTCTCATCATTCGGCGGAAAATTGGGCGCCTGCGGCGGCTCTTTTCGCCCGCCCATCATTTCCACAATCCGCTCACGCGCAAACGCCAGGTCCGTAATATAACTGCGGCGCATCGCTGTTGGCCATCCGTGGCGATGAAGTGTTTCGAGAATCTGCTCGCCAGGGAGATGATCTTCAGCCTGGACATGCCTGACTGTCCGACCGGTCCCACCCAGCGCGTTGGAAAAGCCGGAAGTCGTTACTTCCAAAATCCAGTGTGAAAACTGCTTTACCTGCGCCGCTTCCAGGGCCAGCGCTTCCACCGTTCGAGCAGAAAGATACATCAGTAATCCCTCGGTCAGGATCAGCGTCCGCTCACCCGCCACAGCCGAATAGATCTCGCGCCGTTGTGCAGGATCGGTCGCATCGGCAGCCAACCCCTCTCGCAGGCATCGTGGCTTTGCATCGGCGAGCCGAGCTGCTTTGTAATCGAGCATTTCCCTGAAATCGACTTCGATCCAGCGCAGCTCCGCCGGCAGTTCCAACCGCCACGGACGAGTGTCAAGCCCTGCCCCAAGATTCACAATGGTGCTGACTCCTCCGCGCGCGATCGCCTCTAGTAACAACTCATCCACGAACCTTGTGCGAAGCCCAATACCGAATCCCATAATCTCCGGATGCGGTAGCGCACGGAACATCGCCATCCCTCGTTCCCCTGCGAGACGCCCCGCGAATGTATCCTTGACCAAAGCGTGCCGCTTCTCGCATTCGATTGCCCGACACCCAGCCACCAACAGGGCCGTATCACTGACGTGGTTAATCGTGGCGGATGCAGCGCTCATGAGGGGAGAGTATCACGCCACGGCTTCGCGGAGTATAGCACTTTAAGTCCGGCCCGATTCAACGGTGAATCGCCGAATCCCGCGACGCAGTTTTTTGACTCGGCAAACCACCTTACCGCGGAGGGTGCCGCCGCTCGGACTACGAAAGTGACCGCAGAACTGAAGCAGTACTTCGAGTCGAGGAAAGATGCATCGTCGCCCCCTTCCTCGAAATGAATCGCGACCCCTTTCGCTTCAAGTAGCAATGCTTGCACCGGGCAGGTCCATGCATACAATTCGCTCCTCCTGATATGCGCAGTACGACAATTGCACTTGCTCTGTTTGGCTTGATCGTCCCCGCGAGGGGTGAAGATCCTCTCCCTCAGCTGGAACGGCTTCAAAGTAGCCCGGTCCTGCGTGGACTGATCCGAAACGAATTGCCAAATCCTCGGACGCCTGCCGAACAGACTCTCGCGCAAATGTATTTACGCGACGGCTTCCGCGCAGACATAGTGGTCGCCGAACCCGATCTTCACCAGCCGGTCGCCTTCACTTTCGATGAGCGAGGGCGGATCTGGGTCGTCGAGGCTTACAGTTATCCGCAGAAGCGTGCTGAAGGTCAGGGCCTCGACAAGATAGTCATTTTCGAGGATGCAGATGGCGACGGCAAATTTGAGACGCGGAAGGTTTTTGCCGAAGGATTGAACCTGGTCAGCGGCATCGAACTCGGTTTCGGCGGCGTGTGGATTGGCGCTGCGCCCCAGTTGCTTTTCATTCCGGACAAGAATCATGACGACCAACCGGACGGTGCGCCCGAAGTCTTGCTGGATGGCTTCGGTTACCAGGATACGCACGAATGCCTGAACAGTTTCATGTGGGGTCCAGACGGCTGGCTCTACGGCAACCAGGGCGTGTTCAATTATGCCCGGATCGGTAAGCCGGGCACGCCCGATAATAAACGCTCCGAACTGCGAGCCGGTGTCTGGCGTTATCATCCGACCCGCCACCAGTTCGAGATTTTTGCAGACGGCGGCAGCAATCAATGGGGTCTGGACTACGACGAGAACGGCCAGATTTTCATGACCCATTGCCGGAGTTACTGGGGACGCGGCGGCACGACCCACGTTCTGCAAGGCGGCCAATTTTGGAACCAGGCCAATGCGAACTACCCGCCTTTCATTGTTCCCGAACCGCCGAAAGATTATCCCGGCTTCAGAAATTTTCTTCTCGCTTCAGCGCGTCACGATCATGGAGCCGGCGGGGCTGGCGCGCGTGGCACGGATGCGATTTACGGTGGTCATTCGCATGTCGGCACGATGCTTTATTACGGCGACAATTGGCCCGACGAATATCGAGGCCACCTCTTCACGCATAATCTTGGCGGCCATCAGATCAATCACGACATCAATCGCCCGCTCGGTTCCGGATTTGAAACGGTTCACGCCGAGCACGACCTCTCCTTTTGCGCGGATCCAAAATTCGTCGCGGTCGATCTTCAATACGGTCCCGACGGAGCTGTCTACATGATCGACTGGTATGATCAGCAGCATTGCCACAATCCAAATACGGAACGGTGGGATCGCTCGAACGGAAGAATTTACCGAATCGAATACGCCTCCACTTACAAACCGCGCAAAGTGGATCTCCGAGCCCAGAGTGACGAACAACTCGTCGCCAACCTCGATCAAAAGAATAAATGGTTCGCGCGTACTTCGGAGCGTCTTCTCCAGGAACGCGCACAGGTAGGCAACCTTCAAAGCGCGGCGCTCCAGAAGCTCAAACCGAAGAACTGGGAAACTCTCGCGCTTCTGCATCGAATGGGAAAACTGGATGAAGCCACCTTGCACGCCGCACTGAAATCGAGCGACCCGTATCTTCGTGCCTGGGCCATTCAACTCGCCGTCGAAGACCGTCAGCCCTCCATCGCCATTCAGGAGAAACTCGTGCTGCTCGCCCAGAACGATCCATCACCCATCGTTCGTCGATATCTGGCTTCTGCCGCGCAACGAGTGCCTCCCGAAACGGCCTGGCCGCTTCTCGAGGCCCTCAACACCCACGCCGAAGACCGCGAAGATCGAAACATCCCCATGCTGATCTGGGACGCCCTCGCTCCGCGCATGCAGAGCGATCTACAACGCACTTTCGCCCTCGCTCAACACACCGCTTTTCCGCAACTGGCCGATTGGATTTACTGGTATGCGGGAACGTTCGGAGGAGCAGCCCTCGATGCCGTGATTGCCCATATTGCTGAATCGCAATCAGACACCCAGGCCCGTCTCCTTGCCGGCCTGGAACTGAGTTTAAAATCCCGCGCGAACGTCCCCCGTCCTGCGGGGTGGAGCTCTCTTTCCCAAAAGCTTTATGCAAGTGCCAACCCCGCCGTAGTAAAGCGCGCGGAACTAATCGCAGCGGCGTTCGGCGATCAATCGCGGTTTCCCACTCTGCGCGAGCAGTTAAAAAATGGTGATCAATCCTCGCGGCAGCACGCTTTCGCTGTTCTGAGCAAAGCCCAGGACCGCGAGTCGATCTCTGCTTTCATCGATCTGCTGAACAACAGAACTTTTCGCTCTGAGGTCATTCCGGTTCTCTCGCGATTCGATTCACCACAAGTCTCCGAGGCGCTCATTACCCGTCTTGGAGATTTTCCGCTCGAAGATCGCAATGCCGCGGTAAATGCCCTCACCGGAAGGGCCAACTTTGCTAAAGCCCTTCTCGACGCCGTGGCCGATGGGCGGGTGAAGCGAGAATTTGTTACGGCGTTCAACGTCCGGCAACTCAGCCAGCTTCGCGATACGGAAATCGACCAGCGCGTCGCGAAAACCTGGGGGCGGATCAACACCACCCCGGGCGAGAAGCAGTCCCAGATCGGAACCCTGGAAAAAGTTTTTAACGAAGCGCCTCTCTGGGCCTATGACGGGGGGGCGGGGCGTGAACATTTCCAGAAGCTCTGCGCGCAATGCCATCGACTCGGCAATGACGGCAACCGAATTGGGCCCGAACTCACCGGCGCAGGCAAAAATGGTATCCGCTATTTCCTGGAAAACATTATCGACCCGAACGCGGTCATCGGAACCGATTTCCAAATGACGACGGTGGAAACAAAGGACGGTGATGTGATCTCCGGCCTGCTTCTGAATGAGTCCGCGGACGCACTGACCCTGCGAACGGTGGCGAGCGAAGAAAAGGTCGCGAAGAACAACGTCACTCGCCGTTCGACCAGCGATAAATCACTGATGCCCGAAAGTCTCCTGGAAAGTCTCGGCCAGAGAGAACAGATAGAATTACTTAAATACCTCACCACGCATTAAAAGCGATCCAACAAGCAGCCGCTCAATTAGTATGTTGCAACAGATGTGGAGTTCTCGCACGGTGAATGGAGCGGGTGAAGGGAATCGAACCCTCGTGATTATTACCTTTGTCAGGTTCATGGCGACGGCTGAGTTGTCGCGGCACCCGGCAGTTGAAGAAGTGTCCGCGCTTCCTTACGGGCTAACCAGAGGATGAAGTCGTCTTGGTTGGCTCCAGCTTTGGTTTTCTCGGCGGAGTAGCGCTCCTCGGTAGCGTTGAAAATCGTGCGCGCTTCGGCGGCCAAGCCTTGGCGGAAAAGACTCATCGCGCGGTAGAACCCTGCTGTGCCACGAATCTGCGCACGCTGTTGTTTGTTATCGAGGTCCGCGGCTGCAGCTTCGGCTGCGGTCAATGCCTTGGTTGCTTCCGCAAAATAGCCATTGCGATACTCCGCCATGCCGAGTGTCATCTGATACCACGGCACTGCGGCCCGATTCTCCCTGCCGAGATCCAGTGCTTTGTGGGCGAGGACGAGTGCGGCTTCACGAGTTGGCGTGTCATTGGTATTGCATAAACACACGATTTTGGCAACGCGCTCAAGATCGTCGGGTTTTGTGGCATTCTTCGCCCACGCGATTATTCGACGGACGGTGTTCGCATGGTCCGCGCTTCTTCCAAACCACAACTGGTAGGCAGCGAGTCGCATCATGACAGCAGTGTCGTCCGGCTTTCTAGAGGCGAGTTCCTCGTGCAGTCTGAGCGCCTCGTCTCCGCGACCAGCGTCGGCGTAGCACTCCGCCAAATTCCCGATCGCCACGAGCGTGGTTGGGTGCTCCGAGCCAAGCACTTTGCGGTAGAGCGGCAGGACTTCCTCGCAGAGTTTGAGCGTCTCGTCCTTACGGCCCACGTCGAAGTAAGAACCCGACAGGTTTAATGCTGCGTTGAGTGTGTCGGGATGCTCGGGTCCGTGAACCTTGCGGGAGAGCGGCAACCCTTCTTCACGTAGCGTGAGTGCCTCCTCACTCCGGTTGGCGTCGGAGTAGGATTCCGCAAGCTGTTCTCTCGCGTCAATCGTGACGGGGTCGTCCGGGCGGAGCACTTCGCGGGCGAGGAGCAAACCTTCTTCGCGCAGCTTGAGTGCCTCGTCCGGACGGTTGAGATAGTGGTAAGAAACTGACAGACTCAACATTGCGTCAACTGTATCGCGGTGCTCCGGGCCGAGCACCTTGCGGAAGAGGGGCAGCGCTTCCTCGCGCAACTTGAGCGCCTCAGCGCGCCGGTTGGCGTCGAAGTAAGAACCCGCCAGGTTTGCCATTGCGTTGAGCGTTCCAGGATGCTCCGGACCGTATACTTTGCGGCTGAGCTGCAACGCCTCCTCGCTGAGCTTGAGCGCCTCATCGCTCCGATCGGCGCCGGCGTATACGGCTGATAAGTTGTTCAGCGCGCTAATCGTGAGGGGGTGCTCGGGGAGCGCTTTGCGGCTGAGCGTGAGTGCTTCCTCGCTTAGTTTGAGCGCGTCGTCCGAACGGCCGGCGCTGAGGTAAGAACCCGACAAAATGCACATTGCATTAAGCGTGGTTGGGTGCTCCGGACCAAGCACTTTGCGGCTGAGCGCGAGTGCTTCCTCGCGCAGTTTGAGCGCTTCATCACGACGGTTCGCCGAACCATAATAAATTGCCAAACTATTCATCCCGCTAAGCGTATCGGGATGTTCTGGGCCGAGTACCTTGCGCCGAATTGCCTGCACTTGCTCCAGAATTTTGACCGCCTCATCCGAGCGACCGGATCGGACGGCGGAAAGAGCCAGGTTCTCCATCGCGTTGAGCGTGCGAGGGTGTTCCGGGCCGAGCACCTTGCGGTAGAGCGGGAGCAATTCCTCTTGTAACCTAGGCGCCTGTTCCAGACGCCTGGGATTTCTATAGTCGTTATAGCAACGCAGTAGAATCCCCATCGCCACGAGCGTTTCCTCGTGCTCCGGGCCGAATACTTTGCGGAAGCGAGGGAATACTTCCTCGGACAGCTTTATGGCATCACCCCAGCGGCCAACGAAGAGATAGGACTGCGCCAGGTTGCGTATGGCCAAAAGCGTGGCCGGCTGCTCCTGGCCAAATGTGACAACGTTGTAGTCCCGAACTTTTTCCTGGAGTTGGAAGGCTTCGCGGTAGAGGCCTAGAGCGAAATAAGTGCCGCCCAGCGTAGCTTGCAGCTTGGCGCGGCGCTCCGGCTGGATGGCGGGGTCGGTCTCCAGCTTCTTCGCTGCTTTATCGAGCATCTCAGCTACAGTGATAATGCGACCGTTCCGCGTCGGGTCGGGGCTTTCGAAAACCTCGGTGAGGAAGCGCGAGATGGCCTCGGCTTCCTGGCGCGCAAGTTCCTTCGCGTCGCGCTCGGCGGAGACTTGTTTGAGGGTGTCGGCGATCTTTTTCTCCGCGTGCGTCGCCCGCACGGCCTGCCAGGTGCTGGCAAGCAAACCGAGCAATAACGCGACAAGCACGGCCGCAGCCGCGGCAAACGCGAACTTGTTCCGTCGGACCATCTTCTGAAATCGGTATGCGGCACTCGGCGGGCGTGCGACGATCGTCTCATTGTTTAGGTGACGCTTGAGATCAGCAGCGAGTCCATTTGCGGTGTCGTAGCGCCGGGTGCGGTCCTTCTCCAGACACTTCATCACGATCCAATCCAGATCACCTCGCACCAGTCTGGAGAACTTCGAGGGTTCTGCGCCGTGACGCCTGGCGACCAGCGTGAGGTCAGAGTTCACCATTGTGCTCAGGCGCGTCGAAGGACGGGGCGGTTCCACGTCGCGAATCGTGCGGCGGATTTCATCCAAGCCAGATTGGAGAAGTTCCTTCGCGTCGAAGGGTGTGTGCCCGGTGAGCAATTCGTAGGGCAGAACGCCTAGTGCGTAAATGTCGCTGCGCGTGTCGATGTCCAGTCCGCTCATCTCGGCCTGCTCTGGACTCATGTAGGCCGGCGTGCCGAGGAACTGGTGCATCTCGGTATAGACGGTCAGGTCCGATAGCCGTCCCTCAGTGGCCTTGGCGATGCCGAAATCAATCACCTTCGGGACTGGCACGCCGTCGTGCAACGTCACCAGGATGTTTGAAGGTTTGATATCGCGATGGATGATTCCCTTCTGGTGCGCGTGTTGAATGGCGTGGCAGACCTTCATAAAAAGGTCCAGCCGGTCCTTGGTGGAAAGATTGTGCTGATCGCAGTAATCGGTGAGGCGAATGCCTCGCACCAGTTCCATGACGAAGTAAGGGCGGCCGGCTTCAGTCGCGCCAGCATCGAGCACTTTGGCAATGTTGGGATGATCCATCATTGCGAGGGCTTGGCGCTCGGCCTCGAAGCGCGCAATAACACTCCGCGTGTCCATGCCGAGCTTAATGACCTTGAGGGCGACCCGCCGGCGCACGGGCTTTTCCTGCTCCGCGACATAGACCACCCCACAGCCACCTTCACCGATTTTCTCACGTAGCTTGTACGGGCCGATGCGGTCGCCGGTTTGTTCCGTGACCGTCCCCAGAATGGTTGTATTACTGACTTCTGACGCCGCGGCGGGCCCAGCCTTATCAGAATCGCTGAGCAGGTCGTCGGGTTCCTCGTATGCGGCGAGCAACGATTCGAGCCGGCTGCGTAGAGCCTTATCGGCGCCGCAGACGGCCAGCAGAAACGCATCTCGTTCGCCGACCGGCTTTTCAACAGTCAGCGCGAATAGCGCCCCTCGCGTTCCTAGCCAGATAATATGGATGTGGGATTCATCTGCTTCTACATGCGCAAACTGAGGGTGGAAAGTATGTTTCGATCTTCGGCTACTTTTCTGTGGTTGTTTGCCACGCGGCGCACGCTGCTCCGACGCTCCTCAGCCTGGCGTTGTCCTGCGCATTTCTATCGCCAGCCAGGAGCGCGCATAAGCCCACCATTGCTTGGCCGTGGGCACCGCGATCCCCAGCGCCGTCGCGGCCTGATCAAAACTCAAACCGACGAAGTAACGCAACTTCACCAACTCGGCCTTACGCGGTTCGACGGCGGCAAATTTCACCAGGGCTTCATCGAGAGCGATCAATCGATCGTCATCCGCAGGAATTAAGGGGACTTCGATCTGGTCCAAGTCGACGAAGTCCGCCCCTCCGCCCCGTTTGGCTGCGAGCCTTCGCCGCGCGCGTTCGATCAGGATTCGCCGCATCGCCTCCGCTGCCGCACCGAAAAAATGCGGACGATTCCGAAATTGCGCCGCATCACCCGCCAGGCGAAGCCATACTTCATGAACCAAAGCCGTGGCTTGCAACGTCTGCCCCGCTCTCTCCTGCGCCATCTTTGCCGCCGCCACCTTACGTAACTCGTTATATATCAGCGGCAGCAATTCATCCGCGGCTTTCGGATCGCCCTGCTGGGCGCGTTTGAGAATTTGGGTCACCTCACTCATACCGAAGACGTCGCAACTCCGAAACAATGGCGCTTCGTCTACTGACCGGATTTTTTCGCTTTGTTCTCCCAAACAGGGTCACCCTCGAGCGCTGGGCCCTCGAGCCGGATTTGAAATGTTCGCAGTGGCTCATTGACGATTAACTCCGATTGAGGCTGCCCAAATGGTCCCGCTTTGGCGAACAGAAAGCCGCAAGACATCTCCAGGCCACCGGCACTAAACTGAGAGCGTGCCGAGCTAACAAAACCACTTGGAATCTACTGCACTTTTACTGGACTGATTTGCAAGTCATTGATAATCAATGGAGCGGGTGAAGGGAATCGAACCCTCGTTTCCGCCACGGTGGTTTTGAGTGGTGTGAAATGGCCTGATTCATTGGGCAATTCAATAGAGTTGCAGGGAGTTTCCTGCACTACTTGCACTCAACCAAACATGAGTGAAGTATGGCCTATCTCTACCGCAAAAACCGGTCGCCGTTCTGGTATGTTCAATACCTCGATTCGGACAAAAGGAAGCACGACAAATCCACAGGACTCCGAGCCGACGATCCCAACGACACCGCAAAAGCGAAGCGCCTTCGCGCCGAATTGGAGGCTAATGAGCATGGACACATTCCGCTCGTCAACGGCGCGGCTTGGGATTCCTGGGTTCCCAAATTCCTCGATCGCCACTGCCAAACGGAAGCAACGCTTGAGCGATACACGGACGCTTGGAAATGGCTCGCTCTCTGGCTCCAACGAGAGCGCATTCATTCGCCGAGAGAATTGACGTATCGGCGCGCGGTCGAATACGTGGACTGGCGGACCGGCTTCAGAAAACGGACTGGCAAGACCGTCGGAAGGAATACAGCCATTCTTGAGCTTAAGATGCTTTCCCTGATCATGGGTGAAGCCGTTCGGCTTGGGCACGCTGACGCCAACCCGCTCGTGAGTCTGAAAATTCGAAAATCCAAAGCGGCGAAAAAACCCGAACTCAGCGATGCTGAAATATCGGAGATACACTCCGCCCTTCACGTGGAGCCGGAGTGGATGCAGATTTGTTTCGAGATCAGCCTGCACACGGGTTGTCGACTTAGAGAAACCAGGCTTCCACTTTCGTGCATCGATTTTTCAGAGAGCAAGATCACGTTTCCGAGTCCGAAAGGCGGAGAGGATAAAGCGTTTTCTATCCCGATGCCGAGTGCTCTCAAACCACTCTTTGAGCGTTTAGAAGGAGAGGGAAGGGCGTTCACACTGGATTTTCCGTTCCAGCCGTCGCGCAGATGGCAGCAGTTCTTCATCAAAATAGAAAAGCCCCATTTGTGCTTCCACTGTTTGCGAGTCACATACGTAAACAGGCTGCGCCGAGCAGGAGTGCCACGTGAGGCAGCCATGCGCCTTGTGAATCATGCGTCGGAGCTTGTTCATCAGATTTACCAGCGAGAGCGCGTGGACGATGTGGCACGATGGTGCGACGCAGTTCAATTCGGAGCCATTTGAGGCAATGAAAGCGGTGGCATCACGTTCGCCTTGGCGAATGGTGTCATGCGAATCCTCTAAACTAGGAGATGACCCGGAAGTAAGTGAGCGCGGGCCCAGGGCGAGTAAAAAAAGCTTATCGAAGGATTTCAGTCTCCGGCGGCGGAGCGATCCAGCATTTACACGACCGCGTCTCAGCGAAGAGTCGTCCCAAGGAAATCGAAGAGGATAAGCAACTGCTTATCAGGCTACGAATCGCTGATGTCACTTTTTTCAGTGAATGAAAATTGTTCTTTTGGTGCTATGAGGCAGAATCACCTTCCACTGGCTCAGGTCTCATCGCGCCGTTTTGGTCGATTTGGTCCTCCGCCTCGGTTTAACGATGATGGCTTTATCTGGTCAGCTTTTTCGCGAGGTGCGCCCGGATTTCTTCCGGTGCCTGACCGGTCCACTCTCGCGGTTGTATGTGGATGCGCTGGACGCATTGGAACGGGAGGCGAGTCAGCGAAGCCAAGGACTGGACCGCGAGGAGGCGCTCGCATTGGCCGAACAAGTGGTGGAAGCACATGCAGATACGATTGCGCAGGACCAGGAACTTCTCACGACCGGCACATCGCGCGATCGGGCGCGTGCGGTGCTCGATACGCTACGGAATGCAGGCTGGCTGCAGGAAGAGGAGCGAACAGACTGGCAGAAGGTTATTTATTTCGACCCGAACGGAATGATCTTGTTGCAGGCGTTGCGGCGGATCGCATTTCCGGAGGCAGCGGTGTTTTCGGACAAGCTGCTGAATGTTTGCGCCACTCTTTCCCGTGGCGGTGATTTGAACTACGACGCTTTGCAGCAGGAGCCGTGGGCACAGGTGGAGTCGTGCATCGCGAATCTTCAAGCCGGGCTGGCTGAGCTGCGGGGAATGCAGAAGTCCATCGAGCGGCACACGAAACAGCAACTCGCCGCCTCTTCATTGAAGGAAAACCTTGCGCTGCTTTATGATCATTTCACTGAAAGAATCGGCCGCACTTGCTATGCGCAGTTGGTTCATTCGCGATTGCCAACTAAGCTCTCCGAAGCAGTCCGGGCGCTGGAGACTCTGGGAAGCGAGGCGGATCTTTTGACGAAGATGCAATCAGAGTTGATGCGCCGTGAGCCTGCACTTTCGACCGAGGCGGCCATGGCGCGGGTCCGGCTGCGTATCAATGAGTTGGAGGAAATGCTGCAACAGATCGAGCCGTTGGCGGATATGATCGATCGGCGTACCGCAGAGTTCGCCCGACGTTCGCAGGCGCGATTCCGATATTTGCAGGAAACCACGAGTGAGAATCGCGCCAGGGTGCAAACGTTTTTCGAGACGCTGAATAAGCATTTCGGCGGGCGCCGAATCGTGGAGATTGACGCGCTCGAAATTGAGTTTCCCGCAATGAGCCTGTTTGATATTCGGCTGATGGGTGGATTGGAATCGCTTTACAGCCCCCGGCTGCGCCGCGCCGCTGGAGAAATCGAACCGTTGGAAGATGAGGATTCCACGCACGCAGATCGAGCGATGGCTCAACTGGGGAGTAATTTGCGAGACTCGTTGACGGTGAGCCGCGCGAATCATTTTATCGCTGCTTTGCCTGGAGAGAAGGGCGCGAGCTGGAGTTCCGAGGACCTGCTGCGGCAGCATGTTCACAACGATGAGGATATCGCCGACATGATTGCGTGCCTGCTGCACGCACGTTCGGCAGATGCGTGTTTCGAGATCCGGGTGCAGCGCTCGGATGCGGACACTGATTCCGGGGAATTTGACGCGAAACTCCAATATCGGGTGGAGCGGTTCACTTTGATAAAGAAATGACTGAAGACGAAAGCAAGTCCGCCGGGCTGCTGTTGCGATTGCAGTCGCACGACCGGGAACGCCTTGGCGAGGCGCTGCGGCGGTTGTTGGCGAGCGGATCGATCCTGGGATTGGAGCCGGCTCAAACAGATCTGTACCACTGGTGCTATCAAAATCGGCCGTGGCTCGATGAAATGGCGGCGCTGCTGGATCTCAAACTGCACTGGGAACACCAGGATCGAACGGTCCAGGCGGTGCCGCAGACCGCGGTTTTTTTACAGCGGCTAAAGCTGGATGCGACACTCGTACTGCTGACGTTGTGGTATGAATTCGACGCGGCGATTCGGGATCGCGGCGAAATGCCACCGGTCCGGTTAACCGCGCAGCAACTGAATGATTCGCTTGCGGCCAAATTCGAACCCTTGAAAAAGTTTCAGCCGAGCCCGACGCGGCTGCGTGAAATCCTCGCGCTCGCGCAGCGTAAAAACCTGCTTCGTTACACGATCGATCCGGCGCCGGAACGCTCCGTGATCGAGGTTTTTCCTACGTTGAAGCGGATTATTCCCTTCCAGAACATCGAGGAGTGGAACAAGAACGCGGAGCGCTATCTCGCGGCGGTGGCGGACCAAAACGCAGATTCCGATGCTCTCGCGGACGAGGATGAAGGAGAGAAAAGCGAATGACACGGACGATTCGGCTTACGCGGATTCACGCACTGAACTGGTATGGCTACAAAGATAGCATCCAGGTTGAGGGCAACCTCCTGGTGGCCGGAGTGACCGGTTCAGGCAAATCGATCCTGATGGACCTGGTGCAGCTTGTGTTGGTCGGCGACCAGCGGCTGGTCCGTTTCAATCAATCCGCCACGGGAGACCGCTCGGACCGATCGCTCAAAGGGTATTGCCTCGGTGATACGAAGGAGGAGGAAAACGGGGTCACGCAGTACATGCGGCAAAGCGCCATCAGTTACGTGGCGCTGGAGTTTACGTGGCCGAATGGGAAGCGGCAGGAGACGTGGGGATTGCGGATTGAGTTTGCCAGCGCCGCGGAAGCGCACGGCAAGATCACACCGTTCTTTGTTCCGGAGGGTGTGTCGCGAAGCGACTTTTTGCATCCGGACAAACGTCCGCTCGATTATGCTGCGTTCAAAGCGTTTGTTGAAGCGCGGGAAGGCAGATTGTATTCGGAAGGTCTGGAAGCGTATTTGCGCGACATGGCGCAGCCGACTCATTTGAACTTCGACCGGCAGGTGCTCCGGGCGCTGCTGCCATCAGCCATGTCGTTTACATTCCTGAAAAGCTTCAACGAGTTTGCGCGCCAATTCATTCTGCCGGCTGACAAACTGGATGTCAGCGACGTGACCGCCAGTTACCGGACTTTTCTCGGTTACGAACGCGACTTGAATTCTCTGAACGACCAGTTCGAAAAGCTGAAAGGCATCAATCAGATCTTCACGCGCTGGACCGAATTGTGCCGCGACGGCGCGGTGTCGCACTATTTGGAAGCGCAGTTTCGGCATGAACACGCCGTGGAACAACTCGCAAGCGATGAAGCCCGGCTTGCCAAGCTTACTGAAGACTACGCGGAGGAAGCCAGGCGGCTCGCGACGCTCGAAGAATCGATTCCCGCGATGCGTCAGAAGATCGACGGACTCAAAGCTGCGATTCATGAAACCCCGGAAGGTCGGCTCTATGCCGAGTTGAAGGCGCGCAACGAAAAACTTTCGCGAGAGATCAGCGCCCTGAGCGGGATTGGTGAAACCCTTGAAGAGGCGTTGGCGAACCGGCTTCGAAACGCGCGCGCCTGGTTGCAAGAAGTTCGGGAGCTGCCGCTCGAACTAGAATCCCCACCTTTGCAGCGTTTGGAGCAAGCGATCCAGGCAGCCGCTGACGGCGGCGTGGGTCGTGCTGGTGAATTACTGCCATGCCTCAGTCAGGCCGCCCAGGACGCCGCCGCTGCCGTGAACCGCGCCGGGCAGCCGAACCAAAAACGCCTGACGGAAATTCGCCCGCAACTCGGTGAATTGAGGGACGAAATTGCCGCGCTAAAAATTGGGAAGCTGCCATTTCCAACGCGAGTTCTCGATGCTTTGAATCATGCACTGCTTTCACGCGGGCCTGATCTGCCGGCGCGGCATTTGCGTCAACTCTGCGAGGTGTCAGATGAACGTTGGCGTCCGGCGATCGAGGTTGCCTTTACGCGGAAGTTTGCAGTGGTGGTTGCTCCAGAACATTACGAAGAGGCGGAAAAACTTTTTCACAGCTTGAAGGCGTCCGACCTTGGCGCTGAAGCCGGGCGGGAATCTCTGGTCAATCCGACGAAGGCGCTGCAGCGCGCGAAACCGGCGCGGCTTGGTTCATTGGCGGAAAAGCTGGTTACGACGCATCCGGTGGCGCAGGCGATTATCAGCGAGGTGTTCGGAAACCTGATGTGCGTGGAGCGCCGCGGAGAGTTGCGCGAGCACGATCTCGCGATTCTGCCAGATGGTTTCATGTCGCGGGGTGCATTTGTCGAGCGCGCACGTTTTTACGACGGAATTCCTTTCGTGGGCGAAAAAGGGCTGGAGCAGCAGCGGGCGTGGAAGGAGAAGCAGGCCGAGAATCTCGCGATCGAAGAACGAAAGCTGGTCCCGCTGGAACGTGCGCTCAAGTTGGTGACGGAACGCTGGCGGGAGCACTTCGAAATCGCGCCGAGCCTTTACCAGGACCTCGCTCGCGCACAGGAATTGCCGAGAGTGCGACGCGAGTTGGAGGAAAACATCTCGAGACTGAATCAGATCGACCGATCCAAATTCGAGGAAGTGGCTCAGCATCTCAAGCAATTGGAGGCGACGCTTAAGAATTTGGAGGAGGAGCAGCGGGCGCTCGATCGCAGCGAAAAGCGCGTTGAACTCCGACGCCTGGAGAAACAAGTCGAATCTGCACGTGTCGAGGTCAGGCGTCTTGCTGACCGATTCGAGACTGTTCGAAATGAACGAGATATCTCGTCCTGGTTGAAGCGATTGGAGGAAGTGCGGGCTGATCTGCTCGCGCGCTTTCCCGTGAAGGAAACTGCGGCGAACCGCTGCAACGACCGTTTTCATGAATGTGAGCGAAACGCAGCGGCGGCTTGGGAAGACCTGAAAGCCAGGCGGCGTGAATTGGCACAGGCGCATTCAAGGTTTGATGATCTTCCCATCGAAGCCGGCAATAACGAGGCGCATGACAAGCAACTGGCCAAACTGAACGAAAGCGACATTCCCGAATACACTGAGAAGGCGGAGCGGGAGCGGAAGAATTGGGAGCGACTCTTCCGCACGCAAATTCTGGAGAAGCTGAACCAGGCGCTGAGCGAGGTTCGGGATCGATTAACCCTTCTAACGAGCGAGTTGAAGAAGCGACCAATCGGCAACAACACTTACCAGCTTCGTTATTGGAAGAATCCGGATTACCAGCTTTACCACGATCTACTCGAAGCCAGTGCCCTGGCGCGCGAGGATGAATTGTTTTTTTCCTCGGCAGATCAGCGCTTTCGCGATGCCATTGGACACTTCCTCAAAACCCTGACTGAAACGCCGGACAGCGCGGAGGCCGTGCGGTTGCTCGATTATCGCCACTATTATGATTACGACATGGAGGTGCTCGAGGCGGACGGCCGCAAGACCAGTGTGGATCGCCATTCCGGAAAATTCAGCGGCGGCGAAAATCAGTCGCCTTATTTCATCGCAATCCTCGCCAGCTATCTGCGCGCCTACAGGCGGTACACCTCGCGCAAAGCTGAGCCTTCGCTCGGTTTGGTGCCAATCGATGAGGCATTCTCGAAACTGAGTGGGGAACGGATCAAGGACTGCATCACCGCGTTGAAAGCATTCGATCTGCAAGGGGTGTTTTCGATGAGCACAGGGAATATTCCTTACGCGTTCGAACATTGCGACTGGCTAGTGGTGGTTTCGAAGGAAGAACGCCGACTCGGCAAGCGCACAGAAATCCGGAACGTGCCCGTCAGCCTCGCACGCGATTCGGAGGACGCGCGCGGTTTGATGAGGTGATGCAGGATGAAGGTCCGTTCGGTCATTCTCGAAGCGCTCGCCCGGCACTACGAACAAACTCAGGCGGGCCGCACCGGCCAGGGAAGTCGGGACGTGCTTGTAAACGCGGAGAAATTGCTGCACGCCGCCAAAGCTGATGAAGGAGAGGCTCGGGAAATTGCAGAACAACAGTTGCGCCAGGCCGAACATTTGGGGCTCCTGAGAATCGAGCCGCTGCACAAACGGGATCGATCGTCCATGGGCCAGGTTCGTATGTCGCCGGCGAATGAAGAACTGTTTTTTGCATATATCGGACAATCTTCACCAACAGCACGGCGGCAGAGATTGGCTGAACAGTTCGCGGCGGCAAGCTCGCTGGAAGTCCCTGCGAAGTGGCGGCAGGCTTGGCAACGTTGGTGCGACAAGATGCGCCTGGCTGCGTTAGCCGGAGAATCGATCGATCCATTTGAACGTGAAGCAGCACCTGCAAACGCAAACCTGCTGGCCATTCTCCCACGCCTTCTCGGGTGGCACGGTGAGTCGCTGGTCCGCTTCACGAGTTGCGTCCTTTGCGGTGATTCCAAAGCTCTCGAATTGTTCGCCTCCAGGGAAACGATCGGCGAATTTCGTGACAAACTTCGTGGCAAGTTGGGCCGGTTACTCGAAGAGATAACCGGGGGAGAGATTCGCACGCTCGACGATTTGGGCATCCTGCCAAATCCCCGGTTTGCACTGCTTCATGGGCCTCTTCAGCTTCGCCTTGAAGGTGAATGGCTTGACCTAAGCCGACTTCAGGGCGCATTCCGGCTCGCTCAAACGGATATCGAACGCGCGGAGTCGATCGTCACTCCGGCCCGCCGTTGTTTGACGATTGAAAATGAAACCTCATTCCATGAACTTTCGAAGCTGCACTCCGGCGAACTACTCATTCAAACAAGCTTTCCAGGATCGGGCACATTGGCGTTGCTAAAACGTTTGCCCGTGGAAATCGAATGCTGGCATTTTGGCGACAGCGACGAGGCTGGTTTCGATATTTTGCGCGTTCTTCGCGAACAATCAGGTCGCAACTTCCATCCGTTGCACATGGAAAAAGGGCGGATTCCGTTCGAGCAGGAATCGCTGGGACGGCCTACTCAAAAGCGCTGGCCATTTTACTGAGGCCGCGGCGCTGCACTTCCAATTCGTCTATCTCCGATTAAGCCTGGTCGACACCGTGAAATAGAGGCGTGAGGTAGTTTCGCGCAGTTAAACCGATTTTAGCCGAGTTTGCTCCAGTGGAAGAGTCGGTGCCCGCTTTGGTATCCTTCAAACAGTAAACGCGCGCAAAACAATTGCCGCAGCGAGAGTTGAAGTTCTTGGCGGTGGTCGGACTCGACCCAATTTGACCGCGATTACCGCGAAAAAATACGTGAATCTCCCCACAAATTCAAGGAAATCTGGTTAACCAATCGTAGCACATCTTAACTAATTTGGTGTCCGTTTTGGTGTCCGCTCTAAGAACGAGCAGTTCGTTGAAAAGCTAGCCTCGATTGGAAAAGGCGCTCGCCGACAGCGCGAACCCCCAGTGAGGAAACGGGAGTCACTGCTGTGACTGACTGCGGGCGAATTCAACGTAAAGTGTCTGACAACTGCTATCGGCGCACCAACACTCTCTCACCGCTGCAGGTGGAGCGAGATCAATTGCCATTGCACGGTAACGGCTCGACTGCTCAATGCTGCCGCATCGCTGCTGCAAGTCTGCCAAAAACTGCCGCCCATACAGGTAAGAACCTTCACGCCACCTCGGGGGCTCTTATCCTTGCAAGGTCGCAAGTCCTGCCTCCGGGCCTTTCCACTCGGCAGCCGCAACCGCACGATTCAGTCGGTGAATCGCTGACGGCGCGATCCTCTCAAGCAATGAATGACAGTGGACAATCTTCTCCCACGGGGTTTCCTGGAACGAAGCGGCAAGGCAATGTTCCGCAGCTATCCCAGCCCTAGCGTGATATCTCGTGAACAGATCACCCGAAGGCAGATTTTGCCAGCTACTCCATGCCAACTTCAATTTCACGCCGATCCCAAAGCGAGGGATCCCTGTTCCTCCAGCAAGAGCAAGCCGCCAGAGGCGTCCCAGTCTGGATTTCAATAGTGCTGATTGCAGGGTGCATCAGCGCCAAAAGAGCGAAGGTTTGCGGCGGTTTTGCGAACGACGACTCGCTCAATCCAATTCGGAGATGCTCAAATAGCAGTGATCGCGTTGTCTCTCCTGCCACTTCCCCAATTTTCAATCTCGCCTCCACCCGCTCGCAATTGCATTTCCACCGTCCAGCCAAAACCCCGGTCGCGGAGCCGCAGAACTTCAAATGTCCGTCGTGAGACCAAGCGCAGTGGAGCGAGACCTCGCTGACGGCAGCGTTCGATGAACTCCGCAGCAAACGCCGGAGGAGCGGCTTGCAATTTCAAATGATGGCGAAGTCCGACTCGGTATTCTGCTTTTATGGTTCTTTCCAGAGGGGTCGGCGCCTCGCAACAAAAGGGGGCGTGAAAACTCACCCTCCGTAACAGGCACTGACATGCCTTACAGAGAACGCTTTCGGTATGCCCGAGTGGGGCGTGCTTCCAGCGCTGTCTTTTGCAGTGAAGTTACCAGTTTCGTTACCGGCAGTAGCCGAGGGGTCGATAGAGGTCGAAGCTCGAAAAAATTTGGGATTGTGTGTGTCTTGGTTACAATTACTGTAGTTACAGGAAATTGCTTTTTGCGCGGCCCACTGTAACGGGTCCTCCGCGGGTAAAGCACTCTGAGAAGGCTGAGAAAGCTCATGAGCACGTTGGAACTCGATCAATAGATCAGTGAACATCCATCCTGGCCGCGGCCGGTTTTGCCGCGCGAGCGGTCTTAAACAGGAAGACCAGCGGCACGCAGCCGAGGCAAATGATTCCGAAGAGGCGGAAGTTATCGACGAAAGAGGCGAGTTGGGATTGCTGGCGGACGATGTTATATATGATTTCGGGGGCTTGCGCGTGAGCGGTCCAGGCGCCGGATTTGCTGGTCAGGGCGGAGGAGATCGCGCTGAGGCGCTCCTGAAAGATGGGATCGTAGGGGGTGAGATGGGTGACCATGACGGCCTGGTGCATTTGCGAGGCGCGGTCGATGATGGTAGTGACGGCGGCGATGCCGATGCTGCCGCCCAGATTGCGCATTAGATTATAGATGCCACTGGCGTTGCCGATCCGTTCCTGGGCCAGTTGGCTCATGGTGCTCGTGGTGAGTGGGACGAAAATGAGGCTGACCGCGATGCCGTTCAGAACACTCGGCCAGATGATATCCATCTCGCGCATTTGGATGTTGAGACGCGCGAGCAGAAACGAAGCGCAGGCGAGCAGGAAAAAACCGGTCACTATGAGCCAGCGGTGCGGGACTTTGGCGACGATCCGCCCGACCAGCATCGTGGCGAGGAGTGCGCCGATGCCGCGCGGGCTCATGACCTCCCCGCTTTGCAATGCGGGATAGCCCAGCAGCGTTTGTAGAAAGATGGGCAGGGCGGCAGTGGTCCCATAGAGCACGATGCCAATGAGTGTGATCAGCGCAACGCCGGTTCCGAAATTGCGGTTCTTCAAAACGCGGAGATCGACAATTGGGTGCGCTGTGGTCAGCTCGCGGATCACGAACGCGAGGAAGCAGAGGACGGAAATAGCGGTAAACCAGCAAATCCAATTCGATTCGAACCAATCCTCCTGCTGGCCTTTATCGAGGATGATTTGCAACGTGCCTAACCAGATAGTGAGAAAAAGAAAGCCGAGCGAATCGACTCTCTCCACCTTGGCGGAGGCGATGTAATGCGGGTCTTCGATAAAGGAATTGGCGAGAAAGATCGAGAGCAGCCCGACGGGAAGATTGATGTAAAAAATCCAGCGCCAGGAATAGTTGTCGGTGATCCAACCGCCGATGGTGGGGCCAAGAATCGGCGCGACAACCACGCCCATCGCAAACACAGCCATGGCCTGCCCGCGTTTGGCTGGTGGAAAACTCTCAAGCAGGACCGCCTGGGAGATCGGCATCATCGCGCCACCGCCTACGCCTTGCAACACTCGGGCAAAGATCAGGAACGGGAGGCTGCCCGCGATGCCGCAGAGGATGGAAGAACCGGTGAAGAGGGCGATGCAGACGGTGAGGAGGCACTTGCGCCCGAAGCGCAACGCCAGCCAGCCGGTGATCGGCAGGACGATGGCGTTCGAAACGAGGTAGCTGGTGAGCACCCAGGTTGCTTCGTTGGTCGTGACGGAGAGGTTGCCCGCGATGTGCGGCAGCGAAACGTTCGCCACCGAAGTATCGAGCACCTCCATGAAGGTGGCGGTCATGACAGCGACGGCGATCAGCCACGGATTGTGGCTGGGCGGATGCCATTCGTGCGCGGGATTGGAACTCGCGGAAGCCATTAGTGGCGAGCGTTTCGCCGCACGAAGGCCCCCATGATAGCTCCAATAATGATCGCGAGCAGCGCGGCAATCACGGCGACCATTGCCTGAGAAAGCGCCGGTTTCCCAATTTGAACGGAAGGGACCACGGACATTCCCGGCCCGAGCCCTTGAATAGCCTGAACCCGTTCGTCGAGATCGATTCTGACGGGCACACGTTGCACCACTTTAACGTAGTTGCCAACGGCATTTTCCGGCGGCAGCAGGCTGAAGCGCGCCCCGCTACCTGATTGGAGACTTTGGACGTGCCCGTGAAAGGCGCGGTTGCCCGCGCCGTCCACGTGCAGGTTGACCGGCTGGCCTGGACGGATTTCGGCGGTTTGCGTTTCCTTGAAATTGGCGGTCACCCAGATTTCCGGACGGACAAGGGCCAACAGGTTTTGGCCGACCTGCAGATACGCTCCTTTCTCAACTATCTTTCGCGTGACGCGGCCATCGACGGGCGCGGTGATCTTCGCGTAGGAATGGTCGAGGTTCGCCGCGTCGAGATCGGCCTGCGCCAGGCTCACCTGCGCGCCTGCGCCCTCGTAGAGTTTTTCGGCGGTGCTCAGTTGAACGCGGGCTTCGATGACTTTCGAAGCATCGCTGGCCGCCTTATCAACGGCGGCTTGCCAGCTCGCTTTAGCCGCGGACATTCTGGCTTTCGCGGCGTCGTAATCCTGTTCGGAAATCGCGCCGTGCCCGCCGTTGGTCCATATACCGAGAGCGCGCTTCCAATCCGATTGCGCGTTATCATAGGTGACTTTCGATGCTTCGGCTTCAGCTTCAGTTTGTTTGTGGGTAGCTTCGGCGGTGTTTATGTGGGCGCGCATCCATTCGAAGCCGGCTTCGAACGCGCGCTGGCTGGCCCGGGCGCTGTCCAGCGCAGACAGCTTCTGGTTGACTCGCGCCTGCAAGGGTCGTGGATCAACTTCCACCAGCACGTCGCCGGCTTTGACTTCCTGGTTTTCAGTGACATGCGTCGCGATCGCTTCGCCCGCGACT
Organism: Limisphaerales bacterium; assembly: GCA_044226545.1. Classification (GTDB taxonomy): domain Bacteria; phylum Verrucomicrobiota; class Verrucomicrobiia; order Limisphaerales; family SXQI01; genus DASVNK01. Next base: position 189,915 of record JBGAGW010000009.1, read on the forward strand.
TTGCTGGAGATCGCGACGACATGGCCATCGATAAAAGCGTCGTCGGTCGATTCGCTCGCCCAGTTCTCGACCAGGTAGCGCAGGCCGAAGAAAAAGGCGAAGCCGAGCGCGATGGTGATCAAAAGGATTTTAGCGTCGGAAGCTAATCCGATTGATCCGCGAGTTCGATTCGTTGCCGAGCGCCGCTCGGGACTAGTATCGTTGAGATTTGCCGCAGGAGAGTCGTCGCTCATTTCGGTTTGCATTTTGGAAGGTGAGCGCGGGAATTCACCATGTCGCGTGGGCGCGCACCATTCATAAAGAGGCTTACGATCTGCCTCGCCGTGGACCGGTTCAGGCGTCCGCCGGACAGAGTTAGGCTGGCCATGACGTGAAAACTAAGCGCGCCATAGATTCCATAAGTGAGTTCGCGGCTGTTTAACCGCCCATCCAAGGCGCCCGAGGCCTGCCCCTTTCTCACCACGTCATGGACGAACTCAAAATTGCGGACACGCTTGCGTCGAATCTCCGCCGCGACGGGCATTTCGTCGGGTGCCGCCAGGACGCTGGCAAAGGCCAGCCGGGACAGGTCCTTGCGCTCGCGGAAAAAACCAAAGAGCGAGGAGAGAATTTCGGTCAGGCGCTCTTCGACGCCGTTCGTCTTCGCGCACGCCGTATGCATCCGCTCGAAGCACTGATCATAGGCGTCATCCAAAACCGCGCTGAACAAACCACTCTTGCTTTTGAAGTAGTAGTAAAGCGTGGGCTTGGTGAGACGCGCCGCCGCGACAATCTCTCGGAGTGAAGCCCCGGCGTAACCGCGTTTGGCGAAAACGCGCAGCGCCGCGAGAAAAATTTTCTCGCGGCAGGCAGGATGACCCAATTCCGTGTTCATATACCGGACGGTAGGTATAATATGGGGGCTTTGTCAAGTAACCACGGATCGTAATGATCCTTGGTTACTTATTACTTACCATTAGGTAAATCTGCGCTTGACGTCAACCGTCGCTTTCTTAGGCTGGCCGCCGATTGAAGCGGAAACCAAGAGCGGATACACGAGGAGAAATCCTCGCTGCGGCGGAGAAGTGTTTCGCGGCGTCGGGCTTCGGCGGCACTTCCGTGAACGACGTGGTGGCGGCCACGCGCTACACCAAGCCAGTTCTCTACTACCATTTTGGCAGCAAGGCGGGGTTGTTCAATGCGCTGCTCGAACAGGCGTATGACGAGTGTTTCGCCATCGTTGAAGCTGCCGCCGGGAAATCCGACAGCTTGGAGGTCCAGTTGGTGAACATCCTGGCGGGGATGTTCGATTTCCTTCGAGACCGGCAGGACATCACCCGGCTGGCGTTCGCAGCGGCCTTTGCCGCTCCGAAGGAGATGCCCAAGGCGTTGAAGCACGATGAGCAACGCAAACGCAATTTCCAGTTCATGCAAAAGCTCATCGAAGCCGGGATCAAGCGCGGCGAACTGAATCCGGCATTTAGTGTCCACGCGCTCACTTGCGGGATTTACGGCGCGTTGAGTTTCTATCTGATGGCGAGCGTGATCTTTCCAGGGACGAAGCTGAACCGCAAGACCGCCGTCGAAGTCGTGGCGCTGTATTTGAACGGAGCGAGAAAACAATGAAACACTCCGACATCCATCAGCACTCCGGCGAAGCAGCCGCCGCGACAAACAAGTGTGTGTGCCGGAGATGGTTTGCTGGCTGTTGTGGCCTTGTGCCCGCCGTGTTGGTTATGATGTTGGCTGGCGGCTGCCGTCCGAAAGCGGAATCACCGGCGGCGGCGAGCCGCTCAAATCTCGCGCTCGTCAGTGTCCGCACGACGAATGCGGCCGAGCGTTCCATGCCGCGTTATCTGCGTGTAACGGGGCAGCTTCAGGGGTTGCAGGACGCCCAGATCGCGGCCGACACGGCGGGAAAAGTGGTCGAAGCGCCAATCGAACGCGGCTCGTTGGTCAAAGCGGGCGACGTGCTGGTAAAAGTGGACACACGGACGGCTGAACTTTCGTTGAACGAAGCAGAAGCATCCGTGGCGTTGGCGACTGCGAAGCTGGCTCTTGCGAAAAACGAGGCCGAGCGCAACGCGCCCCTGGTAAAAACGAAGGCGATTGCGGAGGCGGATTTCAGAAAACTCGAGGCCGAGCAGGCGGCGCGTGAGGCGGACCTTGCCGCAGCCGTTGCCCGCAGGGATCTCACGCGGAAGATCCTGACCGATTCGGTCATTCGCGCACCCTTCGCCGGCCTGGTGGTCGAGCGTTACGTTCAACCGGGTGAATATGTGAAGGCTGACACGCGGATTGCGCGGGTCGTGGAAGTGTCGCGGTTGCGGCTCTTGTTGAATGTGCCCGAGACAGCGGTGGGCGGCATTTACGAGGGACAACTCGTCGAGTTTGCCACGGCGGCATATCCTGGCGAAACTTTCACCGGCATCATCAAATTCATCGGCGGTGCGGTGCGCGAATCTGCGCGCGATCTCATCGTCGAAGCGGAGGTGCAAAACGCGGATGGCCGTCTCAAACCCGGTTTCTTCGCCGAAGCGCGCGTGCGCTTGAGCGAATCACGCGTCGTCACGATTCCGGGCGAAACGTTGCGCGTCGAGGGAAGCCGCCGGAGCATTTTTCTGGTTGAGCAGGGCATGCTCGCCGAGCGGCTCATTGAAGTCGGCGAGACGCTCGACGGCTGGGTCGAAGTGCGGCGCGGGCTGACGACGGGGGAAGCGGTGGTGTTCGCGCCGGGACGCGACGTTGCCGACGGCCTGCCGGCAAAAGTCACACCGCCCTAATCTGCGAAACCCATGCAATGGCTTGCTGAAATCTCCGTCCGTCGCCCTGTGTTTGCGAGCGTGATCGTGCTCGTGTTCGTCGTCGTCGGTGTTCTGGGTTATACGCGGCTGCAAGTGGACCGCTTTCCGAAGATTGACTTTCCGACCGTGGCCGTGACGACCCGGCTGGATGGCGGCACGCCCAAGGAAATTGAAACCGAAATTACCGACAAGATCGAAGAGGCGGTGAACACCGTCAGCGGCATTGACGAGGTGCGCTCGACCTCCAGCGAGGGTGTCTCCCAGGTGCTCGTTACTTTCCTGCTGGAGAAGAATATCGACGTTGCCGCGCAGGAAGTGCGCGACCGGGTGAATCAAATCTTGTCCGAACTGCCAGATGATGCTGAAGCGCCGGTCGTGGAGAAGCTCGACCCTGACGCCGCGCCTATCCTCAACATCGCGGTGGTGGCCGACCGTCCGGTGCGCGAAATCACCGAGTATGCAGACAAGGTGTTGCGCCGACAGTTGGAGAGCGTGCCGGGCGTCGGACAGGTGCGAGTCATCGGCGGACGCAAGCGTCAAATCAACGTGCGCCTCGATCCGGTGCGGTTGCGGGCCTTTGGACTGACCGCCCTGGACGCGCAGCGCGCCCTCCGCGCAGAGAACGTGCAAATCCCTGCTGGCATGGTCAAGAATGCCGCCAACGAAGCGGGCCTGCGCATCCTTGGCAAGGCGCTCTCCGTGGATGACTTGGGCCAGCTCGTCGTGCGCGAGCGGGAAGGCGGGCTGGTTCGATTGGGAGACGTGGCGCAGGTGGAAGACGGCGAACAAGAAGCTCAGACGGCGGCCCGTCGCGATGGTGTTCCCACCGTTATTCTCTCGCTGCGCAAACAATCTGGCGCGAACACCATTGCCGTGGTGGACGCGGTGGAGGAGCGGCTGATTGAAAGCCGCAAGCTGCTGCCGGCGGGTTACGCGCTGACCCTGGTCCGTGACAATTCAAGGGTCATCCGCACCAGCGTTCACGCGGTCAAGGAGCATCTGGTCCTCGGCGCGCTGTTCGCCGCACTCGTGGTGTTGCTCTTTCTGGGCAACGGTCGCGCCACACTCATAGCCGCACTCGCCATTCCCACTTCCATCGTCGCGGCCTTTGGCGTGATGTGGGCGCAAAACGTGACGATCAATCAGATCAGCCTCGTTGCGCTCGCGCTGGCGGTCGGCATCGTCATTGATGACGCCATCATCGTTGTCGAAAACATCTTCCGGCACATGGAGGAAAAGGGCGCGACCGCCTTCGACGCAGCCATCAGCGGCACGCGCGAAATCGGGCTGGCGGTCCTGGGCACGACGCTGTCGCTGCTCGCAGTCTTCATCCCGGTGGCATTCCTTGGCGGCATCGTAGGCATGTTCTTGAAGAGCTTCGGCCTGACCATGGCTTTCGCCATTGCGGTTTCGTTGCTGGTAAGTTTCACGCTCGCCCCGTCGCTCGCCGCGAAGCTGTTCAGTCACCACGAGAAGCCCGGAGCGTGGGATGCCGCGATGGAGCGGTTGGTCAATTTGTTTTATCGGCCCATCGAGCGCCTTTACCTCGTGTTGCTCCGCTTCTCGCTGCGGCGTCGGTGGGTGGTGGTGCTCGCGTGCGTGGTCGTGGTCTGCACGCTGCCGATCCTGATGAAGGTGGTGAAGAAGGATTTCCTTCCGCCAGTCGAGGAAGCGGAGTTTGTGGTCAGCCTCCGCGCGCCCGAAGGTTCAACGCTGGCAGCCACGGACTTGCTCGCGGAACGCGTTGCGCGCGACATTCGCCAGTTGCCCGGCGTCGAGTCCACCCTGCTGACCATTGGTGATAATCAGCAACGGACGGCCAACCTCGCCGAAATCTACGTGCGGCTGATTTCCCCTGAACAGCGGCCAGATACCCAGCAGGCCATCATGGACCGCGTCCGACGCGACATCGTCTCCAAGTATCCCGAGGAATGGCGCATCACCGTGCTGGCCGTTCCCCCGTTCGCCTCGGGCATGTCCAGCGCCAACGTGCAATATTTCATCGCCGGCCCGGACCTCGACCGGCTTACCAAGGCCACTGACGGAGTGATGAAGGAGGCACGGCAGATTCCCGGCATCCGCGACCTGGATTCAACCCTGATCGCCGGCAAACCGGAAATCACAGCGCGCGTGGACCGCAGCAAGGCGGGTCAGCTCGGCATCAACGTGGCCGACCTCTCCACCACGTTGCGGTTGCTGGTCGGCGGACGGGACGTTTCCACTTACGACGAAGGCGGCGAGCAATATGAGGTTCACCTGCGCGCGGCTGAATCCTATCGCAACAGCCAGGAAGCGCTCGCGCTGTTGGCCGTGCCGTCGGCCAAAGCCGGGCCAATCACACTCGACAACATCGTTCAACTCGAAACCACCGACGGCCCTTCGCAAATCAACCGGCTCAACCGCCGCCGGCAGGTTACCATTACAGCCAACAACGCACCCGGATTCGGCGAGACCCAAATCCTCGAAGGCATCGAGACCGCTGTGAAGAAGGCCAAACTCCCGGCGGACTACCAGACCGGCACGACCGGGCGAACCAAGGAAATGCGCAAGGCGGGCATCGCCTTCATGATCGCGTTCCTGATGGTGTTCATCTTCATGTATCTTATCCTGGCGGCGGTGTTCGAGAGCTGGTTGCACCCGACGACCATTCTCCTGGCGCTGCCCCTGTCGCTGCCCTTCGCCATTCTGTCCCTCATCATCTTCGGCCAGTCCATCAACATCTTCTCCATGCTCGGCATCCTCGTGCTCTTCGGGATGGTGAAGAAAAACGGTGTCCTCCAGATCAGCCATGCCAATCAGCTCCGCGCCGGCGGCATGGAACGTTTCCAAGCCGTGTTGCTCGCCAACAAGGAACGTTTCCGCCCCATCCTCATGACCACGCTGGCTTTTGTCGCAGGAATGATTCCCATGATGCTCGCCAAAGGGGTGGGCGCGGCCTACAACAACGCGACTGCTGGCGTCATCATTGGCGGGCAGATGATGTCACTGCTGCTCACGCTGCTGGCCACCCCGGTTTTCTACACGCTATTCGACGACGTGATTCAGTGGCGTCGCTCCCGCGCTCTCTGGCGTGAAGAAAACCGCGCGGTTGAAGCCACGCCCGCTCCCGCCAGCCCACCTGCCGTCTGAGCCATGTCGAGCAACCTCAAAGTCATCCGGTCTTTCGCATGGTGCAGCCTGTCGCTCTTGTTGGCTTCCTGCATCTCGCCGGTCGGCCCAAAATATCAAAAACCGGGGGTGGCCGACATCACTCCGAACCAATGGAGCTGGCAACCGGCCAATCCCCGCGACCGTGCGCCGAAGGGCGAGTGGTGGAAGGTGTTTCAAGACGAAGAACTCAACCAGCTTCAAGCCCGTGCTTTGGCTGCCAGCCCCACGGTGCAGGCCTCCATCGCGCGCGTCGAACAAGCCCGCGCCAATGCCCGCGCGACTGCTATGGAGTTTTTTCCAGATATTCGATTCAATCCTTCCTCGGAACGCCAACGCACTTCGGGCAACCTGCCGAGCCCCGTCCCCGTGTCGATCCCCTCGACCCACATCAACAGTTTCAGTGTTCCGCTCGACCTGAGTTATGAAATCGACCTGTGGGGAAAGGTGCGCCGCAGCTTCGAGTCCTCGCGCGCCACGGCCGTGGCCAGCGTCGCCGATTACAACAACCTGCTGCTCACGCTCACGGCGGATGTGGCCGTGCAGCACTTCACCTTGCGCGCTCTCGATTCAGAACTTGAGGCGCTCCGGCGCACCATTGAGCTGCGCGAGAAGTGGTTCGAGTTGATGGAACAGCGGTTCAACGCGGGGACGATTTCGGAAGCGGACCTCGCCCGCACCCGCACGGAACTGTCGAACGCCCGCGCGGACCTCGCGACTGCGAAGCGATTGCGCCAGGAGACCGCCAACACCCTTGCGCTGCTGTGCGGCGAACCCGCCGGACGAACCCAGTTCGCGGAACGTCCGCTGGGCACCAATGCGCCGGTGATCGTGCCGGCCGGATTACCGGCCGACATGCTGGAACGCCGCCCCGACATCGCCTCGGCCGAACGCCTCGTGGCCGCGCGGAATGCGGAGATCGGCGTGGCCGTGGCGACTTATTTTCCCAGTGTGAAGCTCACCGGCCAGGCCGGTTACCTGAGCCGCGACCTCGATTCCCTGTTCTCGCCGGATAGCCGCACCTGGTCCTTTGGGCCGAGCGTGAGCCTGCCCCTGACCGGTTACGGCCTCATCGCGGCGCGGGTGCGTCAGGCCAAGGCGGCGCGGGAAGAAGCCATAGCGAACTATCGCCAGGCGGTGTTGGCGGCCATCAAAGACGTGGAAACCTCGCTCGCACAAATCCGCTATCACGCCGAGCAATCCGACGCGCTCGCCGATTCCCTCACTTCCGCCACCACGGCCACCCAGTTGACCCGCCAGCGTTACGACCGCGGGGTAGTGAGCTACTTTGAACTGCTCGACGCTGACCGCACGCGCCTGCAAGTCGAACTGCGGTATGTCCAGGCCCACGCCCAGCAGCACATCGCCTCCGTGCGACTCATCAAGGCGCTGGGTGGTGGGTGGTAGAAAAGCTATGACCACCACGGCCCGAGAGCGGTTCAGGAAAGCTTCGCACTTAGGAAACATAAATCACGGCGTGAAACTCCCTACCTGCGCGGCACTCATCCTGGCCGCATTGAGGATCATCGGCGACGTGATGCCCACCTGCGCTCAAGACTCGGGTGGATCGAAGTTTCGCTCGGCGGAGGACGGATGGCCGGATATCAGTGGCTTCATTGACGCAGACTACGGTTTCCTCCCAGTGGTGTTGCCGATCAGTGAGCCCGCGGTGGGCTCCGGGGCGGCCGCAGGCCCGGCATTCTTCAGCAAGTCCGCGGGCGCAAGCCGGCCAAACGTCACCGTTGTCGGTGGCCTGGCCACAGAAAATGGCTCGTGGGGGGCGTTTGCCGGGGATTCGCGTTATTGGTTGGATGGCCAGCTGCAAACGCTGGTGGGCGCGGTTTATGCCTCCATGAACCTCGACTACTACGGGATCGGCAGGACAGACATGCTGGCCGACCACCCGTTGCGCTACAATCTCGAACCCAAGGGCGCGCTGGCGCAAGCCAAGTACCGCATCGGCGATTCGCCCCTCTGGGCGGGGCTGGCCTACGGTTTCATCTCGACCGAGGTCAAATTCGATGCCCCTCCCGGAACCCCGAATCTCCCGGATCTCAGCAACATATCCAAGATTGGCGTGCTCAACCCCTCTTTCTCATTTGACACCCGTGACAACATCTTCACCCCGACGCGCGGAACCTACCTTGAGGCGGGGGTTGGTATTTCCAGCCAGGCGCTCGGCGGAGATCGCGATTTTCAGCGATTGCAGATTCTGGAAATGCAGTACGTGCCGTTGCATCCCAGGCTCTCCCTCGGCCTTCGCGGTCAGGTGACGGCAGCCTTCGGTGACACTCCGTTCTATATGGAGCCCTTCATTTGGATGCGCGGCGTTCCCGCGATGCGCTATCAGGGGGACGACGTCGCGCAAATCGAGGCTGAACTCCGCTGGCAGTTCTGGAAGCGCTTCAGCTTGGTGGGCTTTGTGGGCGGAGGAGCGGCCTGGACGAAATTCGAGCAGTTCGAAAGAACGCAGACTGCCGTGGCAGGAGGCGTTGGCTTTCGCTATGAACTGGCTCGCAAATACGGCATCCACATGGGCTTGGATGTGGCGTTCGGGCCGGACGATCCAACCATCTATTTCACGATAGGCAGTGCATGGCTACGGCCCTAGCGTGGAAAGAAACCAACACTGAATCCCGAACATGAGCGAGAAGATGACAGGGAACTGGCATGAACTCTAAGATTGGAAGACGGCTGGGACCCGCCGCGATCGTGCTGTTGGCAGCGGCAGTGGGCTTCTATGCCTGGATCAAACTACGACCTTCCGGCCCCGGTGCGGGCTTCGTCAGCGGCAACGGCCGTGTCGAAGCCACCGAAATTGACGTCGCGACCAAGTTGGCCGGTCGGGTGCAGAGCATTGCGGTCAACGAAGGCGACTTCGTGCAGGCCGGCCAGCCGTTGGCGCAAATGCAAATTGATGTGCTGGAGGCGCAACGGGACGAAGCGCGCGCGCAGAACCGGCAAGCCACCAACTCGGTCACCAGTGCCCAGGCCCAGGTGGCCCAGCGCGTAAGCGACAAGGCCGCCGCCCAGGCCGTGGTGGCTCTGCGCGAAAGTGAATTAGACGCGGCCCAGCGAACGCTGACTCGTATCGAAGCGTTGGCGAAATCCAATGTCACTTCGGCACAGGAGCTTGATGATCAACGCGCCCGGACTCGCAGCGGTGAAGCGGCGCTGAGCGCGGCCAAGGCACAAGTAGCGGCGGCCCAGGCGGCGATCGAGGCCGCCCGCGCCCAGGTGGTCGGCGCGGAATCAACCGTGCTCGCAAGCCTGGCCACGATTGCACGGATCGAAGCCGACATTACCGACAGCCAGCTCAAATCCCCTCGCGACGGCCGCGTGCAATACCGCATTGCCCAGCCCGGCGAAGTGCTCGGCGGCGGGGGCAAGGTGCTCAACCTGGTGGACCTGAGTGATGTTTACATGACCTTCTTTCTGCCGGAGCGCGCTGCGGGCAGGGTGGCGATAGACAGCGAAGTGCGCGTCGTGCTCGACGCCGCGCCGCAATACGTGATTCCCGCGAAGGTATCCTACGTCGCCAGCACCGCGCAGTTCACACCGAAGACGGTCGAAACCGCCAGCGAGCGCCAGAAACTCATGTTCCGGGTTAAGGCGCAGTTCTCTCGCGAGCTGCTTAAGAAACATCTCAAGATGGTCAAGACGGGGCTGCCGGGCGTGGCCTGGATCAAGCTCGACCCTCAAGCGCAATGGCCGGCGCACCTGACGTTAAAGGTGCCGGAATGACACCAGGCGGATCGAGTTCTGCCCCTCCGATTGCGCGGCTCTCGGGCGTGACGTTGCGGTATCGCAAGACCGTTGCGCTGAACGACATCGACCTCAACATCCCCGCCACGTGCGTGGTCGGCCTGATCGGCCCGGACGGTGTGGGCAAGTCCAGCTTGATGTCGCTGATCGCCGGCGCGCGTGCGGTGCAGCGGGGACGCGTCGAGGCGCTGGGCGGCGACATGACGGGAGCGCGACACCGGAACAACGTCTGCCCGCACATCGCTTACATGCCCCAAGGGCTGGGGAGAAATCTTTATCCGGCGTTGTCCATCGAGGAGAACCTCCAGTTCTTCGCTCGCTTGTTTGGCCACGACGCCGCGGAACGGCGAACGCGCATCGATCAACTCACGACGGCTACGGGCCTGCACCCATTCCTGGGCCGCCCGGCCGGGAAGCTGTCCGGCGGGATGAAACAAAAATTGGGGCTGTGCTGCGCGCTCATCCACGATCCAGACCTGCTCATCCTCGATGAGCCGACCACGGGCGTCGATCCGCTGGCGCGCCGGCAATTCTGGGAGCTCATCGCCGGGATTCGAGCCAGGCGTCCCTCGATGAGCGTGATCGTGGCCACCGCCTACATGGAGGAAGCCGAACGTTTCGACTGGCTGGTGGCGATGGACGCAGGGCGCATTCTCGCCACAGGCACTCCGCACGAACTGCATCAACGAACCGGCACTGACTCCCTCGAAGCGGCGTTTATCGCGCTGCTGCCGGAGGAGCGCCGGCGCGGCCATCGCGCCGTGGTGTTCCCGCCCTTGAGCGCCGGCCGTGAGGAAGAGATCGCCATCGAGGCGCGCGAACTGACCATGCGCTTCGGTGACTTCACCGCAGCGGATCACGTCAGCTTCCGTATTCGCCGTGGTGAAATCTTTGGTTTCATCGGCTCGAACGGCTGCGGCAAGACCACGACCATGAAGATGCTCACGGGGCTTCTGCCCGCCAGCGAGGGACAGGCGTGGTTGTTTGGCCACGAGGTGAATCCGCGCGACCTTGCGACCCGGCGACGCGTCGGGTACATGTCCCAGGCGTTCTCCCTGTACACCGAATTGACCGTCCTGCAAAACCTCGTGCTGCATGCGCGGCTGTTCGCTGTGCCAGAGGCGAAGATTCCGCAGCAGATCGAGGAGATGGTCAACCGGTTCGGTTTGAGTGACATGCGCGATGCCTTGCCGGACAGCATGCCCCTGGGCATTCGACAGCGCCTGTCCCTGGCCGTGGCAATGGTCCACAACCCGGAGTTGCTGATTCTCGACGAGCCAACGTCGGGCGTGGATCCGATCGCGCGCGACAATTTCTGGCAATTGCTCGCCGATCTGGCCCGCCGCGATCAGGTCACCATCTTCATCTCCACCCACTTCATGAAGGAGGCCGAGCGCTGCGACCGTATTTCTCTGATGCATGCCGGCAAGGTGCTGGTCAGCGATGCGCCGGCGGCGCTGGTTGAAAAATGCGGCGTGCACACGCTTGAAGAGGCGTTCATCGCCTATTTGCAAGGCGGTGGAGCCCAGAACGAACCGACCACGGCGGCCGAAACCGAAACCGCTGCAACACCCGTCGCTTCCCCTGCTGACACTGCCGTTCCAGCTCGCGCGTCAGGCATGCGCTTCAGCATCGCGCGCGCTTGGAGCTATACCCTACGCGAGGCGCTCGAACTGCAACGCGACCCCGTCCGCGCCACTCTCGCTCTTTTGGGCAGCGTGATCCTGATGTTCATCATGGCCTACGGCATCAGTATGGACGTGGAGGATCTCACCTTCGCCGTGCTGGACAGGGATCAAACCACGTTAAGCCAGAATTACGTCCTGAACCTGGCGGGCTCGCGCTACTTCATCGAGCGGCCGCCGGTTACCGATTACACCGAGCTCGATCGACGCATGCGTAGCGGGGAACTTTCCCTGGTGATTGAAATCCCGTCCGGCTTTGCGCGCGACGTGAAGCGCGGCACCCCGGTGCAGCTTGGCGCCTGGGTCGACGGCGCAATGCCGCAACGGGCCGAGACCGTCCGGGGATACGTCACCGGCATGCACCAGGGCTGGCTGGTGGAGGTTGCGAGGCACCGCCTCGGTCAGGACGTCGCCGGTTTCGCCACCATTGAGACGCGTTTTCGTTACAACCCGGACGTAAGGAGTTTGCCGGCGATGGTGCCCGCAGTGATCCCTCTCCTCTTGCTCATGATTCCTGCCATGCTGATGGCACTGTCGGTGGTGCGTGAGAAGGAGTTGGGATCAATTGTCAACCTCTACGTCACTCCGGTCACTCGCACCGAGTTCCTGCTTGGCAAGCAGCTCCCTTATATCGTGCTTGGGATGTTCAACTTCCTGTTGATGACCCTGCTGGCCGTCACCGTGTTCGGCGTGCCGATCAAAGGCAACTTTCTCACCCTGGCATTGGCGTCCCTCATTTTTGTCGGCGTCTCCACCGGAATGGGCCTGTTTGCTTCAATCTTCACCCGGAGCCAGATTGCGGCGTTGTTCCTGACGATGATCGGCACGATGATTCCAGTGATTGAGTTTGCCGGCCTGCTCAACCCGGTGTCCTCGCTGGAAGGCGCCGGGAAAATGGTCGGGCATATTTATCCGGCCACCTACATGCTCATCATCAGCCGCGGTGTGTTCGGCAAGGCCCTGGGCCTGTCTGACCTGCACGCCTTGTTCGTGCCGATGTTGCTGGCGGTCCCGGTGATTCTCGGGCTGTCAATCGCCCTGCTCAAGAAGCAGGACAGCTGACCATGGACTTCGCACGCAACATCTACCGCCTGGGGGTGAAGGAGCTGTGGAGCCTAGCCCGCGACCCGGCCATGCTGGTGCTGATCGCCTACACCTTCACGATATCGGTTTACATCTCCGCCACCGCGATGCCGGAAACACTGCACAACGCGCCGATCGCCATCGTGGACGAGGACGGCTCACCCTTGTCGGGGCGCATCGCCTCGGCTTTCTATCGGCCGCACTTCCTGCCGCCGAGGATAGTGTCGTTGGCCGAGGTGGACCCGGGCATGGATGCGGGCCATTTCACCTTCGCGCTGGACATTCCGCCGGACTTCCAGCGCGATGTACTGGCCGGCCGTTCCCCGGCGATCCAGCTCAACGTGGACGCCACCCGCATGAGCCAGGCCTTTACTGGCAGCGGCGACATCCAGCAGATCGTGCTCGGGGAAGTCAATGAATTCGTCCAGGGTTATCGCGGCAGCCCCGCGCCGCCCGTGGACCTGGTGCCGCGCGTGCGCTTCAACCCCAACCTCGAGCGATCCTGGTTTGGTGCCCTGATGCGGATCATCAACAACGTCACCATGCTGTCCATCATTCTCGCCGGGGCGGCGCTGATCCGCGAACGCGAGCATGGCACGGTCGAACACCTGCTGGTGATGCCGGTCACTCCCGCCGAAATCATGCTGGCCAAAGTCTGGTCCACGGGACTGGTCGTGCTGCTGGCGGCGGCCTTCTCGCTGGCCTTCGTCGTGCAGGGCGCGTTGCGCGTGCCGATCGAAGGCTCGGTGGCGCTGTTCCTGTTCTGCGCGGCGCTGCACCTGTTTGCCACCACATCCATGGGAATCTTCATGGCGACGGTGGCGCGCTCGATGCCCCAGTTCGGTCTGTTGATGCTGCTGACGCTGCTGCCGCTGCAAATGTTGTCGGGTGGCTCTACCCCGCGCGAAAGCATGCCCGTGTTTGTGCAGAATGTCATGCTGGCTGCCCCCACTACCCACTTCGTATCCGCCGCCCAGGCGATTCTTTATCGGGGTGCTGGTATCGAGGTGGTTTGGCCTCAGTTCATCGCCCTCCTTGCCATCGGCGCGGTCCTTTTCTCCCTTTCCCTTGGCCGGTTTCGCAAAACCATCGGCAAAATGGCGTGACAACTCATTAGTGCTGTGACCCCCAAGATATGAAAACTCAATTCAACCGCTGATGAACGCTGGTGAGCGTCCATCCCTTTCAACGCGAAGATCCGGAGGCGTGGAGTTCCAAACGGACGGGAGCGCTGTGGCCCAAGGCTTCGCGACACAACTCGAGTTTGTTAGCAGACCAACAGACCAAACTCCCGGCGCTGTTGCTCGGTGCGGCTGGCTTGCGCCGCTGTGCGGCGAACCCGTAACAAAGCCTCCTTTGAAGATTTTGCCCTGTTGTTGGGCTTCCTTGCGCTTCGCATTTGCGCCGACGCGACGCCGGAATTGCAGGAATTCTCCTGGGCACAAAGTCCGTCTTTTGCCGCTTTGAAAGGACGGACCGGCGACTGCCGGCGGTGTTGGCAGGCATCAGCGGCGCGCTTGCTCAGACCGAGATTAAAATTTGAAAGTGGCGGCGAGATTGATCGCGTGGTTCAAGGCCTTGTAGGTGCCATCAGCTGTCTGACCTGCGGCCGAAGTAGGACTGCCGCTCACGTCCCGACCTCCGCTGTAACCGAAGTGGTAGGCAAGCGACCAATCCCAGCGCCTGCCGTGCCGACCGATGCCGATGCTACCGAGATGCAATGCAGAATCTGGAATGAGCGGGTTAAATCCGGCGTCCGGACTTGAACTCTCGCTCCATTCGTAGCCGATGCTGGCGTACCAATTCTTAGCAATGCTGTAGGTCACGCCGAATTCGTAGATCCAGCTCGACTTGTAGTTCAGCGGAAGGGTAGCAGCAATTGGAGGTCCGGTCACGGTGATCGAATTGACGTTGTCAAAATCGGTCCAGTCCGCGTTGAACTCCAGGTTCCATTTCGGTGTCGGCCGATAGGAAACACCCATTGTGACCGATTGCGGAAAGCGGATTGAGGCCGAGGCGTCCGTCTTGCCGAAGTAAACCGGTGCGAAAAACGGGGGAAGTCCGGGCGGAACGTTGTTCGGACTGGTCTTGGCGTAACCGTCGTAATTCAGTGTGGTGAGATAACGATAGGTCGCACCGAAGGCTAGCTGTTCAAGAGGTTGCCAGCGGATGCCCGCGTTAAAACTATAACCGTTGCCGTCACCCTTGAACTTGAATTCATCTCCCGGAACCAAGATTCCTTGCTTGAACTCGGCCTGCGAGAAAATGAATTCCGGTCCGACCGCGATGGAAAATTTGTCGTTCACCTTCCACGCCACCACAGGATTGACGTTCATGTAAATGAGTTTGCCCTCTTCGGTGATGGTGCGGAAAGGATTGTCATCGCCCCAATCAATAGACAAACCGAACGGCACGTAAATGCCGAGGCCGAAGCTGAACGGGTAATCCTTGAGCGTGTTGACGTAATAAAGTTGCGGGATCGGCTGCACTGTCGAATCAGCTTTGGCGGTCGCACCGGTTGCCGAAGTGTAGTCGTAACCGGTCGAGATGGCGTAGATGCCCACGCGGACCTGCTGGCCTTCCAACTGCGTGATACCCGCCGGATTGTAGTAAATGGCCGAAGGATTATCGGCGGTGGCGACGAAGGCGTTGCCGCGCGCAATACCGTCGGGGTCCTGGTTTGGCTGGCGAAAACCAACCGCGTACGCCTTCGCCGCGCAAAGAACAAACCCAGCAGCGAGAGTCGCTGCCTTCCGCCAAAGCGCAGAGGCGGAGGTCGAAGGCCCGCTCACAAATCGCGATAAATTGCTCATATGTTTGATCGATGTGAGTGCGTGCCTCTGCTCATACTCGACCTTGTGAAGGGCAAGCAAGCAAAAGCGCGAGCAAAAGCAACGAACTCAACTTATCCCGTCTATCGGAGGCGAGGCTACGAATATGAAGCGCAATGGCGACACTCTCCTGAACCTCAGCCGAGACGCCAGAGCGCGCCTCGACAAGCTCAAAGATGGCCACGATTACGGAGATCTTACGGAGATCTCCATAGCACCTCGTCCTATTATGACTTGTTTCCGCCCGATCGGAACAAACCTTTGAATCCGACCGGCCGGTGGAACTCATCACAGTGCAGGTAAACGGAAACGACGTCGACCATTGGCTAAACGGGAAGAAGGGGCCATCGTGTACGAGCTTGGCAGCCCGGAACTGCTCGCGAGTGGCCAGAAGAGCAGATTCAAATCGGTGCCCGGCTTCGGTCTGAAGCAAAAGGGTCAGATCCTGCTCCCCTATCACAACGATCCGGCGAGCTTCAAGAACATCAAAATCCGAAACGTGAGCCACGACTACTAAGAGCGGTCGTGGCCTCGAAAGGTTAGAACCGTGAAACTCGGGTTTCGAAGTGCTACGCGGCCCGTACCCGACCAGGCGTCATTGCGGGCAAGCAGGTAATCCGCCTTTCCTCCCGCGCCTCGCCGTTGGCTGTGCTAAGCACTTCGATTCGCTCCCCAACTTTTTCCAGGCTCTTCACCATGCTCTTGCCTTCTTTGTCGGTGACGCCGCCCATCAACTGGCTCAGACGTCCGAACAAATCAGGCAGAATGCCGTCGAAGTACTTGCGCCCTTTCGCGCTCAGAGCCACGTAGGACATGCGCTTGTCCTCAAGGGAAGCCGTCCGTTTTATTAGGCCTTCCTCCTCTAGGCCCTGCAAGAGGCCGGTCATCGTGGCGCGAGTCACGCCGGAACGGTGGGCAAGGTCGGCGGGGCAGAGTGGCTCGTCCCGTTCGCGGCTCAGGAGCGCGAGCACGGTGAAGCGGCCCTTGGAAGTGCCGCGGTGTGAATAATAGCGCTCAAGTCCTTCGAGCACATCGCTGGCGACGCGCAAGAGGTTGATGTACACCTCGAGCGAGTCCGGGTTTATGTTTGGGTAACGCTTCGAGTACGCGAGGAGTGTCTCGTACTTCGGAATGTCTTTCAGTAGGAGCATGTGTGTCTTTCCTTAGGCGGCAAACAGGTTACGGTCAGACGCCTAATAGTGTGTGTTTGGTTACAGCGGGGAAAATATGCACGTCGAAGAAAAAGATCAATCATCTCTTATTGACATTTTTTCCCGCCCGTTATTTGCAGTCAAAAAATCGAGCCGAAAAGCTGACATTTATGTGGCGGTTGGCCCCGCGGAACGATCCGAAGAAGCAACCATCTGGAGGCTTTTGCCGCGAGCAATGTGACATTATTCGAGTCCGTTTCAAAGCAGGGTTGGTGGCTCGCGCCCTGGTTCTTGGTTCTTGACCTGGCTCAAATTAGCTGGGCACTAAACAAAGTCATCCAATAGAATAGTCGAGTCGTTTTTGCCATGGCGGAATCCTCCATTGGTAGGAAATTGCTTTTTGCGCTGCCCATTGTAGGTGCGGCCTTCAACAAAGCGACTGCTGGCGTCATCATTGGCGGGCGGGCGATGTCACTCTGCTGCTGACGCTTCTGGCCACGCCGGTCTTCTACACTCTGTTCGACGACGTGATTCAGGGGCGTCACCGCGTGCTTCTCAAGCGTGAAAAAAATCGCGCGGTCGAAGCCGCGCCCGCTCCCGCCAGGCCGCCTACCCGTCTGAGCCATGTCGAGCAACCTCAAAGTCATCCGGTCTTTCGCATGGTGCAGCCGGTCGCTGTTGCTGACTTCCTGCATCTCGCCGGTCGGGCCAAAATACAAAAATCCAGACGAGCGTTACTACCTCATTGGCTTGACCAAGCTCGTGCCCGAACTATTTCAAGGCGTTGCATGAGAAACGGAAAGCGTCCTCGCCCAATCGCCGGAGAAACTCGCGTGCTCGCGTATCAAGCCGGGCGTTGCTGCAACCACTCGATGACCTCGACAGACCGGAGGACGCGACGGCATGGAAGCGACTTGTCGAAAGCGGCGACAACGACTTGACTCAAGTCCTGTCATTATTCCCGCGTTGAACGAAGCGCCGCACTTCGCTCGCACGCTTGAAAGTGTACGCAAAAGTTCGCCTCACGAAATCATCGTCGTGGACGGCGGCAGCGTGGATTATACTTTAATCGTCGCGAAGAACTATGACGCAAGGTGATTCCTTCGAAACCCGCCCGCGCCCGGCAGATGAAACGCCGGCGCAGATAATGCCACGGACAACGTTCTTCTCTTTTTGCAGCGGACACCCTGTTGCCTCACAACTGGACGCGTTGTGGCCGACCCGTTGGAACAGTCAGGAATCGTGGCTGGTCCATTTGAATTTCACGTCGCCGAAAGTTTTCCCGGTCGCAGGCTGGTTGAATGGACGACCAACTTGCGCTCTCGCTGGTTTCAAAATCCCATGACGACCAGACGCAATTCCTGCGGCGGGCGCTGTTCGATGAACTCGGCGCTTTGCGGATCTGCCATTGTGGAGGACTACGAATTTAATCAAGGCCCTGCGAAAACTCGGTCGCGTAGCCGCTGCCAAAGCTACGGCCGTCACTTCGGGACGACGGTGGAAACGCTTCAGTGTTATCCGAACGACACTGACCAACAAAGCGATGATCGCCGGGTGTCGCCTTGGCCAGCTCCGGGTATCCCCGACCGCAAGACACTTTCCGCGCGCATAGGCATAGAGCACATAGGGCGGACAGGTCCGACACATCAGGTCCAAAGCCTCGCGCGCTTTCGGCAACGAAGCGTCTCTAACGGCGAAAACCATGCTCCAAAGTGTTGTCGCGAAAACACCAAGTGCAATTCGTGGAGCCGATGAATAATCACTTGATTCACGCACAGAAGTTTATCGGCAAAGAGATCGCCTGAAAGCATTTCCGATTCAGCCTCCGAGCATTCCCACGTCGTGCAGTTGTCCATTTCACAAGGGTTTATCGGTTAACTATTATAACAATTCTCCTTCAGGATGATCCATTCCTTTCCGCCTCTAGTTGCACCGAAGGTGCATACTGTGTGACGCTGGAGAAAATTCTAAACGCGAATCAAAAAAATGCGGCGGACAGTCACGCTAAGTTATCCACATGCGCGCGAGCGGGGGGCTTTAAAACGCCCCCGTGAAGCGAGCGCGCTTGTGGGTAACTTGGCGTGAACTGGCTGTCGCTGCGGGTGTTGAAGTTTTGATTATTGGCAGCTCAGCCGTTGCCGCTGCGCCTGGTCGCCTGCGGCTGCTTTTTGGGGAGGCGCACAAGGTGGTAAGTCACCTCGGATGCGATAAAGATCGTCCGGGCTCCTGGGCCTTCGGTGTCGCAAGTGTGTAACAGCTCCATGAACAGCTTCGGAAAGCGGCAGGCTATACGCCTGAGCCAATTCACTGGTGGGTTAACCGCCGTGTCGAACTCGTAGCGGATGACGTTCGGGCCGCACCGGGTCACTTTGACTCGTGTTGCGCCCCACCGACAACCCCAGTTCCGCTCCTGCCAAGCGAATGCTGCACCCTCGTTTGGGTTCTTTCGGAACCGACGCGGTATTGGCACAAAATTGTTGAAATTGAGCAGGTTCGGACGTTCGCCGGGGCCAGAAGATTCCGTCGGATCATAACCTATAACTGCGGATTTGAAGTGGGCCAGGGTTTGAGATGGTCCGATGATCGTCAGCACGTTCTTGCACGAATTTTCCATTGTTCGCTGTCTCCATATGTATGTGTCCGCCGAAGGTTAACCGTAAAACCCCTTGTCCCTCCGCGGTTTGTGATTTCGGTTAACTGCCAGTTAACCAGAAGGTGCGCCGAGCAAGTTTGCCCGGCGCAACCCTCTACGCGTGGTGTGCTGAGGACTCAACCATGGAGTTACCTCGAATGTAATCAACGGCGCGTTGGGCAGCTGAGGCCGCTCGCAAGATGATCCGATTATCCTGCTCGAAAACTTTCGCCCATTCAGAAATGTAGCTAGCGTGTAGGCCGTCCGCTTTCGGATTGTCGATGCCGGCAATCGAACAGAGGAAGGCAGCGCCGAACTCAGCAACCAGCTCTTCAAAAGAGTAATCTTCGCTCCCAAACCGCTGTCCCACCCTTATTCGGTTCAGGCGTTTTTCGTGACCGGTCGAGTGGACGAGTTCATGAAAGAAAACTGCATGATACTCCTGGGCGTTTTCAAATTGCTGTGTCATCGGCATTCGCACTTCGTCGAGCGAGGGCACATACATGGGCGAATAGCTCGCGGAATGAGCGACACCCGGCTTATCCGGCATCACCTCAAAAACCGCCTCGGCCGGCTGGTGCGGTCCATCTGTGGTGCCTCCGACATCGTCGGCGGGGCGCTCAACACCATCGACTTGGTCGAGATTGAAGACGGCGCTTACAAAAGGAACACAGGGCGCTACCTGCTCTTTTCCGGTCTTCAGCCGCTGTTTCTGCTTCTCGTCTTCAGTGCGCCATTTCCAGTAAACCACTGGTGTGGCCCTTTCTCCCTTTCGAACGTTTCCTCCCTGCTTAATCGCTTCTCGATACGTCAGCCAATATCGCGAAGAGTGCGTGGTCATTCCCAATATGATCACATTGATTCCGCGGTAATCCTTCCCAGTGCTGAGACTCCTCGGAATCCCTGTGTTCCAGGTTTTTCGCCATGGAATTGTCCCGTTTCGAAGCTGCTCAAGAATTCGGTCGGTCACTGCTTTGTAGATGTCCATTTGGAATGCCTCCAAGAAAGTAAAAACGAACATCCACTGAATAGCATGTCTCACAAGTAATTGGTATATATATTTCAAGCGAGTGCGACTTTTTCGCGCTTTTTTTTCACGAATGCCCGTTCAACTGCCGAATCAAAAAAGTCGCAGCGAAGCGTAAAATACTATTGGTAGGAAGACTGCTCCTGTCGGTCCCCTTTAGCTTGGGGCACCCTGAAAAGCTTGCAGTCAACGATCGACGAATGCGAGCAGTGCAGGAGGCGGGAACATGGCCGGAGCTCAATCGTCCGATGCAACGTGTTTTCAACCCGTGACGTATTGAAGGACACTCCTCATCTGCGGGTTTGTGCTCTCGCCTCTTTCATTCCAACTATGACCAGCCCCATCCTCTTTGGGGAATGTCGTCTTCCTGGCCCTCTTGCAGTGCACCCATGAGGTCCGCGAGCAATGAAGCACCTTGAAAGATCGAAGGATCGCTGCATTCGTATCTCGATTGGCCACTCGACTCCACGCGAATTTTTAGGTAATCACGCCTGAATCCATTGGATGTGACCTGAAAAAACCAATGGGCGCTGAAGCCCGCTCGGCACATGCCGCGATCCGGCTCTCGAAAATGTTTCCGGTTTTCCTCGCGTCGATAGGGGCAGCACCCTTCATATTCCTTTGCCTCCAAAGCAATGTATTCCTGAAGAAGACCCATTGGGAGTTAAGGCTCCAGTCCAAGCGATCTTTGACCGCATTCCAGCGGCATTTCTCAAACTCACGCTCGTCAGCATCTCCGTATTCATCGAAACAGCCTTCCCAAGCTTGGTTGAGACGCGACTCGATCTCGGTGGATAGCACAAGAATTGAACAGGTCCCCGCCGCCGTGATTATCCAAAACTCTCTGCGTTCTTTCGTTTCGTGAATAGAAAACACACCGCGTGAGCCCGCATGGTCGTTTATCGCTCTTTCGACAGGACTGAGCTTGCCCCACCGGCCGAAGCTATGCCGCCGGAGGGCAAGACTGATTGCGAGAGGGTCAATCCTGCGAGCGACTTCAGTCGATAGGACGATTTCACCCATCTCGACTCTGTTATACTCGGTTCTCATTTTCTCTCCCTAAAAAGGATACTCCCCTTGCCGAAACCGCCCCTGCGATTCCCGGAAAAAAGCCGCCGCTCAAAAGAAATCGAACGGCGGCGCTCAGTTCTCAATACTCGTCCGGCAGGAGCACTGTTGTTACTGATCGATCCGCTTCGGTTATGACGTAAAAGCGCGTGCTTCTTTCGTCTGAAAAGACCGAAAAAAGACGGTCGCCAAGTTTCAATGCAATTTCATTCTGCTTAATGTCGTCAGCGCCAAGCTCTCCCCAGTCGCCCCGAGCGTGGCGTCCAATCGCCTTGATGATCTCAGAGCGATCAATCGATTCTTCGACCCCAGCGGTCGTTAAGATCCGACCGAGAGAAAAGAGACTGCGGGTTTGCCGTGTTTCCATTGGAAATGCTCCTCAAAAGAAGTAGACGCCATCTTTTTAGCATGTCTCAATGATAAATGGTAGATATTCTGTTGCCATTTTATTGAATTCCATGAAAAACTTCGCTCCATGGGCAGAAAAAGAACGCACCTACAACTGACTCCCACCCAACGTGCCTGTCTCGATTCCTTGCTGAAGGAAAATCCAGAGAGCCGCGTTAAAGAGCGATTGCGTTTTCTCCATAAAGCGGCAACGGGACGTTACACGTTAGAGGAACTCGCTCAGTCAATCGGGCGTTCCCGTTCGACCATTCAGAATTGGCTATCGAAATTCGAGGAGAATGACGTTAAAGGGCTCACTGTCCGCCGCACGCCGCCGGGCAGGCGAAGTCCGCTCGGAAATGAAAAAATCCTGGAGGATCTAAGGGCCAGCATTGAAGCCGGAACCCTCCGGACGGCCAAAGACGTTGCAAGCTGGCTTAAACGCGAACACGGAGTGACTCGGTCCCGTAAATCCATCTATTACTGGTTTCGGCGAAGGAAGCTACGCTGACTGGGTCCTGGCAATCGTCGACGGTCGTCACGGCGAGAGCAGCCCCTTTTCTACGAGCACCGGCCCCAGCTCAATCAGTAAGGATTGCGCTTCTTTCACCTCCTCAATCTGCTCTGGATTCTTGAGCCACATCGTTCCCACACGGAGAGCCATGCGGGGTCTTACCTTGTCCTGTTTAGTCGTGGCAATATGCGCCAGTTTGATCATTCCGTCTTTGGTGGGCTCGAGAGCCCCTTCGGACTGGAGAACTGATAACGACAGGGGCTTTTTCTCCATCTGAATTTCTCTTCCCTGCAAATAGCCCGCAGTGATGAATGGACCGAGTTTGCTCTGCACCTGTGGATCTGAAGCTTTCGCTAACAGTTTTTGATGATTAGCTTCGTCTGAGATTTTTTTTGAGGCGAGTTGCGTCTGGGTATCCTTTGCTTTCGATTCGGCGTCTTTTATTTCCTGCTCACGCCTGCGCGCTTCCAACATTTCATTCGATTCTCTCAGGATAGCCGCTGCCTTGTTCGTAGCCTCTCGCAAGATCCGGTCGGCTTCCGCTTTAGCGACCACATCCACAGCCGTCGCGTTCGCTTCTGTCGTTTTTGTGATGATTGTCTCCTGCCGTTTTGCAATTTCTACTTGCACGGATCTTTCCAACGCTGCGCTGAGATTCTCGGGGTCCTGCCCGCTTGGTGCGGGTTCTATTCTAACTTTTGCTTCTCTTTCTAACGCTGCAAGCTGGCCATCCACTGCGCGCACTTTCTCCAAATTCGCCCTGCCCCATGAATCATCTCTCTGAATCGAAGCCCTCAGCGTTTCGTTCGGCTGATAAGTCGTTCCGGTCGCGTCCAGTATTTGCTGTTCGGAGCGTCTAAGACCTTCCAGCCTCTCGGTCACGGTGCTTTCGGTCGGCAAGTCTGGAGCATCGGCCTGATAGATACGCCGTGCCTGCACAACCAGTTCAGGATAACGAGCGACCTGCCTCCCAACACTGTTGGTCTTTAAGTCTCCTAACCGAGAAATCGTTTTGGCCGCTGCGATCCGGAGATCCCATAACGCATTCGTCGCTTGCCGCAGGGCGATTAATGTTTCCATTTGAACGTTTCGAGCCGTCGCCAACGCGGCGTCGGCTTCAGCCTTTTTCCTGTCGAACTCCATCTTGTTAGTCAACGCCTCCTGCCTGATTACTTGCCGCTTACCTCGCGTCCCCTCGCCATATGTGAAATAATAAAGAAAACCGAAGCCCAGCAGAATTATCAGAAACAGTGCTCCAAACATCGCGAGCAATGCCGGAAATGTCAGGGCCTGCTCTGATCGCTCGGTGCTATTTGGTGTCACGATCATAACGCTGCGCAAATCAAATCTTGAGTTTTTTTGAATGTCGAGAAGAAGATTGCGCTTACTTTGATATCCCGCGTCTTGAAGCAAATTCGTCGCGCGAGAGGGCTTTCTCTTCGGTTTTGAGCGGCGTGTCGGGCGAAGTTGTTTTGCAAAAAAGAAGTTCCTCGTTTGCATTCCATCGCGTCAGAGATTCGTCGTCGACGTTCGAGCGGCGTTTCACCCCGGGAATCTTGCTGATTGGCTTGAGCATTGAAAACACGTCATCTGCCCGCCAATCGTTGATTACAACGTCTCGGAGACACGGAATGTCATTGTACGCACCGAAGGTTCCGCCCGACTCCGGCAGCGGGAGATTCAAAAATTCCGAGGCAAGAAAAAGGGAACGCTCATGCAATTGGTAATTATAGTTGCGGCTCCGTCCGGTTGGCCCATAACTCACGCCCCAGCTCAATTCGGTTTGACGCACCTTGTTGAAATGTTTTTCGATCCATTCCGCCGTCCTGGCTCCCCCCGCGCGCAAAAACGTCTTATTTGAGCACGCCTGTAGAATGTCATCTGTCGCATCCGGTCCGTAAATTTCGCAAAGTCCCTCGACGCTCTGGATTCCGAGCAGGACGGACGCGCCCTTCGAACGTCCCAGATTAACCAGGTTTCTGATGCAGTCCACGCGCTGCATCGTGCGGAATTCGTCGAGAACGAACCAGTGCCGCGGCAAAGCCGTATCTTCTTGCCGGAGGATTTCGTTTGTGAGCGCTTTCAAAATGATGATGTTTATCGGCCAAATGCTTTCTTCCAAAACCGGATCATAGCCGAGAATCAAAACGCCTCGCTTTTTGAAAAACTCGTTAAGCGAAAAAATACGGCCCGAACGGCTGGTGTGCCAGAGAGCTGCAACTTCATGCAATTCGCCCATCTTGGTTTCCAGGGTCGACATAACGCCCCCGAAGTTGGTTTTATCGTTCACATGCTGTTGCGCTACGGCGTATGCTCTCTCGTGCTGCTTGCAGACCGCAAGCATTCGCTCCTTTGACTCCAGTGCGTTGATCAGATCTCTCAGTGACCAATCACCCGGTTTGATTTTCATCAATGCGATAGCGGTCCAACATACGATTTGCCGCGCTGCGTTATTGAAATAGGGTGCTGTGCTTTTGGGCTCGTGTGGCACAAGAAGCGTCGCGAAATATCTCGCCATCGCCGGCGAGTTGATCGCGGCCCCGACGTTCCATTTTGCCGCACGTTCGTCGAACGGATTTAAAATCCAAACATCCTCCCGATCAGGGCCGATTCCTAACTCATCCAAGATTGGAAGAGCATTTCCTTTGAAATCATAAATGATCAGCTGTTCATTGAAGGAGCTGCTCTGGGTGAAGCGAGGCGCAATCGATTGCAAAAACAAGCGGATTTCTGTGGTCTTGCCGCTTCCGATCATTCCGATCGTGCACATATTCTCGGTAGCACGCTTCAGCGGAAGGTCACAAAGTCCCCAACAAAAGGACCCCGGATCAAAATTGACGGCGCAGAGCGGTTTCCACTCCAGAGAAGCTTCAACACGTTCGTTCGTGAAAAGATCCCAAAAACCCATTTCAGCGCCCCGCTCCTTCGTCGTATCTCGCCCGACGTCCTTGTGCGCCGGTGGTATTGTAGAACCGCGCACCAGCATTCGGTCCCCAAAAATCGCCCATCAGGCAGAACGCGGGCCAGAGCCATTGTAAAAAGCCATGGAAAGCGATCGCTGAAATAATAAACATTGCTGCAAGAACCAACGCCTTATCAAACCAGGCGGTCACAGCCATGTGCAGGAGCAACAACAGTGTCACATAGTTGAAAACGAGCGCCAATTTAATCAAAGGTGGACTCGCCACAGCTACGAGGATCAATTTCGACTTTGGTGTAAGCCAAAAGAATATCAAGAGGAGCACCGCCAGATAAACCATGGTGATAAGAGAGGTGAACAGAAGCGCGCCACCGCCCAACGACTTGTCCAACTCCAAAATCGCCCACATCAGAAGCATGCTTAGACAAAGGTAAATCCTTTGCACATTCCGCTTCTTTTTGGGACTGGGTTCTGTGACGAAGCGCACGTATGAAGCGTGAACCTTTCCTCGAAACCATCCGAAAGCGGCTTCGACCGTAAAGCCAAAGCCACAGCTTTCACAGAAGTCTCGCGTTGCCGGAACCAAACGTTCGCATCTCGGGCATTTTACTTTCGGCGTGTTTCTCCACCAGACTCGCACACGTCGAACCGTATCTGCAAAAACAGATTCGACATTTACCGGCTCGTTACACCGCGGGCATTTTTTATCCCACAACGACAGCCGTTCCGGGCACTTCGGGTTCGGGCAAGGAAAGCGGATCATCTCATGTCGCTGGGCGGACACCCTGTTGCTCGTGTTCCGGCGTTCAACAGTGAAAATGTGGGGTTCATCGGCGGTTGGTGCACCAGATGCTCGGATATCGATGAAGAGAAAAACTGGGGAACGTTCTGAATTTGGGCCGCAGCCGGATTCAGAAAAGATTCAGCGTGGCGTTCTGTTTGCGCGGACGCGACCATTCCGATTAACGCGAATGCTTCTGTTCGTTCTTTTGCTCATTCTTGTTATCTGGACGCTTTGTCTGCAAGCGGAAAGCTGGCATCGCAAGCCGGTGCGCAAGACTTCCCGCCCGGCTATTGGGCAACACCCGCTTCCATCGAAACTGGATTTGTCCGATGGCAGTGTTCTTTTTCCACAGATTCTCCCGCCACTTCCATTCTGTATGCTGACGAAGAACCAGACGCGGAATGGTGAGATTTTTTAGCGGGTTCATCTGCCATGCGTTCGGGAAAACGTATTTGTCTCGGAACTGCAACTCGCCAAATATCGGAATGTTCGCTTTCCAGCGCACCTTGCCCCACAACTCGGGCACCTTCTCTTTTCCCGCCACCAGGACCGGTATTCTAAGACGTGCTATCGGATTGAACTTCACGTCCGGTGCGCGGGGTGCCAGGTATCGCCACTTGATTCTGAAATACGGCTCTTTTCGCGCTTCTTTTGTCGCTCGGATGAATTCATTCGAAGAAGCCTTTCGGTCGCGAGCTTGTTCGTATAATTTTGTGACGATCTGCCGGTCGCGCTCCTTTCGGCCCTTCGTTTTTGCTTTTTTCCTTTTCCACTTCGACGATTTTGTCTTTTCGGTCCGGTCGGCCTGATTGTGTTTCTTGTTGTTTACCGCGATGTCCTCGGGCTTTACCGCGTCGTCGTTGGAACGGCGTTGATCGGCCCTAAGCTTTTCGGTTTGTTTGGAGTTTGCCTTCGTGGACGGAATCGCATCGGCCTGAGTCCGTTCCGACTTTGTCTGTTCCGGTTGACTCTGGTTGGCCTCGGTCACCGTGTGCTTTGGCTTCGAGTCAGTCTGCACCTCGCTCTGCGTCCCTTTTTGGGGCTGGCCTTCACTTTTCTCCGCGCGCTGCGCGACTCTTTCGACTCTGTTCGCCTGGTTCTCACTTCGGCGAGCACCGTCCTCCTGCTCAGGAATACGCAATCGCACAGGAACTCTCGTGTCAGGCTGACGCTTAGCAGCTGTGTCAATAAGCTCTTTTGCCTGCTCAGGTCCCCAGCCAAAAGAGCGCCCGATCTTTTGCCAAGTTTCCAATAAGATGTCTTTGGGTATTTGGTTCTTTCGTGGTCGGGTCGCTTCCGTGACAGCTCGGGCTGTCTTCGCAGAAAAATCCCCGAGGGACTTAAGCACCTCCCGAATTTCCTTACTCCGTTTCGAAAACTCCTCACATAGCCCCTGCGGGACCTCGCGCACCCGGAAACTCCATTGGTCAGGTTCGGTTATTAGCTTCAGCTCGTTCCGCAATTGGTTTTCCAGTTCGAGCTGATAAACCGCCCCCGCCGCTAATCGATTTTGGAAAAAGCCCCGACTCCGAAGCGAACCAGACGTGCCGTCCTCCCTCAGAGCAAGATTGATTAAAACGGCATGCGTGTGAAGCTGTGGGTCATTTTCGCGTGACGTGCCATGTTCAAACAATGCGAAAACAACCTTGGCTTTTTCCCAGGTGTGGCCCCCAGCTCCGCGTCGCGTGATCGCTGCCTCCTGTTCCAGAAAACTGAGCGCGCTCTTAACGGCCACTTCGTGTGCTTTCTCTATGATCCCACGAACATCGCTGGATACTTGAGACCAGAGGACACTGATACTTTTGGGAGCCGAGAACGTCATGTCCCAGCCGCTCTGGCGTTCGTGGGTCTTCTTGTTTTGAATCTGAACCCACTCTTCTTTTCCGTCGGGCGAGAAGCCGCTCAGCAGATTTTTCAGTTCAGCCGGAGAAACCTGGCCCTGCAACTTTGCCTCCTCTGCGCCGTTCCCAAACCAAATGCCTGGCTTCTCAAGCGAATTTGTATAATAGCCCGCCTGCGCAAGCTTCACGTAATAATCGCCGCTTCCGCCACCCCGCATTGGCAAAGAAATGGAGAGCATACCTCGGGCCTACTCAGGAGGTTTAATGTTCTCGTCCGTCCATTTCTGTGCTTCTTCCGGTGTGAACTTCCCAGCACGGGCCAAGAGGATTTCCGTCATGAGCGCCAACTCCTCTCGCAGAGCAAGCATTTGGTGATTCATCGTCACGAGCGCACCGGTGACGTCAATATCCTCATTCAAAACACGCGTCACAATCCGCTTCGCCGCCAAATGATGGCTATCGCCGGTCTCTCGCGCGCGCTCACACAGCTTCGAAAAAGTCGCGGCATCCAGCTTGAATGCTGTTTGTCCGGATCCGTTTGCATCAACTTCGTCAGTTCCCGACCGCCTTGCCCGTCGCTTCGGAGTTTTCAGCGTCACAAATTTCAGCTGCTCCATGCCAATATTGTCGTTTGTCCTTCCCAGAAACGAACACGCAATCACTAAATTGTTGCGACGTTGTCGCATGTGATTACGCTGAAGGAAACTGGTGACCTCGCTACTCGCATTAGTGAAGCAGTTCCAGCAAACTCGCGATCTCGGAGTTGCGGACGAAATCATCACCATCATTCGCCCGACCCTTCATTTCTGGATATCAGCCGGAGCGCGCTCTCAAGCTGTCGACGACGTGCTTCAGGAGACGTTGATCGCGATTTTTACAAATCTGGATAAAATTGAGTTTCAGTCAGACGCGCACTTTTATGGGTTTTGCAAAGGGATCGCTCGCAACAAAATTGTCGATGATTTTCGCCGCTTTGGGCGAACGTCTGCGAAAGAAGACCACGATTCCGAGACTTGGGACAAAATTCACGAGTCTCTGATCGATATTCTTGAAACATACGGGGACAAGGAGAGCGTGAAAGAGCTGATTGAAATTCTCATGAAAGTTCGGCCTCCATGCGCGTTTTACATTTACGCTCACTACATCGCCGGATACAGCTTTTCCGAAATTGCTGGAATCTTCAACTTCCCGACGGAGGCCGCAGCCGGGGTTGCAACGCGTCGCTGTTTGAAGCTGGCGCGAGAACTGATAGATGAGTAAGGTTAGATGGTATGGCCGACTCAAACGACGATCTGGAAAAGCGCATGAGCGATCTTGGCCAGTTCGTCCGCTCCGAGTGGGCCAAGCGTCATCCTGCTACTGAAAAAGAACGGGAAGCTGTCAAGCGCGCTCTCGTTGAGTATTGGCAACATAAGCGCGACGGTGCAGAAACGCACTTAAAAGAGGCCGAAGTAGATTTGGCAAAAGAAGAAGAGCGTTCGAAAGACGAGGAACAGCAGCACCGGCACGGTCACTGACGCTGGTGAATCTTTTTCAACGCATAGTTGTCGAGCGCGTTCTTTCTTGCCGCCGCGGCCAGCTTTCCTTCTCCCTGCATCAGAATTTTATCAAACGCTTTCGCCGCAGCGAAGGCCTCCACCTCAGCCTCGCTCTTCTCCGTGTCAGATAATGAATTCCAGAATCTTCGAATCATCGTTTGCGTTTTGGTCTCGGGCTCGGTTCTTGTTGAAAGATTCACCGGTGCGATGCTAACCCGCGATGGAAGCGTTTCGACCGCCGTCGCGCGCATCAATGGTGGTTGGACGAGTTGGTAATCACGCTCAATTGCCCGCACGAGAAAGCCAGAACCGCTACGAATCTTTTCTCCGCCTTTGTTTTCGATAAGACAATCAAAAGATTTGACCTGCTTTGATATAGCTTCAGGGCCAAATTGATCACTCAGCCGTTTCGCCATCTCGGGACCGATTCCCCGGCACCGCAATTGATGCTTTGCGTTTCGAGCAGCTTCTTCGTTCCACAAATTTGTTTCATCTTGGGCGCGTTCGAAAAAGATGCGCCACTCCCCTGCGCGAATTTTTTTGAAACGCTGATTGACCTCACAGGTTGAGCAAAAGCCCCGTTCTTCCAGTTCCCGCACTCCAACTAAAAGCTTCCGCTTCAGATTCGCGGTATCGTAGTTGCGGGAGAGGCCCACATGCTCACAACAAAGTTCGCGCAGATCAAATTCAAGTTCGTTCTTGTGCCAGAAGCGCTTGTCCAAAAACCGGTAAAGTCGTTTTGCGACGGCGCTTTTAAGCGATTTAAAGAATTCGAAATCAATACTCTTTAAATTGCCGTGAGTGAAGCTGCGGAAAACCACTTCATTCCAGACAAACGCCGAAACCGGCGCACCTGCGCCTGGCAGTCCAGTATCGGGCACGGGTTCGCCACGGTGACACAGCCAAACGTTGTCGAGAATGTGGAATTTTTCGTCCATCCAGCAACCCCGCTCCTTGTTCCACCAGGCTTTGTTGTAATAGAGAGTCACTCCTGTCCAGCGATTGAGCGAGGCCTCGACACGTGCGTAGCTTTTGCTGTCATCACGCCATCCAAGTGTGCGAATCAGCTCGTGACGCGTGAAGGGCACCTTCCGGTCTGTAAATCCGTGCTGCCGGGTGATTTGGATGAGGCCCAGAAGGACCTCGTCGTCCTTTTCCGTCGGCAATCCGAAAAGGTCAGACCCGGTAATCGTCAGTTGTCGAGTGATGGATTTGCTCCGGGCTTTATCCCAGATCCGGTCTTCAAAGTGCAACGTCTTCACCTCTGGATTCAGCCGGTGTGCCAATGAGCAAAGCGGAAATTCAGCGAGGTTCATCTCGTCCTTCCCTTCGGTCTTTTTTGTCCGTGCCACAGTATGTCCGATGCCCCTTTTGAATTCCATGTCTTCCCTCTCAGAAAAGCAACACCGCGCGGTTGTTTTCTTTTTTTAGTATTAATTAAGAAGTTAGCCGCCCGAGAGACGAACGAATTCCACAGTTTACGAACACATTTCTGTTCCGGTTCCCGGTAAAGGCTGTCTCAGTTCCCGGTCTGGAGCTGCCCCGGTTCCCGGTGATTCCTGCCTCAGATCCCGGTCCGGTTTTACCATGCGCGCGCAGATCTTCGGAAGTGTTCAACCGCAGCGTCAAACCGTGTTACACAGGAGACGCTTCGGAGGTTTTGGCTTCCGGGCTACGTCAGGTGATTGCTTCGGCAGTGTCTGACTTTGAGATGGGCGCGAGCGCCCAGTAAACCGGACTTACCATCCGGCTAAGGAGACGGGTTTTACCAACCGTCATGCTCGTGTCCCGTAGAGCGTGGTGCCGGGAGACTGGCTCGCCACGTTCGAGAGAGGCTTCTGGAAGTAATCCCTGGCTTACCACCGGGAGTAATCTCCAGATTCTATCTCATGCACTTGAAGCGCGCCGCGAATGCGGGCGAGCGGGAAATACTCTGTCGGGCAACCCGGCAGAGCCGTTTGATTCAAAGTGGGTGAGCGGCGTTCACGGAGCGCTGCAAATCCCCCGGCGGGATTCGGACCACAGCCATATTGGCCAATTGGGTGCAAAGCTCGACAGGTTCGATTAACGCACGCTGGCGTCGGGAGCCTGGCGGTGGCAACACCGACCAGCCGGAATCTGACACGTTCCGGGGATTCGCTGAAACAAGGCGAACCGCGAAAAGCTCAACGATGAAAGGGGCATAAGCCCTTGCCAGTCAGCCGCAGCAGAGACGGAGCCGAATCGGGAAAAGCCAAATCAGGAAGGGTAAGGGGCCGCTTCTGTATTCTTGCCCCCGAAATCAGTCCAACGCGGACTGGAAACTATGGCGGAAGGGGACTTCCGCACATACCTGAATGGACCGGACCACCAAAGGTCCTGACCGACGTGACTGCTGTAGCGAAGAATCAAACTAACCGCGCAAGGAGAGTGGCTGCCGGAGTGGTATCCGGTGCCGGCCAAGTCAGCCGGTGATTGAAAAGCCATTCTCTGATGAGAGTTCTCCAAGTAGGACCAGACAAATGTCTGGACTCACATCCTGTGGATTTCCCCAGGTTGCGAGTGTCGTTTCAGCAAGGCAGTTGAAGCGGCGGGTGCGTGCTACGGGTGGTGCCGGGCACATCACACACACGAAAGGAGTGACGGGAAACTTCCCATCTCAAAGCCAAACAGGCGGGTGAAGTCCAATCCTTCACCCGCCTCACGCACATAAATGCCAAGTGGAAAACTGCGTTCGCAGCTTTTCCGTTCCTGGGGACAGGAAGATTCTTTTAAATGATGGAGCAACAATGATGTTCCGGTAAGCAATAGTTTTCAGCAGCAGCGCAACCGCTATTATTGAGCAACTGCAATACAGGAATACAGCCGCGACCTCGATTCGAATTACGGCCATTCGATAGAGTGTGTGCCTTTCTGCTTCGCCGTAAGCTTGTGAGCCAATGTGTTTGTTCGCGTCAAAGGTTTTCGGGCTTTCGGAATTGTGCCTCAGCAGAAAACAATTCCCATTTATCGTCCCGCGAGAAGCGTGAAGGTCCGAAAGTGTGTTCGGTTTTTACGGAACCAAGCGACTGGTTCCGTAAAGAATGCTTTCGATCACCAGCATTCGACAAAAAGATGCGGAACGCTTTTACGCTGAGTATTTCGACGCTGAGCTTCGCTCTCGCCGTCTTTTCGGCGTGAGCGACTGGATTGGTCACCCTCCAGAGGTGTTGGCATTGGACGAATACCCCGCTCTTTCAACATTTCGCAATCTGGTGAATGGACTCACTACCGATGGTGCGAAAGCCGCCATACCGAATGCCCAAGATCCAGATCGAGTTGCGCTCTGGCAGCTCGACATGAGCGGTTCGCAAAGCTTGTCGGTGCTTTGGGCGATGGCTCCCCAAAAATGGCAATCGATTATTGGAGAGGCTCACCGCCGGGCCGCACAAACAGTTTTGGAGTGTTTTCAGAAGTCTGTCGCTGAGCGGAATTCTTCGCCGGAGGAAAAAGCAAACCCACTCGGCGTCGCTTTCTCGTCGGCAGCAGCCCACGACCAGACTCCACACCTGAAAGCAACCGGTTTCGTTCTCACACATGGGTTTCTGCAAGACGGTTCTGCCCGCAACTTGCAACCTCCTCGGGACCTAGATAAGCAAAAGCGCATCCTCGGAATAATTTATGATCTCCTGGTGATGGGCGACCTGCACATGCAGATAGGATCGTTCCAAAGGGTGCCTGGGATGGAAGAATTCAGAATCCATGGCGTACCACAAGAACTCGTACAAAGGTTTTTCTTCGATCCGAAATTTTCTGAAGAGATGCGTCTGCGAGCTAGCCACAAAGATTTGGCGGAGGTGAATCTATTCGCACTGTGGAAACAGGAAGGCCAGCGTTTCGGGTGGGGGGAACGCCAAGCAAGCGCCTTGATACGACAGGCGATCCACCGGAAATCCTGGGCTGACCTCAAGATCACATTACAGACCAGTAGCGAGCTACTGAGACAGAGAGCTTCCCAGGTTATTTCTCGAATCCGCAGCTCAGATCATCTTCACTCCCGGCAGCGAATGAAAGGCTCTTCCAATGTTCAGAAAGAAACAGGAGGCGAACGTCACGCATCGAAAGAAGAGCACAAGCATTCCCGCTAGGCCTTTTGTAGTAAACGCTGCGGCAGACCCGGTTCCTTACTTAAGTCACGCAGAACTTCGATTCCGCATAACAGCGGTTGGAGTTCACGATGTCATACCGCTGCGTGGCTACTTCTGTGGCTGGCTTCATACAGCAACTCGCCGTTGGCTACATCAGTCACGGTTACTACTTCTACGTAGCCGGAGTCATTCCTTGCCAAAAGCCGCCGGCGAAAACGGACTGCAAGATCCTCGCAGCGTATGACATTGCCATCTCCAAGTGGACACGTGCACGGCGCAAAAAAGCGGGCCAGGCAAACGTTCAATACCTCCGCTACGGGCGTTTTTACGTCATTATTGCCACGCACGGTGTCCACCCATTCTTTCTCGCGGAAGCCAAACGTGTGCGGGACGTGCGGAAAATTCCGGTCCTGTTCATGCGGTATTCGATCGGCTGCCGGCGTGGACGCGGCGGTGGAGCGTATCATGCATCAGTTCGAATCAACGGCGAATACTTGAAAGAGTTGAAGGGGAAGTTCGTCGCGCGTGCCCTCCGTTCAACGGTTCCCGAGCTGTGCTCCCAGTTCCGAGCCCTTCAATTTGAGCCGTATGCCCCGGTTCGAAACCAGCTTCGGCTTCTCCTTCGAGCTGTTAACCGAACCCGGGCGGTGGCTGGTCTCGAGCCCGTCCCGAGAGAAGCACTTCGAATGCGGCGTTCGCCGGTCCGACCTTTTGAAGGAGAATCCCTGGAAGATGCATTTGTTCGTTCTGTGGCTTTGTGCACGACTGAAGAGGACGAGTTAACATGAGAACCATGCCACGATTGAGCTCGCTAGCGCTAATGCACGCACCCGAACCGCTCGATATCGGGAACGCCAGGCTGCCGAACTTTGCGGGACGGCACACACAGATTCCTTGGGGAATGCTCCCGCACGAAATGTTAGTCGTGATTGACGGCCTCCCCGGCACACGACCGGACGAAGTCGGGATGTGGGTTGCCGACTCTTTCGGTGCCCTGTTTGTGAATACCGAACATTTACAAGCGGCGTTGGTCAACACCTCCTTGCGCGAAGGAATCGATGTGAATGACGTCGTTAACGTGAGGAACTGGAGTGCGACAGCGACAGTGGATGTCCGTTTCGCAACAGGCGAGGGAGCACCCGAGGCGGAATTTATTATCAACGGCGAAAGCTCCACGCCGGAAGAACTGGAAGCGGTTCATTCGTTCGCTCATGAGATAAACGTCTTCGCTAACTTCCGGCCATTATTCCAGAAGGCGCTCTCCGAGTGCGATTTTCATGATCGAATCATCATGGTAGGCCGAAACAACGGTCCTTCACTGCTCTGGGATACACCTTACAAGTTCTTCCTGGATAAGACGGACGGCTCCGTCGAGCCCGAAATCCTTTCGGCTTGCGGTTACCCGCATTGCGGCAATCCAAAGCGCTACTACCAAGGTCCCACGTTCTTTTGCCACAGAACCAACGCTCTGATGGTTGACTCGACGCGAACATCAGCGAGTGACCTTGTGGTGATCGTTCTGGTTGAATCGGTGGCGCGCGCTTCCGAAATGGGATTCTTGGACGGCCCTTTTGAAGCCCATTTCGAGAACGCTTGCAAATTGGCGCAAACCGTCAGGAAACAAATAAAGCCCCTTAAGACATAAGCTCTTGCCTCCGGGAAACTCGGCGAGACCCCTAAAACGTGCTTGAAATTACGGATCAACCGTAACAAAAAGATTGCCTGCTTTCGTGACGCCGAGGAGATCCCGAGAATCGTCAACTCTCGGGCTTTCCTCGACGCAGTCCTCCTCCGTGCCGTTACGGGATCGGTACCGTTTTCATTCGGGTCAGGCCGGGTTCATTGATGGATCATCCTGTCTTCCCTCTGATCCGACTGTTCGTTTTCTCCGTGACGAAGCGACTGCCCCTTCGAACAGTGATGAACACGGCTCAGATCGAATTCCATTCTCTGCGGTATGGAAGCGGCGCAAAGTCGAAGAGTTACGAGAAACATTATCCGCCGATTGTTCACTTCTCTTCGAAGTCCAACGAATGGGCAACGCCTTGGCCCTTATTTCAGCTTTTGGACGACGAGTTTCATTTTACGTTAGATCCCTGTTCCACTCATGCGAATGCAAAATGCAAACGCCACTTTACCATCGCTGAAGACGGTCTATGCCAGAATTGGTCGAATGAGGTCGTTTTCATGAATCCACCGTACGGGCGTGAAATTGGTCTCTGGATGCGCAAAGCTGTCGTGTCTGCACGGGAGGGCGCGACAGTCGTGTGTTTGGTTCCGGCCAGGACCGACACCGCCTGGTGGCACGATTTTGCTGTAAACGGTGAAATCAGATTCTTACGAGGCCGCGTTAAATTCGGGGATTCAGAAAACAGTGCTCCGTTCCCGAGTGCCGTTGTCATTTTCCGTCCGCCGAGGCAAGCGAGGCGGTCTCGTCCGAGTAAAAATACCCAAGATCACGAAGGCTAGAGTAATCCTTCGGCCGTTCCGGGGTTGCGCGCCCGAGTATTACGTGGTCCACGACAGGAATGTTCAGAAGTTGTCCGGCCCGGATCATGTCGCGAGTTGCTCGAATGTCAGCCTCGGATGGTGCCGGGTCACCACTGGGATGGTTATGCGCGAGCACGATCGCGGAGGCCCTCCTTGAAATTGCCGCAGCAAAAACTTCCCTCGGATGAACGAGAATCGTGTCCAACGTGCCTTGTGAAATCGTCTGAACGCCGATTACTCGGCGTCGGGTATTCAGAAAAACGACCTGAAGATTCTCGACTGGGTAGGCCAGGTTCTGTTCTCGCAGCAGTCCCGCGATCTGCTCCGAGTTCTCCATCACAGGCGATTCGGGATAAACCTCTCGCGATAGTCGCTGCGCTAACAAAAAGGCCGATTTAATTGCTGCCGCTTTCGATTGGCCGATCCCCTTTACGTTCTGAAGCTCATCGAAGGATGCCTTCGCCAGATCTACCAGCCCGCCGTAGTGTTGCATCAATGCATCAGCAGCATGTTTCCCGGCGAGTTTCGAGAGGAGTTCGGCATTCGTGGAGTGCTCAAGAGCCTGCAATTTCGCCTCCCAAAAAGCAACGACCGCGAGTTTAGCACTGGTCCGGCCGCTAAGAAACGAACGTTGTTTGTTTCGCACTGAATGAATTCGAGAACTTACCTCAGGCGCTTAGCGGCAGGTTGATTACCTGCGCGTCTTTGAGAGAATACCCGGCTCAAGGAGGCATTTTTTCGCTTCGAGCGGCTCTCAGGAGCTACATCCGTTCGATCTTCGTTTCTCACAATTGATTTCCCTTTGAGCTGGACTCCCTGAGTTCCGTCCAAAGGCGATTCTCGGCGGCGGGGAATTCCTGTGCCGCCAGGCACCCGACGACGAGCATGAAAACATGCCAGCGCCGGGTGAACCGGAACGTGGCGGCACAAGTGAGAATAAAATGAAGATCAACGCAGTATCCAACTTCAAGGAGACCGCCCTTACCGAAAGTGAACTCCGAACGGAAGCGCCCAGCATCTTCGCCTCTGGCCCCATGCGCGGCGTGAGCGAGAGCTACACATTCGTGCCGACCGCACGGATTGTGGATGGCTTACGCGAGCACGATTGGGTCCCGGTGAAGGCAGAAGAACAACGCATCCGAAAAGAAGCACGACGCGGATTTCAGAAGCACATGCTGAGATTCCGTCGTGCTGAACAAATGCGAACGTTGGATGAATGGAGCGTCGAACTGGTATTGCTCAACTCGCACGATCGCGGCTGTGCATACCAACTCCACGCCGGCATCTATCGCCGCATCTGCTCGAACGGTTTGGTCGTGAGCGAGGGCAGCTTTGAAGCCGTTCGCTTTCGCCACTCCAAACTCGAGACTGCTGAAGTCGTGCATGCGAGTTTTCGCCTGCTCGACTTTGTTCCGAAAGTCGGCGAAATGGTGAACCAGTTCCGCCAACGCCTCCTGAAACCCAGTGAGTCGCTGGACCTGGCGCGCCATGCCGTTCTGCTTCGCTACGAGAAACCAGATGCGTCGCCCATTTCGCCCGAGACCCTGCTTCACGCCCGGCGCGATGAAGATTCCGGCTCGGACCTCTGGACGACGCTCAACCGCATTCAGGAAAACCTGATTCGTGGTGGCATCTCCGATTCGAAACGCGACGCGCGAGGCCGAATCCGTTCCGTCCGCGCCATCCATGGAATAGACTCAAAAGTCAGCCTCAACAAGGCGTTGTGGGGACTGGCCGAACAACTTGCCAACGGCCGAACGCTCGAAACGGCAAGTGCAGTGTCCTTGAATTGAAAAGGTTCAAAGGTTCTTCCAATGGTTACGCGGCTTTTCGAGAATTTTTGCCGACCAAATAAAATTCTCATTCCTTTTTTCCGGCGCTAATTCCTATCCCATTTTTCCGCAACGGCCGTCCTTTGTTCGACCTTTCTAGAAGGCGAAAAGCTTTTTTCGAAACTTGAGAGTCCGTCGCGTTCTTCCTTTTTCGATCCGCTCAGCTCGTGCGAAATCCCAATCTAGCTAAAGTCGAGAGGCTCAGTTTGTCCGATTTTTTGATAAATTCTGAATCGACTAAGTTGCGAGGCGTCCAAAAAATTTCGCGAAATCCCGCGCCTGAATTGAACGCTCGCAATATTTCACTTACAACCACTGCGCCTGCCATCGCCCCTACAAAGCTCGTTGAAACAGCCTTTCCCGCCAAATCAATGGCAAGCTGTCCGCATGCCTGTTTTTCATCTGCAAATAGAGGTAAGTCGTCCTTGTTTATGATCTTTTGCCCATCTTGGATGTGTCCCCAAAGGACTTCGGGAGAATCTTGCTCGTTTGGGAAGGTGTGCATATGAATTTGGTCGAAATCGGCCAACGTGTCGCCTAAGCCACATTCGACAACAAAGTCAAAGCCGGTCTTGCCGAGAAAACTTCGCGGTCGCCCTTTGTCGAATCCGCAAATCGCAATCCCGGGCTCGTCTTCCGTCCGACGGTCGTGTTCAGTATATTTCCGTTCGTTAATGACCGATTGAAAGCCCAGCCCGCCGAGCCAGTCGGCACAGTGGCGTGTCTTCATCTGGCCCACCCCGCTCTGCGTGCAGAGCAAGCCGGAACTAAAATTGCCGCTTTCGATTACATCAAAATCTTGCAATAAGAAGCGGACGTCACCTCTGTTTGTGAATGGGAGCAATCCGATATTCCAGAGGAAGGCCTGTCCGAGATGACCAAGCCCAAGGACCCAGAAGTTGCTTGGCAGGTTCTGTAAGAGCGGAGTAGCGGACACCGGATTCCGCCATTCGCCCCCGGGAGACCAAAGTGATATTCCAATTGGTGACTCCAACGAGCGCGCCGGAATGTCCGTTGCTTTCAGGAAACAGCGGTGGACGGCCGTTGCACCAGCGAAAACGCCGCCGGTCGCAAAGTCATCGCCTCGGCCATAATGGAAAGCGGCATCCTGGTCGAAATCTGAAACAGCCCCGCGCCAACCATCGCAGTCAACGCGACAAGCGTTTGCCGTGTAGTGTTGTGGGGAGCGGCCAAAGTAAATTGTTTGCGACGGAGCAGCTATGGTCCGAGGAACGAACCCGCTGAAGCGCAGAGCGTCATTCAGAGAAGCATAGCCCGGTAAAGGCAGAAGCAGTTTCACATCTGATGGCATTTCGACGCTTACACCATTCAGGAAAGCTCGGTTGCCTGTGTTGAATGCGGTGAGCAATGCGGCTTGGAATGCGATGCTTTGACAAGATTCTGAATCAATCACCAATTTCAGCGTCAGTGAGCGTAGAATTGCTTCCGCCTCGCGGTAATGAATCCGTCGCTGACGGGCTAAACCGAGAGCGAGCCGATTAGCGTTCTGTGGCGTGAGTTCTTCGATCATAAAATCGTGATGCGAACAATTCCTGAGCGCGAAGGCCACTGCCGCCATTTCCCATCCCCCAAGTATTCATAGATCCCAACGCCACGCAGAGTGAATCGCAACCTGCGGGCGTAATTCGGAATGATGAGGGCCACATGGCCCTTCTGAGCAATCATTGGGTTCTCCTCGTCAGACGGACTTTGGCCTGTCCATCGGGTCGGATGAGTGTGGACATCCGCAACCACCCTCAATTTTTCTTCGCTGCAAATTTTCCAAAGTTTGACGTAACCCGCCCCATCGAAATTGATGTAGCCGCTGTTCAGGCAACACGGGTCAAGGTCGTCATAAAATACAATGCGAGAAACATGAGGGCATCCTTCGCTGGCGAGTAAAAACGCTCCGCTCTCGCTTTTGTTGCGGCCACGCCGACATAGCTCACACGTGAGGTTGAACCAAGCCAACCGATTCATTTCAACTTTAGCAACTGTGGTAGTCATCGGAGTGGAGAATCTCTCTCGTCAGTCGCAGGTAATGGACGATGGTTCGTGCCGCATTCCATTCAAATCCCGGATATGTTTTCAACCAATTCGCATCGTGCTTCTCCACGGTGAAGCGATCCCACGGAGCGTAAAGCGCTACTGCGCCTTCCCAATCGGTGCGGAAGACTTTGGCCACATCACCATTTCCCTTGGGCCACTTTGCTGAGTCGAGCTTCGCGTTTTTCTCAAAGTCCCACGGCACTGCCGTCGGTCCTTTTGAGGGGTAATCCTGCAAATGGAATCGAAGATATAGTTTGTCCAGGCTGTTGGCCTTTCCGGGCAAATCAATCCACATGATTGCATACGGCCATTCAACGTCGTCGCGCGAGGCGATATCCCAATAGCCCCGCGCAACTCCGTCCTGGAATGGAGGTGAAGCTACGTGCTCGTGAAAGCATGCTAGATCGAGTCTCATCCCTCGATTTTGATTTTAGGGGTGAGGTAGAACGTAACCTCGCAATGCGGATGATGGACGTAGCTGCCAACGTGGGAGTCCGGGTCAAGCGGTTCGGACTCGGTGCTACCGAGGCGCAAGACCAGCTTTTCCTTCTTGTCCACGCCGAACTTGTCACGCGCCCACTCAATGACCTTCCGTAAGGTTGTCCCTGGAGGGAATGGATGCGTCTTCGTCGCCCCATTGTAGATGACGCCGACCTCGACCTTTTTGCAGTGACAGATGTGGATGCGCTTATGTTTGCCGTGTTCAAGGCGGCAGTCATGCCCCAGCTCCTCGTCGCCGTCCTCAACGCAGATGCACCATTCCTCGGGTTTGAATTCCTTCAAATGGCCCTCTTTGCAAAGGCGCTTGATTAACGAACCGACGCTTTCATTCTCTGCGAGCTCGAAGCCGCAGACCTCTTTTTGTCCACCGAAGTGGACGTGTATTTTACTGTTCATGATGATTAGTGGTTGCCCCCTTGCGAACGTCGCGGTGGACATACCAGCCAGCCTCGGCAGACAGACCGATTCTGGCCTCACTATGAACTCGCTATGGACCGGATGGTCGGACTAAACTTTTTTTCGATTTTTTTAGTCCCGGTGCCGGATGCTTACGAATACTGCGTATGGATGGGAGTGAAGCGACAGGCCAGACTGCTGCCGAATTCGACGATACGGAGATTAAATGTCTTCTTCTCGGCGATGAAAGCGAGCGCCAAAGGGCAGGTGACACACTGCTCGGGCAGTTTGGAGCACGGCTTATGGGGAAGCTGCGGCGCTTTTTCCTCCTGTCGGATGACGAAAGGGGAACCGTCATCCACGACACCATCATCGAAGTGCTCAGGAAGGCGGAACAAGCTGATCTGGATTTCGACAAGCCGCTCATCGGGTTATTGCTGCGGATGTGTGAATTCAAAGCGATTGACCTTACGCGCAAGAAGACCCGCGAGACAGGCAAGGAAGACGAACTCACCGAAGAAATCGGCGAAGCCCTCGCCGATACCAAAGTGGGACTCGCGTGGAAAGAAGCCATCAGCAACGAGGATGCTCCGGCCATTCGTCGCGAATTCCTCGCCTTCGTTCAAACACTGCCGCCCCAGCAAAAGCTCGTCGCGGGCGTGCTGGCCGACAACTTCGCCTTCGCGCTGTCGCAAGATGAAATTGCCCAGAAGATCTACCAATCAATGGGCAAGACGGTGAACAAGATCGCGATCAAGGGCGCGTTAAGCGTCATTCGCCAGAAGTTCAAAATGATACTAAAACGTAAATTTCCCGACCTGCCACTACCCACATGAGCGACGAACCAAACGCCAATCGCGAGGAGAAGGCGGCTGATGCCCTGATCACCGGCACGCTGCACTCTTGGTCACCAAAGGAAGTCTCGGAAGCGGAACTGAACGAATTTCTCACCAACAAGGTTGAGTTGTCCGAGTCGGAAAAGGCGGCGTTGAATCGCGTCCACGAGCAGTTCCGCGCTGGAGCGACAAAACCCAAAGAGACTGAGGAGTTCGCTGCCGCCGAATCAATGGAATCTCCCTACATGGCGATGAACCGCGAGAACGCGAAAGACGAAATCCCCGCCGAGGCGCGCGAGGAACTGGAACGAAAGCGCGCCGTGCTACTGGCCAATCTCAAAGCCAAGAAACGTGCATCGGAATGATTAACCGTGCCATCGAGAAACTGGCAGATGAAGTCCGCTCGGCCTATGGACAGACAGTCGCGCCGGTCAGTTTGACTGCCATTACCGAAGGCGAAGGCATTTCCCTTGTGCCCATCGAAAAGTGTGACCGTTTCCACGGTCGGATTGAATTCCTCCGCGAGACGGCGACGTTCGTAATTTACCATCCTGACCCGAATTTCGCCCCAAGCGCG
The DNA here is from genome assembly GCA_044226545.1 of Limisphaerales bacterium. Taxonomy (GTDB): domain Bacteria; phylum Verrucomicrobiota; class Verrucomicrobiia; order Limisphaerales; family SXQI01; genus DASVNK01. The sequence continues at coordinate 231,858 of JBGAGW010000009.1, forward strand.
AAGCGTGTGCGATTCTCCATCGGACATGAACTTGGTCACTACTTCATCGAACCTCACCGCGAATTGCTGGTCGCCGGCAAGAGTCACAATTCGACTCCCGGCTTCATTTGCGACAACAAGCTCGAGGTGGAGGCCGACGAATTCGCGGCCGCGCTGTTGATCCCGGGTTCGCATATCGAGCAACGGCTTCGCCGCCGTCCATTCATGACTTTGGCTGAAGTGCTCAAGATGGGCGACGATTGGCAGAGTTCGGCTCGGAGTGCACTCATTCGTTACGTGCGCTTTACCGGGGAGGCGTGCGCGATGGTGGTTTCTAAGCAGGCCAGGCTCACTCGCTACATTCCATCGGATGAAGCGGAGGCTTTGGGTTATCGGTTCACTGGCGTGAAGACCCTGCCGGACGGTTCTGCGGCGCACCGGGTAAACGGCGACCCGTCGAAGAAAAGCATCGAGGAATCTCACTCATCGACGAAAAGCTGGTTTCCGTTCCTGCGCGAGGAGCGCGAGTTGCACGAGGAGTCTTTCCGACTCGGCGAAACTGGATACCTCCTTACCCTGCTCAGCATTGCGAATGATAGCAACGAGCGGGATTGAGCAAAGCTAAACGCGGAATGGAGAATCCTCTAAATACCCAGGTTTGATTTCGCCAAACAGCTGGCTTCCCATGGCAGAGGGCAGATCCACGCGCCAATTCTTACGAGCAAAAACTTGGCGGAACGAGGAGGGTCAAGGTGGAGGCGCCATTACGCTTTCGTCATCACAGCGCACTACCTTGACGCCCGCAGTGCAGCCATAGAATGGAAGGTGGGACCAGCGCGCTCGTCAGAACTGTTACGCCGCTAGTCTTTCGGGACCATTTACGCGGTTTTCGGAAAATTTCGGAGGCGCTCCAGCAATGTTCAGAATGCGAGTTACAGAATCGGCGATGAAACGATGCATTTGTGGCCATGTGGTTCGATGCACCTGAATCGCGTTTGCCGTCGGAGCCAGCGCGACAGGGTATGAACGCGCGAACAACTCGCCATCGTCGATGATCTCACTCACTCGATGAATTGTGAGAAATACTTCTCTTAGTCCGTCACGCTGCATCGCTGCGATTGGGTCTGGACCTGGATACGACGGCCACGTCGGGCCGCTGTGGTGAAAATTGAAGAAGCCGAATCGCGGCATATCGATCAGATGTTTCGGAATCTTTTGGCCGAATGTCGCCATCAAACAAAGGTCCGGTCGCCACTTGGTCACCAGAAGTTCGTGGAACTCCGGCGATTTCACGCGGCCAGTAAAGACCGGTAAACCTCGTACCGCCGCAAAACGCCGGACGAGGAATTCGTCTTCAATTGTGTGCGCATATTTCCACAAGCGCACCTTCGCATTTGTGAACGGTTGTGAAGGGTCATCTGTCGCCACCCCGACAAGTTGAATGCGGTCGGCCAAGGAGCCGTAAAGCAATTCGGTGAGCACGTGATATCCGCCCATGAAGCTTCCGAAGACCACCACACGCGGCGGGGAGCTGAATAGCTTTCGTAGATTGGAAGCGCTTCGGAGTCCTTCGACCCCGCTGGTTTGGAACCAGTCTTGCGCTCTCATGGGGCGGCGCGCTGTGCGCGTGCGTAGATGTGCCCCAAGATTCAGAGCTGCGCAAGTATTTTGTTAAAAACAACTTAGATAAGGCTAGGGTAACCATTCCGGGCGATGAAGGGCCTTGAGAATGCCCGTTTGCCGAAGGACCCGTTCCACGTATGCGACCGTCCGCTGATCATTGTGCGCGAGCATATCGCGTTCAACCTCCATTCGGTTGTTGAAGAACAAAGTTCCGAGTGTGTGATGGTTCTTCGTTTTTGTTTCGAGATTCGGCGCGGCGTCGCTGAGCAGCCAGCGGAGAACGTTCCTCAGAAACCGTGCGTTGTCGTGGGTGGGGAGAAGGCCGTATGTCCCCGTTTCGAAAACGTGCGGCCCGCCAAACAACGCAAAGCGCCCATGCCCGAGAGTGCCTGCTGCCGCAATGGGAAGGGACGCGAAGCTGATTCGGCGCAGGCTTCGGTCGAAACTGATGCAATTTCCTCCCGCCGAGAGCGCGAGCGGAGCAACGTTAGCGCCTGGCAGCACCGTCAGGGTAGCCGTCGTGCGCCAGCGGACGTTCCCAACCGCATTTGAGCACGCGGCCAGCGGCAGGCTGTTGCCCGAAGTGTCAAAAAATGCGTCGAGTGGGTAAGTCGTTCGAAGTGATTGCAGATCGATAACAGCATCGTCGTTGAGCAAGCAACCGAACTGCACAAAAAGCTCACGAGCATTCGAATGAGTGAATGAATCCCCAAATCGGTATCCGAACGCGAGCAGACGGCCTCCGTTTTGGACAAATTCGTGGAGGCCATGTGTTTCGTCGTCACTGAACATGAGATCTGTGTTTGCCTCCCATGCCTTTTGGGCACGGTTGTATTCACCAGTCGGTGGTGGGATTATCGCCAATCTTGCTCGTGCCAGCGTTGCAGGAACCAACCGGTTGCTTGTGGCTTCACAAATGCAACCCATTCGGCAGAGGAGTTCCATCATGCCGGCAAAATTGCTGTGCATCTCACGCGAACTGAATCCGGTTTGTGCCCAGTTTCGCTGGCCATGACCGGCGTCAAAAAGAACGAGCGGCGGTGGGTCGGTCTTTGGGCGCGGTCCTTCGACATCCATCCTCAGCGCTCTCCCAAAGAACCACCGGCTGGAGGCGTTCCGAATCTCGCCCCGAGTTCACGAAGCAAGGCGTAAAGAGGCTCATCGCTCGCTGTCGGCCCGCTCCACCACCTAAACACTTCAAGACACGCCTGCTTAAGCTCACGATCGAGTCGGCGCAGTTCGATCCCACCATTTCCTTTGTAACCTGTCGGGTCTGGACGTCCCGCAAGCCAGAAAAGGAAATTACGGGCAGCTTGGCTGCCTCCTGTGTCGTGACACGCCGCGTAGTAAAGCGTTTTAAGAGCTTCGACGGGGCAATCCTGTGGTGGCGCGACGAGTCGTTTTAAATCCCCAAGGGCGGCATTTCGAGCTGCCTGGGTGTTCTCCTCGCTAGGCGCAATGAATCGTCCGGTTTGGACCGATGGTGACGGGGGTTCGGTGGTTTTGCTGTTGTTGGTTCGCTGCATGATGAGAAACCAGTTTGAGAGTGAGGGTTGTTTTTTTACAGGGGCACAATCCTCGAAAGCCTTTGAACCTTGCGGAAAACCAGAGCGGTTGATTTACGAACCAGCTCTCGTTCCGTTGTTGTCTTCCTGGTTCTGGGCGTGAATCCAGGAGTGTGTTTCGTCCGCAACTTTTCCGAGCAACAAAAGGTCGTCCCGTCCGAAAGAATCGGTGGATTTCCATTCATCGCCGTCTTTGTAGATGCGGCTGAAAGTGGCGTTGTATCGGACACCACTTTCGTTCTCGTTTCTCCAGACCGCGGCTTTTACAAAACCGAGTCGGACCTCATGTACCGGCTTTTGCTTTTTGGTTTGCATATGAACATCGTTGAACTCGCCATCCGAAAGCATTTTCCCTCCTGCGGTTGTTGTGCGTTGCCTGAAAAGCGAATGCCGTTTGTGATATCACGTTTGAAATCGCTAACCAAGCGGGTCGCGAGGGAATGGAATTCCCCCGTATTTTCGCGGCCTTGCTCCTACAAGAATTCCTCTGGAAGCATCACCGTAGTCAACGATCGGTCGGCTTCAGTAATCATCCAAACTCTTCTTCCGTTCGGACTGCGATAGGTGCCCAGGACGCGGCACCCGTCGAGCGCGAATGGAAACCGGAGTTGCCCCGTTTCATTCAGATCACCCGTCCAATGTCCGCGCATGTGACGGACGAGCGCTTCGGTGAGTTCACAAGGAGGAACGGACGTCCTGGCACGCGCAGTTACTTGAACGCGCCCCAGCGGGAACAACGGATCAAATTCGATTCGCGACATAACTTTTCTCCAAGATCAGTCGGTAAACGCGAACAAAAGCGAACAACGTCTCATTAGCACGCTAGTCACGGAAATCCAAGGTCAACGGGCAGAGGAAAATCTGACCGTTTCAAAATTTCCAAAGTGATGTTCGTTTTTTCGTTAGGAGGCCGACTGACACCCTTGAGAACGCGTTTGCGACCTCATGACGAAAGACAGACAACTTCGGCACATCAAGCTCGCTGATGTTTTGGAAAAACGTCGGCTCGGCCAAGGCCTGAACATCAAAGAATTTGCGGTCGCTGCTGGCGTCTCCTACTCCGTCGCGCGGGAATGGTTTCAGATAAAAGGCTTTCCCCGGTTCGAAGGCGTAGTCTTTTGGGAGGATTTCGCAAAGTGGAGGAATAACCGGGATACGTTGAAAAGCATTCCATCCACCTACGCCTCTCCGTCCCAGCTTCCATCCAGCACCGATTCATCCTTCCCTTCACGTGCCTCTGGAATGCCAGCTCGTGCCGCGAAAATTCTCCTTGAAGCAACGAAGTAGAAGGTGGCGTTCGTATCGCAACATCGGATCGCTGGGATTTGATCTCATGTCGATTAAAATCGAGAATTTCGTCCGACGAAGGTGGTTTTGGATTTAAATCTGCATGTGTCTCGCCAGCCTTTACTGGGAGATAGCTAAATGTAGCGCTCGCAGTGATGCGCGAACTATGCCGTATTGGCATGATGGAAGCGTGAGTGCCTGACAGGCTATTAGGATCTTCATCGCATAATAATCCATCCCGTCTCCGCCAAATTGACGTAAAACTCTTAAGGCAGCCAATCGGGATTGAACACTCGCGTGAACCGCGAGCTGCGATGATTGCGAAGCCAGCAGGTCAGGATATGCTTTAACAAGATCTTCCAGTGTGTTCCCGGAAGTGAACAGGACGTGAAGAAGGTCCGAGACCCGAATCTCATCGGAAACCATCCGAAAATAACTGAATAACAAAGCAGATTCGAATCTCGCCAAATCGAAAGCAGGATGTCCCGGCCCAGAACTGGCGAAATCTATAAACAACGGTTCTCGGTCGTGACGCAACAAAATATTCCGCAAATGAACGTCTCCATGGACAACTGCTTTGCCATTAAGCTTGACTACCCGGTCACGCGCTTTAGCGATCATGGCAGGCAAGTCTATTGGAGTGCCGTTCACTACTAACGAGAATTCCACCCCACGCGTCTTGAGTGCATCGAGCGGCTCCGTGCCGATCCAGCATAAATTGTTCAGGTTCCCGGAGGGGCAGGGACGCTGATTCAAAATTAGGAGGCGCTCGATCGCCGTTGCGATTGCTTGTCTGAGATTATTCAGGGCTGGTTCTTCCGAGCTGTCTGTTCGATGCTCATTGAAGGCTAATGCATCCAACCGGTCAAGAAACGTCGGGGCAGGCGTTTGCTGGTCGCCTATGCTATCAATTAGGCAGAAGAAGATGAGAGCTACCTTTCCGTGGACATGAAGTTCTGGCCGCAATTGCGGTTGCCAGTTTTCAACGAAAGATTTGAAGCGTTCCATCTCGTTTTTAAGACGGTCAAGCTCATCAATTTTTGCAATCAAGGAAGCGCTGCCGTCGTCCGGTCGAAGTATTACGACCTTTGCAAATGACCTTCCTCCGTGGACGATTGAGGTGCGAACACATTCCACCTGGATCGGTGCAAAAGTGCTACGGCCCGTTTGATTCTTTCTAACCGCAGCGAGTATTACCAATGCCTCGTTTTCGCTTATTTCCGCAGGATGGAATCGAATCTGATGCAATGCCCCTAAATGTGACGCTGCTTCATTTAGTGGAGCAGTATCGATCTCTCCCAAGCGGCTTGACACCGAAAGGCCTACTTCAGCGAACGAGGGATCACGAAACCGAACCGACCGACATAATTGGGCTAACTTCGGAACAAGAGTCGACGAAAGTGAGTTGGTATCAATTTTTAGGAAAACGAAACTTGAAAAGCTGAGGAGCAGCCGCACTTGAGCTTCGTGCTCTACTTCAGGGATTTTAGTCCACCAGGATCCATCGACGACAATTCCGCAAATTGGACTTGTCAAGAGCGCAGGTAGAGAGGCCGGTTCAGCCACGCGAATCGGAGAGAAATTTCTGCTTACCAGGAATGAGTGGTTGGCTTCGTGCGCATCTGCGGCACCCAACAGCAGGACCGCTCTGAACTCGTCCTCAATTTCGTTAGCAATAACAGGGATTTCGGGCGAGTCGGACTTTGAACTTGGTGAAGGAGCATTGTTGACGCTCTGAGCCTTTTGTTGCGAGTAGATACGTTGCCGCAGGTCTGCCGGTAAAGCAGCGGACACGGCATTTTTGATGATTGGAGGCCATGTCTTCGCCCTCTCGAAAAATTGTTCAGGTGCTGCGGTGAAGAACGGCTGGCTCCTGAAAACCAAATCAACCCGGCGCGCTTTTTCCTGAGGCCCGAGCGAACGGGCTTGGCTAATGGCCTCAATTGTCGCGATCCAATCGATTAGACTTGCATCAGCAATCTTCGAAAATCCAAGAAGTGCTTTTTCGAACGACTCGGTGTCAGCATTGGCAAGGGCTGAGATTTCGATCATGTTCAGGTCAAGAGATCACCGTATCGCTCCCGGCGCATCTTGAAAGCTTCCGCTCCTCCTTCGAGTAGACTCAAAATCTTTTCTTTTACCTCGTCCACTTTCCCCAAGACTGGAATGGCGGCTTGAGAGGGAGTCTCCATACGCATGACCGCGACCGTTTCAGCGTCTCCTAAAACGGGAATATTCGCATTGTGAGTGACAAAGATCAGTTGACGAACGGCCTTTAACTCACGAATTCGCTCGACCAAAGTCTCAAAAATAAAACGGTTATCTAGGTCATCCTCTGGCTGATCAAATATTAGAGGGTAATCAGCTTCTCTCAGAATGAGGGGAAGGATTGCCGTTGCCTTTTGGCCTTTCGAAAGTTGATCAACACGTTTTGGGACGCCATCATCGTAAAGGGTAATCTCTAACTGATCCTCGAAAATTTCTGTTTCCAGTTCGTATAATGCGGAATTGTCCAACAAATATCCTACCAACCTCGCCATCTGCCCTAGGTCACGGTCAAGCAATGCGGCAAGTCGTTGGCTATCTCCTGCTTCGACGATATCGACAAGCTGATGTGGGAGGACCTTGCTTGCCAAATCGTCGGCGAGTTCTTCTTGAGAGCGTAACCGAGATTTATCGAGCAGCCGCTCCAAAGTCGAGCGATAGCCGTCCGACCTGCATGACTGGCTTAAGGTCAACAACACCTTTTCATGGTAAAGCGCATTTATTTTTTCAACTTCTCCTGCCCTCAATTCAAAGATTCCGTCACTTATCGCTTCAATCTCTTTGCGAAGACCAGTCCGCCGATCTGCGAGTTCCTGAAGTTCCGCAACCCACTTGTTCACTTCGTCGCGAATTCGTTCGAGGTGAGAAATCTGAAGCCTTATTTGATCCTCCTTTTTTAACGCATCATTCAGAGCCTGCTGACCTTTGCGAAGCTCGAAATACTTCTCGTTCAACTTGTCTATCGTCAAAGCCAGTTTTTTTGACTGTTTTTCAAGTTCGTTCGCGTCGGTGGCCGCTTGTTGCTCCGCCTTTTCGAGGAAAGATGCTGCCTCATCGAAATGGATTGCTAAGGCCTCAGCTTCGGAAAGTCCGAGACGGCGCAGCGAAGTGGCGACAGCCCTTTGATGATCAATTACGCGCTTCAACGAGGTCATTGTGTTCGCAACCGTGCGCCACTCCTCGACAACTTCCGACGTGTTTGACACAACAGTTCGCCTTACCTCATACGATTGGCGCTCGGCATCAAGTTCCGGTGAGAGTTGAGGCCGGTTTTTCTGTAGAATGTTGAGTTCCTGCTGAAACTGTTCGAGTGCTTTTAATTCGGCTCGCCGTGATTCAACCCCGGCACGGCGCGTCCGGATCTGAGTGCCGACCTCCCGAAGTTGATTCGCGCGATCCGTTCGTAGCTTCTTTAATTGGTCGATTCGTTTCTGGTTAGGCTGGTCGATCAAATCAATCCTGCGAGAACCATCTTCCGCAATCCTCTGAAGCTCACCTTGGGAGTAGATCTCGACACAGCGGAGAACGTCTCGACTATCAAGTTGCTTAACCCCATCTCGATAAACGCGCGGTTCTGCGCCGATCTCACGTTCAAGTGTCAGAGCGAGAGCGCCGTTGTCGTCTCGCAAATCACACTTCGCCGTACCCCCGGCCAAGGTGGCCGCGAGAAGACCTTGGTGAGAAGGCGCATCAACACCTGGTTCGGGCTCGGCGACCACCATCTCACCGACCTTCTCCGGGTCGCAGTCGAAGGCGAAGCGAATCGTCTCGACAATTGTGGACTTGCACGTACCACGAGAGCCGATGATACAAGTGAGCTCATCCGAAAACTCGATCGGCGAATTTTGTAAAAATCCGCCTGAAGTGGATAATCGTTTGATCTTTAGAGCCATCGGCCGTTCAGTTTGCTGAGCTTTGGCAAAACCTCAAGGAGCTTCAACTTTCCCGGGTCACCACTGCAAACTAACCTTGAGAATGATCTTGAGAAGAAGGGCGTTTTCCTGCACTTTTCCTGCACAACGGTGCAAGTCGTTGATGCTGAATGGAGCGGGTGAAGGGAATCGAACCCTCGTTTCGAGTAATGTGGTTTTAAGTGGTTAATTGTGGACTAAATCGCTGGCTTTTTGAGTGGTGGTGCAGTAAGCTTACTGCACAAACTGCACTGCAACTATGGCCTCGATTTACCGAAAGAAAAACTCCCCGTTTTGGTTCATCCAGTTCATCGACACCGACGGAAAGCGGCGCAACAAGTCGTCGGGATTTCGCGCGGATGACGCAAGCCAGACGGCGCAGGCGCGAGCACTCAGGGCGCAGTTGGAGGCCAAGGAACTCAGCAGATCGGGGATCAGTAATGATGGGCAGTGGGATGCCTGGGTTCCGAAGTTTTTTGAGCGTCATTGCGAGAGTCAGCGCACGTTTGAGCGATACATGGATGCGTGGAAGTGGCTGGGGCTTTGGCTGCAAATCAGAAAGTTTCATTCTGCTCGGGACTTGACCTATCGCCATGCGTTAGAGTACATCGACTGGAGAACCACGTATAGGAAAAAGAGCGGCAAAACGGTAGGACGCAACACGGCCATCCTGGAGTTGAAGATTCTCGCGATGCTGATGAATGAAGCAGTCCGCCTCGGCCACATCGAGGCAAGTCCTTTGGTCAGCCTGCAACTCAGAAGGGACAAGGCGGCGCGAAAGCCAGAGCTGTCCGACGAGGAGATTGTCGCTATTCGCTCGGCGTTGAAGGCTGAACCGGACTGGATGCAGGTTTCTTTCGAGATTGCGCTTCATACCGGCTGCCGGCTTCGAGAGACACGAATCCCGCTTAACTGCATTGATTTCAACGAAGACAAGATCACGTTCCCTTCCCCAAAGGGCGGCGAGGATCGGGCGTTCTCGGTTCCGCTGCCGAGCGCATTGCGCGGTCTGTTTCAGGGCCAGGTGAAGGCAAAGAGGAAATTTACTTTGGAGTTTCCCTTCCAACCATCGCGTCGCTGGCAGCAGTTCTTCATCAAGATGAAAATGACCCATCTTTGCTTTCATTGTCTGCGCGTCACATTCGTGAACCGATTGCGAAGGGCGGGCGTCCCTCGCGAGGCCGCGATGCGATTGGTGAATCATGCTTCAGAATTGATTCATCAAATTTACCAGCGTGAGACGGTTCAGGACGTTGCAAAGTGGCGGGATGTTTTATCTTTCCCTGGCTGATAGTCGCTGGCGGCTTCAAGACTCCAGCATTTGCGATAAGCAGAATTACGCCATGCGTGCGGGGAACAATGTTAATCCAATTCGCTTAGGAGGACAGCGAGGCTGTGATAGTTGATGGCGTGAAGCGACTCCAGAAGTTCGGCGATTTCGCCTCTGCGCCATTGCGCGGGATAGACAACGCCCTGCCAATCGGCGAACGCAACCGTCTCGGCCCAATCGGGTGCGCTCTCGCGGTCGTAAGCCCGCCGGTAAAGCTGGGTTGGGCACTGGCCTGCCATCTTGCACCAGTGGTCGAACAGCGCGAGAACACAGGAGTTGATTCCGCCGTCGCACGATTGCGCGAGTTGATAAGGGCGCGGGGAGAATGTGCCGTGTTCCAGTGTGTCGAGCGCCGCGCGGTGAATGGTCGCGCGGTCGTAACGGTGAACAAGATGACGCAATCCTCCTTCACATTTCACAAAACCCTCGAAGACGACTTCGTTGTGCCCATACGGGCACGGCCAGAAACAGAGGTCTTCGCTTTCGGTGCGGTGTGCGAGCAGGCCATCGAGGTTGGATGCCGTGATGAGGTGCATCCCGGTCGCCGGTCGGAAGCTGGCGGTCTTCATAAGCTCGCCTCCTCGCGCGGATTGTGTCGGAACAAACGCCGCTCGGCGGCGCGTTGCCGGCGCTCCGCGAGTTGCGCGGCCTTTCTGGCTTTGCGCTCGCGCAGCTTCTCCATGCGCGCCTTGTCCGCTTGGCATCGAAGTATCCACCAGAGCACGTCATAAAGACGCGCGGTGTGCTTGGTGCGCCGGCCAAGTTCGCGGATGGTGATGAGGTCGCCCTTCTCGAACGCGACCACAAGCTTGCGGGCGTTGCGTCCGTAACCGTAGGTGTCCTGCGTCAAGCGACGCACGGTCTTGGTGATCGTCGTCATAGCGTGAAGTCGAGTTGTTGGGTTGTGGCACGCGCCGAGGTCGCCTCGTCGCCGTCGAGTAGTTGGCGCATCTCGGCTTGGGTGCGCGGCATCGTGCCCGAACCGCACTCGGCGAGTTCCTTGAAATGGGCGGCGCGTTCGTTCTCTGACTTGGGCGAAAGCCGTTGGTCGAGGAATTCGAGATACGTGACGCCATGCGCGAACATCCCACCGTCGGCGTAGAGCACGCGGAACAGCCGCCGCCATTCGTCAATCGTCGGGTCGGAGGCCTCGAAGATGACCTTCGGGCCGAGCTTAAACACTTCACCTTGATACGCGGCTTCGCAACCCTCGTAGGAGTAGCGGCGCGGTTCAGGCCCGCGATACTCGTCGGCGGGGATCAGCGGGTAGCAATCCGCCGCCGCGCGAATCGGGCCGGAGAAATGTCCGCCGCAGTTGGTGAACAACCGGCCCGCGTGCATGAACACTTTCACTTTAGGAAAGGTGTCCGCGCAGTAGGCGGCTTGAATGTCGCCCTCGGGCAAACGCCAGAGGCCGGACGAGAATCGCCGCCAGTCGGTGACGATGCGCTCCGGCAAGGCCGGTGCCTCGGTCGAAACGAGCAATGCAGAGTTCATATCGTGAGTAGGGAAGTGGGCGCTCCCGCCCGCACGCGAGAGCGCTCGGTGTGGGTTACTCGGCCAAGGTCAGCGTTTCGCCAGCGGCGAGACGCCGAGCGAGTTCCCAAAGCTGCTTGTTGAGGCGGACGTTCTGATCGAGTCCGGTCACGGCGCGGGTGCGCGGCACCCGGCGACCGTTGGCGAGGAAACGGCCAAGCTCACGTTGACCGCCTTGCAGCAAGTTCTCCTGGACGCGGTTGAACGTGTGCCAGAGGTCGTCGCCCCGGTCCTCGCGGCGGCGCGACTCCAACAGCTTGACCGGCGTGATCGGCCACGCGGCTTCGTCCTCGAAGCGAATCGCCAGTGCTGTCCGGGCAAACGCCGTGGCTTCCTCCGTCGTCAGAATGCGCGAACGGAACTTGTCCACGTTCGCCGTGATGGTGGGAACCTGGTCGAGGATGCGGAAGCTCGCCTCAGTGACTTCCTCGGGCGTGAAACCGCTGTGCCGGATGGTGACGCGCTCGAAGGTCGTGTCGGCGACAATCATGCCGTTGCCGCACACGAAGCGGAACAGACCGGCGTGCAACTGATACGCGCTGCTGCGGTCGTGCGAGTTCACCAGCACGAGTTCCGGGGTGTATTCGCCACGGGCCGGAACCACGTCGGCGCGTTGGAAACGGAGCAGATGCTTTTGGAAACCGCGCCGCTCGTCGAGGCGGACGCGCTGCTCGAAAGCAGTGACCGGAATCCAGCCCGCGCCGCGCAAGCCGGAGACAATCTGCGCGGTGGGAACAAACGAGTAACGGTCACTCACGCCCGGCAACGGAGACGCGGCGAACACCGACGGAGCGAGCCGACGCAGGGCGTCCTCGGACAGACCGGGGCGCTGGTGGATGGATGATGGAGCATTGATTTGCGGGAACATACTTGGCCTTTCGTTCATGGTTTTCGTTTTGGTCGCGCAGCGACAGGTGTGCGCGATGAAAACCTAAAAGCGAGGGCCTTGGCGGGGGCGGAAAGCTCAAGGAGGAACGGAAGCGGCGAGCGTGTGTCGAGCCGACCCGTAGTATCCTTGAACTTTCCGGCACCGCCATACAATCGCCCTCGGATTTCATCGCTGAGGACGCGACGGCGGACCCGCCGCGTAGGCCGAATGACCTGCCGTTGGTCGGAGAAAGGGAATCAGACAAGCTGGCGCGAAGGCTGGCGCTGCGACATCATTGTTGGATGGTGCTCCCGTCAACGAACGAGAATTGCATCTGGTGCGGCAGGCGACTCGTCCACAGAAGCTATCAGGCAGATTGTGAGGCCGGGTTCGGTCCCCGCCCCAGAAGTGATGAGCACATCATCCCGCAGATGGTGTTTGGAAAAGTTATCACGACTGATCTCTGCCGTTGTTGTAACAGCCGGTTCGGCGCGGTGTGCGATCACGCGCTTGCGAACGACCAGCGGATCGTTGACGCGGCGCAACGGGTGGGGATTTCAGCCAAAGAACTTTGGTCGCACTTTGACGGTGTTCAGCACACGCCAGATGGGAAGCCGGTGAGAACGGTGGTCAAGGATGGCGTCTTCAAACCGCAGTCAGAACTGAAGTCCCTCAATGCTCTGGCCATCGCATCAACCAATGGTCAGGTTTGTGAGCGTGCTCTCACCCATCTTCGCGCCCGGCTAGTCACGAAGGTTCGAGCGAAGGCACTCGGGCTGCCCGAAGAACGAATCGTTGCGGAAGTCGATGCCCTATTGACGCAAGTGCGCGATTCTCCCGGAGAAGTGCATTACAATCCGGTGATTGGGGAAGGATTTCGATCAAGCCCGTTGGATTCGCGCGTGGTCGTTACACGCGAGACACGGCCTTGGGAAACAGATTGGGCATTGGCGAAGATCGTTTACGAGCTTTCCCGGACTGTGGTCGCTCACGAGTTTCAAGCGTATTTCAGGGAACCTATCGCGATTGTCAGGCGTTTTCTTGAACGGCTCGATTGCAGCGCCGATGGCAAGCAGGGCACCGGCATCTTTGCGTTCACAGAATTGCCCTCCGCGCAGCCCGCCAAGTGCCACACGATTGAAGGCAGGGTCAGTTCGCACCTTTTCGAGTGGCAATTGACGTTCTTCGGAACAGCGCGTTGGAGCTTCCGCGTGGATGTGACCCCGATTCGGTCCCCTGCATTTGGCCAACTGGTCTTCATTGAGAATCCTATGGATGGGGATGCAACTGTTTCGGTGCAACGGCTTGACTGTCAGAACTGAGATTCTCCTCGCTTCGGTTGGGAAGTTGGCGAAGGGAGACGAAGCGATTCCGCAGGAGGGCAGCCAGGGCCGGAGGAAGTAGCGGAGCGACCGAGCCAAGCTCCCAACGGAAGCGCCGCGCGACTGCGCGAATTGTTCAGCCGTGACGAGCGCGCGTGGAGGAAGGCAAAGCGGGCCAGCGCGAAATCAGCGCAGGCTCCGGCGCCGACCGGAACGCGCGTTGGTCACGGCGTACTATTTGAGATGCACTCTAGTTCACTCAGAATTCGTTTCTGGTGCCGTTTTCGCTTACCTGTTGGGGGCAGCAGCGGTAGGGTTCGTCGCGAAGAATCATGTCTGGGATATTCAACAACTGGTGTAAAACGCAGGCACACAGCATCGCCGGCCATCGCTTACAAATACTGACGGAGGATGCCGGCAAGCGAGCGGCTGCGCTCCCGGCGCTCGATTTGGCGGTGAAGGCACACTACGACGAGCCAGCGCGACTGGCTCAACGGATTCATCTGTGGGGATTCGAGGCGGCGGCTCGTTCATTCAACGAACTGCTTCCTCAAATCAACAAGGCACAGTCTGGACACATGGGTGAGATTCTTCTGACCGAAGCCGTGCCGGAGTTAGTGCCGCCGTTCGTGGTGCCCCTCAAACGCCTGCGTTGGTTGGACGGGCGCAACATGGCTCTCCGTGGAGAGGACTTGATAGGTGTGGCGCAGAGCGGCGGGAGCGTGCGGTTTCTGAAAGCGGAATCGAAGAGCCGCATTGCGTTGTCCGCCTCGGTCGTAGGAGAGGCCAGAGCCGCTCTGAATCACCATGATGGGCGACCTTCCGTTCACTCGATGCTCTTTGTCGCCAGCCGGCTTTATGAGTTGGGACAGGAGTCGCTTGCGCGTGTTTTCGACGAATACGCCCATCGTCGCGACTTGAGTGGTGCGCAACTCGTCCATCTCAGTTTCGGACTTAGCGCCAACGACTCTGCTCAGTTGTTTACGAATGATCTTCAGAACTGTGGGAACGAGATTGAACAACAGGCGATAGGATTGGTGATTCAAGATCACGCGGACTTCATCAAAGGCGTTTACGATCGTTTGAGCAATGCCACGCAACCTTGAAGAACTGCTTGGCGAGATCAACACGGCCATCAGTCCGGGCTTTCGTGGTCGGCTGGTGCAGCGGGGGCTGGCACGCGGGCTTGTGTGGAATGCCGGCACTTTGCCGCCTGGCGCACCTCAGTTTTCACTTCGCCTGAGCGGCGAATTGCTCGCCTACGGGTTGGGATTGTTTCGCCTCGCGCTGTCACTGCGGGACTCCGACAGAAACCATGCGCTGTTACCGAACGCATTCGAGCGCGCGGCAGAGGCCATCGAAGCGGTCGTGCGCAATGGCGACCCCGCCTGGCCGGAGCGCGGCTTCTACACAATGGTTGCGTCGTCGGCCTACCATTTGGGCCATTTCTCGGCACGGGCATTCAGTTTGTTTGGTGGAACTGCACGAGATTTGAATCTGAGTCCGAGCGAAGCAGTTCTCCGACACCTGCTGGTGCGCGACATCACGGGTCTTCACGCTGCTCTTGTCACCTGGGCGCAAGAGGGAATTGGTTTCGATGCTGCGCTTGCCCGAAAGTTGGATCAGTCGTCTGAGGGATTGGATTTCAACCATGCCTTGCACCTAGCCTTGACCACCCTCTTTCACCGGGCTGTGGCGCAATACGACCATGCGCTTGAAGCCGGCGATGCTGCTTCGAGGCAGGCTGCACTTGATTCGCTGAACGAAGGGATTTCGACGGCGGCGGAGTTTCGCCATGTTCCTTTCTACTGGCTCTACACCATCGCGCGACACTTGCTCGACGACCTTTGGGATCATTGCCTGCACGTCCGGCTGCCAATGCCGTTAAACGATCCGCCAGATTCGCAGTGGGACCGGCTTCGTCGGCTGTTTATCGCGTTGGTGTCGCGACGGACGCCCGCTGAACTTGATTTGTGGCCGTCCCAATTGGACGCCGCTCAACGATCTCTGGATGTCCGCGATGATCTCGTCGTCGCCCTGCCGACCAGTGCAGGCAAGACGCGCGTTGCGGAGTTGTGCATCCTGCGGGCGCTCTCGCTCGGTCAGCGAGTCGTATTCGTGACTCCGCTTCGGGCGCTTTCCGCGCAAACCGAGCGCACCCTACGGCGCACCTTTGTTCCACTCGGCTTCTCGGTATCCTCGCTCTACGGATCGAGTGGTGCCACGGGCGATGATTTGGATTCGCTGGCGAATCGAGATGTCGTGGTGAGCACCCCGGAGAAACTGGACTTCGCATTGCGCAATGATCCATCGCTATTGGAAAAAGTCGGTCTGGTGGTGTTGGACGAAGGCCATTCCATCGGAGCCGGAGAACGCGAAGTCCGTTATGAAGTGCTCGTGCAACGGCTGTTGCGGCGAACCGATGCCGCACAGCGCCGTGTTGTTTGCTTGTCCGCCATGTTGCCGCCGGGAGATCAACTCGACGATTTCACGGCGTGGCTTCGTCAGGATGAACCGGGACAAGCCATCCGTTCGGAATGGCGGCCCACGAGACAGCGATTTGGCGAGATTGTGTGGCTCGGCCAGCAGGCGCGCTTAAACTTTCGTGTGGGGAACGACCGTCCGTTTGTGCCTTCCTTCCTGACAGCCAAGATTCCGTCGCAGGGTCGCCGAAGGACGCCATTTCCAAAGAACGGTCAGGAACTGACACTTGCCAGCGCGTGGCAATTCATTGCCCAAGGGCAAACGGTTCTCATCTACTGTCCGCAACGCCGGTCTGTCGAGCCGCTGGCCAGTGAAGTTCTCCAACTTCATCAACAAGGGTTCCTCCCGTCGTTGCTGGTGGGTAGCTCCACGGTTTTGACCGATGCGATCAACATCGGGAGCGAGTGGCTGGGCGCAAATCATCCCGCAGTAGGATGTCTGCGGCTTGGCGTTGCCGTCCATCACGGGCAATTGCCCCGTCCATTTCTGAGGGCCATCGAGGATCTGCTTCGCAAACAGGTCCTGCGAGTGACCATTGCGTCACCCACTCTGGCACAGGGCTTGAACCTGTCGGCGACGACGCTGCTGTTTCATTCTTTGTTTCGCGCGGGTCAACTCATCCCGGCAGAGGAGTTCGCAAACGTGGCCGGGCGCGCTGGACGCGCCTTCGTAGATGTCGAGGGACAAGTGCTCTGCGTCGATTTCAAAGCGGAGATTGGCACGCGATGGAATGGCTTGGTCCAAGCGGCTCGCTTTCGGGATTTGCGCAGCGGACTCCTGCAATTGGTATTGGCCTTGTGCAAGAAACTGCGTGAGCGGACTGAGTTCAGTGTGGCGCAGGTGGTCGAGTATGTGGCCGGCAACGCCACTGCATGGAAGCCACCGGAAAATACCGAAGAGGAGCCGCATCGCGCACGAGACTGGAACGCCGAGCTGGCGCGTCTTGACGCAGCCCTGCTCTCCTTGGTGCAGCACGACACTCCAGTCGAAGATTTGGCGAACACTCTGGACAGCGCTCTCGCATCATCGCTTTGGCAGCGCAGCCTTCGGCGCGAGGACAACGAAAGCCAAGCCTTGGCTACCGCACTTCTTCGCGGTCGCGCCGGGTTTATCTGGCGGCAGTCCACCGCGACGCAACGCCGGGGTTACTTCTCGGCTGGCGTCAGCTTCGAGACCGGTCGATTGCTCGACGCAAACGCCAGCACACTGAACCAACTTCTGCTTGAAGCGAACACTGCCTTCACACAGGGCAGGAATGATGAAGCCATCGCAGCGGTGCTCGCCTTCGCAAAGATTGCTTTCACGATTGAACCGTTTGCTCCTGATGATCTTCCTGATGGCTGGGAGAACATTGCCAGGGATTGGATTCTGGGGAGAAGCATGGCCGACCTCGCGGGCGGCCTGGAGGCTGAAACAGTCGCCTTCATTGATGCCGCCCTGGTTTATCGACTTGTCTGGGCGCTGGAGGCCGTGCGGGTGCGTGCATCCGTCACGGGGGAGATTGATGAAGACGAGTGTGCGGGTCGGGCTGCACTGGCTGTCGAAACCGGCACGCCCGATTACTGTGCCGCGTTGCTTATTCAGTTCGGTGTCCCGTCCCGTATCGCCGCGATCAAAGCCGTTCGCGACTGCGCATCTAGCTTCACAGATGCGAGCGGACTGCGAGAGTGGCTTCGCTCTAAATTGGTGACAGAGCGGATGCGCGATCCAAAATGGCCGACGGAGGAGACAGCTTCGATGTGGCGGGAGTTCTGCGACAATCAACACAATGGGGCTTCCGGTCGCTGGGACATCACGCCGTTTCAAACTCCCGTAGCTTGGAGTCAGCCGCCGCCCATGCCCGGCACTGTGGTCCGGGTTCTACCCGACAATCTTGCCGCCAAACCCGTAGTTTATTCGCTCGATTTTTCCCGACTCGGAGTGATGGAGAAGTTTCCAAACAAATTCTTGGAAGGAGTGTTCCTGGCCAAAGTCGGCAACGACGGTAAAAGCATGGTTGGCGAATACTTGGGGCCGTAAGAATGCGATTCCGCAATCTGCTCCGATGCGAACATGCGAGATGGCGTTCGAGTTCGCACCAACTGGACTGACTGCTGAATGGATGGCCATAGGATCAGGCGATTGCTTACCGCTTCGGTTGGGATGTTGGCGAAGGGAGACGACGCGATTCCGCAGTGGAGCGTATAACGGAACGGAGGAAGTAGCGGAGCGACCGAGCCAAGCTCCCAACGGAAGCGCCGCGCGTCTGTGCGATTGTTCAGCCGTGACGAGCGCGCGTGGAGGAAGGCAAAGCGGGCCGGAGCGAAGTCAGCTCAGGCCCCGTCGCCGACTGGAACGCGCGTTGGTCACGGCGAGGTGTTTCCGGCGCGATTAAACTCCGATTCCCACTGCGTCAGGAGCGCGATGATGCTGTCGAAATTGGGCGGTTCACCGAAGAACATTTGCAGCATCTTGCCGTAGTCGTCCCGCAGCGGTTTCAACCGGTGCTCCGGTGGGGCAATGCGCAAAGTGCCCCGCACGGCCTCCCCATACTTTGCGCTCGCTGACCGGAAGAACAGGCTCTTGTGCTCGGCCACACGCGCCAGCAACTCGGGCTTTTCCACGGCGGACTCCGCCACGCCTTTGCGAATCAATTCGTAGAAATCACAATAGTGCCGCGAGAATCGTTCCGGTATCGCCTTGTCGGCTGGGCGATGAAACTCCGCGTGAAGAATCGTCGCTTTCTCCCAGAAGGTGCGCTCCGCCGACAACACTTTGACCGCGCAGCTTCCTTCCTTGAAGCCTCGGGGAAACTGCTCTGCCACGTAGGGCGTCACCGTTTTTGTTTCGCAAGGCCAATGGTCAGCTCGCGCACCCATCTCAATCTTCACCATGCGCCGGATGTAACCTGTGGTCGCGGGCGCGAAGCTGGACGGATACTCGAAGAGCAACGTCTGCCGATCCGGGTCTTCGTCGTCATTCCGCAGCGACCACGTCTCGCCCGCCGCGACCTTGGACTTGATGGCCGCGTCGAGTGAGGGATGCAGCCCGGTCGCGATCTTCTGCTGACACGCCGCTTTCAACGCATCCACGCGCCGCTGTTTCTCCTTATTGCTTCCGCCCGCTTCCGGTTCGTTTGCACCACCAAAGCCCAGGAACGCCCGGTCGATGGAAACATCAATGTCTTCCGAGAATCGCTCGATGATCCTGAACACTTTCGACAGCGACGTGCCGCCCTTGAAAATCAGATGTTCGCCAATCTCCGGCAGCCGGAACAACTCCTTGAGCGTCCAGCACACCCAGAAGTCCTTCTCCACGATTTGGGGCTGCATGGACAGCGCCGCAGCGGCTGCCTCGAAGGTCCGCCTTCGGTCGTCCGGTTTAAGTTTTACGAAATCGTCCATACATCAAGGCTGCGCTGCCAGTTGGCGCATGATGTCCGCAATCCATGCGGGGGCAGAAGCCAGGTCCTTCAACAGTCGCTTCCGATCATCCGCAGACAATCTGCGACCGAGCTTCTTCACCGTGTCACCGTTGACGTGTGCTTTGCCCAAATACCGCAATGCTTGAACCACCAGACCGCTTACAGTACCCGCCGTTGCCATGATTCGGGGTGAAGTTTGCCGGAACACGATGTCCATTTTCCCCAGCCGGATTCGTTTTGAGCGCCCGTCTGTCAAGAACACCACTTTGGCCGGCACTTGGTCCGACAAGCCGAGCAGGTTCGCGGCGTAGGCACCGGTCGGTTGAACTCGGATTCCGCCCTTGCCGGCGACGGCCTTCGCCACCTCCTCGATGCTCGGCGCGGTTGTGCCCACGATTGGGTGTTGCTTCGGCACATCGTATAACCCACGCGCGACGCGACGAATGGAACCATCGGCAGCCATTCGGGACAATGCCTTGTCCACGGCGTGCCGCGTGCCGAGGTCAATAAAGTCGGCAGGCGAAAACACCCAATCGACCCCGCGCTTGTTGATTCGTGCAAGTATGGTTCTATCAATTGGATTGGCCACTTTCATCGGTTTTTATTGTCAGAAACTTGTATGCGTTTTTCTGACAATAGGCAAGCTCCTTCAGATGTAGCGCCTGAACGGCAGCGGCGCGTTTGGCACCGACGGCCCCGCCCCGCGCGTGGCATCGTTGCTCGCCAATGCCAATTGATTCACTTGTGCCTTCG
Source organism: Limisphaerales bacterium (assembly GCA_044226545.1). Taxonomy (GTDB): domain Bacteria; phylum Verrucomicrobiota; class Verrucomicrobiia; order Limisphaerales; family SXQI01; genus DASVNK01. The sequence continues at coordinate 251,964 of JBGAGW010000009.1, forward strand.
GTCTGGCCGGCGGCGCGCGGAAGTGAAGCGGAGGGCGGGGACGCGCGTGTGGTGCGGCCGGCCCGGAACGGAACGTTGCCCGACGCGGGGCAGATGGAAGGCCCGCGTTCAGTGCGGATTTGATGCGGCGCGACGGCCACGCGGTTGGCGCAGCGGAGTCTTCGGAGCGGAGAGAACGGCGTGGCGGTCGCGACCGCCCTCCCTCATGCGCGGCTCGATGGCGATGCGCCTGCGCACCAATTCGTTGACGAGATGCCGGTTTAAGTTCGGCAGGAAGTCGGTGACTTCGGCATCAAGGGCGTAGGCCAGAAAGGGGATGAACCGGGCGGGGACATCGCTGCGGCAGGTTTCCCAATTCGCGAGCATGTCGCGCGTGATGGGGACGTTGAAAGCGTGCAGCGTGGCGGCGAGAACGTACTGCGACTTGCGGCGGTTTTGTCGGAGTCTGCGAAGGCGGATGCCAATTTGATCGAGGGTCGTGCTCATACGCGGATGGTGGGTTGCCGTTTGGTGCGGACGGTTGGTTTGGTGGTTTGCTTTTCGGTGGACGTTTCGGTGGTCTCGTCAGAAGGCGAGGCTTCCACCTGGCTGGGGGCTTGGTTCTTCGTGAGGTCGAGCTTTTCTTCAATCTCACTCTGTCGGCGGGTCAATTCCTGGTAACGCTCCTCGCGATCAAACTTCGCTCCGACCAGGCCTTCGAGTTCGGTCGCGCGCTTCTGCGCATCGCCAATGGCGGTTTCAAGCTTGCCAGCACGTTCCTCGAATCCCTGCACCGTGGATTCCAACGAACGGATAGTGCCGAGGGCCGTATCCGTAATCTTGGCGGCGTAAGTGTTCTTGCCGCGCACTACCAAGTCGGGGTCGCCGATAAAGCCGACACGGATAAAGAGGTCGAAGCCCGCAAACTTTCCCACACGCACATCGTCACCGCTGCGGCCCTTGAGCTTTTCGGCCCGGCGGATGAGCAATTCACCGGCAACGCCCCGGCTGGTGATTACTTCGCCATCGAGTTCGATGCGGAAGTTGTCGCCAGACGTATCCTCCCGAGCGCCAATGTCGAGGCGAAGGTTCGCGAGGCGCGCGGTAGAACTCTCAGCGTCGTCGCGGGCATGGCGCAGGTTGCTGCGGATGCGATATTGCTCCTCGGCATGAGCGGAGCGCAGGCGGGTGAGCCGCATCAACTCGGCGTCCACCTGGGCCTTCTCGATGACCAGCGGATTGCCGGAGGCGATGGCCTTCACTTCCGCGTAGGTCAGCGCGGCACTATCGAGGTCTTCCACACGACGAATCGTCATGTCGCCCGTCATCACCTGGGCGATGAACTTGGCCTTTGTCTCAAGGGTCTGCCACATGTAGGCGTCGAACGAGCCTTCGGTGACGTAGCGAAACACGCTCACGACGGGATTCTTGTTACCCTGCCGGAGAATTCTTCCCTCGCGTTGTTCGACATCCGCCGGACGCCACGGCGCGTCAAGATGGTGCAAGGCGATGAGCCGTTCCTGCACGTTCGTGCCCGATCCCATCTTTTGTGTGCTGCCGAACAGCACGCGCACCTTGCCGGAGCGCACTCCCTTGAACAGCCCAAGCTTGGACGCATCACTGTCGTAGTCCTGGATGAACGCGATTTCGCTCTCCGGGATGCCACGCGCTTGAAGCTTGTCTGCCATGTCGCGATAAACAGAGAAGCCTCGGTCTTTCGGCGTCGAGAGATCGCAGAACACCAATTGGGCACAACGCCGATCAGTGGTTTCACTCCAGATGCGGATGATGTTCTCCACGGCGAGGTTCACTTTGCCACTCGGTTCATCTGGGGCTGACGCGCGCACCAGCCGCATGTCGAGCGCGGCCTTACGGCCCTCGGACGTGATCTTGAGCATGTTGTCCACGCTCGGATCAACACGACTGGTGCGGAGACGTTCGGCGCGAGCGGCAAGGGACTGAACGAACTCCTTCAACTCGGGTGTGGACGGCGCGTTGCGGATGGTGGGTTTCTCGTTTTCCAGTTTTGGGCGTGGCAGATTCAACATGGCCGCCGTCTGCACGTCCGCCGCCTGACGAAACATCTGCATCAGCTCCGGCACGTTGATGAAACGAGCAAAGCGAGTGTTCAACCGATAGCCCGCGCCGTCAGGCGAAAGCTCCATCGCCGTCACCGGCTCGCCGAATGTCGCCGCCCACGAATCGAAATGATGCAGGTGATGCTTCTTGAGTTCGTCCGGCTGGAGATACCGCTGCATGGTGAACATCTCGGCCATGCTGTTGGCGATGGGCGTGCCGGTGGCAAAGACCACGCCACCGCCGCTGTTCACAGACTGGACGTGCCGCACCTTTAGGTACATGTCGAAGGCGCGTTCGCTGGCCGTCTGCGGCAGCCCGGCGATGCGTGTCATTTTCGACACGTAGAACAGATTCTTGAAATAGTGCGCCTCGTCCACGAACAGACGATCCACGCCAAGTTCCTCGAAGGTCAGCGTGTTGTCCTTTTTGTGCTCTGCGGCTAAACCTTGGAGGCGAGCTTCGAGGCGCTTCTTCGCCTTCTCCAGTTCCTTGACGAGCCGACGATTGCTTGAATCCGCGTGCTGCCGTTTCACCATTTCCAGTTCGTGAAGCTGTTCCTCGAAAAAACGCTTCTGCGTGTCCTGCGACAGCGGGATGCGCTCGAAACCTGAGTGCGTGACAATGATGGCATCCCAATTCCCCGTCGCGATGCGGCTGAACAGCTTCTTTCGATTCGCCGCCTCGAAGTCCTCCTTGCCGGCGACGAGGATGTTCGCGCCCGGATACAGCGTGAGCAGTTCGGTCGAGAACTGACCGAGCATGTGGTTCGGCACGGTGAACAAGGGTTTCCTGGCGAGGCTGAGCCGCTTCAACTCCATCGCGGAGGCAACCATCGTGAAGGTCTTGCCTGCACCGACGACGTGGGCGAGCAGCGTGTTCTGAGTTTGCAGCACACGCCACACGCCGGCCTTTTGATGCGACTGCAACGTGATGGCCTGGCTTGCGCCGGGCAGCGTCAGATGCTCGCCGTTGAAAGTACGAAGGCGCGTGTGATTAAACGTGTCGTTGTAGAGTCGGCACAACCGCTCGCGCCGCGAATCATCCGACCAAATCCATTCCTTGAACCGTTCCTTGATGCGCTCCTGTTTCTCGCGGGCCGCCTCGGTCGCCTGCGCGTTGATGACGGGATTCTTTTTTTCGTCGAGGTCATAGACCGTGGGCGTCTTCAAGTTCAGCGCATCTTCGATGAGGTCGAGCGCGGTGCAACGATCCGTACCCCAATCGGTAGTGTTGGCCGTCGCGCCCTTCACTTCCCAATCCCCTTTCACATACCAAGAGCCGAGCGCGTGGACGTGGCCGACCTCTACGCCTGACGACACCTTGAGCAGCTCGTGGACGAACCGCTTCACGTCGTCCTGCGGCAGCCAGGACGCACCGAGGCGGACATCAATCTCCGTCGCATTCAGGTCCGCGGGCTGAACCGACTTCAACGCCTCGACGTTGACCGCGAAGGCGGAGTCGTTGATGGCGGCGGCGTCTGCGACAGCCAGTTTCTCGCGCACGTTGCCTGATAGATACTGATCGTCGGTTTCCCACTGGTTGGACTGTGGGTTGAGAAAAACCAGCCCCTTCAAGTCGTTCAGGAATTCGTCGGCAGGTCGGCAGAGCAAGCCGGCCATGTGATCGAGGTCAACGCGACCGCGCTCGTTCAAGGTGACAAGCAGTGCCTCCTTCGCGTTGGCGGCAGTTTCAATCGGTTGCCGGTGCTGAATGGTTCGTTCGCGGAAGATGGATGCCTTGGTGGCGCGTTTGGTTTCGTCGTTGTAGTGCTCCAACGAGAGCAGCAACGGCAAATCGGGGTCGCCGTCGAAGGCGCGCTGATTGCCGCGTGTGTTGATCGGGCCGAATCGCCCGACAAAGCGGTCGTAGGCGAGGTTGAGTTGATGCCGGGTTTCGAGAACACGCTCCTCACCGCTGCCGTCAAGCTGGGCGCGCAGACATTCACGAACGGCATCGCGCACCGGAATCAGGTTGCGAATCCGCGCCCGCATGTCGGACGGGAGATCAGAAAGCGGGCGCAGAACGGTATCCTCGCGCACGCACACCATGCCGTCGTGAAGGCAGTAGGCGTTTGGCTTGATGTAGTCAGGTGCGGGGATGGTCTGGTCGAGTGTCGGTTCGGCAACCTGCTGACTTTGCGATTGGTAGATGTTCTGAGGCAGCCGCTCGACGGCTTGTTTCAGAGCATCCGCGAGATCGCGGCCGTCCGGTTCGAGCGTCGGCTCGTTGTCGCGATACATCCGACCAACCAACCGCATCTGACCGAGCATCATTTCCGGGCGTGCGGCGAAGTATTCGTTAATCGTGAACGCCTCGCCGAGATCGTTGGAGTAATCAGTCGTCTGCTTCCACGCCGGGCCGGTGGGCGCTTCTCCCGCGCGGAGCTTGCGCAGCATCACGATGTCCGTGGTGACTTCCGTGCCGGCGTTCTTCTTGAAAGTGTCGTTCGGCAGGCGGATCGCGCCGAGCAATTCGGTCCTCGCCGACAACAGTTCGCGCAATGTCGAGTCGAGCTTGTCCATCGTGCCGCGCGACGTGATGAACATCACCAGCCCGCCGGGTCGCACCTTGTCGAGTGCGGCGGCGAAGAAATAGTCGTGGATGGGAAGCTTGTAGTCGTTCCACTTGGGATCGTGAACCGGATAGTCACCGAAGGGGACATTGGAAATCGCGAGGTCGTAATATCCGTCGGCCAGCTTCGATTGCTCGAACGGTTGCGCCCGAATGTCCGCGTCGGGATAGAGCGTTTTGGCGATGCGCGCGCTGAGTGGATCAATCTCTATGCCCGTGACCGTTGAGCGACGCAACGATTCGTCGGGCATCAGGCCGATGAAGTGACCGATGCCGCACGCCGGCTCAAGCACGCGCCCGTCTTGATAGCCGAAACGTTCCAGCGCACCGTACATCGCCTGGATGACCGTGGGCGCGGTGTAGTGGGCGTTGAGGGTCGTGGACCGCGCGAATTCGTATTCTTCGGGCGAAAGCTCGTTGACGAGAAGTTCGCGTTCCTTCCTCCACTCCCGGTTGTAGTCGTCGAAGACCTGGGGGCATCGCGCCCCAGCCGACGTATTTGATCAGCGTGCCTTTTTCCTCAGCGGTGGCGCAATACTTGGGGTTCTCTTTGATGTAGGCATCGATCTTGGTATCCACCTCCGGGTTCTGCCGGTAGGTGGGCGGTTCGGACGGGGCGGCATTGCCGCTGGCGCTCGGTGGCGCGAGTGTTCTGGTTCTACTCATACCTTTGTTGCATTCTTTTCATGGTTGCGGTTGCGCGGCATTTGCCGTGTTCACCAGCGGCTCGCAGGCGGCGGGCTGCCTTCCAATGCCGACTTTCGAGCCACTGGCAAAGTGTCTTCATGGTTTGGGCGCATCAGGCGCTTCGAGGGTGGAGGATCGAACCTCATTGGTGGCGGAGGCGGGCGGCGCGTTGAGCTTTCGAAGTTCCGCTTCGAGTTCGCCGACGCGACGCTCGGCGCTGAGAATGCGACCGCCCATCCACGCGTGATTTTTGGCGACCACCGTCATGTCCTTGATGACTTTCTGAAGTTCCTCGTAGGAGCGCGCGAGTTGCGAGGCTTCGCGCATGACCCGCTCGGTTGCCTCCTTCTGCCGGTTCATTTCCGCCGCGAGAGCGTCGCTCGCGGGTGGCGGTGAGAAGGCCGCATCTCGTGGCGGATTCAGCAGAACTGCGCCGGGCGCGCACGGATCGCCAGGCTTCAAGTTCCAGCGAGCGTGGGCTTCGACACGGAAAACCGGATGCTGCTCGTGCATCACATCGGGATGGTTCGGGTCCACGTATCGGCCGATGTGGTAGGCGCGGATAATTTCCGTGTAGCGCACGGACTCGGCTGGCTCCTCAGCGGGCGCGGGCATGGGCCTGACCGTCACCTGGGGTTTGGGGCGCGAGGCGCAAGACGTGACGACGAGCAGCAGAATGAGAGTGAGGTATTTCATGGCTGAGAACCTGGTTTGAGATTGGAGGCGGAAGCTGACGGCGCTGGCGGCGCAAAACCAAATGAAGGCAACGGTTCGTTCGGCGGACTGGCGGCAGTGATTGGCTCCTCGGCGAACGGTTTCGCCGTCCCACCAATGATGGCTTCCGAGCGGTCGATGGTTTGCACGACGTAGAGGTAGAACTGCTTCCCGCTGGCGACTCGGACGTAGAAACCGTCACGCTGAATGGCTTCGAGGATTCGTTGGGAGTAAATCTTGAGAACGTCCTGCGCCCCTTTCAGCGGCGCGTTGTTGAGCGAGCGACTGTCAATCGAGCCGAGGATCGTCGTTTCCTTCTCGGTCAGCGCCGCCGCCGCGCCACTGAGCAACGTCGCGGCGAACAGTTTGATTTCCGCGAGGTCGTCGGTCTTGAGAATCCGCCCGCGCAAACCGGCGCTGCCATCGGTGATGCCCCAACCCTCCTGGTCGCCAGAAAATTCGCGGTCGAGCGCGACGCCCTTGAGACGAAGTTCCTCGCCAGTCTGCCAAACCAGTGTCCAGGTCCCGCCGCTGGCGATGCGTTCACGATGCCGGTCGGTCTGCGCCGTGCCGTGAACCTCGGTGCCAGCGGGAATCACGAGCCGCCCCGCATGATAGATGTCCTCGGTGATAAGGCCAACGATGGGGGTTTGAATCGAAGCGGAGTCCACCGTGATGACCGTCTGGCAAGGGATCAGCCGACCATAGGGTGCGTAGTGCGTGCCGGGTGTTTTGGGTTCGGGCACACCTGCTGTCGCGTCGGCGACTAAGCTGATGGGTGGTGGTGGTGGCGGCGGCTGTGGTGCGGGCTTGGGCGCTTCGGCAACCGCTTTCGGTGGCTCGTTGGTCTTCGGTGGCTGCGGTGGCGGTTCGGGTTTTGGTTGTGGCGGACGAAAGAGTTCCATCGGCCGCTCAACGGTTTGAACCGTCTGCGGCTTGTCGTTGGTGCGAATGGGAGCGAGTGGCTCGGGGCGAAGCGCGTGCGCTCCGCTCTTGTCCCGAATGGCGCTGAACAGCATCAGCCCGCCGCCGAAGATGATGACGAACAAGACCAGTTTGCCGGTCTTTGTCTTGAAGAAATTGAGCAGGTCGCGCGGCTTCATGGCTGCTTCTCCTCCGGTCGCGTGGGCGGCGGCTCAGGACTTGGCGTCGGCAACGCTGGTGGCGGCGTCAGCCGCGTCACGAACACGCTGAACTCGTTCTTGAGCGAAAGTTCATTGCGCCCGCCATCGGGTGTTCCGGTAACGGCGAAATAGACCGTGCTTTGCGACTTCGGCGGCAACACGCCCGGCGCATCGCTCACGGACTGATGGTAGATTCGGTTGCCGACGCGGACGGTGAAGCTCTCCGGGCGATAGCGAATCTCCTGCTCCGATTTGTTCCGCAGCGTGACATGAAAGACGAGCGAGTCCTCCGGGTTGAAACGGAACACTTCCTCGACGCGGATTTCGTAATCGTTGAAATCCGTGATCTGCGGCTTGTCGGCGAAAGTTCTCGCTTCCGCCTGCGCGACGGCTTCCGGCTGGTGCTGCTTGAGCAGTGGAAACGCTTTCGCCTTGTCGAGCAACGCAAGCAGCCTCGTCGGCGAAACAACGGGAGCCGGCTGCGCTACCTCGGCGGGTGCGCGATCTTCGAGGTTCAGCGCCAGCACCGGCGTATCACTTTCGACCAACTCGAAGACGTAGGTCTTTTTGTTCCAGCGAATGTTCAGGTTCGTTGCCGCCTTCCGTGCCGTCGCGCGCACGGACAAGAATGACGAACCCTTGGTGTGCGCCAGTTGGAACTGGCCGGGCACCTTCGGATCGGCACTGACGCCCACGGCGTCAATCGCCGCGATGGGGCCGGGAAAACTGATGGTGGTCACCCGGTTCGTGGCGACCGGCACGGTGACAACTACGCGCTCGTCGAGCTTGACGCGCTGAACTGCTTCGGGCGGTTCGGCGAGGGCAACCGTGATCGCGAGCAACAGAAGGCTACTTGCTGATTTCATATTTGAAGTCACAGACCGCAGTCGGGAAGCGGCCGTTGGCGGCCATGTTGGGATTACGAATAAACCGGAGGGTGAGCTTGAAGCCGAAAGCCTCGTTGAAGACTTTCTCCTGAAAGATGCCGGTGCGAATCACCTGGCCGGAGACGCTGGCGAGCACTTCGTTTTCGCGCGTGGCCAGAATCTCGATCTTGGCGATCTCCGGCTTTTGGTGAAGCTGCTTGGCTCGGAACTCAACGGCTTCGCGCGAGCGATGCTCCTGCGCTTTCTCCAACGCCGGTTTCAGAAAAACCTGGCGAAGCAGATCCGGATGGTCGAATTCCTTCGGGTTGCGGCTGAGGAACGTCATGGCCGCGAGTTCGGCCTGTTGCGCGTGAAGTTCCTTGGCCTCCTGAAATTGCAGTAGTGGACTGATGTAGTAGGTCTGCGCCGGATCAATGATGACCACGCGCTCGCGCTGCTTGAACTGATTGACCAGGTGCAAGCGGTCAATCGCCGCGCCGACAGTCACGGCCACGGCGACGAAAAACCAGAACCACGGCAGCCGGTCGCGCTGGGCGAACAGTTGAGTGGGATCGAATCGTTTGCGCGGCGCGCGGACGCCGGGCGACCCATTGTTTGTCGGCGTCTGCCGTGGGGTGAGTTCGACGGTTTCCATAATCGGTCAGTAGTAATTGCCTCTGCCTTTGGCGATGAGTTCGCGGACGGCTTTGTCGCCGGTGATGTCGTCGCCGGGGCGCCCACGGGCGCTGCGGGGCGGGAGTCCGCTGCCCGCGATGATGATGGCGCCGGCACTGCCTTGGCCGGCGGCTGTGGAGAGAGTGCTCAGAACGGCAGCCATGCCCGCCGCCCCGACGGTGAGCATGGGAATGCCAGTCGTGGAAGCCACAGCCGCTGCGCCTGCCGTGGTGGCGGCCGTCTGGAAGAAGCTCCCAAACGCACCCGCGATGAGCGGTCCGCCAGCCAGTGCGCCGTAGGTGAGAACCTTCTGAATGACGACCGGCGCAGCGACGGTGCTGAACGCCAGCCAGAAGGCGAGTACTACCGCTCCGAGCGACGCTTGCAGCGAATAAGCCGACGCAGTGGGGTCAACAAACCGAAGCGAAGGGTCGGTCATGAAATCGAGAATCCCCTGCGTGATGATGGCGGCGACGGCCCAGCCGAGCGGCCAGATGAGCACGCCGACGATGTTCAGGAGGTAGCGGCTGCCGATGGAGCGCAGCGGCGGAATCGCCATGAAGCCGATGAGCAACGGTGACAGCGCGTAGCCAGTGTAGAGAATCACCTTCTGAAAGATGTAGGCCCAAAAGAGCAGCAGCGAAGCGAAGTGGCCGAGCAGCCAGAGGATTCCCGAAATGAGCAACTCGACACTGAACCCCTGAAGGTCGCCCAGAATGTCCCACCACGAGCGGTCGCTGCCGGTATCGCGTTTGACGACGAGCAGTTGGTTGTATTGGTCCTGCACGTTGGCCGGGTCGATGCCGAGTCCGTTGATGATGGAAGTTTGAAGAAGCTCCTGCGCCTGGTTGCCCCACTGCGGCAACATCACGAGCAATGCCGTGAGCACGAGCAGGCGCACGAGATGGAGGGTGAGCGTCTTGGCCGAGAACCCGTGCAAGACGAAGAGAATC
>JBGAGW010000010.1:0-254465 GCA_044226545.1 Limisphaerales bacterium
TGGAAGAGCTTGATGCGTTTCGCGAGCTTCTTGCGAATCTGCTTGCTCTTGGTTTCGGTCATCGCCTGGTTGAGGCGCTCGATTTCGCCGTTTAGATCGGCCTTAGCCAGACCTTCACGAACGGCTTCGGCTCCCATCTTCGCGACGAACGCTTCCGCTCCGTAAGTTTCCTTCGCCTCGCGGAATTCCAGTTCGCTCAAGAGCTGATGCTGTTTGAGTGGGGTGGAACCGGGATCGATCACGAGGTAATCCTCGTAATAGATAACGCGCTCGAGGTTGCGAGCGGTCATGTCGAGGATCAACCCGAGGCGCGACGGCATGCACTTGAAGAACCAGATGTGCGTGACCGGCACGGCGAGTTCGATATGGCCCATGCGTTCGCGACGGACGCGCGAGAGTGTGACCTCCACGCCGCAACGGTCGCAAACAACGCCGCGATGCTTGATGCGCTTGTATTTCCCACAGGAGCATTCCCAGTCCTTGACCGGACCGAAAATACGTTCACAGAACAAGCCGCCCTTTTCCGGCTTGAACGTGCGGTAATTGATCGTTTCGGGGTTTTTGACTTCCCCTTTGGACCAGGAGCGGATGTTTTCGGGCGACGCGACCTGAATGGCCACGTGATCGACCAAATTCACCTTGTCCAGACCCAGCAACTCACGAGCGCTCTCTTTACTTGCAATCATATTGAAACAAAAACTGAGTTACAAAACTGGTTAAAGCGCCCGGAGGAAACGTCCTCCGGGCATTGGCAATTATTTAGGCCAGGGCAGCCAATGTATTCTGCTGTTCCTGCTGATTGTCCACCGGGTTGGAGTAACCGACGCGAACGTCGAGACCCAGGGACTGCATTTCCTTCACAAGCACGTTGAACGATTCTGGCACGCCGGCTTCGAGCGAGTTGTCGCCCTTCACGATGCTCTCGTAGATGCGCGTGCGGCCTTGCACGTCGTCCGATTTCACGGTGAGAAGCTCCTGCAGCGTGTAAGCTGCACCGTAAGCTTCCATGGCCCACACTTCCATTTCGCCGAAGCGCTGACCGCCGTACTGCGCTTTGCCGCCGAGCGGTTGCTGGGTGACGAGCGAGTAAGGTCCGACCGCGCGAGCGTGAATCTTATCCGCGACCAAGTGGCCGAGCTTCATCATGTAGATGTAGCCGACGACAACTTCCTGATCGAACGACTCGCCAGTGCGACCGTCGTAGAGCAACGTTTTGCCGTGCTCGCCGATGGTGGGCGGGTTGCCCGCATCCTTGAGCTTGTGGCCGGCTTCCTTGATGTAACCGCGAATCTCCTTTTCCTTAATGCCGTCGAAGACCGGCGTCGCGAACTTCAAGCCAAGGATGCGCGCCGCCCAACCAAGGTGGGTTTCGAGCACCTGACCGACGTTCATACGCGAAGGCACGCCGAGCGGGTTCAGGACGATGTCGACCGGAGTTCCGTCCGCGAGGAATGGCATGTCTTCTTCCGGAACGATCTTGGCCACGACACCTTTGTTACCGTGGCGACCGGCCATTTTGTCACCAACCGAGAGCTTGCGCTTGGAAGCGATGTACACCTTCACCGACTTGATGATGCCAGGATCGACTTCATCACCGGCTTCGGCGCGTTCCATCTCTTCGTCATGCTGCATCTGCAGATCGTCGAATTTCTTCTTAAACTGGGAGATGATCTCGCTGATCTTGTTACGGATCGGCGAAGGATCGATTTCGATGCGGTCGTAAACACCGGCGAGCTTGCGAAGAAGCGTTTTGGTGATCTTGCGATTGGCCGGGATGATGATTTCGCCGGTCTCGCTGTTGACCACGTCGAGTGGAATTTTTTCACCGAGCAGGATGTTGCTCAGGGCTTCGGTGAGCTGCTCGCGCAACTCTTCGAGCTTGCCCTTGTGCTCTTCTTCGACCTGCTTCTGGTGCTTCTTCGCTTCACCGCCGCTGAGTTTGCCAGCCGCCGCAGCCGCTGCTTTCTCGCTGTCCTTCTTCGAAGAGACCTTCACATCCATGACGATGCCGTAGGTGCCCGAAGGAACTTTGAGCGAAGTGTCTTTCACGTCCGCGGCTTTTTCACCGAAGATCGCGCGGAGCAAGCGCTCTTCCGGAGCGAGTTCGGTTTCGCTCTTCGGAGTGATTTTACCGACGAGAATGTCGCCTGGCTTCACTTCCGCGCCGACACGGATCACGCCGTCCGGCCCGAGGTTCTTGAGAGCTTCTTCGCCGAGGTTCGGAATATCGCGAGTGATTTCTTCGGGCCCGAGTTTGGTATCGCGAGCGCCAACTTCGAACTCATCGATGTGAATCGAAGTGAAAACGTCGTCTTTGACGATGCGTTCGCTGATCAGGATCGCGTCCTCGAAGTTGTAACCGTTCCACGGCATGAACGCGCAGAGCACGTTTCGGCCGAGAGCGAGTTCACCGTGCGAGGTGCAGGGACCGTCGGCGATAACCTGGCCTTTCTTGATCGTGTCACCCTTCTCAATCAGAATTTTCTGGTTGATGCAGGTGGCGGCGTTCGAACGCATGAATTTGCGCACCGGGTAAACGTAAATGCCTTCACCTTCGTCCGTGCGAATCTTCTTCTTCGTTTCGGGCAGCTTGCCGTCTTTCGTGATGATGATGGAGTTACCATTCACGGAAGCGACTTTGCCGCCTTCTTCCGCGACGATGACTGCGCGCGAATCTTTCGCGACGCGGTCTTCGAGGCCGGTGGCGACGAACGGCGACTCAGTGATGAGCAGAGGCACCGCCTGGCGTTGCATGTTCGAACCCATGAGCGCGCGGTTCGCGTCGTCGTGTTCGAGGAAGGGGATCAGGCCGGCTGCGACCGAAACAAGCTGTTTCGGCGAGACGTCCATGTAATCAACCTGGGCGGGCTCGACATCCACGAAGTCGCTCTTACGACGGCAAGAAACGCGGTCGAGGGTGAAGTGACCTTTGTCATCGATCGGCGCGTTAGCCTGGGCGACGGTGAAAGTTTCTTCACGATCCGCAGTGAGATAATCGATGTGACCGGTCACCCGACCCTTTTCTACCTTGCGATAAGGGGTTTCGATGAAACCGAAGTCGTTCACGCGCGCGAATGTCGCGAGTGAAGCGATAAGCCCGATGTTCGGACCTTCAGGAGTTTCAATCGGACAAATGCGGCCGTAGTGAGACGGATGCACGTCGCGAACTTCAAACCCGGCACGATCACGGGAGAGACCGCCAGGCCCGAGAGCCGACAAACGGCGCTTGTGGGTCAACTCGGCGAGCGGGTTGATCTGGTCCATGAACTGCGAGAGCTGGCTGCGACCGAAGAAATCGCGAACGACGGCCGAGAGAGCTTTGGGGTTGATGAGCTTCTGCGGGGTCATCGTATCGACACCTTGGTCAAACAGCGTCATGCGCTCTTTCACGAGACGTTCGGTACGGGCCAAACCGACGCGGCACTGATTGGCGAGCAATTCGCCGACTGTGCGGACGCGGCGGGAACCGAGGTGATCGATATCATCCGTTGAACCTTCACCCTTCTTCAGGCGGAGGAGATACTTGGTCGCGGCGACCAGGTCCTCCTTCGTGAGAATGCGGCTGTCCTGGTTGTCCTTGAGACCGAGCTTCTGGATGATCTTGTAGCGACCAACGCGACCGAGATCGTAACGCTTCGGGTCGAAGAACAAGCGCTTAATGAGCGCGCGAGCGTTGGCAGCAGTTGGAGGATCGCCAGGACGAAGGCGACGATAGATGTCTTTTAACGCCTCTTCTTCGTTCTTCGTCGGATCCTTCTTGAGGCACTTGATGACGATGCCTTCGTCGACGGTCGTATCGACCACGCGAATCTTGTTCACGCCGAGTTCGGCGATTTGCTTCACGACCGCCTTGGAGAGCGGTTCGAAAGCGCGTGCGACAACAATGCCCTTGTCGTTATCAACAGCGTCTTCAATAAGGACCTTGTTCTGGATGTCCTCGAGGTTTTCAGCCTGCTTAACGCTCAGTTCTTCGACATCATAAAAAAGCTTCAGGATGTCCATGTCCGAGCCGTAACCGAGCGCGCGGAAGAAGGTTGTGGTGAGAAATTTACGGCGGCGCTTTTTCCGGTCGAGATAAACGTAGAGCAGGTCGCTCGTATCGAACTGCGCTTCATACCAGGAACCTCGATCCGGAATGATGCGGAAGGAGTGGAGCATCTTGCCATTCGGATGCTGGGTGGCTTCGAAAGCCAAACCGGGCGAACGATGGAGCTGGCTGACGATCACGCGTTCAGCCCCGTTGATGACGAACGTGCCTTGAGGGGTCATAAGCGGGAGTTCGCCCATAAACACTTTCTCTTCCTTCGTGCCGGCCTCTTCCTTGAGCAGGAAGGTGACATGCAGCGGAGCGCCGTAAGTGATGCCTTCACGCAAGCATTCGAGCCAGTCGAGCTTCGGCTCGCCGATTTCGTAGCTGTGATAGTCGAGAACAATCTTCCCATCGTAACTTTCGATCGGGAAAACCTCCGTGAAGACCGCTTGCAGCCCCAGATTTTTACGCTGGCGCGGAGCGGTATCAGCTTGCAGGAATTCCTTATAGGAATTGACCTGCACCTCAATCATGTTGGGTGGAGTGATGACCTCTTTGATTTTACCGAAGTTAATTCTCTCAGCTCGGGATGGCATTTTTTCCTCTCGTTAATTGGCAAGGAGACGAGCCTTGCCAGTTCATTTTCTAGAAACGACACAATGCCGATGCCTTTGGGCTGCCCCAAAAGAAACACCGGCAAATAAAAATTGATTACCTACTTATGGACGACTCTCGCTTGCAGTGAATTGAACGCAAATCGTTGTTACGCAACCGACTCCTCACGTTAGGGCATGAGCAATTTGCCCCTCCTTCCCGGCGTTTCTGATCAACCCGCCGAGATAAAGATGGGATGCCGAAACCAGTTCGGCACCCCATCGTAACACAAAGTTACTTAATTTCAACCTTCGCGCCGGCGTCTTCAAGCTTTTTCTTCGCGGCGTCGGAATCGGCCTTATTGGCACCTTCCAAAACCGGCTTGGGAGCACCTTCAACGAGGGCTTTGGCTTCCGCGAGGCCCAATCCAGCCTTGACTTCACGGACAGCTTTGATCACAGCGATCTTCTTGTCAGCCGGAACAGAAGCCAGAATGACGTCGAATGCTGTCTTGGCTTCGGCGGCAGGAGCTGCAGCAGCTCCACCGGCGGCGGCACCGCCACCAGCAGCGGCAACGGCCACAGGAGCCGCGGCGCTAACGCCCCATTTTTCTTCCAACTGTTTGACCAGGTTTGCGGCTTCCAAAACGGTGAGCGCGCTCAACTGATCCACTAACGATGCTACATCGGCCATATTACCTTTCGTCTCGTCGTTCTCCGCAGCCGCGGGTCATTTCAGTGGCAAGCCTGCCAGCCGACGATTTACTATTTGTTACTTTGTTTTGTTGATTCAAAAGTCCCGGAGGGACGTTTGAAAATAGCCCGGCGTTTCAACGCCGGGTAAATCGTAAAAATGCTATAAGTCCCGGAGGGACGACTGAACCGGGCGAATTCGACGCGAAGGATTGAACGAGAATTCAGCCGTCCCGTCGGGACTGATCCCGAATTGACCGACTACCCGGCGTTGAAACGCCGGGCTATTCGCATTCTGTCCCTTCGGGACGAAACTCTGGGCCGTCGCAACTCGCATTTCAGCTCGCCGGCTGTTCCTTGTCGACACGGGCCTGGATCGCGCGGGCGAGCATGCTTCCCGGGGTGTTGAGCATACGGACCAACTGACCCGCTGGAGCCTGGAGCAAGCCGAGGATCTTACCACGGAGAACGTCGATGGAGGGGAGGTCGGCAAGTTCCATCAGGTCCTTGTTTTCAAGGCGCTGATTGTTCAGGTAGCCGAAATGAACCGCCCCCTTGGAGAACTCAGAGGTGAATTTCTTAAGAACCTTAGCGGCTCCAGAGACATCCTTTTGACCCGTGACAACGGCGACCTGTCCGGTGAGAGCGTCTTTCTTGAGTTCAGCGACGCCAGCTTCTTTGGCGGCGACACGGAAGATCGAGTTCTTCACAACATGAACTTCAGAACCGGAAGCGATAAGACGCTTACGGAGTTCGGTGAAGTTCGTGACGGTCAGACCACGATAATCAACGACGATGAAGAAGGGCGAGGAGTTAAGACGATTAACGTACTCCCTGCTGATAAATTGTTTTTCAGTGCGCATCTTGTAAATCTTTCAATTGAAGGTTAGGCCGCGTTCGAGAACTCGCGAATATCCAGCCGCACCGGCGGGCTCATGGTCGCAGAAAGCGTGGCGCTCTCGACGAATGTGCCCTTCACACTGTTTGGGCGAGAACGAACGACCGCTTCGATCACGGCGCGGGCGTTCTCCGCGAGTTGCTGCGGACTGAACGAGCGCTTGCCAACAGGGACGGCAACGTTCGCACCTTTATCCACTTTGAATTCTACACGGCCCGCTTTGACTTCCTTCACGGCTTTCGCAGTGTCTTCAGTGACGGTACCGGTTTTCGGGTTGGGCATCAGCCCTCGCGGACCGAGCACCTTACCGAGCTTACGAACTTCAATCATCGCTTCCGGCGTTGCGATGGCTACGTCGAAATCGGTCCAGCCTTCGTTGGCTTTCTTGATCATGTCGTCGAAGCCGACGAATTCAGCACCGGCATTGCGAGCGGCATCGGCCGCAGGGCCAGGCTTCGCGAAGACGAGCACGCGGACGGTCTTACCGCTGCCGTGAGGGAGCGGGACGGTGCCACGGACCATCTGGTCGGATTGCTTCGGATCGACACCCAGATGAAAAGCGACTTCAACGGTTTCATTGAATTTCGCTTTGGGGAATTTCGCGAGGACTTCAACAGCGCTGTTCAGTGGGTAAGACTTAGATTTGTCCACCACTTCAATCGCTTTGCGATAACGTTTGCTATGTTTCTTTGCCATTTTTCAGTTTGCGGTGCGAACGAGTGCCGCGGTCGCGGCACTCTCCCGCGGTTTATGTTTAGCCGGCGATTTCGATACCCATGCTCCGAGCGGTGCCGGCCACCACGCGGAAAGCGGCTTCTTCGTTGGTCGCGTTGAGGTCTTTCATCTTCATCTTGACGATGTCGAGGACCTGCTTGCGAGTCACCTTGCCAACCTTTTCCTTGTTCGGAGTTTTGGAACCCGAAGCGACGCCGGCGGCCTTCTTGAGAAGCACGGAGGCGGGAGGCGACTTGGTGATGAAAGTGAATGATTTATCCTGGTAAACGGTGATTACGACCGGAATCACGAGTCCGGCCTGTTCTTTGGTCGCCGCATTGAACTCTTTGCAGAAGGCCATGATGTTCACGCCTTGCTGACCGAGCGCGGGACCGACCGGAGGGGCGGGATTCGCCTGCCCGGCAGGAATCTGCAACTTAACTTGTCCGACAACTTTCTTCGCCATAAAAATTTAAGTGGAATTCGGTGGAATATGTGGAATTACGGGCCTTTTCGGTGGAACGCGTTACGCTTTTTCCACCTGCCAATACTCCAGTTCCACCGGAGTGTTACGTCCGAAAATGTTAACTGTGACTTTCAGCTTGCCCTTTTCAGGGTCGATTTCTTCGATCACGCCGCTGAAATTAAGAAACGGACCGTCGTTAATCTTGATGGTTTCGCCAACTTCGAACTGAACCTTGGGACGTTCGGTATCTTCGGAGTCAGAAATCTGTGACTTGATCGAAGCGATTTCGTCCGCGCTGGTGGGCGTGGGACGGTCACCGCCGACAAACCCGATAATGCCTGGGGTGTCGCGGATGAAATACCATGGCTTCTCGATGATCCGGTTGTTTTCGTCCAGAAGCATCATATCAATGAACACGTAGCCAGGGTAAAGCTTGCGAGTGCTGACGGTTTTCTTACCGCTGCGCACTTCGGCGACCTTTTCCATCGGGACGAGAACTTCATTAATGAACTCCCCCATCTCCTCGGCTTTGATCCGTTTCTCGATGCTTTCTTTAACTTTTTGCTCCTGACCGGACAAGGTATGGAGCACAAACCATTTGCTTTGAGCCATGTGTGACCTCCTCCGAATTAAGTGATCAACCGAATGACCATGGAAAGGACCCAGTCCACACTGACGGTAAAGAGCCCGAGCAACAAAATCGTCAACATGACAACAACAGTAGAACCCTTAAGTTCGTCGACCGAAGGCCAGGTGCACTTCTTCAATTCTTCCTGCGTCTCGGCGCAATAATCACGGATGCGCACGAGGTAACCACGCTGCCAGAGAAAACCAAAAATCGCGCCGATAACCACGATCCAAATAATCAGTGGTAAATAACCGCTACTCGTCGCGGTATCAGCATGCGTCGCCGCTGCTGTTCCCGCGCCCGTTGTCGGCACTGCGGTTTGCGCTGCGTTCGCCGCGTTCGTTACTGCTTCTGCTGCTGTTGTCGTTGCTTGCATGTAAATTCTTCTGGCGGAGGGGGAGGGATTCGAACCCCCGAAGGTTTTAAAGCCTTAGCGGTTTTCAAGACCGCCGCGATAGACCACTCTGCCACCCCTCCGGCCTCGCTCCCGTCCTGCTCTTAATCGTAATCCTAATCTGATCCCTCTTCCGCAATTCTTTGAACAGGAGCAAACAGAGGTAACTGAGAGAGGACCAAAATTCTCTTCTCCGTTCTCTCCGTTAGCTCCTGTCCAATTCCCCAAAACCTTTCGTAAGTGGCACGGCGGGAGGGAATCGAACCCCCAACCAACGGTTTTGGAGACCGCTACTCTGCCAATTGAGCTACCGCCGTACTCTTTCTCTCCGTTGAGTGACAAGCACTTTCCGCAGAGACGAAAAAACGGAGGCGGGGAATGTTCCCCGCACTCCTTGCTTTTTCAAGCGCTAAATTAAGCGACGATTTCGCTGATACGACCCGCACCAATCGTGCGGCCGCCTTCGCGAATCGCGAACCGTTGGCCTTTTTCCATAGCCACCGGAGCAATCAGTTCGATTTCCACGCCGACGTTGTCGCCAGGCATAACCATTTCGACGCCGGTCGGGAGCTTGCAGCTACCGGTGACGTCCGAGGTGCGGAAATAAAACTGCGGACGGTAGTTATTGAAGAAAGGAGTGTGACGGCCACCTTCATCCTTCGAGAGGACGTACACTTCCGCCTTGAACTTGGTGTGCGGAGTGATCGAGCCGGGCTTGGCGAGAACCATGCCACGTTCGACTTCTTCCTTCTTCGTGCCGCGGAGCAGAACACCGACGTTATCGCCCGCGCTCGCTTTGTCGAGGAGCTTGCGGAACATTTCGATGTCGGTCGCAGTAGTTTTGCGAGTGTCCTTGAGACCGACAATTTCGACTTCGGACATTTTGTTAAGCTCGCCACGTTCCACACGGCCGGTCACGACAGTGCCACGACCTTCAATGTTGAACACGTCTTCGATGCACATCAGGAATGGCTTGTCGATTTCGCGAGTCGGCAGAGGAATCGCGGCGTCGATGCCTTCCATGAGCTTCTGGATGGCTGCTTCACCTTCCGGCTTGCCTTCGAGAGCCGCGGTCGCGCTGCCGCGAATAACCGGGGTGGTATCGCCAGGGAATTGATATTTGCTGAGCAAATCGCGGATTTCCATCTCAACGAGGTCGAGCAGTTCCGGATCGTCCACGAGGTCAACCTTGTTCAGGAAGACGACGACGGCGGGCACACCGACCTGACGGGCGAGCAGGATGTGCTCCCGGGTCTGAGGCATGGGGCCGTCCGCAGCGCTGACGACCAGAATCGCACCGTCCATCTGCGCGGCACCGGTGATCATGTTTTTCACATAGTCAGCGTGGCCTGGGCAATCGACGTGCGCGTAGTGGCGCTGGTCGCTCTCGTATTCGACGTGCGACACCGCGATGGTCACGGTCTTGGTTGAGTCACGAACGGTACCGCCTTTGGTGATGTCCGCGTAAGAGATAGGCTTGGCCAATCCCTTGCGTGACTGCACCGCCACGATGGCCGCTGTGAGTGTTGATTTGCCGTGATCGACGTGCCCGATCGTGCCGACGTTCACGTGCGGTTTATTCCGTTGAAATGCTTCTTTGGCCATTTCGATTTATCCTATGTGTTGTTGTTCTACTTTGATCTCTCGGCGACGATTCATTCCGTTTGTTCGAACGCCAAAATCTCCAAAACTTTTAAAAATCTGGAGCCCATGACCAGGATTGAACTGGTGACCTCATCCTTACCAAGGATGTGCTCTACCAACTGAGCTACATGGGCGAAAAACTTTCACGCACCCCTCGCTAGTCCAACCGGTCCAGCTCATCTCCCCGCCATAAAAAGAGAAAAAGACCCCTTCAACCCCTCGTCCTGGCCCGATCACAAAAAACGGCGATTTAAGGCAAAGTTTGGGATTTAATGGTGGCTTAACTCTCTCGACCCACTAAAAACTGGCGGTGAATATAGGACCGGCAAAGCAAGTGTCAACGGCAATTTGGAAGGAAAAGTGTGTTCGTTGAAAAAGTTCGAGAAACCTTGCAAACTTGCATCTTTTCTTCTTACGAATTCCATCGTTATCGCTTTGGATAACAGCAAGTCGCCGAGCCTTAAGGAACATCTTAATAGCAATCGAGCGAAAGCGGCTACAACCTTCGAACCCAGATCTCTCGAAACCGCACAGGACAATTATGGCCTGCGAGAATCAAGGGGCCTGTGGTGTTAGGCCTGCGATGACCCGGAAGGACGCGGTGGCCGGTTTCGCCATAGATCTCCTGATTGGAATGAACGAGGACGCCGTTGTGGAACATCGTGATGCGCGGTGGGGAGAGCAATTTTTCGCCGTGATATTTGGGAGCGATAAAGATGATGTCGTAGGACTGCCATTCGCCCGGTTTGCGGCAGGCGTTCACGAGAGGCGGTGTTTGGGCGTAGACGGATGCGCATTGGCCATCCGGACACCACTTCACATTGAGCGAGTCGAAGATCTGGATCTCGTAGAGGCCCATTATAACAACGCCGTTGTTTCCTGCGTTGTCCCAGGACCCGGTCCAATTCGCAGGGGCCATCCACTCTACGTGCAATTGAATGTCGCCGAACGCCTCCCTGCTCACCAAACTTCCAGCGCGCGCGACAAGTTCACCATTTTCCAATGTCCATGTGCCTGGATTCCATGCGGCCAGATCGCGCCCGTCGAAAAGTACGATGGCGTCGGCCGGGACAGGAGCAGGCGCGGGCGCAGGGCCTGGATCAACTTTTCGCGGAGCAGGCCGATCAGGATCGTGAACCAGGTAATCGCACCACGGCAGCTTCGGTGTGTCCTTATAGCCAAAAACCCCCGATCCATCTTTCGCGTAAACAAGGCCATCGGACAATTCAGGGAGGGCAGCGCAAACACAGCAACAAAAGGAAAGAAGGAGCACGAGGAAACGCATAATCGAGTTTAGAAACGGAAAAGTTTGTAGGCAAGCAACTCTCGCGTAACGAAACGCTGAAAAGGCTCCCCAGGCAATTATCGTCTCAACACGAACAGAAGAATTTCAAAAAAAGTTCTTGCGGCGATCTGTATGACTGTTACCATACACCAAGCAACACGGGTATGTTTATGAAATCTTCAGGTTCTTTCAGCAGACTTTTCGGCGGAATATTGACGGGATTGGCTCTTATCTTCTCGCGCAACGTCTCTGCTCAAACTCCTGAGCCTCGGCTGCTCACGGCTGAGCGGGGCTTACCGATTGTGGGCCTGAAAACCGTTCGAGGTGAAACGATTGAGCCATCGCCCTTGAGCCGCATGCGGATTGCTCCGGGGGAGGTGGTCGTTTTTCGAAATGGATCACTTGCGGAGGAGTTGACGGTTTTTATCGCGGTTGAAGGAAGCGCGACGCCGGACGTTGATTACACCGCATTAGAGAAAGAGGTGAAGTTCGCCCCGGGCCAGGCGGAGTTGAGCTTGTTCGTGGTGCCTATCGACGATCCGGTGGTTGAGGGCGATGAGACGGTGGCGATTGCGCTGACAGTTCCGCCGACGGACGGCTTACCCGCCTACACAATCGATCCCGGTGCGGGCGGGGCGAAGGTGATCATTCACGATAATGATCAGACAGCGCACGCGACCGTCAAAATAACCAACCCGCCCTATGGCGCGGAGCTTCCAGCAGGTGTGGACGTGGAGATCGATGCGGTCGCGGTTGATCCTGACGGTTACATTCCGACACTGGACTTTTATGTAGATGGAACTTTTCTTGATCGATCAGTAATCACCTTCATTCGCGCGCCAGATCCGGGCACTCCGGTTTATCACCACGTTCTTTGGAAAGCGCCCGCCCCTGGCAAGCATGAATTGATTGCGCGCGGCGTTGACTCCCACGGCGTGACGGTTTCCTCGGAACCAGTCGTCGTGGTGGTGAATGATCCCTCGCCGGGAACTCTCGTGAGTGTCAAAGCGATCGACGCAATCGGAACGGAGTTGCCGCCATTCGTCGACGCGATTGACCCGATTGTTTTCGAGGTATCCCGCACAGGACCTACCGCGGGCGATCTGGTGGTCTTCTTTTCGCTGCATGGCACGGCCTCAAAAGATGATTACTTGGAGGTGCCTACCTCCATCATTATTCCCAACGGCAGCGCTTCCGCGCGTCTTTCCATTGTCCCGAAATCGGATCTGCTGGAAGTCGTTGAACCCATGGAGACGGTGGGCTTGCAGTTGGAACCCTCCCCAATGGCAGGTCCGTTACGGACATACGGCATCGATCCGGGCTATCGATTTGCAACTGGGGTCATTTTTGAACGCCAGGCACCTGAAGCGCCGGTCGTCGAACTGGTTTTGCCGGAAGCCGGAAGCGGTTCCTTTGAATTCGGCGCGCCAATCGAGCTTTTAGCGGCGGCTTATGTGAAGGGGAATTTACCCGTCGTCGATTTCTATGACGGCGACAAGAAGATCGATTCGGTGCTCGGAAATGCACCCAATATTTCGGACGCGGAAAGCTCCGTAGCCGTCTACTCATACTATTGGAAGGGAGCGTCTCTGGGAGAGCATCTCATCACCGCGCGCGCCGTTACGTCCGAAGGGAAGGAAGTAAGGTCTTCTGGACTCGTCGTTGTGGTGAAGGGCTCAGGCATGACGCAGGCGTATATCAAAATTGCGGAGCCGGGGGATGGACAGGTCTTCCATGCGGGTGACTCCATTCCGATCACGGCGGTGGCGGTTGATCCGGAGGGATACATTCCCCGGGTGGAGTTTTACGCCAACGAAGAAATGATTGGGGTTTCGGAAGTGGCGTTTTTCCGCGCGCCCGATCCGGGGACACCTGTTACGCACAATTTCGTCTGGGAGAACGTGCCGGCTGGTGACTACCTGCTGACCGTACGGGGCGTTGATTCCCACGGCCAATCAGTATCGTCATTCCCTGTGAAGATTTCCGTCGGCTCAGGAGGAGGCGGCGGCACTGGCGAGCAGGTAGTCCTCGCTGTTGAAGCTGTCGACCCGGCAGCGTCTGAAACGACCGCGGATGGCGTGGCGGACAATGCGATCTTCGTCGTGCGACGAGTCGGTGGCACAAAGAGTGTCGATGTTCCTTTCACATTTTCGCTCACGGGCACGGCGGCAAATGGAATCGACTACGTAGAGGTGAGCGAAAAGAATATTCTGCGTGCGGGCGAAACCGAGGTGCAAATTGTGATCCAGCCGATTCCCGACAAGGCGATCGAAGGTGAAGAGGCAATTGAACTGACGCTCCTGCCGCCGGCGTGCATTAAGATTTTCCCACCACCGCCAGACTGCTATGTCATCGCGAAACCCGGCAGTGCGCGCGCAGTATTGCGGGACGACGGCGGACAGCCTGCCGGTCCGAGCATAGAGTTGCTCTGGCCAAAGACCGGCGAGTTTTTCGAGGCGGGCTCGGACATCAAGCTCGGAGCAGTCGCGCGCGATCCCAAAGGTTACATCCCGCGCGTTGAGTTTTACGCCAATGACAAATTGATCGGGGTCTCGGAAATCGTTTTCATTCGCGCACCCGACCCTGGCACGCCCATCACACACACAGCCATCTGGGAGAAAGCTCCGTTGGGTGAATATGTGATCACCGCCCGAGGCATCGATGCGCAGGGTAATGTCATCGTCTCGCAGCCAGCGAAGATCAATGTCGGCCTCACGAACGGAGGCGGAGGCGGGGGTGGCGATGTCAATCAAGTGGTGATTACGGTCGAAGCGGTAGACGCGTTTGCCGCGGAAACGACCGATAGCAACACTCCAGACACGGCCACATTCGTCATTCGGCGAATCGCAGGGGCGCTGGATGTTGAGGTGCCCATCGTTTTCAAACTGTCAGGCGAAGCGGCGAATGGGATCGATTACACGGAGGTGAAAGAACAGATTGTTTTACCCGCCGGTGCTGACTCGGTCAAAGTGGTGATTACTCCGATCTCCGACACTTTGGAGGAGACGGATGAAGTAGTCGAATTGACACTGCTGCCAATCGTCTGTGCAGCCATCTTCCCGCCGCCGCCGCAATGCTATCTGATCAAATCTGAATCGGCTCGCGCGATCATACGCGATCACTCGAGTGGTACCGAAGAGTCCTTGCCGCCGAAAGTGGCGATCCTTCCACCGGACGACGCCAAGAAGTCGCTCCGGGACCAACCCCTGCAAATTCAAGCCAACGCGGCGGCGGTGAAAGGAAAAGCGTGCACGCTCGAAACCTCCACCGATCTCAAGGCGTGGTCGCCAGTGGCACCAGTTTTCCTGCCGGACGGACAATTGACCTACATGACGGAGCCAGGCGCAGAAAGCCAGCGTTACTATCGATTAAGGGTGCAATAACGAAAGCCAACTCCGGGCACGCGCGTGCAAAGGCCGCAGCCATTCGCTGCGGCCTTTTTTTTTATAATTAGGCTGCTACGCTGCGTTCATGTTAATCGTTCACGTTCACGTCCACGTAAAGCCCGAGTCGATCGAGGCTTTCAAGGAGGCGACCACGGCCAACGCGAAGGCGAGCCGGAAAGAGCCGGGTATCGCGCGTTTTGATCTACTGCAGCAAAGCGATGACCCAACGCGGTTCATCCTGATCGAAGCCTATAAGAATCCGGAGGCTCCCGCGGCGCACAAGGAAACGGATCACTACAAAGCATGGCGCGACACGGTGGGCAGCATGATGGCCGAGCCTCGGCAAAGCATAAAACTCAGCAATATCGATCCTCCGGATAGTGCGTATTGAAAGTCCCGGCGGATTGTTCGAGGTCAATCTTGACAGCGAACGGCGGAAAGGAAACTTTGAAAGATATGGCGCTGACCACGGAAGACAGCTTGATCGTTCAGAAAACACGGGAACTTTGCCAGAGCATTTTGGATCATCCGGAGTTCCAATCGTTACGCAAGGAAATCGACACGTTCATGTCGAACGACAGCGCGAAGCAGGATTATCAGTCGCTCGTGGAGAAGAGTGAAGAACTGAATCACAAGCAGCACCAGGGTGTGCGCTTGAGCCAGGATGAGATCACCGCATATGAAAGCCAGCGCGAACGCGTGGTCAATAACCCTGTAGCCGCCGGATTCATTCGCGCACAGCAGGAAGTGCACGGGATTCAGGAATCGGTGAACAAATTCCTGAGCAAGACGTTTGAACTCGGGCGCGTGCCGTCAGCAGATGAGCTCGATGGCGGCGGATGCGGCCATGGTTGCGGCTGCCATCATTAAGCTTTTTCGGCTGGGCTTTCCAACAGCTCGCGCTGCCAGCGCATCAGGTCCTTTTTGTATTTATCCCAGTCCTGGGAAAGCAGGACCATTGTCGAACGACTGGCGATGAGTGTGGGATCGATTTGAAGTTCTGCAGCTTTCTTGTCGCGCGTTTGGCGAATCGCGAGAAAGCGCTTCTGCTCCGCCAATGTCGGCTGGTAAAGAATGTTGATGCGTTTCTGCGGCAATTCCTGTTCCGGCACTTCCTGGGCGTGCGCGATGGCGTGGAGAATTCCTTCCTTTCTACGATAGCTGATTTTTGGAGGAAGGATCTTTTCGATATTTTTCACCTTCTCCGCCTCGTGCGCGAGGCGGAGAAGAATATCGTGATTCAGAACGAAGAAAGGCGGCTTGTTCGCGGCTACGGCTTCACGTTCGCGCCACTTCCATAATTCGCGCAAGACGGCAAGCCCACGCGGAGCGAGGCGATCGCTTCCCTTCATGCGCCATTGATCGCGATTACCGGACGGGATTTCGGCGCAATCCAGGATCAGTTGATCGCAGGTTTCTTTTTGCCAGGTCAGACGATTTCGCGCCTGGAGTTCCTCACGCAACATATCGGAGAGCGGCTTGAGGAAACGCGTGTCGTTTCTGGCGTACTCTTCCATCCGGGGAGTTAGGGGACGGCGCGCCCAATTCATTTTTTGCGGTCCCTTCTCCAACTGGATGCCGAGGTGCCGCTCCACCAGATGACCAAGACCGAATTGCGTGTAGCCCAGTAACCGAGCCGCAGTCATGGTGTCGAAGATTGCAGTCGGAACGAAGTTAAAGGTCTTCCGAAGCATCCTCAGATCGTAGTCCGCGCCGTGAAAGATCAGTTCGCGATCGCGGAGAGCATTCAGCAGTGCTGAAAGATCGAGGCCAGCAAGTGTATCAACAAGGAAATCGCCCTTCTCGACGCTGAATTGAAGCAGGCAGAGCTTTTCGGGATAAGCATGAAGGCTGTCAGCTTCGGTATCAACGGCAACCCAGGAAGAAGCCTGGATTGCTGCAATCACCGACTCCAGCCTTATTGCATCCGCAATCACCCTTAACTAAATAAGCCGAGATTCCGCCGATTTCAAAGCGGAACCGAAGCCTCCGCGCGAGTGATTTAAGGAGTCGCCTTGGATGGGTAATGATCAGCCAACCAACGGACGTCGTGCGGCGCCTGCGTAATACTTGGCGCACTGCCGAATTTCCCCTGATCCATGCTGTTGGAGTACTTGATCAGCACTGGGTCCTTCCATTTTTTCGATTCAGCGTGGCCGTCGGCAAAGTTGAACGTGCTGGCGTTGCCATGGAAATTAGCGGTCGAATCGACAAGCGAGGCTCCAGCAAAATCATTCTTTACGTTACCCTGGTTCATAATCCATGAACCGACGTTCTCGCCACGTGGATCATTCTCCTCGATCCAGAGGAAACGGGCGGAGGGGTTTACCAGACTGGTTGTTTTGTAAATTTCCGCTACTTCACCGTTCATCGTGCCGACGCCGGAGAGACTGACATAGGTGAACCCTTTGCCAGACTTGAGCTTGATCCGGACATCACCCGGGCAGTGAATGATGTTGGGCGCCGGCGCATATTTGAAGAGTGAGCCTTGGCGATAACCCTCCTGAATGGTCAACTCGATTCGTTTTTCGGGACTTGTCCCGGGCGGAATCATGTTTGGGGGAGTAACGGGCGGAGTGGCATAGCGCCAGGGCGTATCGCCGGTGGCGTTCTTCGTCTGGAGGAAATTGGGCACTTTGTCGCTCGCGTCCGTGCAGTACATGACCCAAGCCAGCGCGAGTTGCTTCTGATTATTGATGCAGAAGACACCGGTGGCTTTCAATTTCGCCCGGCTCAAGGCGGGCAAAAGCATTGCGGCCAAAATGGCGATAATGGCGATAACAACAAGCAGCTCGATCAGGGTAAACCCACGTGAACTGCGCCCCGTCCTCTGAACGTAAAGCGATCTCATAGCTGTAAAGGTTCTCGGCCTAACTAACTACTCCCGGCCAGATTCAGCAAGTCGAATTGGTGGGTGTGCGCCGAAACGGCTCTTTTAACGCCTCTAGCAGTGGCGGTGTTGCCCCCGCCTGCGAACAGACATATGCAGCCAAAGCCGTGGCGCGCCGATGAACTTCTTTCAGGGGCCATTTGTCGAGAAGGCCCAACACCAGGGCGGCAGTGAAGGAGTCGCCTGCGCCAATAGTATCGACTACCTGGGTCGGAGGACTGGGCAACTCGGACCATTCGCCATTTGCAAAAAGCAGGCTCCCTTGTGCGCCTCGGGTAAAGGCGACACACTTTAAACCGAACTGTTTGGTGACCGTCTGAATGATTTCACGCGGGTCTGCCGAGATGCCAAGCAGTTCGGCGATTACCGGCAATTCGCCTTCGTTCAGCTTAAGGACGTTTGCGAGCTTCAGCGAATCGAGAATTACCTCCTGAAATATGTAAGGCGCGCGAAGATTCACATCCAAGACACGTAAAGAAGCAGGCGGAGTGAGTGAGACAAGCCAACGAATCGCGCGACGGGATCGTTCGGACCGCTGAGCGAGAGTGCCAAAGCAGATGGCGTCTGCCTTGGCAATGGCTGCCTGTGCGGCGGCTTCGCCCTGCAGCGCATCCCAGGCAACATTTTCGTGGATGGTGTAATGCGGTTGGCCGTCGCGTTCCAGTTGCACAGTGACTGTCCCGGTCGGAAGTGCGGGATCTATCTCAATACAATCTGTCGGAAGGCCGAGGCGCTCGAGTTGAGCGAGCGCTTCACGTCCCTCCGGATCGTTGCCAACGCGTGAGACGGGGCGCGCATCTGCACCGAGCGCATGGGCGTGATAAGTAAAGTTCGCCGGCGCGCCCCCCAGTTTTCGTCCGGAAGGCAGCACGTCCCACAGCAATTCACCGATTCCAACAACTCGGAAGCTCACTATTCGCGTCCTGATTCTGGGGCTCCAAAAAGACTCGTCAACTCGCGATTCGTTCGCAAGAGTTACACTCAGATCCGATGAACCTGAACGTGCTCTCCTTTTTGGCGCTGATTGCGTGCCTCTCGTCTTTTTCCGCTGAGCGCTTACCGTGGACCACCTCGCGCATTCAAGGGTCGCCGGAGAAGCCGGCGAATTACCGAATCGAACGAATTTTTCCGGCCCAGAATTTCACGAATGCGGTAGACATCGCCTACAACAGGGATTTGCAGCGGTGGTTCCTGGCCGAACAAGGTGGAAAAATCTACACGTTCGATGATCGCAGCCAGGGGAATCATGTATTAGCCGATTTTCGGACATTGCATGGACCGGAAGGGCTGGCCTCGAAAACGCCTTTCGACAGCTTGTATGCATTCACGTTTGATCCGGGCTTCGCGACGAATCGCTTTCTCTATATTTGTTACGCGCTCAAAAGCGATATCCCCGACGGGACGCACGTTTCGCGCTTCAAGGTGAAACCAGGCGCGGAACCGGAGGTTGATCTGACGAGCGAAGAAGTTTTGATCACCTGGCTTTCAGGTGGCCACAATGGTTGCTGCCTGAAGTTCGGGCGAGATGGTTACCTCTACATCAGCACGGGCGACGGCGCCGGGCCAAATCCGCCTGATCCGCTGCACACCGGCCAGGACGTTTCCGATCTGCTTTCGTCGCTGCTCCGCATTGATGTGCATCACGCGAGCGATGGAAAAAAATACACCGTCCCGACTGATAATCCATTCGTCGGACGAGCGAATACGCGTCCGGAGATTTGGGCGTTTGGCTTTCGCAATCCATGGCGGTTTGGGATCGACGCTACCAACGGACAAATCTGGGTGGCGGATGTGGGCTGGGAACTGTGGGAGCTGATCTATCGCGTGGAACGCGGTGGTAATTACGGCTGGAGTATTGTCGAAGGCCGGCAACCGGTTCACACGACCGATCCCGTTGGACCGACACCTGTCCTTCCGCCGATCAAGGATCATCCGCACAGCGAAGCCGCCTCCATCACAGGCGGATTTGTTTATTACGGCAGCAAATTCCCGGCGCTCAAAGGCGCCTTTCTCTACGGGGATTGGGAGACAGGAAAAATCTGGGGTCTGCGCGCGGAAAAAGATAAGGTTACTTATAGCGAGGAACTTACGGATACGAGCATCCGCGTGGTGGCTTTTGCTGAGGATGGCCGCGGCGAAGCTGTTATTCTCGACTACAACGGCGGAATTTATTCGCTTGAAGCCAATCCTGCAGCCGGGCGGTCTTACGAATTTCCAACGAAGCTGAGCGAGACCGGGCTGTTCACTTCTGTGGCGCGTCACGAAGTAGCCCCGGGCGTGGTGCCTTTCGAAGTGAATGCGGCGATGTGGAGCGATTATGCAACCGCAGAGCGCTTCGTGGCGCTGCCGTTCCTTTCAAGCATTACAAACGTCGAACGCCCCTGGCGTTATCCCTCGAACGCGGTTCTTGTTCGGACCATCTCGATGGAAATGAAGCGGGGTCAGCCTGAAACACGCAAACGGATCGAGACTCAAGTTCTTCATTTTAACGGCGACGGCTGGGGTGCCTATTCGTACCATTGGAATGACGATCAGACCGACGCCACCCTCGTACCCGCTGAGGGCGCCGAAACAATTCTGAAGATAACAGATGCAAGTGAACCCGGCGGGACTCGGGTCCAGTCCTGGCGCTTTCATTCGCGAGCTGAATGCCTGCGATGCCACAATCCATGGTGCGGCACGGCACTCGGATTTCAACCGGAGCAATTGCGTGGCGCAGAGGAGTTCCGTGCGCGGGGATTCTTCACTTCGGACAAACACGAGTCGGTCAAGACCCTCGTTTCGCCGTCCGATCCAAGCGCATCTCTGGAACATCGTGCACGCTCCTACCTCCACGTGAATTGTTCGCATTGCCACCGCGAGAATGCGGGGGGCGCGGTTCCGTCCATTATGAACATCGACTTGTCCAACGACAAAATGCACATGGTCGATGCCCGACCAACGCGGGGTGACCTGGGATTGTCCCGCGCGCGAGTGATTGCGCCGGGTGCACCGTTCAGTTCCGTGGCTTTATTCCGCACCTCTGCCACCGGACGAAGCCGCATGCCTTACATCGGGACGCGCATTGTGGACGACGCGGGCATCGCGTTGCTCGAAGAGTGGATCGAACACCTCGATTCTCACTCTGATAATCTCTCGACGTTGCGGGCTGCCATCAGCCAAAGCGAGACTCCTCTCGAAACAGTAGCGGCACCGGCAAGGCTCTCGACTTCCGAAGCGTTACGCCTCGCGCATGCGGCCAATCACCCATCGATTTCGGTGGAGCGCCGGGAAAGACTCGCGCGCGCGGTGCTGAAATCGACGAACCCCCTCGTCCGGGAGCTGTTCGAGCGTTTCCTTCCGCCGGAAGATCGCGCACCGGTGTCGCAGGCGATTCCTTCGCGGCAAGAGATTCTCTCGCTCAAGGGCGATGCAAAACGCGGCGCGGCGTTGCTCACTGATTCAGCACGGATCAGTTGTCTTCAGTGCCACCAGTATCAGAATCTCGGCCGAAATTTCGGGCCGCCATTCAAGCAGGCCGTTCAAAAAAAATCGCGTACCGATCTGCTCGACAACATCCTTGAGCCCTCGCGGCAAATCGCACCGGAATACGTTTTGTATTCAGCAGATTTGGGCGACGACGATACAGTGAGCGGTATTATTGTCAGCAAAAACGCACAGGAGGTTGTCCTGCGCGATGCCGGTTCGATCGAGCATCGAATCCCTGCCGCGCAAATCAAATCGTTGCGCGCGCAGCAACTCTCGGCGATGCCCGAAGGACTTTTGGCCGGATTGAGCGCGCAGGACGTGGCCGATTTACTGGAGGCGTTGCTCGCGGAAGGCCGTTAGCTCACATCGGTTCGAGGCCGCGCCGCTTTAAGAGATGTTTGATTTCGGGATCACGCCCGCGAACGGCGCGGAAAAGGTCCATCGCTTCGACGCTGCCGCCGCGCGAGAGCAATAATGTGCGGAAGAGATCTCCATTCTCTCGTTTCAGACCGCCATTCTCCTTGAACCATTCGACCGTGTCCGCATCAAGCACTTCGCTCCAGATGTACGAGTAATAGCCGGCGGAGTATCCGGAAGAGAAAATGTGGCTGAAATACGGCGTGCGATAACGCGGCGGGACCGGGGCAAAATCCACCCCTGCCCTTTTCAAGGCTGCGTTTTCGAAATCGATCACTCCCTCCCCCGAGGGGATTTCCTCCGCGCTCAATTGATGCCATGCCTGATCGAGCAACGAAGCGGCCAGGTATTCCGTGGTGGCGAAGCCCTGGTTGAATTTGGCCGCGGCCTCGATCTTCTCGATCAGTTCGGCAGGCATTGGTTCCCCAGTTTTATAGTTGCGGGCATAGTTTTTGAGAACTTCGGGCCAGTGATCCCACATTTCGTTCACTTGCGATGGAAATTCCACGAAGTCTCGAGGAACGGTCGTGCCGCTAAACCGGGGATATTTCACAGCAGAGAACATCGCATGCAAATTGTGGCCGAACTCATGGAAGGCTGTTCTCACCTCATCCCAGGTCATCAACGTTGGCTCACCGTCGGCCGGTTTCGGAATATTGAGGTGGTTTGCCACGACAGGTTTTGTTCCTTCGAGGTAACTTTGCGATACGTAGGAATTGGCCCAGGCGCCACCTTTCTTGGAGGGACGCGCGTACCAGTCGATAATCAGGAGCGCGAGCGGTGAGCCGTCTTCGTTGAAGACTTCCCATGTGCTTGTATCCGGATGGTAAAGCGGCAGGTCTTTTCGTTCCTTGAACGTGATTCCGTAGAGCTTCGTAGCTGCGAAGAACACTCCGTCCACCAGCACACGATGCATTTCGAGATAGGGACGCACTTGAGACTCTTCGAATGCGTAACGCGCCTTGCGAGTTCTCTCGGCGTAGTACGCCCAATCCCACGGTGCCAGTTGGAATCCGCCATTTTCCGCGTCAATGGTCTTCTGCAATTCAGCCGCTTCCCGCCGCGCATTGTTTACTGCCGCCGGCGCCAACTGTCGTAACAGATCGTTTACTGTCCGAACGGTCCTGGCAGTCTGGTCCTCCAGTTCGAATGCAGCATAGTTTTCGTAACCGAGAAGCTTCGCCCGTTCCGCTCGCAACTTTGCAGCTTTCGCGAGGATCTCGCGCGTATCGAACTCACCCCCTTTGCTGTTCCGATTGATCGAAGCTTTATAAATCGTCTCACGCAACGAGCGGTTCTTCAGCTCTTTTAACGGCGGTTGGCCGGTTGTGTTCATCAGGATGATGAGATACTTACCTTCGTGCCCTGCTGTTTTGGCAGCGGCCGCCGCCGAAGCAATGGCGTTTTCGGAGAGTCCTTCCAACTCGGCGCGCGTGTCGACCAAAACACCCGAAGCGTTCACCTCTTTCAGTACATTCTGGGAAAAGGCTGGCCGGAGAGATGCCAACTCTGTGTTGATGGCCTTGAGCCGGCCCTTGTCCACGTCGGAGAGTTTTGCACCCGCCCGAACGAAATCCATTTGGTACCGCTCGATCAACCGTTTGGACTCCGGATCGAAAGCGAGCCGCTCGCGTTGTTCGTAAAGCGCCTGAATCCGCTTGAACAAAGCCGGATTCAACCGAATCGCATCGGCGTGCGCGGCCAACTTCGGCGCGGCCTCTTTCTCAATGGCCTGCAGTTTTGGATTGGTGTGCGTGCCATTAAGTCCGCTGAAAACGCGTTGCGCTCGTTCCAGCGTTTTACCCGACCGCTCCATTGCCACGAACGTGTTCTCGAAGGTCGGCGCCGCGGGATTATTCGCGATGGCCTCGATCTCCTTCAACTGCTCCGCCATTCCAAACTCCATGGCAGGTGCGAAATGCTCCTCCTTAATCCGGTCAAAGAGCGGATAATGGTATGGCAGAGTACTCTCGTGAAGCAGCGGGTTCTCATTCATGTCAGCAGCAAAAAAATTCGGGATACCATACAGCAGGACGCATCCCATCCAAACTGAAGCAAGGCGTTTCATCCCGGGATGATCGCGAAACGGACGGATGCATTCAATGGGGAAACCCGCGCCGAGAGACGCGTCTTGCGTCATAAGTGTAAAAATTTGGTCGTCGCGAGGTTACGACTTGACTCAGTTCCGCGCAAAAGTATCTCTTTAGCCGCTGAGGTTGCTTTCACCCTCGAATGGCAGAGAGCATCACGGCACTAAATGGGTTCAGGGACACTCGTCATCATCCCAACTTATAATGAGCGCGACAACCTACCTCAGGTCGTCGAGCGCCTCATGTCATTGCCGGTCACGGTGGACATGCTCGTGGTGGACGACAACTCGCCGGACGGAACAGGCCAGTTGGCGGATCAGATGGCTGAAGCAAATAAACGGCTGCACGTTTTGCATCGGCAGAATAAGGAAGGCCTTGGTCGGGCTTATTGCGCCGGTTTTCAATGGGCGCTGGAACACAATTTTGAGTTCGTGTTCGAAATGGATGGAGATCTTTCGCATAACCCTGCTGACATTCCAGCATTCCTCGAAGCGGCGCAGAACGCAGACCTGGTATTAGGGTCGCGCTACTCAAATGGCATTCGCGTGATCAATTGGCCGCTGAATCGTCTCATGTTGAGTCTGATGGCCGCGAAGTACGTGCGCGTGATTACCGGGATGCCGTTCACCGACCCGACCGGTGGCTTCAAATGTTTCCGCCGGAAGACACTTCAATCGCTTGATTTGGAAAACGTCCGATCAAACGGCTACAGTTTTCAAATCGAGATGACGCACAAAATCTGGCGGCAAGGGCTGCGGGTCGTGGAGGTTCCCATTGTGTTTACAGACCGTTTTCAAGGGCGGTCGAAGATGTCGAGCAAGATCGTGGAAGAGGCTCTTCTAATGGTTTGGCGGTTATGGGTGCAGAATGGCTTTCGGCGCAAACCTCATCCCCGGAACGAAGAGGGCCGGACCCTCTCCTGAACTTCCAAAAAACTTTCGCCACGAGTCAGCGAGCTCTCGGGAGGGAGTAACCCAGAGCGTTTGATGAAGGCTCTTTAACGCATCGGCTTCAGAGAGCAGCAATAGCTTTTCTTTGTCAGCAAGCTTCTCAAGGCCAGAGCAAATCGCCTTCTCGTGAAGCTTCTCGATTTGCTCCTGGTCTTTGCGTAGGGCTTTGAAAGCCGCGCCGAACTTTGGATCCGCAGGATCAGGGAGCAGCGAACGATGCAAGGCATTGTAATAGGGATCGAGAATGATCTCTCCAATCCTTTGCTCCTTCTCCGCGTTGGACGGAGCGGCCGCCTCGGCCAGTGTTGAGCGCAAAAGGAGGATGTCCTCAGAGGGTTCTGTTTCTTCGGGGGTCAGGAAGAGTCCCGCACGTCGTGCTGCTTCGCCCGCCGTACAGCGGCTGGTAAAGACAGTGAATGGAACCGCGAACAGCATTCCAGCGAGCACTGGCACGAACCACCAAAACACAGTTCGATCCGTCCGCCACAGCACTGCGCCCCAGACAATCCCTATGAGCGTATGCTTCCAATGCTGGCGAAAGGCGAATTTCCATGAAGTGCCGTCGGCGCGCCGTTGCTGTTTGCCCCAATTTACCGAACGCCCGAATAGAATGGTGATCACAAATTCTGTGTGCCACAACATCAAGAGCGGGGCCTGTAACGTCGAAAAGAGAAACTCTAATAGTGCGCTGAGACTGGCTCGCGCCATTCCGCCGAAAGCACGACGTCGCTTCAGGTCCACTGCCAGATCAACCAAAGTCAGAATTTTGGGCGCAAGAAGGACCAGCGTCGATAAGCCGAAGATGAGGAGCGCGTGCTGTGTTGCGCTCAGGTTCAGGAATGGGGTCCAGGGCTGGACGGTGATGTCTGAAAGGCCGGTGCGGCGATGAATGAAAAGTTGCGTATTGAACGCGAGAAGAAAGGCCAGCCAGAGAGGCCCGCTCAGATAGGCGAATATGCCAAAGATAAAGTGGAGGCGACTGATCCCGTGCAGACCGCGAGCAAAAAGCACAAGGATGTGTTGAAGGTTGCCCTGGCACCAGCGGCGGTCTCGTTGCGCATATTCGATTAAACCCTGCGGAGCTTCCTCGTAACTGCCGTCCAGATCGTAGGCGAGCCAGACGTCCCAATCGTTCTTCAACATGAGCGCCGCTTCGACGAAATCGTGGCTGAGGATCTGCCCGCCGAACGGTTTCTTTCCAGGGATCTTCGGCAATCCGCAATATTGCATGAACGGGGCAGTGCGGATGATTGCGTTGTGCCCCAAATAGTTCCCCACGTCCTGCATCCAGTAATTCAGCCCGCTCGTGAAGGCTGGCGAGTAGAGCCGATTTGCAAACTGGTGAAGGCGGCCGAAGAGTGACTCTGCGTTCAGCAGCGCGGGAGGCGTCTGGATAATCCCGACTTCCGGGTGCGCTTCCATCATTTGCACCAGACTCACCAGCGTCCGCCCAGTAACGAAGCTATCGGCATCAAACACCACAAAGTATCGGTAGCGATTGCCGAGATCATTCAGAAAATCACGAACGTTGCCGCTCTTTTTCGCTTCGTTCCAGAGGCGGCGGCGGTAGAAGATTTGCCCAAATGCATCCAGCGATTTCGTTAACTCCAGCCAGCGAACTTCTTCATCGACCCAGTTCGCAGGATCGGTCGAGTCGCTCAGGATATGGAAATCAAATCTGTCGAGGTGACCGGTCTTCTTCAGCGATTCAAAGGTAGCCCGCAACCGCGCGTAAACATCTGCGGCTTCTTCATTATAAATTGGGAACAAAATGGCGGTGCTTGTCTCAGAAATGTCGCGTTGGGAGTAGTTGCCCAGCTTCGTAATGCGTCGAGGATCGCCGCGTCGCTGCAAAAAGAAACCGTAGATGCCATGCACCGCGCCGATTGAATTAAGAAGGAGCAAAACGACGAAAAGCACGAACAGAATAGTACTGCCGTTGGTCCAACCGCGGCGCCAAAGCAGGTCGGCAAACAGCAGAGAAATCGTTCCCGTGAGCAGCAATGCCACTCCGAAGAAGATGAAAACACGCCGCCCGTAGCGGATTTGCAACTGGTTGGAATCAAGCGCTCGTACAGTCATCGTTTCAACGGTGGGTTAGAACGAAAAGAAGAAACAGGAGAGCAATCAAACCAATCCAGCCGCCAATCAGGCGAATGGAAGGCAAACGGGACAGGCTGGTTTGCATCTTCATTGCACGCGTTTCCGGCGGGCGCACGGGAGTCTTGGATCGACCCAGGTTCAGAATACCGTCATCCATGACCTCACTCAATTTAGCTCGATCTCCAAAATCCAATCGGCCTTCGAGTGGGACTCCGAAAGCCAGCGCTTCGGCAGACTCAGGTTTGTCCAAGTAGCTTTTGATAAACTTTTCTGCCTCATCGAGGCCTGCCTTTAGTTCGTTCCCCTGAGAAACTGTGCTTCGGCGGGCCGCGCCCAAAATTTCGCGAGCACAGTCACGTGTCCATTGCGCATCACCGATCCGCCAGGCAGACAGATACGCTTCTACACGGCGCAACGCTTCTTCCCACTCCGCGGTTTGGACGTGAGCTACTGCTTTTCGATTTTCTGTGATGACGGACTCCAAAGGTACCTCCAGGTTTCACTCGTGCGGCCATTTCTGTTGGTCTGGCCACTGACATGTTCGTTCGCGCGTTCCAGCCAGCATTCAATATCGACGGGTTCAAGTTTCGCGGCATCGGGCTTGAGACTGAAAAAGACACGCCAACCTTTGCCAGCGGGATTTTCAAACACCTGCACATCCGAGAGCACCGCCTTTTCACGACCACAACGGACCTGTGGTTGCGGTTTCGGTCCCGGTGAGCTCGCAGAAAAATCGACTACGAACTGTCGCTTCGCGGAATCGCTTGGATCAATCCCCGTCCGGCTTTGCACCACCCTGAGCAGCGGGAGTTTTGATTCGGGCTCGCTTATGCGCGGTTCAATTGTCCAGAAGAGGGTGTATCCGATGCGATACGCCTCCATCGACGCGGGACGCGAACTCGGATTCCAAAACGTCACAATATTGTCCGTTCCCTCTCCAGGAGCGTGCAACTCGACCAGATGGACCTCGCCGTCACCCCAATTTCCGCGGGGCTCGATCCAGACACTGGGCACACGATGGTACGAATTAAAGAGGTCCTGATAATTCGCGAACTGCCGATCTCTCTGGAGTAATCCGAAGCCGCGAACATTAGGCGCGCGAAGTCTCTGGTGCCGCAGTTCCGGTGGATTACTCAGCGGAGTCCAGACGAATTCATCGTCCTCCTTGCGGACCAGGAGCCCGTCGCTGTCGTGGACCTCTGGCCGATAATCGTCTGGCCTGGTTTGGGAGTTCTCGCCGAACCAAAACATGCTGGTGAGCGGCGCGATGCCCAACGTTTTCAGATTGTTTCTGGAGCTTTCTCGAAGAAATAGCACTGCGTCGATATCGACCACCGTGTTTTCACCGGGCCGGAGAAGAAGATCGTAAGCGCCCGCGCAGCTAGCACTCTCCAGAAGCGCGTAAAGGCGAAGGGTGTTGCTCTGTTTCTCGGGTTTGCCCAGCCACCAACGGGTAAAAATTGGAAATTCTTCCTGCCGATCCCCTTCCCCGCTGTTAATCGCAAGGCCGCGCGCGGACTGTCCATAACGTTGACCCTTGCCCAAACAACGGAAATAACTCGCACCGAGAAAGGAAGCCACCTCGTCCCAGCGGTTGGAAGCGTTGAGCGGATAAAGAAGTTTGAATCCGGCGTAACCTGTATCTGCTGGAATTTTCTTCGGCAGGTTCAATTTTCCGTAGTCGAAGAAGTCCTCCACAAAACGGATTGGCTGAACGTGGGTGGAATTAAATTCGTAGAGGCTGATGGGGCTTTGATAAAGGTAACCTGGGTGAAAGAATTCAAGACGGAACGGGAGTTCTTCCTTCAGCCACAGTGCTTTCTCGTGCCTGAACCGAATCTCACGATAGGAATCGTAGTTCAGCTTGTTGCCGCGTAACTCCTCCGGCAATTGAGCAGGACCCGGAGGAGCATACGGTTTGCTGGCACTGTCCCGCGCGGTGGCAATGACGTCGTCAAAACTCAACCGCTTCGCGACTGGTTGCGCTATTGCGGCTCCGCACGATATAAACAGGGCTAAAGAAAACGCTCCTCTCCACACGGGTAAAAGAAATGGATGAGCATACGAGAATTCGCAATGAAGCAGCCCCTGATTAATCCCACCAATTCCTTCCTTGCTCCGCGCCGTCTCCCCTGATAGTCGGAGTTTCCGGAAAACCCTATGCGTATTGCTTTGCTCCTGATCGGTCTCGTTGTTTTCTCGACGCTCGACGCTGCTGAGATTCACACTTTTTCCGGGACCGGTGCGCCCGCCTATTCTGGAGATGGCGGGCCCGCACTCACCGCGGAGCTACGCAATCCCTACGGTCTTTGCATCGGACCCGACGCAGCGCTTTATATCTGCGATATGGATAATCATGTGATCCGGCGCATTAAAGATGGCGAGATAACCACGGTAGCAGGCACCGGTAAACGCGGGTACTCCGGCGATGGCGGCCCAGCGCTGAAAGCTGAACTCAATGAGCCATACGAAGTCCGCTTCGATGCTGCCGGAAATATGTTCTTCGTCGAGATGCGAAACAACATTGTCCGCAAGGTCGATGCTCACGACCAAAGGATTTCGACCGTGGCCGGGAACGGGACCTCCGGCTTTTCGGGGGATGGTGGACTGGCGATCCAGGCCCAACTCAACCAACCTCATAGCATCCAGGTGGATCAACGCGGCAATCTCTACATTTGCGACATCGCTAATCATCGCATCCGGAAGGTCAACCTTCGCACCGGATTCATCTCGACCTTTGCAGGCACCGGCGAGAAGAAGCTCCCGCGCAACGGCGGGAAATTTAGCGACGAACCACTTTTCGGCCCGCGCGCAATCGACTTCGACGGCGACGGCAATCTCTGGCTCGCATCGCGTGAGGGAAATGCCATTTACAAACTGAATCTCGCAGAGGGAACGATTCATCACGTTGCGGGCACCGGCATTCAGGGTTTCAGCAATGGCCCCGCCGCGGAAGCCACACTATCCGGGCCTAAAGGCATCAGTGTAGGCTCAGATCACAATGTCTATTTTACTGATACCGAGAGCCACTCGATTCGCCGCGTGAATCTTCACAACAGCCAGGTTGAACTTGTCGCCGGGACAGGTGAACGCGGTGATGGCCCGGACGGCGACCCGCTCAAATGCAAGTTCTCGCGCCCGCACGGAATCTTTGCTTCGAGGAGCGGTTTGATTTACGTGGGCGACAGTGAGAACAACCGTATCCGCGTGATTTCGGCACGCTGATTGCAATCGATCTTTGCTGCGCTACTGTTGATCCTTCATGAATAAGGATCAGGTCGCAGAGGTCCTCCGTGAAATTGGCGTTTTGCTCGAGTTAAAGGGTGAAAATCCCTTCAAGACACGCGCCTACGCCAATGCGGCTCGCGCGCTGGAAGTATTGAGCGAACCGCTGGAAAAAGTTGTTTCCGAAAACCGTCTTTCGGAGATGAAAGGAATTGGAGACGCTCTCCAAAAGAAGATTTGCGAACTGGTCACTACGGGTAAGCTGCCTTATTACGAAAACCTGAAGGCCTCCTTTCCTCCCGGGCTTTTTGCTCTGCTTCAAATTCCCGGACTGGGGCCGAAAAAGGTAAAGGCATTGTTTGATAACCTGAAGATCTCCTGCGTCGAAGACCTGGAAACAGCCTGTCACGAAGGGCGCGTTGCAGGACTGGACGGATTCGGCGAAAAGACGCAGACCAAAATTCTTGAAGGCATAAAATTTCGCGCGACTTACGCGAGCCGCCATCTGCTGAGCACGGCGCTCACGCTGGCTGAACCGATTCTCGAAAACCTTCGGCTCCATCCGGAAGTGATTCGTTGCAGTACCGCGGGAAGCGTTCGTCGCGGCAAAGAGATCATCGGTGATATCGATTTCCTTGTTTCGTCCAAAAACCCCGGCCCGGTCATTGACTTTTTCGTCCAATTGCCCGGCGTAATCTCCGTCAATGCTCAAGGGGAGACCAAGGCCAGTGTGATCCTCGAAGGCGGTGTGCAGGCTGACCTGCGCGTCGTGAGCGATCAGGAATTCCCGTTCGCCCTCGCTTATTTTACCGGCAGCAAGGAGCATAACATCGTGATGCGTC
The DNA here is from genome assembly GCA_044226545.1 of Limisphaerales bacterium. GTDB lineage: Bacteria > Verrucomicrobiota > Verrucomicrobiia > Limisphaerales > SXQI01 > DASVNK01. The sequence continues at coordinate 30,717 of JBGAGW010000010.1, forward strand.
AGCGCGCCATCGAACGGGGCCTGCGACTTAACGAGTATGGTCTGTTTCGTTCGAACGACGAAACACGCGACCCGAAACTGCTCGAGGACTGCCGCACCGAAGAGGAGATTTTTGAAAAGCTTGGGTTGAGTTACGTCCCGCCGGAACTGCGTGAGGACCAGGGCGAGTTCGCCGCGGCGGAAGCCGGCAATATTCCCCGGTTGGTTGACTGGATGGAATTGCGCGGGTCACTTCACAACCACTCGACCTGGAGCGACGGCCGCTGCTCGCTCGATGAGATAGCCGAATACATGGAGGAACTTGGCCTGGATTATTGGGCCATTACCGATCACTCCAAATCATCTGTTCAGGCACGAGGGCTCCAACCCGAGCGACTCCGCGAGCAAATTCGCGAAGTGAAGGCCCTTAACCAACGTCTTGCGGATAACGGCAGCGACTTCCGACTGCTCGCTGGCAGTGAAGTGGATATCCTGAGCGACGGCCGCCTGGATTTCGAAGACGATCTTCTGTCTGAGTTAGACGTTGTCGTTGCGAGCATTCACGGCGCGATCTCGAACAACGAAGCAGAAATGACGAGGCGCCTGATTCGGGCCGCGGAGAATCCGTTCGTCCACATCCTTGGGCATCTAACCGGCCGTCTCTTGCTGGAACGCGAAGCTTACAAGGTGGACCAGCGCGCAGTAATCGAAGCTTGTGCCGAAACCGGCACCTGGATCGAACTCAACTCCAGTCCCAGCCGATTCGATATGGATTGGCGTCTGTGGCAATACGCCAGATCCAAAGGTGTAAAATGCGTGATCAACTGCGATGCCCACCGCAACGAGCAAGCCATGTTCCTCCGCTTGGGGGCCACCATGGCCCGCAAAGGATGGCTGACCAAAAAGGATGTAGTAAATACGCTTCCCCTACCCCTCCTTAAGGAAGCTTTGCAACAGAAACGTCTTTGCCGGAAGCAAGCCACTGCAGAACCCGCAGAGTGATACATGACTCGTGCGTTCCCAGGGTTTAACTGAACACGAGCGCAGCCTATCGAAGCATCCGCAGACGATAAGCAAAAAGGACGGCGCGAGGCCGTCCGTTTCGTTGATAAAGTGAAGATTGGTTACTTCTTTTCGCTTTCGGCCGTTTCAGCCTTCGCTTCCGACTTGGACTCGGCAGCGGCAGGTTCGGCGCTCGTCAGGTCAGTCCATTCGAGGATTGCTTCTTCGGCGGCGTCGCCCTGGCGGGCGTGCAGCTTGATGATGCGGGTGTAGCCGCCGTTGCGCGTCTTTTGTGACGGCGCGATTTCGTTGAAGAGGATTTTGACGGCGTCTTCCTGCTGGAGGAGACGGGCACTGGCGAGGCGGCGGTCGTGGATCGTGCCGCTCTTGCCGAGGGTCACCATCTTTTCCGCGACGCTGCGGGCGGCTTTGGCCTTGGCAAGCGTGGTGGTGACGCGCTTGTGTTTGATCAGGCTGCACACGAGGTTCGCGAGCATCGCATTACGATGCGATGAGGTGCGGCCGAGTTTTGCTGTTCGTTTACGATGTCGCATGTGTTCTATCCCTTGCTAAGCTAAAAATTCGCTCGCTGGACGCTCGCGACTGCTCGCGGCGCGAGCAGTGCTACCATCCCAGTATTTAAGCGGCTTTCTCTTCCTGTTTGTTCTCGAGGAGGGCCGGGTCGATGTTCATGCCCAGAGCCAAACCGAGGCTGGCGAGTTTTTCCTTGATTTCGTTAAGTGATTTCTTGCCGAAGTTACGGTACTTGAGCATTTCGGCCTCGGACTTGAGCGCGAGCTGGCCAACGGTGGTGATGTTCGCGTTGTTCAGGCAGTTCGCCGCGCGGACGCTCAGCTCGATTTCGTTGACGCTCATGTTGAGCAACTTGCGCATCTTCGCGCGTTCGTCGTCCTGCTTGTCGACTTGTTCTTCGAATTCGACGGCGTTCTTGTCGTAACCGACGAAGACGTCGAGGTGATGCTGCAGGATCGCCGAGGCCTGGGTGAGCGCGTCGTCCGGAGAGATGCGGCCGTCCGTCCAGATTTCGAGAATAAGACGGTCGTAGTCGGTGCGCTGACCAACGCGGGCGCTCTCGACGCTGTAACGGACGCGGGTCACGGGCGAGAAGAGCGAGTCAATCGCGATGACGCCGAGCGGCTGATCGGGGCGCTTGTTTTCATCACCAGGGAGGAAGCCACGGCCGACTTTGACTTCGAGTTCCATCTCGAATTTGCGCTTGCGGTCGAGCGTGCAGATGTGCTGCTTCGGGTTGACGATTTCCAAATTCTGGTTGAGGCGAATGTCCGCGGCGGTCACCGGCCCGTCTTTGCTGACGGAGAGGAGAACGCTCTGAGGATCGCGGCTGTGCGACTTGAAGAGAACTTTCTTCAGGTTCAACACGATGTCGGTCACGTCTTCGACCACGCCATCAATGGTGGTGAATTCGTGCATCGCACCATCGACCTTGATCGAGGTGATCGCTGCGCCTTCGAGCGAGGAGAGCAACACCCGGCGGATCGAGTTGCCGATGGTGTGGCCGTAGCCGGTTTCAAACGGCTCAGCGATGAATTTTGCGTATGTTTCCGTTGCGCTGGCTTCTTCTTTCACCAAACGCTTCGGCATTTCGAAACGACCTAAACGTACTGCCATATAATTAGAGCAATTTTAATCTGACCATTCCTGCCTTATTCCCGATGGGCAGGTGCGGTCCGTATATTTGCTTTTTTTGCTTTGGAGGTACACCGACTTATGTAGTCGGTTTCCCATCCGGTTTATCGGGAATAAAATTCGACTACGGCCTGATCGTTGGCGATTGGCTGGATGTCTTCACGGGTCGGAATGCGGAGGATCGTTCCTTTGAACGCATTCTTATCGAGCGAGACCCAATCGGGCACGGTGCGGCTCGTAGAAATCTCCAAACCACGGGTCGCAATCTGGCGCGAGACGCTGGTATTCTTGACTTCGACCACGTCATTCACGCGGAGGCTGTATGAAGGAATGCTGACCTTCTTGCCGTTTACGGTGACGTGGCCGTGGCTGACCATCTGACGAGCGCCGGCGCGTGTGTTCGAAAAGCCGAGCTGGTAAACAACGTTGTCGAGGCGCGTCTCGAGAATTTGGAGCATCGTTTCGCCGGTAACACCGCGTTGCTTGAGGGCGCGCTGGTAAACGCCATGGAACTGGCGTTCCTGCAGGCCGTAGTAGTAACGCAGCTTCTGCTTCTCGTCCAAACCGAGGGCGTAATCAGTTTTCTTGCGGCGGGCCTTGGGACCGTGCATGCCCGGAGCGTAATTCTTGCGCTCAAGATATTTTGACGGGCCGAAGATCGGAACTCCGAAGCGGCGGCTGATGCGAAGGCGAGGACCAGTATAACGTGCCATGTGATTAGTTGAGTGTTGAAAGTTGAGTGTTGAGAGTTAAACGCGGCGCTTTTTGCGAGGGCGGCAACCGTTATGGGGAATGGGAGTGCAATCCTTGATCGTAGTGATTTCGAGGCCGATCGCCTGGAGGGCGCGGATGGCGGATTCACGACCGGAACCGGGACCCTTTACGCGGACTTCGACTTCGCGCATGCCGTGGGACATCGCCTGGCGGGCGGCGTCCTGGGCGACTTGCTGCGCGGCGAAGGCGGTGCTCTTGCGCGAACCCTTGAAACCAACACGACCGGCGCTCGACCAGCCGAGAATGTTCCCGTGCATGTCGGTGATGTTCACCTGGGTGTTGTTGAAGGTCGCGAGGATGTTCGCGATGCCGACAGAAATGTTCTTAGCGCCTTTGGCTTTGACGATCTTTTTGGCGTTTGCGTCTTCGCCAAGCAGTTCGGCGGCGGTCGGTGCGCTGCCGGCCGCAGGAGCGCCTTCGGCGCCAGGAGCCGGAGCCGTTGCGGTCGCTGTGCCCTTCGCTTCGCCAGCCGGTGCGGCGCCCTCGGCGCCAGGAGCAGCTTTCTTTGCGCGGGGAGCTTTCGCTTCACCACCTGCCGCTTTGCCTTCGCCCCCTGCTGCGGCTTTTGCCTCACCGCCGTGAGCGGCACCTTCAGCGCCTTCTTTCTTTGCGGCGGGTTTCTTTGCTTTTTGTTCGTCTGCCATGTGGCCTCTAAGAGATTAAGATTAAGAGTAAGATTATGATTAAGACTTAGTGAATACCGGTCTTGGCGTTCGGGTTGCGTTGCACGCCGACGGTCTTGCGCGGGCCCTTGCGCGTGCGCGCGTTCGTTTGGGTGCGTTGGCCGCGGACCGGGAGGCCGCGGAGGTGGCGAATGCCGCGGTAGCACTTGATACCCTGGAGGCGCTTCAAGTTCATACCGATTTCGCGGCGGAGATCGCCTTCGATCACGTATTTGCCTTCCTGAATGGCGTGCACGATCTGCGAGAGCTGTGCTTCGCTGAGATCTTTCGCGCGGACCGAGCCGTCAATATTGGCGCGGTGCAGGATTTCCTTCGAATTCACCGGACCGATTCCGTAAATGTAACGAAGCGCGATATCGATGCGCTTTTCCGCCGGAACGTCCACACCTAAAATACGTGCCATAAAATCTTAATCTTGTTGTTTAACCCTGGCGTTGTTTGTGCCGCGAGTTTGTGCAAATGACGCGAATCACGCCCTTGCGCTTCACCACTTTGCAATGCTCGCAAAGCTTTTTCACTGATGCCCGAACTTTCATTTTGTCTCTTCGTTTAAAGTTATACAACCTTTCGACAGGTCATAGGGCGACATCTCAACCGTGACTTTGTCACCCAACAACAGCCGAATAAAATTCAATCGCATCTTTCCCGACGTATGGGCGATAAACCTGTGCCCATTCGGCAGCTCCACCCGAAACAAATTGTTCGGCAGAACTTCCACTACGGTACCCTCAACGCGGATGGCGTCTTCTCGGCGCACGTCAGTATTTCCGGTTCGTTCTCGGTAATCAGTACCGTATGTTCAAAATGCGCGGAGGGGAGACCATCCTTGGTCACCACCGTCCAGCCATCATTCAAAATTTCAACTGTCGCTTTGCCGGCATTCACCATCGGTTCGATGGCAATCGTCATTCCCGGCCGCAACTTCGGCGAGGACTTCCCTTCGACGAAATTCGGAACTTGCGGTTCCTCATGCATCGACCGTCCTACGCCGTGTCCGACAAACTCGCGGACCACGCTAAATCCGTTTTCCTCGACGTAATTCTGAATCGCGCGGGAGATATCCACCACCCGATTCCCTGGAACCGCCTGGGCGATCCCTTCGTAAAGAGCGCGTTCGGTTACATCCATCAATTTCTGGGCGAGCACATTACAACCGCCCACCGCCACAGTTTTCGCTGTGTCACCGATATAACCGCGATATATCACCCCGCAATCGAGGCTGATAATGTCACCGAACTGCACCCTGCGGTCGTTCGGCAAGCCGTGCACCACCTGGTCATTGACCGAGATGCACAAATTGCCTGGATATTTCCGGTAACCCAAAAAGGCGCTTTTCGCGCCGCGTTCCTTGATCAATTGCGCTGCATACTGATCAATTTCCCGCGTGGTCACCCCCGGTCGAATCCAGCTCCCGACCAGGTTCAAAATTTCCGCCGCCATGGCACCGGAGACGCGCATAGCCTCGATGTCACGTTCACTCTTAAGAATGATCATGACCCGAGCACCTGTGCCGCGGCTTTAAACGCAGCCTCCGAGCCTTGGGCACCGTTCAAACTCACAAGTTTACCACTCTTTCGATAATAATCAACCAACGGCTCGGTTATCTTCCGGTAAAACTCCAGCCGGTTCTTCACAACTTCCACTGTATCGTCCGGTCTTTGGACGAGCGGACTTCCGCAAACATCACAAACGCCGGGCGAACGGGGCGGTGAAGATCGCACATGGTAGTTCTTTCCGCAACTCAAACAAACACGCCGCCCGGTAATCCGTTCAATGATCAGATCTTCCGGACAGCTCAGGTAAAGAACTACATCCAGCGGCGCCTTCTTTTCGGCGCAAAATTTATCCAGGGCTTCGGCCTGGGCGCGAGTTCTGGGGAACCCGTCGAACATATAACCGTGTTCGATCAATTCAGGCGTCAACCAATGCTCGATCAACCCCAGAACCATTTCATCTGGAACCAGTTCGCCACGTTCCACGTTGGCGGTGACCTGTTTCCCCAAATCGGTCCCCGCCGCCATCTCTCTTCGGAACCATTGTCCGGTCGAGATATGCTCGAGATTAAAATGACTCTCGAGCATGTTGGCGATGGTTCCTTTCCCGGAACCAGGCGGACCCAAAAGAACAATGCGGCGCTTCATAGCCTGTTTAGCGTCGCCGGTGCGCGTTCATCCAACAGAACCGCGACCGTGAGGGAGCGATTTTTGCGTTCAGAGTCCGCCGTCGCTCCCTTACGGTCGCGGCTCTGTTCGCTCCGCTTCATTAGAAGCGGCCTTTGATCCGTCCTTTCTTCAGGAAGCCGTCGTAATGACGCATCAAAAGGTGCGTTTCCATCTGACGCATTGTATCGAGCAACACGCCGACGGTAATCAGCATGCTGGTACCGCCGAAAAACTGCGAGACGTTCGGATCGATATTAAAGATATTGCCGAGCATCTGTGGAATGATCGCAATGATCACCAGGAAGATAGCTCCCGCGAGTGTGATACGGCTCATGGTGCGATGCAGGTAATCGCTGGTGGCTTGACCAGGACGAACGCCCGGGATGTAACCGCCGTACTTCTTCAGGTCATCCGATATCTGCAATTCATTAAATTGAGTCGCGACCCAGAAGTATGAGAAAAACAGAATCATGAGCGTGTAGAGCACGTAATACACGACGTGGCCCCGGCTCAGGTCATTCCCAAGCGTTATAAGGAACTTCAAATTCCCGAGCTCACCCAGTTTCGTAAAGATCATCGCCGGGAACATCAGGATCGCCTGGGCGAAAATGATCGGCATGACGCCGGCGTAATTTACCCGGAGCGGCATGAACGAACTGCCCCCTTGATAAACTTTGCGACCCACAGCGCGCTGCGCGTATTGGACCGGAATCTTGCGTTGCGCCTGAGTAACAGCGATTACACCAGCAACAACCGCGAGCAGCAGTAACACAAGACCGATCGCATGGAACAAATTGTATTGGCGCTCGACACCTTCCGGCGGGAAGAACATGGTGCGCACGGCCTGGAACGCGAGCGGAAGATCCGCCACGATACCGATCGTGATGATCAGCGAGATACCGTTGCCGATACCACGTTCTGTGATTTGTTCACCAAGCCACATCAATAGAAGTGTACCGGTGGTGAGAGTCAGAATTGTCTGAATCCGGTACCACCACAGATTCATATCCGGTTGGATCAAACTGCCTTCGAAACCACTAAAGACCTTTCCAGGATTTTCCCAACTCAGCGCCATGAGAGTGCCGTGGCCCAGACAAAGCAGGACGGTAAGATAACGGCTATACTGAACGATCTTCGCGCGACCACCTTCTTCGCGAGCGAGCTTGCTCAGGCCGGGCAGAACCGCGGTCAAGAGCTGGATGATGATGCTCGCAGTAATGTACGGCATAATGCCCAGCGCACCGACCGCGCACTGCTTGAGCGCGCCACCGGTGAACAGGCTGTACATACCGACAACCGAGTTGGCCATCGCACCACGATGGCTGTCGAACCACTCCCGCAAGGCCGCGCCGTCCAGTCCAGGGACTGGGATCCAGGCGATCAAGCGGCAAATTCCCAGAACGAGAATCGTGAAAACAATTCGCGATTTCAGTTCGGGAATTTTGAAGCAGTTCGCAAAGGTGTTGAAGATGTTCTGGAACATTTGTGCGCCTTAAAATCCGGCTCAGGCCGCTGCTGCCGTGGCCTTCTTCGCCACTTCACAAGTGCCGCCTTTGGCTTCGATCTTTTTCCGCGCGGATTCACTGAACGCGCTGGCCACAACCGTGAGCTTCTTCTTGATCTCACCAGTGCCGAGAATCTTCACACCGTGAGACTTGCCATTCGCGAGACCGACTGCCTTGAGAGCGATTTCGTCCACGCGAGCGCCATCATCAAAACGATTCAGATCCGAGAGGTTCACCGGAACATAAACCGTGGCGTGACGCGCGTTGTTGAAACCGCGCTTGGGAATACGACGGATGAGCGGCATTTGACCGCCTTCGAAACCGATACGGATCGAACTACCGGAACGCGCGCTTTGGCCTTTGCCACCGCGGCCGGAAGTTTTACCGTGACCGCTCGATTCACCCTGACCGAGGCGCTTGCGGCGATGTTTCGCGCCGGGATTCGGCTTTAAATCATGTAAACGCATAATGGTTAGAAAGCTTAAGCTGTGACTTGTTCAACGGGTGTGCCCGCCTGCTTGGAGCGGGTGCGAATCTGCATGCCGCGCTCTTTGTAAATCTGCTCACGCAAACGAAGAGTCTGGAGAGCGGTGAGAGTCGCTTTCGCAACGTTCGCCGCGTTCTTGGAACCGAGCGATTTGCTCAGGATGTCTTTCACACCGGCGGATTCAACCACGGCGCGAACGGTCTTGCCCGCGATAATTCCAGTTCCAGGAGAAGCGGGACGCAAAAGGATGCGCGCGCCGCCGTATTCCGAGAAAACTTCGTGTGGAATGGTGGTGTCCTTGAGCGAGACGTTCAGCATGTTGTGCTTCGCGTCGTCGTTGCCCTTGCGAATAGCATCGGCGACTTCGCCGGCTTTCCCCAGCCCGAGACCGACTTTGCCCTTCTTATCTCCAACGACAACCAGCGCGCTGAAGCTGAAGCGGCGACCACCCTTCACGACCTTGGATGAGCGATTGATGAAAATGACTTTCTCGGTCAGATCGCTCTGTTCGCGTTCGAAGAAATCGCCGTCGCGCCTCCTGGGCCCACGTCCGCCGGGACCGCCCGGCCCACCGCGACCGCCACCGCCACGCCCACCGCGGCCGCCGCCAAATCCTCCCCCGCCGCCACCACGTGGTCCGGGTCCGCCCTCATTTTGCTGCGCGGGTGCTGCAGTTGGTTCGGCCTGAGCCGGTGCTGGTGCTACTGGTGCTGTTTCGTCTGCCACAATAAATCTCCTAAGGTTAAAACTTCAGTCCGCCCTCGCGCGCTGCGTCCGCGAGCGCTTTGACCTTGCCGTGATAACGTGCGCCTGCGCGATCGAAAACGACTTTTTCGATGCCTTTGCTGCGTGCTACTTCAGCTGCCACTTTGCCAAGCGTTTGAGCGCTGGTCACATTGGCTTTCAGCGTTTTCGCATCCGGAACATTCTTGCTGCGGGTCGAAGCGGCGGCGAGAGTTTTGCCGAGGCTGTCGTCGATAAACTGCACGTAAATGTGCTTGCCGGTAAAGCAAACCGCCATGCGCGGACGTTCCGAAGTGCCAATAACGGTCTTGCGAATGCGCCAACGACGCAACTGCCGCAATTTCTGTTTCTTTTCGATTCTCATTTTTCTCAGGCCACGGATTTTGCCGTGACCTATATTAAGTTAGTTAAGACTAGAACTATTACTGAACGGTCTTGCCTTCCTTGCGCTTGACCTGTTCGCCAGCGTAACGAACACCTTTGCCCTTGTATGGCTCAGGCGGGTAGTACGCGCGGATTTCCGATGCGACGCGACCGACCACTTCCTTGCTCGGCCCTTCAATGGTGAGCTTGGTGTTTTCTTCGACCGTCACTTTAATCTGGTCGGGTATAGGATAGTTAATCGGGTGCGAATAGCCGAGGCTCAGGTTAACGGCTTTGCCCTGGACAGCCGCTTTGAAACCGACCCCCTGGATCTCGAGCTTTTTCACGTAACCTTCGCTGACGCCTTTGACCATGTTATTGATCAATGCGCGGCTCAGGCCGTGAAGCGCTTTCGATTCGGCATCTTCACCCTGGCGCTTGATAACCACTGAGTTGTTCTCGACAGCAGCGGTCGTGCGGACAGGCAAATCCCAATCGAGCTTGCCTTTCGGCCCTTCAACAAAAACTTTTCGGCCCTTGACCTCGACCTTGACCTTGGCCGGGATCGCAACCGGAATTTTACCGATACGTGACATAAAATCTTACCAAAGGGTTACCACACGAAGGCGACGAGTTCGCCGCCGACATTCTGTTTCTTGGCGTCGTTGCCGGTCATGACACCTTTAGGCGTCGAGACGATGGCAATGCCCATTCCGTTCAGCACGCGAGGCATTTCGGTCGCGCCAACATAACGGCGCAGGCCCGGCTTGCTCACGCGCTTCAGTCCGGCGATGACGCCCTTGCGGCCATTGTACTTCAGCTTGAGCTTGAGCTTCTTCGCCGCTGTTTGGCCTTCGACGGCAACCTCCGCCAAATACCCTTCCTTCTTCAGGATCTGGGCGATGCTCTCCTTCAACTTGGAGTGGCTTACTTCCACGTCCGGCAACAACGCTTGATTGGCGTTACGCAGGCGGGTCAACATGTCTGCTACGGGATCGCTCATTTTACCAGCTCGCTTTGGTTACACCTGGGATCAGGCCGTTCAAGGCACCCTCCCGGAAAGTTAAACGGGAGCAGCCAAACTTGCGGATATACCCGCGACGGCGCCCGCTCATGGAACAACGATTGACCAGACGTGTTGGGCTGGCGTCGCGCGGCAGCTTCTGAAGGGCCGCGTAGTCCTTCTTCTTTTTCAACTCAGCCCGCAGAGCGGCGTATTTCTTCACCGTATCTGCCTTGCGCTGATTGCGCTCTTTCCATGCTTTCTTGGCCATATATTAGTTCCTCAACAAAATTATTTTTCAGCGAACGGCATTCCCATCGCTTTCAAGAGTTCCAGCGCATCCGCATTGCTTTTGGCTGTCGTAACGATAGTCACGTCCATCCCCTGCTGGCGCTTGATCTTGTCCATTTCAATTTCCGGGAAGATCGTCTGATCGGGCAGACCGAGCGAGTAATTCCCGCGACCGTCAAACGCGCGGCGTGACACACCACGGAAGTCACGAATACGCGGCAGCGCGGTCGCAACCAAGCGGTCGAAAAACTCATACATCATGTCGCGACGAAGCGTGACGTAGCAACCGGTGATCTGGCCCTGGCGAAGCTTAAAGTTCGCGATGCTCTTGCGTGCGCGGCTCATGACCGGCTTCTGGCCGGTGATCGTCGCAAGGTCCTTGGCGGCATCATCCGATGCACCCTTTTCCAGGGAGGAGCTCACGCCCATGTTGATGACGATCTTTTCCAGGCGCGGCACTTCGTGAATGTTCTTCTTGCTCAGCTTATCTTTCAAAGCTGCCCGCACTTCGCTGGTATAACGTTGATAAAGTCTTGCTTTCATTGGCTCTCTTAGGCGTTAGCAGGTTGAGCATTGCCGCGCTTGCCGGCACGTTCGTCAAATTTCGTGGCGAGCATCACGTTCGAGAGATGAATCGTTCCCTCGCGTTCGATAATCGCACCTTCCGGATTCTGCTGGTTGCGTTTGGTGTGCTTTTTGATCATTTTCACACCTTCGACAATCACCCGCTGTTTGCCCGGAAGCACCTCGATGATCTTGCCGCGCTTGCCCTTTTCCGTTCCGGCAATCACGACCACTTCATCGTTCTTTTTTACATGCTGAGTCGCCATACTCTCTCTCGCCAAATCAAATTAGTTAAATCACTTCGGGTGCCAGTGAAATGATCTTCATGAACTTCTTGTCACGAAGCTCGCGCGCAACCGGCCCGAAAATACGTGTGCCGCGCGGATTGTTTTCTTTATCGATAATCACGATCGCGTTCGAATCGAAACGCAAATAGCTGCCGTCATTGCGGCGGATCGACTGTTTGGTGCGAACGATCACCGCGTTGACCACTTCGCCCTTTTTCACCGTGCCGTCCGGAGCGGCTTCCTTGATATGGGCTTTGATCACATCGCCGATGCCAGCATAAAACTGGTTCCGGCCAATCACCCCGATAGCGGCGGCGCGTTTCGCGCCCGTATTATCGGCCACATCTAAAATAGAGCGAACTTGCAACATAAATCTAACTTTCTAAGGGCGCTACTTAAGCAGCGACAGGTGCCGCGAGCTGATTCTTCTCGACGACCTGAACCAGGCGCCAGGACTTCGTCTTGGAGAGCGGGCGCGTTTCCGCGATCAATACGCGATCGCCCACTTTCGCTTCGCGCTTTTCGTCATGCGCGTAGAACTTCTTGAAGGACGTCACGACCTTCTTGAACTTCGGGTGGCGGAACCGGCGTTCCACACGGACGATGATGGTTTTGTCCATCTTGTCCGAGATCACTTCGCCGGTGCGCTCTTTACGATGCGTCCGGGCTTGCTCTGCTGCTGGTGCGGCTGTCTGTGCTTCTGCCATATGACCTAAAGTTAAGCGGCTTTCTTTGTGTTCCGCAGAACGGAAAGCTGGGTTTCAACACGGGCGATGCTCTTGCGCAACTCGCGCATGCGCGAAGGCTTTTCCAATTGGCTGCTGGCCTGCTGCAAACGCAGGTTGAACAGTTCCTGGCGCATATCGCGGCCCTTCGCCTGAAGTTCCACCGCCGTTAAATCTTTAAAACTCTCTTTCTTCATTATCTTCTCCGCTCCCGCTATTAAGCACCGGCCGCCATGTGACGAGAGATAAACTTCGTCCGGATCGGTAATTTGGCAGCAGCCAAACGCATTCCTTCGCGCGCCACGGCTTCAGTTACACCATCCACCTCAAAAAGAACATTGGCCGGGCGAATGACGGCCACCCACGACTCGACACCACCTTTGCCGGTACCCATTCGAACTTCGAGCGGCTTCTTGGTGAAGCTCTTGTCCGGGAAAATTCGAATCCAAACTTTGCCACGGCGCTTCATGAAACGGGTAATCGCCACGCGCGCCGCTTCGATCTGCTTGGTATCCATCCAGCAGCGCTCCATCGACTGCAATCCGTACTCGCCGAATGCGACTGCATTGCCGCGCGAGGCAATCCCTCGGCGCGCTCCGCGCTGCATTTTGCGGTACTTCACTCTTGCGGGCATCATCGCCATAACAAACTCCTAAAAATCTTAATCTTAATCTTGATCTTAATCTTACTCGTAATCCTAATCTCTTAGGCTCCGATTGGTGTCGCGATCGGCGCTGGCGCATTCTGTTCGCCGCCCTCTGCTCGCTTCGGACCACCCTGGCCACGCTCCGGCTTGTTCTCGCCTTTGCAGACCCAAACTTTGATTCCGAGTTTTCCGTACATGGTGAATGCTTCGGCAAATCCGTAATCGATATTGGCGCGCAACGTGTGCAACGGAACGCTGCCTTCGTGATACGATTCAACGCGCGCGAGTTCCGCGCCACCGAGACGGCCAGCGCAACGAACTTTGATTCCAACCGCTTTGAAATCCATCGCGGTCTGGACCGCCTTTTTCATCGCGCGGCGGAAAGAAATACGGCGCTCGAGCTGGAGCGCGATGTTCTCGGCGACGAGTTGCGCGTCGGTCTCAGGGCTCTTCACTTCCTGGATGTCGACGTAGATCTCTTTGCCGGTCATCTTCGAGATCTCTTCCTTGATCTTGTCGATTTCCGCGCCTTTGCGACCGATCACCACACCCGGACGAGCGGTGTAGATCGTGATGCGGCAGCGGGTCGCGGCGCGCTCGATGCCGATCTTCGGCACGGACGCGGTTTCGAGCTTCTTCTTGAGAATCTCACGAATCTTGCGGTCTTCAGCGAGGAGTTTTCCGAATTCCTTCTTATCGGAATACCACTTCGAGCGCCAATCTTTGTTGAGCGCGATGCGAAGACCAATTGGGTTTGTCTTTTGTCCCATACTTATTCAGCGACGTTATCGGTTAAGACGATCTTGATATGGCAATTGCGCTTGACGATGGGGCCCATCGAACCGCGCGCCTTGGGAGTCACACGCTTGAAGCTGGTGGCGGTGCCGGCGACTGCCTCCTTGACGATCAACACTTCAGGCTTGAGCTGATTGTTGTTCTCTGCGTTTGCAATCGCGCTCTTGAGCGTCTTTTGCACGAAACGGGCGGACTTGCGCGGAACGGCGCCGAGGACCGCCACCGCGTGCAACGCGGGCAGGCCCTGGATCTGGCGCACCACTTCGCGCATCTTCTGTGCGGACATCCGCACGTTGCGTGTAATTGCGTGGACTTCCATAAAATTACTACTTGGATTTTCTTGGTTCGGCTCGTTACTACTTCGCCTCGGCTTTGGCTGTGTGCGCGCCGTGCTTCTTGAACGTGCGCGTCAAGGCGAACTCGCCCAACTTGTGGCCGACCATGTTTTCCGTCACGAACACCGGCTGAAAAATCTTGCCGTTATGCACGTTGAAAGTGTGGCCGACAAATTCCGGGGTGATGGTCGATTTGCGCGACCAGGTCTTGATCGGCTTCTTCGCGCCGCCGCTCGCGTTCATCTTGGTGATCTTTTCCAAGACATGCGTTTCAACAAACGGACCTTTCTTAATTGATCGTCCCATACTCTTCTAAATCTTCGGTTACTTCACTTTCGGAACTCGCCCATCGCGGCGAACGACGATGAAATTATTTGAGAACTTGTAACGTGCGCGAGTTTTCTTACCTTTGGTAATCACACCCCAGGGAGTCACCGGGTGACCACCACCGGAGGTCTTACCCGCACCGCCACCCATCGGATGATCGACCGGGTTCTTCGCCACACCACGGCTCAACGGACGAATACCGCGATGACGCGCACGGCCGGCTTTGCCGAGAATCACGTTTTCGTGTTCGGTATTACCAACCTGACCTATGGTCGCAAGGCAGTTCTCATTAACGCGGCGAATTTCCCCAGAAGGCAAACGCAATTGAGCATAGCCTTCGTCGCGAGACATCAGCGTCGCGCCACCGCCGGCGGAACGAACCATCTGACCGCCACGGCCGGGAGTCATTTCGACGTTATGAACTGTCAGACCGACTGGAACATTCTTCAACGGAAGCGCGTTGCCGACTTCGGGCTCTGCTGTCGAACCACTCTTCAGCGTAGCACCGACCGCGAGACCGACCGGAGCCAGGATATAACGACGTTCGCCATCCTTGTATTCAAGGAGAGCCAGACGTGCGCTGCGAATCGGATCGTACTCGATCGCGATGACCTTCGCTTCAACGCCGTGCTTGTTACGTTTGAAATCAACCAAACGCACCTTCTGTTTGTGGCCCTGACCGCGACCGCGGCTGGTCACACGACCATAATGATTGCGGCCACCGGTCTTCTTGCGGGTATAAACCAGCTTACGTTCCGGCTTGGTCTTGGTGATCTCGTCGTAGGACGCGATCGTGATGTATCGCGTGGACGGCGTTAATGGTCTAAAAGTCTTTACTGGCATACAAATTCTTTAAGTTAGGCTGATCTTGTCGCCCTCTTTCAACGTGACGATGGCCTTCTTCCAATCGGAAGTCTGACCCGCTTGCGCAGTGCGTTGACGGCGATACTTACCGGAAACATTCATCGTGTTCACGGCCAGAACGTTGACCTTGAACAGCGTTTCCACCGCTTTGCGAATCTGCGTCTTGTTCGCGCGACGATCAGCGATGATCGTGTATTGATTGAAGTCGCCCTGGCGCGTGCCCTTTTCGGTCAGGCGAACTGTTTTAATAACGTCGAAATTGTTCATGTATCCCTCTTAGGCTTCTTCCGTTTTCAAGCGCTGATCGAGTGCTTCGATCGCTGCGCGGGTGAACAACACATTCTTGCAACGGAGCAATTGGTAGGTGTTGAGGCTGGTCGGATTCGCCAATTCAACGTTTTCCACGTTGCGGCTTGCAAGAATCAGGTTCTGATTGCTGCTGTCAGTCACCAACAGCGTGGTACCCTCAACCTTCAGCGAATTCAGAATTCCAACGAAGCTCTTTGTCTTCGGCGAATCGAGTTTGATGTCTTCGAGGACCGTTATTTCACCGGCGTTGATGCGTTCGGTGAGAGCTTTGCGCAACGCGAGCTGCTTGGTCTTCTTCGTCACCTTTTTCGAGAAGTCACGAGGTTTCGGACCGTGAACGACACCACCGCCACGCCATAAGGGAGAGGCGAAAGAACCCGCGCGTGCGCGTCCTGTTCCTTTCTGGCGCCAAGGCTTTTTGCCACTGCCGGCGACATCGCCCATCGTCTTTGTGCAAGCGGTGCCACTGCGCTGAGCGGCCATGTAAGCGACCACCACGTCGTGGACAGCCTGGCTGCCTTTATCTGCTTCCACAGGCGCAAAGCCCAGGTTCACTTCACCTGCGTTGCCGCCTTGGGTATTCTTAATCGTAAGCTTCATGTGCTGATCCAATTACTTCTTGGCTGCTGCGGGTTTTGCGGCGGCTTCCGCTTTTGGCGCGGCGGCGGCCTTATGCGCTTTCGCTGCTTCGGCTCTCGCTGAACCCTTGCGGTATTTCTTGGACTCGCGAATCACCACGTAATCACCTTTGGAACCGGGGATCGCGCCTTTCACTAAAATCACGTTGTCTTCCGGACGAACCTGAACCACTTCGAGGTTCTGCGTGGTGCGTTGCACCTGGCCCATGTGGCCAGGCATTTTCATGCCGCGCATAACTGTGCCGGGGAACAAACGCTGACCGATTGCGCCCGAACGACGATGCCAGCCCTTCGCACCGTGCGTCATGTCACCACCACGGAATCCGTGACGACCAACAACACCTTCGAAACCACGACCCTTGGTCACGCCGATCGCATCTACATAATCGCCGACTGCGAAAAGATCAGGCCCTACCAGATCGCCAACCTTGACTTCCTTCGAAAAATCGCGGAACTCTTTCAGACGTTTGGTCGCCTGAATGCTGTTCTTCTTAAAGTGACCCTGGAGGCCTTTCGAAAGACGTGTCTCTTTCTTCTGATCATCAAAGCCCACCTGGATCGCATTGTAGCCGTCAGTCTCGACAGTCTTGACCTGCACCACACGATTTGGGCCGGCGAGAACGACAGTCACAGGGACCATAATCCCGTTTTTGTCGTAAACGCGCGTTTGACCTAATTTTTTTCCGAGCAAAGCGAGCATAAGAACTAGATTTTGATGGTGATGTCGACGCCAGCCGGGAGGTTCAGCTTCTTGAGCTCATCCACGGTCTTGGCGGTAGGTTCGATAATATCGAGCAAACGCTTATGAGTGCGTTGCTCGAACGTTTCATGGGACTTCTTGTCCGAGTGGGGCGAACGCGCCACGGTGAAACGCTCGACGCGAGTCGGCAAGGGAATCGGGCCCGCCACACGTGCTCCAGTGCGTTTGACCGTTTCCACAATGTCGTGGGCCGACTGGTCGATAACCCGGTGATCAAAGGCTTTGAGCCGGATACGTATGCGTTGTCCTGCCATAAGTTTAAAAGAACAATTCTAACTTGGTTATAATTTCTAAATTGGTTTCCAGTTATTAGCTTCGTGCTGCAGCGCGATCTTTGCGCTGATCCATAATCGTTTCGACGATGTTCGAAGGCACCGGCTCGAAAGCGAGCGGTTCCATCGAGTACGCTGCGCGTCCCTTTGAGAGCGAACGAATCGCTGTCGCGTAACCGAACATTTCAGCGAGCGGCACTTCCGCATTCACAACCACAGCATTGCCCTTGGCTTCCATGCCCATGATCTTTCCGCGACGACGGCTCAAGTCACCCATGATATCGCCCTGATACTCTTCAGGGGTCGAGCACTCGACCTTCATGATCGGCTCGAGCAGGATCGGATGCGCTTTCTTCGCCGCTTCTTTCAGCGCGAAAATGCCCGCCATCTTGAACGCCAATTCGTTCGAGTCAACTTCGTGAAACGATCCATCGATCACCTGGACTTTGATATCCACGACCTGGTAGCCAGCCATCACGCCGCCCTTGACCGCTTCTTCAATTCCATCGATCACCGCCGGGATGTATTCCTTGGGAATCGTTCCGCCGACGATCTTGTTTTCGATTTCCACGCCCTTACCGCGTTCGTTCGGCTGCACGGTAATAACGGCATGACCGTATTGACCGCGACCGCCGGACTGGCGAATGAATTTGCCTTCGCCTTCGGCTGGTTTGGTGAAAGTTTCGCGATAAGCGATCTGCGGAGCGCCCGCGTTCGCTTCGACCTTGAATTCACGGAACAAACGGTCCCGAATAATTTCCAGGTGCAACTCGCCCATGCCCGCGATGATGAGCTGGCCGGTTTCTTCGTTCGTGAAGCAACGGAAGGTCGGATCTTCTTCCGCCAGGCGTTGCAGACCTTCGCCCATCTTTTCACGATCGGCTTTGGTCTTTGGTTCAACCGCCATGCTGATGACGGGTTCAGGGAAGGTCGGCGGCTCGAGCATGATGTCATACTCTTCGTCGCAGAGCGTGTCGCCCGTCGTGATATTGCGCAGGCCGACCAGCGCGGCGATATCGCCGGCGTAGCAAGTCTCCACGTCGATACGTTTGTCAGCCTGAATCATCATGACGCGGCTGACGCGCTCGCGCTTGCGTGTACGCGGATTGTAAATCGTGTCGCCCTTCTTGAGCATCCCGCTGTAAACGCGGAAGAACACCAGCTTACCAACATAAGGATCGGTCCAGAGCTTGAACGCGAGCGAGCAGAACTTCGAGTTGTCGTCCGAAGGGACGGGCGCCTTGTCTTCTGTTCCTGGGATATGACCTTCCGCTGGAGGAATGTCGAGCGGCGAAGGCAGGTAATCGATGACCGCGTCCACGAGTGGCTGCACACCCTTCTTCTTGAAAGCAGACCCGCACAGGATCGGCACGAACTCTATCTTACAGGTCAAACGGCGAATCGCCTTCTTGAGCACGTCCGCGGGAATCGGCTTTTCTTCGAGCACGAGTTCCGCGATTTCGTCATCCTTATTCGAAACCGCATCGATCAACTCAGTCAAAGCGTCTTTCGCCTTCTCCTTCAGATCGTCCGGGATTTCGCCGACGGTATACTTGAGACCTACTGCGTCTCCGTCATCATAAATGATCGCTTTTTGCGAGATGACATCGACGACGCCTTTGAGATAATCTTCCTTACCAATGGGGATCACCACCGGATACGCATAAGCGCCGAGCTTCTTGCGCATTTCGTCGACGGCCTTTTCGAAATTCGCGCCGGTTCGGTCCATCTTATTGACAAACGCGATACGGGGAACTTTGTATTTGGTCGCCTGGCGCCAAACCGTCTCGGATTGCGGCTGCACACCGGCCACCCCGCAGAACACCGCGACCGCGCCGTCCAGCACGCGCATGGAACGCTCCACCTCAGCGGTGAAGTCCACGTGTCCTGGGGTATCAATAATATTAACGCGATGGGCAACGTTCTTATAAAGCTTGTCGATCCCGTCGTCCTTTTGGGTCCAATAACAGGTGGTCGCAGCAGAGGTAATCGTGATACCACGTTCGCGTTCCTGCTCCATCCAGTCGGTCACCGTGTTGCCGTCATCGACATCGCCCATCTTGTGAATGAGCCCGGTGTAAAACAGAATGCGCTCGGTCGTCGTGGTCTTGCCCGCATCAATGTGCGCGGCAATACCGATATTGCGCGTCCGCTCCTGGGTATACTGGCGGTTCGGCGAATTGACTGACTTCTTATCCATCTTCGCTTGCTCCGGCTTCTTCTGTTCTAATACTGCGTCCATCTCAAACTGCTTCCGTCTTTACAGAATAAAAACGCCCCGATGTTTTCGGCCACGGGGCGTACTTACTTAAAAATTTGTTTACCAGCGGAAGTGCGCGAAGGCCTTGTTCGCCTGGGCCATCTTATGCACTTCGTCACGTTTTCGGATCGCGTTACCTTGTCCCTGGTAAGCATCCATAATTTCCGAGGCCAACGCATCAGTCATCGGCTGTCCCTTGCGCGCATCCGCGAAACTCACCAGCCAGCGCAAAGCCAGTGACATCTGCCGTTCCGGCGGCGCTTCGAGTGGCACCTGGTAAGTGGCGCCACCCACACGGCGGGGCTTCACTTCGAGGCGCGGCTTGGCGTTTTCCACAGCGCGCTGCAAAATTTCGAGCGGGTTCGAAGCAGGATTCTTTTCGGTGATCTTATCGAACGTTCCGTAAACAATCCGTTGAGCGAGCGTCTTCTTGCCGCTGCCCATGACCACATTGATCAACCGGCTGACCAAAGCACTGTTATACTTTGGGTCATCCGCTACTTCGCGCTTAATCGCCTGACGTCTTCTCGACATATCAACTCAAATCAAAAATTAGTTAGCCCGGTTACTTGGCTGCAGGTTTCGCCGCGGCTGCTTTCGGACGTTTCACTCCGTATTTGGAACGGCTCACGCGGCGCTTTTCAACGCCAGCAGCGTCCAAAGTGCCGCGAACAATGTGATAACGAACCCCGGGAAGATCCTTCACACGGCCACCGCGCACCAACACGATGGAGTGTTCCTGAAGGTTGTGCCCTTCGTCGGGGATGTATGCTATCACTTCGTAACCGTTCGTCAAACGCACCTTCGCCACTTTTCGCATAGCCGAATTCGGCTTTTTCGGCGTGCGCGTCATCACCTGCAGGCACACCCCGCGGCGGAACGGCGCCCGCTCCAGAGCCGGCGATTTGCTCTTGTACTTCAACTTGTTTCGTCCTTTTCGGACGAGCTGATTAATGGTCGGCATTATCGTAAATTGCGACTCTGTGTCTGCTTAAATGGGCTTTTCGATACGTTTCCAGAAACCCCTGGAGAAACGGAGCGCGAAGCATACCATCGGCACATTCCTGTGCAACAGGTTTTTGAAAAAATCTTCACCCCCGGGTTCGAACTACCGAACCCCACTTTCCAAAAACCGTTGACACCGAACTGCGCGACGCGCTCTTCCCGGCACGAATGGACCCTTTTCAGGAACCACCCGAGCCGCACACCATAACGTACTTTTGTCAGCGCGCAAATTCCCGAAAAATGGGCCGAATCCTTTCGAAAAGGGGACCTTTGGTCAAAACTTCCTCAACGAGTTGCTCGCGGGGCAGCTTATCTCGCGCCCGATGCTTATGTCGGCGATGGTTTGAGTTCAGCGACTAGCCTGGCCGTATGTCCTGCCACGACTGGTGAAACTCGGTCCGAGAGATATGAAAAACCTCACGAATCTCCGTTGTAACTGGGCTGTTGTCGGTATTTGTAGGCATCAATTCGCGCATGTAAGCCCACCAGCGCTGACACACCTCCGTTCGAGCAATCGCCTCCCATTGGGTTTCATTTTCGAATTCAACGTAGGCGAAGAGCTGCCGTGTCTCAGCGTGAAGAAAGATTGAATAGGTGCGAACGCCGTTCGCTAAAAGAATGCTCTCCAGCTCGGGCCAAATCGGCCGATGACGCCGCTCATATTCCTGCTCGGCGCCAGCATTTACGGCCATGACAAATGCTTTTCGAATCATTCGAAAAGTGTGAGGCGCGGCGAGGGCGAAGACGAGTCGTTTTCCGGGCTGACAAAGCGTAACCTTGGCGGCTATACTCTCGTCTCAAACTCACACCAGGGAGATAAAACCATGAAATTTGCATTAGCTCTTTCGCTCGCCGGCGTTCTGTTGCCGGCCACTCAGGCGCTTCCAGCCACCAGCAGTCTCAAAGAAGGCGCGGTTTCGCTCAAATCAGCCGGTCCGATAACATTCGGCCCGGACGGCGTTCTATTTGTCGCGGATTCGAAGGCCGCCGCGATCGTCGCAATCGACACGCAAGATGCGAAGGTCGCGGGGAAATCGGCACCCCTCAAACTCCCAGGGTTGAACGACAAACTGGCTGCTCTCCTCGGCACAGGCGCCGACCAAATTCTGGTGAATGACATGGCGGTGAACCCCATTTCACGCAATGTCTATCTCGCCGTTTCGCGCGGACGCGGGCCCGACGCAAAACCTGTTCTGGCGCGCGTCAAAACCGATGGTCAACTCGAAGTTTTCAGCACCGATAAAGTGAAGAGTTCACGCGCCGAACTGCCCGATGCACCCATCGACGGCGTAGTGGGCGAGGGAAATCGCCAAAGTAACCCACGGCTCGAATCGATTACTGACATTCAGTTTTTCGAAGATCGTCTTCTGGTTGCGGGCCTTTCGAACGAGGAATTCTCTTCGACGTTGCGTGCCATCCCCTTCCCTTTCCAGAAAGTCGCGAATGGGACGAGCGTGGAAATTTATCACGGCTCGCATGGCCGATTCGAAACGCGCGCTCCCGTCCGAACATTCGTTCCGATCAAAGTCGGGAATGAAGCACACGTGCTCGCGGCCTACACCTGCACTCCGCTCGTCGATTTTTCGCTCAGCGAATTACAACCCGGCGCAAAAGTGAAAGGCAAGACCATCGCGGAACTCGGCAACCGCAATCGGCCACTCGACATGATCACTTACCAGAAGGACGGAAAAGATTATTTGCTCATGGCGAACAGCAGTCGTGGCGTCATGAAACTCAACACCGATACCATCGAGAAGCTGGATAAGATCGAGTCGCACGTGGAGGACAAGCGTGGGCTCGGTTACGAAACGCTGGAGAGCTGGAAGAACATCGAGCAACTCGACAAATTCGACAGCAGCAGTGCCATTGTTCTCCGCCGTGATCCGCAGGGCGGAAATATGACCCTCGAAGTTCTGCCTTTGCCTTAACGTTTGCTCCTTCGGATCGCGATTCTCTTTTCGCTTACGCTGGTGGTGTTTGGCCAAACACCGCCAGCGCGTTTTTCCATTAAGTGGGACACAAACAACTCGCTTGTCCGCGTCGTCGGCCCCATCAGTTCTGACCTTCAAAAATCCGAAAAGCTCGAGGACATTTTCCCCGTTACCGTCGAAACGGAGAACATCCGGGCCGCAATTAATTTACCTCCGATGCTCGGCAGTTACTCGGCGAAACCGGAGGCGATCGAATTTCATCCTCTCTACCCCTTCGAGCCGGGAATCTCCTACCGGGCAACCTTCCGCCCAGCGAAAATTTCAAGCGTCCTCCGCGTTCCATCCCGCGGGCAGCGCCGAACTACGATTGTTACACAAATTTTCCCCACAGCGGAGATTCTCCCGCAAAACCTTCTAAAGTTTTACCTTCACTTTTCCGCACCGATGAGCCGCGGACATATCTACGACCACATCCATTTATTCGATCAGGACGGCAAACCCGTTGAGCTACCCTTCCTGGAAATCGACGAAGAACTGTGGAACGCTGACATGACTCGCCTTACACTCTTTCTCGATCCAGGCCGCATTAAACGCGGCGTGCGCCCTCTCGAGGAAGTCGGCCCGGCCCTTTTTCCAGACAAGGACTACACTCTGGTCATTGACGATGGCTGGCAAGATTCACAGGGCGTTTCGCTGAAAGAACCTTTCCGAAAAAAATTCCACGTCTCGCCGCCGGACCGCGAATCTCCCGAACCCTCGGCTTGGAAAATCGGAGCTCCAAAAGCGAACAGTCGCGATCCAGTTACAATCACGTTCAATGATCCGATGGATGAAGCATTGGCATTGCGAATGATCTCGGTCAAATCGATAAGAGGGGAAAGATCATTGCAGGACCATGAAACGAAGTGGCTTTTCCAGCCGGAGCAACCGTGGAAGCCGGGTCGCTACGAGATCCTCGTTCAATCCACAATTGAAGATCTCGCGGGAAACAACATCGGCAAACCGTTTGAAGTGGATCTTGAACAGAGCGATCGCTCGCGCGATCCCGCCAGAACAATCTCACTCCCTTTTCAAGTGGAGTAGCGACTAATCGGCGGATGTGCGTCGCAACGGTTTGCACTCGACCTCCACGAAAATGATCTCCTCGGCGTTCTCGCCGTAAGTACCGCGGGCCTTAACCTCCCCCTCAGGGCCAATGACGAGCGAGCAACCAATGCATTTGTAACCCGTCCAGGGTCCGCTGCGAATCGGTCCGACATTGCTGCAGCCGGCAATCCATAATCCATTCTCCCGCGCGACCGGGCCATAATTATCGGTCCAGATTTTTCCGTACGGGATGGTGAGGTTGTCATAATCCGAGTCGACTGCCCACGCACACGGAGACAAAATAATCTGGGCGCCCATTAGAGCAAGCGCGCGACTGATCGCCTGTCGCGGAGCGAAACCGTCCGCGCAGATCATCAGGCCAATGCGGCCGAACTCCGTATCCACAACACCCAATCGCTCACCCAGGGCATAGCATTCATGTGCGATTCCAAGTTCGTGAATCTTTCGGTGGTGGAGCAATATCTCACCTTGGGGCGAAATAAGAACAGCCGCGTTGAAGATCATTTCCTCGCTCTTTTCGACCAGTCCGGCGCAGAGATGCAGTTTGAGTTCGGAGGCCAACGTGACAAAGCGGCGGCAGTGTATCCCCACGGGGATTTCCGAAGCGCCCGATCGAGCGGAAGAATCCATCCATCCGAAAGGCAAGGCTTCCGGCAAAAGGACGATGTCAGCACCGCGCTCTGCGGCCTTCCGAGTGAGGATTTCCGCACGAGTGAGATTGGCCTGCACCTCACCCGGTTCAACACGCATTTGAACCAATGCCAGTTTCATCCGAACGACAGAATACAATCTGCGGTCAAAAGAGGCAGTCCTTAGTTGACGAAAACCTGGTGTCTTTACAAAGTCCGCCATGCACCTCCGCCACAAAAGCGCATTGTTTCTCCTGGCCCTCAGCACAACGCTAATGGGTTGCAAGACCGAGCACACGCAGCAGAATTCGAACATTTTCGACAGGAAATCGATGCCACCGGCTGAATACTACGTTCATTGCGAGACGTGTAACTGGTGCAAGGGTCCGTTCAAGAAAACAGCGGAGGCGCAGCGGGTATCCACCGACCACAACATTCAGAAACACGACTATTTCAAGGTCGCTTACTTTGACGCCATCAAGTGCAAGCGTTGAAAGACCAGAAACGCGGAAAACAGGTTTGATTGCAGAGCGCCGCTGAAACGTCTAACATTCAGCGCATGCCCCGGAGCCTGATCAGAGGCCTGATCTTGACAACCGCAATTGCTCAATCTTTTGCGGCAGGAGAGTCGTCACCCTCTTTCGAAAAAGACGTTCGTCCCATCCTCAAAACGCACTGTTTTCATTGTCACGGCGAAGGCGACGAGCTCAAAGGCAAGGTCGATCTGCGTTTGCGCCATTTTATGGCCGAGACAAAAACCCATGACGGCCAGGTGCTGGTTCCAGGAAAACCCTCGGAAAGCCTTATTTTTTCGATGGTAGAGTCGGGCGATATGCCCAAAGGAGAGAAAAAGCTCAATGCAAATCAGGTAGCGATCATCGCTCAATGGATTGCAGCGGGGGCACCGACTGCCTCGGCTGAGCCCAGAGAACTGCCGAGAGGTTTTCACATCACACAGCAAGAACGCCAATTCTGGGCGTTCCAACCAATCGCCCGTCCAGCGGTTCCCAAATGGTCCTCAACGGACGGCGTGCGCACCTCAATCGATGTTTTTGTCCTGCAGAAACTCCGGGAACAGAATTTGGCCTTCGCCCAGGAAGCGCCAAAAGAAGTTCTGATTCGTCGTGCGTATCTTGATCTTCTCGGGGTGCCGCCAGCACCGGAAGAGGTCGATGCCTTTCTCGCCGATAATTCGCCCGACGCCTATGAGAGATTGATCGATCGCCTGCTCGAATCCGATGCCTATGGAGAACGATGGGCCCGGCACTGGCTTGATGTCGCGGGCTACGCGGACTCCAACGGCTATGCAGAAGCGGATAGTGTTCGACCGCATGCCTGGCGTTATCGGGACTATGTGATTCGCGCGTTCAATGCGGACAAGCCATGGACTGAGTTTATCACTGAACAATTGGCAGGAGACGAACTGGCGCGTGTCACGCAAGAAAACGCAGTCGCGAAAGCTGTCGATTCGCGGGTTCAGGAGTTGCTCGCCGCGACCGGCTTCTTGCGCATGGCGCCGGATGGGACGGCGGACGAAGTGCCGGACCAAAACGATGCGCGCAACCAGGTCGTGGCCGAAACCATCAAGGTGGTTTCATCGTCGCTCCTTGGACTAACCGTCGGATGCGCGCAATGCCACGATCATCGTTACGAACCCATTTCGCAGCGCGATTATTACCAGGTGCGAGCGATCTTCGAGCCTGCTCTCGACTGGAAGCATTGGCGAAATCCCAATGAGCGACTGGTTTCGCTCTATACCGCGGAAGATCGCAAAAAGGCGGAAGAAATCGAAGCGGAGGCGCGGAAAATCGATCAGGCCGCCGAACAGATGCGGAAGGATTTTCTGGAGAAAGTTTTCGAAAAGGAACTGGCGAAAGTGCCGGAAGATGTTCGCGAGCAGGTCAAGGAAGCGCGGAATACGAAACAGGACAAAAGAACATCTGAGCAGGTCTCTCTCCTGAAGGTTTATCCGAGCGCGGATGTGCAGGGCGCGCTCGATCTTTACGATCCCGAGGCGAACAAAAAAGTTCTAGAGAAGCAAGGTGAAGCTGGAAAGCTGCGTGGCACCAAGCCGCCCGAGCCGTTCATTCCGGCGATCACGGAACCCGCAGGCAAAGTTCCGGAAACATTTCTTTTTGCGCGCGGCGATCACGAACAACCCAAGGAAAAAGTCGGCCCGACAGAACTGGAGATTCTGCGTGGCGTCTACGCCGCATGGGATACGAA
Source organism: Limisphaerales bacterium (assembly GCA_044226545.1). Classification (GTDB taxonomy): domain Bacteria; phylum Verrucomicrobiota; class Verrucomicrobiia; order Limisphaerales; family SXQI01; genus DASVNK01. The sequence continues at coordinate 57,057 of JBGAGW010000010.1, forward strand.
TGCGCCGCCCTTCGGGGCGAACAAAGGCGAGTTGCAATCCTCTGGTCGTCGACTTGCTTACGCCAAATGGCTGACGAGCGGCAAACATCCATTAGTCGCGCGCGTACTCGTGAATCGCTTTTGGCTTAATCACTTTGGCCGCGGCCTTGTGAACACGCCGGGCGATTTTGGTCAGCAGGGCGAACGTCCGACGCATCCTGAGTTGCTCGATTGGCTCGCCAGCGAGTTCATGGCGAACGGTTGGAAACTCAAGCCGCTACACAAGCTCATCATGACCTCCGCAGTCTATCGCCAATCGTCTCTAAACGATTCCGCCGCCCGGTTCGATCCGGATAACCGCTGGTACTGCCGGATGAAGGTTCAACGGCTCGAAGCAGAAACGCTGCGCGATTCAATTCTCGCTGTTAGCGGTAAGCTCAACCATCAGCAATTTGGCGCGCCAGTGCCAATCGCTCGCGATGAAGTCGGACGCGTGGTGACAGGAAATCAGAAGAACAATGGCAACGGGGATCCGGTGCTGGTCGATCCAATCGGGGATCAGGCGTTCCGACGCAGCATTTACGTTCAAGTGCGGCGGTCTTTCCCACTGACGATGCTCGATGCGTTCGACGAACCGGTGATGACTCCAAACTGCGAACTGCGAAACGTCAGCACTGTCGCTCCGCAGTCCCTCACCATGCTGAACGATAGTTTCGTCGCGGGACAAGCCCAAGCGTTCGCCGAACGCTTGATCTCCGAAAACCCAGGAAACGCGCGCGCTCAAATCACACGTGCCTGGCGTCTTGCCTACGGAGTTCCCCCAAAAGATACCGATGTTTCACGAGGTCTCGTTTACCTGGCCGAACAGGCGGAACAAATCCGCGCTCGCCTCGCCACGTTGCCGCCGCCCAGGAAAGAGAAAGACAAACCCGAGCCGCACCCGCGAGACCCGCAGTTGCTCGCATTAGCGAGCCTGTGCCACGCATTGGTCTCTGCAAACACATTTTTGTATGTCGATTGACCTATGAACCACTTCTGTTCACGCCGTCATTTTCTTAGAGCGAATTCCTTCGGCCTTGCCGGACTCGCGCTCGCGCATCTGCTCCGCGAGGATGGGCTGCTCGCGGCGCCGATGATTCAACCGCCGATCGGCCCGCAGAAATTCGACCTCGCGCCGAAGACGCCGCCATTTCAGCCGAAGGCACGCGCGATGATCTCGCTCTTCATGATGGGCGGCCCGAGTCAGATCGATCTTTTCGACCCGAAACCCGGCATGAAAAAATACGACGGCAAACCCTTCCCTGGGGAAATCCGTTATGACAACGCCGCGGAAGCCTCCTCGAAAGTTTTTGCCTCGCCCTTCGAATTCGCAAAACACGGCGAGTGCGGCATGGAGCTTTCTGAGTTACTCCCGCACCTCGCGACCGTCGCGGATGACATCACATTGATTCGCTCGATGAAGACGGGCGTGAACAATCATCTCCAGTCGCTCTACGCGCTGAATAGCGGGAGCTTTCGGAGCGGCAGACCTTCGCTCGGAAGTTGGCTCACTTACGCTCTGGGCTCGGAGACTCGCGATCTTCCTGCTTACGTGGCCATGACGGATCCGCGGGGTCTCCCGCAATTTGCCAGCCAGCATTGGACGAGCGGCTGGCTTCCGTCGCTCTACCAGGGCACGCAAGTTCGGCCTACGGAACCGCGCATCCTCAATCTTGATCCCGCGGACCATCTGCTCGGAGCAGCTCAGGCCCGGCAGCTCGATTTCATCCAATCGATCAACCGTGAACATCTCGCGGCGCATCCGAGCGAACTTGATCTTGATGCTCGCATCGCCAGCTACGAACTCGCGGCCCGCATGCAGGTCGCGGCCAAGGAAGCGCTCGATATTTCGAAAGAATCCGAAGCGACAAAAAAGCTGTATGGCATCGATCAGGAACAGTCACGTGACTACGGCACCCGCTGTCTTATTGCGCGTCGTCTCGTCGAACGCGGCGTTCGTTTCGTGCAGGTGCTGAACGTCGGACAATCCTGGGACCACCACGGCGGCCTGGTGAAAGCGCTCCCAAATAATTGCCGCGCGGTTGATCGTCCCGCGGCCGCGCTTGTGCAGGACCTCAGAGCTCTCGGCCTCCTCGACACAACGGTTGTCCATTGGGGCGGCGAAATGGGGCGACTTCCGGTACTGCAAAACGATACCGGGCGTGAAAAGTGCGGCCGGGACCACAACACTTTCGGATTCAGCATGTGGCTGGCCGGTGGTGGGTTCAAAGGGGGCTACGTTCACGGGGAGACCGACGAATGGGGACACCGTGCCGTTAAAGATGTGGTCACGCATCACGACTATCACGCGACTCTGCTGCACCTTTTCGGGTTCGATCACGAAAAGCTCGTCTACCAACGCAACGGCCAGCAACTCACGCTGACGGACAAGCAGCCAGCGAGCGTCGTTCATCCCCTGCTTGCGTAAGCGCGGCCTTGCCTCGGGCGCCTTTTATGCACATTGTTTCGGAACTATGAGCGGCGTTACATTCGTGGTCGACCAACACGGGCGCAAAAAGGCCGTCATGATCGACCTGGAAAAGCACGGAGATTCATGGGAGGATTTTCACGACGCGCTAGTAGCTAAATCACGCGAAAAGGATCCGCGTTAGACTCTCGACTACGTAGAGAAACGCCTTGCCAAGCGCCAACGTGGCTGATTACACGGTTTATTTGCTTCGCTCCGCCCGTCGCGAGTTGGAAGAAGTACCGGACCAGCTTGTTGCAAGAATTCTGAAAAAAGCAAGAACACTTCAGGAGCCGCGACGCTTACTGGAGTATTTGAACTCTGAAAACGCTCCATCTCTATCTCACAAAGCAGGTTCTCGTCTCGCTGCTGATGACGGTGACTGTTTTCACTTTCGTTCTACTTCTTGGGAACGTGTTGAAGGAGATCCTTGGGCTGTTGATCGCCGGACAGGTCGAATTGCGACTGGTCATCAAAGCGATTGCTCTTCTCATTCCATATGTCATGGCGTACGTGCTGCCGTTCGCCACGATCACTGCAGTTATCCTCACTTTCGGGCGTTTCAGTGCGGACCAGGAATTAACTGCAGTGCGAGCCAGCGGCATCAGCCTGGTTTCGCTTGTGACGCCAATTGTGCTCTTGAGTATCGCCCTTTGTGCGCTTTGCGCCTGGTTCAATCTTTGGGTCGCTCCACAATGTCGGAAAGCTTATAAAAACATCACTTTCTCGCTCGGCGCGCGCTCGATCTCAAATCTTATTACTGAAGACCGGTTCATTGACGAACTTCCCGGGTTCGTGATTTACATTCGAAAAAGGAAGGGAGACGACCTGGAGGACGTGCGAGTTTATAAGCTGGAGAACAATCAAATCACCACACGCGTTTTAGCGAGAAAAGGAACCATGTTCTATGACGACGCGGCGCGGACGATCCGTTTTACTCTGAGAGAAGTGGTCACCGAAGTTCGCAGAAATCCTGCGGAGGACGATAACTTGATCGGCCCCCGGCCCCCGGAAAAACCTCTCGAATGGCTTGCAGGGGAGTTCGGAGTCTACGAAATCGACCCGATCGACCTGACTGCGATCATGAAAAATGAGCGCAAGCCAAAGCTCTTCGAGATGAATTGCGTCCAGTTACAGGAGGAACGGCGAAATCTGGAAGCGCAAGGGATCGGAACCATGCCGGTGCTCGTGCAAATTCACCGGCAATATTCGTTTTCGTTCGCCTGCTTTGCCTTTACGCTGGTGGGAATTCCTTTGGCCATCCAGGCACATCGCCGCGAGACCTCCGTGGGAGTAGCCATCTCTTTGATAATCGTTGTCGCCTATTACTCGTTCTTGATTCTGGGGGAAAGCCTTGGAACCAGGGAGCACTTGCATTCGTATTTCATCATTTGGATCCCGAACTTCCTTTTTCCGATTCTGGGAGGGGCGCTCCTGGCAAGAGTCAATCGCGGCTGATTACATTTAAATCTGGAAATCTGCGCGGACGGTCTTTTCCCGTTTGCTCATCACTTTCACGTTTACTTCCTCGTAAATCACGAGTGAATTTGGCGGAACGCTTTGCATCAGGAAGACATTCGCGCCGATCGTGGTGCCGGCGCCGATGACCGTTTCTCCGCCGATGATCGTTACACCGGCGTAAATCGTCACGTCGTCCTCGATCGTCGGGTGCCTTTTCGTTCCCTTCAATGCCTGCCCCGCGGCAAGCGAGCGAGCAACGAGAGATACGTTCTGATACATCTTTACCCGGTTGCCGATCTGGCAGGTTTCGCCGATCACCGTGCCAGTTCCATGATCGATGAAAAAGTGCGAACCAATCTCCGCTCCCGGGTGAATATCAATTCCAGTTCGTGAATGAGCCCATTCGGTCATGATCCGCGGGATCAGCGCGACTTCCAGACGGTATAGCTCATGGGCCAACCGCTGGACGGCGATCGCCTCAATGAACGGGTACGCGACAATCACTTCATCCTTGCTGAGAGCCGCCGGGTCGCCGCTATAGGCTGCTTCCGCATCCGTCTGCAACAACTCCCTAATAGCGGGCAAGCGATCGAGAAAGTTGAGGGTAATATTGGTTGCCTGCCCGCGCGCGTGAGCCGCGTCGGTTTTGGCGTAGAGCAGGCTCTTGTATATCTCATCCTCGAGCCGCCCCTTGACCGCATCCATCAGGTTGGCGGTTTCCATCTTGATCTCGTAGGAGTGAATCGGCTGCTCCGTGAAAAAGCCCGGAAACAACAGGCGCAACAGGTCCTCAGTGATGAGGGTAATCGCGTTCTTCGAGGGGAGGTTCGTTTGGTCCAGCCGATTGATGCCGCCCACCTGCGCATAAGAGGCGATCAACCGCTCCGTCAGTTGCGTGACAGTAATGTTCAAGTGCCCGCAGTATTCTTAACGAGGTGTCAGAACGCAAGGAACCGCTGGTCAACGCAAATTGCCAGAAGGCCTTTCACTGGACCCCTTTCCCGGCAACGGATTCCGCCAACCCCGTCCAATCGCGATACGATAACGGCTCTTCCCGTAGCGAATCTCCTCGGCGAGCTCGAACTTTTTGAAGTGGGATGCGAATTTCTCCAGATCATTCGTGTCGTCCACCACAACGCAGTCGCTTTGCTTCCAAAGATCTTCGTTCGCCCAGTAGGGATAGCCCAACCCCGATCCGTGGGCGACCCATTGACTCGTCGTGAAATCGCTTGCGCGAACGGAATGCTCCAGCGGGGTGCGATAAAAAGCGAGCACGCTCGCCAAACGGTACTTTCCGCCGGCGATGACCAACGGTTCTCTCCCTGTCTCCTTTTCCACCCGTTCTTCAATCGCCTGGACCGAACCGGCCAATTCACGCCAGGGCCGCAAAGAAGAGACCAACTGCATGCGCGGTTGGAGAGCCAGGATATAGATCAGCATCAGCGCATCGGCAGCCGCGCAAATCGCAATCGTTCCGACGGTGGCCTTGAGCCATGGAACCGGTTGAAGCCGCATGCGTCTGGCCTGCACAAGCCCCAACTGGACCACTGCCGGCAGCACGCTCAAGTACAAAGGCAATGTCCAGTTAAGATGAATGTCGTAGCGCAGAGATTTGTATCCCATCATGAAGAGCAGTGGCAGGCTGAACGCCCCAACCATGATCCAACGGGGCGCCGGTATTCGCCGTTTTTTCAATGTTCGCCAGGCAGCCCAACCAATCACCGCGAGCACGACAGGCGTCGCCACGACAACTTGCATTCCAAGATAAGAGAGAGCACTCGACAGGCTGAATTTTTGTCCGGCGAAGCGATCGGTAAATTGGAAACGGAAACTGGCCCAATCGTGATTTGCATTCCAAATCAAGACCGGGAGGAACATGAGAAAGGCCAGCACACAAGCCATGTACGGATGCGGGCTCAGAAATTGACGACGCCATGGCCGGTAAACGATGAGCGCACCGGTCGCGCCGACCGCGGCAAATACTCCTGTGTATTTACTCAACATCGCTCCACCGAGCCCCAGCGCTGCCACGTACCATCCCCAGTCTTTACCCTCCTTTAGCGCAAGGCTCACGCCGACCAGACAGACCATCCAAAAAAAGATCAACGCGGAATCCATCGTGGCGATCAAACCTGCGCCGAAATACGCAGGCAAAATCTGAAGCATCAACGCCGCGATAATGCCCGCGCGACGGCTAAACCACATCTTGCCGTAAAGGAAAAGCAATGCGCTGGAGAAGATCATGAGCGCCGATCCGGCGAACCGGACCGCAAACTCAATATCCCCGAAAAGGTGCGTTCCGAGCCAAATGAGCCACGCCACCATGGGCGGATGATCGAAGTAGCTCAAGCTCGGATGCTGGGAATACATCCAATAGTAAGCCTCTTCCGGCAGAAGGACCATTCCCGCCATCGCCGCGACGCGGAGCACCAGCGCCACCCCGATCAGCCCAAGGACTACCATTTGCGAACGCCGCGATCCCAGTTCAGCCGGCCACCACTTTGTTCTTTGAGTGCGTTGCATTTGTTGTCTTTCTCCCTGTGCAGCGAAGGTCCATTGATGATTGAGGAGGAAATTAAGGGACATCCCGGCGGCGATGCCAATGAGATTGGCCAATCGGTAATCAACGTCGAAAAGTGCGGTGAGCAGAACCAAAACACACCAATTACCGGTCAGCGCAGTGAACCCCGCGACCAAATGGTATTTAAAAAGCCGTTCGCGAAACGGTTTGTCTCGGCGATCCGCCCAGGTCCAGGCATTGTTCAGCGCAAAATTAGTAAGAATCGAAATTTCAATCGCAACGAGGCTCGCGACGGCGTAATTGATCTTGAGTTTCTCGGTGAGGAAAATGAGAGTCGCCATATTGACGACCACTCCGCTCGCGCCGACCAAGCCAAATCGCAAGAAACGAAGGACTGTTTGCGAAGTAATCAAAGACTTAGAACGACAGTGATGACATCGATTACAATCAAACAGCTCCCCTTATTGTTTTCAAACTATTTTTGGTAAAGTGCCGTGTAAATCTGTGCTTTGCATGGTCTCCCCACCCTAAATTTCTCATCCTTTTCAATTCACTTCGGCGCGCCTAAGCTCGCGGTCGATCCATGGATCGTGCGACGCAAAACAGGTTCTATTTTATCTCCGGCATTCTGGGGCTGACTGCAATCTGCGTTTTGCTCGGACTTTGGTTCCGGGAACGCACTGAAAAGAGATTTGACCGCCAAATCCTTGCCGCAGCGCAACGCTATAGCCTGGACCCTGCATTGATCAAGGCGGTCATTTGGCGCGAGAGCCGTTTCAATCCCCGCGCGCGAGGGAAGGCGGGCGAAATCGGGTTGATGCAAATACGGGAAGATGCGGCCTTCGAATGGGCCGACGCCGAACATGTCCGGGCCTTCGCTCATGAACGCATCCTCGATCCCGAGATGAACATTTTCTGCGGGACGTTTTACCTTTCGAAGCTGATGAAACGGTACAAGCAAACCGACAACCCCGTTCCTTATGCTCTGGCTGATTATAATGCCGGGAGAACCCACGTTTTACGTTGGAGCAAAGGCGCCGCGCAAACCAATAGCACCGTCTTTCTCGGCCAAATGGATTTCCCGCGCACGCGTGAATATGCGCTGAACATCATTGAACGACGAACTCGTTACGTCAGCGATTTTCAACCGCAACAAATCGCTCTTCGGTAATATGAAAAACGGAATCATCGCGCTGGCTCTCGTGCTACTGCTGTCCGGGTGCTCCTCATTCAATAAGGAATGGGACTCTGCCCTGAAGCAACCAATCCCCGCGCAGGGTCTCGCGGGGCCCTGGGAAGGCCACTGGACGAGTGATGCCAGCGGTCACAACGACCGACTCCGCTGCGTGATCACAGAAGAGTCAACGAATAAATACAACGCCAATTTTCACGCGAACTACAAAAAGATCTTCCACTTCGGCTACACTGTCCCGCTCGAAGTCCGGCAAGACGGCGAGACTTACAATTTTTCAGGCGAAGCTGACCTCGGAAAAATGGCCGGTGGAGTCTACACGTACGCCGGCCATGCCAACGGCACGAATTACTTTTCTACCTACAGCTCGAAATACGACCACGGCAAATTCGAGATGACCCGGCCGGTGCCGTGAAACTGAGATTACTTCAATCCCTGGATGAATCGGTCCGCTTCCTGGATTGAGGCGTTCATGTCGCTAATCAGTCGCTGGATTTCTTTCTCGATATCCATCGTCTCGCCTTTGAGTGCGCCGATGGCCGCTGCATTGAGATTGTGCTTCAGGTAGAGGACCTGGTCGTGGAATTGTGCGAGCACGGGGTCCATACTCGCCTCCGCGCGCTTCATCGCGGTGTGAAGCGAATCATACTTCTCACGCGTCTCGCGTAATTTTTCCCGGCTGTCGGCCGCAAGTTTGGCGCTTTGTATCGTTGTGATTTCCTGCTCCCATTCCTTGAACAAATCGCCCGAGACTGTTTCAACTTTTTGAATGCGCTCCTTCACTGCGTCCGCTCGGGACTTCGATTTGTTGAAATCGCCCTGCAACTTATCGTAAACTTTTTCCAGATCGCCCCCGGGTGAACCATAGAGTTCCCGCAGGCGCGTGAGGGCGTCCTTAAATTGTTCCGCCGCTTTCTTCTGCTCATCGCGCGCCGCTTCCACGTTGTTTTTCAGGATGTCGCGCTTGTACACGCCGAATTGTTCCATCGTGCTGTAGTAAGCGGTCCTGCACCCGGCAACCAGGAACAGTGCGATCGACATCCCAAGAATTCTCCCCAAACTCCTCATATGCCCCCTAAAAACCTCCAAAATGGTGAGGAAGTCAAGCAAGCCGGTCTTTACGATTCGCGTCAATCAGCGTTTATTGACGGTGAAGAATCATACTCGCCCTTGTTTTAGTTGCCGGAGAGTGGAAAATTCGATAATCACGTCCTATGCGAATTGCTGAGTTTTTGCGCGCCAGTTTTGTCGGAGCACTGCTCTTTTCCCCGGCAATGGCCGACGATATCGAGAAAGTCCACGACGAGGCGTTGCGCGCGTTGCGCGAACAACTTGGCCAGACCAGTGCAGCTCAGGTCGATCCGCAGATGGCTAAAGAACGGGCGGAGCAACGCAACACGGATCGCGAAAAACTTCAAGCAGAGCGCCGGCAGCAATTCGAACAGTTTGTCAAAGAACGGGAACGCTTGCGCCAGCAGCAGCACGAATACGAAGTGAACGTTGCCCGCCAGGCCGGGCAAATCAAGCCGGACGACTATAATCCAGCTCATTCCCCTGCCCTCGTGGCTTTGCATCAGAATACGGAAGCGGCGATGCAATTGGCGCAAGCGGACGCCGAGGACGTTCACGCCAAAGCACTCGAAGTTTTGCACCAGCAGGTGCAGAACCAAAGTGCTCCCGCTACTGCGCCAGCAGTTCAGACGCCATCGACCACGACCAGTCCCGCAACTTCAACCCCACAACCTTCACCGGACCTTCAACGCCGGTTGAAGCAAATGCAGCTCGAACTCGAGCAGGAGGAAGCGCAAAAGGCGAAAGCTCGAGGCGATGCGAAACCCGCGTCCGTCACGATCGTTCCTCCGACCGTGTCGACAACACCAACTCCGGATGCTTACACGAGAGAACTTGAGCAACGCGCTCAGAGCATGGTGGAACAATCTCCCACATCCATGCAGATGCCGCGCACAACTCCTGGTGCAAGTTCCGCCACTGCGAACCCTTCGCAGGGTCTTGACGCCGCCACGCGAGAAATGATTCGCCGTCAGGATCAGGAAATTTCCGGCAAAATGTCGGCTCCAGCGGCGAGCACCGCGAAAGCAAAGACGCCCTCTCCAGCCTCGACGCCGCTTCCGCAAACCTTAACCTCGGAACAAGAGGCTGCGGCTCTGGCCGCATTGCGCCAGCAAGAACAGCAGTCGAGGCCTGCGGTTCAAACCGCCGCTCCGTCAATTTCAAATCCATCATCGGCTACGCCTGCGGCAAAATCGGTAGCGCCGCCCAAAGCGGCTGCTGTCACGCAGCGAACCGAAACTGACGCAGCGGATGTTCAATACTCGAAAGAGTTGGAAGACCGTGCCCGACAGATTCTTTTGGAACGTGCCCAAAATCAGCAGGCCACGACCGCGATTCAGGCAGCTCCTGCTCCGGCTCCGGCCGCGTCTCCCGTTGAGAACCCCTCGCCGGTGCCGGTCCAATCTGCAGCACCCGCTGCTGGAGCGGCATCCACTGCCGCACCTTCCACCGTAACTCCGACCGCCGCCCCGAGCGCAATACCTGCCGCCTCGCCGGACGTGCATTCGCAAGCGCAGCAGGCTCTTGAGCAAATCAACACCGGCACCGTGCCCAGGACGAGGATGGAGCGGCTGAAGGAGATCACTGATCTGTACCGCGCGGATAAAATGACCCCTGCGGAGTATCATCAGAAGCGCGCTCAAATTCTCGCTGAGCCACAATAATCAACGCGCCCTCGGTGGGGCTTCATTCAGGCTTTGCCTGAGCGCATGCTGCGCTTCGGGTCTGAATAGACGGTTGGACCGAAGTTCATACGTTGGCGTATGAGTTTTGTTGTCAGACATAAAGACACCGGCAGGTATCTCCGGGGCCAGGATGACTGGACCCCTGAAGAACAGGATGCCCTTCAATTTAGCTCCGGCCTCAAGTTGATCGATTACATTGAACATGGAGGATCTCACGAGAAACCCGATGTAATGGAGATTTTGGTGTCTCCAACATTGCTCCAGCAACCCTTAAACGGAAGTGTTTCCCGGATGGGGACTGCCTGATACTTCGCGACTGCTCAAATAAAGATAAAACACTCTGCGTTATCTGCTTGACCCAAAGGGTATTCGGCGTAAAACGAGTTCTGCCATAGACCAGCTCACTCTGGTGACACAGCAGCCGAACCAACGACCCTATGACGAAGCGTGACTTGGTAGTGCGGATTAGCGAAGAGACAGGCCTGGTGCAGCAGGACGTGCTCAACGTCGTTCAAAAGACACTTGATTACATCTCCGATGCCGTCACCCGGGGGCAAAAGGTGGAATTGCGCAATTTTGGCGTTTTCGAGGTCAAAGTGCGCAAAGCGCGAGTGGGACGAAACCCGAATGCGCCTGAAGCCGATGTGCCCATCCCGCCGCGCGCCGTGGTGAAGTTCAAGCCCGGCAAGGAAATGCGCGAAGCGGTCCTGAAGCTCACCCCACAACAGATCGAGCAGCAGCAAAAGTTGCAGGCGGAATCCGAAAAGGCCGCCGCGGATGGCCATAGTAACCAACCGCCCGCCGCCTCTGCCGCATAACGCTGCCGCCCAACTTTTTGATCGCGCTCGCGGTTCACGCGGGCGAAGGTTTCTTTTACATGGAACGTTTACCTGGTTTTCGCGACTTCTTTCCCGAACCTCTCCCAACAAAAGACGCTTCAAGTTTTGCCCTGCGAAATCACATTTTCAGCCATTGGCGACGCACGGCGGGCACCTACGGCTTTTCCGAATACGACGGACCACCTCTCGAAGAACTGGATCTTTACACAACGAAAAGCGGCGCCGAAATTGTTGGGCAACTCTATAACTTTGTGGACAAAGGTGATCGGGCCGTGGCGCTGCGACCAGAGATGACCCCCAGTCTCGCCCGCATGATCGCCACGTCAGAGCGCAGCTACAAAAAGCCGATCAAATGGTTTGCGATCCCACAACTTTTTCGTTACGAACGACAGCAGAAGGGTCGTCTGCGCGAACACTTCCAGCTCAACGCGGATATCATCGGCGAAACCGATCCCGCCGCAGATTCCGAACTAATTGCCCTACTCATCGACACACTTCGCACTCTGGGTTTAACGGAGAATGATTTTGTAATTCGCCTGAGCAGCCGTAACGCCTGGCAGGATTTCTTCGATGCCCGTTGTTCCGATGCTTCGAAAGCCTACGAATTCTACCAGGTGATCGACAAAATCGAACGCGAGAAACCTGAGACCACTGAACAAAAACTCAGAGCGCTTGGCATCGACGCAGCGGAGGTGACCTCGTTCATTAAAAATGGGGCGCCCACTCCAGAACTCGAAACGGTTTTGCGCCACCTTCGCAGCCGCAAACTCGACCGGTTCGTGCAGATCGACTACAGCATCATCCGCGGCCTCGCTTACTACACCGGCGTCGTTTTTGAAGCGTTCGCCAAAGGCGCAACCATGCGCGCCATTGCCGGTGGCGGTCGCTACAACAATCTGATCAAACTTATCTCGGGCGGCAAAGTTGATCTCCCGGCTCTCGGTTTCGGCATGGGCGACGTCGTGCTCGCGGACCTTTTGCTGGAGAAGAAAGTCGTGCCGAAACTCCAGACCCGCATAGATGCTTTTGTTCTGATCGAAGATGAATCGCTGCGCGACGACAGCCTCGGCCTCGTCCAGCAGTTACGCGATGCCGGCCTGGCGACCGAATTTCCTCTCACTCCGGCGAAGTCCGACAAGCAGTTCAAGCGGGCACTCGAGTTGAATGCTTCATTCACCTTCCGTTGCGCCCGCAAAGAAGATGCGATCGTCTGCCAACTGAAGAGTCTCGGGACACAGAGCCAACAAGAAGTTCCACTCAACGGAGCCGCTGCCGAGGCGAAGAAGCTCCTTTCGCGCACTAACCTTTAACCATTCGACAATTCGCTGGTCATTAGTGCTTGTTCATTGGTCATTCTTTTGGCACCTGGCGTTTCGTATTTGCCGCGGCTAACCATTGCGCTTTCTCGGCCCCATAATCCGCCTGCACCAGCCATTCTCTCAAGAATTTCACCAACCGGTCATCTGCATCACTCACCTCTTCCGTGCCGAGCATCGTCGAGACACGCACGAACTGCTTCGGCCCCCGCACCTCGCGCCGACTCTTGAACGATTCCCAAAGCCGCCCCCAGAAATGCAGATCGGAGGCGCGCACCAACTCCCTTTTCTTGTCTCCTTCCTCAGTAAAGCGCCGGCTCGTCGACAAGTAATGGTCCAGCCGATACGGCAACGGTCGGCCGCCCTGCAACCCGAAGAAATAAACCAATTCTCGCCGCCCTTTTAGATCAAAAATTCTTCGCTCGACGGTAACCAACGCACCTGCCAGGTTCATCTCTTTGAAGGTCGGCTGCGATTCGGGGTCGCATCGCCATCCCGCCTCCACCCAACAACGATCTGGAGTGTGAATGAACAACCCGATTTCGTTGGCTTTCTCGTCGTACCGCTTCGCCGAGAAAACATGAATCTCTCCCCCGAGAGAATTCGTGTATTCCCCACTGAACATCCGGTCCGCCACCAGAATCTTCTCCGCGGACTCATCAACCGGAATCGCCCTGTAAGTCCACCCCTGCACCTCCGTGCGCTCGCCCAACCAATGCATCTGGCCATCTCCACTCTGGGTATACCAAAATCTTGGAAAGACCCACAAAAGAGCGACGGTTGCCCCCATTACCAGAGGCAACCCTAAGCGCGGAAGTGAAATGCCGCTCGCTCGACGCCCGTCGCAGTCTTTATTAGTTAGAGGTTCGCGCTTCAAAGCGCGCGCAATCTAAAGTAACGCCGCTCGCCTGTCACCGGTGTCGTGAGAGTTACCGTTCTCGCTGCGTCGGCCGGGACATTAGTGACCGTGGTCCAGGTGCTGTAATCCTCGGTCCCTTCTAAAACATAGGCCTGGTTCGCAGTTGCGGCGAACGTGATCTGCAAGTCACCGTTTTCCGCGCGCTTGGCGGCAAGTTGGATGCCCGGTGGTGTCGTGCTGACAATCCGAAAAACTTGCCCGTCCGATAAGTCGCAGATATACACCTCCCCCGCCGCATCTTCTCCAAAGGAAGACACTCCCCCGATCTGTTTAGGTGCTGGATTTACCTGCGAAGTAATTTCCACAGCGGTCCCATTTGTGCCGGTTGCGTCTGGAGTCAGAGCCCAAAATCTTCCTGAAACGTAATCGGCGAACAAATATTTCCCGCGCAACTCGGGTGCAAGATTGCCGCGGTAAACGTAACCTCCAGTGACTGATTTCCCCACGGTATGATCGTAGTCGTAGACCGGACTGATTGCGGCCGTGACTGGCTGTTCACTCGCCGGCACTGGCGCGGGGGTATGGATGGCCCCCTCGCGCGGACGCCATCCAAAATTCAAACCACCCACCCCGGAGGGAATTACATCGATTTCTTCGCGCTGATCCTGCCCCACATCACCTATCCATAAATGGCCGGTCTCACGATCAAACGAACACCGCCAAGGATTCCGCAAACCGAAAGCCCAAATTTCGTTCAGCAATGACAGACTACCCCGATACGGATTTCCTTCCGGAATCGAATATGTCTCTCCGTTATCCACGTCGATCCGCAGAATTTTTCCCAGAAATGTCGTGCGGTTTTGACCGTTCCCGTTTCCGCCGTGCTGATCGTAGCCTCCACCGCCATCCCCAGCGGAAAAATAGAGATACCCATCCGGCCCGAACGCGGTCCAACCTCCGTTGTGATTCGATTCCGGTTGATCGAATCGGAGAATCAGCTTTTTCGTCGAGGGATCTGCCAGGTCGGACGTAGCTGGATCACCCTGAACTTGAAAACGGACAATTTCTGTATGGCCGGCAGCGCCGCCTCCACTCACAGTCTGGTTGATATAGAAGTAGCCGTTCGTGGCATATCCCGGATGGAAGGCCAAACCGAGTAAACCTTGCTCGTTGCCGGAAAGCAAATTGCTCACCGTCAAAAACGGCGTCGTCTTGATGCTCCTGGTCGTTAAATCAAGAATTCGAATCCTACCTCTCTGCTCAACGACGAAGAGCCTGTTCGAGTCGCCCCGAGGTGCAGTGACGAAGATCGGTCGAGAGAATCCCGAGGCCACGAGATCAACTTTGACCGCCGCACGAGCGCAAGGCACCAGCGCCAACCCAACAATTCCCAAAAAGAGACCTCGCATAACCGAAATCTCCCTGCTCAAGATTGTTTGTCAACGTATCACAAACTACCCGGACGGTTTGACGAAAACTCCACTACCTCACGGCCAACCCCTTGTGATCGCTCCTTCCGCTTCTCGGTGAAAGTGATCAACCCGGCGCCGCAGACAATAAACATCACGCCGAGCCAGCGTAAGGCGTCGACTTCCTCGTGCAGGTAAAATCGGGCGGCAATAGTGGAAAAAACAAAGGTTAGAGAGGTCAAAGGCCAGACGAAACTCACATCCGCATTCGACATCAGCATCAGCAGCCCCACAAAAAACACCGCCTCGAATGCGACTCCCAACACAATGTTTTTGCTGGAAAAACCCCGTCCGACGAGACGCACAATTTCGCCCGGCGAATAATTTTTTGGACCGGGAAGGGTGCGCAACCCTTTGCTCAACATAATGACGCCGGTAGTTTCGAAGCAGAGCGCTACAAATAGAATGATCACCAATTTCGTCATAAGTCCTGGTACCTGATCAGTTGGATCCCCTGCGAGCGAACCGCTTCCAGCACGCGCGGGCTGACCAGGGCGTCGTATTCATGCTTAAACTCTTCAAGTGACGGATGCGAGTAAAGCTCTGAATCTCCAATCGGCAAATGTGGCAGCAGTTTCAAAATGTAGTCTTCGGTGACTCTGGCATTTTCCAACAAACCGAAAACGACATCCGTGTGGCGAATATTTCTTGCACGCAGAAAGGCCAAAGCCCTTCTCGAAAGTTGCTTAAAGATCAGAGCATGCGAAAGCCGATAAAACCAACGTCCGCGTCCGATCGGCCAATCAATACCTAGTGGATCGCGGGTGAGGCGCATCGCTCGAACCTTTCTTCCCCCCAACTCCCGTCCGAGGAGCGAGAAGACCGTGGGATGCAGATGAAAATGAAGATGGCCGTTCAGATGATCGAGAACGAGGTCTGTCTGCGCGAATTTTTCGAATTGAGCCGCAATCTCAAGTGCGAGTTCCCGACGTGCAGCAGAGGAAAAGAAATAAATCATGCCAGCCGCCACGGGAGACTCACGGAATTTCGCATGTTCATTAACCAGGTTCGGAATCTGGGATTGTGGAAGCGCCGGCGAGCCACAACAAAGAGTGAGATGAAGTCCGACGCCGAGGTTTGGGTTTTCGTTGGCGAGCCGGACCGCCTGCTCCGCTGCAGCGCCGTTTACCATCAAGCTCGCCGTCGTGAGAATACCGCGCTGGTGCGCGTCGATGACCGCGGCATTGATTGATTCTGAGGCTCCGAAGTCGTCCGCGTTGACAATCAGCCGACGCTTAGCTGACGCCATAGTTCGGGAGCAGGTTTCCGCGCCAGACGCGGTACCACATGCGGAAGATCAAAAGCAGTTTCTGAACCTTCGTGAGGCGTGTCTCGCCGTGA
Organism: Limisphaerales bacterium; assembly: GCA_044226545.1. GTDB lineage: Bacteria > Verrucomicrobiota > Verrucomicrobiia > Limisphaerales > SXQI01 > DASVNK01. Next base: position 73,296 of record JBGAGW010000010.1, read on the forward strand.
TCGAAAACATTGAAACGTCGCCGTTCCAGCTTCCGCAGCAACTTCCAGTAAACGGAACCCATCAATTCTGCCGTCGCCATTGAACGCCGGTCAGCCGCGGGAAGGGCCTCGCGCGCTTTGCGATAAAAATCTTTGGCGATTGCCGCCATGTGCTCCGCCAGGCGGACATACTTCTCGTTATATTTGCCGGCGAGAATGTCTTCGGGATCAACTCCAAAACGACGGCACTCACTCACCGGGATATAAATGCGTTTACGTTCCGCATCATTCCGGACGTCGCGCAATATATTTGTAAGTTGTAGAGCCTTGCCGAGATAAACCGCGTAATCACGGCAGGCCGCATTGCGATAACCAAACACCTCGATGCTTAATAGACCGACGACCGACGCGACCCGGTAACAATATTGTTCCAATTCCGCCAACGTTTCGTAGCGTCGAATATCGAGATCCATTTCGACTCCCTTGAGCAGTTCATCGAAAAGCTGGAATGGGAGTTTGCGCCGCTCGATCACGGATTGCAGCTCGCGATTTACAGCGAATTGCGGCTGGCCTCCTTCGCACGCTTTCTGCACATCTTCACGCCACGCCTGGAGCTTCGCGCGTCGTGTGTCGACCGGCACCGACTCCTCGTCGGCTACATCATCAATTTCCCGGCAGAATGCGTAAAGCGCAGCCATCTCGAAGCGTTTCTCCCGCGGCAACAGAATGAACGCGAGCGCAAGGTTCGAGGCACTCTTTTTTGTGATGCTCTGGCTGACCTCCATGATCGCCTAGATCGTGGGGGTTTCCTCCGGATCGCGCGGTGGAGGCAGGCCGCCCGTCTGCGAGAGGGTGGGATTCCGTTGCCGATGCTCTCTGCGACGAGAGCGCTTCTTTTTGCGATGCCGCTCTCGCCCATCTTCCGTGATGGTCACTGCAGGGGTTGAAGATTTTGGCAAAGAACGATTTTCGGATGGATGCTTTCTGGGCCCGCGGACGAACACGATCCAACTGATCAGTCCGCCGAAAAGAAGCGCGCCGAGTCCCAGAACCAGGATCATGTCCACGGCGACGAGTCCTGGCACCTTTGTATTCGGCAGGTCGACCGAAAGCGCCGCGAGCATGGGAGCGAAAGAACTCACGCCCGCGCTCCTTCTTTCACCGCTGGGATGATCGTCGTATCCTCATCGACACCCACACTGATGCTCAATCGCTGCATGCGGTAACGCAAAGCGTGACGGCTGATCTTCAACTGCTCGGCCGTTTTGGTCAGGCTATAATGATTCTGTTCCAACAAGTTTGTAATGAGTTCCTTCTCAAAATTAGCCACTGATTCATCCAGTGACAAAGCTCCATTCAATACAGGGGCTTCCCCTTTTCGCAAGCGCGTTTCGGTGTGAAAATCAGGCAGGCTGGTGGTCTGGATTTCATCGGTCGCCTCCAAAATGACCGCGCGTTCAATGACATTGCGCAGCTCACGAACATTTCCGGGCCAATGATGCGACAGTAATTGCTGTTGCGCGTGTTTGGAGATGCCCTTGATCGCCTTGTTCATCGAAACGGCGAAAAACCTCAGAAAATGCTCGGCCAACAGTAACACGTCATTCCCACGCTCCCGCAAGGCTGGGGGCCGAAACTGGACGACGTTCAGCCGATGATAAAGGTCCTCTCTAAACTGGTTCTGCCGAATCGCATCGATAATATCGCGATTGGTCGCGGCAATGAGACGAACGTCCACTTTGAGTTCCTGGTTACCTCCGACACGAGTGAATGTCCCATCCTCCAGGAAGCGCAGAAGCTTCGCCTGAAGCGGGCGACTCATATCGCCGATCTCATCCAGAAAAATAGTGCCTCCGTCCGCCTCTTCTACTCGACCGTGCTTCTGCCGAAGGGCACCCGTGAATGAACCCTTTTCGTGGCCGAAAAGCTCGCTTTCCAGAAGCAACTCCGGAATAGCCGCGCAGTTGATGCGCACATAATGTCCTTGCGACCGCCTGCTCAAGCTGTGAAGCGAGCCGGCGATCAGTTCCTTCCCTGTCCCGCTCTCTCCCAGGATCAAAACGGTTGCCTGGGTCGGTGCCACAGTCTGGATGAGTTGCTTCAACTCTTTCATCCGCGGTGACTCACCGATGATTTGTTCCAGGCGGTACGCTTCGCCCGCTCGCGCCTTGAGTGCGGCGTTTTCAGTGAGAAGTTTGTGGCGTTCGGCGCAACGCGACACCGCGTGCAGCAACTCTTCCGGCGCAAACGGCTTCGCCAGATAATCGATCGCCCCCGCTTTAATCGCCTCGACCGCGAGCTTGGGCGTGGCGTAAGCCGTGATCATCAGGACAGGCAGATTCGGATGCTTCGTTTTGACGTGACTGAGGAATTCATAACCGCTCATTCCACCCAGTCGGGCGTCCGTGATCACCATGAAGAATTCTTCCTGGCCAAGCACGCGCAGCGCTTCTTCCGCGGAGTCCACTGCGCGATACTGGTAGCCTTCTTCGCTCATGATCGTTTCGAGCGATAGACGCATGTTCTTCTCGTCGTCGATGACAAGTAATGGAGGCAGAGTGTTGGTCATTTGCGTACGGTAAATACGGTCTTGGCAGGCAACCTTACAATAAAACAGGCTCCTTTGCCCGGCTCAGACTGCACCTCGACGGTGCCGTGGTAGAGTTCGGTGTTGTGTTTGACGATGGCCAGCCCCAAGCCGGTCCCCTTATCTTTCGTCGTAAAATAAGCTTCAAAAACCTTGCCGAGTTTTTCGCGCGGAATACCGGGACCATTGTCCTTAATCGTAACGACGACGGAATAATCATCGCCATACCGGGCGCCGACTTCAATTTCCCCCTGGCCATTCATCGCTTCGCGCGCGTTCTGGAGAAGATTCACGAACGCTTCCGAAAGATGCCCACGTTGCGCGAGAATCGGAGGAAGGGCCGCGCCGTAATTCCGTTTGATCGCGACTTCGTATTTCGCGGCGGAAGGAAAGACCTGGTCAATCGCGCGATCCAGTTCCTCGGTTATGTCGAGCTTCTCGACCTGACCTTCGGAAAGGCGCGCGTATCCCATCAACTCGGTAATGATCCGGTCGGACCGCTCCACTTCCTCCCGAATAATGCGAATCTGCTGAGTAATCGTTTTCCCCTCTTTAACCGTTTTCTGTAGCGTGTACGCAGCATTGTTAATAATCCCGAGCGGGTTCTTCAGTTGATGCGCGATTTCAGCGGCCAGCCGTCCAGCGGCCTGAAGCTGTTCCTGGCGCAGATTATATTCCTGCGCTTCTTCATTGGCGCGCCGTTGTTTTTCCAGCAGCACCTGCACGCCGTAACAGCAAATCGTCACCAACACCAGCAACAACAGCCGCAGTAAGAACGGTTCATTCCAGGGACTCGTCGCCCCCTCGAATTCAAAGCTCTTCCGCAACAACTCATCCTTCAGGTAAAACGAAATCTCCTTCTGCTGAACGACATAATCCGCCAGTCCGGCCAGCAAATACGAGGCGCTGACACCCAGATTCAGGGTTAATTGGCTCGCCGCACTTGGAATGCTGATCGTGTTACGTACGATCAGCACCAAAAACACCCAGTAAAGGTACGGGTTTTTGAATCCTTCCGTGACAAGGGTAAGGGCCGCCAGAAAAATTGAATCCGAGAGACAGTTCGCAAACACGATCCGCTGGATCGCGCGAAACGAAAAATGACGCATACCGATCAGCAGCGTGGCGAACGCACCGTTCAGAATGATGTAGCCGAGAAAGATCGGCGGAATGAACTGCAGCAATCGCTCCTGCGGCGCCACTCGCGGTCCGCCAGAAGTGATGACTTTGATCCAATTCGAAAGGAAAAAGTAATAGATAAGGACGCCCAGCACCGCCGCCTTCACCGGAAGGCCAACGTTGCGTTCGACCGTCCGAATCCGTGAGAGCTGGACATCCGGCGGCGGCGCGCGCAAATCCAGAAGCTTCGGGAGCTTCTTGATATTCTGCCACTGCAATAAACTGAGCCGCTTTTCGCTCACTGGGACCACCGTAACTGCCAGATTAAAGCAATTCCAATGCCCGCTGGCACGATTTTTGTGTGCGAAAGCAAATCCAAAAGCTTGCCCTCCACCCGTCCACCCTCGATAAAGAGCTCTTTCGCATGGAACAGCGCCTGTTGGGAAAGACTGGACTGAAACTGCCGATCCTCAGCTTTGGAGCCTCATCGCTTGGCCAGGAGTTTCGCTGTGTGACTGTCGATGAAGCACTTCGGTCGGTGCACGTGGCTCTGGATTGTGGTCTCAATTTCATCGACACCTCCCCGTTTTATGGCCGAGGCATGAGCGAAGTCCTGTTGGGAGTCGCGCTGCGTGGCCTTCCGCGAGATCGTTATCTGCTTTGCACTAAATTGGGTCGCTATGACTTGCAGCATTTCGACTTCAGCGCCAAACGCGTTGCGGAAAGCGTGGATGTTAGTCTGCATCGGCTCGGGACAGATCATCTGGATATCGTCCTCTGTCACGATATCGAATTTGTGAAAATGCAGCAGATCGTGGACGAAACGATTCCTGCGCTGCGCAACGCGCAACAGGCCGGCAAGGTTCGATTCATCGGCTTCAGCGGTTATCCGCAGAAAATCTTTCGGTTCATCTGCGATCAAACGGATGTCGACTGCGTGTTGAGCTACAATCAATACACGTTGCAAAACACTCGTTTTGCCGATGAGACCGTTCCGTACTTGAAAAGCAAGGGTATCGGAGCAATGAACGCCGGGCCGTTCAGCGCGCGTCTCTTGACGAACGCTTCCCTGCCCGCCTGGCTCAAAGAACCAGAAAAGGTCAAAGCCGCTGCCCGAGAGGCGGCCGCGCTTTGCGCGACGCGCGGATCGGACATCGCGAAATTGGCACTGCAATTCTCCTGCGCCAATCCCGACATCGCCACCACCATCGCGGGATCGGCGAATCCCGACAATATTCGACGTTGGGCCCAATGGATCGCCGAACCGATCGACCAGGAGCTATTGAAGGATGTGCAAAAGATTTTTGCGCCCGTCAAAAATATCGGGCACGTCGAGGGATTGGCGGAGAATAACTGAACCCAAAGAGAGTAAGAGTAGGACTAGGATTACGAGTAGGATGATATGAAGGCCCTCCAGTTGGAAAAGCCCGAACATTGGCGTACTGTTGATATTCCGCATCCGGATTCGCCAGGGCCCGGAGAAGCTCTCGTGCGAGTTCATCGCATCGGCATTTGCGGCACCGATATTTCCGGTTATCTCGGAAAAATGCCCTTCTTCAGCTATCCACGAATTCCCGGGCACGAACTGGGTGTCGAGGTTCTTGAGATCGGCAACGAAGTGCGCAATATCAAGGCTGGCGACCGCTGCTCGGTCGAACCTTACATGAACTGTCAGCGTTGCTATGCCTGTGAGCAAGGCCACACCAATTGCTGCGAAAACCTCAAGGTGCTCGGCGTGATGGTGGACGGTGGCATGACCGAAAAAATGGTTCTGCCGGCGCGCAAGCTCCATCCGGCCAACAAGCTAACACCGGATCAATGCGCCCTGGTCGAAACCCTCGCGATCGGCTGTCATGCCGTCAATCGCGGCAATCCGAAAGCCGGAGAAAGCGTGCTCGTGATTGGCGCGGGCCCGATTGGCCTTTCTGTCTTGGAGTTCGTGAAACTCTCCGGAGCACGAGCCATCGTCATGGACATGGTCGAAAAGCGCCTTGAATTCTGCCGCACTAAAATGGGCATCCAACACACCGTGCTTTCCAAAGGCGACGGAACCGAAATCGACAAGCTCAGAGAGGTCACCGATGGGCATCTGCCGGACCTCGTGATCGATGCGACCGGCAGCAACAAATCGATGAGCAACGCACTGGGTTATTGCGCATTCGCCGGCCGGCTGGTTTATGTCGGCATCACGCAACAGGAAATCTCCTTCCTGCATGCACCGGTGATGCATCGCAGGGAGCTAACGCTCCTCGCCTCGCGCAACGCTCTGCCTGCCGACTTCACGCGCATCATTCAGCTCATCGAAGAAGGCAGGATCGATACGCGACCCTGGATCACCCACCGCAGCGGTTTTTCGGATCTCGTAAAAAACTTCCCCGCCTATACCAAACCGGAAACGGGAGTAATCAAAGCGATTGTAACGGTTGAGTGAGCGTGGGGAGCGCGCGACATTCTTGTCCGCAAGTCGTCCGGCCAATGCATGCGGACAAAAACATTCGTGCTGCATTACCCGCGTTTCGAAGGAGTGACCTTGCCGCGCTTCCGCTTGCCCGCCAGTGCTTCGGTAACTTTCTTCGCGTAATGCGGGAGAGCCTTACCTCGTTCCCGAGCTTGCTGTTCCTTCTTTGCTTCGTCGCGAGGGTTTTTAGACATCGTAATCCTATTGCGTCTCGCCGCGCGTCACTCGCATGAAGACTTCTTCGAGCCCGAGCTCATCTTCCCACAAACCTGTCACTTTCGCCCCGCCCCGCACCAGTGTATCCGCGAGAAAGCTTGGATCGGTGTCATGGCTGGTGAGAGTGACTTTCATTTGGCCATCCACGCGCGAAATCTCGGCGACCTCCGGCCGCGACTTCAGCATTTGCATCGCCTGATCGGTATCGGTCGCAACCTTCACCCAATAAATCTGGCCTCCTGCCATCTGATCCCGCACGCCTTGAACCGGGCCGCTGTAGATCAGCTTGCCCTTCTCGATGATCGCGACCCGATTACACAACGTCTGCAACTCGCTCAAGATGTGAGAGGAAATGATGATCGTTTTGCCCATGCGCTGCAGTTCTTGCAGAATCGCCATCATTTCAATGCGGGCCCGGGGGTCGAGACCTGAGGCCGGTTCGTCCAGGAGCAGCAATTGCGGATCATGAATCAGAACGCGAGCAAGACCGAGACGCTGCTGCATGCCGCGGCTGAGTGCGCCAATCAGCGAGCCCTTCTTTTCACTCAGACCGACCAATTCGAGCACGTCGTTTACCGTCTTTTCGCGCTGAACCGCAGGAATTTTGTAACAGGCTCCGAAGAAATCGAGGTACTCCGTCACCTCCATGTCCTTGTACACACCAAAGAAATCCGGCATGTAACCAATAATGTGCCGCACCCGATCAGCATCGTGTACCACGTCATGGCCGAGCACTTCAGCTTTCCCGCCGGACGGCGCAAGAAACGTCGCCAAAATTCGCAAGGTCGTCGTTTTGCCGGCACCGTTCGACCCAATAAAACCAAACAGGTCGCCGCGGTTCACGGTGAGCGTCAGTGAATTGAGCGCGATCATGCTGCCGTAAACGCGGGTGAGGGCAGTCGTCTGGACGGCAGGTACAGAGTTCTCGACGGGAGTTTCTATGGCCATGGGAATATTGGATTTAGACCACGAATGGACACGAATAGACACCCATTCCAACAGCCATGTCTAGTCGTGTGCATTCGTGTTTATTCGTGGTTAATGAATCGGCACAGTCAGCCGCAACATCGTGTCCTGCTTGAAACGCGGTGGCGAAAAATTGTTCATCTTCTCCGTGAGACTGAAGCCCGGCAGCCACGCGAAGACCACCGCATCACCCCGTTCCACCTGCGATGCAATATCCAGCCCGGGCGGTGAAACGAATGACCGACCCGGTTGTTGCTCGTCCAGATACGAAATGAGTGACGCAGTCACCGCGGTAACCGGCCGGTTTTCGAGCCGGCCCCCGGCAGTATCACCCATCACGTTCCGGCGAATATCGACCGCACGTTGAAAATACGCACCGTTTTCCCGGACGAATTGACGAACGTCGACCCCCTTCGATGGCTCAAGCGGGATGATCTTGCGAACGTTTGGCTGAATCGTCTCGACCTCGTAAATATTCTTCCCTGCCACCACCCGAAGTTCAGAAAGCGGACGATTCAAAAGATTTTCGATTTCCAACTGGTAGCCATTCCCCGACGTCGTGACTGACGCGATAAAGGGCGTGTCGTTGGTTTTGTACCATTCGCTCGAATAAAGAAGGCTCGTCCAGACCGGCACGAAAACCTCCGCTTTATACGTGTTCCCTTGCTGGATAATTCTGAGCCGATCGTTCTTGGGGCCGCCGCGAAAATCCGCGAGCTCCGGACGAAGGGCGGCATGTCCGGGTTGGCCGTTAATCGGATAGGTCGCGTTACCCGACGAATAGATGGAGATGTAGGTCTGGCCTCGCAGATCAACTTTGTCACCGCGCGGAAGAACATCGACAAGATTAAGTTCGTTCCACTCGGTCTCACCGGCGCGGAGTTTGTAACCGATAAAATAAATGAGCAGTGAGAAAAGGACCACGTACGTCGGAAACGTTATCCACGTGAGCATTTGTTTGCCGATCTTCTTCAGCCACCATTGATCAAAAGGACCGATTACAACAAGGTAGACCACCAGCAACAGTAGCAACCAGGTGACCGGCAATTTCTTGATCTGACGGCTGTCGATCAGCGCGCCGAAAATTCCATCCACGCTCACCCCGCCCCATCCCACGTTTTCCGCCGTCGAGAAGTAATCAGCCGGAATACCGGCGAGCCGCGCCCAAAAGTAATGGCGGCCTTTCCAACTGCGGAATGGCTCGCGCTCCGGGCTGAAGGTGAGCAACGTCACCTTGCCCCGTCCCCGCGGCGCTTCCACCGCGAGAGGCTGGCCCTCTACCGAGATGAGCGCTTTTCCGTCTTTCACTTTCCCGGTAGCGACTGCCATCTCAGCATTGTTGAAGCTGGAATCCACCGGCAGATCGCCGTAGCTACCACCGAGGACCTGAGCGTTCCGGCGTCCGCGCCGCGTTTGCGGATTCTCAGAGGGGCGTCCTTGAACATAACCGATTATCTCCTGGTCCACCTTCATGGTCTTCGCATCGGAAAGGTCCATCGGAACGAATTGCTTGAGCCATGGCGTCCCCGCGAAATCGCCTGCTTGTTCGGTGGCAACAACGAGATGCCCGCCCGCACGAACCCAAGCGAGCAACGCCGTGACTTGATTCACCTTCAGGTCCGGAGCCTTTTCGGAACTGAGATAGAAAGCGTTCAAACCCTCCAACGTGATCGGATTGTCCGGAAACTGATCGAGCGTCATCCGCGCGACCTCCGGCTTGAGGTCTCCCCGGTTATTCTTCATTTCGGGAAACACCGGACTGCCACCGAAAGTTCGAGGCAAAGCGCCCATGATCGTGCTTTCAAGCGCGATGACCTTTGTCGTGGCAATCCGGGGATCAAGCCCGCGAATCGGTTTACCGCCGCTGTCCAAGAGTTTGCCCGTCCACGTTTCCTGCCCCCCGAAACGGCTGGCGCTGGAAGCGAACATCGGAATAACGATTCGTTTCCGAGTGTTGGTGGGCAGTTCCACCGGAACCTGGCGGACCTGCTCCCCGCCAAATTGACCGCCCGAGACCTCGATGATCGCGTTAAATGAAGGTCCGTCGTTATTGATTTCGCAGGTAATGGGGAACCAGGCCGCCTCGTGAATGGTCGATTCGTAGCCCGGGAGAACGTCAAACTGAATCGCCCCGCGCGCCGGGGAAAGCAGCGCCAGCAAGCCGACCAGCCAGATTGCCATTCTCATTCGGTTCGTAAGCAGATGCACTTTTCTAGGTTCCAACCCGCTGACATGCAACGGAATTCTCTCCTCTTTGACCAGCGCGGGCTGGTTTTGCTCACGAAGAAACTCTCCCGCTACTTACTCGGGCCTTGGCGAACCTTTTCCTTCTTCTCTTCCAGTTCCGCCTGCAGGGATTTGCGTTCGCTCACGAGTTGCCTCTGCAATTGCTGCACCGCCTCGAAATCACCGCCCGCTTCCGCTTTGGCCAACTCCCCTTTCAGGAAAATCTCGCGTTGCGCGATCTTCGAGGCGTACAGCGAATCCAGCTCAGCCAATTCCTTCTTTTGTTCGTCGTTCAACTTCACTGCCGGAGCGGACTTGCTCAATCGCTCCATCGCCAACTCGTACGCTGATTTCATACGCCAGATTGTGCACGGACCGGCCTCCCGGTCAAACCAGCACCGTTTGAACAGTTCGACTCAAACCGGGTCAGTTGCCTTGTCGCGAACAGAGCCGCGACCGTAAGGGAGCGCTTCGATGCGAGCGAAGAATAGGTAACGCCCATTTGTCCGGTCTCTCCCTCACACTCTGAGCTCTGCTTTCGCCCGCTTCGCGCCGCACTCCGTATGATCCTCAGTTTCGATCGCAACCACAGTTTAACCGATGGAACTCCCTGAAAGGAACTCCCGGAGGGAGCTTTGAAAATAGCCCGGCGTTTAAACGTCGGGTCCGCGATTCTTTTGAACGGAGTCCCGAAGGGACGACTGAATGATCACTTACACAAAACGCGCACACACGTAGCTTAACGGCAGTGCGAGAAGCGCCGCCAAAAAATCATCCACCGTCAGCCCCCAACCCTTAGGAAGATTCTGCGAACGTCCCACGATCCACGGTTTGGACACATCAAAAAATCGAAATGCCGCAAACGCCACGAACAGAACCAACCATCGCTTGCCGTGAAAAAAATAGCTGAAAGGAACAACCCCTGTCACCAGCAATGCCCCGCCAAACGCCACCGGTAACGCAGTAATTTCGTCGATCACGATTGAACCAGGATCCTTTCTGTTGAGAATCTTTTCAGCTCGCCCCCCCAGCCAGACCGACGCGAAAAAACCTGCGATCGTTCCCACACAAAAAAACAACCCGCTGCCCGGCAGCAGCAAAAGATATATCCACACGAAGCCCACCAGAGTGCCAACCGTTCCCGGTGCCACCGAAACACGTCCGCTGCCGAAACCTTCCGCAACAAACACAATCACTCTTTCAGCGGCAGTCAGTCGCCCCGGTTCCACGCTTGGCTCCAGCTTCACTTTAACCACCAATGCACACGAAGAAACACGAATGAAACCGGGAGTGCTTTCCGAGTGCGGCCGATTTGAAATCCAGACGCCGTTTTAGGAGCGAGAGCCGTTCGAAGCGAGCTGACCAGATGATTCGTGTCCATTCGTGGTTTCTGCTTACGACTCACGCTGCCTTCGGAATCTCCCTTTCGCCACGTAACCGCCGAATTACATCCGGCACATGCTGCAGGACATAATCGATCTCGTCGTCGGTATTGTACTTGCCAAGACTGAACCGCACCGAACTGCGGGCCAGGTCCGGTGGCAAACCCATCGCTGTCAAAACATGCGAAGGTTGAACGGATCCCGTGGTGCAAGCCGATCCACTCGAAGCGCAAATATCAAGCTGGTTCAGCAGGAGAAGAATGGCTTCGGCCTCGACGTTGGTGAACCCGATGTTGCTCGTATTCGGCAAACGTTCGCGCTTCGACCCGTTGCGCATCGTTCCAGGCACCGTTCGCAAAATCGTATCTTCCAGCCGATCCCGCATCTTGCGCACTCGCGTGTTTTCGTCGCGCACATTGCTGATCGCCAACTCCGCCGCGCGCCCAAAACCCACGATATACGGCACGTTCTCCGTCCCGCCGCGGCGTCCGCGCTCCTGTTGGCCCCCAATCACCATCGGTTGAAATTGGCGCCGCTTCTTCACGTACAGCGCGCCGATCCCTTTCGGCGCATGCAGTTTGTGCGCGGACAAAGAAAGGAAATCCACTCCCATCGCTGCCACATCGATCTTCACCTTGCCGGCTGCTTGCACCGCGTCTGTATGAAACGGGATATGATGGCTCTGGCAAATCGCCGCGATTTCATCTACCGGAAAGAGCACTCCCGTTTCGTTGTTCGCCCACATGATCGAAACAATTGCGGTGTCCGGCCTCAACGATTCAACTAGCAATTGAATATCGATCGAACCATCCGGTTCCACCGGCATGAAAGTGATATCGTAACCCTGCGCCTGAAGAAATTTGCAGTACTTGATATTCGCCGAATGCTCGACCGCAGTCGTGATGATGTGCTTTTTCCCAGGCTTCGTCCGAATCGCGCTATGAATCGCTGTGTTATTGCTCTCCGTACCGCAACTGGTGAAAACGATTTCGCGCGAGTCGGCGTTGATTAACGCCGCCACTTGTTCCCGCGCAGTATCCAATGCGCGAACCAAATCATGGCCGAACGAATAAGCGCTCGACGGGTTCCCCCATTCCTCCGTGAAATATGGAAGCATCGCTTCCAACACTTCCGGCGCGACCCGGGTGGTCGCATTGTTATCCAGATAAAAAAGTTTGCGTTTCATGCGCGCGACTCGGCTTCGAGCCGCACCCGCTCACCTTTGCACAAACCCGCGGGACCCGACAGTGCGAAACTTGCTCAAGATGCACCAAAATTGGTTGAATCACACCGCACCAGTTGACAATCTTCGTCCATGCCACCGAACTTCTCGCGCCGAAGCTTTTGCAAAACCGGCCTTTTCGCACTCGCTGCCGCAACCGCCTTGAAATCACGCGCCCTCGAACCGTTCAACCGTTCCGGCGCTTCGCGCCTTCGCTTGAGTCTGGCCGCCTACTCTTTTCGTCAGTACTTCAAAGACGGCGAACGCGGTCAGACCAAATTGATTCCGGCAGAAAAGCAGATGGACATGATGCGCTTCATCGACTACTGCGCGGAACAAGGTTGCGATGGCTCAGAGGTGACGAGCTACTATTTCCCGAAAGAGCTCAATACCGAGTACCTGCTGAAGTTGAAGCACCATGCGTTCTTGCGCGGTGTGGAAATCAGTGGAACAGCGGTGGGAAACACGTTTACACCGCCCGCCGGCGACAGACGCACGAAAGAGATCGAATCGGTGAAGCGTTGGATCGATTATGCCGCGATTCTTGGCGCGCCTCACATTCGCGTCTTTGCCGGAAGCCTCGATAACCAAACACCCGAAACCGCGAAAAAGAACTGCATCGAAGCGCTGAGCGAATGCGCAGATTACGCCGGCAAAAAGGGGATCTTCCTTGGTGTAGAGAATCATGGGGGAATTGTCGCTGAACCCGAACCGCTGCTCGACATCGTCAAGAGCGTGCAAAGCCCGTGGGTCGGCATCAATCTCGATACCGGGAACTTTCGGACAGACGATCCTTACAAGGATCTTGCGCTGATCGCGCCCTACGCAGTGAACGTCCAAATCAAAACTGAGATCGCCCCGCGCGGACAAAAATCACAGCCTGCGGACCTGAAACGCCTCGGCCAAATTCTCCGCGACGCACATTACTCCGGATATGTAGCTCTCGAGTACGAGGCGGAACAAGACCCCTTCACCGCCGTCCCGCGTGCACTTAGCGAACTGAAACAAATTTTGCATTGAGGTTAATGGCTCTCACTATCAGCACGAGTTTGCGCGTCGGGGCTTGTCAACTCGCTGATGCGCGCGCCAATCGTGGCCAGATGATCGAGCCGATTCTCTGGCTGATGCGCCGCCCAACAAATTGCTCGCAAAAGAATTCCGCGAAATAATGGGTCGTCAAAGGTCCACGTATAGTGCCCGGGGATCGAGACAAAAACCCGGCCTTCACCGCGCTGATGGGTCCAGAAGAGCGGGCGCGGTTTGCCCTCTTCCACGTTCGTCCCGAGAACCTGGATGCCCTTGGAATCGCCGACCAGATCCCAATAGCTTTCATCGTGCAAACTTAAATGTGACAATCCCCGAGTGATCGGATGGTCAGCCGAGAGTTCCATATCGAGCTGGCCGTGACGGAACTTCGATTGGCCGCCCCGCCAGGCAAGACCGATGCGTTCGCTGAGTTGCGGAACTGCGTCGTGACCATCTACAGCAAAGTGAATGTAAACGAGCCCTCCGCCCCGCTTCTGAAATTCGTCGAGTTCCGACACCCTGCCCGCAGACCAGCCAGGATTGTTTGAGTAGAAGACAATTACGTCCGTTCGCCGCATCGCTTCAAGCGATGGCCAGCCCGAGTTGGTTGAAACCGTGAGATTCTCGTCCATCGCGAGCAGTCGCGACCAACGCTCCAGCCAAAGCGGATAGTCATGCTCGTCCGTGCCGTGATCTTTCGGTCCTCCACTCAGCAATACTCGGAAGGGAGCGCTGTTCGTTTTCGACGGGGGATGCAAAAAAGCCTTCACTTCGGAACGCGTTCGCGCCGGGGGCGCATTTGGAATATGAATCGTCGCGGGCTGCAACGGAGGAATCAGCAGAAACGCGAGCAAGTCTTTGAGCTGCTCATCGGCCAACGCTTTGTCCAACCCCTCGGGCATCAGAGAGGTGCCGGTCGGCTTAATGGATTTGATTTTTGCTCGCGAAAACGTTTTACGGCCCGCGGCATCCGCAATCGTTATTGCGTCCCGCGCGTTACTTTGCAGCACGCCGGTGATCTCTTCGCCGTCGGCCAGTTGCACAAGGTATGAAAGGTGATCCGGGTTGAGCGCTGCGTTCGGAAAACGAATGTCTTTGAGGACGCTCGCATAGTCGCGGTGAATAAGATTGGACAGGTCAGGGCCGACACTGTTTCCCTCGCCACGAACCGAATGGCATTTGTAGCAGGTCGCAACTTCGCCAAAGAAGAGGCTCTTGCCACGCGACCAATTACCGCCCGCGAGTTCCTGCGGCGCCACGGGCGCGGAATCGTCAGAACCTGGCGTCGATTCTGGTTTCGCCCAGGGCATGAAAAATCTTCGGAGCGGAAAGGCCCGCTGGCGCGAATCGTCCGCGGTCGACCACGCCGCTGTGAGTGTCGGAGCCGTGGTCGTTGTTTGCATCGTGATCGCGAACGGCAGCCACCCGGTCTGGCTTGAATGGTGAACTTTGACTTCATTACTGCCGCCAGCTTTCACAGAGCTTACGGTCTTATCCGCGAAACGAACCTGGAAAGGCGCTGATGCCGAAAAAAAGACGGTTACCTCTTCAACCGGCCGTTCGTAATCCAACGCAGCACCTGGCTGAATCGCCGGTTGGAGCATCTGCCATAGATCCAGTTGGCCATGAATGGTCAAGGCACCTGCCGTTTGCAACTTCGGCCATAGGGCTTCGTGCCTCGCGCTAAGTTGCGTAAAACTTTCCGCAACGGCGAAATCAACGTGCGGCAGCCAGCCTTGCCACTCCTGCGACCGGTCAGCTGATTGCCAGCGCAGTTCCACACCGTTGGCATCAGTCGCCAGATCAACGTCACGATGCTGCGGAAGAGCGTCGACTGTGTTCTTCGCATGTTCGAATCCGCTCAGAGTGATTCCATAGTTCGCCGCTGCATCTGTCGCGCGCGTGCGCAACAGCAGCGTCCGGCCATCTGGAGTGATGCTGGCACTCTCGACCGGCAGATTATAGCGAGGCGAACTCATCTGGTGGTAAATCACAGCATAGCCCGGCCGCTTCAGCTCAAACCGATCTCCGGCGCTCACGTATTTCCCTTGCGTGATGTCCACGCGCTTCGCCACGTCCTTCAAACTCGTGGGATCGAGCGGACGGTCGAAAGCGATTTCAAACTCGCCCGCGGCGGGCATGCTCACGAGGACAGGCTGAGATAAATTGGTTTCCGCATAATGAACCTTGTAAAGCCGGCCAGATCCGGAAGGGCCACTCCCCCAATCCGGTTCACCACCGTGGGTAGCAATCAGGAGATCGCCCTCCGGGGAGACACACGCGTCAACCGTCAGCGACGCGAGTGACGCGATAAGCTCGGACTGAGCCACATAACCTGTCGCGGTTTTTACCAGTTTGGTGCGCCAAAGTTTCCCGCGCGAATAGCCGGAGACGATGGCATCGCCCGCCCAATGCGCCGGACCAAAGATCGGCCCCCCATTAACCGGCTCGTTAAAGTTCAATCCGCAGGTGGATTGATGTTGCGGCCCGTAATCAAAGACGCTCGGTTCATCGATGACCCGTGGGAGATGTTTTGGGTGCCGCGGGGGAAAACCGTAGTGACGCCCCGGCTGGATGTAGAGCAGTTCATCAAGCGGATTGCCGTTAGGCAACCATGTCGCACCCTCTTGATCGGTGCAGAATAAATCACCATTGCGGTAGAACGCGAGACCGACCGGAAAACGAATGCCGGTGCAGACGATTTCGCGGTGTTGGAAATCGGCCGAAACCTTGATGATAGTGCCCCGCTCGTTCCGCAGATCGTAGCGCGCCTGACCTGTGCTTTTGTCGATCAAATAAGCGTCAGTGAAATTCGCGGTTCCGATTCCAAAGAACACGCTGCCGTCTTTATCCACTGCAACTCCCAGCGCATCGACCCCGTGGGATAGTTCCTTCCACCCTTCGGCCACCGTTATTTCCTGATCTGCCTGGTCATCCCTATTCGTATCGACGATTAACGAAACCTTTCCTTTGGATGCAACGAACGCCCCCTGCCCTTTCTGGTAACCGACCGGCGTTAAAGCCATACCGATGGGGGCGCGCAATGTATTGTTTGTCCAGAAAAGCTGGACACGATCTTCAAGTCCGTCGCCGTTCGTATCGGAAAGCAAAAGGATCTGCCCATCGTATCCCAACGAAACGAGTTTCCCGTCGGCCCGATATTTCACGTTGTTAATATTGCGGAGTGAAACGGGCAATTCGCGGGCGGTAAATCCAGGAAGGAAGATCTGGACCGGCGGCAGATTGCTGACCAGCACGAGAGGTTTCGAATCGACATCTAAAACGGGCGCGCGCGAGAGCAGCTTCGCATACTTCTCTTTTAGATATTTCTCCACGCCAATGCGTTCTTCATCACTCAGTGCCCGCCCGTACACGAGCACCTCGGCGATATCGCCCTGGAAAAAGCCCTGAGCAAAAGGCGGGTCACCCTGGTTGGAATAACAACGTGCGCCCAGAACAAATTCGTCCATTGAAATTTCTGAATCCTGCCGATCGCGCGAACCCTGGCTTTTGCCATCCAACGTCAATTGCACCGCTTTGGCGCCGACGCGATCCAACAGACTGAACAGATGCCACGCCCCAAACGGCGAAGGTGGCTCGGTCAGCATTTGGCTGATTCCACTGGCTCCGGCGCCCTCCACGTTGAGGAGAGACAATTGCATGGAAGGGGACGGCCCGAAGTCAACATTCAGGCCAGTGGTATAGTCGTTGAACCCCGCCCGGGTCATGCCACACAAAGCACTGAACATTCCCCGATTCGCGTGAGGCGATGCCACAAGGATCAGAGTCAATTCCTTGAATTTGGTGCGAAGGCCAGTGGCCACGAGCACGTCGTTCGTGCCATCGAATCGCAAATACTGAACGCCGGCCTCTTCGCGAAAAACCGGACGAGCCCCACCTTGAAGTTGTGCGAGATGCCGTTGGTGACCGGAGCCGTCGACCAAATAGCTGGCCAGCATTCCCTGCATGATGGGCTGCAACCCTATTTCCTTCCGCCCGGCAGTTTGGCGCGAACTGTCGAACCATAGCTCCAGTCCCTCCCTTTGTGACAGGCGAGGGTCGGTCCAGTTTTCAACTGCTTGAACGCGCAGCAAGGCGACCGCGAAAAGAACGCAGAGCAGGAGTTTCATTTGAAGAACGAATGATAACGCGATCAAATCCGTAGAGATACAACTTTGTGGGCCTTGGAGGAGCGCGGACATTCTTGTTCGCCTGTTTTTTTGCCCTGAAAGTGATCTTAGCGGCTCTGCGCGAGCCCAATGACGTCCGGACTTGCGACAGAAATGTCCGCGCTCCGCCCGCGTCTGTTCTAACAATTTCCTCTTGCACAGGTCGATTACTTATGTAATCTAATCACGGTTTACAACTGTAGTACATGAGCGAGCTTCCAAGAATTTCCGACTCTGAGTGGGATATAATGAAAATCGTTTGGGCTTCGTCCCATCCAATCTCCGCAGCGGAAATCATCCAGCACCTGAACAAGGACCAGCGACGTCATCCCCGCACGGTAAAGACCCTGCTGAATCGATTGGTAAAAAAGGGAGCGCTCACGTTCGGCAAGGATCGTCGGGAATATTTATACCAGGCGAAGGTGAGCGAGAATGCTTGTGTGCGGGCCGAAAGCGAGAGTTTTTTCGAACGAGTCTTCGGCGGCGCACTGCACCCGATGCTGGTGCAGTTGGTGCAGGAGAAGAAGCTCTCGTCTGACGAGATCAAAGAACTCAAGCGCATTTTAAAGGCTAAGGAACAAAAGGATTGATTATGCAAGAGTGGTTCAGTTCATTGACTCAGGCAGGGGGTTGGGTGCTCAAAGCATCAGGGCAGGCTTCAGTGCTCATTCTGGTTGTCATGGCGGTGCAGGGAGCGTTGCGATCCAGGCTTTCCCCGCGCTGGCGTTTCGCGCTCTGGTACCTGGTGCTCGCACGCTTGCTGCTGCCCGCTTTCCCAGAGAGCGCGGTGAGTATTTTTAACCTCGCGCCGACGCGATCAATTCAGTCAATGCGCACGATTCAAAATCAACCTACCGCACCCGATCCGACGCCCCTTACGAGGACGCATACGATGCCAGAGCCGTTGGCTTTTCCGGAGACTACTGTCGAACCACTAAACGAGTCCCGCTCACCTGCTCCTTTACTTCCAAGCGAACCGGCGTCAGTTACCCAGGCGCGTGTTTCAATTCTACAAATGCTCGCGGCAATTTGGCTGGCCGGAATGTGTGCTCTCGCTGCTTGCATCCTGTTAGGATTGCGGGGTATGTCCCACCGGCTCCGCTGCAGCCAACCTGTGGAAGATAAGGTAATTTTGCAGCTCTTAGAGCAATGCAAAGCCAGAGTGCAAGTGCGACAGAAGGTCCGCGTTTTCTCCTCCGATCAGTTTCAGAGTCCCTGCCTCGTCGGCTTTCTCACGCCCCGTTTACAATTGCCGGGCAAACTGCTGCAAAGTTTCACGGAACAGGAGTTGCGCCTGATCTTCCTTCACGAACTCGCGCACGTGAAGCGTCGCGACATCCTCATCAACTGGCTCTGCACCGTTGCGCAACTGTTGCATTGGTTTAATCCGCTGGTGTGGTTCGCTTTCAGCCGGATGCACGCACATCGGGAGGTCGCCTGCGATGCCCTGGCTTTGACAGCTGCCGGCGAACAGGAACGTGAGGTGTACGGGGACACGATCATTCGCTTACTTGAAGGCTTTACTCCAGGATCAACGGTCGCCGGCAGCGTTGGAATTCTGGAGGACCGCCATCAAATCAAAGAACGCATTCGAATGATTGCCCGATTCAAAATTGCATCACGCTGGTCCCTGCTCGCCGCGCCATTACTGCTGGTCATCGGCGTACTCTGCCTGACGGATGCCCAAGTCTCGGTTCCGCTCGCCACTCCGCAGCAGACGGGCGCAAATCCCTTGAATCCTAAAATGGTGGTAAAAGTTCTGAACGAGAACGGAAAACCGCTCGCAAACGTCCCGGTTCAGGCGAATTTTTTCACCGAAGACGATTGGGAAGGGCATGACGTTGTGACGGACGCGCAGGGATTTGCACGTATCCCGCAGCCGAATCACCCCGAACAGCCGATTCGCGGGATGAACCTCTGGGTCGTTTCGCCAAATCATCCGCCAAGGGTCGTTCGTTGGAACCAATACAATATTCCCGTCGAGTACACGTTTAAGCTCACCCCCGGAAAGGCATTGAGCGGTCTGGTAATTAACGAAAAGGGCCAACCGGTGGCCAACACCCAGGTTCGAATTCAGGGCCCTGGCGTTCAGGGCGATCATGATGAGGAGATACAATTCCATGGGCGTCTCAACAAAATGATCACTGATGCCAACGGCCGCTGGAGCTGCAATTTCATCCCGCCCGACTTCAAGGAATTGCGGATGATCCTGACGCATACGAACTACGCCGTTACGGAAAAAACGCTCAGCTTGCCCGCTGCATTCAGCGAAGAAAACCGGATTACTCTCGCGCGTGCGAACACGATCATGGGCCGTGTCTTCACGGATACCGGTGAACCCGTGGCGGGGGCAAGGATTCGGGAAGTGCACAATTTCGGGTGGCGCAAAGCGGAAACGAAAACTGATTCAGAAGGGAACTTCATTCTTCAAGGGCTTCGGACCGGATCAACCTTGATCGTTGTCCAGGCGGACGGACGCGCTCCAGATGGAAACACGGTGGACATTTCCGGCGATGTAAACGGCATGGAATTCCGTCTGAAGAAAGGTAACCGTTTCTCGGGGCGAGTGATCGATCAGGCGGGGCAGCCTGTCCTGAATGTCGAAGTCGGAATTGGCTCCGATAACCAAGGACTGAAAAAAGTGGAATTCGAAACACATACCGATGCGCAAGGCCGGTTCGAATGGAATTCCGGGCCAGATGAGGCACTTCTCTTTTACGTACGGGGGAAAGGAGTTCGTTTCGTGCACGATTTGAACCTTGGCCCAGGTGAGCACGAAATCAAAGTTGTGCGGGAGGAAAGCGACCATATTCTCATCACCGGGAAGGTCGTAGACGCCAAAACGGGCCAACCGATTTCAGAATTCCATATTACCATTGGCGAGGAATGGAACGGCGACATGGTGAACTGGACGAGTCTTGGAACCGACGGCCACGCGGGCGAGTTCAAACTTCCTATCGGCAAACCGGCACGCTATCCGCGATTCGTTTTGCAAGCGACCGCTCCGGGATATTTTCCGACGTTATCCAGCAATCTTACGATGGAAGGCGGTGATCAAACCATAGAGTTGCGCATGCCCAAAGGGGCTCCTCTTGCGGGAACCGTAGTTTTCTCCGATGGAAAGCCGGTGAGTGGAACGCCAGTATTTCTTTGTGGTGCCCACAGTGCGCCATACATGGATAAGCCAGGGCAGGTCCAAAACGACATGGAGGGCTATTCCACCACCACGGGGACGAACGGAGCTTTCCGATTGAATCCAATCGCGCAACAGCACAGTGTTGTCATCGTGCACCCTGACGGCTATCTGGAAATCCCGGTGGCTGCGTTTGAGGAAACGAACCGCTTTGTACTGCGGCCTTATGGTCGGGTGGAAGGAATCCTTTTTGTGAACGGCAAGCCGTCGGCTGGAGAAACAATCACCGTCAGTTCGATGCATTACCGTTACGGCCTGCCCGGGACACCCAAGCGCGACTTTCCTTTAATCAACATCTATCTTTCTGCAACAACTGACCCGTCCGGCAAGTTCGTGTTCGATAAAGTCCCTCCCGGAGATCGACAGATTTGGCAAGCTTTGGCTCGCGAGACGAGCACGCGCGGCCCGATCGCAACACACCACCAAACTTTCGTCGCAGTTCGGGCAGGCGAAACCTCAAGAGTCGATCTCGGCCTGGGTGGCAAGAAAGTTGTCGGCCGGGTGACGCTCAAAGGCAGCCCGGAAAACTTCGATTGGAAACGCGATCTGCAACGGCTCGAACCGAAGCCACCCATTCCGAATCGTCCATTACAAAAAGATTTTGCGGACATGAAAGCGTGGGGTGCCGCGGCCCAAAAATTCGGGCAGGCGGATCGTGCCTTCTGGCAATCGCCCGAGGGATATGAGTTCGCCCGCAGCCATCGAAGTTACTGCGCAGTTTTCGACGACAAAGGAAATTTCACAATCAACGATGTTTTACCCGGCCCGTACACCTTCACCGTCCGCCTGACCGAAGAGCAAACAAGCGGGCCGCTTGGACCGTCTAAACTCCCGTTTCACGGACGCCCTATCGCAGAAGGCTTGGTAGACGTGATTGTCCCAGGCGGAGAAGGCTCTGCTACGGTGGATGCCGGCGAAATGGTCCTTGAAGCGAAACAGCCCCCGAACGGACGTGCGTCCGCGCAGTAGATTTTCCGTTGCGAACAGGTGCGCGGGCAGACCATGCTCGCGTATGCGTTTTGGTTTGCTTCTCATCCTCACTGTCGCCAGAGCTCTCGCGGGCGAAGTGGTTTTTCGCGAGCCGTTCCAGAATCAATTACAGCCCGGATGGAAGTGGATTCGCGAGGAGGCCTCGGCCTGGCGGTTGCGCGATGGCGCACTGGAAATTCGCATTCAGCCGGGCAACATGTGGGGCCCGGAGAATAGCGGAAAAAATGTTTTAGTGCGTTCGCTGCCGAACCCGGAGAATCGCCAACTGGTCATTTCAATGATCGTCGAGCACAAGCCGACACATCAATACGAGCAGGCGGATCTAGTCTGTTATTTTGATGACAGTCACATGGTCAAAATCGGGGAGGAACTCGTCGACGGAAAGTTGAGTATCGTGATGGGGCGCGAAGAGGATGACAAAACGCGAACGATCAAAATCGTTCCGCTGGAGCAAACAAAAGTGGAGTTGCGGTTGCAACTGCGCGGTAACGAGGTGACGGGACAATTTCGGCCGGGCGCGACTGGCGATTGGAAAACAGCCGGCACTTGCGATCTACCCAGAAAAGGCGAGATGAAGATCGCAATACAGTGCTACCAGGGAGCACCAAATCTGGACCATTGGGCGCGCATTCAGAATTTCTCGATCGAACGGGCGGACTAAAGGCCGAATAGGTGTAGCTCGATTGATCGACAGCCGTCGAGGTAATGAGCGAGACCTATTTCAGAGCGGAGGACATCCGAGTAATCAAGCCCTTAGTTTAATAGAATGCGCTGCCAGTGCTCGATGCGATTCTCGAGCCCGATCTGCCGAAGATAGTTCATGTCGAGACGAGAGGCTCGGGGATTGGAGGGTTCGAGCGCCTGCGCGACATGAACCGCAGTGACAGCGGAGAAACCGGGCGCGGAGATTGTGTCGAGCGAATGATGTTGTTCGATCGTTTCAACGACCGTTTCGGGCAATCCCCACAGGCCCAACAAGTACGCACCGACCTGGGCATGAGTCGCTCCAAACACTTCCTGCTCCACCTGGAAAATCGGCATCTGTTCACGGCGGCTGCGTTGAACAACCCGGGTGTAATCCGAATCAGCGTTGGCAGCCATGATCAGCTTGCCGATGTCGTGGAGTAGTCCGCTGATGAAGGCGGCATCGCACTGCTCACGCGACAGGCTTTCGAATTCGGCGAGTTTGCGTGCGCCGTGTGCCGTGAGCAGGGAGTGATTCCAAAGTTCCGTAGGCGATAGACTCTTGATCGAACGCTCCTGGTAAAATTTGAAAGCGTGCACACAAAGGACAATCCCGCGCAGAACCTCCACTCCGATCACCTGGACTGCTTCCAGCGGCGTGACGATTCTCTGCGACATTCCGAAGTAGGCGGAATTGGCGATTTGCAGAAGCTTCACCGTGAGGCCGGCATCCTGCTGCACGATGTCCGCCATTTCCTGCAACGAGCTAAAAGGGGAATTCAGTGCCTCGGTGAGTTGTAAATAAAGACGAGGTGCGGTGGGTAATGCGCCAAGCCCAGAGATGACCTTCTTCAATTTGGCGGTGCCCACTTGATGTTTGAGACGGCCAATCCGTTTCAAAATAGTGGCAAGGTTTGAAAGATCGATCCTCTTGTTGAAGTAGCGGTGACCGAACATCAGGCACTGCGCAACCGTGAGCTGATCGTCATACGCGGAAATGACGATGCGCATCGATTCGGGATGTTCGCGGGCCACTCGAGTCATGAATTCGTGCCCGTCCATTTCCGGCATAACCAGATCGGACACAACGATATCAACCGGAGTATGCGCCAGAAATTCCAGCCCTTCCTGCCCGCTGGCGGCAGTGAAGACCTCGTAATCATTTTCGAGAGTTGCCCCCAACATCGCGTAGTACTCGCGCATCAGCGGCTCGTCATCGACAAATAGAATCCGGCTCCGCATCCCAAACCCTTATCGGCGGATTTGCAGGTGCTTTGAAGAGCCTTCCATACCGGTCGAACTTTAGGCTTGGTCATTTGTCGCGGCAGAAAGAACCCTTTCCGTGCTCAGGACGGACGGCTCGGGATGGGAAACTGAACGGGCCTGGAAATGTCTCCAGGCCCGCGCAAATAGGCAATGCTCGACCTATTCCTACTTAAGCCGGTGACCATCGTAGGTCCATTGAATGTCTGGGCGACCCGGATCGCCAGCTTTGGTGCCGGTGTTGGTGCAGGCGTAGGAATATTTGAAATACGCAGCATGACCATCCCCAAAAACCAAGTCCGCGCCAGCGCTGTGCCGCGAAGAAAGTCGGGTCGTCGTGCAATGCGAAACCCCGAGTTCGTGTTCCGGACGCGTGCCGTAAAATGGCAGTTCAGACGAATGCGTGCGCACATCGGAATACATCACGAGCGCTGAGGGGTTCTGAATGATCGTGGCGGAAAGGGGCGTGTTCGTGTCAGTGCCATCTCCGATCTTGTGGTTCATCCCGAAGTTGAACACCACCCGGTCCAGTGGATCCAGTTCGGGATTTTTCACATTCGCCGCGGGACAATTCAGGACTGACTTCCCATTGACGAATTCTGCGGGATTGGCGGAGTAGGCCGCGAGAGGCTTTTTGGAAAGGGAGGGCGGAAGAGCGTTGAACCACGCGTCATTGCCGGCGCCCGCGGCCGCGATGGCCCCGAGATCGCGCCAGGTTGGATAATCCTGATCGTAACCGGAAGGAACGCCGGGGGAGCCGTTGGCGATTCTAGCCACCGGAATGCGCTGGTTATTCTCATCGTGATAAATTAGCTCGGCGAGGCCGAGTTGCTTCAAGTTACTCAGGCAGACGATCTGATGTGCCTTTTGTTTTGCTTTGGCCAAAGCCGGCAGGAGCATGCCCGCGAGAATGGCGATGATGGCGATGACGACGAGGAGTTCAATGAGCGTGAAACCGTTCGTCCGCAGTCCATCACGTTTCAGATTCGATTTGTGCATAATTTTCCCAATCAACGGAAGCGACTTTAAAGAGCCCGGGGAGAGCACGCTTTCGGCAGGTTGCTATTTTTTGTCTGTGGCTTGCGGCTGCAATTTGGTTGCTGGACCTGCATGGATCGGGCATCCATTCCGCCGATGTTCGCTCCGGGACGGTATTTCGCGGGCTTAAACACAGGCCGAACGATCTTGTGGTGTTACGCGATCTGGTACTGTGTCAACGTATGGAACCACTTCGATTTGCGGCCGCGACTCTGGCTCACTTCGCTCGGCTTGAGCGCGATCATCGGAATGGCGCTCGTGATCAGCACGCGCAGTTCCAGCAAGGGCCGAACGGAACTGGACCGCTGGCAGATCTTTCGCTTGTTCCTGATGCCGTTCTGCGTCTCGAGCTTTTCCGCGCTGGTGAAGGATGCCGGTTACGTCCTCGTATTCCCACCGACGTTGCACGAGAACCTCCTGGGCGTGGCGCTGATCGGCGCGTTCATCGCTTTTGTCCAGATGTTGAAAAAGATTAAACGCGTTGAAAAGCCGCTGTTCAAAAGTTAGTGTGAACGGCGATGTTGGAAGACCGCCCTTACATGCGAGGCCCCAGCTTCGGATCGAACCGGTCCGTCACCACAATCATGGTTACGGCCCTGGCGGTCTGCTTCGTTATCCAGTCCATTCTGCTGTCTTACAGTGAGGCGGGTTCCAATCTGATCGGGCAAATGGTCCTGACCCGCGCGGCGATCGCGAAGGGCCACCTCTGGCAATTGCTCACGTTTCAGTTTCTGCATGCCGGATTCCTGCACGTGTTCTTCAACTGCCTAACCCTTTACTTCTTCGGCAGGGCGCTGGAAGTCACTCTGTCGACGCGGCACTGGCTGGCCACTTACTTTGGCGGCGGGTTGGCGGGTGGATTGTTGCATGCGGTTGGGAATCTCGTTTTGCCGTACAATTTTCCTGGCGCCGTTGTGGGCGCATCTGCCGGCATCGCGAGTTTATTAGCCGCCTTCTCGTATTTTTATCCGCAACAGGAAATCAATCTCTGGTTCATCTTCCGCTTTCCGGCGAAATTCTTCTTCATTCTGGCGGTAATTCTGTCGCTCTTTTTTGTTTTAGTGCCTGCGGCGGGTGCTGGGGTCGCGCACGGTGCGCATTTAGGAGGATTACTCTTCGGCTATGCCTACGCCCGCTGGCTCATTCACTGGAACTGGAAACTGCCGAACCTGAACTTATTCCGTCGGCCGAAGGTTTTCGTCCATACGCGGCAGCCGTCCGCCTGGCCCACGCAGAAACGCGAGAAGTTCGATTTGCCTTCGGATGAGTTCATCAGCCGCGAAGTCGATCCGATTCTCGACAAGATTTCCGCTCACGGAATTCAGAGTCTCACGGAACGCGAGCGGAAGATTCTGGAGGCAGCGCGCGCTAAAATGGCACGGCGTTAAGTTGCTAATTCACCGCTTCGGGCGTGGTGAATTTTCCACCAGTGCCAGAGCCTGCGTGATATAATCCTCACCGGCCATTTCACCGAGGGACGTGCGCGAGACATATTCGTAACGTTTGAAGCTGTTGAAATCGACCTTGGTCAGCATGTAGCCAAACGCATCGTTGGTGAGACCAAAGAGGAAGTTGTGCTGGCCATGCATCTTCCGCTTAACATAGTAGCCAATATTCGGCAGCGCTTCGCCGGGAATCGACAGGATTTGGGCATTGCCAATATTGATCAGGTTCAACGTGGTCGAAACCATGTCCTCTCTTTCACTTTTGTATCCGAGAGGAGACATCTTCATGATTTGCCTCATAACCGGTGAGTCGACTTGAAATTTAATCGTGCGATTCGTGCAATAGAGTTCCGCATCGTTGGTTACCTCAGCGGACTGAACAATCCGTAACGCCTCGTCGGCGAGGAGATTTCCGATGCGCTGGCATTCCTCCCAGGTCTGAACGTCTTTGCCATCCGGGCCGCGGACGTCGGCGGTCACCATTCCACCCTGCGCACTGTTCATGAAAATGCCAACGCCGCCCCCGCGTTCGGCGATCCGATCGTAAAGAGGCCCGATCAAATCAGGGCTGACCACGCCCTGCCCCGGTCCGAGCACTTCAGGATGGACGGCGTAATTGACCAGGGTTGCGATCGGTTTACCGTCCAGCGAGAGAGTTTGCAGAACGTTGCAACGCGGATCGTAAAGTTGCGGCGCGTAGTAGTTGTAGGCGATTTTCCCCTTGGCTTCCCCGCTGTTAATCTTGACGCGGGAAGGTTGCAAATTCGCGAGCGATTCCTTGATCGCCTCGGCCATTTTTTCGCACACCAAATCCAGGTATTTCAGGTCCGATGCGAAACGGCCCCGTTCATCCGGAAACCCGTAACAGTCGGGCGCACTGTGTGTGTGGGTCGCGCCGATCAGAATGTTCTTTCCCGGCACGCCAGATACTTTCGCGCGAACGCGGTCGCCCAGCACGGCCGGAAATCCTAAAAAATCCGAAGAAACAACCACGACGCGAGTATCGCCTCGCTCCAGCGCCAGCGCGCGAACAGTCAGGTCGCCCAGCTTGCGGCTGGCCGGATGCGAGGGGCCAATCCCGCCCGAAACGGGCAGCAGCGGATCGGGCGTGACAACCCGCACGGCAATGGCGGAGCGAAATTCCTGGGCGAGCGAGACGCACAGGGTCAGAGCGAGCGCGATCAGCAACTTGAGTCTCATGAGCCATTCATAGCGGCTCAACTCGCGGGAAAACAGGAGAAAAGCTCTCTACGTGTTGAGAATTTTCAGCGCCTTTTTCGGGTTGGAAGCGCGCAGGACCAGGACTCCCTTCTGGGCTTTCGGATGCGTGGCGCAGTAAGCGTAATCAATATTTACATCTCCCTTTGCCAACTTGTGCGCAATCGCTGCCAGCGAGCCCGGCTTGTTGTCGCCATCCACCATCAGGACTTCCGTGCTGACCACCAGCGTGCCCCGCTCCTCGAAGACGTGTTGCGCGCGAACCGGGTCGCTCAACACCATGCGGACGACGATATGATCCACGGTATCGCTGGTGCTGATTGCATAAATATTGATCTTCTCTTCGCTGAGAGCATCGCAAAGCCGTGCGAGAGTTCCGGGCTTGTTATCGAGAAACAGGGCCAACTGGCGGGCGAGCTGAATTCCCGTCGGAGCGCTGCTGCGTTCACTTTTCGATTCCCTGGCCATCGATTCCGCAGAGTCTAGTTCACTCGAAGGGCCGCCGCAATTCAGATCACTCAACGCTTCGGCTTGCGCGCAATGGTGATCGTATCGAACGACTTTTCCACCGGAAAACCGCCCATTCCCAAAATTCGAAAGGTCCAGCGCACCAGCGGGTGTTGAAATTCAGGCGACTTTCCTGGCAGCGCTCGGCGATTACCGGGAAGCTCCAATGATTCGCAAACCGACTTCTCGACCACCAGCCCCGAGTCCTCCGAAAGCGCCTTCATTCCGTCCGGAAAAATTCGCCAGCAATCAATCGGGTATTCGTGAAAAGGCCAACTCGCCGGGTTGATCGTGATCACGCAACCGCCAGGCTTGGTGACGCGCGCGAGTTCCTGCATCCAGCGCCAGATTTTGGCGACATGCTCGATCACCTGCCCAGAAAGAACGACATCGTAGCTGTCATTCGGAATGGGAAACTCATAGAGGGGCGTTTTTGGATAGGTGAGGGAAGGCGAATCGTAGATATCCAGGGTGTCCCACTGCACCTGTGCTTTGACTGTTTTCTGATAGTCGGAAGGGAACGCACCCGGGCCGATTTCCAACACGCGCATACCGGGCGCAAAGCAATTCAACGCGTGTTTCTCAAAAAGAAGCTGGCTGTTCCTGTGCATTCCGCGGAATCGATATAGAGTTTAGTCGCGTAGAGCAACACGATAACGGGAAATCCCACGGCTTAGTGGTCTCCGGCGCAAATACGGTGATGTTAGCGGCGAGGAATTTTGAGCTCAAGCGAGACGCGAGGAGGGCGCATATCCGCAGCGATCTGTAACCGACGAGCAACGAAGCCTGAGCTCAAAAGGACCGCCGAAAACGTTACCGTATTTGCGCCGGAGACCACTAAGTCGCGAGTGCGCCGCGCGCTGCGGGCGGTTGAGGCGGAACTTCAGGAACCGGAGGGCGAAACATGAATCTCCACCAGGTGGTCGCGATGCCGTGAGCGCCGACGCCTGGCCAATACCAGTAATTGAACGCGAGCCCGCAAAGAAGCGGCGAGAGGACAAACGCTCCCCAGCCAAGATTTGTATATTGAACGAGAATTGCGGCGAGGCCGAGGCTCGAAAGATTCGTAATCACCTGCGCCCACATCGAAGGAATCCGGTTCTCCGTCGAAATCAGCGTCGTCCAAAAACCGTAATGCATCTCCAGGATCGAATAAGTCGCCAACAACACCAGCCAGGGCCAGGCCAGCAGATGTTTGTCCGGGGCGATCCATTTCAACAGCGGCCTCCCGAAAATGATAAAGAATGCCGCGAGGCCGGCATAAGTTAGAAATTGCAGCCAGAGCCTTGGCCAGATGAGTCGTTGGGTAGCCGTGAAATGATTCTCGGCGCGTTGCTGGCAAATAAGCGGCCATTTTACGAAGGTCCACACAGACGCCATGCTGATACACACCGTAAAAAGCACCTGGTAGGAAAAGTGATAGGGTGCAACTTCCTCGACGCCCCACTTTCGTGAAATGATCAGTCCGGATCCGACCATCATCACGTTGACGCTCATCAAAATCAAACCCAGGCGCCAAGCGCTCGGCCAGACCGTGCGCATCAATTTACCCACGTCGGTAAAATCCATCGCCACGCCCGCGGGCATGTTGCGGCGCAAAAAAGCGCGCGCCAGCAAACGCTGCAAAACTCCCGTGAACAACGTCGCAATCGGAATCGCCAGCAAATTGAACTTTGCCAATAGCAACGCTACCGCGAGCACCAGCTTGAAAGCGTAAATGCAGGCGCTAAGCCTTGATGTGAGCAGCACTTTGTTCAGACCGCGCATAAACGCCAGCCAATATCCGGTGTAAAGTTCGAGACAGGCCGACACCACCGTGATTCCCCACGCGGCCCACGCCACATGTGGCTGAGAAGATTTCTGAAAATCGGGGAACAACAGGAGTGTTCCGAAAACGCCGAGAAGAATCAGGATGGTCAGCGAAAGCAGATGGTAAATCCGCTTTGTGACCGCCAACAATCTTCCGAGGAGAACGACGTTCGGCTGGGTGTTTCCACCTTCTACCGTGGCAATACCAACTGCCTGCAACTCGGTCACACCGCGCATCGCGTAACCCACAAAACGGGAAACCGTCAGCGCGAACATTTGGTCGAAAGTCACCAGAAATCCTGTGAACTGGATGAACAACGAATAGATTCCAAGGTCCGGCTTCGACAGCATTTTCCAGAGAAGTGGAATCAATAAGAGCCCGGCCGCGAACCGGAATGCGTTGAAGATCCATGTCCAGAAGACCGCGGTGTTCCAGACGCGGATGATTAGCGGTGCGATACGGCTCACTGGCCGAAATCCTTCCCGAAAACCGACAAGGGCGCCAATGAAAAGCCTATTCCGCCTCGAAGCGAAAACCGCCGCATTCTCAAGCGAGCGGACGAAGGTTTAGCGTGTTGTGCCTGCTGAATTCGTTGAGAGCGTGCTGGCTTGCGGAAGCGTCGCAGCAGTCGCGTTGGTGTCGGTTGATTCGCCGAATCTGCTCATCGCATGCTCCGACTCTCTCGCGCTCTGTTTCGGGTTGCTGACCGCTGAATCCTTGGCCGCCTGCGCGGGCGCGCCCGTCGATTCCGTTTTGGGGGTGCCTGTTTCTCCTCCCATGGTGCCCGGTTCGTTTCGTCCGCACCCTTCTGTGATTGCGAGTAACACCGCCGAGAAAAAAACTTCCTTCATGTGGAAAATTACCCGCTGCGCAAATCAAACCTAGAGCCGTCTTTCCGAAAAACTCTTCAGAGATTTGCCGGATTGGCGGTATCGAACGACGCGACACTGCGTCGCTAAGGTTCGCCCGCCGGCAGAGGATCGCCGCTTTTGTTATACGCCGGAGGCACATACACGTTTACCGTGCGCATGAATGTAGTCCCCGTGTTTCGAAGTTCGTGGTTTTCGCCTTTTTCGATAAGAATCATTGTGCCTGGGGTGAGCGACACGCGTTTCCTGCCAATCTTTGCAGCTCCATTTCCAGAGACAACATACAGCCACTGGTCAGCCCCACGGTGGTGATTGTCTTTTCCGCCTTGGATTTCGCCGGGCTCGAGAACCATTTCGGCGCATTGCGCCCGCTTGTTCCCCACCCCAACTCGAAAGCCTTTCCCAAATCTGAATTTGACCCGTTTCACATCCTTAACTTACATCAAGATGAGAAGCGGCGGAACGAGTTGCGCCACTGATTTTCGTTTTTGCTTGCTCGCACACCTGGGAAAGTTTGTCGTTAAGCAATGACGCCACGCGCAGTTCTTCCATTTGTACTTTGCTTCTTCGCGGTTCTGAGCGGAAGCGCCGCTCCGATTCGAGTTGTCGTTTGGGACGAACAACAGCCGGCGCAGCAGAAAGTTTACACGAATTTTCTCGGGAATCAGATCGCTGGACACCTAAAAAAGAACCACGAACTGAGCGTCCGCTCCGCCAACCTGAATGAGCCAAACCAGGGGATAACCGAAGAGTTACTAAACCAGACAGACGTTCTCCTCTGGTGGGGCCACATCCGTCAGGACGATTTCCCGCAAGCGATGGCCGACAAAATCGTAGATCGCGTGAAGGCGGGAAAGCTCGCGCTCATCGCCCTGCACTCGGCGCATTGGGCCGCACCATTTCGCACCGCGATGGAATCCCGTTTGATCCAGGAGACGTTGAAGACGCTACCGGTAGCCGAAAGAAGCAAAGCGGAGCCGGAATTCATCCAATGGCGCAGTCGTGTCGTGGTTGGTGCGAATGAAAATCCCCGTTTCGACACACGAATCGAGAAAAGGGAAAACGGAAAATGGCACGTTTTAATGGAACGGCCCTCCTGTGTCTTTCCTCGTTGTTGTACGCCGGTGCAGCCCAGCACCATGACCACTCTGCTGCCGGAACATCCGATTGCACGCGGAATCTCTAAACAATTCACCCTCCCCGAAACAGAGATGTATGACGAACCTTTCCACGTGCCAGAGCCGGACGAGGTGATCTTCCGCGAATCGTGGGCAGGCGGTGAGACGTTTCGCAGCGGGATGCTCTGGCGAGTCGGCCAGGGAAACGTTTTCTACTTCCGTCCCGGCCATGAAACTTACCACGTATACACCGAAGAAATGCCGCTGAGGATCCTCGAGAACGCGTGCCTTTATCTCGGCAAGGAGGTCCAAAAGGTGGCAGCACGGCCTTCCTACAAACATATTAAGATGCTCGTCTTTTCCAAAACGTCATGGTACCGCCACCCGGCCATTCCGATGGTCGATGATTTTCTCGTTCAAATGGGGCAGGATTACGGTTTCTCCGTCAATGTGACGGAAGATGCGGCGCAGTTCACCAAAGAGAATCTCGCGCGATACAACGTCGCGCTGTTCATCAGCACCACCGACATCGGCAAATCTCTCGATGACTCCCAGAAAAAGGCATTCATTGACTGGTTCCGCGACGGCCACTCCCTGATCGCCATGCACGCCGCGGGTGTCCATCACGATACGTGGGACTGGTACTCGCAACTTTTTGGCACCGATTTCGACAGCGATTCCGAATACGTCAGCGCGCTCGTCCGTGTTGATCCGTCAACAACGGAAAATCCGATTTTGGAGGATGTTGATCCCGCGTTTCACCTCGAAGGGGATTGGTTGAACTTCAAGCGCAGCGTGCGGCCGTTGTCCGGCGTTCAAATTTTACTCGCGCTCGATGAGAGGAGTTACGATCCCGTGCGGCCTTATTTCAAAACTCTCAATGGAAAGCCGATGGGGACAGATCATCCTTTTGCCTGGACGCGCGAATTCGAGGGTGGTCACTTCATCTACACCATGATAGGGCACGACACGCGTCCGCTCGAAACACGCTTTGGCCGCGAGCACCTGGCGCGTGTGATTGAATGGGCAGGGAAAGGTGCTCGGGGACAGTGATCCAAAAAGCTGTTGGAGGAGCCGGTATCACGAAGAACTTTGGCGTGAAAATATGAATAACACGAAACAGGAGCTCAAGGGAAAGGTCGCGTTCGTAACGGGTGGCTCACGCGGCATTGGTGCGGCTATTGCCCGGCGACTGGCGGAAGAGGGCGCCAAGGTCGCCCTCACCTACACCAGCGCGCCACAAAAGGCGGCGGAGGTCGTATCCACCATTCAAGCGACGGGGGCTCAGGCGTTGGCCATCCAGGCAGACAGCGCAGACCCGGCAGCACTGAAGAGCGCTGTAGCACAAGCCGTTCAAAAACTGGGCGGGCTCGATATACTGGTCAACAACGCGGGCGTTGCCGTTATCAAGCCGCTTGATCAATTCGCACTGACCGATTTTGACAAATCCGTTGCGATCAATGTTCGCGCAGTGTTTGTCGCTTCCCAGGAATCGGCCCGTCACATGAAAGAAGGCGGACGGATCATCACGATCGGAAGCGTTAACGCGGACAGGATGCCTTTCGCCGGCGGGAGCGTATACGCAATGACGAAAGCGGCCGTCGCGGGTCTGACGCGCGGCATGGCGCGGGATCTCGGGCCGCGTGGGATTACCGTCAACGTGGTTCAGCCAGGGCCGGTCGATACGGATATGAACCCAGCGACCGGTCCCTTCGCCGAGAACCTGAAGTCCCTCATGGCTTTGCCGCGCTACGGAAAAGGCGAAGAAATTGCGGCGATGGTCGCATATCTCGCAAGCCCTTCGGCTGGTTTTGTGACCGGCGCGTGCCTGACGATTGACGGCGGATTTGCCGCCTGATTTCTGGGCCGCCCGCCCCAGTCACTTTCCTCAAAATTCGAGAAGGAATATGCAATAGGCGGAAAGCCTAAATCGCCGCGCAGGCGCCATACTTGGTCATGAACGGTTTGGTGACAGGATGTTGCCTGAAGCCGCATCAATCACGGGGTGGGCGCTCGTCTGCCTTTCGGGTTCATTTGGCGGAGTTCTCCACTGAGGCGATATTATCTCCGGTGAAACGATTTCGCACAATGTGCGTCAACGGCTCGCCCCTGATCTCCCCCTCGAGTCAAGGGTGTGACCAACTCACGAACACGTGCTTGCGGATCGATGAGAACCAGAATTGGAGCATGCATGAATGCTTTAGTGCAGGTGGTGCGTGAGGCAGCGGTTCCGCTCTTCGGAACGCCTTCCGATTATGATGCACTGATTGATGGCATCGACGGCAGCACGCTGGTGCTGCTGGGCGAAGCGTCGCACGGGACGCACGAATTTTACAGGGAGCGGGCCCAAATCACCAAGCGCTTGATCTACGAGAAGGGGTTTAACGCCGTCGCAATCGAGGGCGATTGGCCCGACGCCCATCGGGTGAACCGTTATGTTCGGGGGGCCGGTGAAGACGCCGATGCCGTCGAGGCGCTCAGCGGTTTCAAACGATTTCCTTCTTGGATGTGGCGCAACGCGGATGTGCTCGATTTCGTCGGTTGGTTGCGGAGCTACAACGAGGGGCTACCGCGGAAAGCGGAAAAGGTCGGTTTTTACGGCTTGGACCTTTACAGCCTGCACGCTTCGATGGAAGCGGTGCTGGGTTACCTTTCGAAAATAGATCCAGCCTCGGCGAAGCGCGCACGAAATCGCTACGCCTGCTTCGACCACTTCGGCAAAGACACACAGAGTTACGGCCTGGGCGTCAAGATGGGCCTGGGCCAGAGCTGTGAGCAGGAGGTGATCAATGAACTTACCGAGTTGCGCTTGCGTGAAGCCCAATACATGCAGCGCGACGGTCGAGTCGCCGCGGATGACTTCTTCTCTGCGGAGCAAAATGCTCTCGTGATAAAAAATGCGGAAGAATACTACCGGACGATGTTCGAGGGCGAAGTTTCGTCCTGGAACCTGCGCGACCAGCACATGTTCGAAACACTGCGGGCTTTGCGCGGTCATTTGGAAACGCTGGGCGTCCCTCCGAGAATCGTGATTTGGGCTCATAACTCACATCTCGGAGACGCCCGCGCTACTTACATGGGTGAACGCGGCGAACTGAATCTCGGCCAACTCTGCCGTGAAGCCTGGGCCGCCACCGTGGCGAACGTCGGATTCACGACCTACACCGGGACAGTCACTGCCGCTTCCGACTGGGATCAGCCCGCCGAAAGAAAAAAGGTTCGCCCCGCGCTCAGGAACAGCTACGAAGAACTCTTTCACCAGGTCGGCCACGAGCGCTTTTTCCTGGACCTCAAACAGCAGAAGGAAGCCGCCTTCAACCTGGCCGCGCGCCGCCTCGAACGTGCCATCGGAGTTGTCTATCGGCCCGAGACGGAGCGTCAGAGCCACTATTTTGAATGCTCCCTGTCGAAGCAGTTCGATTACATTTTGCACTTCGACCATACCCGTGCCGTGGAACCGCTCGAGCGGAACTCCTTGTGGGACGCGGGTGAAATTCCAGAAACCTACCCCAGCGGAGTTTAGACCTATGAACATCGCGGAGCGAACACTCCTGGACACCGTACGGATCGTCGAAACGCGCGAAGTCGGCCACGAGTCCTACGAAATTTGCGCGACCGCTCGGGCGACTTACGACGAAGCCGCCGGCAAAATGCGGATCGTCCTCGACGCTTTCGTCCGCCATTTCGAAATGCGCGGCCGTGACGAGATCCTCCACCCTCCCTGGCTTCCCCGCAGCGATGCAGTCGAGACGCATGTTTCGCTGGAAGAAGCTCCAGAGGCAGCGAAAGAGATTTTCGATTCCTGGGCGCACAAACTGTGTAAGACCATCCCAGGTGGGAGCGAATGGCGTCCGGAAGTTTCCTGGCTGCGTGATGAGAGTGAACCAGTTAAACAGGGCTCAGCTTTGGGTTGCGCTTAGCTGCAGCTTCTCCAGCAATAGAATTAACATGCGTCTGCCCTGCTGTCCCTCCACTGTCCCCTTATCCCTTCCAAGCGGGATGCATTTGATTTATGCTCTGTAGCGGAGTGGAAGATTCCGCGCTCTCCAATCCTTGCAAATATCGTTGAACCAAAAGCGATTCGGGAGCGTATAACTGCTGGGTGGGAAACGGCCGGAGTAGGTCGGGGCGCCCGCGACTGCCGTTGAGCAAATCCGCCACTCGAGTGGTCAGATGAGAACAGTGATGACCGGCTTCTACCGTGTCGGGGAAGGACGTTTCGCGCGCTTCGCTTCCAGGTTTGCACTTTTGTTCGGTCTTGCTTGGACCTTCACCCTCAATGCCGCGGAACCGGGCAAAAAGCCGGCGCCCGGGGCCGATATTTTCGAGGGAACAAATATCGTCCGGATCAAGATTACGATCCCGGAAAGCGGGTTGAGAACGCTCCGCAGTTATCACTGGGGCAACGGCGGCGAGAAGGCCGAAGTCAAGGCCAGCGTCGCGGAAGGGACGAATGTTTACAAGAACGTTGCGCTCCATTTGAAAGGTTCCGCTGGAAGTTTCCAGTCCATCGACGACCGACCGGCGCTGACGCTGAATTTCGACAAGTTCACGGCCGGGCAGAGTTTTCATGGTCTTTCGAAAATTTCGCTGAACAACTCCGTCCAGGACCCAACTTTCATTTGTGAAAAGATTTGCCGCGAAATGTATGAAGCGGCCGGCGTCCCGGTGCCGCGTGCGGACTATGCGCTCGTGACCTTGAACGGAAACGACCTTGGTCTCTACGTTCTGCTCGAGGGCTACAACAAGCAGTTCCTCAAGCGGTATTTCAAGAACGTCAGCGGCAACCTGTATGATGGGGGGTTTTGTCGCGAAATCACGGATGATCTCAGTGTGAATTCCGGTGACAAGCCCAACGACAAATCCGATCTGCAACGGCTCGCGTCGGAAGCGGCGCGGGCGCGGCAGACCCGATCTCTAACCGGCCTATCGCAGGTCCTCGATATTGACCGCCTGCTGACGATGATCGCTTTGGAAGTCATCCAATGTCATTGGGACGGCTATACGATGAACCGCAACAATTACCGGCTCTATCACGACATGGATCAGAACAAGATGATCTTCATGCCGCACGGCATGGACCAGATGTTCGGGGGCGGCGGGCGCAGTTCGCCGGACAGTTCAATTTATCCCCCCATTCAGGGATTTGTTTCGGGTGCGGTGATGGGCACTGCCGAAGGACGGAAACGATACCTGGAGAAGCTCGCTGAGATGCGAACGAATGTTTTCAAGGAGGCGGAGATTACCAATCGCGTCTATCAGATCGCTGAGCGAATTCGTCCCTATACCTCCGGCGGCGGGTTTCAGTTTTCGCGCCGCGGACGCTATTACGGGGGCGGTGGAGGAGGAGTTGGCTGGCTTTGCCGAAGCATTATGTTGCGTGCCGAGAGCCTCGATCAACAGCTCGAAAAACCGCGCACCGCGCCGAAGTTCGTCGATAACATTCTACGCTTGCCGGATTGGACCCCGTTCAACGGCAACCCCAACCTTGATTTCGCGACCAGCAAAGACGGCAAGAAACTTCTGCACATTGTCGGTGACGGCGGCGGATCGAGTGCGTCATGGCGGCTGCCCGTCCAGCTTGAGCCGGGACGTTATCGTTTCGAAGGGTATGTCCGAACGCGAGGAGTGGGTATGGGCGGCGCAGGCGCGCATCTTCGAGTTTCCGGAGCCACTCCGATGCCCGTTCTCCACGGTGATGCGGAATGGACCATGGTCGGCTACACCTTCGAAGTGGATGATCCCGGTCGCGAGGTCACTCTCGTTTGCGAACTAAAAGGAAATAAGGGTGAAGCTTGGTTCGACACAAGTTCACTTAAGCTTCGTAAGATAGAGTGAGGATTTCGTGAAACATTTCTGGCCCCGCCGGAGTTATCAGTGGAAGGAACTATGGACAAAGCAAATAATGTGGAAGCAATCGAACGCCTGGCACAACAGCGCACCGCGCTCGTCGATCAACTATCGCGAGTGATTGTCGGTCAGCGCGAGGTGATCGATAATGTGCTCCTCACAATTTTTTGCGGCGGCCATGGTTTGATTGTCGGCGTGCCCGGCCTCGCCAAAACGCTCCTCGTTCGTTCGCTCGGCCGCGCGCTCGAACTGAGCTTTAACCGTGTGCAATTCACGCCTGACCTCATGCCTTCCGACATCACTGGCACCGAAATCCTGCAGGTCGATCCCAACACGGGACAACGCCGTCTCGATTTCATGCCCGGACCGATTTTCGCCAATCTGCTCCTGGCGGACGAAATCAATCGCACTCCGCCGAAGACGCAGGCCGCGATGCTCCAGACGATGCAGGAGTACGAAGTGACCGTCGGCACGAAGACTCATCCCCTGCCCCGCCCGTTTCACGTTTTCGCGACGCAAAACCCGATCGAAATGGAAGGCACCTACGTCCTTCCCGAAGCGCAGGCGGACCGGTTCATGTTCAGCATTTATTGCGGTTACCCAACGAATGCCGAAGAGGAGATGATCGTTCGCAACACCACAGGCACCGATGCCGCCGAACTCAAACCGGTGCTGAACGCCAAAGAGATCCTTGAAATCCAAAAATTGGTGCGCGCGATGCCTGTTTCGGACGAAGTGATCCGCTATGCGGTACGACTCGTTTCGCGCACACGTCCGGAAGATCCCACAGCGCCCAGTTACGTGAAGGAATACATTCGGTGGGGAGCGAGTCCGCGTGCCTCGCAATATCTGATCCTTGGTGCTAAAGCGCGCGCCGCGGTCACCGGAAAATTATGCGCCGATTACGACGGAGTAAAATCCGTCGCCCGGCAGGTTTTGCGTCATCGCGTCCTTACGAACTTCAACGCACGCGCGCAGAAGATCACGATTAACGATATCATCGAGAAACTCCTGGCCGAACCCGTTAACGCCACCGTGCGCTAATGCCTGCCACCTTCGCCATAAAAGCCTCCGCGCTCGCCGTCGTCGATGACCTGTCGCTTGTCGCGAAAACGGTTGTCGAAGGCTTTTTCGATGGCCTGCATCGCAGTCCGTTTCTCGGCTACAGCACGGAATTCTCCGCTTACCGGCCCTATGTCCCGGGCGATAACCCTCGCTATGTGGATTGGAAAGTTTGGGGACGCACGGAGGAATATTACGTCAAACAGTTCGAGGACGACACGAACGTTCGCTGCCATATCTTTCTCGATACCAGCGCTTCGATGGACTTCGGCGCGGACGACGCCCACAAGTTCAATTATGCCCGGACCCTCGCCGCCGTCCTGTCATACTTGATGGTCCGCCAGCATGACGCACCGGGCTTGATCGTCTTCGGCGCGCAATCGCGCCAGGCTGCGCCCTCGTCGAGTACCCGTCATCACGCGGATGAAATTCTTTCGCTACTCACCCACGCACAGGCAGGCGGTCAAAACAATTTCGATCAGCACTTGTATCAGATCGCCGAAACGATCACTCGGCGCGGTCTGGCGGTTGTCATCTCCGATTTTCTGGGCGCATCGGACGGAGTGTTCGAACTTCTAAAACGGCTGCATGGACAGGGACAGGAAATCCTCGTCTTTCATTTGCTCGCGCCTGAGGAATTCGATCTGCCTTACGAGGGCGAGTTCATCATGGAGGACGCCGAGAGTGGCCTTGAGATCCCGGTGCATCCGGAGAGTTTTCGTTCCGAATACAAGAAGCGCGTGGCCGAGTTTTGTGAACGCGTGCGTAAACATTGCATCAGCTTGGAAGTGGAATATCAGCAGTTGCGCACCGATGCCCCGCTCGATTTCGCGCTCATGGCCTATCTCGAAAAACGGGCGGCGTTGTAACTATGTTTCCGGCATTCACCAATGTGCTTTTGCTCGGCGGACTCGTGGGAGTTACCGCCCCTATTCTCATCCATCTTCTTTTGCGCCGCCGTTCGCAAAAGATGCGCTTCAGCACAGTGCAATTCTTCATCAAGAAGGATGAGCAATCGATGCGGAAGCGAAAGCTCAGAAATCTTCTGCTGCTCTCGCTGCGCGTGCTTCTTTTCGCCTTGCTCGTCTTGGCTTTTGCCAAGCCCTATTTGCCGAACGGCGCTGCAGCCGCGACGACGAAGAGGCAGCAGACCGTTATCCTTCTCGATACCTCAGCCTCCATGCAGAGCGGCGAACAATGGAAACGCGCCAAAGATTTAGCGAAGAAGACCCTCGCCGCTCTCCAAAACGATGATCGCGCCGCCCTCGTTCTTTGCGCCACACATAGCAGCACACTATCGGGCTTTGTCCCGCCTTCCGTGCTCGCTAAGAAGCTTGATGATGTCCAGCCGGGCTACGGACTCGGAGACATCAATGACGGTTTGCAACAGGCATTGAAGGTCCTCACCACGGCCAATCCGGCGCAGGCCACTTCCCTGAACATCATCAGCGACCTGCAGCGCCCAGCCACACAGAACGTGGCCAGCGTTCCTTTACCCAAGGAACTGGTCGTAAAGATTGATGATCCTGTTGATCGTTTTTCACCAAACGTCAGCGTGACCGATCTGCGCCTGGAACGTGAAGGTGACGTTTCCGCGCATGCGAGCATAACCAGCTTCTCGGATGAGAATTATTCGGCGTTGCCTTATCGCCTCACGATCGACGGGAAGGAAATCCTCGCCGGGACCGTGACCGTGCCCAGCGGCACGAGCACAAATCTTCCTTTGGCCATTCCCGCGTTGAAGCCGGGGTGGCATTCCGCGGAATTTGCGATTCACCCGCGCGACAGTCTCGGGCTGGACGATACTCGGTTCGCGACTGTGCTCGTGCCGGACCCGATCCGTTGCGTGGTCATCGAGTCGCAACCAACCGCGAAGAGTTATCAACAGCAGTCCTTTTTTGTCGCCGCTGCTTTGAACCCGAGTACCCAGGCTGAAGTGAGTGCCTCGCGCTTCACTTACGAGAAAGCGACCCTGGACACTTTCCCATCACTATTGAAAGCCGAGCCTGGCAAAGCGCCGGTGCAGTTGGTGGTTCTTCCCGCGATAAAACAAGTATCCGCTGCCGCAGCGAGCGCGCTTCGAACCTTCGTCCGCAAAGGTGGAGGACTTCTCCTCTTTTTAGGCGAGAACGTCAGTGCGAACAGTTACAACACCGAACTGGGAGATCTCTTGCCCGCAGAGCTTGGCCGAACTCAAATTGCGCCAGAAACAAGCTGGCATTTTGGCCAATTCAAGAATAACTCACCCGCCTTTGCGCTTTTTGCCGGCGCAGGCAACGGAAACCTGACGCTGCATGAATTTACTCAACGATTCTCTCTGAAACCGAAAACGAATTCCGAAGTCATCGCTCAGTTTCAGGACTCGGTTCCATTGGTCGTCGAGCAAAAGCTGGGTGAAGGACGTATCATTCTGGTGAACAGTTCGGCGGACACGCGTTGGACCGATTGGCAGAAGCACAAAAGCTTTGTGCCCTGGTTGCACTCGACCGCGTTTTACCTGAGCGGCCGAAATCCCTCCGAGCAACGGGATAACGCGCCGAGTTTCAACAGCGGATCGGAAGTGGATCTCGCGATCAGTCTCAAGCAACAAGCGATCAAAATTCAGCGCACTGGCTCGCCCGAAGTGGCACTGCAATCGGACGACGACGGCACTTTGCGAGATGTTCCCCTGCCCGTCCCTGGAATTTATAGCGTGAAAGACGCAGTAGGAGCAGAATTGCGCCGTATCGCGGTCAATGTTCCCACCGCGGAGTCCGATTTGACCTTCGGCGCGCCCGCCGAAACGGAACAACAGCTTGTGCGACGCGAGGAATCGGAACCGACAACTCTCGCTGCAGGGCTGTTTGGGGAATCGCAGCGCGGCAAGGAACTATGGCGCATGCTTCTGATGGCAGCGCTGGTTTTTCTGGTAGTCGAACCAATTGTCGCGAATAGGACCGCGGCTTAAGAAAAGGGAAACGTATGGACGAGAGTTCATTCTTAAAACAGCGCCTGACCGAAGCGTCGCGCACGAAGGACACCACCCGACGGCTCTCGCTTTTTTTCGCGACAGCCGCGATTGCTATTTTCGTGCTCCTCCTGGTCGCTCTGGTTGATTACTGGATTATTTTGCCAGCCAGCACTCGTTTCGGCGGCATCGCCTTGCTCGCTGTGGTCTTTGCGGTGGCTGCCTTCAAGTTTGCGGCCACGATTAAGCGTCCTACACCATTGAAAGAAGCCGCGCTGGATGCCGAAGCGCGCAAGCCTGAGGCCGGCTTGGAACTTTCGACCGCCGCAGAGTATTTGAGCGGCGAACGCAAAGCGGAACAGGAATATGAATCTGCGCTTGCCGCAGCGCTCGAAGCAAAGGCCGCTAACCATCTCAAAACGGCGCACGTCCCTTATTGGAATCGTTCGATTCCAGCGGCGCTGCTACTGGGCGGGTGCGCCGTTGGCGTTTTGATGTTTGTTCTCGCGGTTTCGGGAGGACTTACTGCGTTCAAGCGCGCCGCCGCCCCCTGGAGCAACACCCCTTACACAACGGTGGAAGTGAAACCGGGCAACGTTGAAATTCCCATTGGCAAAGATGTCGATATCAAGAGCATCTTTGCCGGCCGCATCCCGAAAACTGCACGTTTCTCCTGGCAGGATGAAGGGAGTCCGAAGTGGCAGTTTGCAGCCCTGACCCGGAATGAAAGCGGCGAATATGTTTACCCTTTGAAAAACGTCCGCACGCCGGTGAGCTATCGCGTCAGCGGAAGTGACGCGATTTCACCCGCCTTTAAAGTCGAACCGTACATTCCCCCGGAAGTTAAAGAGTGGCGCGTGGAACTGCAGTCGCCAGCCTACACGAAGCGAACGAAGACCGTTCAAACCGCACCAGACATTTCAGTTGTCCGCGGCAGTACGGCGTCACTCTGGATCACCCCCTCGACCAAACTTTCGCAGGCTCGCGTTCGATTCGAGGAAGGGCAGGCCGTCGAGTTGAAGCCGACTGAAAATGGCTTCTGGACCACTGACCTTGCCATCTCCAAAGATGCGAAATTCTGGATCGAACTGGCCGACGCGAAAGGTCATACCAGCACCAACGAGGCACCTTACCAAATCGCTGCCCTGCCCGATGAAGCGCCGAAAGTCGAAATTCCGGAGCCGGGCCAGGACATGCGCGCGGACGCCACCAACACCGTTCCGGTAAAGATCTCCGTGACCGACGATGTTGGGCTCCAGGAGATCAAATTGGTCTATCACAAACTGGGCGGGCCGGAGCAATCGATAGTCGCCAAACGCAACGGTGAGACGAACACAGACTTCACCGCGGAAATTCCTCTTTCCTCTCTCGGCCTGCAGGATTTCGAACTCGTCGCCTACCACGCGGAAGCGACCGACAACAACACGTTGGATGGTCCGGGCGTGGGCAAATCGGATGTCTATTTCATCGAGATCACCAATCAGGAAGGGGGCAAGTGCAAGTCGCAGGGTAAATCACAGCGCGTGAATTTGCTCGTGATCCAAAAGCAGATTATCGCGGACACCACTGCGCTCGCGGCCAATGCCACTCCGGACAAATTCGATGAATTGGC
Organism: Limisphaerales bacterium; assembly: GCA_044226545.1. Classification (GTDB taxonomy): domain Bacteria; phylum Verrucomicrobiota; class Verrucomicrobiia; order Limisphaerales; family SXQI01; genus DASVNK01. The sequence continues at coordinate 116,252 of JBGAGW010000010.1, forward strand.
CAGGCGCCAAAAGGATGCGGTCGATTTTGGAAACATTTACACCAAGGCGCTTTCCGCAGGGCCTGCTGGACCAGCCCTGGCCGAAATGCAAAGTGCCGTTGCGGATATGGAGAAGGCGCTGGGCGCGTTGGACAAGCACTTGCGCGCCGAAGCTCTCCCGCCCGCCGAAAGCGCACTCGCTCATCTTTATGCCGTTCTGAAATCGATGCCGGAATTGAAGGATCTTCCGACGAAGCCGCAGCAGACGAAGAACAAAACCAATCAGCCCCCGATGCTCAACGTGGTGCTGAATGCGATGAAGAAGGACAACAAGGACGAGGCCGACAATGCGGAACTGGAGCAAACTCTGAAAGAAGCTCAGGAACTGCAGGACGAACAATCTTCTTTGAATATCGGTGTGCAAAGCTCCGGCCAAGGCAAGGGCAGCGGCGAATCGCAACTCGTCCGCGCGGGAAATGAATCAAAGGCCGCCCCAGCGAAAGCCAAAGGCAAGGGCAAGGGAAAAGGAAAAGCCAAAGGCAAGGGCGCCGCGAAGAATGGGCAGGCCAAAGGAAACGGCGAGGGCAAGGGAAGTGGCGAAGGTGAGGGTAAAGGCGAGGGCAATGGCAAAGGCAAGCCGGGCGAAGCGAAACCGGAACAACCGAAGCAGGATCAGCCTAAGGATGAGGAACCCAAGGATGGCGATCAACCTGACGAGGACCAACTTGCCGAAAAGCAAACTGAATTGAGCAAGGACGCCGCTGAACTCGCCGAAAAACTTGAGCGGCTAGCCAATCACAACCAGCGTCTCGGCCATAACGCCGCAGCGAAGATGAAGCAGGCGTCCAACAACATGAATGCCGCCGCCGAGGCGATGCGATCGGGCAACAAGCAAACAGCGGGCACCAAAGGCGCCGAGAGCGGCATGGCCGTCGCCGACGCAATCGCCGCCATTCAACGCGCGCTCAACGCGAAGCCGGAACGAGTCGACGTTTCGCAGGAAGAATCTCCGAAGGAATACGAAATGATCATCGCGGAGTATCTGAAGAAACTTTCCTACGAGGAATAAACGTGCCCTAAGCCGTCACTAATCAATTTAAGCACGAATGGACACGAATAAACGCGAATGAAATCGGCATTCTTTCTAAAAGCGGGCGATTTGAAAACCGGTCACTACTTGATGCAGGAAATCGGCTCGAAGCGCGCCCACTTTGATCAGATGATTCGTGTTCATTCGTGTCCATTCGTGGTTTCCCAACTGCATCGTTACGGCTGGCCAGGCAGACCATGATTCAATTCAACCATCATCCGCCTCTATGGACTTTGCTCATCGCCGGCGGCGTGCTGCTGACATCTCTTTGGCTGAGTTATCGCGGCGCGAAGGGCAGACCAAAAACCGGTCTACGCCTCGTGCTGATCACGCTCCGCACTTTGGCGGTAGTGGCGGTCGTCCTCTGCCTGATCGACCCGCAATGGGTTGAAATTCTCAAGCACCAGCAAAAAACGCGCGTCGCCGTGCTGTTGGACACTTCCCGCAGCATGAGCATTCGCGACCTGCCCAACACACGCCTCGACTCAGCGAAGGAATGGATCAAAACGAAGATGCTTCCGATCGTGCCGACGGGTGTCGAACTTTCCACCTACAATTTTGATCAGACGTTGACTCCCCTGCCCTCCCTCGATTCGGCGAGTCCGACCGGTTCTGTCACCGCGCTTTCAGAGACGCTTGAAAAGGTTTTGAACCTTCCGGGTGATGAACCGTTGCTCGGCGTCTTCCTGGTTTCCGACGGAATTGATGACGTGGATCGCGCCCCCGAACGTGTGAGCCGCCTTTATCGGCGCAAAGGAATTCCGATTCATACAGTGTCCGTGGGCACGACCAACGACATGAAGGACGTGATTCTCGAAAATGTGCAGGTGAAGCGCGCGGTTCCGAACGAATCACCGACACGTGTCGCGCTGACGATTCGGTCGCCGGGTTACACCGACCAGACTGTTTCAGTCGAAGTCCGCTCTCAGAACGAGATCGTCGCCACGCGGGAGGTCACTCTGACCGGTGGAACGCAGAAAGTCGAAGTCGATCTAACCCCTCGCAAAAAAGGTTTTCAAATCTATGAAGCGGTGGTTCAGCCTATCGACGGAGAATGGCTGACTAGCAATAACCGCCGGAAGTTTGGCGTCGAGGTGACAGATCCGACTATTCGCGTGCTTTACATGGAAGGAACCCCTCAACAGCCCGCCAGCCCGATCCCCGAATGGAAATATCTCAAAGACGCTTTGCAATCCGATCCGAACATCAAAGTCAAAACGCTCTACCGGCAGTTCGGCTCGAACGGCCAATACCTGAACACGGTGGATGTCGACCCGCAGGACGGCGAAAAAATTTACCCGGTCGAGCATCCGACGATGGGTTTCCCCCGAACACTCGAGGGGCTACTCGAATATGACGTCGTCATCCACAGCGATATCAAGAAGGAATCTTTCAGCGCGCATCAACTGGAGAACATCGCGCGCCTGGTCGAGCAAAATGGCGGCGGTTTCGTCATGATCGGCGGCAACTCCGCGTTCGGCAAAGGCGGCTACCATCGCACTGTTCTCGATCGCATCATTCCGGTAGCGATGGCTCAGGCCGACGATTCGGAAAACACGCCCCTCCGCATCTCCATCCCGCGCGCCGCCTGGTCGCATCCGATTCTCAACATCGGTTCCACTCTGGCCGAAACGCAGATGATCTGGACCCAAAAATTCCCCACGCTTTACGGCTTCAACAAAGTAGACCGCGCGAAGCCGGGCGCGATCGTGCTCGCCGAAAATCCGGCGTATCGCTCGGCCAACGGTCCCGGCGTTTTACTCGCGGTGCAGGAAATCGGCAAAGGCCGCAGCATGGCCTTTACTTCCGACACCACCCGCACCTGGGGTCGCGATTTCCAGACGATCTGGGGCGAACCGCTCCACGCGGGCCGTCTCACCGAGGCCAACTGCGACAGCCGCTATTATCAGCAGTTTTGGGTGAACGCCATTCGCTGGCTCGCGAGCGGCAAGATGGGCCGGACCAACACACCGGTCACGCTTGAATTGGCCCAGACTCAATCTTTGCCGAACGAAACGATCCCGGCGAAAGTCAAAGTCCGTGATACCGCGATGAATGAAGTGTCCAATGCCCAGGTATCACTCGTTTTGAACGCTGGCGGAAAAACCAATCTGACTGTTCGCGCCCAATACGACGCGACGTCGCACTCGTATCTCGCCGATGTGCACGCGCCCTCCGTCGGAACCTTCACCGTGACAGCGGTTGCCGAACGGGCTGGCGTCCGCCTCGGCGATGACCGCCAGTTACTCGTGGCTGAATCCGCCGACATCGAAATGACCGACGTCCGCGCCCGCCCTGAGTTCATGGCCAAACTGGCGAAGGACACTAGCGGCGAATCATTTGCCTCCACCGGCGGCGGAAACGTGTCTCCAGCCTATGCGTTCGCGAAAGCACCCGCCCCAACCATCGAATATCGCCGCACCGCGGTCTGGGACAAAGCAGTGTGGCTCACGGCAATTCTCGGCTTGCTAGCCGCTGAATGGACGTTGCGCCGTGCGAAAGGACTCGCGTAAATGCCGTCAAGCCGTCGAACATTCTGGTTACGCGTTCTGCTGCCCTGCCTGGCCTTCGTTTTTTTACTGCCACCACAGTATGCCAGCGGACGCCGTCCGCCCACCGAAGTAGAAGGTGTCACGTACGAACATTATGTCGTCGATGAAGTGCCTTGGTCCATTCACGTCATCAAAATAGACAGATCGCGCAAGGACTTCGAAATCGTGACGACCCTCGGCGGCGGTTCGAAGATCGGTCTCAACTATCTCACGCGCCAACTCCGTGCACTCCCTCGAGAAATCGGCACGCCGATCGCCGCGATCAACGGCGATTTCTACGCTCTCGAACACGATAATTATGCGGGCGATCCGCGCGGCCTTCACATTTTGCGTGGCGAACTCGTCAGCGATCCGATTCAGCGCACCTGCATGTGGATCGACGAAAAAGGCGCACCGCATATCGGCGATGTCACATCCAAATTCAGCGTCACCTGGCCCAATGGCGAAAACACCCCGTTCGGTTTGAACGAAGGGCGCCGCGCTAATTCGATGGTATTGTACACCCCTGCTGTGGGCGACTCGACGCAAACATCCGGCGGCACCGAACTGGTTCTGGAGCGAATGAGCACGAATCGCTGGCTTCCTCTCAAGCCGGGCGTGACTTTTCCGGCCCGCATCCGCGAAATTCGCCGCAGCGGAGACTCCCCCCTGACAGAAGATACTCTCGTTCTCTCTATCGCCTCCCGACGGCCCCCCGCAGTCGAAGTCGGCGATGTTCTCATGCTTTCCACCGCGACCGAACCTTCGCTCAAAGGCGCGAAAACAGGTGTCGGCGGCGGTCCGATCCTTGTGCATGACGGAAAGGCCGTTCCCGGCCGCGCCGCCAAATCGAATGAACGTCACCCGCGTTCGGCCATTGGCTGGGACAGCAAGTACTTTTACTTCGTCGAAGTGGATGGCCGCCAACCGGGGCTTTCCATGGGCATGGACGTTCGCGAACTCGCCGCGTTCATGGTGAAAATCGGATGCGAAGAAGCGATGAATCTCGATGGCGGAGGGTCAGCCGAAGTCTGGCTGAACGGGCAAATCATGAACAGTCCCTGCTTCCGTCGCGAACGCGCAACCGCTACCGCCATTGTGTTAGTGCAAAAGAAAGGGCAAGCTCAACCATGAAATTGGGAGTCTTAACAACCGGCGCTCTGCTCCTCGCGGCGCTCCAGGGCAACTACGCCGCCGATGCTCCCGGACGTTCCGGCACCGGCTACAGTTATCGCCACGAAACCGTCGCCGAAGTTCCTTGGTCGATTCACATTTTGAAGGTCGACCGCGCGAACCATGACCTCCAGCTCCAGACCGTGATGGGCGGTGGCAATTCGATCGGCGTTAATTCGCTGCACGATCAGGTTCGCCTGTTGCCACCGGAGGCCGGAAAACCAATCGCGGCGATCAACGGCGATTTCTACAACAACACCCCCCCTTACGCCGGAGACCCAAAAGGTCTTCAGATCATGCGCGGCGAACTCGTCAGCGCACCCAATGAGTGGACCTGCATGTGGGCGAACGAAAACGGCGACCTCTCTATCGGAAAACTGCAATCGATGTTTTCCGTCACGTGGCCAAACGGTTCGAGCACCAAACTCGGTTTGAACGAAAAGTGTCTCCCCAGTGCTGCGGTCCTCTACACGCCAGCCATCGGCACCTCGACCCGGAACCGTGGCGGGCGCGAATTCGTGCTCGAAGAACTCGCCAGCACCCCGCTTCCGCTCAAGGTCGGCCAGGACTACACCTTTCGTGTGAAGCAGGTCACCAGCGGAAATTCTCCACTCAGCACAAACACACTCGTCCTTGCCGCCGGAACTTCGCTCAGCCGATCACTCCCTAAAATCGAAGCCGGCGCCATCATCAAAGTATCCACCGCCACCCAACCCTCCATCGCCGGCACCACGACCGCACTCAGCGGCGGCCCTGCTCTCGTCCATGACAAGAAGCTCGTTTACAACCATTCCGAATTGCGTCATCCACGCACCGCCGTCGGCTGGAATGAATCCAGCCTTTTCTTCGTCATCGTCGATGGTCGCCAACCCGATCTCTCCGTCGGTATGACCTACAACGAACTCGGCAACTACATGATCAAACTTGGTTGCGACGAAGCCATGAATCTCGACGGTGGCGCTTCGGCGACGCTCTGGATTCTCGGTCAGGTCATCAACAGCCCGTCCAAAGGTTTCGAGCGCTCCGTCGCCAACGCCCTCGTCCTCGTCCAATCCCCTAAAAATAAGGCCGATTGACCCTAAGCCCTATGGTTTGGCGGTCACAGACACGCCTTCGGTCGTAAATCGATACGCGATTTCCCTTAACTCTGGCCTCGCCTTCTGTGGTTAATGAAAAGGCCATGAACATGCTTGCCTTAGGATCGCAAGGCCTGACTTCCAGCCGGCCAAAACTCCACCTTCGCCTCTACACCGGCGAACGCACCTTCGACACCAAAGCCGCCATCAGCCAGGTGCACTCGCTCCTCGGCTCCTTTTTCGGCAGCTACGAACTCGAAGTGCTCGACACCGAAGAACACCGCGACCTCGCCATCGAAGACGAAGCGCTGCTGACTCCCATGCTCGTCCGCGTCAGCCCCGGCCCCATCGTCCGCCTCCTCATGCCGCAGAACAGTTCCGACATCCTCCGCCAAAAACTCCTCCCCAAAAACTAGCCCGGCTGCCTGGGTAGGACAGGCGCCCCGCCTGTCCCCGGCCGGCGCCTCGCCCGGCCGCGCGCGCGTTCAGCGCGCGTTCCATTCCTTGGTCATTAGTCCTTGGACATTGGACATTCCTCACGCGATTCGCTTCCTACCTGCCCACATCCTCCTTGAACATTGGTCATCGACCCCGCGTCACCGCCCCTCCCCCTCCTTCACCTTCGCCAACCCCGGCACCAGCGCCGGATCGTACTTCGCCCCCGCCGACACCTGCACCACCGTGATCCGCATCTTTGTCGGGAAAAACTTCTCATGATCCGCCCGCTTGTGCGCGTGACCGCTTCCGCCGCTCCCATCCTTGATCACCAGATCCATCTGTTTGATTCCCTCCGACCAGACAATCGCGTCGTTTTGCCAGAACGATTTCATCGACACATCCTTCTCATATACGCCCTTGTCGCGATAAAGATCCGTTCCCGTGCAACCATACCCATTCCCCTGCCCTTTGTTCGGGATATAACAAATCGTCCAGGTCGTCGGTTCCCCGCCGGGCGGTTTATCCAGCACCTCCGCCCGGATATGCACCGTCCCATTCCGATAATCGACCGGCGCGGTCCAATCCCGCGGCCGGTTCGGATTCAGCATGTCCCCCTTCACATAAAAGTGCGACTTGTTCGGCACCGAATTGTCGGCGTTCTCCTTCGTGTAACTAAACGTCACATCGAACAAAACAAATTGATCCGCCCGCCCCGTCCGCATCGAAAAAATTGAAAGCCCCGCGCAAACCAGCGCCAAAAAAGATTGAATGGAATTCACACCCCCGAGGTTGAAACCTTCCAAACCCCGCGCAAGCCCTATTTGTCGCCGGATCCCCGGGTAGGACAGGCTTCCCCCGCCCAACCCTTCTAAACTGCCCAGCAAACTGAAACTCCGGAGGAGTGATACGAAAATAGCCCCGCGGCTTCAGCCCGGGGTACGGCGCCCCCACAAAAAAGATCCCCTTCCCATGCGCTGAAGGTGCATGGGAAGGGGATTTAGGGGATGGGTTGTTCATCATCTGATGTTCGCATAATTTCATCGCCACTGCGCCAGCATATCGCAGCCGTCTGCTGCCCCAAACGGGCTACGAATCATAGCCCAACGGTTGGCACCGGCTTGTCGCGCCGCAACTCAACGACGGCGGAAAACAGCGTTAAAGCCCAAGCGGCACCAGATTTCGCGCCAGTGAATATCTGGCTCCGGAAAGCAAACTCATGGCGCGTTCGGGAGCGCAACCTTGGAATCGTTCAAGACCACATCCATCCAAACACAAATTAGCTTTTCAATTGTCTCACAATTGCTACACCTCAAAAGATCAGCAGCGCGGCAATGACACCGACCGATTCTGACAATCATCAGACCGTCATCAAAAATTTCATCCAACGCTGGACCGCTGCCGACGCCTCCGAACGTAGCAACAGCCAGCTCTTCCTTACCGAAATCTGCGATCTACTCGGCGTTCCTCGCCCCGAACCCACTTTCAAGAACGGTTACGCCTTCGAATTCACCGTCCAGGACCACGGCGATTCCGGTGACACCTCCGAGCGTCGCATCGATCTCTACAAGCGAAACTGCTTCGTCCTCGAATCCAAACAATTCCAGGCCAAACAAGAGGCCCTCAACCCCGTCGCCCAGGCCGTCGAAGACAGCGGCGTCACCCTCCGAAAAAAGCGCTCCGGCCCCATCCGCGGCACCGATCGCTACGACGACGCCATGATCCGCGCCCGCGGCCAGGCCGAACGTTACATTCGCGCTCTCCCCGACACTGAGAAAAATCCTCCATTCCTCATCGTGGTCGATGTCGGCGACACCCTCGAACTCTACGCCGACTTTTCTCAGGCCGGTAAAGCCTATCTCCCATTTCCCGACCCGCGCCATTCCCGCATCCGCCTCGCTGATCTCGCGCACGAAAAAGTCCGCGACCAACTCCGACTCATCTGGACCGATCCCCTCAGCCTCGATCCCGCTCGCAAATCCGCCGAAGTCACCACCGAAATCGCCCGCCACCTCGCCGAACTCGCCAAATCCCTCGAAGCCGCCGGACACGCCCCGCAAAAAGTCGCCGAATTCCTCAGCCGCTGCCTCTTCTGCATGTTCGCCGAAGATGTCGGCCTCCTCCCCAAAAGCAGTTTCACCGACCTCCTCAAATCCATCGAACCCGAAGGCTTCCAGCCCATGCTCCAGCAGCTCTTCCGGGAAATGAACACCGGCACCGGCTACTCCACCATCCTCCGCAAAAAACTCCTCCAATTTAACGGCGGCCTTTTCGCCGATGACACCGTCCTCCCCGTCAATCGCGAGCAACTCATCCTTCTCCAACTCGCCTCCCTCCAGGACTGGCGCAACGTCGAGCCCGCCATCTTCGGCACTCTCCTCGAACCCGCCCTCAACCCCCACGAACGCCACAAACTCGGCGCCCACTACACCCCGCGCGCCTACGTCGAACGCCTCGTCCTCCCCACCGTTATCGAGCCACTCCGCGCCGAGTGGGAATCGTCCGCACCGCCGCCCTCACCCACGCTCGCACCGGCGCGCTCGACAAAGCCACCAAAGAAATCCGCGACTGGCACCACAAACTCTGCCAGGTCAAAGTCCTCGACCCCGCCTGCGGCTCCGGCAATTTCCTCTACGTCACCCTCGAACACATGAAACGCCTCGAAGGCGAAGTCTTCCTCGAACTCGAAAAATACGGCGATCGCGAGCTCACCTTCGAAATGCAGCACTTCAGCGTCGATCCCCACCAATTCCTCGGCATCGAACTCAACCCGCGCGCCGCGCCCGCGAATATGGAACTCGTGTTCTGATCGAACGCGTTAAACCGTCTGTTTGCGAACGAAGACCAACATATCGGAAATTTCCTCGCAGCGCGTCCAATTAGTGTCTGGCGAGGTCAACTGTAAAGGGCGTAGTTGAGCCGCAAGACCAGAATCGGTCACGAATTCTTGGATGGCACCCGGACTCATTTGACCGAGGGTCGCAAGCGCCCAATCACGGGCGACCGAAGAACCCTGCGCATAGAGAGCAATTAACCGCGGTGCTGAAATCGCAGGCGGAATAGTTCGGGCAAGAACGAATGAAGCGGACGCGCGTTTTCTCTGAGAGGCTTCTGCGTCTGCAAGAACTGCGACCAGTTCCTGAGCTTCGGATGATCCGGCGTCTGAGCCGAATGCGCAAACCGCATGAACGAGCTCGTCTTCGTCTTGCACATCGAGAAAGGCCAAAAGACTGTCGTAGGCACGAAGGCCATCCTTGCCGAGGCCCCAGACAGCCGCCTGGCGCGCCTCGTCGTGGAGCAGAGCATCGGACTGAGCGTATTGCGTGAGCAAATCGGCACAGCGGCCGGCGAGCGGCGTTCCGCGTAGTTCTGACAGCGCGAGTATTGCCTCCATGCGTAAGTAAGGAATTCGCGGCCGATCGACCGCGGCTGTAAGTAACGTGACGCCCTGTTCGTTGCCGAGCCGCACGAGAGAGGCAGCCGCTTCAAGTGCAACGCGATCCTCCGGGTCATTTTCAGCAATGTTCCTGATAACAGGAAAGTCAGCAGGGGTACCAACTACTCCGAGAGCTTTCACCGCAACATAGCGATCCACGGGCGACGGCGAACTGATAAGGTTGCGCGGGTTCCACTGGCCGTCCTGAGAATTGGGAAAAGCGGCCTTTCGGAGCGGAATTCCGGCAAGAAACTGCGTGCCTCCGAAAAAGCGTTGTCCTCCTGCAAAGTAGGCAGTCTTACCGCGAAGCGTGTAGGTCTGATTTCGTCCGTTTTCCAGGCGAGTTGCGATTCGAGCATCATCAACGGCTTGTACGACGCCACTTGCACTTGCAACGATGGACGGCCACTCCCGGTCCCGCTCCGCTCCCTCGCTGGCAGATTTTGCAGGACCAAGGCGGCTGTTAGCTTCTGTGATTTGCAGGTCCTCGACCCAAAAGAGCTCAGCGTTGTCGGCTGCCTGCAACGTTGCGTCATCTGCTTCGCGGACCAACACGAAGGCAATCATGTCGCGAGGTGCAAGCCCCGTGTTCCACCGTCGATCAGGATTCGAAGGAGCGTCGCTCATTTTAATGGTCAGAACGCTCTTCGCTCTGACTTCAACGCGGAGACCTGTGCGGACGCAAAGCAGATCGGGCAACCTCAGACGTTTCACTTTAGTTGACCAGATCTTGTTGCTTCGGGAGTAGCGCTCCAATTCAATGGGCTGCAAACCGGCATCGGACATAAGCGTGCAGACTCGGCGCACGCCGAGGGCACCCATGGTGAGAAACCTCAGAAAACTGGAATCAATCTTTAATCCCACGGTGGATTTCTTTCAACGTTTTGGCGCGCGAAGGGACGCCCGGGACAAGTTTTGCGATAGTGGTTCCGAGCGCTCTCGCGAGCTTTTCCATGTTGTCGATCGAAATGTTTCGCTCCCCGCGCTCGACGCCGCCGACGTAATTCCGATGAAGGCCAGAAAGCTCCGCGAGACCTTCCTGTGAAAGGCCTTTTGCGACTCGGACTGTTCGGACGTTTCGAGAGAAGAGTTGTCTTGCGCTCGAAGACACGCGAGAATCTTGTAGAAGATTGTGGAGAATTACTCTACACACTATGAGTGTGATTCCTGAACGACCTGTTTACACGAGTGAGCTTGGTGCAGCCTATTGCGGAGACTCCGTGAAGCTGCTGGCACAGCTTCCGGACGAGAGCGTAAACCTGGTGATGACCTCGCCGCCTTTTGCGCTCCAGCGTGAGAAGGAGTACTTGGACCGGTCCGCAAACAAAACGCAAGATGACTACGTGGAGTGGCTGGCTCGCTTTGGGGAAGTGGTCTTAAGGAAGCTGCGCCCAGACGGATCTTTTGTGATCGATATTGGCGGGGCGTACGTGAAAGGAGCGCCAGAAAGAGCACTTTATCCGTTTCGGGTGCTGCTGAAATTCTGCGACGAGCTTGGGTTTAAACTGGCGCAGGATTTCTACTGGCACAATCCCGCGAAGCTGCCCTCTCCTATCGAGTGGGTGAATAAGCGGAAGCTGCGGACGAAGGACTCCGTTAACACCGTTTGGTGGTTTTCGAAAAATGCGTGGCCGAAGGCGGATGTGAGAAAAGTTTTGGCGCCATACAGTGATAGAATGAAAAAACTCCTACAAGATCCAGCCGCCTTCTATACGCCAGCGAAGCGGCCAAGCGGCCATGATATCGCCGATACTTTTGGCAAAGACAATGGCGGGGCAATTCCGCCAAACCTGCTGCAAATCCCTAACACCGAAAGTAACGGTCCTTATTTAAGGGCGTGTAAAGTAGTCGGGGCACACCAACACCCGGCGCGTTTCCCGGCAAAATTGCCAGAGTTCTTTATCCGTTTCCTGACGGAGCCCGACGATCTAGTTATCGATATTTTCGCTGGCTCGAACACTACGGGAGCCGTAGCGGAGGCGGAAAGGAGAAGATGGCTCGCATTTGACGTGAGCTTGGATTACTTGGCGGCTTCCGCCTTTCGCTTTACTGATCCCGATCTTCCAGAGTCCGAAATGACCGAGATGTATGGTGCGATGCTCAGGGGCGAGACTGTCGATACGAGAGCTTTTGTGCGACAAGGTGTGTTTCTAGAAATGCATGAGGAATAATGCACCGCGACCCTGCCCGGCTTGCACCGGCGCCCAACGCGAACGAATCCGCAAAATCGCCGAAGAACTCGACGCCCACTCCAAATGCATCCAGGCGCAACATGACGGCCTCACCCTCACCGGCATGTACAATGTCCTCGCGCAACTCCGCGCGAACCAACCCCTCACCCCAAAAGAAAAAGACATCCACGACAAAGGCCTCGTCTACGTCCTCAAACAACTCCACGACGATCTCGACGCCGCTGTCTTCGACGCCTACGGCTGGCCGCCCACGCTAACCGACGCCGAAATCCTTGAACGCCTCGTCGCGCTCAACGCCGAACGCGCCCGCGAAGAAGCCGCCGGTCACATCCGCTGGCTCCGCCCCGACTACCAGATTCCGCTCTTCCAAGAAACCCCGGTTGGGACGCGTTCCACCGCGTCCCAAACTTCCGAACCAACGTCCGAACTCGACCTGAAAGCGGAGTCCACCGAGAAGTCCAATAAGAAAACCAAACCAGCAAACCGCAGTCCGAAAGCCTCAATTGCTAAGCACCCCTGGCCTACCACCCTCCCCGACCGCACCAAAGCCCTTCTCGCCCTCATCCAGGACCACGGCTCCAAACCGTTCACCGCCCAGGAAATCGCCCGCTCTTTCACCCGCGCCCAAACCGCACAGGTCACCGAAATCCTCGAAACCCTCTGCGCCATCGGCAAAGCCCGTAAAGGAAGCAAACCGGGAACTTATCTATCATAGTCGGTGGCGATCGAGCGCGTATGAGCGGGGTTTTGAAGACTTCGACTTCCTTCCGGACGACAAATTTCCGTGGGAAGATATTGAGGCAGCGTTGCGTGATCTCTCGCTTCAAGCTGAACACCCCCCTCGAACAGCGCCTAAAAGATTTCCTGTCCGACGCCCGACCCTACCCAAAATGTGGACGCAGGCCAGAATCTCTGACTTGGTTCTATTTCAGCAGCCCTCCAGGCACTTGGGAACTCCTCTGCGGCCGCGCCGGCTGGATGACGATCTGCGAACCTTGCCGCGAGCAAGTCGATTTCTTTCTGGATGATGAGCTGAGCGCCAGTCCGGAGGACGAAAGATAATAGCCACCGATTTGTCGGTGGGGCATACCAGGGGAGAAAATTGAGTCCCTTCAGGGACAACAGCGAATTGGTTCTCGCTTCCCACGCGCTGGACCTCATTGCTGTCATCCTTTGACATCGAACTTTGCATTGTTCCCTCGGGCGCGTATAATATTAGGTATATGACACTGAACTCTATTCAGTGTCGCCAGAGCCTCCGGAATGCCCGAAGAAACCACCCGTTTCTTCAGACCTTCCACGGCGCGCGGACCGTGTGGTCCATCCGCCGCCGAGGCGACTTCGGCGACACACTCTTTGCTGGCGTGGGTAGCACAGGCGCCCGCCCGCCCAGTTTCGCGCCTTTGCCGGACAGCTTTTACCCGTTCCGCCCCCTCTTTGCTGATCTCTCAACCCTCAACTTTGAACCCTCAACCAATTCCCCACTAAGCCAGTCGAGATTGTTGTACCTCCATACCGAAAATTTTCTTGGGCCAAAATGTTGTCTTTTCCGACGTAAGTCCTTGATTTCGCATTTTCCACCTGAAACTCCGCGATCTCCGCGCCTCCGCGTGAGACCTCTCCGGTGTGGTCAACCCGCCGCCAGTCAGTCGGCTTCCGCATCACAAAAGCGGGTTCAGAGTTCTCGGCCCCTGCGTTTCGCACTTTTGTTTGCTTTGAAGAGGGGTTCTCCACAAAATAGAAACATGCTTCAACTTGCGATTTGTATTGTTTTGTCGTTGTGCATTCTCCAGGCGCTGGCGGTTGCGCCAGCGGAACGAGTCACGGAAAAGCCTTGGGGAACCACCCCCGACGGGAAACCGGTCAAGCTTTTCACTCTGCGGAACGCCAAAGGAATGACGGTGAGCGTCATGGAATACGGCGGGGTGATCACCGAAATCCAGGCGCCGGACAAAAACGGAAAGACCGTCAATGTCGTCCTCGGCGCGAACAGTTTCGACGAATATATGAAGGGGTTTGCGGGGTCCGCTGCGTTGATCGGGCGATTTGGGAACCGGATCGCTGACGCGCGATTCACGCTCGACGGGAAGGAATACAAACTGGCGGCGAACAACGGGAAAAATCATTTGCATGGCGGTCCGAAAGGTTTTGCCAGCCAGGTCTGGACGGGAAAAGCGTTGCCACCCAAAAACAATGAGTCTGCGGTCGAGCTCACCTATTTCAGCAAGGACGGGGAGGAAGGTTATCCGGGGAATTTGAATGTGAAGGTGACTTACACGCTGAACGATAACAACGAGTTCAGCATCACCTATGAGGCGAGCACCGACAAAGCGACGCCGGTGAACCTGACGAACCACGCCTATTTCAATCTCGCAGGTGATGGAGATTGCCTGGATCACGTTTTGTGGCTGGCCGCGGACAATTACACGCCCGTCGACGATGGGTTGATTCCGACAGGAGAAGTAGCCTCAGTAAAGGGAACGCCCCTGGATTTCACGAAGCCGACGCGGGTGGGCGAACGGTTCAATCAGCTTCCGCCCAAGCTGAACGGATACGATCATAATTTCGCCATCAATGGCGGTGGCGGATCGATGGTGCTCTGCGCCCGCGTGACCGAACCGAAGACCGGACGAGTGATGGCGGTCACAACGGATCAGCCAGGGGTCCAGCTCTATACGGGAAATCATTTGAAAAACCGCGCCCTTTGCCTCGAGACGCAACATTTTCCGGATTCGGTGAACAAGCCGCAATTTGCTAGCCCCATCGTTCGACCCGGTAAACCGTTCAAGAGCGTGACGGTGTTTGCGTTTTCGGCCAAATAATCGAACACGTCTTCATGGAATTGCCGGTTGACGAATAGTTGACGCTTCGAACGAATTTGGCAGTATTACCATGTGACTGTAGCCAGCGACAGAGGTGAGTTAGAGGAACTGCTCGGTCTCCGCGACCTCGTCATCGACGAAAGACGGCGTGTTGATCGACTCCTGGACCGGATCGAGCGGGTCTTGCAGCGAAAGCGAGCCAATACTGGCAGGCGCGGAAAGGCGCAGACTTTGGCAGCTCGTCGGAGCCCACTGGACGATCTGAAAAACGTGATCGGAGTTACGAAGGACCTTCGATTGCCGAACGGCAAGCTTTCTGTCGAACGAATGGCCAAACTCTACGGAGTTAGTCTGAGTCAATTCGGAATCTGGCTTGGACGGTCCAAGCAAGCGTTGAGCAAAA
Organism: Limisphaerales bacterium; assembly: GCA_044226545.1. Taxonomy (GTDB): domain Bacteria; phylum Verrucomicrobiota; class Verrucomicrobiia; order Limisphaerales; family SXQI01; genus DASVNK01. The sequence goes on from JBGAGW010000010.1 coordinate 131,389, forward strand.
CGCCGGACGCAGACTCGTTGCAGAATGAATTGGGTTATTTTGAACGGGTCGCCCGCCTCCGCGCAGTTACGGCGAATGACGCAGAGTTCCGCAAATGGTTGCGCATGCCGAATGACACGCTGGGCAGCCGAACTGCCCTGGAGCTTATCGCGCGAGGTCAGTGGCAGGAGGTGGCCGACAAGGTGGACGATATTCTGACGGGAATGCCGAGCTAATGCCCGACTTCTCGCAGAAACTGGCGGAAGCACCCACAGTCGTTTTCAAACGCACGCTGGTCCGAGCCGTCGCTGCGGCCGCTTTGTTTCCAAACAGCAAATGCGCATCGGCGGATTTTCTTTTCACGTCCGGAAAGGAAAACCGATTCAATATGGCCGGCACCTCATGTCTGTATTTCTCAGAATCCGAAGCCACCGCTCTGGCTGAATATCGGCGGCAATTTCAAGGCCTGGAATACGGAACCAAACAGCCAGTAACATTGTTCTTTGCGGACGTTTGCTTGCAACGTGTGCTTGATCTGGAAGATGCACAGACCCGTGACTTGCTGGAGATAACCGAGAGAGATCTCGAGAGCAATTGGGGCTATGGATCGCCACCCGCGATCACGCAACGGCTCGGTGAGGCAGTCGCGGCACAGCGGAAAATTTCCGCGATCCGTTATCCGTCCGTAGCCGCCCACAAAAACCGAATCGCCGGATTCAACGTTGTGATTTACAAAGCAGGCGTGCGTGCGCCGGATTTTGTCCACATTCTCGGCCCCACGAAGAAACCGATTCAAAAACTACCGTGACAGAACAGCGCGACATACGGAGTACGGCTTGAACCGACAAACCATGTTCGTTTCATTTCTGCGCCCCATCGCCCTCCTTCCTGTTCTTGCGCTAACTGTTCAGGGAGCGGAAGTGGCCTTCACACGCGACATCGCGCCGATCCTGGAAGCGAAATGCGCTTCGTGTCATAGCGCAGAAAAGGCCAAAGGCGGATATCGAGTCCATACCTTTGAAGCGCTTATGCAGCCGGGGAAGAGCAAGAAGCAGACGGTGGTCGCGGGTAAACCAGAAAAGAGTGAACTGTTCCGGCGCATCACGACCGCGGATGAAGATGATCGGATGCCACAGAAGGACGAGGCGCTGCCATCGGCGCAGATCGAGTTGTTTCGATCGTGGATTGCAGATGGTGCGAAGCTGGACCGCGGCGAGCCAGGTGCGTTGATCGCCTCGTTGATCCCGGCTCGCCCGCATGAAGCGCCTCCGACGAAGTACCGTCGGCCATTGCCGATTCTGGCGGTCGCATTTACGCCGGATGGAAATGTAGCAGCGAGTGGCTACCATGAAGTGACCATTTGGAATTCCAACGGCGAACTACAGCGGCGAATCACAAATGTGACGCAACGCGTTCGGGCGATGGCGTTCGATTCCAGTGGGAAAATCCTGGCGATTGCGGGAGGTCAACCGGGACGTAGTGGAGAGTTAAGTTTGTACGATTACGAATCGGGCGTCTTGAAAACGAACCTGTTGCGGACCAGCGATGAAATCATTTCGCTGGCCTTCAGCCTGGACGGCAAACTTTTGACGTGCGCGGGAACGGATAATGCGATTCATGTCTTTAACGCGGAGACCTTCGCGCCGACCATTACGATTCAGCAGCACGCGGACTGGGTGACGGCGATCGCTTTCAATACGAATGGAACGCAAATTGCGTCGGCGAGTCGGGATCGGACGGCACGCGTCTACGACGCAACGTCTGGAAATTTGGAGGCGACCTACGTGGGACAGAATTCGCCATTGTACGCCGTGGCGTTTTTGTCAGATGGATTGGTCGCAAGTGGCGGACGGGATCGAACGTTGCACGTTTGGGACAGCAAGGAAGGGAAGAAGAAGTCTGACATCTCTGGGTTTGGCGGCGAGATCAACGCGCTTTTGGCGACGAGCGAATTTCTTTTTAGTGCGTCGGCGGATGGAGTGGTAAAGCAACACACTATTTCGGATCGAAAACTCATGCACACGTTGACCGGACATGGAGATGCGGTGTTCTCGCTCGCTTACAACACACTGTCGAAGAAGTTGGTGAGCGGGAGCTATGATGGAGTGGTGAATATTTGGAACGCAGAGTCGGGAACGCTGGAAAAGACGTTCGTGGCGGCACCGGGATGGAGTTCGGAAAGGTAAGATTGGCAACTCGACAAAGTTTCCGACAAAGACGGCCGGAAAAGGCAATGATACCAAAAACAATGCGGGCGGCGGTTTATCGCGGGGTGGATGATGTGAGGTTCGAGGATGTGCCGGTGCCGGAGATCGGCGCGCGGGAATTGCTCGTGAAGGTGGCGGCGTGCGGGGTTTGTCCGACCGACATCAAGAAGATTCATTATGGGCTCGTTCCCCCACCCCGGATTTTCGGTCATGAGACGGCTGGAACCGTGGTGAAAGTGGGTGCGCGAGTGCGCGGAATCAAAGTCGGAGATCGCGTCGCATTGCATCATCATGTGCCCTGCATGAAATGCCATGCGTGCCGGCATCGTGCCTTTGCCCAGTGCGCGGGCTACAAACGAACAGGCATTACCGCTGGTTTTGAACCGGCCGGTGGTGGTTACGCGGAATATGTGCGCGTGATGGATTTTGTTCTTCCCGGCGTAGTGAAAATTCCACCGAAGAACACATTGCTGGAGGGGGCGATGCTCGAACCGGTGAATACCGTTCTCAAGGCGGTAAAGATGCTCTCGATTCTGCGCGGAGATTGGGTACTGGTCGCGGGCCAGGGACCGATCGGACTGATGTTTACGAAGCTGTTGCAGTTGCATGGTGCACGAGTAATCGCCACCGACTTAATTCCCGCGCGATTGAAATTGGCCAGGGAGTTTGGGGCGAGCGGAGCACTGAATCCCAGCGCGAAGGATTTTGAGAGCAACGTAATCAAACTGACGGAAGACCGCGGTTTAGACGCAGCGGTGATCGCGGTTCCTTCGAACGATGTGGTGCGGCAATGCCAGAAGTTGCTGCGCGGCGGCGGACAGCTTTTGCTCTTTGCGCACACGAAGCGCGGAGATGAGACACCCATCGATCTTTCAGCCATTTGCGTGGATGAAAAGCAGATGCTTGGAAGTTACTCAGCCGATTTTCTGCTGCAGAATGAGGTTGCCGATCTGGTCTTCAGCCGCAAAGTGGACGTGCGAAAGTTGATCACGCATACATTTCCGCTCGAACGAACCGCGGAAGCGATTGCGCTGGCGGCAAAACCCAGTCCGAGCGCGTTGAAGATCGTGATCACTCCTGAAGAAGCAAAGCATGGACGCGTATAACGAATTGTTGGAGGCGACGATTGGTCATCTCGAGGCGCTCAAGCGGTCGGGAGCGAAGTATGTGGCGGTGTCGGCGGAGACGTTGAAGGGGCTTGGGGAGGGTGGACGCGCTACGGATCGTCTGGCGGGGCGCCAGTCGGGACAGGCGGGGCGCCTGTCCTACCCAACACCAGCCGCTGACGCGGCGAAGGCGAAGCCAACAGCTCCCAAGGCGCCCGAACCGACGCCAATCATCCTTTCGAACAATCAAGACAAAGCAGCGGCCATGGCAGATTTGCGCCAGCGAGCGCTGGTTTGTCAGAAATGTCCTTCGCTGGTCAGTTCACGGAAGAATGTGGTGTTCGGAGTCGGAACGAATGACGCGCAGTTGATGTTCGTCGGAGAAGCGCCGGGCGCAGATGAAGACGTTCAAGGAGAGCCGTTCGTCGGGCGCGCCGGGCAATTGCTCACGAAAATTATTCAGACGATGGGGCTACAGCGCGAGGGTGTTTATATCGCGAACATTCTGAAGTGCCGCCCCGATACGCCGGGACAATCATATGGGAATCGTCCCCCGACGCCGGAAGAGATGGAACGGTGTCTGCCGTATCTGCATGCGCAAATTGACTTGATTAAACCAAAGGCGATTGTCGCGCTCGGAGCCACCGCAGTGGATGGACTATTTGGAAAAGTTCCGGGGATTGGGATTACAAAGTTACGCGGAAAATGGCGAGAGTATCGCGGCATTCCGGTGATGCCGACATATCATCCATCGTATCTGCTGCGCCCGAATCCGCAAAATGTGAAGCGCGAATGCTGGGAAGATATGCTGCAGGTCATGGAGCGATTGGGGATGGCGATCAGCGAAAAGCAACGCGGCTACTTTTTGGCCAAGGCGGGGTAAGGGCTCACTGAGAGGCGGAGAAAGGTGCGTGTAAACGTCTCCTGATCTTGTGCGACGGGTTCACACCCGTCGCTACGAAATTAGACGAGTCGGCTCCGGCAAGGTGCGGCACTCCCGAACAGCGCTTTATGTCCACACACTACGCCGGAGCCGGCAAAGCATCAGGCACGCTCGGTTCCTCGGAACGTTCGGCGATAAAAAGATAGATCACCGGCAGAACGTAAAGAGTCAGAAGCGTTGCGGAGACGAGCCCGCCGATAATGACGATGGCAAGAGGCTTTTGCGTTTCGGAACCGATGCCGTGAGATAGCGCCATCGGCAACAAACCCAGCATCGCCAGGAGTGCGGTCATGAGCACCGTGCGGAGACGGAGCGTCGCGCCGCGGATGACCGCATCGACGGGACTTGCGCCTTCCTCGCGCAGTTGATTGAAGCAACTGACCATGACCACCCCGTTGAGAACCGCCTGACCGAATAGTGCGATGAAACCGATCGCGGCGGAGACGCTCAAGGGAATGCCGGTGACCAACAGTGCGAGAATTCCCCCGATCAGTGCGAAAGGAACGTTAATAAGGATCAACAACGCACTGCGGACCGACTTGAAGGCGTCGAAAAGCAAGACGAAGATCAGCAGGACGCTCACCGGCACAACAAGCGAAAGGCGTTTCATGGCCCGTTCCTGATTCTCGAATTCACCGCTCCAGGTCACGACATAGCCGGGCGGCATCTGGATTTTCGAGACGCGCGATTGCATGTCTTTCACCACACTGCCCATATCGCGACCCTTAATGAAGACGCCGATGGCCACAACGCGCGTGCCGTTCTCGCGACTGATGTTCATCGCACCGCTCGTGAGTTGGAAATCAGCCACTTCACCCAGCGGGATATGCATGCCTTCTGGGGTATCCACGAGAATGTTCTTGAGATGGCCAAGCGCACGCTCGGGTTGTTTGAGGCGCACCACGACACTGAAGTGCTTTTCGCCTTCCCAAAGTTCTGTCGCTTCCTTTCCCGCCAGGCCGGTTTCGATCATATCCTGAATGTCCGAAACGTTGAGGCCGTAGCGAGCGGCGCGCTGACGATCAATATTGATGAGGGATTGGGGGACTTCGCCCGCACGATCAATAAACGCGCGCGAAACGCCTGGAACATCAGCGATCGAGTGAAGGACCGCCTCAACATTTGTCCGCAGCACGCCGGCATCTTCGCCAAACACCTTGATCACAACCTGGCCGTCAATCTGCGAGATGCTTTCGAGAACGTTATCGCGGATCGGCTGCGAAAACGTGGTTTCGACACCGGGAATTGCGTCGAGCGCCTTGTCCATTTCATTGAGCAGATCCTCCTTGGTCTTGCCAGGACGCCATTGTTTGTTCGGCTTAAAACCAACGAAGCATTCGACCATGTTCACCGGTTTCGGGTCAGTCCCATCTTCGGGACGACCTGCTTTGGAGATCACAGTCTCGACTTCGGGAACAGTATGAAGGGCATTGCGAATCGCAGCACATTGAACGGCCGCCTCGGAAACCGAAATGCCGGGCGGCAGATTGGCGTTTACCCAAACGGTTCCTTCGTTCAATTCAGGGAGAAACTCAGCGCCGAGACGCGTCGCGCCAACGAGGCTGAGCGCGAGCGAGACAACAGCCATAACGACGACCAAGGCTCGATGGCGGAGCACCCAGGCGAAGCTCGGTTCGTAGGCGCGCCGGCACGCAGCGGCGAGGAAATTCTCTTTGTGCGGGAGATTTTTGCGCAGCAGGAAATAGCAGAGCAGCGGCACGACTGAGAGGGAGAAAAGGAGCGAACCAATCAGCGCGGACGTAACGGTCCATGCCATGGGAGAGAAGATACGCCCTTCATGTCGTTGCAGCGTGAAGATCGGGATGTGCGCGGCAATGATGATCAACATGGAAAAGAACGTGGGCCGCCCCACCTCGGACGTGGCGGAAATAATCAGATCGCGGATTGCACTGCGGTCAGCGGAATGCTCGCGCTCGCTGAGCTTGCGAAAGATATTTTCGACGACGATGACCGCACCATCGACAATAATTCCAAAATCCATTGCGCCGAGGGAAAGCAGATTCGCCGGAATTCCGCGCCAGGTGAGACCCAGAAATGTAGCCAGAAGAGAAAGAGGGATCATAGCCGCGACGATGGCGGCGGCACGCAAGTTTCCGAGGAAAAGCAGAAGAACGAAGGTCACAAGCATCGCGCCTTCGGCGAGGTTCTTGAAGACGGTGTGAAGAGTGGTCCCGATGAGCCAGGTGCGGTCGTAGTAAGGAACCATCTTCACGCCTTTGGGCAGAATCGATTTGTTCAATTGCTCGACCTTCGCTTTAACGGCTTTCAGAACGTCAGAAGGATTCTCACCTTTTCGCATCAAAACGATTCCGGCTACAACGTCGTCGTTCCCGTCTTGACCGACGACGCCCTGGCGGGGCACGGAACCGACCGTCACTTCCGCCAGGTTTTTCACCAAAACCGGAACGCCGTCGTGCGAAGCGACTACGATATTTCCGATATCGTCTGCTGAACGAAGCAAACCGATTCCACGAATGAGAAATTGTTGTGTTCCACGCTCGACGTAATTGCCGCCCGCATTCGAATTACCACGCCCCAGCGCGGTGACGAGCTGCTGCATCGTGATGCTGTAATATTTGAGCGCGGTGAGATTCGGATTGACCTCGTATTGCTTCACGAGACCACCGACCGTGACGATATCGGCGACGCCCGGTATCATCCGCAACTGCCGTTCGACCGTCCAATCTTCGATGGTGCGCAGATCGAGAGAGCTCAAATGGTCGCCTTTGAGCCGATAGCGAAACACTTCACCAATCGCGGTGGAGAGAGGGCCGAGTTGTGGCGTGACGCCGGGGGGAAGATCCACCCCGGTGAGCCGTTCCAGCACACGTTGACGCGCGAAGTAGTCGTCCACCTTGTCATCGAAGGTGATCATGATGAACGAGAGGCCAAATTGCGTGTGCGAGAAAAGGCGGACGGAATGAGGCAATCCGCTGAGCGAAACTTCCAATGGAATGGTGACCTGCTTTTCCACTTCTTCCGGGGCGTGTCCAGGAAAGAGTGCGATGACGTTTACCTGGGTATCCGAGACGTCGGGGAACGCTTCGATCGGAAGATGCAGGAACGCGGCGACGCCGGCCCCGATGAAGAGAAGCACTATGAGCGCGACGAAGAGCGGTTGGTGCAGAGAAAAATGGATCAGCTTTTTGATCATCGGGAAAGCGTTGGGATGTTCTGGCACCCTTTCAGGGTGCGAATCTTTTTCCTCTTTAACGGGGGGTATCGCTTGCTTCGCATCGCTCAACCCCGGGCTACTTTCTTGAGCCCCTTCGGGGCGCTTCCATCAGTTCTATCATGTACGACCTAAGTGCCGGCGACGGCGGAGTGGTAGACTTGTTCAAGAAGGAGGGAGCCTTCGCACACCACGCGATCTCCGGGTGCGATTCCTTCTGCGACACCGATACTGCTACCATATTCTCCGCCGATCCTGACCTGCTTGCGCTGGAACTTTCCGGGCTCGACTTCAACGAAAATAAAGTGGCGATTGTTCTTGAGAAAAATGGCTTTGGAAGGAACACGAACTTCGGCCACGTCAGTTTGCGGGAGCTCCACACTGACGAACATGTAGGCTTTGAGATTGCGCTCGGGATTCTCCAGAGAGCCACGGACGCGCAAGGTGTGCGTGGTCGGATCGAGCGCCTCCGCCACCACTTCGACGCGACCGGCGAAGGTGCGCCCGGGGAAGGATTGTGAGCGAATGATCATTGGGCTCCCGGGTTTGACCTGGCCGGCCTGAGCTTCGCCAACGTCCACTTGCACCCACAGTCTACTCGGGTCTGTCACGACGAAGAGCGGCGAGACAAATTGTGGAGCGTTGGCGAGCATTTGGTCGGGGCGGACTTCCTGGCCGGGATTAATGTTCTTTTCGACGACAATTCCCCCAATGGGACTCGTCAGCGGAAAGAAGGGCGCGAAGCAATTGCTGCTGCCCGTATAAAATTTCATGCGTGCGAGGGCGCGGCCTTTTTCTGCGTTGGCCCGGGCGAGATCCGCTTCGGCTTCCTCAAGATCTTTGCGCGCGGCCGCGCCATGTTCGAACAGATCGTGATATCGTTCGGCCACGCGTTGCGCATGTTCCCAATCGATTTCAGCACGACGGGCATCCGTTTCGGCCTGCCCGAAATCGGGAGAAGCGATCAACGCGAGCGGAGCGTTCTGCGGGATTTGCTGGCCAACTTCGCTGACGATCTTTTCGACTCGTCCGGCGAACGGCGAAAAGATACGGACGGTCGAATTATCATCCCACAACAAGCGGCCATTAAACTGTTGTGTTTGCTCCGGCGCGCGCGCGGCGGTTTCGATGGAAACCGAACCGGCGAATTCCTTCGGGTTCGGGAGCATGACGACATCGCCCTGGACAGCCGGCTCCGCGGCGGCTTGTTCCTGGGTGGTCTTGTGGCAACCGGCGGCGAGAAGCAGAGCCGGGAGGAGGAGGTGTGTGAGTCTTCTCATGTTAATTGAGATTCAGTGCGGCTCGCAGGTCCGCGGCGGCGCTGGCCTTATCTGCTGCGGCCTGCGCGGCTGCGAGCCGCACGTCGTTGTCGTTCCGTTGGGCGGAGAGGAGATCAAGGAGAGAAGCTCCGCCTTTCTGGTACGCAAAGGAAACGGTCTTCAAAATGTCCGAGGAGCTCGCGAGGATTTCGCCCTGATATTGGCGCAATCTCGATTCGGCGCTTTCGTAGGAAACGCGGGCTGAAACAATCTCGGCGGCGATGTTCGCGCGAGTTTTCGCGACCTGCGCTTCCGCGGATTTTCGCGCGGCCGCAGCGGCCATGATGTTTCCTTTATTGTGATTCCACAACGGCAATGGAAACGACACACCGACGCCGACAGTGTTCGGCTGAGTGGGTGGCTCATGCTCGTATTGCACGAACACGGTCGGGTCGGGTATGCGCATCGCTTTCTGCAATTTCGTGTCGGCTTCCGCTTTGCGCAGCGCCGCGTCGGCCGCAGCCCAGTCCGGGCGGGGCACGTCGAGACCACCGTTTAAAGGGACATCGGTGGATGCGAGGTTGTCCAACGCATCCACCGGTTCCCAGAGGCCTTCCGGTTTAGATGAACCCATCAACCGCTCGACCGCAATTCGAGCAGTGACCGCGTTTGCCCGTGCCGCGTCCGCATCCAGTTCCAAACGGCGGGCTGCGATCTCTATCTGACTCCGGTCAGCCAGGGAAATATCTCCTGCTTTGAAGCGCGTTTCGGCAATACGGGCTTCGTTGCGTAACGATTCCGCGGAACGGCGCAGGATATGCACGTTCATATCGGCGAGCAGGACCGCGATATACGCTTTGGCAATGGCCTGGTTCAAAACGCGGCGTGCATCGAGCAATCGCGCCTCGGCTCCTTGCTCTCCGGCGGCCGCGGATTGCTTCCGGCTGGAGCGTTTCCCTCCGATCTCGAACAGTTGGTTCACCGCCGCGATGCTGTCGTAGCTACGATCCCAAAAGCTGTTGCCGAGATAAGTGGCGGAACTCCGATCCGTATCGATTTTCGTGGTCGACAGCGCGAGCGTCGGATTCGGAAATTCCTTCGCGACAATCCGCTGCGCAATCGCGAGATCAACATCGCTCTGCGCCGCGAGCAAATCCCAATTTCGTTCAAACGCCGTGCGCTGCGCTTCGGCCAACGAAATTCGTCCAGACAATCCGTTCGTCGCCCCGTTTGTTTGTGCGCTCGCACCGCGCGCGAAAACAAACACCAGCCAGGCGGAAACCGCCAGAACACGCGAAATTGCCGTATTGATTAGACGTTGTTCCATCTGGATGCGGATCAGTTCCTGGTCCCCTCTGCGTCGCACGGCTGAGTTTGGGCATAAGTAATTTCGTTCCCGTTCGGACGATGGTACTGGAAAGTGCCAGGGTGGCCACTCGCTCGCGCCAGCCGTTGCGCAGGCGTTTCGCTCAGCAATTCTTTAATCGTTTGCAACAGTTTGAGAAAATCGAAAGGCTTCTCGATAAGGGCACCGACTCCGGCGCCTAGCGAAGTAAAAAGCTGATTCGGACGCGCGGTCAGAACCACAACTGGAAGCAAGGGGCGCTGTGAACTGATCTCCTTGTAAACCTGCCATCCCCCTTTGCCGGGCATATTCAAATCGAGCAGGACAAGATCGGGCTTTTGCGACTCGACCATCGCGAGTCCTTCGTCGCCATTCGCCGCGCCGACCGGAAAATAATTTTCGTAGCTTAGAGCATTCATGAGTGACTCCCGAACGGCATTGTCATCGTCGACGACCAGAATTTTCTTTCGCATGATCCTCCTCAGACTGAGGATTATTGTTTCTTGCTCGCGGCCTTGGTGTTGCTGGAGTTGGTCGTGGTATGCTTGCGTGGCTTATGGGAATGATGCTTTGCGGTCTTCGACTTGGCTTTCGATTTCTGCGTCACGCCTGAACTCGAAGACTCGGCCGCGGTGGTGTGAATGACCTGGGTACTCATGAAAGTGAGCAGCAGCGCAACGGTGAACAAGGCAGTCTGTCGTGACATACGAAGCCCCTGAGCTTCTGGCGTGCCAAATGCTCAAACGCCTGTAAACCGAGGGTTTCGACCGAAACCGGCGGAAAGCAGACAGCCCCGTGATAAGGGAGAGATCAGTTAAGTGGTAAGTAACTTACCAACCTGAAGCGCGTGGCGGGGCTTTTGCGCGCCAGACCAACCTGCTATGTTCAAAAGCATTAATACCTCGCTAAGGAGGAACTCCGGCGTGATCGCGCGTGTCTGGCTGTTTGCCCTGGCAACCGTGGCCGTAGCGCTGCTCATCGGCCTCGCCACGTTCAACGTGTGGAAACATCTCGCAACTCTCGGCAGCAATATCAAGACGCAGGAGCAAAGCCTCGACATCGCCGAGGAGTTCCAGCTGATTTTCCACACGCTGAACAACCGGCTGTTGCAGTTCGAGATCACCTCCAATCCGGCAAATTGGCAACGCTTCGAAGAGGAGTGGACGCACCTCAATGGATGGATCGATGATCAGAGAGCCGCTCTGAAAACCGCCAACGAAGTACAAGTGCTCAAAGAGATCGATGACGCGTTCGACAGATATCTCGAAGCCGCCAAACGTCTCGCCGCCAGTTCAAAAAGCGAAAAAACCTCGCATCTTCAGGAGTTCGGAGACTTTCAGCGAAGAAGCGAGTGGTTAATGCAGCTCGGGTCCAAGCTGGCTCGGGCGCACGAAGATACTCAGCAGGATCTCTACGCGGAAACCAACCATTCGCTTGCGCGACTGCGCACGCTTTTGATTATCGCATTTATCCTGTTGCTGCTTCTCTCAGGCGGCCTTTGGGCCGTCGTTTACCGGGATATGATCGTACCCCTCCAAGCGAAACTGGTCGAGAGCCACGCACTCCTCGAACGGCAGGAAAAATTGGCTTCACTTGGTGTTCTCTCCGCCGGACTGGCACACGAGATTCGCAATCCGCTCACGGCGATGAAGGCGCGGCTGTTCACCCTGCGCAAACGACTTCAGCCCGAGAGTTCACAGGAACAGGACGCCGCGGTCATCAGCCGCGAAGTAGATCGCCTGGATCGCATTCTGAAAGACTTTTTGGAATTCGCGAAACCTTCAGAACCCACCCTGACGCGCGCGAAAGCTTACGAATTCCTGCAGGAGGTCCGCGGACTGCTCCTGCCGCAACTCGAGCAGCAAAACATTCAGCTTTTGCTCGAAGGAAAGGGTAATCCCATGATAAACATTGACCCGCAGCAAATGACGCAGGTCATGCTTAATCTCATTCGCAATGCCGCCGAAAGTATCGGAAGAAATGGGACCGTTTCGCTCCGCGTGCGCGAGGAATCGGTGGTGCTGAACGGTAGGACCAGTGAGGTTGCGGTATTGGAGGTCTCTGACACAGGCAAAGGCATCGCACCCGATGTGGAAAAGCGATTGTTCGACCCGTTTCACACGACGAAAGATGGCGGTACCGGGCTCGGCTTGTCGATTGCGGGGCGAATTGTTGAACGGCACGGCGGGGCTCTCCGCTACAAAACGCGCCTGGGACATGGCACCACGTTCGGCGTGGTTCTTCCGCGCGCTTGAGTTGTGATGAACGAGCGCGGCAGGATTCTCCTGGTGGAAGACGATGCGGATGTCGCGGAATCGATCCGCAACGTTCTTCTTGAGGAAGGATATTCAGTCAAGGTGGTTTCCCGCGGTGACCACGGCGTCGAGGAAGCGCGAGCTGATACTTTTGATTCCGTTCTCACCGACCTGCGTCTCCCTGGGGTCGACGGCCTTGAACTCGTGCGCGCCGTCCGAAGCGCGAAGGCACGCCTTCCAATCATCGTCATGACGGCGCACGGAACGACCGAAACGGCGATCAACGCCATGAAGCTCGGTGCGTTCGAGTATCTGCTTAAGCCGGTGGATATTCCTGAATTGCTCAATGTGCTGGACAAAGCAGTGCGCGCGAGTCGCCAGATGAGTATACCGGTCGAATTGCGCGAGGGAGTGCGAGGCCGCGATGCCCTGGTCGGCCAGAGCCGCGCAATGCAACTCATCTATAAAGAAATCGGCCGCGTCGCCCCAGCCAATGTGCCCGTCTTAATCCGCGGCGAGACGGGGACAGGAAAGGAATTGATCGCACGGGCAATTTATCAGCACAGCGCTCGTGCGGAGAAACCGTTCATCGCAATCAATTGTGCCGCGGTTCCCGAAGCGTTGCTCGAAAGCGAACTCTTTGGGCACGAGAGAGGAGCTTTCACGGGCGCGGAAACGCAGCGGATAGGACGTTTCGAGCAGGCGAGCGGCGGGACAATTTTACTCGATGAGATTGCGGAACTGAGCGTGAGCACACAAGCCAAGCTGCTCCGTGTTTTACAGGAACAAAAAATTCAACGGCTCGGCGGCAAGGTTTCCTTGCCAATCGATGTGCGAATCCTCGCTGCCACTCACCAAAATCTAGAAGAACGCATCACCTCCGGAACTTTCCGCGAGGATCTCTTTTATCGGCTGAACGTAGTGACGATTCGCCTCCCGGCGCTGCGCGAGCGGCCAGAAGATATCCCGCCACTGGTCGAGTACTTTTTGAATAAATATTCGGCTGAACTTGGCATCACTGCACCTGCGATTTCTCCAGAGGGTTTGAGGCGCCTGCAGCAGCAAACCTGGCCGGGCAATGTGCGGGAGTTGGAGAACGTCGTCCGGCGTCTCATGCTGGCGAGCCGCGACTTCGCGATCAATGCAGAGTTGATCGGTGAAGTTTTGCGGGAAGAACGCGCTCTTTCGAGCACGCCAAAGCAGAGCTTGCAGGATTGGATTGCGGATCTCCTTCACAACGCCAAAGACGGCAAGTTACAAAACGTCAGTGAACTGGTGCACACGGTGGCCGAGCGCGAACTTTTTTCGCAGGCCATTCGGCTGGCGCAAGGCAACCAGAGCCTCGCGGCGCGTTGGCTGGGTGTGTCACGGTTGACCATGCGCGAAAAACTTCAGCACTACGAGTTGCGACCGGGCGAACAAACGTCGCGCTCGATCGAATCTTAAAAAGAGAGCCGCTCTCAAAAGGCAAGAGCGGCTCCGTTGCCTTCCCGAAGGAGAGCGCGTCAAACGTGTACTACTCCGCCGCTTTTTCAATGACTAGTGAGACGAGAGCGCACCGTTCGGTAAGGGAATGGCTCACCTCGTGAACAGCCTGGCAGATCATTGAAGGGACGCCGCGCGGGTTTACGCTGGCGTTAAGAAAAGGAATGTTATGGAACTACTTTGGACATTACTCATCGGTCTTCTCGTCGGGATTGTCGCGAAATTCTTGATGCCAGGACGTGATCCAGGCGGATTCATCATTACGGCGTTGCTCGGTATCGCTGGCGCTTTCGTGGCGCACGCCATCGGACGCTCAATGGGTTGGTACACCGAAGGCCAGCCAGCCGGCTTTATCGCATCGGTGATCGGAGCCGTGATTTTACTTGCGCTCTATCGTATGATCGTCGGACGCCGGCGGATTGAAGTCTGACACGCTTCGGTACCAATTGCATAAGTGTCCGCCGGGTTTCCTCTGCGGACACTTTTTTGTTAACTCAAATCTCGTTTCTACGAGCATAGAACCGAATGGACAACGTGTTACGATGCTCATTCAGCCTCCCGGGAATGGTATCCTTTTACGGTTCAGGTATTAAACCGGTTTGCTAGAATAGATCCTTTCGGCTCTATTTTTCTTGTTGCAAGTTTCCGCGCAATGTGGAATTCTCTCTCTCGAAGTCCCTCCATCGGAGTCGGATTTCATAGGATTGCCGTTTCTCGGGTGAGAAACGGCAATTTTGTTTTTGCATACCGATTCCTTGAAAACCGGCGAGCAATGCGCACCTCTCCCGCAAAAGATCATTACGACCGCCTTACAGGAACATTACAGTAATGAAATTTGCCGGGATTGACAGATAGTGTATATAGCAGCCTTATTCGAAACCTGATAAATACGTAAACGTATTATCTTTGGGTCGGGCAAAGGAGGCTCTTATCCCTTCCGGCCTTACAAAGTTTTTTCAAGAATCGGAGTTTAGCGCGAATGATTAAAGTCGAGAATCTCACGAAGACGTTCGGGCCTAAAGTGGCTGTCAACCGCGTCTCGTTCTCCGTGGAACGCGGCGAGGTACTGGGCTTTCTCGGGCCAAACGGCGCAGGAAAGTCGACCTCCATGCGCATGATTACCGGATTTATTCCCCCCACCGAAGGCAAGATTACTGTCGGCGGTTTTGATATGGTGGAGAATCCAATTCCTGCGAAAGCACTCATCGGTTACCTACCGGAAAACGCTCCCGCCTACTCGGACATGACGGTTTACGGGTTTCTGAACTTCACCGCAGAACTGCGCGGCCTGAATGGAGAAGCCCGTAAACGTGCGGTGAATCGCGTCGTCGAAATGTGTTTCCTCGAAGGCGTCATTCACCAGAGCGTTGATACGCTTTCGAAAGGCTTCCGCCACCGCACCTGCTTCGCGCAATCCATTATCCACGATCCGGACATCCTGATCCTGGACGAACCGACGGACGGCCTTGATCCGAATCAAAAGCACGAAGTGCGGACGCTGATTCGGCGAATGGGTGAAAAGAAAGCGATCATTTTCTCAACGCACATTCTCGAAGAAGTGGATGCGGTCTGTTCCCGCGCTATCATTATTGATCGCGGTCAGATCGTCGCGAACGGTACGCCGGCGCAACTCCGTCACAAGTCGGATCTGGCGGGCGCGGTTTTAGTCCGTGTTTCCGGCGTTACCGCCGCGGAATTGAAAGACAAACTCGCGCAGACCGGCACCGGTCGAAAAGTGCTCGTCGTCAAAGAAGACTCAAATAGCGTGACCGCCCGCGTCTATCCGAAAGGTTCAAGCACCGATGGTGAACTCGCTCGAAGCGTCGCGGAACTGGCGGCGGGTCAGCGGTGGCGCGTCGAAGAGTTGCACACCGAAGAAGGCCGGCTCGACGAAGTTTTCCGAAACATCACACTCCCTGAAACAACCGCGCGCGCGGAAGTGAAGGAGGAAGCGAAATGAACAGTCCTGTCGCTAACATCAAGACCATTACCAAACGCGAACTCTCGGCCTATTTTGCTTCGCCGGTCGCCTACGTTTTCATCGTTATCTTCCTGCTGCTCGCTGGGTTCTTTACCTTTATGGCGGGCGGCTTTTTCGAACGGAACCAGGCAAACCTGACCTCGTTCTTTCTCTGGCATCCCTGGCTTTACCTGTTCCTCGTTCCCTCCGTCGGGATGCGCCTTTGGTCTGAAGAACGGCGCATGGGCACGATGGAACTATTGCTCACCATGCCGATCACCGCGTGGCAAGCAATTGTCGGAAAATTCATTGCTTCGTGGGCTTTCCTCGCCCTGGCCCTGATCTGCACCTTCCCGATCATCATTACGGTGAATTATTTGGGGCATCCGGATAATGGCGTCATTTTCGGTGCATACATCGGAAGTTGGTTAATGGCGGGCGCGTATTTAGCGATCAGTTGCATGACCTCGGCGCTTACGCGCAACCAGGTGATCAGCTTCATTCTTTCAGTGGTAATTTGCCTGTTTCTTATCCTGGCCGGTTGGCCGCCGGTGACGCAATTGCTGGCGCAATTCACTGACAAACCAGGCCTGATCGAAGCAGTGGCTTCCTTCAGCGTCATGACTCATTTCGAAAGTTTTCAGCGCGGGATTATTGATACGCGCGACGTCGTATTCTATCTGGCAGTGATGGTGTTCTGCCTTTTCACCACGAGCGTTATCATTCGCAGCCATCGCGCAGGCTAAACGGAGGTTTTCATGAATCAGAAAAAGAATATCGAGAATTTCCTTTTTTCGGTGGGCGGCGTGGCCGCCATGTTCCTGCTCCTCGCGGGTATCTACGTGATCGCGCATCTCGCGTCCGCGCGCATCGACCTCACGCAGGAGAAGATGTTCACGCTTTCACCCGGAACCAAAGCGATCCTTAAGAAACTGGATACGCCGGTGCAAATCCGCTTCTACGCCACCCAGGGCAAGGAAGCTCCAGTTGAGTTGAAGACATACGCGCAGCGCGTTGAAGACATTCTCAACGAGTACAAAAAGCACGGGGGCAACAAAATTCAAATTAAGAAATATGATCCGCAACCAGACTCTGACGCGGAAGATTCGGCGAACCTTGATGGCGTCGAAGGGCAGCAAGTGAACCTCGGTGAAAAGGTTTATCTCGGTCTCGCGGTGAGCATGGTCGATCAGAAGGTCGCCCTGCCCTTCCTCGATCCGCGCCGTGAACGCTTGCTCGAGTACGACATCTCCCGCGCGATCGCGAATGTGATGAACACCGAAAAGACTACCGTGGGCATCATGAGCAGCCTTCCCATTTTTGGTCAGTTCAATCCGATGATGATGCGCATGGGCGGAGGCGGCAGGCAGGATTCCTGGATCATTGTCGACGAGTTGAAACGCGATTTCAACGTCAAAGAAATTCAACCAACCGCGGACAAGATTGATGACGACATAAAAGTTCTTCTCGTGGTTCATCCGAAGAATTTTTCGGACAAGGCACTCTACGCGATCGACCAGTTCGTCATGCGCGGTGGCAAGCTCATGGCTTTCCTCGATCCAATGTCAGTCGTCGATAGCCAAAACACACCTCAGCAGAACCCGCTGCAGGGTGCGATGAACGCCGGTTCGAGCATGGATAAACTGACCAAGGCGTGGGGCATCGAGTTCGACGGCAGCAAAGTTCTGGCGGATATGGTTTACGCCACCAAAATCAACCGCGGCAACGCCACCGAAGATAATCCGGCTGTCCTTTCGCTCACGGACAAGGCGGTGAACACCAACGAAGTGACCACGAGCCAGATTGATAGCTTGCTCCTGCCTTTCGCTGGCGTTTTCACCGGCACTCCGGCGGACGGCCTGAAACAAACCGTCCTCATGCACAGCTCGCCGCAATCGCAATTGGTCGAGAAGTTCATGGCGGAATTTGGCAGCCAGAACATCACCAAGGATTTTCAACCCGCCGGGAAGGACTACGCGCTGGCTGTCCGTTTGAGCGGGAAATTCAAAAGCGCCTTCCCTGATGGTCCGCCCGCCGACGCTGGGTCTACCAACGCGCCCGCCGCGGGCTCGCACCTGAAGGAATCTGCGAAAGAAAATGCAGTCGTTCTGGTGGGTGACTCAGATCTGCTTTACGACCGTTTCGCCGCGCAGGTTCAAAATTTCCTCGGACAGAAAATGATCTTCCCGATGAACGGCAACTTGAACTTTGTCCAGAACGCCATCGAGCAAAATGCGGGTGACGAGAACCTGATCGCGATTCGCAGCCGCGCGACGATGAACCGTCCGTTCACGAAAGTACGCGAGATGGAAGCTGCGGCGCAGGATCGTTATCGCAGCAAGATTAAGGATCTGGAGAAGAGCTTGCAGGATGCGCAGACGCGTCTCAACGAACTGCAACAGGCGAAAGCCGGCACAGGCCAGCAGAAATTCATCTTGTCGCCCGAGCAGCAGGCTGAACTGGCCAAGTTCAAGCAAAAGCAGGCCGAAGTGAACAAGGAACTCAAGCAGGTGCGCAAGGATTTGCGCCGCGAGGTCGATTCTCTGGAGAACCGCATCAAGTGGTTCAACATCGCCGGCATGCCTCTCATCGTCACCGCCGCCGGCATTTCTCTGGCAATGATTAAACGCAAAAAGACTGCAGCACGATGAACCGTAAACAATTCTCCATCCTCATCGTTTTGGGCGTCCTGGTGGGCGGTCTCGGATTCTACCTTTACAACCGCCAAAAGGAATCCTACGCGCCATCCTCCTTCCAGACCGATGCGAAGGTGATCAAGGACTTTCCGCTCAATGACATCGCACACTTGCGCATCAAGCAGGCGACGAACGAAGTGAACCTCGTACGCGGCGATACCTGGACCGTGAAGGAGCGTTACGGCTATCCCGCCAATTTTACCGATATCCATGATTTCCTGCGCAAGGTCTGGGAGCTCAAGCCGGTTCAGGATGTCGAGGTCGGCAAATCTCAATATGGCCGCCTGCAGTTGATCAATCCGAACGAAGCCCAGGGAACCAATTCGGGCACGCTCGTCGAATTCAAAGACGCTAAAGAGGCCACCGTGAAATCCCTCATCCTCGGCAAGAAGATGATGAAGGAATCGCAGGGTGGGATGTTCGGCGGGGGCGGCGGCGAATTTCCGGTTGGACGTTATGTTTTGGTCCCGGAAAATCCACCCCACGTTTGGCTCGTGAACGAAACGTTTTCCAGCGTCGACACCAAGCCAGAGCAATGGCTGAGCAAGGATTTCTTCAAAGTTGAAAAGGTTAAATCGGTTTCCGTCACCTTCCCGGATAAGGCGACGAATAATTGGTCCATCTCGCGCGAAACCGAAACCGGCGAATGGAAATTGGCTGACCTGAAACCTGAAGAGAAGTTTGAGAATTCCAAAGCGTCGAGCCTCAACTATGCGCTCTCTTCGCCAAGCTTTAACGACGTTGCCTCGCCCGACTTGAAACCCGAGGAAAGCGGCATGGACAAGCCAACTCTTGCCAAACTCGAAACGTTCGAAGGCTTCCTCTACACCGTCAACATCAGCGGCAAGACCAATGAGGACAACCATTATTTGAAAGTGAACGTGCAGGGCAACTTTGCCAAAGAGCGCACACCCGGTAAGGACGAAAAACCCGAAGATAAAGAGAAGCTCGACAAGGAGTTCAAGGAAAAGACCGAGAAGCTCCAGGAGAAACTGAAGAACGAGCAGAAGTTCGACAAATGGACTTACCTTGTCAGCAAGTGGACGGTGGATGCCCTCTTGAAGGAGCGCAAAGATTTCCTCGCCGACAAGAAGGACGAAAAGAAAGAGGACGCGGCGAGCGGTACCGTCAAGCCAGCAGAGGCCACCGCTCCTCCGTTCGATACAGTGCCGCCCGAGATCAAAAATCTCGCTCCGCCGCCGCCGATACCGCCGGCGACAAAGACAGATTCCGAGAAGAAGGAATAACCGGTGTGCGCGAGATCGCTCACCTGCTTGTAACCTTCTTTTAATCGACAGCCATTCACGGCTTTGTTAAGCCTCTCTCATGAGAGTCTTCGAGCCTTCGCGCTCCCGGCGCGCCGACGGTTTTACTCTGATCGAGCTACTGGTCGTTATAGCGATCATTGCGATTCTGGCCGCGATGCTCCTGCCCGCGCTGGCCCGCTCCAAATCCAAAGCGCAGGGCATCATGTGCATGAACAATGGCAAGCAGATGATGCTCGCCTGGCGTCTCTACGTGGACGACAACAATGACCGCGTCCCCGCTTCCTACAATCCCGGATATCCGGACGAATGGGTGCACGGCAGCCTGGATTTCAACGCTGGAAACAAAAGCAATTGGGACATCAACCAGGATATCACGAAAAGCCCGCTTTGGCGGTATTGCGGCAACAGCACCGCCATCTGGCGCTGCCCGGCCGACTACAGCACCGTCAAAGTAAACGGCAAGATCACTCCGCGCGTTCGCAGCATTTCGATGAACGCCTGGTTTTATTCCACCGACGTTCTGAGCTTTGGCACCGGTCGCGTTTACAAAAAGACCACCGACGTCAACGACCCTGGCCCGAGCAATACCTGGCTCTTTCTCGATGAACGCGAAGACAGCATCAACGACGGCGAATTCGTCGTCGGCATGAACGGCTATCCGGACAGGCCGGGTTCATGGATGATTGTCGACTATCCTGCAAGCTACCACGGTTCGGCCTGCGGATTCTCCTTCGTGGATGGCCACTCCGAAATCCATCGCTGGAAAGATGCGCGCACGATGCCCAAGCTGAAAGCGGGGCAATCCATCCCTCTGAATGTCGCCTCGCCGAATAACAAGGACGTTTACTGGCTGATGGACCACTCCACCCGCAAGCCTTGATCCGGATCGCGACCGGTCCCCGGTCGCAGCGGCATCCAATACTCGTCGCGCAGAAGAATTAGACGTATGATTTCTCCGGCTCATTCCTTGAAATAAGTGAGTCTCAATTTATCTTTTCGACTGCTGCGACCAGGGACAAGCGCGAGCTTACGCTCCTGACCCCGCCACCGGAATCCTGGCGGCGTCCAGACGCTGTTTAATCCGGCGCATGTACTCGCGTCCCACATCCCATTGCCGCAGCGGCTTCGTCGTGGTGCGCCCTCGCACGCGCATCCAGGTCTCGGCGTATTGCTCCACGCCGATAATTTCGAGCGGCTTGATGATGTCCGTTCCGAACGCCGGATCCTTGCGCATCTCTTTATCGACCTCGTTAAATATTTCGGTCACGCGATTCGCATCGACACCATAAAGCACGCGCCAGTCGATGATGTAGTGACCAAACTGTTTCGTCATGTTGGAGACAATGTCTATCTGCCCGTTCCGGATGTAGTGAACGGACCCGTCATAGTCGCGCAGGATGATCATGCGCAGCCCCACCTTCTCAACCAATCCACCTTTGCCTTTGATGTTCACGATGTCCCCCACCCTGATCTGATCTTCGATCAAGATGAAAAAGCCACTGATAATATCCTGCACCAGATTCTGCGCCCCGAACCCGACCGCCAGTCCCACCACTCCCGCGCTCGCCAGAATCGGCCCGATATCCACCCCGATCTGCTTCAAGACCATCGTCCCGGCTAAACCGGCGACGATGAAGATCAAAAAATATCGCGCAAATGCCGCCAACGTATTCGCCCGCTTCTGAATCTCCGCATCCTGCGAATGCCCGAGAGTCAGCAACTTGGCCATCCTTCCCGAAAGCCTTTCGATAAAAAAGATCGCGACGAACGCGAGCCCAAGAATGAGAACGACCCGACCGCCGCGGAACGCAAAATCCGGCCAGAAAAGATTCCAATCCATAAATCGCCCGCATATTACTTCACCCCTGCTGGCGAAGTAAAATTGCGGCCGATTTCTTCCATGCTATGGTCCCCCCATGCTGAAGCCGTTCCTTTTGATGCTGCTCACTTTAACCTTCGCGCAAGCCGCAGACACGAATGGCCCGGCTTTGACTCCGCTGGAAAAAAAATTCAAGAACACCCTGTCCAACTGCGTTTTGAACGGCCGCTGGTGCACCACGAAGAAAGGCCAAATGACCGAGGAATATCAGGAGAAATATACCGTTCAAAGCGCGACCAAATCAGGGAAAGACGCGTGGGTAATTCACGCTCGTATTCAATTCGCCGGAAAAGATTTAACTGTTCCCCTCCCAGTCAAACTTAAATGGGCCGGTGACACGCCCGTAATCACGCTGGACAAAGTGTCCGTCCCCGCCCGGCACTTACAGTGGACGGGTGCTCATCTATGAAAACACCTACGCCGGCACATGGTTCGCCGGAAATGAAGGCGGCATGCTCCACGGCATGGCGTTGCCGACTGTCAAATGTCGCGAAGCGCGAAATGACCTCAGCCGTTTCAAAACGTCGTTGACGTCGTTGGGCGTCGCTTTGGCAATATTTCTGCTGCTGATCCTTTTACAAAGCGCCGATACCTCCGGGACATATTAGGTTCAGCTATCGCACCCGGTTTTTTCGATGAGTATGCAGTTTGCGAGTCGCTACTCCCGTTTCATCGTTTTTCTCTTTGCTTTGCATGACTTTGCGCAACGACATTTGGCGCTTCGTCCGTGCGAATCAACGAATTCGTTGCGAGCAACAGCAAAGGGCTACAGGACGACGACGGCCAGTTCAGCGATTGGATCGAGATTTACAATTCCGGCCCGGAGCCGACTGCGCTGGATGAATGGTTTCTGACCGACACGCCGACCGATCTGACGAAATGGGAGTTTCCGACCACCACCGTCCCGGCGGGCGGCTATCTGGTGGTTTTCGCGTCAGGAAAGAATCGCAACTCACCCCGGCTGCATACTAATTTCAGTTTGGATGAAGCGGGCGAATATCTGGCTCTGGTGAACCGCGAGGGGGTGGTGGTGAGCGACTTCTCACCGGTTTATCCAAGCCAGCGGCAGGATATTTCTTACGGGTACGATGGCTCGGGGAACCTCGTGTTCTTCAACGCGCCGACGCCGGGCGCGGCGAATGGGGGTGGGGTGGTCGATTTTGTGAAGGACACGAAGTTCAGTGTGAATCGCGGGTTTTACGAAACGCCGTTTGATCTGGTCATTACCACCTCAACGCCGGGTGCAACGATTCGGTATACCACGAATGGTGTTCCCCCAACTGAGGCGAGCGGGATTGTTTACAGCGGTCCGATCCGCATCGCAGGAACCACCACGATCCGCGCGGCAGCTTACAAAGTGGGCGCACAGCCGTCGAACGTTGATACGCAAACTTACATTTTTCTGGAGGACGTGATTCATCAGGCGCCGAACGGGGCACCGCCGCCGGGTTGGCCGAATTCGTGGGGCGGTAACACTGTGGATTACGGAATGGATCCCGACGTGGTGAACGATGCGCGTTACAAGAACACGATCAAAAGCGATTTGAAGAGTCTGCCGAGTTTTTCCATTGTCATGAAGCTGGATGATCTTTTCAACCCCAGCACGGGGATTTATGCGAATCCAGGTCAGGATGGCGCAACATGGGAAAAACCGTGCTCGCTCGAATTGATCTATCCGGACGGCACGAAAGGTTTTCAGTCCAATGCGGGCATTCGCATTCGCGGCGGGTTCAGCCGCAGCACCAGCAATCCGAAACATGCCTTCCGGCTTTTCTTCCGGCAGGAATATGGCGCGGGCAAACTGAATTTCCCGCTGTTCGGTCCGAGCGGCGCGGATTCGTTCGATAAATTCGACCTGCGCACGTTCCAAAATTATTCCTGGAGCTTTCAGGGTGATGCAAATGGGGTTTTCCTGCGGGACCAGTTCTCGCGCGACACGCAGCTCGCCATGGGGCACCAGGCGGAACGCGGCGATTTTTACCATCTCTACATTAACGGCCAATATTGGGGCCTCTATAACACAGATGAACGTCCCGAAGCCGCATATGCCGCCACATATTTCGGAGGCAATCGCGAGGATTACGACACGATCAAGGTGGAAGCGGGCAGTTACACCGTTAATGCGACCGACGGAAACATGACTGCCTGGACGACTCTTTATAATCTGGCGAAGGCAGGCCTTTCCACTGACGCCGCGTACCAGAAGATTCGCGGGAACAATCCAGACGGGACGCCGAACCTCGCTTACCCGGTGCTGATCGATCTGCCAAACCTGATCGACTACATGCTGGTGATCATCTACACCGGCAACAAGGACGCTCCGATTTCAGATTTCCTTGGCAATCAAAGCCCCAACAACTGGTACGGAGTGCGGAATCGCAACGCGGATACGCGAATGGGTTTTAAATTTTTTGCGCACGATTCGGAACACACTCTCCTGCCTTTTGAGTTAAACCGTGATCGCACCGGCCCATTTTCCGCAGGAGATTCCTCCGTCAGCAAAAGCAGCCCGCAATATATCTGGAAGCAGCTCACCGCGAATGCGGAGTTCCGATTGGAGGTCGCGGACCATATTCAAAAGCATTTCTTCAACGGCGGCTTGCTCACGCCCCAGGCAAACACCGCACGCTTCATGAAACGCAAGGCGGAGATCGACCGCGCGGTGGTCGGCGAATCGGCGCGCTGGGGCGACGCCAAAGTAGCTCGCCCGATGACGCGCGATGATTCGTGGATTGCCGCCATTAACTCTGTCGTGAACAACTATTTCCCCTCTCGGACGCAGATCGTTCTGGATCAACTCAAAGGCGACGGCCTTTATCCCGACGTGCCCGCGCCGAGTTTCAATCAGCAGGGTGGCGCGGTAAATCCTGACTTTTCACTCACGATGGATGGTCCCGTGGGAGCGAATATTTACTACACACTTGACGGCACCGATCCGCGTTTGATGGGTGGAAGCATTTCTTCCAAAGCCGTCCGTTATGCGAGTGCGATCACGCTGAATCAAAATGCAATAGTGAAAGCCCGTGTTCTGTCAGGTTCGACGTGGAGCGCGCTGAACGAGGCGGAGTTCGCGATCATTCGCACCTTCAAAGAATTGATGATCACCGAACTGATGTATAACCCCGCTCCGGATGGGAACATCGACGGCGACGAGTTCGAATTCATCGAATTGAAGAACATCGGCTCGCAAACCCTGGATCTCAGCGGAATTCGTTTCACCAACGGCATCGACTACGTTTTTCCGAACGGCACTAAATTGTCAGCCGGCGGCTTTTACGTTTTGGTGACCAACCCCACTAACTTCACCGCGCGTTATCCCGGCGTTCGGATTGATGGGGTGTATATAAATAATCTCTCGAACTCTGGCGAAGCCATCGCGCTCATTCATGCGGCGGGCACACCCATCGCGCAGTTCACTTACAGCGATAAAGCGCCCTGGCCAACGAGCGCCGACGGCAGTGGGTTCTCGCTCGTGCCCGTGAAGCTCGCAACTGACCTGGATTTCAACAATCCAGCAAACTGGCACGCCAGTTCGCGCGTCGGCGGCTCTCCCGGTGCAGACGATCCGCCGGTCTCGGTTCCCATCGTCGTGATCAATGAAGTTCTTACCCACACCGCTCTACCCAGTGTAGATGCAATCGAGCTGTTTAATCCAAACGCGACGGGAGCCGACATCAGTGGCTGGTTTCTGAGTGACGATCTTAAAACACCGAACAAATTCCGCATCCCAAACGGCACAATCATTCCCCCGGGCAGTTACGTCGTTTTTCAGGAAAGCGAATTCAACAAGACACCCGGTGTGGACCCCAGCTTCAGCCTGAACTCGCGTGGCGAGGCTGTTTATCTTTCGTCCGCGCAGTTGGACGGAACCCTCACGGGATATAGCCAGGGCTTCCAATTTGGCGCGGCGGAACTCGGCGTTTCGTTCGGTCGTTACACTAACAGCGTCGGTGAAGTTCTTTATCCCGCTCAAAAAAGTGCAACACTCGGCGCGGCCAACTCTGGGCCGCGCATCGGACCGGTGGTGATCAACGAAATCCAATACCAACCCACTGTCGATGCGGACGAATTCATTGAACTGAAAAACATCACCGGCACCACGGTGCCGCTCTACGATCCGGCGCACCCCACAAACACGTGGCAAATCGATGGCGTTTCGTTTCGCTTTCCGACGAACGTCCAGATTCCGCCCAACGGAATTATTATTGTGAGCGGTGCCGAGCCTGAACTTTTCCGCACGCACGCTAAACTGCCTCCGGAGGTTCCCATTTACGGACCGTTCACTGGCAATCTGCAGGACAACGGTGAACTGATTGAATTGCTCCGCCCGGACCTGCCAGAAAACGATCCGGACGGTTCTCTGGTGGTGCCGTACATCGTGGTGGACTCAGTCCACTACAGTGCGCGCTCGCCGTGGCCGCAGAACTCCTCGGGCACCGGTTCGTCCATCGAACGGATCGTTGCGGGCAATTTTGGGAATGATCCAGGGAACTGGCGTTCGAGTCCCGGTCCATCTTCGCCCGGCCTTGAAAACGATGGGAACCGCCTTCCCATCGTAAATGCCGGACCGGATCTGGAAATGGTCGCGGCCTCGTTTCCCACCAGCACCAACATCACTGGCGCCGCGACGGATGACGGCCTACCGAACCCGCCGCACGCCCTCACCTACCAGTGGACTCAAGTGAGCGGTCCGGGCGTCGTCCAGTTTCAACCGGACAATAAGCTCCAGATCAGCGCTTCATTCCCCGGCGTCGGCGTCTACGTCCTGCGCTGTACCGTAAGTGACGGCCAATACAACGTTTCAGACGACATTTCCGTTTCCGTTTCCCGCCCTCTCGGGAATACCGCATTCGTGGCAAAGAACTCTGTCTGGAAATACCTGGACGATGGTTCCGACCAAGGCACGGCCTGGCGGATGATCGACCTTACCGACAGCGCGTGGAAATCCGGACCGGGCCTTCTCGGCTACGGTGATCCGGAGGCAACCATCATCGGTTACGGTCCGAACTCAAACGCGAAGTTCGCCACCACCTACTTCCGCCGCGCGTTTAACGTCAGCGGGGCAAAAAGCGTTGTAGGTTTGACCGTGCACCTCCTCCGCGACGATGGCGCGGTGGTTTATCTGAACAATGTCGAAATCTTTCGTAGTAACATGCCTCAGGGCGATGTGAATTATCTGACGTTCGCCAGCAACGCGGTGGGCGGCGGAGATGAGACGACCTATTTCGATTACACGGTCGATCCCACTTTACTGCGCGAGGGGAAAAATGTTTTGGCGGTGGAGTTACACCAGGCGAATGGCACAAGCAGCGATCTGAGTTTTGATCTCGGCAGTGACGCCTTGGTAAACGACTCGAACCAACCGCCCGGAGCTGATGCGGGACCTGACTTGACCGTCGAGATCGGCAATGCGGCTTCGCTTAATGGCGTTGCGACGGATGATGGCCTGCCCAATCCACCCGGCGTCTTCAACGTGAGCTGGTCGGTGGTGAGCGGACCGGGTTCTGTGAATTTTGCCAACGCCCATTCGCCGCAGACTGCCGCCACGTTCACCCTGGGTGGTGTTTATGTCCTGCGCCTAACGGTGACCGATGGCGAGCTGACGACGAGCGATGATGTGCAAATCACCGTAAACGGTAACGACCCTTATCAGGCATGGCGCGCCGCAAACTTCAGCGCCGCGGAACTGGCGAACTCCGCAATTAGTGGTGACAACGCGGATCCGGACGGAGATTCATTCACTAACAGGCAAGAATACATCGCCGGGACAAATCCCAAGGATCGTAACAGTTACCTGCATGTAGCCGAGACGACGACCAGCGGGAGCGATTTCGTTCTTCGCTTTCAAGCTGTGGGCGATAAGTCCTACACCGTTCAAGGCCGCGACCGTTTTGGCGCGGATGCCTGGGAACGCATCATTGATCTTTCGCCGCAGGGCACGACCAAGTCGATCGATGTTCTGGATGCCATGAGCGCTCCGGGCAAACGGTTCTACCGCGTCGTCACTCCGCAGGAGACGCCGCAATGACGGTTTACCTCCGAGTAAGATAGGCGATCAATGCCGCGAGGCCGCCGAGGAGGACAGCGGCTTTAAGCACGCGGAAGAAGTTGATGATCCAGGCGATCCCGATTCCGAGCGCGACCCACTGCACCCACCAATGATGCGGCGAGGTCATCACATTGATCACGAAACAAAGCGCGAGGATGAGCGGGCCGACGAACAGGAACTTCACCGCACGCCAGAGTGCAAATGGTTCTGCGTTCATAGTGACCGCAGAATGCCACTTCGCGTGCGCGGCAGCGATTACAATGAGCGCCCAGGCTTATAAGCGTATAAGCGGTAGGCCGAGTCGCTCAGTCGCTCCCCCCAAATCAAAATGGCAGGAGAGCTTGAGCTCGCCTGCCATTTGCGAAGTTCGTTTCAGACTCGTTAGTCGCGGCGGACGCGGAAGAACTGGTAAGCCTGCGAAGGCGGCACTTCGAACACGGTGGTCGAGCCTTGGGCGATCACAGTTTGTTCAGACTTCCACGAACCACTGAGTGTCGTGGAGCTTTCCAGCGTGTAGCTGAAACCAACCTGGGTTTCGACCGTGAGCTGGAGTTTGTCCCCCACTTTCGTGATCGAACCGAACACGACGTCTTTGGTCTCAATGAAGGTTTTATCGTTGTTCAATCGAGCGATACGGGCCCGCGGCTCGTTATCGACCTGGGTAAAGCGCCCACCGATCAGAATCCGGCCGTCTTCAGGTTGAATCGCAACGGTCAGGATGGAATCGTTCGCTCCGCTGCCAGGTTTGAAGCCGTCGTCGTGCGATCCGTTCGCATTGAGACGTGCGATACGATTGCGATTCGCACCGGACACAGTGGTGAAGTCGCCAACGATGATCAGCTTGCCATCGGCCTGCTGCGCGACCGCATAAACAGTGCTGTTCGGACCGGCTCCGGCATCGAAGGTTGTATCGAGCGAACCGTCCGCATTAACGCGGGCCACACGACTGCGGCTAGTGCCGTTGTAGGAAGTGAAGTCACCCACGATGACGATCTGGCCGTTGGTCAGAACGAGGATGTCCTGAACCGCTCCGCCGACCGCGCCTGCACCAGTGGTGTTGAAGCTGTTGTCGACTGTCCCGTTCGGATTCAAGCGGACGAGTCCAGATTTTACAACACCATCCAAACGCGAATACAAGCCGCCGACCAATATCTTGCCATCCGGCTGCAAGGCGAGCGCGGTAACGTTTCCATCAGTGCCGCCGCCCGGATTGAAGCCGATATCAACCGTCCCATCTGCGTTCAAGCGGGCGATGTGATTCAAAATAGCCGCATCGACCACGTCGAACGTACCGCCGATCACGACCTTGCCGTCCGACTGGCGCAGCACTTCGGAAACTTCCGCATTCAAGCCGAGAGGCAATGCGAAGGATGGATCAGGCGAAGCGTCAGCCTGGAGGCGAGCCACGCGATTGAGGAACAATCCACGCACGGTATTGAACTGACCACCAATGGTAAACTTGCCATCCGTGTCGATGCTCAGATCCGCTACGCTTCCATCTGGACCTGCGCCGGGATCAAAGGTGTTGTCGAGCGCCGCATCGACGTTGATGCGGGCGATATGCGAGCGATCCACACCGTTGTAGCGAGTGAAAGAGCCACCCAGCATGATCAGATTGTTCTTGTTCGTATCCACCTGAACCACACGGACGTCACCGTTCGCGCCGGAACCCGGATCGAAAGTGCGATCCAGGCTGCCGGAAGGCAGGTCGTCATCGACGATGATGGCCGTAGCCGTGTTTGAACCGCTGATGGTCGCTCCACCGGTCGGGTTGGAAAGAACGACCAGGAAGGTTTCATTTCCTTCGACCAATGGGTCATCAACGAGCTGGATGGTGAAGCTTTGATCGGTCACGCCGTCGCTGAACGAAACGATTCCACCGACGACAGGAGTGTAGTCGCTCGGTGCGGAGGCGGGATTATCTCCCCCCGGTGCGGTATTATATTGGACGGAAACAACGCGGGAAGTGCCTCCAACGCGGCGCAACCGCACCACCAACTGTCGCGAGCTTTCCAAGCCGGAGTAGGTAGCAGAGACAAACTCGATCTGACCTGGAGCGAAGTCGTTATCCACAATGGTAAGCGAGGACGTATTGGTCGCGATTACGCCCAATCCGACCAGGTTCGTAAGCAACAGAGTAACCCGTTCATCGCCTTCGACCAGAGTATCATCGAAGATCGGGACCGCGACCGTTCTAGCTGCCTCGCCGGGCGCGAAGGTCATCGTGGTGTTCACCGCACCATAATCCGCGCCCGCCGTCGCGAATCCTGCTCCGGATTGATCGACAGTTACGAAGTCAACGGACATCGCAGCGGCGGTCGAGCCGCGACGCTGAACGGTAATGGTAGCAGCACCGGGACCGAAGTCTTCCGCGACGCTGTAATCGGGACGGCTGAACTGCACGATTGAATCATTGTTCACGATGCGGACGCTCGCGCGTGGCTGGGCCCCGAGCGATCCGTTTCCAACGAGGTTGGTCAGGATCACTTCGATGAAGCGATCCTCCAACGCATTGGTATTTCGTTTGAGAGGAATCAAGACGTTCTGGAACGTCTCCGCTTCCGGAAAGACAATCGTGTTCGTCACGGGAGTGAAATCAACTCCGGCGACGGCTGTATCGTTCGTCAGGGTGACGAAGTTCACGGTGAGTTGTCCTGTGGTGCCCCCCGTCCGGCGGATGCTCACCACCGCGTTTGCATCGGTTTCATTAGCGGAAGGGAATGCCTCGGTAAACTGGAGCTGGCCAGAACCGGAAATCGATCCACCATGAATCCGCGCCAGGTGCAAAGCTGGGACGGTATCGTAGGCAGTGAAACCACCGCCGATCAGGATCTTGCGATCGGGCTGAACAACAATGGAAGAGACGGGACCATTGGCGCCTGCTCCGAAATTAATCGTCGGGTCGAGTGAACCGTCAGAATTAACACGAGTGAGACGATTGCGCGTTCTGCCGTTGAACTGTGTGAAATCGCCGCCGATCAAAATTTTGCCATCGAGCTGCAGGGCTATGGTATTAACCGCTCCATTCGCGCCGTTGGTGGCGCGGCTGAGGTCGTTTGTCGCACCGAACGTAAATTTTGGATCCACCGCCCCAGGTGTCAGACCGGTGGCCAAGAGGCGTGTAATGCGATTGTTTACCTGCCCATTCACGTTCGTGAAGAGACCGCCCACGAGGATGTTCGCGTCACTCTGAATGACGATTGTCCGAACGGAGCCGTCCGCACCGACCATTCCTTCGCCGAACGTACGATCAACGGAACCGTCACGGTTCAAACGAGCGATGCGATTGCGCGGGACTTCATTGAAGGTGGTGAAGTCACCACCGACCAGGATCTTTCCGTCCGTCTGCACCGCCGCCGCCCAGATCGCGCCGTTTGCACCGGTGCCGGGATTGAATGTTGTATCGACGATTCCGTTCGTGCTGACGCGAACAATGCGGCTGCGAGGATTAAGACGATAGGTGGAGAAGTTACCGACCACGATCAACTTCCCGTCCGCTTGCTCAACAATCGAATAAATCGGATTATCCGTTCCGGAGCCAGGATCAAAGGTCGGATCGGTCTGTCCATCAGTATTTAAGCGGGCCAGGTGATTGCGGTTAGTGGCCCCGAGGCTTGTGAATAAACCGCCGATATACAGGCGATTGTCGATGCCGCGAAGCTCGATAGACCGAACAGAGTCGTTCGGCTCCGCAGTCGCAATGAAGCTCGGGTCGAGCACGCCACTCGGGTCGAGGCGAGCCAACCGATTGCGAGCCACACCGTTCATGAATCGGAAATCTCCGCCCACGACGATTCGCGAGTCTGGTTGCAGGGCGATCGAGTAGACATAGTCGTCCGCACCCGTCGCTGTGAACTCGGTGTCAAGCAAACCCGCCGGAATGCGATTCTGCTCGTCGTCTACGATGACGAGCACCGCGTTAGTCAGACCAAGAGAGGCGCCTCCCGTGGCGTTGAAGAGCGCGAGGTTGATCCGCTTATCCGCATCGAAGATCGGATTATCGACCAGCGGGATGCGGAACGATGCTGAAGTCTGGCCTTCGACGAACCGCAGGATATTTGTGTTACCGTTCGCGGCCACGTTTTCGGGAAATATATAGTTCGGAACGCCATTTGAGCTGAAAAAGATGCTCGCATTCGTCGTGCCGACAGCAGTCGCGTCCGTCGCAGCAAAGCGGACGGTAGCTGACCCTGAAATGCCGTTCTGACGGATGACGGTGATATCGGCATACGGGCCGTTTTCATCGACATTATAGGTCGGCTGACTGAACGAGAAGGTACCGACTGCGTCGTCATTTTGAATATGGACAACCGCGGAAGGTGTTGCGCCGATGGCGCCGGTGGCCGTGGGGTTGGAGATGATGACATTGAACGTCTTCTCACCTTCGACAATGTCGTTGTTGAGGATCGGGATTGTGAATGTCTTCGCGGCGGAATCCCGATCGGTCCAACGAAGTATTCCGTTGGTGGAAACGTAATCCACTCCAGCCCGGGCGGTGCCGTTCTGGGTCGCGAAGTTCACAGCAACATCTCCAGCATTACCGCCGCTCCGGCGAACAGTAACGGTGACCTGACCATCCGCCTCGCTGACGGTATAATTTCCTGCCGTGAAGCTCAGACGACCGAGCGCAAAATCGTCGTCGATGATATTCAGGACGGCTGTGGAGCGCGCTGGATCCAAGCGCTGGGCTATGGGCACATTGCTTGGAAAACCGGTGGCGTTGGTCAGGAAGAGCTGAACGGTTTCCTCTAACTCAGCCACCGTGTCGTTTCTGATACTGATGGTGAATCGGTTGGTGGTCTGACCAGGATCGAAATAGAGCGTCTGCGGAGCGCTCTTCGGAATGCCCACATAATCCTGGGAGGTCGCGCTTCCATCTTGAGTATAAACGTCCACGGTCAAACTTCCAGAGGTCCCGCCCTCACGCGTGACGGTTATCGCCGCACGCAGTTCGTTCTCATTCACAAAATATTCCGGAGCGGAGAAACCAAGTGTCCCGAAATTGAAATCATTGTCGATGATGGTGAGCGAAGCGTGAGCTTTACCGAGCGCGGTACCGATCGGAATCGGCTGCCCCCCGAGGAGCAATCTCCCTTGATCTGGCGCACTCAAGGTAAGTTTTAGGACTTCATCTCCCTCATTCACGTTATCGTCGAAGACATTCACGAAGACATTATCTTCATCAAAGTTTCTGTAGCGAAGTCCGGGTCTGTCTGGAAAACCATATAACGTAAAATCCGTCCGGGGCCGGTTAGTGGAAAAGGCGTTAAAGTTTGGCCCCATGTACGCGTCGCTATACTGCCGGTCAGCATCATGGCTCCGTATCCAAAGTGGGAAGTAGTTGGTACTTTCGTAATCCACACCCCCAGTTGCGAGTCCAGATCCAAGATTCGGGAAGTCCGTCGCGTCAAAGCGCGCCGAAATCGGGGCGAGGCTGCCATTTGTTCGGACCAAAGTAATGAAAGTGTGTCCGGCATCCTCATTCACCGAATAATTATCCTGGAGAAAGGCTATATTGCCCGGGCCAGGAGTCGCTCCCCCGAGAAGTCGGGCGATATGATACCGTGGACGCCTCTGGTCGCGATTGAAGCCACCGCCGGGATTGAAGAAATGCCCGCCGATGAAGATGTGATCACTCATGGAAGGTATAACGCTGATCACAGCGTTAGTCACGTTGTTAGTGGTATCCACCACGAAGTTCGTGAGGAATGTAAAGTTGGTTAGACGATAACTTGAGAGAGAACGGACAAAATTCTCCTGGGATTCCGGATTGTCCGGGCTGAGCGGATTTGGTATACCGGCGAACTGGTTCTTCGCCGTATCCATAAATGAGGTATCCAGGGAACCGTCCAGATTCAGGCGAGCAATTCCAACGCGTCTGGTCTGGTTAAAGGAGCGGAAAGGTCCGCCGAAAACCGCCTTACCTGTAGGTTGAATCGTGATGCTAAAAACGCTATTATCGAAACCTGTACCCGGATCGTAAAGCTGGTCGAGCGAACCATCTTCATTCAACCGCGCCACTCCACGTCGCTCTTGAAGGTTAACCGTACGGAAGTCGCCGGCGATGATCACTTCGTTGCCCTGTTTCACCACAGAGTACACTCGGTCATTGGCACCGCTCCCTGGATCGAAAGTTCGATCAAGAGTACCATCTGTATTTAAACGCACGATATTGTTAATTGGTACGCCATTGTAGCTTGTGAAGTCGCCGCCCACGACTGGACGAGGATCCTGGTCGGGTTCAATACGAACGTGGTAAAACCATCGTGCCACGCCATCAGGAATCCCAATGACGTTGTTTTCGTTCATAACGATTTCAATCAGTGTCGAAGTTGCCGGAACACCGGGCGGCGGATAGCTTATAGTAACAACGCCATTACTTGCGATAATGCCGGAGTTATAAATCACGGTTCCACCATTCACCCCGCCATAATAAATGCGCATCGTGTCGGGATTAACTCCGAAGTCGTAATTGATCGTGATCGTACCGCTCTTACTTCCCGTATCAATTGGGAAGTGATCCTCCGCCGGACCACCGCTCTCCGTTTGGTCAATCTCGATCGGCTGCCCGGTAACGGCAATGCTGTTGATGGGACCGTCGAACCCAGTACCGACATTGAAACTTGTATCGAGCGACCCGTCTACGTTAAGGCGGGCGATAAAGTTAACATTGGTGCCGTCGTAGCTATTGAAATCGCCGCCGATAAGGATCTTGCCGTCAGGCTGAACGGCGAGGGTGCGAATAGGGCCATCGCTGCCAAGGCGAGGGTTGAACGTCGCGTCGAGTACGCCATTAGTCAGGACCCGAGCAATATTGATGCGCGGAGTGCCATTGTAGGCATCGAAACCACCGGCTAGGAGAATTCGTCCATCCGGCTGCAGAGCCAGGGCGCGAACAAAGCCGGATACTCCGGTTCCCGGCGTGAAGGTCACGTCCGTCGACCCATCAAAGTTCAGACGGGCAATCTTGTTCTGCGAGGTTACAGAAGCGTTTACCTTTGTAAAGTCACCTCCAAGCAATACTTTTCCATCCGGCTGCGCAACCACCGCCTGCACCGTGTTGTTAGCTCCGGGGTTCTGGTTATACGGCGGGGTTGTTAGAGGGTCATTATCAGGGTCGAAAGTGACGTCACTGGCGCCGGCCGGCTGATCGTTATCCCTGATTTTGATGGTGCAAACACCGGCGAGATCATTGATGAAACCTTGATCGCCAGCGCGCTGCCACAAGACAACTTCCATATCTTCGTTGAACTCAGCTTGACCATCGTCGATAAGCGGAACGAGAATGTATTTGTCAGTAACCTCTAAGTCGCCCCAATTGATAACCGCCTCGGTGTCGCTATCTGTCCAGTTCGCTTTGCCCGCTCCAGGGCCAAGATTATTCGTAATCACCGTTCCGCTCCATTGGTCGGAGCCGGACGGTTCATAATCGACGAAGGGCGTGGCGTACTCTGAACCTGGTTCCAGCGCGAATGTATTCCCTTCGAAGTCTCCACCTCTATTGTCTACAACAATTCGTCTTGGACTGATGACGTAACGGACTGTCACGGGAGCTAAGGGATTCATTGGGTCCGATGGATTTATAGAACGCCGGACACGAATTCGCACATAACGCTGCCCCTCTGACACAGTGTAATGTTGTCGTGTAAAACCAAACCCGCGCTGCGCGGAACAAACCGCAATCTTTCGCTGAATTGCACTTCCAAGCGTCGGATTAACTCCGAGCCCAGCCTCCTCCGGAGCCGCACGAACACCAGTTAACTCCACGCCGAAAGTTACCGGAGGGATAAAAAAATTCGTGTTTGCGCGGTTTAAAGTACGCCACTGTTCAGGGTCTCGCGTAGCCGGCAGGCGGAGGAGCACTGTGGATGCCATTTGAAAGTCATCGAGAGCAACGGTTCCATTCGTCGGGATAAAATCATCGTTCGGGACAGCCAAACCGCCGCCGACAAAGATGAGATTGCCGAAGATGTCGAAGTCGAAAAATGGACTCGATAGGGGAACTACATTTGTAGTAGTCCGCCAATCAACAAGAATGCGTCCCCTGCTTCCTCCTTTTCGAACAATCGTGAACTCGACTCCAGCCGGTCCATAGGGCCTAAAGTTCGCTTCATCCGAAGGTGAGATGAGATCAGTATTCCATTCCTCGATGTTTGCAAGGTAGACATCGTTCTCGAACACAAATCTCCAGTTTGAGCCGCTGTTACCCGGCGCGATTTCAACACTTCCAGAAGCGCTTGCGACTGTGGACGCCTCATCATCGCGAATCGTCAGGACGGCGGTTTCGGGCGTACCGAGAACCGCCAAGGTCGTTGCACTGCTAACCGGGTTTCTTAGAACGAGATTGAGAAAAACATCTCCAGACGCGTTGGCATTGTCGATGAGAGTAACGGCAAACTGTGACCGGTTTTGCCCGGGACCGAAAGAGACAAAGCCGGTCTGCTTGTAGTAGTTGATTCCACTGACCGCCGTCCCGTCGAGCATATTATATTCAACCGAGACGAAATCAGCGTTCGTGTTCGGC
Source organism: Limisphaerales bacterium (assembly GCA_044226545.1). Classification (GTDB taxonomy): domain Bacteria; phylum Verrucomicrobiota; class Verrucomicrobiia; order Limisphaerales; family SXQI01; genus DASVNK01. The sequence continues at coordinate 167,537 of JBGAGW010000010.1, forward strand.
CCGTCACGGACGACAGTAATCAGCGCCTGAATTCCGTCCTCAGTGGTGAAGTAGTTTGTCGACTGAAAGTGAATGATATTCGTCGCTGTGTAGTTCGTCGTTCCACCGCCCCCTGGCGGGATGAATATTTGCCCCTGGGCAGAGGGTGCAAGGGTGTAAATGCCGGCTGCGACCATTGCCGTGAGGAGCAACCGCTTTAAAAAACTAAACGCACACATAACAAAACTTGGAGGATTATCTAATCTTCGAAAGGGTTTATAAACTTGGGCGCACGCGGAAGAACTTGAATGGTCCGTTGGTTGGCGTGCTGTAATCGGTGGTTGTCGACGTGGCTACCTTGGTATCCACCGCCTGCCAGCTCTTCAGGTCGGTGCTGCCTTCGATGACATAACTCTGACCGATTTCGCTGGTAAAGGTGAAGAGCAGGAAGCCGTTGGTCGCATGGATCACGGTAAGAACTATGTCCTGGCTGGGGAGCACAGTCTCGGCGTTCAGACGTGCAATGCCCGGTGTGCTGAAGCCGTTTACCGTCTGGAAATTACCAGCGATGATAATTTGCCCGGTGCTCTGGGCGACGAGCGAGTTAACCGCTGCGTCCGGCCCGATACCGGGATCGAAGCTCTCATCGAGCGATCCGTCCGGATTCAAGCGAGCGAGATTTTTGCGCGGAACGTTGCCAACTGTCGTGAAGCTTCCTGCGACATAGACTTTGCCGCGATAAACGATCACGTCGTTGATTGTTCCGTTAATGGCCGCCGGATTGAAGGACTGATCCACGGAACCATCGGCATTTAAACGCGCCACGCGGCTGCGTCCGGCACCGTTCACGCCAGTGAAATTGCCCGCGATCATAATCGTGTTATCCGCAGAGACAAAAATGGAATTTACCGCGCCGGCCACGCCTGTTCCGATTTTGAACGAACTGTCGAGCAAACCGTTTGGAAGTAAACGAGCGAGGCCGCGTGACGCGGTATTCCCAACGTTCGTGAAGCTGCCGCCAATTAAAATGCGGCCGCTCGACAGGACGGCGATGTCATTTACGGGACCGTCTGTGCCGGTATCAGGATTGAAGCTCACATCAAGCGAGCCATCGGTATTCAGGCGCAGGATGTGCGCAGCGGGCGTCGTAAAGTCGCCCCCCACCAGGACCTTGCCGTCGGACTGCGCGGCCAAAGCAAGCGCGCGGGCATTTTCGCCGGCCGATTTGCTAAAATCGGTATCGACGAAGCCGTTCGTCAAGACTTTGCCGACGAAACGGCGGGAGATTCCGCCAATATTCGTGAAAGCGCCACCGATCGAGATCTTGCCATCAAAGGAGCGTGCCACCGTAAAGGCCGAGCCGTCGGTTCCGTTGCCAGTTGAGAATGAGTTGTCGATTGAGCCGTTCGAGTTCAAGCGAACAACGTTGTTGGCGAACTGTCCGCCGAACGAACTGAAAGCCCCCACCGCCACAATCTTGCCGTCGGGCTGGATCAGGATTTCGCTCACGGTGCCACCCGCGCCGCCACTCGTGTTAAACGAGGTGTCCAGGCTGCCCGGGCCGAAATCGTCATCGAGAATCAGCACTTGCACCGGCACGTTGTTGGTATCGATGCGGGCTCCGCCGGTCGGATTGAAAAGGTTAACCGTAAAGGTCTCGTTGCCTTCCACGCGGTTATCGTCGTGGAATGGGACAAAGAATGATTTGGTGGTTTCACCTTCCAGGAAGGAGAGCGTTCCGGAAACGCGCGTATAGTCCGCATTTGCCCCCTGCCCGGTCGCGGTCCCATCCGCAGTATTGTATTGGACCGAAATCGCACCGGTTTTACCGCTATTACGAACGACAGTAATGCCAACGCCAGCCGCGCTTTCACTGGTCGGAGTGGGTGGAAGGATGGTCAGAATGCCCGGAGCAAAATCGTTGTCGAGAATGGTCAGCGTCGCGCTCGGCCGTCCCAATAGACCGCCGGTTCCAGGGGAGCTCAAGCGAAGCGCAATCGTTTCACTGTCTTCAACGATGGTGTCATCGATGATCGGTACGGTTACAACGGTGCTGCTCTGCCCCGCGGCAATTACCACGTTGGTTGTCACCCCCGTAAAATCTGCACCGTCCAGTGCTGTTCCACTCGAGGCGGTGAAAACCACCGAAACGGCCGAGGAATTATCTCCTTCACGGATGATGGTGATCACTGCGCGTCCGCCGGGAGCGCTCTCATTGACGAAGTAGTTCAGGTCGCTAAAACTGATCACGCTGTCATCACTCACGATGGTGAGCGTTGCGACAGGCTGGTTACCAAGCGCCGCGCCGCCGGTAGGATTCGAAAGGATCAGATCGACCAGTTCGTTCGGTTCAGCGAGGTTATCGTTGATCACCGGGACGACGAAGCTCTTGGTGTTTTCGCCTGGGCCAAAAACCAGGGTGCCGGAAACATCGGTGTAATCGACCCCGGGTGAAGCGCTGCTTGTGGCGCTGCTCTGGCGGCTGGCGTAATTAATTGCCACCGTGCCAAGCAAACCGCCGGTCCGGCGAACAAATATTGTGACGTTTGTGCCAGCCTCGTTGACCGTGAAATTCGGCTGGGCAAACTCGATGTCACCGGCTCCCTTGAGCGACCCGCCATAGAGACGAGCGACCCGGTTTCGGGGCAGCCCGTCAAAGACCGTAAAGCCACCACCGGCCAGAATCCGGCGATCGGGCTGGATGGCGAGTGCCCCAATGAAGGCGTTCGCTCCCGTGCCAAAATTGATGCTCGGATCGATTGAGCCGTTCGGGCTGAGGCGGACAATGCGGTTTTCAGGAACACCGTTGAAACTGGTGAAATCGCCGCCGAGTAGAATGTTGCCATCAAGTTGCAGTGCGATGGCGTAGACCGCTCCATCAGCCCCGGTTCCGATCTTGAAAGTCGAATCGAGTGTGCCGTCCGGATTCAGGCGGGCCACATGGCGATAGCTCACACCGCTGACGCTGGTGAAAAGACCGCCAATCAGGACGCGGTCATCAAACTGCACTGCGATACTGCGGACCGACCCGTCCGCTCCCAAGCCGGCATCGAAAGTGGTGTCCAGAGAGCCATCCGCATTCAGGCGGGCGATGTTCACGCGGGAGACGCCGTTGACACTGCTGAATTCACCGCCGACCAGAATCTTGCCGTCGCGCTGCAGGGTGAGGGCGTAAACAGTGCCGTTAATGCCGGATCCCGGATTGAAAGAGAGGTCTGTGCGACCATCCCCGTTCACGCGGGCAATACCGCGCCGGGCAATGCCGTTGAAGGTAGAGAAGGCGCCACCGATCAGGATCCGCTTCTCTGTCCCGACCGTTGTTTCAGCGACCGCGAAGATCGGATTGTCCGCCCCGGAACCGATGTCAAACGTATTATCGAGTGTGCCGCCGGAACTGAGCCGAGCGAGGTAATGCAGTGGGAAGGAGTTGATTTCCGTAAAGGCACCGGCCAACAAGATGCGTCCGTCACTTTGGACCGCCAGAGCGCGAACCGAATCGTTGATGTCGTAGTCAACGCCGAAGCTCGTATCGAGCGAACTGTCGGAGTTGAGGCGAGCGAGATGGGTCCGAAGCTGGCGGTTAACGAATGTGAAATCACCGCCGATCAGAATTTTTCCGTCGCTCTGAAGAGCCAGTGCCTGGACAGCGTCGTTCGCTCCAGCGCCCGTTCCAAAGTCCGTTTGGACTCCGCCCGCGGGGATATTCAGCGTTTCATTGTCCACAATCGTGATGAAGGCGTTCGACAATGTTCCGAGGGAGGCACCCACAGGCTGCGCGTTGGAGAGGACAAGGCCAATGCGGCGTTCCGAATCCACTTTGGTATTGTCCAGAATGGGCACCGCAAACGATTTACTGGTTTCACCCGGCAGGAACGTGAGCGAGCCGTTGGTCGCCTGATAGTCCACACCGGCGATGGCGGCGAGATTGGTGAGGTTCAGCGTTGAGAAATTCACAATGGCGGTTTCGGCACTGCCGCCACGACGCACGACGTTGATGATCGCGTTCGTTCCGTTTTCGTCGGCCAGATATTCGGCCGCATTGAAGGCGAACGCGCCCAGCGAATCGTTGTCGATGATATTAATTGTGGCATTTGTTCGAATCCCAAGCGCGCCTTCGGGTAAGGCTCCAAACAGGCGGATCGAGAATTGGCGCGGGCCCTCGGCCAGGCCATCATCCGTTATTGGAATCGTGATCACCTGCGGAGCGGAGTCGCGGTCGTTCCACTGCAGGGTGCCGGTGGTCTCGGTGTAGTCTCCCGGGACGGTGGCCGAACCGTCCACGGTGCTGTAATTGACGCGAAGAACCCCTGTATTTCCTCCAGTACGCCGAACGGTGATCTGCGCACTCTGACCTTCTGTGACACTGTAATTGGTCGTAGTGAGATTCACCCGACCTGGCGCGTAATCGTTATCAATAATGTTGAGAGTGGCGGTGGCGTTTGTTCCCAGCACGATGCCGCTGGATGGGTTCGCTAAAGTCAGTTTGACCGATTCATCCTGCTCCACGTCCTGATCATCACGGATGGAGACGGTGAATGTCTTATTCGTTTGGCCGGCGGCAAAACTGAGCGTTCCGCTGGTCGGGGTGTAATCAACATTGTCAGTGGCCGGATTCGCTCCGTTATCATGCCCGGCGGTGTAACGGACAGAAACCGCAGTGCTGGCGCTGCCAGTCCGGATGACCGTGATCGTTGCCCGCCCGTCGTTCTCGTTGACGTCAAATTGCGAATCGGTGAAGGAAACAACAGCCGGGACGCTATCGTTGTCAATGATGATACCCTTGCCAGATTGAATCTCGCCCAACGCGAATCCTGCCGGAATATAGTAGCCACCCAGGATCAGGTTACTCTGCGGACGATTCAAAGTGATCGAAAAGTTTTCGTCACCCTCAACGAGCGTGTCATCGTTGACCACGATGGATTTGAGCTGATTGTTGGTCGCACCGTCGCTGATCATCGGCCCCTGCACACCCCAGGACACAACGGTATTGGTCACACCGACAAAGTCGTTCGTGCTGATGGCCGCGCCATCGGTCGTGCTCATCAGAACCGTGCCAGCGCCCAGGGAACCGTTCTTACGATTCAAGGTGACAGGCAGAATTCCGGAATTCTCGTCCGCACCGAAGCTGGGCAGAGCGAGTTCGAGGTTTCCAGGACCGCGCGTCTCGCCCCCATTCAGACGAGCGATATTGATGCGAGGATGAACTTCTTCACGACTTTTCTCTCCGCCGCCGACCAGCGAAAATGATCCCGCGACAATAACGTTATTGGTCGGATCCACCGTAAACGTATTCACCGCACCAATCGGCCAAAGACCTGTCTTGTCGGAGAAGCCGGCGTATTGGTTATAGGAAGGGTCGAGGAACGAAGTATCCACCGGCCCATTGGTCAGGAGCCGGGTGAGGAAAGTGCGGCGCGTCTGATTGAAATAGGTGAAATTGCCGCCTACCAAAATCTTTCCATCCGGCAAAGTGCGCAGCGCGAGAACATCACCATCTTCCGCTCCCCTGCCCAGCGCAAACGTCCGATCAAAACTGCCATCGGTAGCCAGCGCAGCGATGCCCTTCGAGGCAAAGCTGTTGAAGGAGGTAAATGCTCCGCCCAGAATCACACGCCCCTTCTGGACGGTGAGCGCGCGAACAGTCGCGTCAGCGCCAAGACCGGTAGCCTGATTGAATTGCAAATCGCTCACGCCATTCGTCCCGAGCTTCGCAATCCTACCGTGCTCCACTCCGTCATAATTATTGAAGTCGCCGCCAATAACAGATCCGAGCACCGTGTCCGGCTGGATGACCGCGCTGAATACCCAATTCGTATTCTGGTTGGTCATTGTATTAATCACGATGCGAATGGTGGAGCCCTGGAAAGGCAACCCGACTACAGAGGGAACGATGTTGGTGGAAATTGACCCGTCCACGACGTTGGTGACGAGTTGTTCGTTATTGGTGAGGCCTGAGTTGTAAAGAATGTTGGTCCCGGCCAGGACGAGGATGTTGTTGGAAGCCGAGAAGAAATTATAGGTGAGCGTCAAGAACCCGCTGGAAGCGCCCACGGGGATGTCCTGAAAAAACAGAGACGGATCGCCAACGGGAGCACGATTCGTCACCACAATTGGCGCTGCACTCAAGGACGCAATCGCGAACACCGGCCCATCAGCACCTGTTCCGGGATTAAACGAAAGATCAACCGAGCCATCATCCGCCAGCCGCGCGATGCCGTTCCGAGGAATACCGTTAATTTGGGAAAAGTCGCCACCGACCAAAACTGTTCCGTCCTTTTGCAAGGCAATTGCGTAAACGGGACCGTCCGCGCCGGTTCCGGGATTGAAACTGGTGTCGATCGTGCCGTTGTTGTTCAAGCGGGCGATGCCGTTCCGTTGCACGCCGTTAACTGAGGTGAACCCGCCCGCTAGCAGAACCTGCCCTGATCGAACGCCGTTTGTGTAGACTTCCACCGCGCTAACGAAGTCGTTCGCACCGCCGATCGATTGGAAAGTCGGATCTAATTGTCCATCCGGGGTTAAACGCGCAATCCGGTTCTGAGAAACAGCGTTAACGGCGTTGAAAATACCGCCGAGAACGATGTTTCCTTTGGCGTCCCGCGCCACGGAAAGGACTTCACCGTTCGCGCCCGGGTTCGGGTTATTTGGCGGAGTCGTTCCGGGTGAAGAATCCTGGTTAAAGGAAAGATCGAGGGAGCCCGAGGTCAGTTCCTGCGGTTTCTTACCGTTGAAGAGGATCGTCACGGTCGCCTCAGGAATCTTTCCGAGCTTGTAGTCGTATTCGACGGTCGTCGTCCCGCCGCCGGAATCGGTGCCGCCAGCGGTCGTTCCGGCAGTCGTTCCAGCGGTACTTCCAGCAGTAGTAGAAAAGGCACGCAGCGGGAATCCGCCACCAGTCGTCCCAGCCCCTGCCGGCGCCGCATTAGTCGTGTCAACACTCAGTTTGCCGTGTGCCTGGGTGAGAATAATATGAAAATCCTCGTTAAACTCGAGCAGCGTATCGCTGTTAATATTAATGGCGATAGGCAATGACGTGTCGTTCGGGCCGAAGGCCAGATTACCCGAAGCGACCTCTTCGAAATCCTGCCCCGATGTGGCATAATCCGAACCCGGCTTGGGATAAACATTCTTATCGACGGTAACCTGGTAATCGACGGAAACCTCCGACGATTTGTCGGTGGGCGGTTTTGCCAGAATGACGTTGACCATGAGCGTGAAAACATTGGTCGGCTGCGGTTCAGCCACTTGATACCAGGTTTTCTCGATGTTGAATTCCAACTCGCGATCTTCGTCGTTAATGATGAGCTGCGCGGTTTTGGTGTTGCCAAGTGTGCCTCCAATCGCCGGGTCTTCATCTGGCGCGGGCCGTGGATTCGCGAGGGTGAAGCTCGCGTTAGCCGAACCTGCTGCATTGGTCTTGGTGTTGTCCGTAATCGGAATCGTGACCGCCACGGCTGTCTGCAAATTGTTGAAGACGACAGTATTTGTTCCGGGAGTTTTGAAATCGACCTGGTTCGTTGCGGTCCCGTCCTTCTCGATGATGTCGACGAGCATTTTGCCGACTTCCGAAGTACGAGTGACGGTCAGGTAAGCAATCCCATCCTTCTCACTAACGACCACGCGATTGGTCGCGAAGGAAAAGGCGCCGCCGTTTGTCCCTTTTCCCTGGGCGCGGGCCGAAAGCTGGCAGCAGAAAAGCAGGGCTAAAATCCAAAAGCCATTTATCCCGGAACGAAAAAAGAACGAGCCCAAACGGCTCGCCAGGAACAGTCGCACACTTCGCATATACAGGTTAAAAGGGTCGCTAAATAAGCACGCGCTATGCCGGGCTCTTACGGATACGGCTAAACGCTCGCGCTCTACTCAGACGATTAGACCGGGGAGTTTGTACATCACCAGTCGCTTTGTCGAATTATTCTTTCCTTTTGCTACGCTCTCTTTTGACACTCAAACGAACGACTCGGTTACTGCGCAAAAAACAGCCGTGCACATTGCTCCTCACACAGTTGCATCGTCGATTCGTTCCAAATTACGCCATCCGCGTGATCCATTTTTTTCGCGATTGGCCACTGGGCGGCATTGCGCTGGCTGATCTCCTCACCCGTCCAACCGCGTCCTGCTAAACGCCGCTTTTGCGTCCCGGGCGAGCAGCCAACACAAACCACTTTATCCACCTCTGCCTGCGCGCCCGTTTCATACAGCAGCGGGATTATCACCACGCCGCGCGCCAAACCCGCGTCGCGCCATTGTTCCGCTTCCGCTTTCCAGGCGGCGCGAATGCGCGGGTGAAGAATCTGTTCCAGCTTTTTCCGAGCCTCCGCCCGGCCAAACACCATTCGCGCGAGTGCTTTGCGATCCAGTCTTCCGCTCACCAAAACTTCTGGCCCAAACGCGGCGCGGATTTCCTCAAGCGCCGGCTGCCCAGGCTCCACAAACCGTCGCGCGAGTTCATCCGTATCCACCACCTTTTCGCCGTGCCGGAGCAAATATTCGGCTACTGTGCTCTTGCCCATCCCGATCCCGCCTGTGAGGCCAATCAGGAGCATTCTATCAAGGAGCTGCGGATTGCAACGGAGTAAATCGGTAAAAGCGGCGGGCGCCTTTCGCCTGTTCTTCAAAGGTCAAGTCGCCCGAGCCGTTTGCGGTCGCTGTGCCGATCTCGCTCCATGAGTTCAAATCTACCGAGCTTTCGATCAGGAATGTCTGACTCGCTCCGCCTCGAACATTGACCGTAGTTGTCTCGTTTTGGACCGACAAAGCGGACACGCCCGCATTGCCAGGAAGATCGATATTATCGATAAACACGACATCGCGTCCTGCGGAGATGGCGCGATCCTTTACGTAACGCCATTCCAAACGAACCTGACCGCCCGGCAAGGCGAAGAGGTACCGACCGCGCGTTTCACCCGACCAACTACCGAGGAAGGTCGTATTCGTTGGCTGGCCGGCAATCTGCGGGGTAATATAAAACTCCAACCGATCGTAGTTGGTCTCGGTGCTGGTGCCAAAGTCAAACCCGCCAGTTCCGGCGGAGACGTTAACCACCACCGAGGCGGTGTTGGTGATTTTGTTCAGCCCATTTCCGGGCGATTGGAACACGTGATTGAAACGGTTCGTCGGATCCAATGAGATGGACCAATTCGTGGCGACAATAGGCAGCTTCAACGCGGCGCCTTCGAAATCCTCTGCAAACGTGCGGGCGGCGAAGAAAGCCTTTACGGTCGTATCGCTGGTAAATACGAGAGTATACGGATTCTGTTGAACACGGTTGCCGTTCACCTCAAAATACTGGAACGCTGAGCCGGCCGCAGGACGCGCTACCAAACTAATCGTTGCGTTCGCCGGGAATGGACCGCTGCGTGGAGAGACCGTGCCCTGCCCCTCGGACGGCAGAATCGTCAATTGATGGATCTGCGCGGCGCTGAAGTTATAATTCAACTGCACATTGCCAGAGGCCGCGTCGTATCCGTCGACGGCTATATAATATGTCTTCCCGGCTTCGACTGTCAGGGTCACCTCACTAAACGTCCCCGCGCCTGCAACATCATCGTTGCTGGCCAATTGATCGAGCGTGGTAACTTTCGGCGATGTCAGATTTGTACTAACATAAACCGACAGCACCGTATCCAGCGGCTGATTATTGGCCGCGTTGGTCGACCCTCTGGTGTTCGCCAGCAATACGCCACTTTGTGGAGCGATGAATTTATACCAAAGCGATTTGCCGCCAGCGTTTCCGCCGTGGGCCGGTTCGCCAAATTCTTTTGTAGCGCTCACGTTACTATTCGTCACGCTACCCTGAGATGTCGTAAGTGGCAGCGCGTCGATAAATAGGTCATTTGTGATGAGAGTGGGGCGATAAATGATGGCGATCTGCTGTTCACGGGAACGGTTCTCGGCGTTGTCAAAGGCCCAGACCGTAACAAAGTTAATTCCTTCAGCGAGATCGACCGGCGCGAGCCAATTGGTTGTGCCTTGCGCGGACTTCGGCAACTCACCCGGATTCCGAACCTGGTTCGTGCTGACCGTGTATTGCACACCGGCTTCCTGAATTCCGGAAGCATTCGGTTGCGGATCAAACGCGGTCCCTTCGACGTTAACCTTCCGATCGCGCACCATAATCCCGCTCACCGGTTTGTTAATCTGAACGATAGGAGCGACTGCGTCAGGCTCGCCGTTGATTTCGAAGCGGACCTGGACGGTTCCTTCGTCATTCGGCGGCACACCGGCGATCGCAATCTTATAGCTGACATTCGGTTCCGCGGTAAATTTAACCCACGCTTCTTTCCGGTTGCCCACGTCATTCGCCTGCACCACCTCCTCGAGATTGGTCAGGCTGGTGCCCTGATAAACACCGATGACCGTATCAAACGTACTCCCAGCGGTGTCGATGATGACGGGCGTTCGTTGAGGAAGGGACCATGCGTACCAGAGCGAGGAGGCGGCATTGGCTACTCCGCCATGCTTCAGATTCTGTTCGGCCGCACCTTCGATCGTGGCCAGACGATTTGATGTAACCTGAGTGAAAGAGGGTTGTTGCGGAATTTTGAAGGCGTTGGCGAACTTATCATTCGCAGGACGGTTGACCGCTTCGTAGTTGATCTGCGTTGACAAGTTTGTCTTGCCGGGCGCCGCCGCGGTTAGCGTGAAGGCAATAGGGCCAGGCACGTTCGGAACAATATACGTATTCGTATAAGTACCGGCCGTCACTGAGCCGTTGGTTCCACGATCAAGCGTCAGTGTCAGGTTCGTTCCACCACCAGAAAGATTCACCGTTGCGTTGGTAATCGGCGGGCCGTCCGAGAGAGAAAGTGAAATCACCACCGGCTCTCCAATAGTTATTTGGGAGTTGTTTCCGGGGGTGATGGAGAAGTCAATGATTCCATCTACGCCCCGGGTAAGCGCCTTGAAGGCATTCAACCGTCCGCCTGTAATCGTGCGGGGCGCGAAGGTAGGGACCGGACTTACCCCTTGGAGAATTCTATCCCGAATCTCACTGTATCCAGCTCCTGGAATATACGCCGCAACCAAAGCCGCAACGCCAACTACATGCGGCGTCGCCATGCTCGTCCCTTGAATGATATTGTAATCTGTATCCGAACCGATCCAGGTCGAGTAAATTTCGACGCCTGGGGCGGCTAGATGAACGGAGTTCTTGCCGTAATTCGAAAAGCTCGCGAGCAAATCATTCCGATCCATGGCGGCGACCGAAATAATGTTATCTAACCGGAACGAAGCAGGATAGGAAGGTCTGAGATCGTTATCGTTATTGTCATTTCCAGCCGCCGCAATGAAGAGAACGTTTTTCGCTCGAACTGCATTGATGGCATCAAACTCCGCCTGGCTGAACGCGTACCCCCCGAAGCTGGCGTTGATTACCTTCGCGCCGTGATCGCCGGCGTATTCGATGCATTTGACAATGGCAGAATTCGGCAGCCCCTGCTCGGTTCCGCAACGCAATGCCATAATCTGAACCTTCCACGCGACGCCCACATGCGGATTGCCGTCATTTGCAGCGGCTCCGATCGTACCAGCGACGTGGGTCCCATGGCCGTCGGTGTCCATCGGATCACCATCATTATCGAATGCGTCTATGCCGAACTCGTTATCGATGTAACCGTCGTTATCATCATCAGAGCCGTTGCCCACGACTTCTCCGGGGTTATGCCACATCTGTGCGGCGAGGTCTCGATGAGTATAACGAACGCCTGTATCGATCACCGCAACGATGACGTTGGTGGATCCGATTGAGTAGTCCCAGGCATTCGTGGCCGAAATATCTGCACCGGGAGTTCCGCCTTGCTGACCATAGTTGCTCAACCCCCAGAGAGTGCCATCAAAAAATCGCGCGTCATTCGGGACGCGGTCCAGTTCGCGGATGTAACTGGGCTCAACATATTCATATTGGCCCGTCGCCTTCAAATCGTTGATCCATTTTCGGAGAGCAGCCGCCTTGTCCTCTTGCGAAAGAGCGTGTAATCCGGCGGCATCCTTGCGCAACGCCACGAGCCCCGGAACAGACTTCGACCGGAAGGAGACTTCGGCATCGGGCACACTGAAAGCGCGCATCCGGCCGATACCGGCGTCTTTTACTTTTGCCAGCACTGTGTCGGCCTCGGCCTTGTTCCCATCAATGGTCACAATATCGAGAGCGAAAGTCCTGCCCGCACAGGCCAGCAGCACGCCGCAAATCAACCATGTAATTCGCTTCATCAACATATAACTGCGACAAGGGTTCTTCTAAGGCGCTTTGTGCACCCGATAATATCTTTGAGGATCCCCTGCCCTCAATTGGTCGGTAAAAGACATCACTCCGCCACTCGCGTTTTTCTGCACGAGCGAAGTCAACGGCTGCCATTTGCCCCCAGCCAGGTCCGTTGTGTATTCAATCACGTAAGTTCCGGCGCTCTGCGCGGTGAAACCGAACGAGACAGCCTGCGCAACCGAATTCAGAGTGATTCCAGTAATCCCAAACGCTTCCGGCGGGAAAGGAAATGGATCGTAGCGGTTCGGCAAACCATCACCGTCCGAATCGATATTTGCGCTCTCACGCAATGCGCGGTTAAAGCGCTTAACCGGACCGTTTTCAGTCAAAGGAACATCCACACCGCTATTGGGGCCCGCCCATTCCGGCACCCAGATGAAATTGAACGGAGCGCTAGGCCCAAGAATTCCATTGAGTCTTTCAGCGGTGAAGGTGCCGTTTGTGGACTCAATATTGCCGTAATAGATATTCATCCCAAGTTGAACGCGATTGGTCAACTCGCGCAGGCTACTTGCTTGAAGTCCGTCAATCTGCAGGACATCGACGTATAATGCGCTGCCATCGAGGCCGGGCAGGAATTCAAACTTCGATCCGGTGTCGCCCCGAATGACCAGGCGACCGAGAGCTATATTGTCCGTGAACCCTGCAATTGTCGCACCTCGATCTTCGGCAGACCAAACGTGATCGATAAACGCCAACTTGGCACCCAGCGTGCGAAGTTCCGTTCCGAGCAGGTCGCCAAGCGGCCGGGCACCCATTGCGAACCCATTATTGACCGTCCAAACGTTGTTCGCCTGTTCACCGGTGTCAGTCAAAATATCAGTCACGTTGAAGACCATTCGGCCCCCCGCATTGGCGCGGTGGGCATTCACTTTGAATACATTGCCATTCAATTGGACGTCGCCGAGCGTTACGAAGTTACCACCGTCAATCTTTGCCGTGGCAGCATTGATCGTAATGGCGCCTTCAGTTTGCTCAGATACCGGGGTGAAGAGCGGTTCCCCGAAGCAATCGGTCGAAAAGAGTGTTCCCTGGCCAGTCGTGGTCGTCAGCGAAAATGTGTACGAGTTGCTCGAAATGATGTCGCCACTATTCTCAAAATAACCTGCTGTGATTTCCGTTCCGAACGCCATAATGTCGCCATGGTTGACGAAGGTGTCGTAGCCGGATGTGCTGCTCTTGCGCAGTTCCGCCAGTTCATTCATGGCCAGGGTGCCGTTATTGGTGAAGTTCGAGACGTTGACGATGTTGGTGTAAGAGAAGCCCACCCCCTTGCCGAGTGATAAGCGACTGCCTTCGGCTAAAGTCAAATTTGGTGCGCTGATTTGCACCAGGTTCGTCACGGCGAGGTTATCCTCATAAATGACACTACCGGGAGAACTGAGCTTCAATTCGTGCGCGACGACCGCCTCGCGGGTGTGCATGTCCTGCGCGTTGATCGCAGTCAACTGGAAGCGCACCTCAATGATGTTGGTAACTGCATTGGTGCCGCCCCCAACGACTTCGCTATAAACGTTGGTCCAGATGCCGCTGTAAATCTGCAGGAAGCCGCCGAACCGTTCAACGGAATCCGGGGTCATGTCCTTCAAATTAAGCACGTCCCTGGTGCTCGTGAAATTCATGTTGATTCGCGGCACATCCAAAACGCTTCCGCCGCCACCCGTGAGATTGGTAGCGTTGATTGAGATCAGGCCTTCGGCACGAATACGCGTATTATCCAGCTTCAAGTCGGTCGCTCTGATCTCGACGCGTCCGGGAAGGTTGGTCACACCAACGTCAGGCAACGCCGGGAGTCTGCTCGCCACACTCTGCACTTCCGCCGCGTAGACTGCGTATTGATTCGTCACGATCCGGTTCGAGTAAGCGGGGCTGTCAAACACGTCGGGATCAACAAACGGTAACCCGGGCTGCCCAATCTCCCCGAAGCCTGAAGGCCCCCGGAACAGGATGAGCGGCGCCGGTCGAAGGGTTCCCGCCACGATATTGGACGAAAGAATATTGTTCGTGTGACTGCCTAACTGGTCAAACACATACAAGCTGTTCGTCTGCAGATCGAGCGTTCGAAAATTTGTGGAGGCGACGCGCATCTCGACGATGGGGCTCAAATACCCACCTTGCGGCACGCCGATCGGAACCACCGTCGGTACGAAACTAGCGAAAACGCCGATATTCGTATCGCCGGATTGGACCGCGATTACTTGAATGACACGATTGCTCTGGGTCACAAACTCGTCCCGAGTAAATACTTGTGCATTCGTCAGGCCGAAGCTCGTTCGGCAGAAGCTGGTAAAAAGCGGCGGAGAACTGGCCGAGTTGGTGATGTTGAATATCGGTGTCTGAAATATGTAAGGGCTGGTGGAGAGGAGAATACCCGAAACCGGCATGTTGGTATCGATATCGATACCATAAGCCAGATCGTAAACACCGACAGATGGAAAGAAGTTCGTCTCGGTCACATCGACTCCGCCGAACCTTGAACCAAAGACCGAACCGCTCGCCGGTTCCACAATCAGCGTTCCGCCGCTAAGGTCCATTCCATTCGCAAAAAGCTTCATCAAGCCGTTTGCGCCGACGGTCACGTCACCGCGATTCGTCACACTCGCCGCATTGATAGTGACAAATGAGGCAGGCGCCTCGAACAAAGCACCGACAAACTGCCCGGAACTAAAAGGAAGGATTCCCCCACCGTCGTCAGCCAGTATCCTTGCGCCGGGAGCGTTGTAAAAAGAAGCAGCCTGGTGCCGTAGACCAAATCCGCCGTCCACAGTTTCAAAACGAAAGCCCACACTCCCGGAGATCGTGCCCCGGTTCGTGAAAGTGACGGTATTTTGTGGATCCCACGGAACCGAACTGAACACCGCAAACCGCCCTTCGTTGACGAAATTCCGGGCATCCACCTGCACGTTGGTCACGTTCCCCTTGTTGATGTAGAAGTCCGCCTGGGCGTGCACCCGAGCGAGCGGCAGCACAGAACCAAGCGTAATGAGCAGTGCGAAACGGAAAAACATAATCGGAAAACTCAAGGGACTGCGCCTCCAGTCGTAAGTAACTCAATATTTTCGAGAGTGATGGACTTCGGAAATACAATAGGGGCGTTCGTCGTCCCGTCAAATATCCCCCACATAAAGGGTTGCAGCTGGAATTCGAGCGCAGATGCCTCGGTCACGAAGCCCGGAAACTCGTTGATCAGACTCGGACCGACCTTGTTGAAGTCGATCACCGCCGGCCCGGTGATGATTCCCGGACCACCTTGATTCGGATCGTTGCCGTTCAATGCGGCCTGATTCTGGAAGTTCGCGAAACGATTGTATTGCACCGGAGCAACTGAGTCGTTGAATGTCCCGAGGTCGCGGGCACGAATCAAAATATCCGGCTGCGTTTGCACATTTACGAAGACTGCATTCGTGAGTACACCGTTTTGGTAGAAGCTCGCGGTATAACGATTCGTATAGCTGAAGGCATTACCGGTAAACGTTCCGCCGATTCGCTGAAAGCGGAGTTTACTCACGCCTGGCCGCAAAACCGAAGCCGGTGCATTGGTCAGCACATACGGAAAGGCGAAGTAAATGCTGTTGGTGAAGTTGTAAACCACCGCCTCAACCGTTCGCACCCCATTGATGTCCGTGATATCAAAGACGATATTTGTCACGGCTTGCACCGTGACCAGCGGTGGCCCGGTGAACTGAAATCCGGTCTGATTTGTGTCGATCAGGAAGCCACCAGAAGGCACATCCAGGACCGTAGGCTGAAGCGAGATTATATTCGTTTGATTGAACGCAGGATTGTTAGGGTCCGCGGTTATCTGGAAGCGAACCCGAGTCGCCGGCGTGTTGGGCCCGGAATAGTTCGTCAACACGTTCGCATAGGCATACTTGTAGGTGAGGATATTCGTCGTCACGAACGCGTTCGTAACGAAGACATTTGTTACCACCGGATTGGCGAGAAACTCTATAGGGTAAGCAAATGTTTGAACGTTGGTAAACAACGTCGTATCGGTCCGTGAAATCGTACGAGTGAGAAAGGTGTTCGGATCGACGATGTTCGTCACAAAGACGAAATTTGTTACGGCAATGACATTCGTCGCGGTGGACGGGGTGTAAACGTAGCCTACCAGATTAGTCGGTATGATCGTCACTGCGCCGCTGGGTCGTGCGATCAGAATATCATTTGTAGTGGTCTTATAGATTGGGTTTAAAGCGTCACTCCATGGCTCCTTCTCCAAGCCGCTCACAATGCGGCGGAGAACCGTAGTCGGGCTAAAGTAGTTCGTCTGAACGTTGCGGAAACTATAGTGATATAGAATCTGAATGTTGGTGACGAAGTTTGTCTGGAATACGAAGTTCGTCGTGAATGCATCATCCCACGGATTCTTGGGAGCATTGGTTAAAACGATGCTCGCCACCTGCACCACAGTGGTAGGACTGAAATTTGTGCTCAGAACGACCAATTGATCCAACCCTACGACTCCTGGAAAAGCCGCCTGCAAATTTGCGGCGAGGTTTGCCGGCGCGCTGGTCAAGGTGACGCTGCTAAACGTGGAAAGATCGATGTTTGAAACCACCTGGGGATTCAGAAAATTCGTCTGGAACAAAAGCGTCACGAATTGAGTCACCACAATCGGAATGTTTGATTGAATGGTGACCGGATTGGGGATGGCGTCCGAAATGATCAGTCCAGGATAAAAAGACCGGAGTAATTCCGGCGAACTTGTCAACGAGCGCAACCCCAAAAGCGTTAAGTCCTGATTGGTGAGCGAAATGAAGCCGTTGCTCGTGTCGAGTGTGAAGATCTGCGTATTCGCCGGGAAAGGTTCCCAGTGCAAGTTATTGGCGGAATAAACGTATTTGAGCCCGCCAATATCATCGCGGGTCAGGTAGGTATAGAAGACACCAGGAGCCAGCCCACGCGTCAACAATCCTCCCGTAATATCTGCAACAGACGAGAACGAGTGCACTCGATGTTCCGGGTCAACGGTACGCTCAACCGCATCGGAGAACGCAGGATTTGCAAATTCAACAACCTCGTAGGTGTAGCGACTGCCATTGACATATTTCGACGGTGCTGTGGTTACCGGGTCAAAGTTGCGTTGAATTGTGAGGTAATTTGTCGCCGTGTTGTTATCGACAATCTTCCGGTCACGCAAAGCCCAGGTCCAACGCTCCGGACTCGCCAGACCGAGTTCCTCGATGATGGCGCCGAGAGCCAGCGACTTTAAGTCAACCAGGTTATCCGCCTCAGCACGCAAATTAACCCGGCGCGAATCGCGGTAAGTCGTGCTTGAACCGGTGTTCGGATCGAGCAGAGGATATTCTGTAAGATTCGAGCTCAAGGTCGTGAGGTCGGGCAGAGAATTTAGAATTCCGAATGCCGCGTCGATAGCCGCGACGCCTTCGTTGCCGAAATAGGTCAGGAACGAGGGGTCGAACGCATAAGTAATGACTGGAACATTCCAGCGATACTCTTCCGTCAGGTTCTTGGGCGCGCCGAGGTCAGTCCCGGTGGGATTATAACCGAGGGCGGCGGTCTGCCACGCTTCGAATGGCCCGAGCAACGAAAACGCCCGGAGTGGCTGGCTGGCCGCCAGGCACATCAACACTGCAATAATCTGTAATAACCGCGGCATAATTTAGCGCATTCGAATCACACGATAGTACCGAACCTGGCCAGGACCGTTGCAAGGCAGGGAATCTGTTGTCGAGTGGGCGAACCGTGGCGTTCCAACGCTGGTCCAATTGGAGAAATCCGTCGTTACCTGCAACTGATAATAGTTGCCCGGGATGGTATTCCACTCGATATAAAGTCCTTGCTCGCGTTCGCTAATCAGCGTCCGCAGCACACTCGCAGGATCGGTTGGATCCGTTCCCGCTAAAAGTTCGTCGTAATTGCTCGCCCCGTCACCATCAGTGTCCTCCTTGGCGCCGGGCCGCAGCTTGCCGAAATTCATTTGCTGCCAATCATCGGGCAGACCGTCGTTGTTCAAATCAGCACCCCACGTCTTCACAGTCGCAACATCTGATTTAGGAGATGTTTTTCCAGCACCGGTGCGATAAGCGATGCGCACCTCGTGCGAACTGCCAGCCGACCATGAGACGCGATTCACGGTCAACATGCCCTCGGTCGTTTCGGTCGGATTGGCTTCGTTATCGATGTAAATGAGATACGAACTTCCGGGCTCAGCGGCACGCTCACCCCAGGTCACACAAATGCTGTTCTGACTCAGAGCGGAGACGAACGGTGCGTTCGGTGTCGAAAGCTCGCTCGATCCAGTGAGCACATAGTTCTGGGCGAACAGATCGTAGTTACCGATCCCACCAGGAGAACGGTTGAAGCTCGACCACGCAACCACAAACCTATCGGAGCCCGCGCCCGTGATTGTCGGAGATATCTGCTTGCTGATCGTACGGGTATTGACGAGGAACTCCGCGCCATCAAAGCTTCCATCCGCTTTTATAACGCGCCCGTAAATACCTTCATCCGCGCCGTCCTGGCCGAAGCTGGTCCAGACAATGAATTGAATGCCGTTCAAAGCGGCCATTCGGGGTGAGAACTGATCGCCCTGAGTCGTCGTGTTCACTACGAGTTCCTCAGAAGTAGGCTCGCCGGTGAGATCGAACGTGCGGGTTTTGACATCCCAGCTTTCAACGGTAGTAGCCGCAGCACGTTCTGACCAGGCTGCCCGAAATCCGCCGGGAACCGCGGACAGGAATGGATTCGCACAGACTTCGTGGATTTCGTAAGCCTGACCGTCGATCAGATGCGACTTCCAGGAATTCGCCGGAAATTCAGCACTCGCTTCACTTCCATCGGCGTTGAACAATCGCGCGTAAATATCGATAGTGTCGCCGTATTTGTCCCCCGGACGATTTTCGTCGCTAACCCAGGCAACGACAAACTTGCCATCCTCCAACGCCGCGACCGACGGAGTGCGCTGGCTCAGCTCTGATTTTTGATTGACTTGAAAGGTGTTCCCGGACCGAACGCCAGCAGGGGTAAAAGCTTGTCCGAAGATTCCGTCCATGCTGCCGTCGCGGTCCTGCTCAGCCCAAACGACAAGCACATTTCCATTCGCCAGGACGGTGAGCGCGGGATCACTTTGCGATCCCGTTTTGAAGCGGCTGCACTCGATATCGTCCCCACTCAACACATCCTGACCGTCGATGAAGCGCAGATAAATCCTGTGACCAACCGGCGTGCTGCTTTCCCACGCGAACACCGCTCCGCCACCCTTCAGGAGAGCGACACGCGGATTCTGCTGGTCACCCGCGTTCCGCGCGTTCACTTGAAACGTATTCTGAGCAGCAGAGAGATCAGGAAAAAACTTTCGCGCCCGAATGCCCAGCCCATTACCGTCGATCGAATTGTCCTGCGCAACGATAAACCCGCCATCCGGCCCCAGCGCAATTTGCGACTGCACTTGATCGCCCGCGAGCGCCGGCAGAATGCGGTACTCCGTCCCAGTCTTGGTCAAGGACGAAGCGCCCTGGGCTCCGACAATCGCGCTCCCGAGAAGCAACGCTGTGGCTAGCCTTTTCGGTTTTAGCAATAAATACATACTTTCGGACAGAATCTGCGGGCAGCGTCTAGGTTCGGTGACACGCGCAACAACTGTTTACGGGTTGGCGACTGGCTTTTGCTCGGGAACCCGGTTCGGATCGTACGGCAAATTATCTGGCGCATGCACCCGGTTGCCAGCCGGATCGATAATCGTCGGGGTCACGAAAATGATCAGGTTCTTCTTGGTGCTGTCCGAAGTTTCGCTGCGGAACAACCGACCCAATAGCGGGATATCCCCAAGCACCGGAACTTTTTCGCGCGTCTTGGTCACATTCTCGCCGATCAATCCGCCGAGAACGACCGTTTGTCCGTCCCAGACCACCGCGCTGGTCGCCACCTGGCGAATACGGAAACGGGGCAACGGCGTATCCTGAACAGGAAGGCCGGGAACGACGGTTCGGAACTGTCGCGCCAGGTCAGTGTCATACCCGAGGAACTCGGTGAAGGTCGGCACGATATGCAACTGGACCGTGTAACCATCCGCCGAAACGTAAGGAATGACGTCGAGTACCTGACCGAAAGGAATCGGGGCTGGCACCGGCTGCACGACAGGAATCGCCTGCGGATTTTGCACCACCTGCGCCTGCGCTCGGAAAATATTCAGCGCGATCAGCGCAGAAAGAACAATGAGCTTGGTTTTCATCGATAAAGTCCTGTTCGAGCGGTTAATTAGAAGCCACCAGTGGTCACGCCCCCGCCAACGCCTGTACCACCGACACCACCGGCCCCGACTACGCCGGTACCGCCGCCGTTGAGGCCTTGCGCGCTCAACCCGAGAATAATTGTTTCGGTATCTTCAATCGCGATGCGCGCTTGACGACCACTTAACGTCGTAATCTTCGGTGCGGACAAAAGGTCCACCCCTTCGCGCTGCTCCAGCGCTCGGATCACCACACGGAACTGAGGGTCCGTTAGGATACCTGACAGTGTCGCGACGGCAGGAATGCCTGCGTTGTGGGTCAAACCGCTCGTTATTAACTGATCGGTATCCGCACGGCCGATTGGCGGATTCGGAAACGTCCCGCCCGGATTGGCAGTGGTTCCACTGTCCGCAAAGGACGGAGCGGTGCCACCTTGCAACCCTGCTTTCCCGTTACCGAGCAGAATATTACCGAGGAACCAATCGAATCCGACTGCTTTATTGTCCCGCTGCGTAACTTCCGCAATACGCGCTTCGATCATGACTTGTGGGGGAGCGATATTCAGCGTCTGCAAAGCATTTTCCACAATATCCAACTCCCCCAGGGTCGCGCGAACCATCAATACACCGGTGCGATCATTGAAGAAAATCGCTTTCTGAGGAGGGACAGCCCCACCGCCCCCGAACTGCCCGCCGCCCTGCGCGAACCCGGCGTTGTTCGTCTGGAAATTTAATCCGGCCGCAATAAAGAAATTGCGCACCGAATCGATGACCGCGGAAGTGCTGTTCGTGATCGTAACGCCGAGGATACCACCACCGCCAGCGGTCTGGCCGCCAGCGCCACCACCACCGCCACCGCCAGCACCGCCTGCAGTCTGGCCGCCCCCAAAGCTACCCTGAAATTGGAAGTAAGCACCGGGCCCAACACCGCCCGCTGTTTGGCCGGAGGTCGTCTGGCCACCAAGGGCACCACCGGCGCCGCCCGCACCACCCGCGCCGCCACCAGCCGAACCGATTACGGAACCATATTGAAGGAATGGGTTCTGGGTCAGGTAAATGCCATCCAACCCTTGAACGAAAGTGTTCGGATTAACTTTATATGTGCGTGTGTAAAGTACCTGAGCCTGAGCCTCACGCTGGCTGAACACCACTGCGTAATCTTCGATCGAATATTTGATTCCGACATTCTGGTCTTGCCCTTCAGGCGGCTTGGCAACCTTTATGATCGCATCGAGGACATCGCTCAAACGGACGTTGTAAAGAGGCGGATCAATGGTCACCTTATAGTCCTCCACCTTCAGCGGAGCGGTCGTCGTCGTCGTTGTGATCGGCTGACCGGTCAAAGGATCGATCTGTTGGGGTGGAAAGCCACCACCGAACCCCCCGCCAATAGGAATTTGGGGGCCTGGCTTGTCCAGGAATGAGCTGATAATCAGGTTAATTCCAACCTTGTCGACATCGCGCTCGCGTGTGATCCGTTGCAAATCCTTCACCACCTCGCTCAATTCGAGGTCGCCCGGAACCTCATATTTCTCGAGAATGATGTTGTTCAGCTTGCGAGTAATCATGGCCCGGCCCGCGCTCGTATAAACCATGTTTGTTTGGGCAAAGGGATTTTCCATCGGGAGCGATTCACGGCTGATTGGAGTATTCCAGGCACTCTCCACTTCGACGATCTTGTCGTTCGCCATGATTTCGCGCTTGCGCGATTCCTGGCTGAAACGGCGTTCTTTGATAATCTTGAGATAATAAAAGGCAGCCTTGTGTTCAGGATCTTCCTTCACTGCCTGCTTCAGCTTCGCTTCTGCTTCGTCCAACTTGCCCATTTCCATGAGGACTCGCGCGTCCTGCACGAGGATGGAAGTATTGACCCGCTCGTGCTGGATCTCCGGGACACGTTCCAGGGTTTCCTTGCTCGGCTCCTTGCCAATGCGGTCCGCGATCAGCTTGTCATTTTTCGCTTTGAAATGTTTGGCATCCTCGTTCGCCGGATCAACACGCAGAACGCGCTCCACCTGTTTGCTGGCTTCCTCGAAATTGGCTTTCTCCTGCGCGCGCTTGGCCAATTCCATGCGTGTGCTGGCAATTCCTTTGATCGTCTCGGCGCGTTCCTGGTCGATGGTCACACCGATTTGCTGGACCAAATCCCATGCTTTTTCATATTCGCGGGAGGCGCCCACCAAATCACCTTTGGCCTGGAGCCCCTGCGCAGTCGCAAGCGCGTTCCGAAGATCGATCTTTCTGGCTGTTCGCCGAACAGCCTCCTCGCTAGCCGCTCGCTGCGCCGCCGCGGTGGCGCCTGTTTGTCCCGCCGCGGTGTCCTGGGCATGACTTCGGGGGAACGTTCCGAAAAGAGCAATAAGAATCAGGCTAGTAGATACTACTTTTATCATGGGCTTGGTAATTTCGAACTGGAAGGAAGGTCTAAATCATTTTTTCGCCGGCTTATACTCGATCACCGTTGGTTTTTTATTGGACTTGGCAGACAATACAACTTCGGTCGGAGTAATGGCAACGATATTGTAAGTTTCGCCGCCGATTGGTATCTCATCCTTCACTCGCTGGTTCTTCCATTGCTTGTTCGCGGGCGGGTAACTCAGGTCAGCGGTGTAGCCAACGATCCGCTCGTACGGCTTCCCGGGCCCAATCGTCACCGGATCCTTATCCCCGGCCAGCAGCACTTTCAACGAGGTCGGATTGTTCGTTTCACCAGTGATCTCCTGGATCGTGAACATGTTGTTCTTGTCGTTGATTCCGGCGATGCGCGGCGTCGGTTTTCCCGAACGCTGCGTTTCATTCAAATAAGACAACTGATATCGGACCTCCTGCGGCGTGCCCGCTACTTCATCAAAAGCGATCGACAAATGCAATGGCCGAATATCCAGAATTTCCACTGCGTTCGGACCCCACTCCGTAACCTTCTTGACTCCGCCGTCCGGCGTCTTCTGCCACACCACCGGATTGAACACGTTATGCTCTCCATCCAGTTTTAAGCGCGGGGGTTGTTCGATACGTGCGAGGACGGACGCATTGGTGGTTAAATCCAAAGGCTGGTATTCTTTTACTTTCGGATTGGTGATTTCCGCTTCGCGCGCTTCCTGCCGTTCCCGTTCCTGCGCGACACGCACCGGCATCAACGCGGCAACAGCAGCCAACCCCAGCAGCACCACGCTGAGAATGATCTTTTCGTAATGGGCTTTAAGAAATTGCATGAACTATCACTCCGCGGCAGGTTGGGCCTGCGCGACTTGTTGCGGTTGTCTTGGCGCGGCCGCCTTAGGAGCCGCAGGTTCCTTCAAACGTACGGCATCCACCTGCAACACCATTAAAAGTTTGTTCTCATCCAAAAGCACATTCGGTAGCCGTTTGGGCCCGGCGGTCGCGGTTGGTTGGACGGGCGGTTGATAGCCCCGCATTCCGTAGCGAGGATCCATTCCACGCATCATCGGGAACGGCATCGGATTGGCCGCGGCTGCGTCTTCGGCAGATGGGGCTTTATCGACCGCTACGGAGCGGACCACGAAACAACGCTTCGCTTTGATCATGCCGTCCAGTACGCGCGCGAGCTCCGCGGAAAATCCCTGGAACCGCAGCTCGTACGGTGTGACTATTGCGAATTCGTTCGTCGACGCCTTTTTGTCCGTCAGGAAATCAGTCGCGTTATTTTCGTCTGAGGATGCCGCCACGCGCTTGATCGCGACGAGGTCGCTAATCTTGGCGCCAAACAGGATGTCGCAGAGATCCTTCACATCCATCAACTGGTGGGTCAGCATCTCGATATTCTTGAATTCGACCGCTGATTTCTCCGGAGCGAAACTAAACCAGTAATCCCTCTTTCCGCCGACAGTCATGCCAGGGGTGGCGGTGTTGGCCGGAACAGTAATACCAAGAGCATCCGCTGACTTTTGCAAATCATGAATGGTGTTATCCAACAGCGCGCGGAAGTCACGATTTGAAATGTTTGTGGGAATTTCACGCTTGCCGAAACGCCCGCGCACATCCTTGAGAAAATCTTCGAGGCGCTTGTTCTCCTGCTTCACCAAGTCGATGTTGTTGACTTTCCCTCCGTCGCCGCCTGGATGAAGAGGACGGTTCAGAAGCCCCTTAAATTTCTCGGTGGTTTCATCGAGTTGCTGCGTAATCTCCTGATCGTGCTTGTAGTTGCCCCAGAAATAAAAGGCCGCAACCCCAAGCAGCGCGAGGGCGATCACGCCGCCAATGACTAATCCTAGATTTCGTTTAACCCACGCCATACTTACATTGTCTGCATTTGTTTCTTCAGCGCGAGCTTAAGGGTAAACGTGAAGGTATCGGTCCCCGTCTCAACAGCGTCGACATTTCCAGCAAGTTTTGTGCTAGAGGAATCAAACATTGGGTCTTTTTGAAACGCGTCCTGAACTGCGAAAGCCAGAATATTGTTCTGCCCGTTCAAGCCATTCTTGTCCAAATTCACCGCTCGGAATTTCACATCGACGCTCACTAAATTGGTATTGGTGGTCGAAGCTGCAGCAGTCTTCTTCGTTCCATCTTCTCCTTCAGCTCCTTCACCGCCGCCGCCCTGCTGCATCTTGTATAATTGCGGGAAGTATCGCTTCATCAGCTCGGGGTTCCTGCGATAGAAAGCAAGAGGATCATATCCTCCCGAATTCTCCTCCTGCTGCGTTTGCGCCTGCTCCGACCCACCACCGGATATCGTCCCAAATTTTTCGATCCACACTCCGACCGGCCGGTTGATGCTTTGCGACTGTTTTTCCTCCACTTGCGTGAGAACCGCGCGCACTTGCGTGAGAGCTTCCGGCCAGAAGAATTTGTCCTGCAGATATCCCATCAGTTTGCCAATCTGATTGGTAGTAGCCTTCACTGCATTCTCCTGCTCCTGGAGTTTGTTTACACTTTGCTCGTAGGGAGTGAGCTTCGCCGAAAGTGTATCGAGCGAACTTTGTTTTACGCCTGAAATCTTTCCGTAGAACATGCCGTAGGCAAAGACCACGAGCACCAAACTGAAAATCGCGGCGATGAAATAAGGCTTCTTCTGTTCGAACTGCTGGCGGCTGCGAATGCTTTTCGGCACCAGGTTCAATTCGACCGGGCATTGCGCGAGGTTGCGAAGACCGAGGCCCACCACTTCGCCAAAGCCATGCGCCACTTTCTCGAGCTCTTCAATCGCGACCCCCTGCCCAATTTGCACGTTGCGGAACGGATTGAAGTACTCGACCGGCACATTGAGCTTCTCGGCAAAAAACTCGCGGGTGTAGGCCATGATCGACCCGCCGCCGGCGAGGAACAACCGTTGCGGCGCAGACCCGCCCTGCTGAGTGCGATAAAATTGAATCGTCTGATTCACCTGCATGTGCAGGCGCGTCATCACCTGGCGAGCAATCTTCGAAATCGCTGCTTGATGAGGATTGTCCGGTTCTTCGTAAGCACCGCCGAGGCTCACGAAGCCTTCGTTAATCTTCAACTCTTCCGCCTTGGCGAAAGGCATCTTCGCTTCTGCAACAAAATCGGTCGTGATGGAATTGGCGCCGATATTAATACCGCGCGCGTAAACTTTGCCCTTCTCAAAGAACAGGAGGTTGCTCGTCTTCGCGCCGATATCCAGCAACATCGTGCAACCTTCCTGGTCGCCGTAATTAAAGCGGAATGAATTGCAGAGCGCAGCGGGCGAAACATCCACCAATTGCAATCGCAAGTTGGCGGCTTCCGCGGTGCGGAACAGTCCTTCGACAACATCCGATTTGATCGCCACGAGCAAGACTTCCAACTCCCCGTTGGCGCTCGTTCCCATGATCTGATAATCCCATACGACCTCTTGCAGTGGGAACGGCACATTTTGTTGCGCCTCGTACTGGATGATCTGGGTGACTTTGGAAGTGTCGACCGGCGGCAACTTTACGAATTTCGAGAAAACGTGAAAACCGGGCGCGCAAACATTGATATTCTTTCCGCGATAAGGCTTCTGGCTGAGCAACTCTTGAATCGCTTTGAGCACTGCCGCTTCGCGTTTGCTCTCCTGCGTCCCTTCCTGACCGAGCGGCTTGATCCCAAACTGCGTCAGCGTGAGCGTTCCCTGCTCGTTAGCGAGGAATTCGCCCACCTTCACACTACCTGCTCCAAAGTCGAAGCAGAGAAATGGCTTTGTGCTTAACATATTACTTTTGACACCCCGCCAGCCAAAAACGTTCTGAGACAGTAAAAACGCTCACTACGTTCGAAGACCAGCCACGGGACGCATCCGTTGTCTGAGAGTCGGCGGGTTGGTTACTGAAAATCGGAGAACCGGTCAAACAGAAAAACCTTTTTTCCCGCTCGAACGAAGAAATTTTTCTCCTTGATCAATTCACTCAACCGGACTTCCACGAACTCCATCCACAATTCCGCCGATCACTCGGACCAACAATTTCCTCTCCGGGAGTTCACCATTATCATGCGCCGCCCCCTTGACTTTTGCAACCTGATCGATCCCTGATTCGTCATCTGGAAGGATTGGGCAGGAAGCGGAAATCAATCGAAGAGCGATTCACCACTCAATCACGATTGTGGGGCACACCGGAAAGCGCCCGCACTCTGCCCCATAAATCTGCAGCCCGTTTTGCGCGAGCGAACTGGATGGCACCGCGAGCCTTAACACCAACTGACCGGCGGTCCGCTCCGCAATATCCTGCAACATAGGCCCCTCAATCGTTGCGTGCGCCAGATAGCCGTAGGCTCCGGCGCCACCCCGCAGGTAGCTCAACGCTCCGCGGGCGTCGTGCGGATGATTGGGAAGCAATTCTTCAAACACGCGGACGCCGTTGAGGGACATTTGCAGCGTGGTGGGAAACGGGTTGCTGTCTGTTTGTGGCGTATCGATTCGGCGAGAAGACGCTTCGCACAGGACACGCACGCGATACGCGTTGCGGAGTTCAATTCCGTCGGACCGAAAGTGATACTCAAAAAATCCCTGGCCAAATCCCCATGCGGCATCTTCCGCGCGTTCCTTATCACGGTCGCCGCTGTAACCCGACCATTCCTGACGCGCCCAGTCCGCCGGATGTGAGCGCAAGATTGCGAACCGTGGAATCTCCTCTCGCGCTGCGGGATAGCCATCCGTCACGAGGAATTGCACAAAGTTTCGCGCCACGGACTCCCCGTTATCGGCTGAGAGCGCCTCCACCTCGAGCGTACATAGCATCGTGCTCTCAGGAAGTTCCAACTCAATAGTGTGAGCGTGGGCCACTCTGCGATGTGGAAACTGAATGGGTGCAAAACCGCGCTCAATATCCTGATGATGCTTGCCCAGCGTGTCGACCCCGGAGAGCCTCCACTGCAACACGACGTTGTCATGCCTTCGGCTTGAATAATGGGATGAGGCCACGTCGATCTTAACGCGCTGGCCAGGATTACACCGTGAGATTGGCGGTGCATCAATGGGAATGACGTCGCTCTCATTTATAATGCGCGGATCGTAACCGAACTCTTTTGGGGTGCGGTCGTAGTTGAGAAAGCCATTGTATTCCCATTCCACGTCGTGCAGCTCGGTAAAGATATAGCCCGAGATGGTGCCGTGACGGCGCAGTTCATTGGTCAGAAACTTAAAGCTCCAACTGATATCGCGATTTCCGTCCAAAGCGCCAATTCCGCCATACTCAGAATTGATGAGCGGTTGCTGCCGTTGCTTGAAACCTTCGATGTAATTGAAATTGGACCCGGCATACGTCGATTTCACCACCTTGACGATATGCTCCTTGGCTTTGTAATAGTCGTGCAAGTAGAAGTGCCACGAGTTGATATCCGTATCGCCGTGCGCGTAGTAGTCCAAGTGCTCCCAGTGCACAACGCTCATATCCTCAATCAAACGAGTCGCATCCAGTTTCTTAGCGACTTCCCACATCTGCTGCACGAAGGCGTGCGAACTCGCATTGGATACTTTCACCTTCGTTGCGACTGCGTCCGCCGCGTCCTTTGCATCCGGAACCGGCGCGGCCAGTGCGCTGACACCTGCGGCTGAAGCCGTTCCCTTGTCACGCGGGTCTTTGCTGAACAATTTTACGAATTCGACCTGCCCTCCGAAGCCCCACGTCTCGTTGAACAGGCACCACGCAAAGATTGAAGGATGGTTGAAGTCACGTTCCATGGCGCCTCGCATCATGTCCTCATACCGCCGTCGTCCGACGGCAGTGTCCCCACCCTCGCCGAAATTCGGAAAGTCACACATCAACAGCATCCCCATCGCATCCGCGTAATAGAGCATGAGCGGGTCCTCGATTTTGATGTGGATTCGCAGGAAGTTGAAGCCGCCTTGCTTGGCAAAAGCGATGTCGTTCTTGAAGCGCTCCGCATTGCCCGGGGTGTAAATTCCTTCCGGATAATAGGCCTGGTGCAGAACCCCGCGATGGTACCGCGCAACATTATTCAGGCAGAGACTCTCCGGCTGGTTTTTGTCCTCTGAGGGCGCGGTGGCCACTTGCCGCATGCCGAAGTACGTCTGCACGTAATCGACGGTGCTCCCCTCCTTCGAGACCAAGCGCAACTTCACGTGGTAAAGATTGGGCTCATTCGGACTCCAAAGAAAAAGCGGATCGACCTTCTGCAAGTGCTCTGCCACGTTCTCGCGAACCGGAATCGTGGCCTGCAACCCGGTTCCATCTGGCGCCTGAATCTGGACCTTCACTGACGCGCCTTCAGCGGCACCCACTGTTTCGACGCGAAGTTGCGCCGTCCCTTTATCAATGTCTGGAAGCACCTTCCAACACTTCAGGTAAGAGGCCGCCCGTGGTTCAAGGTAGACCGTCTGCCAAATTCCGCTGCAAGTGGTATACCATCGCCACTGTTTGCCCACCGGCTGCTCGTTGTTCTCCATCGGATCCTCAACGCGCAGCACAATCAATCCGCGTCGAGAGCCATCCTCCAGCGTTTCCAGCGCGTCCGTGATATCAAACTGAAATGGCAGGTAACCGCCCTCGTGCTTTCCTAAATGAACCCCGTTGCACCAGCCGTCAGTAAAAAAATCCGCTGCGCCGACCGTGAGAATCACGCGCTTTCCATGCCAGCTTTCATCATCCGGGATATTCACCCAGCGCCGATACCACCCCACCTCGTACCTTGGCGCATACCGATGATTCTCTTTCGAGACCTCCAGTGGGTTCAGATAAACCCGCGTGGCATAATAATTTTCGTTCCCGGCTGAATCGGCCTCTCCCCAGGCCGCGAGCGATTCCCAGCAGAACGGGACGATAATCTGCTCCCGCCAGGGGAGATCGTCCGGTTTGAACCATTCGTTTCGTTCTCCGCTGCGATCGCGGTCGAACCGGAATTGCCATGGTCCGTTAAGGTTAATCCAGTCAACGCCCTCAATTGTCCCGCGCTGGAAATCGGGCCGCGGATATTCCGGGCGCGGATAAGCCATCGAATTCACCATCTCCCTTCTCCCGCCACAAAATACTCCATTCCCAAACCTCCGAAAGGGCTGGAGCACCGATTAGTTGCGGTGGGGTGAATTGGCGCGGACCGCCTGCGCGGAGATCAGCAGTGACGAGCCCCCCACAAAGGACTCCGTCTTTTACAAGAAGCCCAGCAAACGTCCGCCCTGGTACGTAATAAAGGCGAGCGTCCAAGCGAGAACCGCCATGTAAGCCCACTGGAAGAGCGGCCATTTCCAGGAATTTGTCTCGCGCCGCACAACGGCCACGGTGCTGACGCACTGAAGAGCGAGCACGTAAAAGACCATGAGAGTCACCCCAAGCAGCGGAGTGTAAATGGGCGTGCCGTCGGAGCGCTTTTGTTCCTTCAGCACATTCGCGAGATTTTCCGGTTCTTCATCCCCGGAGCCGACATTGTAAACCGTGCTCATGGTGCTGACGAACACCTCCCGGGCCGCAAACGACGCAACAATCCCGATTCCGATCTGCCAATCGAAGCCAAGCGGCCTAATCACCGGTTCAATCGCATGACCGAGCCGTCCCGCAAAACTGTTCCGCAAAACGGCCCCGGCTTCCTGTTTCTCGATCTCGCTCAACTGATCCGCCTTTGCTTTGGCATCCAGGGCAGCATTGGCCTCAATGGTTGCCTTCTTTGCAGCGAACTCCTGTTCAATCGTCGAACTGCGGGGATAAGTCGCCAGGAACCAAAGCAGGATGCTGATCCCGAGAATCACCGTTCCGGCGCGGCGCAAAAAAATCTTTGATCGCTCCCACATATGCCGAAGCACAATGCGCAAAACCGGCTTCTTGTAGGGCGGCAGTTCCATAATCAGGAGCGGTGTTTCACCCTTGAGCAACGTCTTTTTGAAGAGCCAGGCCATGAGCAGCGCCATCACGATGCCGAGCAGATACATCGAGAGCATCGTGAGCCCTTGAGTGCCGAAAAAGCCGAGCAGCCGCTTTCGCGGAATGCACGCGGCAATCAACAATGTGTAAACCGGCAAGCGCGCGGAACAACTCATTAACGGCGCGACCAGAATTGTCACGAGCCGATCCTTCGGGGTCTCAATGGTGCGTGTGGCCATGATCCCGGGAATGGCACAGGCGAAGGAGCTAAGCATCGGAATGAAACTCTTTCCATGCAGCCCAACTTTGCTCATCAGCCGATCCATCAGAAACGCGGCGCGGGCCATGTAGCCCGTGTCTTCGAGCAGACCGATAAACAAAAACAGCAAACAAATCTGCGGCAAAAACACCACGACTGCCCCTACACCTGCGATCACTCCATCCACCAGCAGACTATGCAAATCTCCCGGCGGAATCGCCCGACCGATCATCTGGCCGAGTGCGCCCACACCTGCTTCGATCCCTTTCATCGGATACTCAGCAAGGGTAAAGATGCTTTGGAACATCAGCGCCATGATCCCGACAAAAATCAGCATTCCCCAGAGTTTGTGCGTTAGCACCCGGTCGAGCTTGTCGCTGAAGGTTTCCTGAATGACCAGGTTCTCGGTCGCCACCCGTTCTTGAATCAGGCTGATTTTTCCGTAGCGCCCCTCAATGACGGCACTCCGCCAATCGCAACCGGATGCGTCCAACTCCTGCCGCGCTTTCGCGATATCTACCTTCAGCTCGGGGCTGACGTACGGCGATTCGGAAACGCGCTCGTCGCTCAACAGCAGCAACGCCTCCGCTTCCGGAGAAACAATTCGCTGCGGCTGACGTCGCGCCAGTTGCTCGGCCAGGTCGTCGACTTTCTCCTGAAACTTTTCCGAAATCGTGTAAAACCGCCGCGACTCGCGGAGAGAGGAAAGACTTGAGCCACTTGCCGCGCGTTTCTGCACCAACTGCGCCAATATCCCTTCGCGCAAGGTGGGCAATCCTTCGCCGGTGCTGGCCACCAAACGATAAACCGGCACGCCGAGTTCCTGACTGAGCGCCCCGTCGTCGATGCTGAGCCCGTTCGCCTCCGCCACATCGACCATGTTCAACGCCAGCAGCACCGGATAGCCCAATTCGATTACCTGCGTCGCGTAATACAAATTCCGCTGCAGGTTTGAAGCATCCACCACCACGACAACCAGGCTCGGAGGCGGCACTTCCGTCAGGCGGTTGAAAAGCACGTCGCGCGAAATCTGTTCGTCCAGCGATTGCGGACTTAAGCTATAGGTGCCGGGCAGATCCAAAACCATGACCGCGTTTGGCGGGTTTGTCCCAAGCAAACGTCCCTCTTTCCGCTCAACGGTGACACCTGCGTAATTGCCGACTTTCGCCCGAAGACCTGTCAGCGCATTAAAGAGAGTCGTTTTCCCGCAATTCGGATTTCCCGTCAGGACCACGTAGCTGGTGGACGGTTTCGCGGGGGGAGATTGCTTTTCGGAAGCCGTCAGCATCGCGCTCCAAAGGTTTATTGCCCAGACGCGCTGACGAATATCTGGTCAGCCTCGTGTTTGCGCAGAGTCAAATGATACCCGCGCACCTTGATTTCCACCGGATCACCTAGCGGCGCGAAACGCACCAATTCCACCGGCGTGCCTACAAGGAGACCCATTTCCATCAGGCGGGGACGACTCGCCGCGGGCACTTTGATCTCGGTGACTTTCCCTGCGGAGCCCGGAGCCATTGAACTCAGTGGCAGACTCGCAGACATTTAAGCAGCCCGCTTCGAATGAGCATGGACGTGCGGGTGTGAGTGACCGTTGCCCTGGGTGTGAATCGGCTCGACGAGTATCTTTTCCGCAAGCTGCGTGCTGATTCCGAGGCGCACATTGCACACCTGACAGATCACGTTCGCATGCTGCGCCAGCAATCGCACCTTTTGCTCTTCGCAAAAACCCATCTCGCGAAGCCGATGCGTAACTTCAGGCGGAGCGGAAAGCTGCTTGATCCGCACAGAAGTGCCCGCGCGAACATGGCTCAATGGGCAGACGAACGGCTGCGGACATTCCGCATTCGCTTCCACCCGAATCGAACCATCGTTCATCAGCCAAGACACTAGGCGAATTGAGACTGAGTTGCAAGAGCGAACCGCTCCATTTCCTCGCCATCTGTTGTCAAAAACACCCTCTTTTTTGCGATTTCTCCGTTAGGCTGCAATAACTTCTGCAGCGCTGGTTGCACGCGCGGATTTTCGGCGCAGAAGTCGCAAGAACAGAATCACATGCGTCGCAATAATCAGCGGTACGATCATCGTTGGCAGGAAACTCAACGGCAAACGGCTTAAGGCCGCCAACGCATCCGGATTCGAGAACCGCAAAACCCCCGCCTTACCCACGACAAAAATGATGTCGAGCAGGCCGAGCGAATTCCACACCAACCAGGCCCATTTCAGCGACGGAATAATCAACAATCCTGCCGCACCGAGCGCCACGAGGATGTCTCCCCAACCCGCCGGCACGGCAAAGCTCGGTTCGATCTGACCGCGCGCGCTCAACACCAAAAAGTATATCCCGACAAAGCGCACCAGGTGCACCAGGAGGAAGGTCCGATCCCGCCATGCGTCGATCGCCGTTCTAAACGAGATCGAGCCAAAATAGGCGCCGAGCAGGAGCGCTGTGAGTCCAAAGATCAGCACTTGCGGTCCGACCGCCGGAAGCAGCGCCAGCAATTCGGTTTCACCTGCGTATAGCGCCAGCAAAAACCACCCAGCACCCAGCAGCCAAAGGGTTTGCGGACAGAATGGACGGTCGCACTTCACAGCGCTGCACCCTGTCTTTTTTTGTGGTCCATACCGCGAAATTAGCCCTGTCTTTTCCCCCGGTAAATGGAACCAAAGGGGTAACGCGAATTTCCGCTTCGGCAATGTAAGTCAGAATAAAAAGGTGCTTTGAAAGGGCCGTCTCAGGATTCACTCGCGCGAGCCGGTTCGCTGCGAATTGCCCTTGAACATTGGCCACGGAGAGTCTGCCGGAGGGGCGCTTCCTTCGAAGGCGTACAGGTTCCCGTCGTGCGAACCCACATACACAGTGCCGTCTGGACCAATGACAGGCGAAGAGAGAACGAACCCACCCGTGGTGAACGACCACTTTTTCTGCCCAGTCGCACCATCCAATGCATAAAAGCTTTTATCGTACGATCCAAAATAGATCGTGCCGTCCGCAGCAATCGCCACCGAGGAATGGATCGAATCTCTTGTCAGGAACTTCCACTTCCGTGACCCGGATTGCGAATCGATCGCATAGAGAAAGCCATCGTGGGCTCCGACATACAGTGTACGGTCAGGCCCGATCGCCGCAGAAGCAGAAATGGAGTCGCCGGTCAAAAGCGACCATTTCTCCACCCCGTTCGAAGGATCGATCGCGTGAAGGGACTTATCAAACCCACCAACATATAACGTGCCGTCCGAACCGAACGCAGCGGTGGATTGGAACGCGTTAGTCCCGTCCAGATTCCAGAGTATCTTTCCGGAAGTAGCGTCAACCGCGACCATAAAACCGTTTGGGGGCTGTCCCGCGTCGAGCGCGAATGCCGCTGCGCCTACAAACAAACGCCCTTTATTATCTGCGACGGGCGAAGAATAGCAGACCGGATTGGCGATAAAGCGAAGAATGTTTGTTTGCCATTTCTTCAGGCCGGAAATCGCGTCCAAGCCGTACAAGTGCCCTGACCTATCCTGGAGGCACACCAACCCGCTCGGCGCAATCGCGGGGCTGGCAATCACAGCATTCGTTGTGAACTGCCAACGTTGTAGGCCAGTGTTTAAATCCAGTGCTATCAATCCCTCTGTCACGCCTATATAGACCGAATCTCCGCCAATCGCGGGTGACGAGACTACCTTCCCTCGCGTGGCTGCTTTCCACTTAAGTTCGCCGACGGCGTTCACCGCATACACGTTGAAATCGTGCGAACCGAAGACAATGTATCCATTTGTTGCGAGAGCAGGAGAAGAGCGGACAGGGCCGCCTGTAGGAAAGGCCCATTTCAAATCGCCGGGCGCCGCTCCCAATCGACTGGCGCAAGAAAACCAAATCAGGAAAAAAGGTAAGTAACGCTTCATTCTTTACCTCGGAACTAAAAAGTCCTTCGTCCACTCCGGACGAGGCGGAATCTGCGAAGGATCATTTCCCCGGTAGGGATTGAGCTCCGCTACTGAAGGGTCCGCGAAGCCGGCCTTCGCCCACCGGATCTGCCATTCGCTATCTGAAAGACGCTGCGGAGGACCTTCGACCGCAAATTCGTAGTGGCTCATGACTGGTCCCGCATAAACGCAGCGGTTTGTGCCATTGTTCACCGCGATCATGAGCAGGTTCACGTTACCAACTCCCTCGTGCAGGACACTTCCTGGGTCCTGGCACACACCGCATGGCAAATCCGTGTGGACATCCGTAACGAGCGGATCCCAGCGAACTGCGCCAAAGCTCTGATCAAATGTTAAGCCAAGTGGAGGGGTAGCAGTCGACGAATGGTAGAATAGCTGCAAATACCATCCATCCTTGATGGTCCAGTAACCGATATAGCCTCGGAATCCAACCAGCGTAGTCGAGATAAAGCTTTCTTCGTTTTCCGTGAACGGCTCCTGGCGCAGCTCCTTTTGAGACAGGGCGTAGAGCGTGTCGCAGACCGCTCCGAAGTGCTGGAGAAACTCGATCTGCTGAGTCTGCATCTGCGTGAACAGCCCATAGTCGGTGGCCCGAATTAACTCCGCGGTGCCTACAACCATCGTTTTGAGACTCGCCCACACCGCAGGTCGCGGCTCGACAAATCCCTTAGGGTAGGAACACGCGAATGTATCTGTATACGATTGCTTCGCGTAAAGAACTGTGTCGTGCCGAAGCTCAGTCCACGACGCCAATTGTGTGTTTAGATCCTTCAATGCCCATGCGCGCGAACGCATCGCATCCGGCAAACGCGTATCGTCAGTCGACGGAGTCGAAAGCTGCCGGAGCGTATCCAGCCAGCTCATATAAATATTCTGATGCCATGCGGATGACGTTTGCTGATCCACAACCGCGCGCACCCCAGCGAGATTGTGTTGATAATTCAATCCATCGCGAAACTGGCTCGGATAGGAGGGTACAGCCGTAGTCATGCGCGCGACCAATTCAGGAACGATCTGATTATTTCCAAGAACGCTGAAAGCGATGTCCAAAGCGCTGGGCACACGCCGGTCCACCTTGTTCGTGACTCCATTCTCGACCCAACGAATCTTATCCGCTACCAATTGGCTGAGCGCCCAGCTATCCAAAATGAACTTTTGTCCGAAAACCGTGAACGACTGTGGGACCGCTACCGGCGTGGGGCCGAGCGGCGAGACAAAATAGTCCGAGCTGATGTTTTGCAGGCCATAACGGCCCGAAACCAGGGAATCTTGAAGGTCCTTTAAAGTCGCTAGATCCTTGACATCGCTTAAGTCCTTAATCCCCGCTTGCAGCAGGATTTCGCCAAGTTGCGGAAAGGTTAGCGAATCAGTCCAACCGACAAAATTCTGAATCATTTTTTCGCTATTGAGCCAGAGATCGAGGCCGCCTGATTCGCGCAACAACCAATGCAGGATAATGGCTGTGCCCAACTCGCGTGGAGGAGCCATGTGCGGATCTGCACAATCCGAATCCTGAAACGGCCCGCCCGCAATCCGAAAATCAATGCGGCTCAGCCACATCATGCATTTGAAATAGAATTGCAACGGCCCCTGAACTCCTCGAACGGCCTCATAGTGACCCCGCAATTTGAACTGCGAAAAGTCGACTCCTCGCGGCGCACCAAAAAGATCAAAACAGGGATCCAATTGCTCCGCGGCGATGCTCTCGAGCGTTTGCGACACGCGCGCGTCTTGTTTGAAACTGGACGTCATGGCGGCGCCCTTAATCAGCGACCTTGCTACAGTTACGAAATAATCCGCATCGAGTAGACTCTCACGCAACACTTCGGTGATTCGTCCCTCGGCCGACTTAAGCTGCCCGGCCATTCCATCCAGCATCTTCTCGAAGTTCTTCTCCAGGACCGTTTGCTCGATTTCGGCGAGCATCATGTCGTAGCTGCGATGCCACGCATGAAGAATCGAGTCGGTCGTGATGAACACCGGCAGATCATCGATCCAGATTCGGCTGTAAATCTCCCCACAGCTAAACGCTCCGAGACGTTCGCTCACGACAAAGCCATTTTTTTTGAACAGCGCCAACTCCTTAGCGTTTAACCGAAAATCAAATAGCCGCAGATCATCCACCCCGCTGATTAACTCGGCATTATAGACTTTCGGGTCAGCATTGAACGCTGGCCAGAAATCCGCAGTGGTCGGATCCCATCCGAACGATGGTAGATAGTCTGTCGGGAAAGGAAAACGCGTGGCGAACTGCTCAGGAGTAATCTGTCCAATCTCGCGAAGAGATTCTGCGAATAGATCGCTATAGCCAAAAACAGCGTCACCACCCGTCGCGAGAGCAGAGGTTCCCGCTGCATCACTAACGCGCAATCGGTAAAACGAATATCCCTCGGCACCCTCAATCGTGCGCGAAATTTCCTGATTGGCGGCACTGGTCCGAACCGGTGGTCCCAGAACTTCCCAGGTCGTCAGATCGACACTCCGCTCGAGTTGATACGCTTGCCGATCAATTCCGGCGTCTTCTATCTGCCAAAGAAGAGTGAGGTTACCTTTTTCGTTAGCGACAGTGAGAGATGGCGGAGCGGCGAGACCTTCGGACTGAATTGCGGCCGCGAATGCCAAACTCGCAGCGATGACCATGCCCTTTTTCACAGACAACAACATTGTGTGGGCCACGGCGCGAATTGGCAACGTTTATTACTGTCGCGAAAAACGTTAATCTTATTGGCCGCCTGCCAACGTCGTTTACGAACGAGCTATGCTAAAGACGTTTCAGCCGCAAAGAACTCAGATCGAACCAGACTTCCCCCTGCTTCGCAAAGAGCTCACAAACTAATTCCTTCTCCATTCCCTCGTCCCGAACTTCGAATTCGAAGGTCGATTCGAACCAATCGCGATCGCCTTCATTCTTTTGCCCTACCCGATGGCGCGAAATCCGAAGGCCGGCTCCTTCACGAGGCTGCCCCGGAGTGAAGATGACGCCTTTGGTCTTCATGCGGGCCTCCAATTGATATCGCCCCGGAGGCAGAACCGCGGTCGTGCGCCAGGACGCAACACAATCGTTTGTTGCCGCAATGTGGAGAAGGGTATGTCCAGTGGCATCCTGTTCCCTATTCAATTTCGCTGCCCCGCGGTCAACTTGAGTCACCCAATTCGTTAACGGCATGGAGGAGGACCGATTCAACTGAGTGGGAACGGGCAGAACCGCCGGATTCGTTTGGCGCACGAGGTACGCCCCACGTTCTCTAATCCGTTTCGAATAGGCTGCAGGGATGCCGCGCCGGAAACTTCCGGCAAGTTCCTGGTCCGCCTCCGAAAGAGCTTCGGCGATTTTCCCACTGATCTCCCATACCCGATTGGTGATCGCGTCCACGCGAAAGACATTGGTGGTGAGTTCAGCGACGCGGTCCTGATAACGCTTGCGCGCTTCTGGAATCTGCAAAACGGCGCGCGCAACGAGCCCCGCGGGTTGCGGGTTTAAAAGGTCCTGTCGATTTCCTCCGAACATCTGGTCCATCCCGTGCGGGATAAAAACCATTCGATCGTGGTCGCGATCGTGCGCGATGCGGAAGTTATTTCGGCCGATGGTGTAGCCGTCCCAATGGCTGCACATCATTTCCATAGCGACGAACGAAAGAAATCGGTCCAGATCGAGCGTTTCTTCAATTTTGCGGAGGCGCGTATCCAGATCACGCTCACGACATGCCCGCGCGAGGTCCTGCAAACGTGACTTGTCTTCCTCGCCGCTGTTCAAGGGAAGATCGCTGGTGACATCCGTGCCCGAATGGCCGTCGTAAACATTCCCTTTGCCGTCCTTGAAGTAGCGTTTGAGGAACTGCTTGTTCACCCCCTCCAACACGACATAGAGACGCGGATCACGCGAATTAAAGCTAACAAGCGCATGCCCGGCGCGAGGAACCGGAACTCCGGCCGCTTCAAACAGTTCGCGGCAAATCTTCTCATTCAACCAGGTGCGATCCTGCACGGAGCTGTTCAGGTGGATCTTTTTGAGGCCATGGAAAGTCTGGCCTGGCGCGTAAGTGTCGAAATTGACGGTGAAGCTGGGAGAACTGTGGAGCGGCTGATAACTACCTGGCCCGCCTTTTAGGCGAAGCGCCACGTTCGTATAGAGTCGATCCCCCTCTCGGATACTTACCTTGGCGTAGCTGCGCGGGCTGACACTCAGGCGCAGCTTGGCTTCGGTGGGAATTTCGATCTCGATGTCAGGGATAAACAAGTCCCGGAAAATGTCGTCGCCAGCCTGGGGCCTGGCGGGACCTTCCCGCGCAACAATGGCATTGCGCGCCGGGGTGTTTGTGCGGGGTGTATATACTCTGGTCCGGCGCGGGGCATTGGTCGCACCTGACTCGTCGGGAAAGGGTTGAACTGTTTCGGACTGGGGTCGTTCACGCTGTGCTCGCGCCTGATGAGCCTGGTGGAACGAGACGAACCAATAGATTGTGCCGCCGACAACGAGCACAAAGCAAATGGTGCAGGCCAGAACGGCCACAAGCAGCACCTTCCACGGGCTCCACGGTTTTCGCGATGGCGTATTCAACCCAGATCTCATCCATTAAAACACTAACCGGGAGGTTTGTTGCAAAAAACTCTCCGTTTGTTTGGACGCGACTGGCGGCGAAACGTTCGCTCAGATGTGAATGGCCCGACCACTTACGGCCAAAGCCGCTTCTTTCACCACTTCCGGTAGCGTCGGGTGGGCATGACAGGTGCGGGCAATATCTTCACTGCTGGCGCCAAAGGCCATGGCTGCGGTGGCTTCGGCGATCAAATCCCCGGCGCGGGGACCAAGGATATGCACCCCGAGAACCCGATCCGTCTTTTCGTGGGCGAGAATTTTTACGCGGCCATCAAGGTGACCGAGCGATTGCGCGCGACCGTTTGCGCGAAATGGGAAAGAGCCCTTTTTGTAAGGAATGTTCTGCTCTTTGAGCTGTTCCTCCGTCAGGCCGACCGTCGCGATCTCCGGATTGGTATAACAAACACCGGGAATCGTGTTGTAATCCACGTGTCCGTAACCAGTGACGATCTGTTCAACACACGCCACTCCCTCTTCTTCCGCTTTATGGGCCAACATGGGCCCCGCGATGACGTCGCCAATCGCGTAAACACCCGGAACGTTGGTCGCGAAATGCGGATTGACCTCAATGCGCCCCCGTTTGTCGGTGCGAATGCCCAGGTTCTCCACGCCCAGATTATCCGTATTCGGCACACGGCCAACGGACATCAGGACGCGATCGCACTCGATGGGTGAATCACCCGCGCATTCGACACTCGCACCGTTGGTGCTGGCGCGGGCCGCTGTTACTTTCTTGCCGAGGCGAAATTGCATTCCCTGGCGCTCGAAAAGCTTCTGTGCTTCGCCCGCAATCTCGGCATCCATGCCGGGCAGAATGCGATCTAGATACTCCAGAACGGTCACCTTCGCGCCCAGTCGCAGCCAAACTGAACCCAACTCCAACCCGATGTAACCAGCCCCAATGACGACGAGGTGTTTGGGAACTTCATTATAAGAGAGCGCTTCCGTGCTGGTTCCGACCCGATCACGATCAATTTCCACACCCGGGAGATTTGCCGGTTTGCTGCCCGTGGCAATGATGATGTGTTTGGCTTCAACCGTGGTTTTGCCTTCTTTCGCTTCGACTTCGACTTTGCCTGGAGCAACCAGCCGAGCCTGGCCAAGCAACCGCGTGACATTGTTTTTCTTGAGGAGACCTTCGACGCCTTTGGTCAGATTCAGGACGACTTGATACTTCCTCTTGAGCATTGTGGCCAGATCAAGCTCGACCGCAGGCAGTTTGATTCCGTGCGTCGCGAACTTTGTTTTCGCTTCGTGATAAAGCTCACTCGATTCAAGCAGTGCTTTGCTCGGGATGCAGCCAACGCGCAGGCAGGTGCCCCCCAACAACGCTTCTTTTTCAATGCAGGCGGTCTTGAGCCCAAGTTGCGCCGCGCGAATCGCGGCGACATATCCCCCCGGCCCGGCACCGATAACGATCAAATCGTAGTCCGGCATTTACACCTCCAACAACATCCGCGCCGGATTCTCGAGTACATCCTTGATCCGCTTGAGAAAGGTCACCGCCTCCCGACCATCGACAATCCGGTGATCGTACGTGAGCGCCAAATACATCATCGGCCGGATCACGACCTGCCCTTCGCGAGCGACCGGACGCTCCTGAATCGCGTGCATCCCGAGAATCCCACTTTGCGGCGGGTTGATAATTGGGGTGGAGAGCATCGATCCGTAAATGCCGCCGTTACTAATGGTAAAAGTGCCGCCTTGAAGCTCTTCGACTTTCAGTTTGTTGTCCTTCGCCCGTTTCGCGAAATCGGCAATCGCCATTTCGACCTGGGCAAAGCTCATCCGTTCCGCATTCCGCAAAACCGGGACAACCAGGCCGCGACCGCCCCCAACCGCAACGCCAATGTCGTAATAGTTTCGGTAAACAATATCCGTCCCGCGAATTTCAGCATTCACCTGCGGAATAAGCCGAAGTGCATCGACTGCCGCTTTGACGAAGAACGACATGAACCCAAGTTTCAGACCGTACTTCTG
Source organism: Limisphaerales bacterium (assembly GCA_044226545.1). Taxonomy (GTDB): domain Bacteria; phylum Verrucomicrobiota; class Verrucomicrobiia; order Limisphaerales; family SXQI01; genus DASVNK01. The sequence continues at coordinate 208,988 of JBGAGW010000010.1, forward strand.
GGTGAACTGATCCTGATAAACCTTGCGCAGGTTCATTACTTCCTGCATGTCCACCTCGTTGAACGTGGTGAGCAGCGCCGCGGTGTGCTGCGCCTGAACCAAACGTTCCGCGAGCGTTTTCCGCAAACGCGTCATTGGCACGACCTGCTCCTCACGAAAGCCGCCCGAAGGCGCGGCTACTGCGGGAGTCATCGGTTGCGGAGTTTCTTTAGGCGCGGCTGTTTCGGACGGCGCAGGCTTGTAGTTCGCCTGCTTCTGCACGTCTTCCTTTAGAATGCGCCCTCCAGGACCAGTCCCTTGAATTTGCTCAGCTTTGATTCCCTGCTCTGCCATCGCGCGCACAGCGGCCGGCATCACGCGGGGTTCCGATTGTTCCAGGGCCTCGGCTTTTTTCGGTTCTGGTTTGGCTTCGGCCTTCGGTTCGGTTTTCGCGGCGGCAGGTGCGCCGTTCTGTTGCAGCAGCGCAATCACATCGCCGACTTTGGCCGTTTCGCCTTTGCGTTTTAGAATCTTCCCGATCACCCCGCCCGAGGGCGCCGGCAATTCCAGCGTGGTTTTTTCCGACTCGAGAACGACGAGATTTTCATCCTTGGAGATCGGATCCCCCTCGTTCTTGAGCCACTGACCAATTTCCACCTCGGTGATCGATTCCCCGACCGAGGGCACCTTGAGTTCGACTTGCATGAAAAAATCCGTGTTAAGCGCTTGCAGCTTGTTTTCCCGTCGGCACAGCAGCGGGCGCAGGCGCAGCCTGGTCGAAAGCCTTCACCAGAAGTTCTTCCTGTTCCTTCTTGTGCGACATAGCCGAACCGGTGGCCGGACTGGCCGAAGCGTCGCGATAAACCCCTGAGAATGGATACTTACCCAAAAGCTTCTCGCCGAAATTCACCCGCATATAACGCCAGGCCCCCATGTTCTCCGGCTCTTCCTGCACCCAATACGCCGGTGTTTCGGCCGGATAGCCGGCGAGTATCTGTTCCAAAACTTCCCGGCGGAGGGGATAAAGCTGCTCGATGCGGACGATCGCAACATCCTCGCGCTTGAGATCCGTGCGGCGTTTGTTCAGCTCGTAATAAATCTTCCCGGTGCAAAGCAGAATTCGTTTCACCTTGTCGCCCGGACGTTTTAATTCATCAGGCAAAATGCGCTGGAACTGCCCCTTCGCCATGTCGTCTAAACTGGATACGACTTCCGGGTGGCGCAGCAGGCTTTTAGGGCTCATGACGATGAGCGGTTTGCGCCAATTGCGCAGAAATTGGCGCCGTAACAGATGGAAATACTGCGCCGGCGTCGTGGGGTAAACCACTTGGATATTATCTTCTGCCGACATCGCAAGAAATCGTTCGAAGCGCGCGCTGGAATGTTCCGGTCCCTGACCTTCGTATCCGTGCGGGAGCAGTAAAACAAGCGCGCTGAGCCGGCCCCACTTGTCTTCCGAACTGGCGATGAATTGATCAACGATCACCTGGGCGACATTGCAGAAATCGCCGAATTGCGCCTCCCAGACGACCAAAGCACGCGGACGGTCGAGGCTGTAACCATACTCAAACCCGAGAACGCCGACCTCCGAAAGCGGGCTGTTGAAAAACTCTACCGGCGCCTGATCGGGCGAAAGATGTTGGAGCGGCACATACGTGTGCCCATCCTCGTAATCGTGGAGAACCGCGTGACGATGACTGAAAGTGCCGCGTCCCACGTCCTGGCCACTGAGCCTCACACGCGCGCCTTCCACCGCGAGACTGCCGAAGGCCAGTGATTCTCCCGCGCTCCAATCCAACGGCATTTCGCCGCCGGCCATTTTACGGCGATTGGCGAGGAGCTTTTCGATTTTCGGATGCGGATGAAAATCGGGTGGCAACTCCGTCTGCGTTCGCAGAATTTGGATAAGCCGGTCTTTGGGATAAGCGGTCGGCACTTCCTTGGCCCCGCTTTCCGGACCCCCGTAATAACCTTTCCAGGTGCTCCGCGGAATCGGCCTGGGCGGCACGTAATCAGCCGCTTTGGAATCCGCGAATTCTTTTTCAAAATGCTCGTGGCGGCTTTGCGAGATCCGATTCGCATCTTTCTGTGTGAGTTCGCCGAGCTTGAGCAGATGATCGAGATACCCTTCTCGCACCGGTTTACGTTTCTCGATCGCTTTGTAGAGGAGCGGCTGTGTGAACGATGGCTCATCGGCTTCATTGTGACCGAGCCGGCGATAACCATACATATCGATGACGACATCTCGCTTAAAAGTCGCTCGATAATCCAGCGCCAATCGCACGCATTGCGCCACGGCTTCCGGATCTTCGCCGTTCACGTGGAAAATCGGAATGGGCAGCATCTTCGCCGGATCGCTCGCATACATTGTCGAACGCGCATCCGACGGGCTCGTTGTGAACCCAATCTGGTTGTTCACGATAATGTGCAGCGATCCGCCCACCGCGTAACCCCTGAGTTGCGAAAGATTAAGAGTTTCCTGCGTAACGCCCTGCCCGGCGAAAGCGGCGTCGCCATGAATCAAGATCGTAAGTCCTTTGGTGCGCTCCGTGTCGCCCACCCGATCTTGCTTAGCGCGCATGCGACCGAGTGCCACCGGGTTCACGAACTCCAGATGGCTCGGATTGAAACAAAGCGAAATATGAACGGTCTTCTTCGAGAGCGTCCGCCAATCGTTGCTGTAGCCCTTGTGATACTTTACGTCACCGGAACCGCGATATGCCTCCGCGTCCATGTCCGCAAACTCGCGGAAGATTTCGCCGGGACTCTTGCCCATGATGTTCGAGAGCACGTTCAACCGGCCGCGATGCGCCATGCCGAGGACGATTTCCTGCACCCCTTGATCTCCGGCCTTCTCAATCGCCAAATCCAACAACGGAATAAGACTCTCGGAACCTTCCAATGAAAAACTCTTTGCGCCGACGAATTTCTTCCGAATGAATTCCTCGAAGGTGACCGCATCGGTCAGACGGGTCAGAATGCGAAGCTGCTCCTTGCGGCTGATCTCGATGCGATTTTCGGTCGGCTCCATGCGTTCCTGCAACCAGCCGCGAATCCGCAGGTCATCGATGTGCATGTATTCCACGCCGATACTGCGGCAGTACGTATTGCGCAGGCGCTGAATGATCTCGCGCAAAGTCATGAACCCTTTGCAATGCATCGTCTCACATGAGAACCGCCGCTCCATATCGGCCTCGCCAAACCCGTAATGAGCGGGATCCAGTTCGGGCGGAACAGGCCGCGGCAGCCCCAACGGGTCAATTTGCGCGATCATGTGACCACAAATCCGATAAGCGCGGATCAATTGATCAACACGATCCTGGAGATTGACACTCTCTTCCTCAACTTGAGCCAGATGAAGCCGATCACCGGGAAGTCGTGCGGACGGAGGATTAAAGATACTCGTTTCAGCGAAGTTAGGCGCGAACCCGTTCTTCCCCGGCTGATCCCCATTCCGCACCGCCCCGAAATACTCCTGCCAATCGGCTGAAACCGAAGCCGGATCGCGCAGGTACTGCGCGTAAAGCTCCTCCAAAAAAGCCAGATTTATACTGCCAGGCTGGGCAACATCTTCTTTCACCGTCCGTACTCCTCAGGACAAAATCGCTGAGGAGAGAATAGCCTCTGCCCACCCCATGTCAAAGCGGATGGCAGGACGCGGGACTGCGGTTCACTTGCCTTGAGCGCGCACTTGAACGACGGCGAAACCGGGCGGAACCGTCGTTGTCGCGACCCATCGTGAACTAACGGTATTTCCGCTCACCCATTTGGCGTCCGCGGTGAACCGCAAACCGTGACGCGGAATTATATGGGCGGTAACCGTCGAATTCGGTTCCAGGTTTGTCGTTTCGATCTCAATTTCCACCGGTTTGTTGTTCTGAATCGCGACATCTGAACCCGTATCGGTCAAATTTGCTCGCGGATCTGCCGGCGAAGCGCGCCCCGCCACGGACACGACACGGGCGGTCGGCAGATTCTCGGGAAAAATCACCGGCGGCGAATCCGGCAGGACGCGAATCGTAGGAGGTACAATATTCAATCCTCCTGGATAGTTAACAGCTTCGACGCGAGTGCGGCCGTCACCTCCCGGAGCATTTTCTGCGGTTAAGCCCGACGCATCTAGAGAACCCGATCCAGAAAGTTCGTTTGCAATCAAACGAATGGCCCCTCCGCTACCTCGGTGAAAGACGACGTTCCCATTACCCGGAGTGGGACGGGCGACTATGGCTCCATTTACTGAAAGAGCGTTCTGGCTGGCGATGAGGATAGCCCCACCTCCGGCCCCCCCTCGCAAGTTTCGCGGATCTCCACTGCCGTCAGAGCCGCGCCCTCCAGACCCGCCGATAAGCGGCACGATCCGCGCATTTCCATAAACATACGAAGGCTCAACCGTCCCAACAGGTCCGTAATAACCGTTCTCTGCAAAAGATCCTCCCGGTCCCATACCGCCTCCCCACGGGAGCAGCCCGCTTTGTGCCTGGGCACCACCCCGAAAGCCACCCGGGCCTGGTTCGTGGAAAAGGCCCTCGCCGACTCGCCCGCTTACGTCGATAGTTCCATCGATGGTGACATTGCCGCTCACCAGCCAAACCACGGGAGCATGCGATGGGTGATTCTTAAAGGTAACAGTGGTTCCTTTTGGAATGTTCACGGACGAGTACTTGTAAATAATTGCCCACTGCCCGGCGTCATAAACACCTTTCCCGGCGTTCGCGAAATTATTGGCATTCCACCCGGCGGGAACAGCCAAGCCGAGGTCGACCACGATGTTCGTTGGGCTGTTCGGCGGCGGAAAAACACCATCCGAGCCATCGGCGCCAGCGATGTTGAGCGCGGCATTCGCGGTCCGCGCCAGGACCAGACCGACAAGAGGAAGTAGTTTTGCTTTCATTTTGTTTCGTCGTTTGTGGATACCTTAAAACGAATGAACGAATCAGCGGATGCTTGGGTTCGAGGACGAGCCGGTACAGCTTCATTCCGAACGCTTGTTTCGCGAGATATGGCTTGAGGCAGTTCCGGCGGTCTAGAATTGAACAGACTTAATTCCCGAGAGATTGCTTCTCGCGCGTCCGCCGATTCAAACGTATTGAACAGGCTCAACTCTCTCGAAACCGCCTGAGGCAGTTCTTCCGGACCGAAATTAAAAATGGAGGTCTCGCGTGAAGCCGCCTGGGTAACGTCAGACGGTCCGAAGTTGAAAATGCTGATCTCCCGCGAGATGGCGCTTTCCACCATCCGGAAACGAACTGTTTGCGAACGCGCTGAATTACCTGCGGGATCCCTTCCGATTGCACTGACTGTATGCTCGCCCACCGCCAGGAGTGTTTCGATAACGTAATTGCCGAGGCCGGCTGGCCGAGCGGAAATCGGGGCGTCATCAATCAGAAGCTGAACGGTGAAAACACCGGAATTATCTCCGCCGTCAACGTGAACCACGACGTCATCAAAGCGGGAAAGCGTTTCACCGTTACCAGGTCTTCCGATTCGTATGACGGGCGGTTGGCTATCCGGAACAACCTGCAAAGGAAGATTCGTGACCGTCGTCTGGTTCCCGCCGGAATCAGCCAGAACTGCACTGAAGTTTAACTTCTGTCCCAACTCATTGGTCGGCACGCGATAAACAGTTTCGAACGGGAAATTGCCATCGACCATCAAACGCTGACCGTTAACGCGAAATTCGACGTTTCGCACCTGCACATCATCCTGAACCTCCGCCCGCAACACGACAAAACCACCAGCGGATACTTCGTTCGTTTCGGAAAGCACGAGGCTACCCGTCGGAGGCTTTCCTTTATTATCATACGCGAGATAGTTGATGACCTGGAGTCCATTAGTTCCATCTGCCACATAGGCCAGCCCGTTATAAATAGAAACCGCGTGAGCGATACCCGGCGTTTCGAACAAGGTGACAAAGCGAGTAGTATCCTTTGGCGAAGTTGTATCAAAAAGATAAAGATCATGCGTCCCGTCATCTCGCGGATTGACCCCGACCGTGGCCAACCCCAGTCCCGATCCATTCAGAACGATCTGCTTAAACGAATTCGGCCCATTATCAACAATACTACCCAGCCGAACAGGCGCATCCGGATTCGAAACATCGAAAGTTTCGTAACCCGGATAAGCTGTGATATAAGCGACATTGTTCCCCACGAAAATCCGCTTCCGCTTCACGATCCCGTCCGCCTGAAGTCCCGATACTGCAACCGACCCGAAAGGAATGAGACCGCCCGAGCCAAACGGAAACACGCGTAGCTTTCCACCGGCCACCAAATACAACGTCGTCCCCTCCACCGCCAAATCCTCCAAAGCCGCACCGACAGCCACTTGCTGCAAGACTAACCCGCTGGACATCTCCACCATGCTCACAACACCGTTGGCCGTCCCCGCAAAAGCACGATCCGCCGCCACGGCAACAGCAATGGTCAAGTCGCCGCCTAACTCCGCCGCAGTGAGTTGATGCGCTATGCGAGAATTCGGCGGGTCTGAAACATCGACTATTGATAATCCCCCGGGACCTCCCGCGACAGCGACCAAACCTCCCCCCGAAGCAATCGCCATCGCGATTGCTGGTGTTTTTAGTTGCGCGACCCGCACCGGATTCATTCCGGCGAAGACATTGAAAATCGACACACCTGCGTCGGAATCCGCCACCATTGCGATATTGTTGACAGCGCAAATGTCCACTGCCGTGGCCTGAGTATCTGCGGAGGCAATCACACCATTGCGCGCGGCGAGCCCATCTAAAGGGTTCATTCCCTGAGAAATCTCGGCAAGATCGCCTACGCCGTCCCCGTCGGTGTCCGGCTTGAGCTCATTGGTCCCGAGAACATCCTCGGCCACGTCTGGAAGCCCGTCACGATCAGAGTCGGCGGCGTCGGCCTCTAAAGGGTAAAGCATCACGCGCCGAAGCCGATAAGGATGAACCGGCCGCAGGTTTGGAGGAACGAATCCGTAAGAAAAGGTCCGCGGATCGAAGAACGCAACGCCTTGAAGTTCTCCATTTGCGGGAACGAACAATGAATATTGGCCGTAAGGCCTAGTAGACCCTCGAATATCGCGAACGCCCGTTGAAGTCACTATGCTCGCTTTGTATAGAATTGGGTACGACGGCGCGTTTCCGTCCGGTTCGCCATTCAGAAAGAAGGCGTCTTCAATGTCTAGCGCTCGTTCTAGGAGATATTGCTTAAGGTTGACACCTGCCTCAAGTTGTGCTTGTTCAATGAGTTGATTGTATTCTATTGTAATATTGTCGGGCACTGGTGTTCCGGCTGTAAGAAACTGTGCGGTCAGATCATTTGCCTTGGCGAGAAGCGCTCTCACTGATTTAAACACAGGATCTGTTAGAGGGGACGAGTCTCGGTCGTCTTGTCTCGTTAAGACGGGTTCACTTGCAGCCGGACAGGAGGTCGGAGCGCAATAGTATTTGCACAAATCCTTTACGCCAGAACACACGACATAGCAGTTCAACCAGCAGAGTGGAAATAAGAGTCCAGTATCCACGCACGTTAGCTTGCATACCTGGCTGCACGCTAAACCGCCCCCAAAACAGAGCAGATCACATGGCGAAGGTAGGGTAAATTTCTTTTGCATCTTTTTGGCGCCCAACGCTTCCGCACGAGGCGGTGACTCAGAAATAGAACAACATGGCCCCACTAAGCAGGATGGTGGCGGTGGTGGCGTAATTGGTCGGGGTGCCACTCCGTGCCAACCAGGCTGTCGGATTCCGGTGCCAAAATCACTTACAACAAAGTTTCCGTCCGGGGTAACTGTAGCCGATCCAACAGGTTCCCACTCGCCGGAATCGTGGTTAAAACTCCAAAGTGCGGTCTTTTCGCCCGGCGGCAGCTTCTGCCCAGTCCGCGGATCTGGCAGATTCGGGAAACGAACGGACACCGGCCTATCAAAGTTACTTGGTCCGTCCGTCTGAACTGTTACCACCAGCGCAAATTCCAAGCCTGCAGGCAGAGGACCGGGGAGGCGATCCGGAGGAACTGGCGCAATGCCAACTCGGCCTCCGCGGGTCCCGTTATCACTGAAGAGGGTGTTCGCCGGAACGGTTATTTCGACGCCCTTAAGTGCTGGATTTGCCGCTATCACTTCCGAAGGGAAAGTAATTTTGGTATCTTGCACCATACTCACTGAGTGTAGTGCGTTGCTGGAGATAAGAGGCAAATAGATCTGGCCCGTACCCCCGGCGAGGTTATCTTTTTTTCCAGCAACTGCGTCCCACGCTTTGCCGACGAAGGGGTAGTATGCGCCGTTGGGCCATTGGCTTCCTGTTGCGGTGCGGCCGTCGATGTGAACGAAAAAGCGTCCAGCAGGACAATTTGTCAGCGTGAAGTTGCCCATTGCGTCCGTGACAGCTCGAAGCGTCTGCTCAGCGCCGTCGACCGTGACGGTTACTCCCTGGAGCGGACGATTGATCGCGTTGGTTCCGGTATCTGGGCCAGGAACGAGTTCGCTGGCAAAGACTCGTCCGATCACTGCGGTTCCGTTTACCGGCGTGATGCTGAGCGTGTCGAAATCGATTTGTGCGCTGCCTCCAAGGAGACCGTCGCCATCGGCATCGACGAGTTTGCCAAGCACATCGCTGACCTTTGCCGCATCGAATGTTACCCGGACACGCGTGCTGGCTGGGAGGTTTTCAAGGTAAAACAGAGTTGCGGTCTTTCGATCAGTCGAGAGTTCGGTGCGGGAGAGAATTCGGCGCCCACCGCCGGTCGCGAACAGTTGTTCACCCGTCAGAACTGTTCCGGCGGCCAGCGGGCGCTGAAAACGCAAAATCGTCTCCCGTGTAACCGCCACTCCGGTTTCCCCATTCAGCGGTGAACTGGTGAACGTCGTGGCTGGGGCGCTGGTGTTATCCAGAGGGTTGGTGCCTCGCGTGTACTCTTCGAGGTTGGTTGCGCCGTCCTGATCGTCGTCCAGCAGAGCATCTTCAGAATTAAGCGGGTCCAGAATCGTGTTGTGCCGAAGTTCGTAGATATCGTCGATTCCGTCTGAGTCGGTATCCAAAGGACTGCTGATTGGAATGCTTTCGATTCGGTAGAACGAAGGCGAAACCTTTGGGACATCCACCAGCAGGATCGGTGCATTGGTGATATCGGAGAGCCCCATATCCACCGGCGCATTGATATCGTTCAAGGTGATGCCTTGAAGCAGGATGTAATACCGATTTGTTTCGGTGTTGATGGTCAGTTTGAGCTGACCGGTTCCATCCAAACGCAGGTCATTAATGCGCAGCCCCTGCCCTGCCGAACGGCCAATCGTCATCGCGCAGAGCACTCCCAAAGCAAAGTATTTCGCCAGAATCACAATTCTGATTACCGGGCTATATGCGAAGTGCGGCGAAAGGTTACGCGAAAAACGGAGAAAATTTTTCGGCTAATTCCCGGCCGGGGAAGGTCGAGCCGAGTACGGGATGTTTTCCCGCCAAAGCGCACGCAATTGATCGGGCGAAAGAAGTTGAAAATCGCCGTTCGCATCGACATCTCCGCAGGCGAGCAACCGGATTCGATTTTCGACATCTGCACGGGATATCCGCCCCGGTGGGACCTCGTGAAGCCAGGCATAAGGGCGCGCGGTGGTCGTGAAGAAAAACCGCTCGGATGGATCGAAGGCAGCGGATCTGACCTCGAAAGAATGGGCGATGGGCGGTGTGATCGCCAACCCGGAAACCGCATCCCACAATCGTGCGGTGTGATCGGCGCTCCAGCTCAGGATCAGACTCCCATCCCAATTCCACGTGGCTAGTGCGTGTTCGCCATGACGCATTACCGGTGAATGCTGCCCGCCCGTCGCGCTATCCCAAACACGAACCGATCCATCGGTCGCGCCCGTGAGCAAAAGCTTCCCGTCTGGACTGTATTCGACTGAGAGAACACGGCTGGAGTGACGCAATGTTGGTCCATCGGCCATCGCGTTCGTTGTATTCCACTGTCGCACAACTCCATCTCCACAACCCGTCGCAAACCGCCGCCCATCCGGAGCAAAATTTACGGCATCAACCCGGCCTGGGTGTTCGATTCGTGCGGTCACGGGATGGCCAGTGGTCGCGTCCCAAAGCCGAACGGCGCCATCCTGTCCCGGGGCGGAACTGCGGAGCTTCCCGTAGGCGGCGGCAATCACCTTGCTGTCAGGACTGATCGCGAGACCGAGAAGATCGGTCCCGGCATATTCCGTGGTTCCCAGCCGTCGTCCATCTGCTGTGTCCCACCAGGCGAGCACACCGCGCTCGCTTGCGGAAGCGAGCAATTCTCCATTGCGACTCATTACCGCGGAGTTGTCCCATGCAGGAAACGGACCTGCGGTCCTCTCCCCGGTGGCGGCGTTAAAGACGACCGCCTGGCCTTCTTTAACTACAAAACCAACTTTGCCATTGTGACTGAACCCGGTTTGGCCCAGCTCACCGCCAGGTTTACGTGGCTCCTTAACTGAATGCGCGTTGCGATGAACCACCGGCAGAGAACTCGTGACGTCGGTCGGTGCGCTGGCCGGCCACGATTTGACTTCGCCTGCGACACCATCGATTTTCGGAAGTTTCCAGAGACGCAATCCGCCATCCCAGCAGGCAGTCGCCAACTCTTTACCGGCAGGCGAAAACGCAATGGTCTGTAATGCTTTGCCGTGGCGCAGCGGCGGGGTGATGGGTTGCCCATCAGTGATTCGCCAGACTCTCGCGATGCGATCTTCGCTCGCCGTGGCCACGCATTGGCCATCGGGACTAAAGACAACGTCACGCAAGTTGTGTTCGTGACGAATGGGGGGAATTGCCGGAAAACCGCTGGCCAGATCCCACACTCTCACAGTCCGATCGCCGCTTGCGCTGGCCAGTAAGTGCCCGTCGGGACTGAACGCCACTCGATAAACGCGTTCCTGATGACGAAAGACATGGATCAGTTCCCCATCAAACGGCGCCCGCCAGACGCGCACCGCGCCATCATCAGCCCCCGTGGCGATTAGCGAACCATCTCGACTGAACTGTGCGGTGCGCAACCATTCCGGATGGGTAAAAGTCCGGCGTCGCTCGCCGGTAGTCGCATCCCATAACACAGCGGTATTGTCCCAGGCGGACGTGAGGAGCATTGAGCCGTCTGGACTGAAACAAACAGAGCGGACCTGCCCGCCGTGCCTCATCGATGACGCTACCGGTTTCCCCGAACCGAGGTTCCAGATTTGGACCTGCCCGTTAAAGCTTCCCGTCGCTATGCGCTCGCCGGCTTTATCCAGATCAGCGGCCCGGATTCCCGTTTCAGCTTTGACCTCCCAAACTAACTTCGATTGCGAGCCCATTTGCCAAAGAGAAAGAAATCCAGATTCCGCCTGCTGTGATGGGTCGCCGCTGAAAGTGACAACGTGTTTTGCATCGGACGTGAACCGAGCGCCAGCAAGCATAAAATGATGAGTTAACGGTTCACACATGGGCGCACCCGTTTGGGCATCCCACACTCGCGCGATCCCGTCATCGCTCGCGCTCAATACGAACCGCCCATCATGACTAAAATCGATGCTCACGACGCCAGCTTCGTGGGAACAGACAAATTCAAGCTGTGGAGCGGAGGCCAGCACCGCTTCAATTCGCGCAGCATGGACCCGGCTTCTTTCAGGGGTTTGAACGTCATTACGCCACGCCGCTAAAAACCACGCCATTGCCGCGACCGGGTCATCATGGCTTTCCTCGACCCAGCCGCGCTCGATCAAAAGCTGTGTCGATTTTCGTTGCAGTTCCGCTGCGTGGTGTTCAGCGACCTGCCGTTCCGCGTTCACTCTTTTGTTTTGGCCCAGGAGCAAGGTGATCCATGAGATCACCGCGAGGATCCCCAGAACCGTTGCGGTCAAAAGGACTGGATGACGAATCATGGAGCGCACGGCGCGTGCCGCCAATGCAGGATGGCTTGCCCGAATGGGCTGATTCGCCTGAAACGATCTTAAATCCTCCGCCAACGCTGCGGCCGTGGCGTAGCGACGGGCCGGAACTGGAGAAAGACACTTCAGGCAGATCGCTTCGAGTTCTTTCGGAATTGATCTGTTCAACTGCCGGGGCCAGAGCGGTTCGCCAACGACGGATTGATGAACCGTTTCGTGAAAAGTGGGTCCGAGGAACGGAGGACGCCCGGTCATCAGGAAATAAAGAATCGCCCCGAGAGAATAAACATCCGCGGACATCCCGTTGATGCTTGGTTTGCCTTGCGCTATCTCCGGAGCCATGAATCCAGCCGTACCAAGGATCTCACCTGTTTTCGTCAGACCGCTTTGCTCGGCCACATATCGGGCCAGTCCAAAATCTGTTAAGTGCGGGTTCCCATCGCTGTCCACCAGGATGTTCGTTGGCTTTAAGTCACGATGTTCTATCCCATGCGAATGCGCGTGAGTGACCGCGTCAGCGACCTTCAGCAATAAACGAGCTGCATCCTTTGCGTCCGGCAGACCGTTTTGCACCAGTTGGGCCAAGGTTTGCCCTTCGATCCACTCCATCGCGATGAATGGTTGCCCGGCATCTTCACCGACCTCCAGGAGAGCCACGATATTCGGATGGTTCAGACGAGCGACCGCCTCTGCTTCGCGGCAAAAGCGTTCGCGTTCCCTTTCCGTGCTGAAGCGCCCTTTGAGCAACAACTTCACCGCTGCAAACCGTCCGGTGGGACGATGGCGTGCGCGAAACACAATCCCAGTCCCGCCCCGTCCCACCTCTCCGATCAGCAGATAATCGCCAATTCCTTCTTCCGACTCTTTGTTGGCATCTGCCTCGACTATGGCGGTTCTTACAAGGCATTCAGGGCACAGTCCATGAGGTGCATCGACCGGAAGCTTCCGGTTGCATTCAGGACAGCGCCCCATTCTGCGCTCATCGTCGTGCGCAATCATCTCTCATCACTGACTATGCTGCTCGAGCATCCAGGTTACGGTTTAACCTGGAACTTCCTAACGACTGACGACTCGAGCGATATGTCTCAGTTCCTCTTCAATCTCAGAGGAGGAGCCCACCGTCACAGCAATTTCTTCTCTCAATAAAGAGCGAAATTTTTGTCGCAACCGATGCACTGCCGCTTTTACCGCTCCTTCCGTCATCGTGAACTCTCGTGCAATCTCGCTGTAACTTCCTCCGGCTCGATCACCTATCAGGGACGATTGCAGGCGGGCGAATAGATCTGCTCGAGGGCTTTTAGAAAATTCGATGGTCAACCGATCCAACGCCCGGTCTAGAAGGTCAAAGACCCATCGGCGGTCGAAAAGCTCTTCCGGGTTTGACTCGTTGACCGGTTCCACAAGGTAACGATCCTCAGCCGTGTCGGCATCCAACGAAATTACACTGGTGTGCCCTCCGCGCTTGTGAGCAGTCATCGCGCGTCGTTCCATTAGGAGATGATTCTTGAAGGAAGTCAGCAGGAAAGATCGGAAGCGTCCTCGTGCGGGATCGGCTCGGCTGATCCTTTCGCTCTGCAGCAAATCTTCGAAAAACCCCTGCGTCAAATCCGCCGCTGCGTCCGGCGCGTAGCCAGAACGTCGCGCAAAAACGTACAATGGATACCAATACTCTCTCGCGAGATGTTCCCACCCTTCACTCCGCCTCGGATGCTGCTCCAATCCTGCGGCGAGTACCAGGCTCCAGTGCGTCGAATTAAACATATCCAGCTACCGCGGGTGTTGTGGTTTGGGCTGAAGCTAAACTACCGTTCCGCGTCCGGCTCAAATCTAATCCTTCTCTGCCTGTCGAACTTTCGGCAAAACCTTGAATGACCAAATCAGCACCGCAACGACCCAGACCACCGCGCCGTAACTATAATGCGTCGCCATTATCTTGGGCACAAAATCGCCGCTGATTCGCGTCGCCATGGCGAAAAGCATCAGGGCAACAGAAATCAGAAGCCACCAGTTACTCTGCTTCAACTTCGCGATGTTGCCGCTGTGGCCGAAGACGACGCGAGTCGCCACGACAAATGTGATCACCGCAAATCCGCCGACCAAGGTCAGATGCAAAAGGCTCACGCGAAACGACGGGAAGATCGCAACGCAGAAAAACCCGGCAACCAGAGCGATGAACGACAACCAGAGCGATGCGCCGAGTGCGCTACCGAATTTCGGCGCGCGACGAAATGGAAACTCCAACGCAAGGTAGAGCGTTGTAATGAGAAAACGAAGCGCGTAGGCGAGTTGGAATTTCGCATTCGCCTCAATAATAAACGACGCGATAATCAGCAAACCGGTAACCAGCGCGAACAGCGCCTTTCTTTTCCACTGCGGACTCGGCTTCAGCATTTCTGGAAAGTCGTGCGCGCTCTCCATTCCAAAAAAACGGGGCAGCAGGAACGGACCGATGCCGAGGATAGGTAGCAGAACGAATCCTTGAGAGGAAAGCAGGCGTTGCAGACTCACCCAGAAAAGGTCTAGTTCCGTACGGTCCGCGATGATGGCCAAAACCGCACCGATTCCGACGCAGAGCCAGGCGAGTCCCACCAGGACAAATCCCGGCGGCGGGGTATCCTTGCGCGCTCGAGCGCGGCTCAAGGCCAGCGTCAAAAAAACAACGAGCAGCGCGAGCAGCAAACCATCACCGAACACGACTTTACCGCAGGCGTAACTGACGCACATCGCTAGATAAATCGCGAAAAGGAGGCCAACGTTCGTCACTCCAAAACGCTTTGCCGATAGCATCCGCGGCATCGCCGTTCCCAAAAAACCAAGAATGAACGCTCCGAAAAACCCGTAGGCCATCAGGCGAATGTGCGCCGGACCAGGATAAAACGGGATGATATGGGTGAAGCTCAGCGGCCAGAGCAGAACACCCACAATCCCGGCAAGAACACCGGCAGGGAAAAACAAACGAAAAGGTTCATTCCCCACGTCCCTCCACGTTGCAGGCCTTAATCCGGACTCCATGCTCTCGGAAGAGAATCCCTGATTAGGCCAGGCTGTGCAAGGTCAACACCAGCGCGCCTCCGACTTAGACTGAGCACTCCACCCCCAAGCAGAGCCGAGAGCGTAAGCGAGCGTCCGTCCTTTTGGAGACCTTCCATCATACGCCACATCCAATCGCTCGCTCACGCTCGCGGCTCTGTGGGCATCGTCGTTTGGAATTGCCGCCGACGCTTTGTGACAATTTCTTGCGTTTTCTGAAACTCTCTGCATGAGTCTGGTGTCCTGACCCAGTCAAAGCTCTGACCAAATGAATCTGAAACTCGCAATCGCGGCGGTGGCTCTTTGTCTCGGCATTCCAGCGGCTCACGCCAAGCCGACCGCGCTGGACCTGGTGGGCAAATGGCAAGGGACCGTGGAATTCGGCAAGTTCAAGTTCACCCTGGTTTTACGAATCAGCACCAATTCAACAGGGCGCATGGAAGTTGCCCTCGACGTTCCGGAGCAAGGTCAGCGAGATATGAAAGTGGATGCGCTTCTCTTCAATCCGCCCGAGGTGCGCCTGGAGTTGGACCAATTCGGAACGGCTTACAATGGCAAGGTAAACTCGTCTTTCACTGAGATCGATGGTGAATTCGAAGAAGGCCCGGGTGGCCGTCCGGAGCGACTCGTTTTTAAACGTTCCACAGAGCCCGATAAACCAGAACTTCCCCGCAACTACACGTTCGCCGAAGGCGAAACGCGTGACATTCGCGGCTACTGGAAGGGCGAACTCGAAGCTCGTCCCGGCATGAAGATGCTCGCCGCGTTGAAGATTGGCCGACTCCCCGACGGAACATTTAAGGCGGACCTCGACCTGCCTGAACAAGGAGCGAAAAACATTCCAGCCAGCAGCGTGGAAGCAAAAGACAAGAAAGCGACGCTGAAATGGCAGGGCTTTCAAGGAACGCTCGAAGCCATTCTGAGCGAGGATGGTAATACCCTTTCTGGCCCATGGCTTCAGATGGGCAATAGCAATGCCGTCACCTTTTCACGGCTGGACGCGCCGTTTCAGCTCCTGCCAACCAATCTTTCTTTCGCTCCTGAGGAAGGCAAAGCGGACGATGTGCGTGGTTACTGGAAGGGAACTCTCGAAGTGCCGGGAGCAAAACTGCGGCTCGTTTTTAAAGTAGGTCGTGCACCCGATGGTACTTACGCCGGAACTCTGTCCAGCATCGACCAGGGGGGCCAGGAGCTCCCCATGAGTTCCGGTTCATTTATCGCACCCACTCTCAAGATGGAATTCAAAGGGATTCGCGGAAAGTACGAGGGAACAGTTTCCAAGGACGGAAAATCAATTGAAGGCAAATGGGAGCAATTCGGCAACCCGATGCCGCTGAAACTGGAGCGCACCACCGAAAGCAACGCCAAATCCTGATTCTTCCATGAACTACA
The DNA here is from genome assembly GCA_044226545.1 of Limisphaerales bacterium. Lineage (GTDB taxonomy): Bacteria > Verrucomicrobiota > Verrucomicrobiia > Limisphaerales > SXQI01 > DASVNK01. The sequence continues at coordinate 225,254 of JBGAGW010000010.1, forward strand.
AATTCTTTCTCTCGCTAGTCGCCGTCTCCACCTCTCTGCTGGCAGCAGAAAAAACCAAGAAAGCGGATAAGAGCGACAAATTCTTCGAAAGCACCGAGGTCCTGCACATTAAAATCGAGATTCCTCCCGCAGGAATCGCGACCCTCTCGAAATACCAATTTCAGTTCGGCGGCGGTTCGAGCGAACGCCAGAGTGTCAACGCCACGGTGCGCGAGGGGAAAAACGTTTACACCAACGTCGCCCTTCATCTCAAAGGCGCGGCCGGCAGTTTCCGTCCCGTGAGTGACAATCCGGCAATGACTTTGAACTTCGACAAAAATGCCAAAGACCAGAAGTTTCATGGCTTGGAAAAACTCAGTCTGAATAATTCCGTCCAGGATCCCACCCTCGTCAGCGAACAATTCTGCCGGGAACTTTTCTTGAAGGCAGGCGTCCCCACGCCGCGGGCGACCCACGCCACGGTTGAATTGAACGGGAAGGACCTCGGTGTTTACGTTTTGGTTGAAGGCTTCAACAAGCAATTCCTGAAAAGGCATTTTAAAGATGCGAGCGGACATCTTTACGACGGCGGTTTTGTGAAGGATGTCGATGCCGAACTCTCCTTGAACAGCGGCGAGAATCCGAAAGACCAGTCGGAGCGGAAGGCACTCGCGGACGCCGCCCGCGAACCGGACCTGAAAAAGAGGCTCACCCGGTTGGAGCAAGTCCTCGATATGGATCGCTTCCTGACTTATATCGCCCTGGATATCATGTTGTGGGATTGGGACGGCTACGCCCAAAATCATAATAATTGGCGCCTCTATCATGAACCTTCCACCGGCAAGCTGACCTTCATTCCCCACGGCCTGGATCAGATGTTCTGGAAGCCGGAGGGCTCCCTCCTGCCTCGCATGAGCGGCATGGTCGCGAAATCGGTTCTGCAAATTCCCGAATTGCGCGCCCGCTACTTCGACAAAGTTCGCGAATTGCGCTCGACCGTTTTCCAAACAGAAAGCATGACCAACCGCGCGCGGGCAATTGCCGCAAAGGTTTCGCCCATCCTCAAACAGAAAGACCCGGACAGAGCGCGCGACCAGGAGAAGGAACTGAACAAATTCTGCGCCGCCATCGAGCGCCGTGTGAAGAGTATCGACGATCAACTCGCCACCCCGATCACACCCATAAAGTTTGATGCGAACAACAGCATCACTCTCGCAAAATGGGAATCGAAAACCAATTTCGGACATCCGTTCATGGCCAAAGCCGCCGACGATGGCGCAGAAATCCTGAAGTTGGGCGCGGCCGACGGCAGCAGCATTGGCACCTGGAACACCAAAGTTTGGCTCGAACCCGGCAAATATAAGGTCGAAGGACGAGTCAAAACCAAGGACATCATCGCTGACGTTGGAGATCCGCGCGCGGGGGCTGGAATTCGCGTCGGCCGCGGCCGGCCAGAAAATTACACACCCGGAACGTCCGATTGGAAAAATGTCTCGTCCGAATTTTCCGTCGACGATCCCGTCAGCGAAGTGCAGGTCATCTGCGAATTCCGCGGTGCTTCGGGTGAAGCGGCCTTCGATTCGATCAGGTTGAGCCGGTTGGAGAAGCCAAAGTCGTCTGAGTAATCGGCGCGAACTGCTTCTGGTCCGGCTGATACGCAAATAACTCGCCAGTGGCGATTTTGAAAAACCAGGCGTGGAGGCGCAATGTCCCTTCGGCCAGCTTGCGCCGGACGCATTCGTAAGTGTGGAGCCGTTCAATGGAGAAGAGCACATTCTCTTCCTCCGCTGCCCGAATGCGGGCGTCCGCACTTTTCAGATGTTCGTAGTTGGTATTGATCAATTCGCGAACGGGTGCCGCGAGCTGAATCCAGTTGTTCAGATGTTTCAGGTTGGTTTTGGCTTCGTCGGACATCAGAGCCGCCATGGCACCGCACTGTGAATGCCCGCACACCACAATGTCTGACACTCCGAGAATTTCCACTGCAAACTCAATTCCCGCGGCGGTCGAATTGAACTCTCCTCCGCCATCCGAAGAAGGCACAATATTTCCGATATTTTTAATCACGAAAAGATCCCCCGGATTGCTTTGAGTGATCAATTCCGCGAGCACTCGGGAGTCGGCACACGTAATAAAGAGCGTGTGCGGATTTTGCCCGCGCCGGGACAAACGCCGAAACATCGCCTGGTACTTTCCGAACTCCTCGAGGCGAAACTTGTGCACCCCTTCCAGTAATCGTTGCATCGGGCTCCATTGTGCACGGGCAGCAAATGACGCAAGACAATTGATCGGCCTCGACTTCAGGGAAGCGTCGCCCCAGGCACGTCCCGAGACACGGCAACAAGGTGCAAGTGCCGCTTCCGCACCCAAGGCGACATTTGCTTATCGGAATGATCAGACACGTTCTCAATCGTGTAATCGTATGCACCGTTTCAAACTGTTTCACGGCGGCTTGCTTAAGCGCATGAATTATTCCTAACTTCACCGGGTGCAGCGCGAGCTAACGCTAAAGAGCAGCTTCCCGGAGTTCCTGACGCTCCACGAGCGCAGTGTGCCTGTTCGTATCGTTCGAAACGGGCGAGCACGCCGTTACCTCCTTCGCCTTAACTCTGATTTTTCCATTCGCCTGACTGTCCCGTGCGGCGGGTCGCTCGCGGAGGCGCATGCGTTTTTGCACCGGAATATCGCCTGGCTGGAACGTTCTGCCCAACGCCTGGCCAAAAGGCCTTCGCTCCCGAGGCAATGGGCCATCGGCACTCAGATTCACTGGCGCGGTGAACTCGTAACGATTGAACTTTTCCCCACCGCTCCTCCGGCTATTCATTTTGCCGATCAAACTGTTTTGATCCGTGAGAAGGAAGAACTTCGCCACACCATCGAACGCCACATCTGGCAACTCGCCGCCAAGGAACTGCCGCCAATCGTTGCTCACTACGCGCAACTACACGGCTTAACGATTCGACGCGTGACGATCCGAAACCAACGTTCGCGCTGGGGTTCCTGCTCGCGACGGGGGGTGATTTCACTCAACTGGCGGATCCTCCAGGCCCCGACATTCGTTCGCGATTACCTCATTCTCCACGAACTCATGCATCTCCGTGAGATGAACCATTCGAGGTGTTTCTGGGCTCAGATCGCGAGCGTTTGCGCCGATTACAAAATTGCGGATCGCTGGCTTTCACAACATTCCCACCTCCTCGCCCGCTGACCGATCGCCGCGGATTGACAAGGCCGCAAGGCACGTAATGATTCGACATGGTTACCGCCAAATTCTTCCCGCTGAGCGCCGCTCTCTTTCTGGCAACCTCCGTTATGGCCGCTGAAGCTGACACCAACGATCGCGCGCGCGAGTTTATTGCCTCGCAGGAACCAATCGTTCGCCCTTTGGAGAAAGCAGCGAGCCTGGCCTGGTGGAATGCGAATACTTCCGGCAAGGACGAAGAGTTTAAAGCCAAAGAAGAAGCGCAAAACAAACTCGACGCCGCGCTCGGTGATCGAGCGAGATTCGCTCAACTCAAGAAAATCGAAGCGGCTCATCCGCAGGACAAACTTCTCGCGCGACAGATTCATCTGCTCTACCTCGCCGCGCTGGAAAAGCAGGTTGACCCGGAGTTGTTGAAGAAAATGACAGCGAAGGGAAACGCCATTGAACAGGCGTTCAATGTTTTCCGAACAAAAGTCGGGGAGCGCGAAATGACCGACAGTCAGGTCGATAAAGTGCTGAAGGAATCGAAAAATTCCGCGGAGCGCCGCGCCGTTTGGGAAGGGAGCAAAGCGGTGGGAGCGAAGGTCGAAAATGATTTGCACGAACTAGTCCTCCTTCGCAACCAGGCCGCGCGTGAGTTGGGCTTCAAAGATTATCACGTGCTGCAGCTCTTTCTCAATGAGCAGAACCAGACCAATGTGATCGAGCTCTTCGACCGACTGGACGATTTGACTCGTGAACCGTTCCGCGCAGCCAAAGAGGACATCGACCAGCGGCTCGCCCGCAATTACGCTATCTCCGTCGCCGAACTTCGGCCCTGGCATTATCACGACCGCTTCTTTCAGGAAACGCCCGCTGTCTTTGATGCGGATCTCGACTCGGTTTATCGCAACGTCGATGTGCTCACGCTCTGTCGCGAGTTCTACGCCGGAATCGGCTTGCCGATTGATGACGTCATCCAGCGCAGCGATCTTCACGAGAAACCCGGTAAAAGTCCCCACGCCTTCTGCACCGATATCGATCGCGAAGGGGACGTCCGCGTGCTCGGAAATATCGTTCCGAACGAATATTGGATGGGCACGATGCTGCACGAACTCGGCCACAGCGTTTACAGCAGCAAAAATATTCCGCGCACCGTTCCTTATTTTCTCCGCATGGAAGCGCACATTCTCACCACCGAAGGCGTGGCGATGATGTTCGAAAGATTTTCCAAAAGCGCGGATTGGCTCGAATCAATGGGAGTAAAACTGCCGGACCGCGTCGCGTTTCAAACCGCCGGCCAAAGGATGTTGCGCAATCACCTGCTGATTTTTTCCCGCTGGTGCCAGGTAATGTTGCGCTTCGAGAAGGAGCTCTATGGCAATCCGGATCAGGACCTGAACAAACTCTGGTGGGACCTCGTTGAGAAGTATCAACTCGTCACTCGACCGGAAGGCCGCAACGCACCGGATTACGCCAGCAAAATTCACATCGTGGTCGCGCCGGCGTATTACCACAATTACATGATGGGCCAACTCTTCGCCTCGCAAGTCCATCATGCCATTGCCAGTAAGGTTCTCAAGACTTCGCCCGGGAGCGCTAATTACACCGGCCATCGCGAAGTGGGCGAGTTTATGAAAAGTCGCGTGTTTGCTCCTGGACGCTCCTTGCCCTGGAACGAACTGACGCACTTTGCCACCGGCACCGACCTGAATCCGTCCGCTTTCGCCGCGGATTTTCAGAGCGGACGGTAAGGCGACCCACCTTTTTCGATGGCGAAACATCCCGCCTTCGCTTAAATCAACGGGAACATTCCCTCTGAACCATGTTGAAGTCGGTGGTACTCGCGCTGTCTGCGTGCGCTTATTTGTTCTCTCGTGCTGTCCTCGCTCAAAACGCAGATGCTCTCCCGGACACAACCAGCGCGGCCGATTCGGTCATCACATTCAACGAAATTATCTACCATCCACTCAAGGATGATACGGCTGGCGAGTGGCTCGAGCTCTACAACCAGATGTCGATCAACATGGACATCTCCACCTGGCGAATTACTGGAGGAATCAGCTACCGCTTTCCCACCAACACTACCTTTCCGGCGAACAGCTACTTGATCGTGGCGGCAGACCCGCAAGCGTTTAAGTCGGTGAACCGCGGCGTATCGAACGTATTCGGTCCATTCACCAATAGTCTGGCCAACGGGGGCGAGACGCTGCGCTTGCGGAACAACAGCGGACGCTTGATGGATGAAGTCGGCTACGATGACAAGGAGCCTTGGAGCATCGGTGCCGATGGTTCGGGCGCGTCGCTGGCCAAACGCGGCCGGTTCAACGCAAGCAGCCCTCCAGCGAATTGGCGGCCCAGCGCTCAACCGGGCGGAACGCCCGGCTTCGATAACTTTCCCATCGTGCAGTCCTCAGCGCCCGTTACAGACGACCTGGTCAATCCAAACTCGGAAAGCCGCTGGTTCGTTCCCAAAGCCGCGTTCGATTCAGGCTGGCAGTCAGCGTCCTTCAATGATTCAAGTTGGACCGCGGCCGGAACGACGCTCGGATATGGCGCAACATCACTGGGGGATGGACCGGCGCGCGCCTATTTGTTTGAGGGCGACGTCAAAGATTCGAGCGGGCACGGGTTCGACGGGTTGAGCACGGGGGCCGCTTTCTCGACCACGGTCCCGCCTGCTCACAGCGGACAATCACTGCAATTCAATGGCCTGAGCAATGAATTGCGCATCCCCGATACCGAGACGCCCGAAGCTTATACGATCGCATTGTGGGTTGAGGCGGAAACGGTTCGATCTTCCAGTGTAATTGTCCGCACGGATTCGAGCGGGCCGAAATCGAGTTGGTCCCATCAACTTCGCATCAACGCCTCCGGCAAGTTCGAACACTACACCTTCGACGGCGCGGGCCATACGATTGTCGCAACCAACGTGATTACGGCGGGCGCGTGGTACCACCTGGCGATCACCGCGGAGAACGGCGGTAAGATGCAAATCTACGTTAACGGGGTGCCGAGCCCGGACACTCAGAACGTCAATACGCTGTGGACCGGCGGTGACCAATGGCGACTCGGAACTGATTCCGGTGGTTCCACCAGCTTTTTCCGCGGACGTGTGGACGATCTGGCAATTTGGAAGACCGTTCTGAGCCCGAGCACGATTGCGCAACTCGCGGCCGGCACGCCGCCCCTTTCCGTGGGCGAAAACTCTCAAACGCCGATCAACGATCTTAAATCTGCTCTTTATCGGACGGAGAGCTCGTTGCTGGTTCGCATCCCGTTCGTCGTGCCGCCCGGCGTTTCCTACGACCAACTTGCCTTGCAGGCACGCTACGCGGATGGATTTGTGGCATTTCTGAATGGTGTGGAAGTCCTTCGTCGCAACGCGCCACAAACCCTCTCCTGGGACGCGAAAGCGACGGCGACTCGCACCACGAACGAGTCGCTAATTACGGAGAGCTTCGATCTCACCCCTTTGGCCGGAAATGTCCGTAGCGGCGCAAACATCCTCTCGATACAGGCCTTGAGAGCCGCGGCAGACTCTCCCTTCTTTGTCTTCAGTGCTGGACTCAGTGGCCGGCGTCGCCAAACGGACGCTCCGCCTGAACTGGCGTTCAGCGAAATCGCCGCGGCAACGAATTTGAACTTCTTCGTTGAAATAGCCAACAGAGGCTCCTCACCCGCTTCACTCGCCGGTTGCACTTTAGTTTCTGCGTTAGGTAAGACATATTCCTTCCCTGCAACCATCCTCAGATCCGGGGATTTGCTTGCCATCACAGGAACGGACCTCGGTTTCACTCTCGGGAAGGACGAAAAAATCTTTTTACTCGGTCCGGGTCAGGCGTTGATCGATGCCGCTCAGGTTAAGAACCGTCCCCGCATGCGTCTTCGGGCTAGCGCTGGCCAACCCTGGATTTTTCCCATTCGCGAAACGCCCGGGACGCCAAACGAAGTTGTCCTCCACGAAGAAATCGTCATTAACGAAATGATGTATCACGCTCCGCCGATCTATCGCACAACGAGCACACCTTTCGCCGATAACGACGAGCAATGGGTTGAACTCTATAACAAATCCGATCACGTAGTGGACATGAGCGGCTGGAGCTTGGATGGAGAAGCCAAATTCAACTTTCCTCCCGGAACGACCGTCGCGCCGGATTCGTACGTTGTCGTCGCTTCGGACTCAACCGCCTTGCGCGCGAAGTATCCGGATATCACAATCACCGGAAATTTTCAGGGAAATCTCTCGCATCGCGCCGGGCGAATCGTGCTCCTCGATAGCTTCGGTAATCCGGCTAATACCGTCGACTATTTCAATAGCCATCCCTGGCCATCGTATGCGAATGGAGGCGGTTCCAGCCTTGAGTTGCGCGACCCACGTGCGGATAGCTCCGTGCCGGAATCGTGGGGAGCCAGTGTCGAGAGCGATAAATCCGAGTGGCGTCACTATAGTTACAAGGCCACAGCCATTCGTCCGGTTTACACGCCGAACATCTACAACTTCCACGAGTTTCGGATGGGCCTCCTCAACGAGGGGGAAGCGTTGATTGACAACGTTACAGTCACAGAATCTCCCAACTCAGCGCCGCGCCAGCTCATCCAAAACCCGGACTTTGCCACAGGCACCTCAAAATGGCGCTTGCTCGGAAACCACTCGCACACCCGAATGGAAGGCGACGCTGGCGTGCTGCACCTCGTTGCTACGGGACCGAAGAGCTATCTCGATAACCGTGTTGAAACCACCTTGAAGTTCAACGGCACAATTACGCCCGTTGTGGCCGGGCGCGAATACGAAATTGCTTTCGATGCAAAATGGATCGGCGGATCGCCTCAGCTCAGGACCGAACTTTACTACAACAAAGTCGCCGTCACGACCATTCTGCAATACCCCGACCGCGTAGGAACACCGGGCAGACGCAATTCAATCTATGCAGGCAATACAGGGCCGACTTTTCACAACGTCCGCCACACACCAGTGGTGCCCCGATCAACAGAGACCATCACTGTCACAGCCACGGCCAACGATCCCGACGCAGTCTTCAAGGTGGAGTTGTTCTATTCCGTGAATGGCGGCGTCTGGCAAAGCCGGGTTATGCTGCAGAGCGGAGAGTCGTATTCAGCAAATATTCCACCACAAAGTTCAGGGGCTGTGATCCAGTTTTATCTGCAAGGAACCGATACGCCAGGCGCCTTTTCGACCTGGCCGGCCGCCGGACAAGCATCTCGCGCTTTGATCAAGGTGGATTCGCCTCGCACGAATACGCGTCAGATTGTTCGTACCATCATGACTGCGGCGGACTCGAGCCTGATGCACGCGGCGACCAACATGATGAGTGACGATCTGCTTGGCTGCACTTTGATCCACAACGAACAGGAAGTCTTTTACGACGCGCACATTCGCCTTCATGGCAGCATGTTCAGCCGCAACGATCCGAGCATGACCGGAATGACGATCAAACTTCCCGCTGATCACCTGTTCCGCGGCTCGCGTGAGTCAATCATCGTCCGGCGACGCGGAATGGTGGAGACCTATGCCAAACACATGCTGAACGCGGCCGGCGGATTGCCAGGTAATTACGACGACGTCGTCTACCTCGTTTCACATCGCAACGATAACACTGGCAACGCCCGAATGAACCTGGCTAACTACGATGACACCTACATCGATTCGCAGTTCGAAGGAGACAACGACGGCACCGTGTTCAAGCTGGAAGGCATTCGCGAATACCAGACAACTGCAAATGGCAATCCAGAAGGTCCAAAACTCTCGCAGCCCATCGGTTGGATTCAATCATTCGACATTGCGAACCTTGGGAACGATCAGGAGCAATATCGTTGGGGCATCATGATTCAGAGTCATCGCGATCTTGATGACTATTCACGGATTGTAGCTATGGGCAAAACGTTCAGCCTCGCTGGCACTGCCCTTCAAAACGCGATTCCGCAGGTCATCGACGTCGACGAATGGGCACGCCTTTTCGCCATGCAAATGGTAATGGGCATCGCGGATGTCTACGGCATTGAGAACCCGCACAATTTCGCCTTCTACGTCCGGCCGAGTGATCAACGCGTGGTCGGGCTGCAGAACGACTGGGAATTTGTTTTTGGTATCGGAGCCACCGCTTCGATCTACGGTGCGGAGAACGTTTTCAAAGTGCTCAGACTCCCGCCGTTCAAACGACTGTACCAAAAGCATCTGCTCGACATTATCAATAACGTGGCCACCGCCGCCTATGCCTCTACCTGGGCCTCTCACATCGGCAAAGTAACGGGGGAGGGTTACAGCACCACCTACGTCTCAACCCGCGCAAATTACATTCGCGGGCAATTAATGCCGCGGATTCCTTTTGAGATCACTTCCAATGCGGGCGCCGACCTCCAGGTGAATACTCCAGAGGTGACCCTTGAAGGGCGAGGCTGGATTGATGTGCACACCATTCGCCAACCGGGCACACTCTCACCGCTGAATGTAAACTGGCTGGATGACCAACGCTGGCAGATTACCGTGCCGCTAAAACCAGGCGCGAATACCGTCACGCTCCAGGCATTCGGCTATCGCGGGGATTTGGTGAGCGAGGACTCGATCAGTGTCACGACCACCGCCACGGAGTTCCCGCAACGCGATTACCTCCGCATTACCGAAGTAATGTATCATCCTCCCATTTCTTCTGCCGCCGAAGCGACTGCCGGATTCACCGATGCCGAAGAATTCGAATTTATCGAAGTCGCAAACTTCGGTCCCGCCGCTGTATCGCTCATTGGCGTGCGCTTCGACGCCGGAGTCACGTACAATTTCAGCTCCAGCTTTGTGACAAATCTCCCGCCCTCGCAACGTGCACTGATCGTCAAAAACAAGAACGCCTTTATCGCCCGATACGGGACGAACCTGCCAGTGGCAGGCGAATATGCCGGCTCTCTCTCCAACTCAGGCGAACTCATCCGAATGATCGATGCCTCCGGCGCAACCATCCAGGAATTTAGCTACAGCGACGCTGGCTCCTGGCCAACCGTCGCAGACGGCGGTGGAAGTTCGCTGGAAATCGTTGATCCGAATGGCAACCCGAATGAACCTTCGAACTGGCGCGCCGGCATCGTTGGCGGAACCCCCGGATCAGCGCCCGCCGCCCTTCCGCGCATCACTTCATTCGCCTTCAACGGAACATCGATCACTCTCCGTTTCGATGCACCGGCAGCACCGAATTATACCATCTCGTATTCCGAGGATCTCACAAACTGGACTATTCTGAAACAGATCACTGCAAACGAATTCGCAGAACCCGTCAGCCAGGCGAAGCGTTTTTACCGAATCTCGATTCCCTGAGGGACCGTCTCCAAATGGGTGGGGAGTGCAGGACTCAGTAAATCCCCTCCGTTTGCTTCCGCTTGCATCCTTCTTTTCAAATCCGCGCCTGAGCAGAGATTCATCGCAAGGAGAAAGGGATATGAATCAAATCTGCAAAATCGTAGCCGCTGGCTTGATCGGAATGACTTTGCTCGCGGAGGATGCGCCTAAAGCAACGCCACAGAGCACGAGCCCAGCCCTGGACGAAGCAAAATCCTCTGCGGCTATCGGTCACTTCAACCGAGCCAGCACAGTAATAGGAATGACGGTTCAGGACTCCACCGGGAAGGCTCTGGGCAAAGTGCAGGATTTGGTTTTCGATCTCGAGAGCGGCAAGCTCGGATATGCGGTGCTTGCCTTGAGTGATAAGCGCGTTGTTCCGGTTCCAGTCAGCGCCTTGAAAAGCGCGCGGAGCGCGGACCATTTCGTTTTGAACATGACTCCGAGCCTGCTGGCGGCGGCGCCTGGGATCCAGAATGATGTCTGGCCTGCGGTCGATGCCTTTGCGGTCGGGTCACCTGCGCAAAATGAAACGGGACAAGGCAAATCGTCTGATAAACGCCAAAAGTGAGCTGTCGCGCGACAGGGAGTTCAGCTTTTACCAGCTCTCTGTAGAACCGACGTTGTACTCTTTCCCGGCACAAATGGAATCAGGTGAATCGTTCCACCCGCGGCCTCGACAGTTCGCCGTTCATCCTGATCAAGAGTTTCAAGGGTATAGTCACCGCCTTTGACGTAGATGTTCGGTCGGGCGCGACTTAAAAAGTCGGTCGCCCGCACATCCGAAAAAATGCAGACATAAGTGACTGACTCAAGCGCGGCGAGAACCAACGCGCGATCTTGCTCAGAGTTGATCGGTCTTCCTTCCCCTTTCAATCCGCGGACAGCCGCATCGCCGTTTACCCCGACCAACAAAGCCGTGCCCAGATTTCGGGCAGTCTCAAGATAGGTCACATGCCCGAGATGCAGCAGATCAAAGCAGCCGTTCGTGACCACAAGCTGTTCCGAATGGCGATTCGCATCACGCCAGGCGGCGAGTTCGACGTAAGGAATTATTTTTGAGCGAAAGTCCAACATAGCTCCACGGCAATCATTTGCCGCTTCTGCACACAACTTCGCAACCTGTCGCACCCCGCCCCTTCCCGCAAGCAAAACAGACTCTCTTTACCAGTTAAGTTTCCAGCAGAGCCTCCGATGAGTTCTATGTCATTTAGACGGGCGGTTGGCTGCCGGAAAGTGCCACAGGGATAATAGGTGATGCCCAAAGAAGTTCACCTCGCGGCACGGACGCCGCGGCAGATCAGCTCCGCCAAAAGCGGAGCGACTCAATGGAAGGAGTCCTATGGTAATTAATACGAACGTATCGGCACAGAGCAGCGCTCGCTTGCTCTCGGAATCCAGCTCAATGCTGCAAAAGTCACTCGCGCGCCTTTCTTCAGGCTCGAAAATCGTTTCCCCGGAAGATGACGCCGCGGGCCTGGCGGTTTCGTTCCGCTTCGACGCGCAGATCAACCGTATCAGCGCCGCCAACGCGAACGTCTCCAATGCGATCTCGTTTGGCCAGACCCAGGATGGTTTCCTGCAAAAGGTGACCAAAGCCATGGATCGTATGTCTGAACTGTCCATCCTCTCCCAGGACGTGACCAAGACGGACGCGGACCGCGCGCTCTACGACGCAGAGTATCAACAACTCGGCGATTACGTGGATGACGTCGCCACCAAAGAATTCAACGGCGTCGCTCTGTTCGACGGCACCGCCCTGAACGTTACCACCGACGAAGATGGCAACACCTTCAGCATGACCGGTGTTGATCTCGCCGCTGCGGCCTACACCACAGCGACCGGTTCATCCGTTGATACCGCCGCCAACGCCGCGACCGCGTTGACCAACGTCAAAGCCGCTCTGGACCAACTCGGAACAGATCGCGCGAACGTGGGTGCGAACATCTCCCGCTTGAGCATGACCAGCGAACAGCTTGGCGTGCTGAAAGACAATTTGAGCGCCGCGAACAGCCGCATCAAGGATGTGGATGTCGCGCAGGAGAGCACACAATTTGCCCGCTACAATATCCTGGTACAGGCAGGCACAGCGATGTTGGCGCAGGCAAATGCGACGCCTCAGTCCGCACTTCGGCTTCTTCAATAAAGAAGCCCGCACCCTCCGGACTTAGGTCGAGCGCTCGGACGGCGCGGTTCGCCGTCCGAGTTTTAGCTTTTATATGGGCTTGAACCGCCGGCGCGCGGTTCGCAGAAAAGTTGATCGAAAAATCATATGGACCTTGGAGTTTCGGGATTGGCCTCAGGATTCGACTGGCGGTCGTTTGTCGACAAAATGGTCGAAGTGGAACGTGCGCCGGAGCAGCGCCTCACCGCTGATCAGAACAGGATCAACAACAAAAAAGTCGCCTACGGTTCCATCAAGACACAACTCGCGGTGTTACAGAACCGGGTGGACGCCCTGAAGGACCCTTCCCTCTTCGACAGCCGCACTGTCCAAAGTTCGGACGAAAACGCTGCAAAGATTTCCGCGAGCGAAGGCGCTCCCCTTGGAAAATTCGATTTTACTTTTACCCAACTCGCCACGGCGGCGAAGTTGAATGGCAGCTCGAATATCGGAAGCGCTCTCTCCCAAACCGGCGATGTCTCTGGTGTGCTGTTGAGCAGCGCAGGCTTCAGCCGGGCGATTACCGCAGGGACATTTACCGTGAACGGCGCCCAGGTCACAGTCGATGCTTCCGACAGCCTCCAGGATGTCTTCGATGCGATCCAAACCGCGACCAGTGGAACTGTGTCCGCCTCTTACGACCCAACCACCGATACTGTTTCGCTCTCTTCGGCCGGTGGCGAATTGATCGTCGGCAGCGCCACCGATACCAGCAACTTTCTCAATGCACTGAAGCTTTACAACAACGGCACGAGCGCCACCACCAGTACCGGCGCGCTCGGAGCGGTCAAAGCCTCGGCGCCTTTAGCAAGCGGCAACTTCGCGACAGCGATCGACGACGGCGGTTCCGGCGCAGGAGTGATCAAGATTAACGGCGTGGACATTTCCTTCAGCGCGGCAGCCGATAGCCTGAACAACGTTATTTCCCGCATCAACAATTCTTCGGCTGGGGTTATTGCCTCCTACGACCAGGTAAACGATCGTCTCGTCCTCACGAACAAAACCACCGGCGATGTCGGAATATCAATTCAGGATGTGACGGGTAATTTCGCAGCCGCCACCGGCTTGAGCAGCGGCACACTCGAGCACGGCAAGAATCTTCTCTACAGCGTGGACGGCGGCGGGACGCTGGTCAGCACCTCCAATACAATTACCGAAGACACTTCCGGCATTCCGGGACTAAGCGTAACGGCCCAAAGCGAAACGAGCATCACCGTCACCGTTGGAAGCGACACCGATAAAATCAAGACCGCCATCAACGATTTCATCTCCGAATACAATAAGACCCAGAGTCTGATCGAAAAAAACACCGCGAGTTCCACCGACGCAAATGGAAAAGTAAACGCGAACGCCTTGACCGGTGAGTGGGATGCGACCGTCATTGCCTCCAGCCTTCGCTCGAAGGTTTACAACGTCGTGAGCGGCTTCGCTGCCACCATGAACCAACTCGCGGACCTGGGCATCAGTACGAACGGCAATGACAACACGATTGCGGTGAAAGACGAGGACGCACTCGATTCTGCGCTGGCGAACAATCTTTCCGGGGTCAGCAAACTCTTTACCGATGCCACCGACGGCCTCGCGGTGAAGTTGGACACCTATCTCAACGACACCGCAGGCGACAGCGGGACGCTTGTCGACAAAGATGCAAAATTGGCCAAGGACATCGCGAGAATTGATACGCAGATCGCCGACATGGAACGCGTCATCCTGGCCAATCGCCAGGCCATGATCGACAGCTTCGTCAAAATGGAGACTGCGCAGCAGCAGATCAGCCAGCAGTTGCAATTCCTTTCCCAGCGCTTCGGCACCAGTTCCGCTCTTCCCACCGGTACCGCCGCTTCTTAGCCCTTAACAGCGGCTTCGAAAAACTTCTGGAATAGCAGCCCTGATTCGAGAAAGAATAAGGGATGAATCCACTGCTCAGATGGAAGAGTGTCCTCGCTGCCAGCCTTCTCGCTGCTGTTCTCACCCCACCAACACGCGCAGACGAGAAGACCGCTCTCGACAACTACGTCGCGCAGCCCGACCCCAATTATTCCTACAAACTCGTCAATACCGTCCACGGTGACGGCGCTACTGCTTACGTCCTTGAGATGACTTCCCAAAAATGGCTGACCGAACACGAAGTGGATCGGCCCATCTGGAAACATTGGGTAACTATTATAAAACCGAGTGAGGTCACCAGCAAAACCGGTCTGCTCTTTATTACTGGCGGCGCAAACGGCCGCCCCGCCCCACAATCCCCAGACCAGAATTTGATTCAGCTTGCCAAAGGAACCAAGTCTGTCGTCACCGAGTTGAAAATGGTGCCCAACCAGGCGCTCGTCTTCGCCGGTGAAACTCGGGGACGCTCCGAAGATTCACTCATCGCCTACACCTGGGATAAATATCTTCGCACCGGCGACGAAAAATGGCCGGCGCGTCTTCCTATGACCAAATCTGCCGTGCGCGCCATGGATACGGTGACCGCCTTCTGTGCGAGTGACGAGGGAGGGAAGATCACGGTGGACAAATTTGTCGTTGCCGGTGCTTCCAAACGCGGCTGGACCACCTGGACAACCGGCGCGGTCGATAAGCGCGTCGTCGCCATCGTTCCTATCGTGATCGACATGCTGAACGTCGTTCCATCCTTCAAGCACCACTTTGACGCCTACGGTTTCTGGGCTCCGGCAGTCGGAGATTACGAACACATGGGCATCATGGATTGGCAGGATACAAAACAATACGCCGCTCTCATGAAGATCGAAGAGCCTTTCGAATATCGCGACCGCCTCACCATGCCCAAGCTGCTCATCAATTCCGCCGGCGACCAGTTCTTCCTCCCCGATTCATCCCAATTCTATTGGAAAGACCTGCCCGGGCCCAAGTACCTCCGCTACGTTCCGAACTCCGACCATTCGCTCAAGAACACTGATGCCCTCGCCAGCCTCCTCTCCTTCCACGATGCCATCATCCACAACAAACAGATGCCCGCCTTCACCTGGGACCTCTCCCAGCCCGGCGTGATTCGCGTCGAAACCAAAACAAAACCTGGCAAAGTGAAACTATGGCGTGCGGTCAATCCCAACGCTCGCGACTTCCGCCTCGAAAGCATCGGCCCGGCTTATGTCGAACAAGAACTCCAACCCGAATCCGAAGGTAAATACGTGGGCAAAGTGGAAAAGCCTGAAAAAGGCTGGGCGGCAGGATTTGTGGAACTCACCTTCGACAACCAACCCGCTCCGTTCAAATTCACAAGTGGAGTGACAGTCATACCGGATACCCTCCCATTCGCGGGCAAATTTATCCCTCATCCGCCTGAAGCAGTTGGCGGCAAATAAAAGAGAACCGAGACCTTGCCTTGAAGCCCGGCGGGCTTCGGCTTCACACAGAGAAGTCACTCCGCGGATTTGACGCAGCGAAAACCCAGGTGGTTGCTGCCGGTGGTCACTTCGCCTTTGCCGCGCGTGCCGACCATATAACGGGTGCAATACTGGTCGGTGCAGAGAAAGGAACCACCGCGATGGACGCGCTTTTTCTCGGTCGGTTCCGCCGGATCAAATGGCACGTCAGGTCCGGTCGGATTGCGTGCGACCTGGCCAAGGCGGGCCAAAGCCGCGTAATAATCCGGGCGGTACCAATCCGAACACCATTCCCAGACGTTGCCGGCAGTGTCGTAGAGGCCGTAAGCGTTTGGCGGGAATTGCGTGACGGGCGCGATCCCCGCGAAACCGTCCGAACCGTCGTCTTTCACCGGAAATTTTCCCTGGAATGTGTTCGCCATGAATTTTCCTGACGGATGCAGTTCATTCCCCCAGGCGTAAAGCCATCCGGCATTTCCACCCCGTGCTGCGAACTCGAACTCCGCTTCGGTCGGAAGCCGCTTGCCCGCCCACTTCGCGTAAGCTTCGGCATCAGGATAGGCGATGTGAACGACTGGAAATTTGCCGCGACCGGTCAGATCGGTTTCAGGACCTTCCGGGTGACGCCAGTTCGCTCCCGGTTGGTATCGCCACCATTGAAAAAAATTATCTAACGGCACTTGAGCGGCAGTGGGGGTGAATACCGTGGAGCCAGCAACCAGATTCTCAGGCGGCGCCATGGGAAACTCTTCTTTTGTCGGAGTGCGCTCGGCGATAGTGACGTAGCCGGTCGCTTCCACAAATTTCGCGAATTGCTCGTTAGTGACCTCGGTGGCGTCCATCCAGAAACCATCCACGTAAACGCGGTGAATCGGCAGAGCATCGCGGGTGACGCCTGGCAGCCCGCAAAGCGATTCCGACTCAACGGTGCTGCCCATGGAAAATTCTCCTCCTGGAATCCAAACCATTCCTTCTGGCGAGGGACCTGTCGGCGTCCGAGCGTTGGGACGGGTGGCCGCAAAAGCCGCTCCATCCTCGGCAGGTGAAAGGGCTGATGTATTTGAGGACCCTGAACGCCAAAGCAACCGGGAATAGCGGCTTGCGAACGTCAGAGCAATGGCGAGTATCGCGAGGGCCGGCAAAATCAAAAGACCTCTCCGCTTTGGCTTTTGCGAGCGACTGCGAGACATTCCCGATTTTGGAGATTTGGACATATCGGTCAGTGATACAGCGGGGGGCACTCGTTGAGAATAAAGAACGGTCAGCGAGGCCCAACGCGGCCTGTAACTTTTGACAGCAGAAACCCCACAAACACATGAATAGCCTTGAAATGATCGATCAAGAACGAATGAAAACTAATTTGCCTGGAACCGGAACTCTTCTCGCACTTGGCGCACTTCTGATGGCGCTTAATACCGGCTGCGGCAGCACCAAAGTGGAAACGCAAAACAGTTCCAGCGTGGGTCAGCAACTCATGGACCTTGAGAAAGCCCACAATCAGGGGATCATCACCGACAAAGAATACGAGAAACTGAAAGAGGCGCTCGTCAAGAAACACGATTGAAGCCGCGAACGCACCAGGCCAATATTTAGTTCCGCGCCGCGATGAACTCCCCGATATTTTGGCGGAATTCATCGACGGAGAATGGCTTGGCGAGACAGCGCTTGGAGTGTTTGCGCAGAAACTGCTGAATCGAATCACTCACCACGTCGCCCGTCATAAAAATCATACGCTCGGCGGCTTCCGGGCTGATCTCGTGGATGCGGTCGTAAAGTTGGGGCCCGCTCAGTCCCGGCATTTTCCAGTCGCAGACGAGCAATTCGTATTGCGCATCGGAAAGACGATCCAGAGCGGCGTCCCCGTCACTCGCGACATCCACTTCGAAGCCGTCCCTGTTTAGAATCTGGCGAACGAGTTCGAGAATCCATTCTTCGTCATCGATCACGAGAGCTCGCTTGCCGGTCCCGTCGAGCGCAAAGCGCCGCCCGCCGTTTGTGTTACCATTTTGATTCGGAGAAGGAGAGTGGATCGGCAGTTCGATAATGAACGTGGCACCAGAACCCAAGGTGCTTTCAGCGCGAATGCTCCCACCGTGTTCCTTGATAATGCCATAACACAGGCTCAAGCCTAGCCCGGTCCCCTTCCCTACCGGTTTGGTGGTAAAGAATGGATTGAAAATCTTGCCGAGGTTTTCGGGCGAAATCCCCGGCCCATTGTCCTGGATCTCAATGCGAATCAGGGAACCGATATTTTTGGTTCGAATTTGAATGCGACCCGAAGGTTGATGCGCCTCCATGGCCTGACGGCCATTGTTCAGGATATTAAGGATAACCTGTTGAAGTTGGTGCGAATCGCCAATGATCTGCGCGCTGTCGGGCGCGTAGTTCCGTTGGACCTCAATATTGCTCGTACGCATTTCGTAGGAGAGCAATTCGACGACATCATCGATAATCTGCGTGATCGGCAGGACTTTGCGTTCGGGCGGATGCTGCCGCGCAAAACTCAAAAGGCCGTGGACGATTTTGTGGCAACGCTCTGTGCTTCGGACGATGTAGTTGAGGTAAGCCTGGTATTTGGGCTCAAGGTCCGCTTGCTTGAGCATCTCACCGAAGCCGATCACCGCGGTGAGCGGGTTGTTTAATTCGTGCGCAATGCCTGAGACGAACTCACCCACGGCGGAAAGCTTTTCGCTTTGAATTAGCTGAGCCTGGGTCGCCTTGAGTGTTTCGACGGTGCTTTGCAACTCACTGTGCGACGCCCGCAGATTGCGCGTCATCTGGTTGAACGCGTGAGTGAGTTGCCCGATCTCATCCGCTGACCGGACCTGTATTTTTTTGGTGAAATCACCCGAGCCGACCGCTTCCGCGTTCAAGCGCAATTCGCGCAGCGGCGCGGTGATTTTTCGAATCACCAGGGAAATGACCGCAGTGCTGATGCCAATTCCAACGACGCAGAGGAGCAACAACATCGCCTGCGTTTGCCGCAAGCGCTGCAACGCAGCTTCATACGAAACCAGGAGTACGTAGCCCGCATCGGCAGTTTCAGCGGCACCCCTGAACTGCGACGCTATCGCCAAATAGTGCGTCTTATCGATCAGGACCGGTTGCGCCTCGACGCCGCTCTTGCGATCGCGTGACCAATAGGGCAATTGATCAGTGTGAATGGGAGAACGAAGGGTCGATGCGGCGATCTCGTGATTAGCGAGAAAAACCCCTTCGCCTCCGATCAACGAAGTCAGTTCGTGCAATACATTTGGGCCAACACGAACCCCGATCAAAAGAACGCCCGATACTTTGTCATCCGCTCCCACAGATACAGGTACCGCGACGGCACTAAAGATCTGAGAGTCGACAGGGACTACCGTAGCCCCGGCCTGGCCAGTGAGCGCCTGAGCGATCACAGTCGTAGACGCATGCTGAAAGTCATGGGCCTTCAGTTGGGCATTCCGGACCGCATTCGTCACCTCGTCGCCGACCTCATTGAGAAGAACAACAACTTCCGCGTCATCCCCGAAATCATCTGACTCCAACCGTTCCTTTAAATGGTCCCGAATGGTCTTGGCATGGTTCAATCGGGTGACAGCCCCAAAACGAGAGTCGTTCACAATATTCTTATAGCGCGCGATCATCTGTCGGGAGCGCAGTTCGAAGGAATTCTGAAACAATCCATCCGCATTGCGCAGAGCCTGGCGCGCCTGGTCGTTGAGCGCTTCCATGCTGCAACGATGGACAATTGCAAGCGTGAGTGCCGGCAGCAGAATGAGCAACGTTACGACCGCCAGAAGAATTTTCGTCTGGAAGGTCAGTTTGCCCCGTAAGTTCTCGATGCTCATGCTCAGTATTGCGGCAACCCTTTGATCCCGAGAACCAGGTCGACCCGTGTGTCTCCATTTTCGGCCACAGTAATCTCGCGAGTCTCTGCGGGTAGACGCTCGTGCCAACCTTTGAGGCGATAAACGCCTGCCGGAACATTCTCGATTTTGTAGTGACCAGAAGAGTCACTCACCGCGAAATATGGATTTTCCAGCACGAGCAGAACACAGCTCATCTTGCTATGAATCGAACAGAAGACATCGACACGCCCCGAATTCCGCATCGTCACCTTCTTTACCTCCGGATCTTTGTAGAGGCCCAGATCAAACGGATTCGACTCGGACATGGAGAAGACGTTGTGAAATATGTCGTCTTTGTTTGGCCACTCCACCGTGGTCCCGACAACCAGTGGAAGAACATGGGGACGAAAAACCGCGTCGCGCTGCGTCACAATTTGGAGCGTCTTCGCTTTGAAAGGAGGTGCATTCGTTACTTTGCCTTCGATATAAACGACAAACTCTGAAAGTTGTGAGTAATCGACCCGTTCAACGAACTTGAACTTGCGACTGTCGTAACGGCCGCCCCTGCCCTCTTCAGGCGCGCCGGTTTTTCCCTCGGCGCGGATCGAACCGACGATCGTTCCAGAACGAACGCTCACAGTCGTGATAGCCATTAATATTAAGAGCCACCTGGTCATTAGAATTTAAATCCGAG
Organism: Limisphaerales bacterium; assembly: GCA_044226545.1. Taxonomy (GTDB): domain Bacteria; phylum Verrucomicrobiota; class Verrucomicrobiia; order Limisphaerales; family SXQI01; genus DASVNK01. The sequence continues at coordinate 245,794 of JBGAGW010000010.1, forward strand.
TTCGGCCCCCACGAAGTTATTGTGTCCGCGCTCCATTCCGCTCTCGAACTCACCTTGCTCGATTGTGTACTCGATCTTGGCGATGAGGTTGTCACTGAACTTGTACCCTAGCCCGAGACTCAGACGCCAAATATCCCGGGTGAGCGCGCCAAAATAATACTTGCCCCAGTTACCCCAACCGAGGATCGGCATTCCGTCATTGCTGTGGATCTGACTGATACGTGCGGCGCTGTAAATTTTCTTCGTTAGATTCTGGACGCCTTCGACGTAGTAGTAGTAACCGTCTCGCGAGTTATCTGCACTGGAATCGTTGTCGTCATATTGGAAATAGCCGCCCGCCAGTTTCAGATGACCGGACTTCCAAAATGTTTGGGCATCGAGTTCGAAAAGTTCCGCTTCAAAAGTCGACGTCGTGGCAGGCTGCCCGATGCTTCGGAAAAATCCGCCGCCGAACCATGTTTCGGAAAGCATGTCATTTGCGGCGGAGATTTTACCTGTGCGCATGCCGCTGAAGCTGAGCCGCGCTCGCTGGCCGAAGTTGTACCCGACGCGGCCGGCGAGAGATTTGTCCCCAGTGAAATCGTGGAGAGTGGGATGGCCCCCATTTTGCACGGCGAAGGCGTAATCGAGTCCGTAGCCGCTGCCATATATTTCAATACCCTCGTCCACGCCCCAGATGTCGCTCAGGGAATGGGAGATGAGCGGATTATCAATGACATAGCGGGCATTATACTCTTCGCCGAACGGTATATACTCTCGTCCAACGCGCAGGTTCAGCCAGCTCTTGTCGGTCCAGCGGCGCAGGATGTTCTCAAAGTCGATGTAGAACTCCCCGAGATGGAAGTTTTCGTCGTTCGCTTCACGGGTGACGAGGTCGAGTTCGCCGTAGACGAAGGTGCTGTTCCAGACGGGCGATTCGAGAAAGAGCTTGGCTTCGTCGACGCGAAATGAACCCGTGGGATATTGGCCGTCGTTACCCGTATGAAAGTAGCCAACCCCGCCTTCGACTGAAAGGTGGATAGGACCGAAGTCAGTTCCGCCCTTTTTGGAGGGGGTTGCGTCGGATGAGTTCGATGGGATGTCGCCGACGCGGCGTTTCAGATCTTCGATGGTCGTTTGTTGGCTAACCAGTTGTTGACGAAGCGTCTCGTTCTGCGCCTCCAACGCACGAAGCCGATCCTCGACAGACTGCCCCGCGGATACAGGAAAGCGAGCAGCCAGAAGGATGGCCGCTGCACCATTCGCTAAGGTCGTCCTGTTCATGCCGAGGCAGAGCACGAGCGCGGAGACTCGTGCTGCTATAGGCCAATCGGCTCTGAAAGATCGTTCCTTAAGGAGGACGCTTACCTAATTTTTGACAGCAGGAACGGTAAAAGCTCGTGAATCAGCACCCGTTCCTGCTTCATCGTATCACGGTCCCGCAGGGTGACGGTGTCCTTCAGTTCAGGCTTTTCGCCGAGCGTGTCGAAATCGATGGTCACCCCGTAAGGAGTGCCCGCCTCGTCCTGCCGTCGATAGCGTCGCCCAATCGCCCCGGCGTCGTCATAAAAAACGCTCATATGCGGACGAAGCAAATCGCGGACTTCGCGCGCTTTTTGGACCAACTCGGGACGATTCTTGAGCAGTGGAAACACACCTACTTTAATGGGCGCAATCCGCGGATGGAACTTCATCACGATGCGGGTTTCCTTATTTCCCTTTTCGTCGGTGACTTCTTCCTCGTTGTAAGCGTTCGAGATGAGAGCAAGCGCAAGGCGGTCTGCGCCGGCACTTGGCTCGATCACGTGCGGGGTGTAGAAGCCTTTGGCGAGCTTTTCGAAAAAGGTATTCGCCTCAGCGTCGGCAGCCTTTTGCGCTTCATCCTCCCCGAGTTTGCTTTTGAGAAAGGCGGCCTTCTTACGTTCGACGAAGTCCGCGCGCAGTTGCGCTTTGCTTTCATCGGACACCTTCTTCCACGCTTCCCGCAACGGTTCGTCAAAGTAATCCATCGATTTGCCGGAAAACTTAGCGTGTTGCGAAAGATCGAAATCCCCGCGCGCGGCGATGCCTTCAAGTTCTTCGGTGCCGAACGGAAATTCGAAAAGGATGTCGACTGTGGCTTTGGCATAATGCGCAAGTTCTTCGGGCTTTTGCCAATATTCCTTAAGCGATGTGCGAGGAAGGCCAATGTCCTGGTAAAAGCGGATTCGTTCCTCCACCCAATATTTATGCCAGATCTCCCAACCCCAATTTACGGCAGGTTCGCCAGGATGACCTTCTCCCGGGCGCGCGATGTCACCAGCGAACGCCATCACCGCTTCATCCGGCGGAATGAAGAACTCCAGTTCCATTTGCTCGAATTCGCGGGACCGAAAGATGAAATTGCGCGGAGTTATCTCGTTGCGGAACGCTTTGCCAACCTGGCCGATGCCGAACGGCACCTTCAAGCGCGAGGAATCGAGCACGTTCTTGAATTGGACGAAGATGGCCTGAGCCGTCTCCGGACGGAGGTAGGCAACGTTCTCGTCGCTCTGGATCGGGCCGACGTACGTCTGGAGCATCAGATTGAACGGGCGCGGTTCTGTAAGCAGACTGCCGTTCTCGGGATTGTACCGTTGCGTCTTCTCGATTTCCTTTGAGTGCTCGCCTTGCAGCTCCGGCTGGGCGATTCCGCGAAGCTGATAAAATTGCGTAGCCGTCTTGCGCGCTGATTCAGGCGGCTTGCCTTTCGGCACCAAAACGGAATAAGGCTCTTTGCTTTCCTTGCCGGCCGCACGATCAATCGCGCTGGAATAGTAATAAACGATGCCGCTCTGAGGATCGATCTGGTCCGCGCGATAGCGCTTCTTGGTCAGTAGACAATCAACCATCGGATCGCTGAACGTCTCGACGTGACCGGACGCTTTCCAGATCATCGGATGCATGATGATCGTCGCGTCGAGACCGACGACGTCTTCCCGTTCGCGAGTCATGCGGCGCCACCAGGCATCTTTGAGGTTGCGCTTGAGTTCGGCGCCGAGGGGCCCGTAATCCCAGAAGCCGTTAATACCGCCGTAAATCTCGGAAGATTGAAAAATGAATCCCCTTCGTTTGCAAAGGGAAACGATCTTCTCCATCCGCTCATTGACGTTCGGTTCAGCCATAAAATGCAGGGGCGCAGTGTTCGACAGGGGTGGGGCAGTGTCAAGGCGCAGACAGCCAAAGCTAGGACGCATCTGGCGCAGGGGCCGGAAGCAGTTTTCCCAGGACGGTTGCAGACAAAGCGAAAACAGTCGCTGCTGTGCTTAGAAGCAAACAGGTAATCATGCTTCAAGCTCAGTCGAAACGCGTTGCCGCGCGATGAGAAGAGTGCCGAAAGATTTGTGATTAAAATGAAAACCGCTTGTAAGCTTCGGCCTACAAGAAGGATTGGCCCCCAAACCTGACGGGAAGCGGAGCAAAGGAGGTGGCCGCCTGCCGACGTGTCAGGCTCCGCATCCACGTGTCATTTATCGAGGGGCCCGGGTTCCCTTCTCGCGAGCAGCCTCCCGTCGTTGGCGATCTGAATTTTTGGATTCCTTCCTTCGCGATCAAATTCAACCTCCCAAACCGTTTGGCCGTTGCGCTCGTCCCGATCAATGCCCGCGATTCGGTACCCCCCACTGTGTTCTTGGACCGTTTTCTGGACAGGGGTAGGAAGGTCTTCCATGCGGTATTTTGTGAAAGCGAAAGTTACACCTTGAATGCGACTTTCTCCTAGCGTTCCAAGGCCGGATTGGGAGCCGAGGTCTTTTCCATCCTGAGCACGAATTGGCAGAGCAAGTAGGGTTGCCAGAGCGCTAAGTTTTGCAAACTTCATGATCTCTCCTGGTTGATCTTGATGACCATTCAATAACCGCTCATCGCAGCCATTGCACAATTGCCTCAAAGGCATGTCTTCCGCACAGGTAAAAGACCGAGTAACTACGTAGGCGTTTCCTGACCTACCGGACTTTCGTTTCACTTTCATTCGGCATAGATTGCATTTGGGAGCCCCTGCAAAACAGAGACATGCAGGAGCGCTGCTCAAGGAGGAAGTAGTATGAAGAAGGAAAGGGCAATTTCTTTGGAGCATGCCAGCCGTTCGGCAGCAGAGGAACTGGACGCGCTCAACGTTCAGACGCGTAGTAAAGTCGGCGTGGTGCCGATGATCGAAGCCACGATTGAAGCAAGGGCGAAGAAACGGAGGCGACAAGCAAAGGCGGTTGCGTCATCTTGGAAATAGGAATCCTTCCCCAAATCGGCGCGCCGCTGACGTAGAAATAAAACCACAGTGGAGGCCACAGGCCGGCCAGTGCGCTCTCACTCGCAAACTGAAATCTGAGAGAACCCTTGCTTTGCCCTGAAAGGAATCTGTGGCATCATTCGGATCGATGACACCCGGCAGCCTGAGTTTCGCCGCCAAGGAATGGTTTTGGCCTGTGGCGGGGCTCTTTATTGTCGGGCTGATCCTGATCATTCGTTCGTACAGTCGGACAAGTCTTTCAACTGGTTTGCGCACGTTTTCTGCGGTGTTGAAGGCTCTAGGATTGGCGCTGGTGCTCTCGATCTTGCTGGAACCAACCTGGACGACGAGCCGTCCGCGGGAAGGGGCGAATCTTTTTGCACTGGTGGCGGATAACAGCATGGGTTTGCAGGTGCGGGATTCGAACGAACGAAAAACCCGCGGAGAATTGCTGCGGGATACGCTGGGTTCGGATCAAAGTTCGTGGCTAACCAAGCTCGAAGAGATGTTCATGGCGCGGCGGTATACGTTCGATACACGACTGGAGAGTGCGCGGGACTTTTCGGCGTTGAGTTTCGAAGGTCATGAAAGTGCGATTGGTCGCGCACTCAAAAGCGTGGGGGAACGATTTCAGGGACAGCCGCTGGCGGGCGTTCTGCTTTTTACCGATGGCATTGCGACCGATCTGGAACATGGATTTTCGGAGTCGGGTTTGCCGCCGATTTATCCGGTGCTGCTGGGTAAAGAATCCGAGCTTTCCGATCTGGCGTTGAACAATGTGAGCGTGAGCCAAACGGTGTTCGAGGATGCGCCAGTGACGCTGACGGCGAGTGTAAAATCTTCTGGGTTTGCGAAAGAGCGGATCAAAGCACAGGTCACGCTGGACGGGAAGCTGGTCGCCGAACAAACGCTGGTGACCAAGGAAGCCAAAGAGGAACTGCCACTGCGCTTCGAGTTGAAGCCGGATCAGCCGGGGGTGTCGTTCTACCAATTGCGTGTGGCTTTGGCGGATTCGCAGGAGCATACGAATCTGACCGAAGCGACGCTTTACAATAATTCGCGCCTGCTCGCAGTGGATCGAGGCAAGGGACCGCACCGCATTCTCTACATTAGCGGACGGCCCAACTGGGAATACAAGTTCATGAATCGGGCGGTTTCGGAAGATCCGCAACTTCAACTAGTCGGGCTGATCCGCATCGCGAAACGGGAACCGAAGTTCACCTTTCGCGGTCATGCGGGTGAATCGAGCAATCCACTCTTTCGCGGTTTCGGGAAAAACGACGAGGAGACGGAGCGTTACGACCAACCGGTGATGGTTCGGCTCAATACGAAGGACGAAGCTGAATTGCGCGCGGGCTTTCCGAAAACGGCCGAGGAACTTTATGGGTTTGAGGGGCTGATCATCGATGATCTCGAAGCCGAGTTTTTCACCGCGGAGCAGCAGATGTTGATTCAGCGGTATGTTTCGGAGCGCGGCGGCGGTTTTTTGATGCTGGGAGGTGTGGACACGCTGCAGGATGGAAAATACGCGAGGACGCCTGTAGGCGAAATGCTGCCGGTCTATCTGGATCGGCTTCCGGAAAATAAGGGGGGCGATACTTTTCATCTTGAGCTGACGCGGGAAGGCTGGCTGCAACCGTGGATTCGCCTGCGTTCCACCGAGCAGGAAGAGCGCGCGCGGCTCGAAGGGCATCCTCAGTACCAGGTGCTCAATAAATTGCGCGAGGTGAAACCCGGAGCAAGCGTTCTCGCGTCCGTGCGCGACAATCTCGGGAATCAATATCCTGCGGTGGCGGTGCAGCGTTTTGGAAACGGTCGAGTTGGGACAGTTGCAATTGGTGACCTTTGGCGGGGCAGTCTGGAAAGTGAAAAGGCGCAGGAAGATTTGCAGAAAGGCTGGCGCCAAATGCTGCGGTGGCTGATTGCGGATGTTCCGCAACAATGTGATATCCGTCAGCAGCCTTCGGCCGATTCCGAAGGCGCAATCGATCTTCTCGTCCGAACGCGCGATAAAAAATATCAACCACTGGATAACGCCTCGGTCCAGATCACTGTCACCGGGCCAACGATTGAAGGAAAAACCAACATGGTGACTTTGCCGGCGGATTCGACGGACAAGGAACCTGGGTTGTATCGCGCAGTTTATGTTCCTCGCGAACCGGGCGCATATCGCGCGATGGCCACAGTGAATGATTCGACGGGGGTCCGAATTGCCGAACTGGAAACGGGCTGGACTTCCGAGCCGCTGGCGAAGGAGTTCGCGTCGCTGACCCCAAATCGTCCATTACTGGAAGAGATCGCCCGGAAAACCGGCGGCGAAGTGATCGTGCCGAATCAACTGAATCACTTCGTTGGAAATTTGAGCAACAAGAAAGCGCCCATCGTGGAAACGTATAGTTACCCGCTTTGGCACAAGCCCTTCGTGTTCGCTTTCGCGCTTCTTTGCTTCGTCTCTGAGTGGGGAATTCGCCGGTTGAAAGGCCTCGCATGAGGATAGCCCCTTTCGTTTTCGCTCTCTGCACGTTTTTTTGTTCCGCGTTCGCTTCCGCGCCGAACACGAACGTCCTCGATCTTTTGATTGTTGTGGGAGCGCCGGGTGAAAAAGAGTTCGAACGGGATTTTCAGGATCAAGTGCAGGATTGGGTCAACGCCTGTCGCGCGGGAAATAAATCCTTCCAGGTGATCGAAGCAGTTCAGACCAACCAATTGGAGCAATTGACGGCCGCGGTCACAAATCAACCCGCAAGCGAACAGGATTTCTGGATCGTCTTGATCGGCCACGGCACTTTCGATGGCAAAGACGCGAAGTTCAATCTGGCCGGACCGGACCTTTCCGCAACGAACTGCGCGCAAATCTTTACGAACGTGGCGCGCCCGATCGTATTTGTGGATACGACGTCGGCGAGTGCGCCATTCATCAACCAACTTTCCGCGACCAATCGCATTGTTGTCACTGCGACAAAGAGCGGTTTCGAAGAAAACTACACGCGCTTTGGGAAATTCTTCGCCAAAACCTTCTCCGATCTCAGCGCGGATCTGGATAAGGATGGCCAGGTGTCGTTGCTCGAAGCATTTCTCGCGGCGTCGCGTCAGGTCGAGGAATTCTATAAGAGCGAACGACGCCTCTCGACCGAGCACGCCCTGCTCGACGACAATGGGGACGGCAAGGGGACCCCGGCAACGTTCTATCGTGGTGTTCGTCCTGCGAAAAAGCCTGACGAAGCCGCAGCGGTCGATGGCTTCCGCGCGCACCAAATCCACTTTGTTCCCAGCGAGGCCGAAGCGCGGCTCTCTCCTGCCTTGCGTAAAAAACGCAACGAACTTGAACTCGATCTGGAGCACCTCCGCTCTCGGAAAGCGCAACTCAGCGAAGATGCTTACTTAAAAGAGGTGGAACCTATTCTGCTCGAACTGGCGCGCCTCTACCGTGACGCTGAAAAGAGACCCTCGGATAAAAATTGAGCGTCGTACATCCTTTGCAGGCCAAGGGGGCGTGCAGCGCAACCTCTTTCACTCCCAGTCCCATTCCTTGAACAAATCGGCCACCGCAAAGCGGAATCCTGGCAAGATATCTTGCCCGCTCAGGAATCCACCGGCCCCGAGCAATTCTCGACGCGTCGGAGAATAGCAAACCTCTACCCGCTCGTTTTCCGCGTCGACAATCCATGCGATACGGGTTCCGCTGGCAAAGAAATCCTTCAGCCGGGCATCGATCTCCGTCCGACTGTTGTTTTCAGACAGCACCTCAATAGCGAGATCAGGAGCGCCTGGAAAAAACCGCGTTTCATTCGCTTTAAAACCCAACGCTTTTAAACGGGTCTTTGGAACGAAGGAAACATCTGGGGCACGGCAATTCCGATTCAACATCCAAAAACCGGTGCTCGAGTCGAGCACTGCGCCCAGGCGGTGCAGCCGATTGAACGTTTCGAGTGCAAAAATCAGGCGTGTGCAAATCCGCCCGTGAAACCAGTTGTTTTTGGGGCTCACCACCAATTCTCCGTTGATGACTTCCTGACTGAAGCCGTTCTCGGGCAAGGCTTCCAGCTCGGCCTCAGTCCAAGCGTTCTGCTCCGATAGAACCGGACTACTCATGGCTTGAAGGCTACGCTCACCATGTTGTGGTGTCGAGTTTCCCTTGTTGGTGCATTTGGACGTACACGAAAGCATTTTCCATCGGGGGCTGCGATTTAGAGTGCGGCGCAGATTCTATCTAGCCCGAAAAAACACGGGTGATCCAAATGCCCTCAGTTCGAATCGCACCCCCATCGGGGTCCATCGTTGCTTTTGCGCCAATCCATCCTCATCATCCTGAAGCGTTACCACATGAAAAGTTTGTTCGTGTCTATTTCTCTTTTGAGCGCTCTCGTCGCGATCCAAACCGTCGCCGCGCCGAAGAATCTTTTTGATGGCCAATCGCTCGCCGGTTGGGAAGGCGAAACCAACAAGGTCT
>JBGAGW010000011.1:0-236756 GCA_044226545.1 Limisphaerales bacterium
AGAGCGTCGCGCTCTGCGATGAAAGCACCGGCGATAAGCGATTGGTCGCGTATGTCGTCGGTCGCGGCCAACTGCCAAGCCTCGTTGAGTTGCGTGAGTTCGCGAGCCGTCGGCTGCCGGCCTACATGGTGCCGACACGCGTCATTTCGCTCGACGCGCTGCCGCTGACGGTTAACGGCAAGGTGGATCGGCGAGCGCTGCCCGCGCCTGATAGTTCACGCCCGGAGCTCACGACAAATTACACTGAGCCTTCGACGCCAGAAGAGAAAACGTTGGCGCACATTTGGGAAAAGGTTCTCGGCATCGACAAAGTCGGGGTGAACGACAATTTCTTCGAGTTGGGTGGCGACTCGATCCGCAGCATTCAGGTGCTCGCGCAGGCGCAGCAGAGCGGGATCAACTTTTCACTGCAGAAACTTTTTCAGAATCCGACGATCTCCGGCCTCGCGCAGAATCTGGATGGCGAAGGGGACGACAGGTTCGACCGCGATTTACCGCGTTTCGCGCTCGTTAGCGAAGCCGATCGCGCGAAGTTGCCCGCGGATGCTGAAGATGCGTATCCGATTGGGCGTTTGCAGCACGGGATGATCTATCACAGCGACCTCGATAAGGAGTCCGCCATTTTCCATGACGTGTTCAGCTTCCGTTTCAAACTGCCCTATAATCGCGCGAAGCTGGAGGAAGCGGCTCAACGTTTGACCGACCGCCATACGATTTTCCGGACATCATTCCATCTCGAAGGCTTTTCGGAGCCAATGCAAGTCCTTCACCGGTCGGTAAAGGTGCCGTTTACCGAAGAAGATTTGCGCGAACGAAGCGAAGCCGAACAACGCGAAGTTCTCGTGTCCTGGGTCGAAAGGGAAAAGCGCAATCGATTTCGATGGGACGAGGCGCCGCTGATGCGATTGCACGTGCAGCGTTACGGGGACGAGTCATTCCAGTTTATCGTGAGTTTCCACCACGCGATCATGGATGGATGGAGCCTCGCCATGATGCTGACCGAATTGTTCCAGGACTACGTCGCACTTCTGGGCGGAAACGAATCGGGCATTAAACCACCGCAAGTAACTTACCGCGATTTCGTGGTGCTCGAGCAGGAAACAGCGCGAGCGCAGGAATCACAACGCTACTGGCGTGAGAAGATGAAGGACGCAGTAGTGCATAAGCTCCCGCGATGGCCGCACAAGCCCGAGACCATTGCGCATGAGCAGACGCGCGGGCCCGAAATTTATTATCCCGGCACTTTGTTGCGCGCGTTGCAGGATGTGGCGCGGAGCTCTGGCGTGCCGATTCGCACGGTGCTGCTGGCGGCGCATTGCCGGGTGATGAAGTTGCTAACGGGTTATTCGGATATCACCACGGGTTTGGTGGCCAATGGCCGTCCGCAATGCGTGGATGGCGAGCGGCTGATTGGTCTCTTCCTGAACACGCTTCCCTTTCGGGTCCAGGTTGAGAACCAGAGCTGGAAAGACTTGATCAAAGCGACATTCTCCGCGGAGCAGGAGTTGATTCCGCACCGGCGCATGCCGCTCTCCGATATTCAGCAAATGGCGGGCGGACAGAGCTTGTTCGAAACGACATTCGATTTCGTGCAGTTCCACATTTATCGCGATCTGCCCGGCTATAAGGACCACAGCTTCCTCGAAGATCATTATTTCGAGGCGAACAATTTTAATTTCTTCGTTACGTTCATGCTCGATGCGTCTGCCTCCGAATTGCAGATGCACTTCGACTACAATCCCAATGATTTCTCAGCGGAGCAGATCAAAGCGATCTGCGATTGTTACACCGAGACGTTGCGTGCGATGGCTGCGGCGCCCGATACCCGATGCGAAGTGGCAAGCTTGTTGAGTGCGGATGAACGCCGGACGGTGCTGAAGGAATGGAACGCGACCGAGCAGGAAATTCCGAATCAGTTCGTGCACGAAATTATCGAGCAACGCGCCGCGCGCACACCGGACGATACTGCGGTGATCTTGGGTGAAACAAGGCTCAGCTATGCGGATTTGAATGAGCGCGCCAATGCGCTCGCAGCGGAGTTGCAATCACGCGGAGTGACTCCTGACACTCTCGTGGGCGTTTACATTGAACGCTCGCTCGAGATGGTCGCGAGCATATTAGGTGTGCTCAAAGCGGGTGGGGCTTATGTGCCGCTCGATCCGAATTATCCGAAAGAACGCCTGGCGTTTATGGTGAAGGATTCCGGGCTAAAGATCATTGTGACTTCCAGCCGCCTCGCCGTCAAAGCAAAAGAATTGGGTGACACGACAACAATCTGTTGCGTCGATACGCCGGCGAAAGGGAGCGGATCGTTCAAGCGTTCGGAACTGCAAGACAATCATCTGGCATATGTGATCTACACGTCGGGCTCAACAGGTTTACCAAAAGGTGTGCAGATTCCGCACCGGGCGCTGCTGAATTTTCTGCTGTCCGTCCAGAAGGAACCCGGCCTCACTCCAGAAGACCGCTTGCTCGCTGTCACCACCTTATCATTCGATATCGCTGGGTTGGAGCTGTGGTTGCCGTTGATCACTGGCGCAACCGTGGTGCTGGCAAGCGCAGACGAGGCGAAAGATCCGAACGCACTCTCGACGCTCATTCAAAAGCACGAGATCACGGTGATGCAGGCGACGCCGGTTACCTGGAATGCGCTGCTGCACTCCGGATGGAAAGGCAAACGCGATTTGAAGGCGCTTTGTGGAGGCGAACCGATGACGCCTCAGCTCGCCAGCGAATTGGTCTGTTTTTGTGGCGAGGTTTGGAACATGTATGGTCCCACCGAGACAACGATCTGGTCGACGATTGAGCGCGTGAAGCACGGCGAAGACACGGTGTCTATCGGCAGACCGATTGCCAACACCGAGATTTACATACTCGATGCCCAGCTCAATCCGGTCCCTGTCGGGAGTGAAGGAGAGATTTTCATTGGCGGTGACGGCTTGGCTCGCGGTTATCTGAATCGTGCCGAACTCACCGCCAACAAGTTTATTACGCATCCGTTCAAGCCCAACGCCCGGCTGTATCGCACGGGTGATTTGGGCCGCTACTTGCCAGATGGACGAATTGTTTGCCTTGGACGCAGCGACAATCAGGTAAAAGTTCGCGGCTTCCGCATCGAGTTGGGGGAAGTTGAATCGATGCTGGAGCAACACCCATCGGTCCGCCAAGCGGTTGTCACCACTCAGACGGATGAGAGCGCAAACACCGAACTGGTGGCATTCTGGAGACCATCTGAGCCGCGCCGCGCCAGTGAAGCGGATCTTCGTCGATTCCTCCAGGAACACTTGCCTCACTACATGATTCCGAATGCCTGGAAAGAATTGCAGGAGTTCCCGCTCACGCCGAACGGCAAAATCGACCGCAAACGTTTGCCGGTCGTCAATATGCGGAACGCGGCCGCTTGCGAGGTGAATCGGTTGCAGCCGCAAACAATGTTCGAGACGGAAATTGCCGAGACGTGGCGGACCATGTTGCGCGTGCCGGAAGTTGGTGTGACGGATGACTTTTTTGAACTCGGCGGGCATTCGTTGCTCGCTATGCGCTTAGTGGGATCGATCCGCACGAAATACAAGGTGGACATCACCCTCGCAAAATTCTTTCAGGAGCCAACAGTGCAGGCACTGGCGGCTCACGTTGAGAAACTGGTGAAGGAGTTCTCCGCTGCCCAAGCCCCGGCGGCGAACCGTGAAATGGTAGCGGTATGAAAAGCAAATGGCTTGTTGTGACAGTCACGCTCCTCGCGAGCATACATTCGAAAGCTGGAAGTTTGTTGGATACCTCCTTTGACACCGGAAAAGGAGCAGACGGTTTGGTCGAACAGGTTTTGGAATTGCCCGACGGCAAAGTTTTGGTTTGCGGAAATTTCACTTCGTTCAACGAACAAAATCGGAGCTACATAGCGCGTCTGAACAACAACGGCAGTGTCGATTTGAGCTTCGAAGCGCACCCGAACTATTGGGTTCGTCACATGTCCGTGCAGAAGGACGGGAAGATCGTTATCGGCGGCTATTTCCAGACGGTGAATGACATCCCACGCGGTTTGATTGCGCGGCTCAATGCCGACGGATCTCTCGATCCCAGTTTTAATCCAGGCACCGGCGCGACAAACATTATCGCCGGTGGGATTGACGGAAATATGACGCCGTTTGTGTTCTGGACCGAGGTTCAGGATGACGGGAAAATTCTGATCACCGGAAATTTCCGCGATTATAATGGGGAGTCGAGTACCGGTCTGGCCCGCCTGAATCCCGATGGGACTCGTGACAGCACATTCAATATGGGCTGGGGCCTGGATAGTTGGGGTCGCGTCATCAAGCTGGCCAGCAATGGGCAAATCTACGTCGGCGGCTGGTTCACGAGCGTCAGTGGGAACAACGCCAACCGACTCGCCCGGCTAAACGCGGATGGCACCTTCGATAGCACCTTCCAACCGTATTTCGGCGACAGCACTGCAGTTTATTCCATCGTTGAGCTCGCGAACGGTCAACTCATCGCGGCCGGCCACGCGAAGTACGAGACCAACGATTTCAAGGAGGTGGTGCGCTTGAATCATGATGGATCGGTGGACCGTTCTTGGAAAGGCAGCACTAACGAAAAGACCGAATCGCTCCTTCTACTGAAGAACGACACGCTTCTGCTGGGTGGCTACTTCAGTGAATTGGATGGTCAACCGCGCACAAGTGTGGGACGCCTGAACTCAGACGGAACGCTGGATGATGCTTTTTTTGCTCTCGTGGACAATTTTGTTTGGACAGTCGCGCCCGGACAGAACGAGAAGATTTATATTTCTGGTGGTTTTACTTCGGTGGATGGTGTTCCGCGGTCCGGAGTGGCGCGGTTAATTCTTCCCGAAACAACAGGCCCGATTTCAACACCCAAGCCGACGGCTCCGACCCTTGTGAATGCGCGGGTCGAGGACAACAAGTTTCGCCTGACTTTGACAACACAGCCGGGACTCACGTATGTCCTCGAAGGAGCTAATGACCCAGCAGGACCGTGGGCGTCGCTCACCTCGATACGCCCGCTTGAAACCTCGATCGATTTCGAAGATCCATCCCTTACGACCAACCGTTTTTATCGCGTTCAAGTGCATTAAGACGATGACACCCCCACCCGCTTCATATCCTCTCACCTACGCGCAAGAGAGTCTCTATTTTCTCGAGCAACTCACCAAAGGCCAACCGGTTTACAACATGCCGCAAGCATTCCGGCTGAGTGGCTCGTTAGACATCAATGTGCTCGAAAAAGCGGTGCAGAACCTTGTCGCAAGGCACGAGGCACTCAGAACACATATCGTCGACACGAAGGACGGACCGCGACAGATCGCGGGCCCTGCGAATGAAGTTTGCTTCAGGATCCATGAAATCAGGTCGGGCGAGGAAGGGCTGCGGCTCCAGGAGGCAGTCGTCGAACCTTTCGACCTGGCCAACGGCCCGCTTTTCCGTGTTGATCTCTTTCGTTTAGGAGCGAGCGAGAATGTGTTGCTTCTGAATCTGCATCACATTGTGGGCGACATGTCTTCGCTCGGAATTATCTTTGCGGAACTTGCCGCTGCTTATAGCGCGTATCGCGACGGAAAGGCAGCCGTCTTCGAAACCAAACCCTTGCAGTTGGGCATTTTCGCTGCTGAGAAGCGCTCCCGAGAAGTCTCAAAAGAGACGTTGGAATTCTGGCGCAAGAACCTGACTGGCTTCACTTCAGAACTTGAGTTGCCCATCGACCGCTTTCGTCCCAAATACCCGAGCTTTGAGGGGGACGCATACTATTTTGACGTGCCTGAGGAGTTGCGAAGTTCGCTGGTAGAACTAGCGCGCAAGAACAAATCCAGTCTCTACATGGTTTGCCTGGCGGCCCTGCAAGCGCTTCTGCATCGCTACACCGGCCAGGAAAAGTTCGCCCTGGCTACACCCTTCACCGATCGCGACGATCCGAAGCTCGAGCAAACGATTGGCTACCTGATTAATCTTTTGCCGATCGCCTGCGACGTTCGCGCGAGTCAAACATTTCGCGAACTTCTGGCAAACGTCCGCGCGCAGTGCCTGAACGTCTACGCACATCACGAGATCTCTTTCCGCCGCATTATCCAGGAGCTTGGAACTTCGAGTGAAAGTCCGAAACCACCGCTCGCTCGTGTTGTGTTTCAATATTTCCCGGAGATTGCTTCGTTCGAGTTGCCCGGCATCAAATGCGAACCGGTTCGCGTGCATTCCGCCACATCCAAGTTCGATCTGTGCATCAGCATGTGGGAGGCAGCCGGAAGAATCACAACCGAGTTTGAATACGATACCGATATCTACGAGGCGACCCACATTCGCCGCCTTGCAAAGCACTTTGAGAATTTGCTCCGCGCCATTTCGCAGAATCCGGATCAACAGGTTGGCGATCTTTCTTTGACGGACGCCCAAGAACAAAAACTGATCGAGCAGTGGAGCACGCCATTCGCAGAATATCCGCGGGATAAAACTGTCCATGCGTTGTTCGAAGAGCAGGTAGCGCTAAATCCCAACAAGATCGCTCTTCTCTTCGGAAACGAACAGGTGAGTTACGCCGCGTTGAATAACCGCGCTGAGCAAATTGCGGCGCGGTTACAAGACGAGGGTGTAAAAACTGGAGATTTCGTGGGCGTTTGTCTGGACCGTTCGCCCAATCTGATCGCTGCTCTTGTTGGAATCCTCAAGGTTGGTGGTGCATTCGTGCCGCTGGAAGCGACCTATCCCAAGGCCCGCCTGGATTATTTATTCGCAGATTCAGCTGTAAGCGTTCTCGTAACAGACTCGCGGAATAGCCACGTTGCGCCAAATGGAACAAAAACCATCCTACTGGACGATGAACTGCCGGTGGCCGCAAAGATTGTTCCTTCAAAGAGCACGCCCGAGACCGTCGCCTATATGATGTATACCTCGGGTTCCACTGGAAACCCCAAGGGGACAATGATTCCGCATCGAGCCATCGTTCGACTCGTAAAGAACAATGATTTCGCCAAGTTCGGTCCGGATAAAGTATTTCTCGCTTTTGCACCTGTTTCGTTTGATGCATCCACATGGGAAATCTGGGGTGCATTACTCAATGGCGGAACGCTGGCGATTTATCCCCCGAAATTCGAATCGGTTGAACAATTCGAAGAGGTGCTCCGGCAACATAAGGTGACAACGCTTTGGCTCACTGCCGGGCTTTTTAACACTATCGTAGATCGAAAAGTGGAAGCGTTCCGCGGCGTTCAGCAGTTGCTGGTGGGCGGCGATGTGCTCTCAGTGGCGCACATCAAAAAGGCCATCGCTGCGCTCCCGAACACAGAGTTAATCAACGGGTACGGCCCGACCGAGAACACAACTTTTACCTGCTGCTACCGCATTCCGCGGGATTTCGCAGGAAATCGCTCCGTGCCCATCGGCAAACCGATCAGAAACACGAGCGTCTACATTCTCGATGAACGTCTGCACAAAGCCGCGATCGGCATTCCTGGCGATCTCTACACGGGCGGTGATGGGTTGAGTTTGGGGTATTGGAAGAAGCCCGAATTAACGGAAAAAAACTTCCTGCCAAACCCTTTTGATTCGCAAGGTCGCCTCTACAGAACCGGCGACCGTGCGCGCTTTCTCGAAAATGGAACCATTGAATTCCTCGGCCGTCGTGATTCACAGGTGAAAGTTCGCGGTTTCCGAATTGAGATCGAAGAAGTCGAAGCTGCGTTTCGGAAATTGCCCACGGTGCAGGATGTCGCGGTTGTGGCACACGCTGACAGTTCTGGAACGAAAAGCCTGGTTGCGTATGTGGTTTTCAAGCCCCAAGAGCAGCTCTCGGTGCCGGATTTGCAGACCGAAATCGGCAAAGTTTTGCCCGCGCACGCGTGCCCTTCGCGGATTTTGTTCCTGCCCGAATTGCCCTTGGGGCCGAATGGGAAAGTGAATCGCGCCGCCTTGCCCGCCCCTGCAAATTTGTCCGGTTCGGAAAGCGAGCTTGCCGCGCCAACCAACGAAATCGAGGAGAAGTTGGTGCAGCTTTGGCGGCAGATTCTCGAAGTGCCGGCCGTTGGGATCGATGACAATTTTTTTCATCTTGGAGGCGAATCGCTCCGCGCGACGCGGGCTGTGTCCCAAATGAATACGGCGTTCAACTGCCGCTTATCGCTCCCGCGCATGTTTGAAGCGCCGACGGTTCGCCAAATGGCGCGCCTGGTTGAACATTCCCGCGGCGAACCAGCCATGCCCACGATCAAGAGCCGAACCCGCTTGATTCCCGATTCGATTCCGGATGTGAGCCGCCTTTCAGAAGAGGATGTAGATGCACTGCTTAGTGAATTGCTCGCGGAGAACGCGCCGAAAAATTAATCGAAAATGTTCAGCTCAACGGAGCGCGGACATTCCTGTCCGCAAGTATCGTCTCGGAACGCGCATTGGCGGACTGGAATGTCCGCGTTCCACTCGCGCCTTATGGATTCCGCTTTTCCTTTTATTTCTCGGCATCCTTTCCACTTCTGCTCAATTGGTCCGGCGTCCCAATACCACCCTTCGGCTGCCCTTTGAGCCGGTCGCGGCCAACGGCGACATCGTTCTTAACGAAGCGTTTCCTGGAATTAGCTTCGACTCGCCCGTCTCCCTGCGATCTCTTCCCGGTGAGACGAACAAGCTTTTCGTTGTCGAACGGTATGGCCGCGTGATGGTCATTAACGATCTCCGCAATCCGAGCCCCGAAATTTTCCTTGATATTCACGATCGGGTTTACGGCTCCGACTGGATTACGGAGCGCCGCACTGAAGGCCTGAGCAGCATCGCCTTTCACCCCAACTTCGCGAAAAACGGGCGGTTCTTCGTTTGTTACTGCACAAGAGTGACAAACGTTGATGGCCAATGGGAGTACTACAATTGCCTGTCGGAGTTTCGCGCCTCCGAGGACCGCACCGTCGGTTTGCCCGATTCCGAAATCCCCTACATTCGCCAATTCGACGAGGGTGACGGACACAATATCAATGACCTTTATTTCGGCGCGGACGGATACCTTTACGTTGCGATTGGCGATGAAGGGGACGGCGGAATCGGTGATGACTACGACAACGCGCAGAAAATCGACAAAGATTTCTTTTCCGCCATCATGCGTATCGATGTCGATCCCCGGCCTGGAAATCTGGCGCCCAATCCGCATCCGGCAAGCACCGGTAAATACTCAATCCCCGCCGATAACCCCTTCGTCGGCGCTACCGCATTTCTCGGCAAGCCTGTGGATCCGCGAAAAGTCCGCACTGAATTCTGGGCGGTGGGTCTGCGCAATCCGTGGCGCATATCTTTCGATCCTCTGACCCAGATCATGTATGAAGGCGATGTCGGACAGCATACGAAGGACGAGATCAACCGCATCGTAAAAGGCGGGAACTACGGTTGGTCATTCAAGGAAGGAACTGTAGATGGTCCGAAGGCTCCCGCTCCCAAAAGCTTCACTTTCATCGATCCCCTTTTCGAATATGGACCTGGTTTCGGCCAATTTGAAGGTTTCTCAATCACGGGCGGCGTGGTCTATCGTGGCTCAAAGATTCCCTCGCTTTACGGCAGTCTTGTTTTTGCAGATTACGGCAGCGGAAACCTCTGGGCGATGAATATTGATCAAAACCCACCTTCCAAACCCGCTTGGTTATTGAGTAAATTTGGAATCGCCAGTTTCGGTTATGATCCGCGCGACGGTGAAATTCTGCTTGTGTATCACAGTGAAAGGGAGCCTGGAAAAATCTATAGACTGGAGGTTTCTGGCGGTTCGAATGAGAGCTATCCACCCAAGCTTGCAGACACAGGTGTCTTCGCCGATTTGGAGACCCTTGAGCCGAACGAGGGAATCATACCGTTCGAAGTGAACCTTCCTTTCTGGTCGGACGGTGCGATCAAGTCTCGTTGGTTTTCCCTTCCCGACCCCGCAAAAAAAGTCACTTTTTCCCCGGACGAAAACTGGCGATTCCCGAACGGCGCCGTTTGGATCAAGCACTTCGATCTCGAAACCACTCCGGGCGATCTGTCTACCAGGAAGCGTATTGAGACTCGCGTCCTCGTGACCTGCTCGACGCGCCCGGGCGTGTACGGCCTTAGCTACAAATGGGACGAAGACGAAAAGAACGCAACGCTCGTGGAAGCAAGTGGTGATACACGCACCTTAATCATCAACGGTTCAGCCGGCCCGCGCGAACAAACCTGGCGTTTTCCCAGTCGTTCCGAATGCCTCGCATGTCACACCACTGGTGGCGGCCTTGCGCTCGGCTTCAACACAGCTCAACTGAACAGGGATCACGACTACGGCTCCATCACCACAAATCAGATCGGAGCTCTAGCCGCTGCGGGCTACTTGGAAAATCCTCCGACCAATATGCGCGGCCTTCGTTCACTCGCCGCCTCCGACGACGAAAACGTCAGTCGCACCTATCGCGTCCGCTCTTACCTCTCGGCCAATTGCTCCTTCTGCCATCAACCCGCTGGGAGTTCTCTCGCGGCCTGGGACGCGCGCGCAGTCACGCCCTTGTCCTTTGCAAATATAGTAAATGGTGCCCTCCGTAATAGTCTCGGCGATTTGAGCAATCGCGTCGTCGTTGCAGGGTCGCCCGACCATTCCGCGATTTTTCGCCGCATCTCAAACCAGGCGGAACGGATGCCCCCGGTCGGTTCGACCGTGCTCGACCAAAAGGCAATCGCTCTCCTGCAAGATTGGATTTCCGAAGATCTACCGAACTATCAAGTTTACGATACCTGGGCTGCACGGGTCTTTGCCACGGTTTCGGGCGTCGATTCCAGTCCGGAGGGAGATGCAGACGGCGACGGGCGCTCGAACTACGACGAATACCTTGCCGGGACAGATCCGCTCTCGAGCGGAAGCCAATTTGTTCTTCAACCACAAATCGAAAACGGCCAACTGGCACTGCCGTTAACGCAGCAACCTGACCGCGCGATGCTCATCGAATCCGCGGGTTCGCTGAATTACCCGTATTGGACCTTTTTGAACGCCCCGAGCAACAACATTACCTTCCCGAATCGGAATGTGGACCGATCGATTTTGGATACCATCGACGGCGCCCGCAAATACTACAGGATTCGCCTGTTTGAACCGTAAACGCGCGTTCGTAACCTACGTTGACATTCAGTGGTTCTGCTCTACTTTGAACTCGCCGTAGATTTTTGTTGGGGGCGTACTGGTTTCGACTTGGGAAATGCGCCAGAAACGGCATGCCGAGGATGGTTCGTTGGCCTCGTTAATAATCGGACCAAAACAATAAAAGCTAACGAAGAATTAGCCCTCGCGGCCTAAGCGCCGGTGAGCGTTCACTCTGGACACCTGCTACGGAAGTGAACGTTGCAGCAGGTTAGGCAGCACGCGGAGACTGCGCGTGGGTTGCCGAAATATTGCATGCAGACTATGCAGTGCGGCTCGAGTTGGGACGCTATCGCACAGCAGACAAATCTCTCCCAAATAAGCATGTAGTCGAGTCTGGTTTATTTGCCAGGGACGCGGGTTCAACTCCCGCCGCCTCCACCACTCTTCCTCCTTAGCTATCCCCGGATTGATCCTACTAAAGCGACTCGTTCCACCGGTTTACGCCATTAATCGCCACAGGCTTTCACAGGCTTTGTTCCGCGTTGACGGCCTGCCGCAAAACGCTATCGTGCGCCTTCAATCAAGTCGTTACTGTCTCCCTCGCAGCGCCGACATGTTTTTTATGACCAGCCCCGCATATTCTTTTCTTGTCGTATCGGCATTGTTTTCACAGATCGCGATTTTGAGTCAAAATGCTCCCGCGCTCGATGTTGAACGGCCGAACAACGGCAACATTCGTATTTCGTGGACGGGCGCTGCCGCCGGGTATCAGTTGCAAGAGACTTCCGCTTTAGGAAAGGCCTGGGAACCGTCCGGCGTGCTGCCGGTCCTGCAGAACAATGAGTACGTTCTGACGTTTTCGCCGGAGGGCGCTGCGAAGTTTTTTCGGTTGGTGAATGTGGGCGGGCCATTGACTGAAGTTGAATCATCATCGCCGTCCGATGGCGAAACGGGGGTGGCCGTGACGCGCGAAACTGTTCTGCGATTCTCTGCGCCGTTGTCAGCAAACACCGCGCTTACAACGAGCAACTTTTTTGTGGGGTATGCGGGACGGAAAATTCTCTCTCGAACGGAATTGTCCAGCGATCGACGCACCGCGACGTTGTTTTATCTCGAGCCGCTGCCTGGCGGAACGAGACTTTACGGTGTATTCGACGCCGAGGGGGTCACTGACGAGGCCGGACGTCTCGTGGACGCAGATGGCGATGGAATTCCGGGCGGAGTCGCTCTTTTTAGTTTTGAAACACTGGCCACAACGCCGGTGACTGGAACGGTTGTCGTGGGTCAGGTGTTGGCTTCTGAATTGGCGGGCGGCGATGTGCCACTTGAGAATGTCACCATCACAGTAGATGGCGCAGAAGAAACGATTAGAGCAACGACGGATGCGCAAGGCCGCTTCACACTAACGAATACACCGTCGGGCCGGTTCTTCGTACACGTTGATGGCCGAACGGTCACCAAAGACATTGCGAACTCGCAACTTCGCTGGGACCAGCGTGATTATTATCCTTTTGTGGGAAAGGCCTGGGAAGCGATGGCCGGAAAGACAAATCTGGCGGGCGGTACCGGTGTCATTTACCTCCCCCTGATACGTCGTGGAACACTGCAGACCGTCAGTGCGAGCGCCCCCACCTCCATAACCTTTCCGGACGCTGTTGTTGCGGCAAACCCGAATTTACGCGGTGTAGAGATTACAGTGCCGCCTAACGATCTGCTGGCGGAAAATGGAACGCGTGGCGGTTCGGTCGGGATTGCGCCCGTTCCACCGAATCGGCTGCCGGAACCTCTTCCGACCGGACTCAAGCTTCCATTGGTCATCACTATCCAAACGGATGGCCCGCAGAATTTCGATCGGCCGGTGCCGGTCAAATTCCCGAACCTGCCGGATCCAGTCACCGGCAAGAAGCTGGCACCGGGCGAAAAGTCCGCGCTCTGGAGTTTCAATCACGATACAGGAGTCTGGGAAATTGCCGGACCGATGACCGTTTCGGCGGATGGGAATTTCGTCGTGAGCGATCCGGGCTTCGGCGTTTTGCAGCCGGGTTGGCACGGAACGCAACCGGGTGTCGGCGCTGGCGGTGGACCCTTACCAGGACCGCCATGTCCTACGGGCGGCGGTCCGGGCAAGGTCTGCAAGCAAAACCCAAATTTCGTTCCAAATGACCCAGCCAATTACAACGGCTGTGGCCCGGACGGTTGGGATTACCTGGTTCCGGACAACCCGAACCTCCCATATTTGTGTGCGTCGTTCTACGATGCCTGCAAGGCGCACGACATCGGCTATAACACCTGCGGTAAACCCAAACAGGATACCGATGACCAATTCCTCGCAGATATGCTCGCGGCCTGTGGTTGCATCGGCAATGCGATTGACCGCGCCGCTTGCGAGGCCAAGGCCATCCTTTACCACAAGGCGGTCACCGGTGGTGGTGGTGGTGCCTGGGACGATGCGCAACAAAAGGCCTGCATTTGCAAGGAGCCGCCTGGATGTGGCCCGTCAAGTGGTGGAGGTGCAAGGCCAGGCAGGCTCTCAGCACTTGCGCTCAATTCGGGGGCTTTTCCGAGTTACTACGTCCCACAGACCGGGCCTCACCATTTCGCGGTGGTGGACGTTGAAACAAAACAAGTAGTTCAGCGGGGAAGGGCCGGGACCCTCGGAATAGCTTTCGCGCAACTGATTCTTCAGCCTCACAAAGCGTACGACATCGGCATTCTCCAGGATGCGACTTTGTGGGAAGGGCATGTGCGAATTCAGACAGGCGAAAGTGGAACGCGCCTCGAAATCCCACCTATCGCGGTCGAGCCGGCGAGTTCGTGGGATTTTGACGGCGACGGATTACATGACGTGGGTGAATTGATTATGGGGACCGATCCTAACGTCGCTGATTCGGATGGTGATGGGATTGATGACGGCACGGAGGTTAAGCTGGGACTTAATCCGCTGGGCGATAGCCAGGTCGCGACTGGGGTAATCTCTTCCGCAGACACTCCCGGCGTCGCTGTAGATGTCAGCGCGGTGAACAACGTTGTGGCTGTCGCTGATTCGGCTGCGGGTGTTTCGATTTATGACGTCCGCGGGATTACGCCCATCCTTATGGCGCGAGTGGATACTCCCGGCGTTGCACAGCGCGTCGCCTGGGACGGAACCACGCTTGCCGTGGCGGACGGCAACGAGGGGCTCGCGATCATCGATGTGCGTGTCGCGGAACAGGCGGCCATCAGGCACCAGTTGCGGCTGGGAAACGCTACGGCAGTAGCCGCGGCCGCAAATCTCGCCTACGCCGGATTTGACTCCGGTGTGGTGGCTGTCGTGGACATGAGTAGCGGGGTTGTTTTAAAGCAATTGCCCCTGGGTGAACCGATTCGCGACCTGGTGTTCGGCGGTGATTATCTCTATGCGCTTACCGTGAACAAATTGTTCGTGATCGACCCCCGTGATGGGGATCTGAACGTTCGCGGTTCGGTGGGTTCGCCTGTCGTCACGACTCCCAACAGCCGGCTCAATGTTGGTAGCGGGATCGCCTACGCTGTTCATGGGAAGGGGTTCAATACTTTCGATCTTTCAAATCCTGAGCAACCGGTGCTTTTGAAAGCGCGGAACACAGCGCAATTCGGCTGGGAGCAAATCGTGCCCAACGGCAGCGGCCTGGGCGTTGCCGCGGTTGGGACTGCCTTCGCTTTCGATCAGCCGCGCGTTTTCTCGCTCTATAATCTGAATGATCCAAAACTTGATGCCCAGTTTGTGACCAGCTACGTCCATCCCGGCCAGGCCCGCGCTGTTTCCATTTATAATGGTCTGGCTTATGGCGCGGCGCATGACGCCGGCCTGCTGGTGATTAACTATCTCGCGTTCGACACGGCAGGAAATGCGCCCACCATTTCCTTAACTTCGAATTTTTCCCTGAACGCGGGAATCGCCGAAGAAGGCAAAGTGATGCGACTCACCGCGAACGTGACCGATGACGTGCAGGTGCGGAATGTCGAGTTTTATGTGGATGATATCCTGATTGCGGTCGATGGAAATTTTCCGTTCGAACAACGTTTTGTCACTCCGCGTCTCTCCCAACAGACGAGCTTTAAAGTTCGCGCGAAAGCCACTGACACCGGCGGTAATTCGGCCTGGAGCGACGAATTCACCGTTCGTTTGGTGGCGGACGCTACGCCACCGCGCATTGCCCGCTCAATTCCAGCGAATGGTGGCGGCACGGGCAAATCCCGTACGGTCGCCGCTATTTTCAGCGAACCGATGGACCAGTCTAAGATCAATGCTGCGAACTTCTTCGTGGTCGGCAGCGGACCGGACGGCAAGTTCGGGACTGCTGATGATGTTGTTTTGCCGAACGCAAGCTACCGCTACGAAGCGGCGCTGAACGCCGTTTATCTGACGTTTCCGACGGATTTTGCGCCTGGTGCGTATCAGTTTGTCATTCGCACGACGGTGAGCGATCTCGCCGGAAACGTTTTGGCGCAGGAGAGCCGCTCAACCTTCACAGCCGGGTTGGGTTTAACCGGCGAATATTATGACAATATAGATTTCACAAACCTTGGGCTGACAAGAATTGATCCAGGCGTGGACTTTGATTGGGGCGGCGGCTCGCCTGACCCAGTGCTTGGACCCGACCAGTTCTCAATTCGCTGGCGCGGTTTTGTGGTGCCGAGATTTTCCGAGGATTACACTTTCTACACTGGTTCCGATGACGGAGTGCGCTTCTGGCTGAACGATCAGTTGCTGATCAACAACTGGTCCGACCACGGAGCGACTGAAAATCCGAGCGCGCCGATCAAGTTAGTGGCAGGACAGACGTATGCCATACGGATGGATTTCTATGAAAACGGTGGGGCGGCTGTCGCGAAATTGCTCTGGTCCAGTGCGAGTCAGACGAAAGAAGTTATTCCCGGAACGCAGCTCTTACCACACGAAGACCGCACCAGGCCATTTGTGCTCGCCGCATTGCCGGACCCGTCCTTCCAGAGTATTCGGCTTCATTTCTCCGAGACTCTTGACTCTGTCTCAAGCGCGGACCGGCAAAACTACTCGGTCAGCGGCGGGATCAGCGTTTTCTCTGCTGAACTCCAGGCCAACCACACGGATGTAATCCTCACCACGACGCGCCAGGGCGAAGGGACGCAATACACCGTTACGATTAATGGAGTTCGTGATGCTTCCGACCAGTTCAACGTAATTGCGCCCAACTCGCAGGTGAATTTCACGAGCTTCGTCACGGGACAGGGGTTTCTCCGCCGCGAGGTTTATACCGGAGTGTCAGCGGGAACGGTCGCGGCGCTTCGAGCCCTGCCGAAGTTCCCGGACAATCCGGACGTTGTCGAGTTCATCGACAGCTTCGAAACACCTTCGAACTGGGGAGAGTATTATGGCCAGCGGGTGTCCGGCTATGTCGTGCCTCCCGTTTCAGGGGATTATGTTTTCTACATCAACTCAGACGATCAATCGTCTCTTCTCCTTAGCACGGATGATAATCCCGCCAACGCGCGGGTGATTGCATTCGAGCCGCAATATAATCCACCACGAGTCTGGCTGGCGACCGATCGCCGTAACCCGGCAGCCCCGGAAAACCGCTCGCGGCCGATTACCCTGCAGGCAGGGAAGAAATACTACATCGAAGCGTTAATGGCCGAAAGTTACGGCGGCGATGACCTCGCCGTCACCTGGCAGCGAGTTCCAGCGCAAGGCACTTATTTCGTGATTGAGGCGGAGGATTTTGACTTCGGCGGGGGTAACCACGTTCCGGACGTCGACCGAATGCCCTATTTTGGCGGCGCATACGCGAACCTCGATGGAATAAAAGGAGTCGATTTCGATGGACTGAGCGGTGGGGGCGCGCCCTATCGCCCTGCCGATCCTGAGGTGGGTATGACTGGCAACGCCGATAGTCTGCGCGTCGACCATGTCGTGACGGCCAATTACAAAGTCGGCTGGAACGACGCGGGTGATTGGTACAATTACACGCGCACGTTCACACCCGGAACCTACAACGTTTACGCGCAGATCGCTTCGGGCGCTAACGCGATGAGTGCCCGCCTCGAAGAAGTAACGGGTGGACGTGGCACGACCCAGCAAACCCTGCAGAAACTCGGCGAATTCAACGCGCCCGCTTCGGGTGGGTGGGATACATTTGTCCCGGTCCCACTGAAAGACGAAAGCGGAAACCTGGTTACGCTCAATCTTTCAGGAGAGCGGACACTTCGCTTTACCGTCCAGCCCGGAAACCTCGATTTTAACTACCTTTTGTTTGTTTC
The DNA here is from genome assembly GCA_044226545.1 of Limisphaerales bacterium. Lineage (GTDB taxonomy): Bacteria > Verrucomicrobiota > Verrucomicrobiia > Limisphaerales > SXQI01 > DASVNK01. The sequence goes on from JBGAGW010000011.1 coordinate 17,320, forward strand.
CACTGCCGCAGGTGACGTGGGCATCTACTCACCACCGACCAACGGTGCGCCTCCGATTTCAGGCAAAAACCTGGCTGGCTATTCGAGTCCTGACGGGGCGGGCTTCCTGACTCGACAGATCTACCGCGATATTCCAGGAGCGGAAGTGGACAAACTTACCTCCAGTCCCAAATTTCCGGATCATCCAGATGAAGTCACGTACGTGCCGCGTTTTGAAGCGCCGAGTAACTATGCGGATGCGTACGGGCAGCGGATTTTCGGTTATGTGACGGCGCCGGTTACAGGTGGTTACCGTTTCTTTCTCGCGTCGGACGATAACGGGCAACTTTTCCTGAGCACCGATGAGAATCCTGCCAACAAAAAGCTAATCGCTACGGAGTTGAGTTGGAGTTCCTCGCGGGCCTGGCTGTCGGGGCGACCGGACAGCCAGTCGGCGCCCGTCTCCCTGGTGGGCGGTCGCAAGTACTACATTGAAGCGCTGATGAAGGAGATCATTGGGGCCGACAACCTAGGCGTCGCCTGGCAAATCCCAGGCTCCATCGGGCCGGTTGACGGGAGTGATCCAATTCCAGGTATGTTCCTTTCGGTTCTGCCCCATGCGGAGCCCGTGAGCTTTACTCTCGTTCCGCAAAGTCAGTCTGTACCCGAAGAATCGCTGGTAACTTTTAATGCACTGGCCTCTGGCGCTCCGCCGCTGAGTTACCAGTGGTTTAAGAATGACGTTATGATTAACGGGGCGACCCAGCCGAGCTACTCGATCGCCTCCGCGCTTGTGGCGGATAGCGGCTCATTTTCCGTCGAGGTCACAGGCTTTGCCGGAAAGAGCCGATCGCCCGCAGGAATACTCACGGTCGTTCCAGACCTAACTCCGCCAGCCTTGCTCAGCGCCAGGGGCGATATCCAGAACCGGGTAATACTCACTTTCTCGGAGGAATTGGATCGGACGCAGGCGGAGGATCCCCGCCACTACGCACTCAGTGGAGGGCTAAGCGTTTCCGCAGCAACACTCCTTCCGTCCAAAAAGGAGGTTCGAGTGGCCACTTCTCCCCAGGCTCAAAACACCTCTTACACTGTCACCGTCAACGGAGTAACTGACGACGCGCCCACCCGGAATGTCATCGCGGGAAACAGCAAAGCCAGCTTCACTTCGTTCGTTATCACTCGCGGTTTTCTCAATCGCGAAGTCTATAAGGACGTCGGGGGAGGTGCTCTGACTGACCTGACTAACAACGGTAAGTTTCCGAACGCGCCAGATGAGGAGACCTTCGTTGATCTTCTCGAAACGCCGTCGAATGTGCTCGATAATTACGGCGTCCGCCTGTCAGGTTTTGTGCTCCCGCCAGTCACTGGGCAGTATATTTTCTACATGGCTTCGGACGATCAGGGAGCGCTCTTTCTCAGCACAGATGAAGACCCCGCCCATAAACTAAAAATCGCGTCGGAGCCGACCTGGAATTCGTCGCGCGTTTGGGTCGGCGGGAACTCGCGAAATCCGGCCGCTCCAGAGAATCGCTCTCAGCCGATCACTCTCGAAGCAGGAAAACGTTATTATATCGAAGCTCTCATGAAGGAAGGCGGCGGTGGCGACAACCTCGCAGTGACCTGGCAGTTGCCCGGTCAGACCCAGGAGCCTCAGAACGGGACCGATCCTATTCGTGCTCCGTTCCTGGCCGGCTTCGGAGATCCCTCAACAGCAGGGCTAAGCATTGCGCAACAACCAACATCTTTTGCGGCGCGAATCGGCACGACGGCAACTTTCACCGTTTCGGCGAATTCCGCAGCACTGCCCGTCTTCTACCAGTGGCAACGGAACGGCGCAGACATTCCAAACGCAAACAGCCCCACCTTTATCACGCCGCCCGTAACCGCCTCAGACAACGGCACAACTTATCGGTGCGTTCTGAGTGTTCCCGGCGCGACTGTCGCAAGCAACAGCGCAGCTCTTACCACGACCCCGTAGATTCTGCGCGGGGAGAAGTTGGCGAGGATTCTCGGCAACAGAGGAACGGAACAACGTATTGCTCAAGTGCCTGAACAGTCTCACCCGGATCAGTTCTTGCACTGTCACTTCTACCAGTGGAGCGACTGAAGCTTCCCTCCCATGCTCCTTTTGCTGCATCGAATGAAATCCGCACGGATCTAACCTCTATGCCCTTGTAATAAAACTTTCTTGATTTGCCGTGCGCATCCAACGAACCAGTCAGATCCTCACTGTTGTCATCATCGCGCTATCCGTTCTGGCGGTGACCTGCACACTCTGGTCGCGCCAATTCCGCCTTCAGCAGGAGGAGGCTTATGAAGCGCGTCGCAAAATGTTCAATTTCACTCAGCAAATGGCCTTGGGTAGCGATCGGCTGACGGCGGCTACGCGCGCCTATGCTGCCACAGGCGAAAGCCGTCATCGTGAGGCGTTTGACCGTGAACTGAATGTGGATCGAAATCGTGACAACGCGCTGGAAGGTCTGCGTCAACTCGGGCTCACCCCGGCTGAGAACGAACTTTTCACCCGTGCGAAGTCAAACTCCGATCTTCTGGTTGGCACCGAGAAGAGCGCCTTCGCCACGGCAGTCACCAATGATACTGCACGCGCCTTGCAAATCGTCTACGGCCCGCAATTTGAAAGCACCAAAGCTTCGATCATGCTGCCGATTTCTGAAGCGCGGACAGCGCTCGAACAACGTTTAACCAGTCAGGCCAACGAGTTGGCGCGTCGTGCGCGATTCTATGCGAACATCGCCCTCGGCATGCTCTTCCTGAACACTGGCACGATCGCTTTGTCGCTCCTTCTTTTTTACGGCCGGCGCGTGGTCAACCCTCTCGCTTATCTGAATCGCAACCTGCGCGACCTGGTGGCCGGCAAGCGCGCCACGCAGATTGCCTTTCAAGAGGACTCCTCGGAAATCGGGGAAGTTGCCCGCTCGATGGAGACGTACCGACTCACCGTGGAAGAGGCGGAACGCGAACGTTGGGTGAAGACGAGCGTGGCTGAAGTTGCGGATGCGCTTCAGGGCGTGGAAACGACCGATGAATTTGCTCAACGGCTGCTCTCTAAAGTGGTCCCTGCGGCTGGCGGCGGTTGCGGTATGTTCCATCTTTTCGACGAATCTTCTGGCCTTTTTAACTCCGCAGGCGGCTACGGCTGCGAGCATCGCGTGACGACTGGATTCGCGATCGGTGAAGGTTTGTCAGGCCAGGCGGCCGCCGAACAAAAAATAATTACTCTTACAGACCTTCCGCCGAATTATATCCGCATTACTTCTGGTCTCGGGGATGCGCAACCTCGCCTCCTTGTCCTGATTCCAATCAGCTCGCGTGAACGCGTGCTGGCAATCCTGGAAATCGGAACATTCGCCGAGCTAACCGCTCAGAAGCAGGAATTTTTTGATGAGCTCGCGCGCATGCTCGCGCTTCGTCTCGAAATTCTCCTGCGCAACCTGCACACACGGCGGCTGCTGGAACAGGTGCAGGCCTCGGAGAGCGAACTCAAAGTGGCCAAGGCGAAAGCGGAAGAAGCCACCCAAATGAAATCGATGTTCCTCGCGAACATGAGTCACGAGATCCGCACTCCGATGAACGCCATCATTGGCCTTTCGCACCTTGCCTTGAAAACTCAGCTTACGCCTAAACAGCGCGATTACGTATCGAAGGTTCACAACGCGGGTACCTCTCTTCTGGCCATCATCAACGACATTCTCGATTTCTCGAAAATTGAGGCCGGCAAGCTCGACATCGAAAACGTCGATTTCAAACTCGACGAGGTGATTGCTTCCGTCACAACTCTCACCGCCCAGAAGGCGCATGAAAAGGGCCTGGAATTTCTCGCCCACGTCGCGCCTGGCATTCCCGAGCATCTCGTCGGCGACCCGCTCCGTCTCGGCCAGATTTTGACTAACTTCGTGAACAATGCCGTGAAATTCACCGACCGCGGCGAGGTTCACGTGGAAATTCAGCTTGTTGAACGCACCGGGGACAAGGTGCAGCTCAAGTTCTCCGTTCGAGACACCGGCATTGGCATGACCTCGGAACAATCCGCCCGGCTATTTCAACCGTTCACTCAAGCCGACATGTCCACCACACGCAAACACGGCGGGACCGGTCTTGGCCTAACCATCTGCCGACGGCTCGTCGAACTCATGGGCGGCAGAATCTGGCTGGAAAGCGAACCCGGCGTTGGAAGCACCTTTCACTTCACCGTCTGGCTTGGAGTTGGGGCCGCACGCGCCTCTGGCAAAATCGTGCCGGAGCGCCTTTCTCAATTGCGTGTTCTGGTGGTCGACGACAATCCCGCTGCGCGCGAGATTCTGCAGGAACCGCTCAGCAATATTGCCAGCCGCGTGGATGCGGTCGAAACAGGCAAGGAAGCTCTCGCCGCCATTAAGAAGAACGATCCGACCGCTCCCTACGACATCGTTTTTATGGATTGGCGCATGCCCGGAATGGATGGGCTCCAAACCAGCCGCCACATCAAGAGCGACGAAACACTCCAGCATCAACCCGCGATTGTTTTGGTCACAGCTTTCGGGCGGGAAGAAGTGCGCGAGGAGGCCGAGCGACTCCAACTTGACGGGTTTCTCGTCAAACCGGTCACCAAATCGATGATCGTTGATACGCTGGTGAACGTCTTCGCTGAAGAGCGCGAAATCGCCTCACCCACCGACGACGGTCACGCTGATCGCCTGCGCGGCGCGCAAATTCTGCTGACGGAAGATAACGAGATTAACCAACAGATCGCGGTCGAATTGCTCGAAGGTGCCGGAGCAAAGGTAACCGTTGCGAACAATGGCCGCGAAGCCGTGGACCTTTTGTCCAGTGGTGCCAATTTCAACGTCGTTCTCATGGACCTCCAGATGCCGGAAATGGACGGCTACCAGACCACTGCAAAATTGCGTTCCGACCCACGCTTCAACTCCCTTCCGATCGTGGCGATGACAGCCCACGCCACGATCGAGGAACGCCAGCGTTGCCTCGCCGCAGGCATGAACGATCACATCTCCAAACCGATCGATCCGGCCACTCTCTTCGAAACGGTTGGACGTTTCTACAAGCTTTCTCTTGCAGCGACGCCTGAGAAGGCCGCCGCCGCACCACCTCCAGAAGCACCAATGGGCGTCCCGGCCATTCCCGGTCTGGACACAACGGGCGGCATGGCGCGCGTCGCCGGAAACCGAAAACTCTATTTCAAATTGCTGCGTCAATTTGCCGAACAACAGGGCTCGGTCACGGAAGACATTCGTAAGGCGCTGGATTCGGGCGATCCCGCGCTCGCGGAGCGCCTCGCTCACACAATCAAGGGCGTCGCTGCGAATATCGGTGCAAAAGCAGTTCAAGCCTCCGCCGGTGACCTGGAAAAGCTAATTCGCGCTCGCGCAGCCTGGCCGGATTTGGTGACTGCGCTCGTACAACTCGCGGCGACGTTAACGCCGCTTCTTGCAGAAATTCGGACCGTCCTTCCCTCCGCGATACTCGAGACGAATACGCTGGTCGAGCAGCGTCCGTCCGTTGCTCCCGAGGAATCTCTGAAATCCGCGGAGACCCTTCTGAAGCTTCTCTCCCATTTTGATCCCAGTGCCGCTGACTTCCTGGAAAGCAACCAACCGGCCCTTCGCCCCTTGCTTCCAGGCGAGAACTGGCGCGAATTCGAAAAGCTCGTCCAGGGCTATGCGTTCGGAGACGCCCAGGCGCGACTCGAACAAATCCTGAAGAAATCGTGAAGAAAAACGGAGGTTACTGTCACTTCTGACAGTCGAGTGCCTGTCTAAATTATCTCAACGTGTTCGAGTGGGTCTGGTTAACTCGCAATTACACCTGTGAAGAATCTCTCCGACTGCCGCATTTTGCTCGTGGACGATGCCAAGCCAAATCTCGACATTCTGGTCGAAGGCTTGAAATCGGACTACAAGCTGAGTCTGGCTTTGAACGGCGAGATGGCGCTTCAAGCTGCGACCCGCACCCCACCCGACCTCGTTCTGCTCGACATCGTCATGCCCGGCCTGGATGGCTACGAGGTATGCCGCCGGCTGCGTAAAATGCCAGAAACCGCGGAGGTGCCGATCATGTTTCTCTCGTCTCTCGAGGATGTGCAGAACAAGGCGAAAGGTTTTGAGGCTGGCGCGAATGATTATTTGACGAAGCCATTCGAGATGCTGGAGGTGAAAGCGCGCGTGCGCTCTCTGCTAAAAGCAAAAGCATACAGCGATGCGGTCAAGGAACAGATTGCCAGCGAATTGCGGATCGCGCGGGATATCCAGATGGGGATGTTGCCGCACGATTTCTCCGCGATTAACGACGCCTACAACGTGAGCCTTGCCGCGGTGCTTCAGCCGGCGCGCGAAGTGGGCGGCGACCTTTACGGCGTTTGCCCATGCGGACCGGATCGTTTGGTTCTGTTTTTCGGCGACGTTTCGGGGAAGGGGATTCCGGCATCGATGTTTATGGTGCGCGCCATCAGCCTGGCGCGTTTGCTCGCCCGCGAAATTGCCGAACCGGACCAAATCCTTGCGCGATTGAACGACGAACTCGCTGCGGATAATCCCTCCGGCATGTTTGTGACTTTTCTTTGCGCTGCGTACAAGCCCCGAACGCGAAAGATTTCTTTCTCGAATGCCGGCCATTGCCGTCCTCTCCTCATTTCGCAGTCGAAGGGCCCGCGCTGGGCGGTCGATCATCTCGGAACCGCCCTTGGCTTTGAAACCGGACTGCAGTTCGATCGCACGGAAGTTTCCATCGAAGCGGGCGATGCGTTGGTCATTTACTCGGATGGTGTCACCGAAGCCTTCGATCCACGGGAGGAATGCTACGGAAATGATCGGCTTCTCGCGGACATCGCACCGTTTGCAAGCCAACCCGCCTCCGCCACAACGAACGGCCTGCTCGCCAAGGTAAAAGCTTTTGCCGGTTCCGCCCCGCAATCGGACGATATCGCGATTTTGACCCTGGTCTGTAACCATGGCAGGTCGAAGGACGATCTCTCGCTTGAATTGCATGCCACGCCGGAAGAAGTAATGCGTGGTGTTGAAGCGCTTCAAGCCTTTGGGCGGGACAAGGGCCTTAGTGAAGCTCAGATGTTTCCGCTCACACTCGCTTTGGAGGAGTGCGGGAGCAACATCGTCAATCACGCCCTCGGGCGTGATGCGCAAAAGACCTTCTCGGTTTCAATCTGCCATGCTAGCGACAACATTTTGATTGAATTGCGCGATCGCGGATCGGAGTTCGACCCGACGGCCGTCGCTGACAAACCGCTGCGCGCCGAAGAGGACGACCTGCCAGGCGGGTGGGGAATTCAACTGGTCCGGCGCAACGTCGACGAAGTGACTTACGCCCGGCGGGATGGCGAAAATATTTTGAAACTTAGGAAATCTTTTGCTTCGAAAGACGGAAAACAACTCCCGGCTCACAAATAAACTAAAATCCTTATGCCTCTTGAAATTCAAATCCAACAGAACGTCGGCGGAAAAAGTCCCGGCGTCACCACAGTAAAACTCGACGGCAGCCTCGATACCGCCACCGCGCCGAAACTCGAACAACAACTTGCTCCGGTCCTGAACGGCACTGCACACGACCTTATCTTTGACCTGGCGAACCTCAAGTTCGTCAGTAGCGCCGGCCTGCGGGTGTTTGCCTCCGCCCGTAAAGTGTTGAAGGCGCGCGGCGGCCAGGCCTCGTTCATTCACATGCAGCCGCAGATCCAGGAAGTCTTTGAGATCATGAAATCCCTTCCTGGCGTGGCGGTATTCAAGAATGTCGCTGAACTGGACGAATATCTGACAGCCCGCCAGCGCGCGCATTCCGAAGGCTGAATCATTTTGACCCTTGGTCCAGGTGCAGGTGCAGGATACGACGCACCTCCTCGATTACGGCGGGCGTGCCCTGGCACGAGTGGTTGTGGTGTGCAATAAATTCAGATTCAACATACTCGACGTGCGCACTTTTATATTCGACGATTCCATCTGACTCCTGCTCCAGCGGCCCAGTGCCTTTCACCGCGATAATCGAATGCGCCTTTACGTTCGGCGTCGGAGGAATCTCGGCTAGTTTCTGAATGAGCGGATTTTTCGGCGACATCCCGTCGATACTCGTTAACATTGAATGTCGGAACTCCTCCGGGAACTTCAATTGGGCCAGAATAGTCATCGCCTCTTTCGCACGACTCGCCAGCGATACGGGAATTGAGACAAGACGACGAGCGGTGGACTGGATCAGTCCGGCCGCGCGGTAACTGCCACGATGCGGAGTTGCGATGAAAACCACACGGCTCAGGGCGGGCATGGCCCTCAGAAAAAACAGTCGGCGAACTTCCTCAACTTGTTTCTCGGTTATTTTCAGTTCTTCCGGGGGTTTGTCGCTCACGACATTCCACAACTCGTCTCCAGTATCCGTACTGATCAGCTTCGTGAGCAGTCCACCCTGGCTATGACCGATCACGACCAATTTCTGCAGGGCCGGATCGCTGCCTTGGGGATCGAGTTCGGAAATCTTTTCAGTCAGGGTCTGTCGAAGCCGCGCGGCGGAGGCCAGCACCGGTGCGGAACTGTTATAAATGAAATACCAGAACTGATATTTCTCGCGAAGAACCGGGTCCGCTCGCAGGGAATTGAGCATCTCCGCCCACCAAACGGGGCTGCTGTACGTTCCATGCACGAAGATCACCGGAATTCGTCCACGCTCATAAGGCTGTGAGAGATAAACGCCGGTGGGGACGACTTGGTGGAGCGACAGGAACTGTTCCGAATGGATTTTCCACGCCACCGATTGGTTCAGCGCGTACGCCATGTGGACGCTCTGGTCTATTTCGAGCGGCACGGTCTGCCCTGCGACCTGCACCCTGCCAGTTCCGAATGCGGAATAGACCTCCAGATTCGATTCGCATTCTCCGGCATCGATATCATGCAGATTTCCTCTGACCCGCAAAAATGCGGTTGCCGGAGTAACGCTGTAAAAGCCGGCGCCAAGTTCGCTCGCATTTCTGGCAATCAAAGTCGCCCCGACACCAGGCTGACGATTTCGCACGCTGAGTCCGTGAACCGTAAACTGATCACCCAAAACAAACTGCTGAAAATTGGTCAGCGCCCATGGAAAAGAGGTCAAATCCAGCCGGATATTAATCTGTCCCACTGGCAACTGCCTTTGACCCTCTTCGAGTCGGACTACCGCATTTGTCTCTCTTTTTGCGGCGAAAGCGAGGCCAAGCGAGAAGTTGTAGAGATCACAGGCCGAACGGAAACGCCGATCAAAACCATTTGTCATTTGACTGTTCTGTTCGCCGAATAAAAACAAATACGCGTAAACTGCGGAGCCAAGATAATAGGTTTGCGCCTGGCGTGCGTCCCAGGGCTTGACGCTTCTGCGAATTTTCTCTGCCGCGAGAAAGCTCATTTCCGAGAGCGCAAAAAGCGAATCGCGATCGCCGGTTGACGCCGCTTTCATATGTAAATCGTAGACCGCCTTTTCTGGCTTCTGCTCGAATGTTTCGTCCAAACCGTTGCGATACAGCAGAGCGCGCGTATCGGCGCTGGGTTCGCCAGAATTCAGCGCATTGGCTTCCATCTGCGCATACGCTTCCTGTGTCGAACTGCGTCTCGCACCAATCGGCGCTCGACAGCCGAGAAAAAGCGCCGCCAAAAAAACCACTAATATCCGGATACGCATCGAGTGCAGAGTCTTTGACAGAGTCCACCCCAAGAACCCCTATGCGAACTGGCAAAAGTTACAGCTCCCTGCGGCCGTAAAGAAGTATCTTACGCTTTGAAGTTCTTGAGAAAGGCAACGCTTTGCCGGGTGAGTTCCCAATTTTGTTCGACAAAATAGTTTTGTACGCCGCCAACTTTTGCTGCGGCAAATGTCTTCTTCCAATCGATGCTTCCCCGGCCCATGGCAACCTGCGGATGGGTCACGCCTCGTGAGTCCGGCTCAACATCTTCGTTCTCCTTGGTAGTTCGGCCCAAATCGACATCCTGCAGGTGCATTGAGTAGAAGCGTCCAGGATATTTCACGAAGTACTCGGCGGCAATAAATCCTCCCACGATGGTCGACATCTGGAATTGGAACTTCACAAGAGCCGGGTCGAGCAGTTCGAATAGGAGATCGTAGGTCTTCTTGCCATTCACTGAGGACATCTCGAACCCTTCATTATGAAGGCCCTGCTGCATTCCGGCTTTTGCGCTGACCGCAGCGATCTTATTGTATTCGTCAGCGGCTCGTTTCACCTCGTCCAGCGTCGGATGGCTGCCACCGAGGGAAGCGGTGATGATCTGCGTGATGCCGATCTCGCCGGCCCAATCAAGACTCTTCTGTTGCGTTTTGCGAAGCTCGCCCATGGTGAAATGCGAACTCTCGGATTTTATTCCGTGATCCGAGAGAATCTTCGCCACTTCCTTTGCATTGGAGAGCACGGCAAATTCACCGCCGTAACCAATGGGTGAACAAAGTTCAAGCCGGGTAACCCCGATGTCCGCCATCTTTTTTACATAGGCGGGAAAATCCTTGAGCATCCCTCGGGTTGGCCAGGTCTGGCTGCCGATGGGGAGATCGAGCGGCGTCGCTTGAACCGGGGACGCCTTCGCCATCAATGCGATCGCGCCCGCAGCCCATGTCGTTTTACGAATGAACTCGCGACGAGTTATCTCACTCATACCGTCCATCCGGCGCGATATTTCGAGCGCAAATGTTGATTCGCTTCGCTGAAATTGGTGAACTTCATCGCCTTGGCGTCCCATTCCAATTTCTGCGTGGGATAGCGCAATGCAATCAGGCCGATCATGGCCAGTTCGGTGAGCGGTCCGCCGTAATCAAAATTTGATCCGGCCTGACGCCCGGTGCGAATCGCTTCGGCCCAATCCCAGGCATGATTCTTCACGCGAGGAATTTTTTGCGCGGGCGCGTTCTTGCCGGCGTATTGATCGTTCAGCGTATCAGGCACGAGATGGCAACTGCCGGCGCCATGCGAGCCATGCACGATCATCCCTTTGTCGCCGACCAGAATCGCGCCGGTGCCGGGAATCTTTTCATCTTCAGGGAACTTCTCCGGCTTGGGGATTTTTACCTTGCCGTCGTGCCACACAAGCTTAACCGGCCCGCGTTGTGCCGTGCCTGGAAACTCAAATGTAACGCGGGAACCTGGCGGATAGGTCATACCCTGCGTTTTAATGTCGTAATCCGTTACCTCCGCGACCACGCTCGTTGGTGCGCCCAGATCGAGCGCCCAGAATGAAGGATCGACCACGTGACAGATCCAATCGCCAATTGTCCCCCCTCCGAAGTGAAGCCAACCGCGCCAATTCCATGGAACCCAAAGCGGCGAGTACGGCTTGAATTCGACCGGTCCGACCCACAGATCGTAATCCAGACCTTTTGGCACCTCCTTCTGCTCGCTCATTTTCGGAAGATTCGGGATCTGGCAGTAAACTTGAGGAAACGCATCACAACCGGCGTGAATCGTGTGCACATTGCCGATCGCCCCGGCCCAGACCCATTCACAGAGACGACGGATGGTGTCGCTCGAATGCCCTTGATTTCCGAGCTGCGTCACGACCTTGTACTGATGCGCGGCGCCCATAAGTTTTCTGATTTCCTCAACCGAATGCGCCAACGGCTTCTCGCAGTAGACATGTTTCCCGCGCCGCATCGCTTCCATCGCGATCAAGGCGTGCGTGTGATCGGGCGTGCCGATAACCACTCCCTCGATTTCATTGCCCATCTTATCGAACATCACCCGATAATCGGTAAAGCGTTTCGCGTTCGGATACTTCGCAAACTCCTTGGCTGCGTAATTCTCGTCGACATCGCAGAGTGCGACGATGTTGTGACCGAGCGCTGCCACCTCTTTCACATCGTCGCCACCGCGGCTCCCAATGCCAATACCGGCCACATTCAATTTGCCGCTCGGCGGCGGGGCTTCCGCGCCGTTTGCGAAACGGCCAGGCAGAATATTGAAAAGCGCGACGCCGAGCCCCGCGCGTTGAATGAATTGCCTGCGATGAATTCGGATGGACTGGTTTTTCTTCATAAAGTCAGGACAGATCCTTTATTCGAGTTTTGTGAGTGATGAAGTGATCTTCTCGAATTCCAGCCTGCCCGGTCAACCGTTGTTTTTGCTCAAGGGATCGGGTCATGCGGATGCGAGCCCGGAGGAGGGGCTCACCTTCATTCGGCGGAGTCGAAAAATCGACGAACGATTTAAGCCGACTATCTGAGGTAGGTAAGGAGGCTCAAATTCATCATCGAAGCGGCACTTTGGAGCGTGGCTTGATACGCAGTCTGCTGTTGCGACAGGCGAACGATGGCCTGCGAGATATCGGTATCTGCGTATTTCGACATGTCACTTTCCAGTGCGAGTTTCTGATCTTTGTTCGTGCTGGATAGAGTTTCGAGACGTGATTGCAATGCGCCATTGGAAGCGACGTGATAAAGAAGGTTTTCTTCGTCCTTTTTCAGGTTGTTGTTGGTTGCGCTTTGGATCGTGGCAGCATCGCCGTTCAGCAGTTGGTTTTGCAGATCGACCAGATGCTTGAACAGATCTGCCCCGGAACGCGCGTCTGAAAAGAGCCCGACCGTGCCTGAGCCGGAGCTGTTATCCGCGGGAATCCGGGACGACAAGGTCACACCTGGAGCGACTTCGCTCTCGAGTTCGGCGCTGTTCCCGCCAAAAGCAACGGTTTGCACCCGCTTATCGCCATCGATCGTGGTGCTCAGCGCCGGTACGTCGGTCTTCGTTCCGGAAAAAATGTATTCACCGCGATACTGGGTATTACCGATTTGCACTGCCTGTTTCAGAAGTTCCGCAACCTCGGCGCCCTTCGATTGCATTTCTTCCTTCGAAGAAAGGTCGTCAACAGAGACCGCAATCTCCTGGATCCGGTTCAAAACCTTCTGGAGATTTTGCAGGCTGCTCGCGGTGATGCTCGCGAAATCCTGGTGCGTTTGGATGTTGCTTTGATACTGGTCGGTGGCCGCTGAGTTGTCGCGCAGGCTGAGTACCCGTTGCGCCGCGAGTGGATCATCGCTCGCATCCTGGATACGCTGGCCGGAGGAGATTTGCGTTTGCAGCGTGCTCTGACGACGGTTGAGCATCTGCAAATGCCGGACGAGATCGTTGGCAAAACTATTACTGGCGACGCGCATGTTTTTCCTTACATCTGGATAATTGTGGCCAGCATTTCATCGGTCATGCTGATTAATTTGGCTGAAGCCTGAAAAGCTTTCTGGAACATAACGAGATTCGACATCTCTTCGTCCAGGCTCACTCCACTGATGGAATCGCGCTGGCTGCTCACGAAATCAGAGATGGCTTTCTGATCGTCTACGTCGCGTTGCGCATCGGCGACTTTCTGGCCGAGACCGGCGACTATCTGTGCCTGCCGATTTGAAAAGGTCTGGTCGTTTAAAGCGGCTTGAGCCGAGTTACCTAATTTTGCCATGGCGAGAACCACGACGTTGTTTCCGGCCTCTCCCGAAACGCCGCTCGCTTGCAGCAAAGAGGGGTCGGCCAGCAGCACGCTGTTCACGGCGATGTCCTTTGCGTTTTGCCCTGTGAAGAAGTCCGCGCCGGTTGCGCCGCTCATGCTGAACCCCGTCGCGTGGGCTTTGTTCATCTCGGAGACCAAAGTTTGCGCGAGCGTGTTGATCTGATCGCGCACCTCACCCAAATCCTTGTCGCGAACGGCGATGCTCCCTTCGATTGAGCCTCCGGTAATGTTCATCGCATCGACTTGGCCATTGGCGCGCACCTGTAATGCGCCGCTGCCGGAGTCGAATGTTTCGAGTGTATTGAGGACCTCCACGCCGCTCACTAAAGGAACGCCCGCGACAATGATACTCAAGGAACCTGGCGGCTGCTCGACGACATCTGCCTTCGCCAAACCAGCAAGCTCCTGCAGCTTCGATTGCCGTGAATCGCGCAAGTCGTTCGCAGGATTCCCTGAAGCCGTTTCCTCCTGGGCGATCGATCCATTCAGTTTTGCGATGTCCTGCGCCAGGGTGTTGATTTTGTTCACATCACTGCTGATAGAGTCATTCAAGGTGCTCGCAACGTTCGCCAGCTTTGAATCCACCTGATTAAAACGGGCTGCGAGAGTTTGCGCTTTCTGGAGTAATACCTGGCGCTCTGGAACCGAACTCGGGTCTGTCGAAAGGCTTTGCAATCCGGCGAAGAAATCCGAGAGGGCCTGGGAAATGCCGCTGGTGCTTGTGCCGGAAGCATCACTGCGATTGATCGTCTCCTGCAACGAGGTGAGTGCTTGCTGCAGGGCATCCTGCCGAGCTTCGAGCGAGCCCTGCACGCTACTCTCGACCTGGATTTGTTGATCGAAAAATTGGTTGTGAAGTTGCTGAACCTGAGTGCCATCTACTCCGCCGCCGATTTGGCCGATATCGCTGGTCCCAGCGACACTTTGCAAAACGAGACGCTGCCGGGTGTAGCCAGGGGTGTTGACGTTTGCCAGGTTGTGCCCGGTGACATCAATCGCTTTGCGATACGTCTCAAGCGAACGCGAACCGAGCGCGAGGGTGTCGAATAATCCAGCCATAAACTTCTAACAAACTGCTTCGTAAATGGCAGGGCGTGCGTTGGACGGGACGAAAACATTTCCCGCGTCGTTGTAAACGGGAGTCGGGCGATGAATCCCCAGCGAATTAATGACATGCTGCATCGATTCAATCGTGCGGGTGAGCAGGATGTGATTTTGCCGCGCGCGCTGGTGAATGCGCTGGAGCAATTCGTTATTCTCCTGCACAAGCGCCTCGACCAACGGTTGGTAATCATTCGGCAATTGCGGAACGAGTTCGCGGAACGTGGCCTCTTCCGGCAGCTTCATTTGCGCACAGAGTTCTTTCATGGCGCCAAAACGTGTCTCGCGCACACGCGTCAGAACGGCCGATTGCGATTGAATCAACGGCACGCTGTTCATCGCCGCTTCGGCGGCGCGGCGTATGACCAGTTGCTGCTGCTCATCGAGCCGGGCCAGCATCTCTCCGTACTGCTGCAATTCTTCACGGAGAGCCGCGATCAGTTTTTGGATAAATTCGATCATAGACGTTTGCCAGGTTGGCCGTGGATGTGCGTGGACTTGCTCGCCGAGCCGGCTGCAGCGGAAAGGTGGTTTTGCGTGCTGTTATTTGATTCAAGCGGCTTGAGCTGAGCCGAAGCTGGATGTTTGATCTTTTCGTGGCTGAATTCTTTTTGAAGTTCCTTCGCAAATCCAAATGAGCCGGTACGGCTGATGCGATCGGCGAGTTGTTGGGTCACCATGTCCTGGTAAATCGCGTTACTCGACTGGCTGCCGAGTCCGAGATGGGCTTGAAAAAGCGGCTTCTGCCCTTGGGCGAGAATCTGTTTGAGCAAAACGGATTCAAATTGCCGGGTTGCTTCCGCGACCTTTTCCTTCTCGGTGACCTGTGTAGAACCGGCCAGCTTCTCGAGAGGCAAATTCGCTGCGGTCACGTTTCGACTGAGGGAGGAAACTTCCATATTATCGCAAAATCAAATCTGCCTGGAGCGCGCCCGCCGATTTCATAGCCTGGAAAATCGCCATCATGTCGCGCGGCGTCACACCGATCGCATTCAGTGCCGTGGCGACCTTTTCCACGGAGGGCATATCAGGCAGCGGCAAAAGATTACCTTTGGCTTCTTCCGCCTTGGTATCCGTTCTTGGAAGGATGGCGGTGCGGCCCTTGTTACTGAGAGGCGCCGGTTGGGAAGCTTCCGGGCTGGAAGCAACGGTGATCGTCAGACTACCGTGCGACACAGCGCAACTGCTGATCTTGATGCGAGAGGTCGCGACGATGGTGCCGGTCCGCTCGTTGATAATGACGCGCGCAGCCACATCCGGTGTGACTTCAATTCGTTCCAATCGCGCGATGAAATCGACGGCGGCGTGATCAATCCCCTCCGGCACCTTCACCCGGACCGTCGTCGAATCGAGCGCTTTTGCGCTGTTGGGAAAAACCTCGTTGACCGCGTAGGCCATACGGGCCGCGGTCGTGAAATCGGGCTCCCGTAACAACAGGTCGATTTGGCTCTTCTGCACGATTTCCTGCTGGATTTCCTTTTCGACCAGCGCCCCGTTGCTGATCTGCCCGACATTGGGATGATTCTTCTGAACTGTCGCCCCGCCGGCTCCGCCCTGGCCTGCCGTAAACCCGCCGATCGAAAGAGCACCCTGGGCAATCGCATACACCTCCTCGTCCGCACCCAGTAAGGGGGTCTGCAGTAGAATTCCCCCCTGAAGAGTCTTGGCATCACCCATCGAAGCCACAGTCACATCGATCCTGGTGCCCTTGCGAACAAAGGCGTGGAGATCCGCCATGACCATCACAGCCGCCACATTCTTCGCCGAAAGAGTCGCAGCGGGAACGGTGATTCCGTAGCGCTGCAGCATGTTGGCAATCGGTTGAACGGTATAGGCCGGGTCTTTATCGCCTTCGCCCGCGAGACCTACCACCAGGCCGAAACCAACCAATTGGTTGTCCCGGGCGCCTCCAATAGTAGCGAGGTCCTTGACCCGCGAGGCCATTCCTTCCGCCCGGAGGTCGGGCGAAAGGAATGGCATGCACAATACGCAGATGAACAACAACAAACGCATTTTTAAAATGGAGTGACCTTTTCCCAAATCTTGGTGAACCAACCCTTGCGCTGATTGTCGGTGACCGTCCCCTTCGAAATGTAACGGATCGTCGCATCCGCAATGTTGTAGCTAAAAATCGTGTTGTTCGCGCTAATGTCCTCCGCACGGATCACACCGCGCAGCACCGCGTCCTGTGATTCACCTGAAAACGCAATCTGCCGCGTGCCTTCGATCACTAGCGTTTTGTTCGGCAGCACATCCACGACCCGCGCCGCTATACGCGCAGTCACCTTTTCGTTATTCGCGATCTTGCCCGCGCCGGCGAAATCCTGGTTTCCCGCCATTTTCATGGCGGGGAGTTTTCCGTTATGCGTCAGGAGCTTGCTCGCATCCGGACTGTAGAGAAACGCTTCGACCGCTGCGTCAATGCTACTCTTTTTCGAAGTCTGCGTGCTGTTGTCCTTGCTCGCGCTGTTGTTCTCCTGGATGACGATGGTGATAATATCGCCAATTGTGCCGGCTCGCTTGTCCGCGATCATCGAGCGCGATAATTCCGGCTTCCAGAGTGATTGGGCGTGCGACTGCACCGCACAACTCACCAGAAAAATTCCGAACGACAATTGATTAAAACAGCACCAAAACCGTCTCTTCATCCTGGACCTTTCCTTTAAATTCACGACGCGATTCCAAATTTCGCAGTCTCACAATTTGCCCGGGCACACCATCCTCCAAAGCTTCGGCGCGCACCGAGATCTTCAGCGAATCATCTCGAAACATTGCTTCAACCTGCCGCCCCCGTTTTACGACCAGGCGCAAACGGAGAAGGCGCGCCGAAAGCAAGTTACCCGCGGGCAGATTTTCGCGGAATTCGATGAACGGATCGTCGAGCGGAATCGTGGTGAGAAATTCGCGGTTGGTTAGAATGTCGCGTTTTTCCAATGTGACATCCGCTTCCTTTAAGAGCGTTCCGCGCATCACCGTCGAGTGCGCCACGTAAACATCGCGCCAAACCTTTGCCTGGAGCCCTTGCTGAAATACTCCGACGCTTTCTCCGCCTGCGAAGACTTCGAAGCGACAGACAAAATTGGGCGAAACGCCGGTCGTTGGAACTTCCAGAATCTTTACGCTCAACGTTTCATCCGGGAGAACTATCGGGCTCCACGGGCGCATAAAGCGCAGTTCGAGCTGACCCTGATCCTTCACCTGCTCAGATTGTAGGGCGCCAGTAAGAAGATCGCTCAACACCGCCTGAGTCAGCACTCGCGTCGCGCGACTGACTTTCACCTTCTCCGCTCCCGTCCAATTCGTGCAGACGAGCTCTGGCGCTTTTTTGGAGAGAAGCTCGTTCAACTGTGCGCGCGTAAAAAACGTTGGCCGACCAATCATCGGCGCCGGAGCAAGGATAATTCGAGGCAAAGGTTCGTCCGATGCGTTGGCGAGCAAATCGTTTAGGAGAATTCCCTGGCTGCCGGCGGTCGCTTGTGGTTTCAGCTCAAAGCGAAGCAGTGAATCGCCCGCGAAAAGCGGAGCGATGCACCCAAGGATCGTAATCAAAAGGAAGAATTTAGCGCGCATTATCTCCGGAGATTGTTGCTCATTTGCATCATCTCATCAGCGGTCTGGACAGCCTTCGAATTCACTTCATAAGCCCGCTGCGCGAGAATCATGTTCACCATTTCCTCAACCACTTTCACGTTGGAGAGTTCGAGGTAGCCCTGCTGCAATTCGCCGAAACCGTTTTCAGCGGGATTGCCAAGTTCCGCTGTGCCGGAGGCTGTCGTTTCCTTAAAGAGATTATGTCCCACCGCATCCAAACCACCTGGATTGGCAAATCGAACCAACGACACGCGGAATGTTTGTTTGCCGCTCGCGCCTTGTGTGGTGACCGTTCCATCGGACGCGATGTTCACATTCGTAGTGCCCGCTGGAATCGGCTGAAAACCACCTTGTAACGGCAATCCGTCGCTGGTCGTGATGCGCCCGGTTGAATCCATCTTCAATGCGCCGTCACGAGTATAAGCCCGTGTTCCATCCGGCATTTGAACTTCGAAAAAGCCGTCGCCGTGAATTGCGACATCCATCCGCTCGCCCGTCTGGGTCAGTTCGCCTGAAGTGAAGACCTTGGAGGTGGCCACGAGTCGAGAGCCGTGACCGATCTGCGCACTGGAGGGCAGTTGATTGCCGCCGGATTGTTCAGAACCCGCGGCGCGAGTCGTTTGGTATAGCAGGTCCTGAAATTCGGCTTTGGCTTTTTTGTAACCGGTGGTGTTGACGTTCGCGAGGTTGTTCGCGATCACATCCAGGTTGACCTGCTGGGATTGCATCCCGGCGGAGGCAGAATAAAGAGCACGCAGCATAGTTGATTAGCTTGGATTCCCTAATTCACTGATAGCACGTCCCATTCGTTCATCCTGCATTTGGATCACACGTTGATTCGCTTCATATGCGCGCATCACGCTGATCAAATTCGTCATTTCCAAAACCGAATTGGTGTTGGCTCCTTCGATGGAATTTTGGCGCACTGTCGATTTGGAATCCGTAACGGTTTGGATTCCCTGAGCCTTCGCGGTGAACATTCCGCCCCCGATCGGAGTGAGGAGCGACGGATCATTGAACGCGGTGAGGCTTATTTTTCCTCGCACTTGTCCGGCTTGTGTCACCGTTCCATCCGAAGCAACCGTCATCGGCGCTGCAGCATTACGATCCAATTGGATCGGTCCGCCTTCGCCCATCACGACGTAACCCTGCTTCGTGACCAGCTCCCCTTGTGCATTGACCTTGAACTCACCGTCGCGCGTGTAAGCGTTCGTCCCGTTCGCGAGCTGCACTTCAAAAAATGCGGGCCCATCGATCGCCAGATCGG
Source organism: Limisphaerales bacterium (assembly GCA_044226545.1). Taxonomy (GTDB): domain Bacteria; phylum Verrucomicrobiota; class Verrucomicrobiia; order Limisphaerales; family SXQI01; genus DASVNK01. The sequence continues at coordinate 36,739 of JBGAGW010000011.1, forward strand.
TGGGGACATCCGTCCTTTTAATATCGCCCTGAGTAAAGTTGATACGGCTCGAGGCACTCGGTAACGAGGCCGCCTGGCCGTTTATGGCGGAAGTGGCTCCGTTGGGCATGAGCATTCCAGCCTGAACCGCGGCGAAGCTCACGTCCTGCTTCTTGAATCCAGGGATGGTGGCGCCCGCGAGATTCTCGGAAATGATCTCCTGCCAGCGCGCATTCGCGTTCAGAGCTGATGCAGCCTGGTAAAGACTCACATTCACGGCGCTCTGCTAAGCACCTGATATGCCATAGGAAAATCCGCTGAAAATCAGCTACTTGCGTCGAATTAAGGGCACTTTCTGCCATAGCCACCGTGGTGCGAAGGCAAAGATTGCCGCCAAGTTCAGGCCTTCAGTCGGGATTTTTCCTTTACTCACAGATTTATGGATCGCTAGCCTCAAGTACCTCTTCAACGAACTATTAGCGCCTCCTTCGGGCCGGAGTCTTGGAAACGGGGATGTCGTATGCCGAAAAACAGAGAACTTAGACCACTTTTAACTTTAGCAGCATGTCTTCTGCTTCTGACCGCGGGACCTCTTTCTTTCGCTGCCTCGCCGAGTCTTTCCATAACTGAAGTTCAATCCGGCCAAGTCAAAATCACTTGGACTGATCCCTCCGCCACCTTTGTCATTGACCAAAGCGACGCCCTTGGCTCGGGCGCGTCATGGCTCTCCTCCGCCGTTCCAAGCGTTAATGGCGATCTTCGCACTGTCACCGTTACGCCGGACGCGCATACGCGTTTCTTTAGGCTCCGGCAGGCGGCGCAACCCGTAACTGGCATTGACTCAATCTCTCCGGCTGAAGGTGAAATTGGGGTAGCCGTGACGCGCGAGACGATTTTTCGTTTCGATGGTCCATTGGCATCGGACGTGACTTTCGCGGCCAGTTCGCTTTTCGCTGAGTTTGGCGGACGCCGTCTGCTGTCCCGCAACGAGCTTTCTGGAGATCGCAAGACCGCGACCCTCTTCTACCTGGAAAATCTCCCGGCGTCCGCGCGCGTCCATGTGACTCTTGACGGAACCAATCTTCGCGACGCGACGGGTACACCACTCGACGCAGATAATGACGGCCTGCCGGGCGGAATCGGTGTGATCGAGTTCGAAACCGCGGGCACTTCCGCGTTGCCGGGCACAGCAGTCGCCGGATACGTTTACGCTTCGGAGAAGAACGCGGATGGTTCGAACAAACCTTTGTCCAACGTCACCGTGACAGTTGACGGCGCCGAAGAAACTTTGCGCACGACAACGGACGCGACCGGCGCGTTCACGCTCGAACCGGCGCCGGTTGGCCGCTTTTTCGTTCATGTTGATGGCCGGACCGCAGTCGGATCTCACTGGCCGGGCGGCGCGTACTATCCGTTCGTCGGCAAGGCGTGGAATGCCATTGCAGGTCTCACGAATAATCTCGCTGGCGGAAGTGGGGAAATTTTTCTGCCACTCATTCAAAACGACGCGCTGCAAAGCGTCAGTTCCACCGCCGAGACGAAAATCACATTCACCCCAGGCGTCCTTGCCTCAAATCCGTCCCTCGCCGGTGTCGAAATCAATGTTCCTCCGAACGCTCTCTTCAGTGACAACGGCACGCGCGGCGGCAAGGTCGGCATGGCGCCAGTTCCAGCGGATCGTTTGCCCGAACCGCTCCCGCCGGGCCTGAACCTGCCACTCGTCATCACGATCCAAACCGACGGTGGCTCCAATTTCGATCGCCCGGTACCGGTGAAATTCCCGAACCTTCCCGACCCCGTCACCGGTGAGACCCTTCCGCCCGGCGCGAAGACCGTTCTCTGGAGTTTCAATCACGATACGGGACGATGGGAGCCGCAAGGGACAGCCACGATTACTGCCGATGGCCTTTTCGCCGTGACCGATCCGGGTGTGGGCATCCGCCAACCCGGATGGCATGGGACGAGTCCTTCCACCGCAGGGAACGGCCCTCAAGGTTGCACCGATTGCGATGGCCCGAAATGCGGCGCATACCCGCCGCGTTGTTGCCAGGGCTGGAATGCGCTCAAGGAGCCTTGCAGGCAAAAGCAGGAACAAGCGCTCACCGCCATTCAGGATCTCGCACTCGACGATTTCCTTTACCTGATCGGCGGTCCCGGCGGGTGCAAGTTTGGCTCAACCTTGAGCGTTGGGCGCGCGGCGCGCGACTGTGCCGCGGTGGGACAGTTCACGAGCGATTGCCTGGACACCATTGAAGACGGCGCGATTGGTAACGCCATCGGATGCCTTCCTGGAGTGGGCGGTGGTTTGGGTTTGGCCTGGGGCGCAAAGAATGTGATCAAGGGTTCGATTGATTACAAAGCCTGTCTCGACACGCAAATCGCCACTTGCATCGGCGCTCCGAATCACGTTTCGGCTTTCGTGGACGCCCCGGTCACGCACGACCCACGGCTCGAACGCGCCCTGGCGGCGCTCGACCTGCAGGTCAAAGTCAGCGCGGCCTGCAGTAACTCCCTCACGAAGATGCTTGGTAGTTCGCGCTGGGCTTACGCTGATTCGCCCGACGCGCTCAATATTTACCGTAACTTCATGGGGGCCATCGTCAGCGGTATCAGCACCAATGGTCCGGGCGGCGCACTACTCACCACAGATGAGCGTAACGCCATTCTCCTCCTGCCACGCCCCAACGGTGCGACCGCCGCGCAAGCGACCCAATTAATGGACCGCATGGAAGCAATCGCCTCCGGAAAAATCGCAAATGACTCCGCGCTTCGAAATGATCTGGTCGCTGCCTTCGACATCCTCGTGAAGATCATCGAAGAAATCCAAAACCGCGGCTGGACCGATTTTCTCGATGGTTTCTGGATCGCCATGATGGAATTCTCATCAATGTCCACTCCATCCGACAGCAGTTCGTCCACCGTCGGTCAGAACGCCCAGCCTGCTCTTCACGCGCAAGCTGTGTCCTCAGACAACTCATTCCCCGTCGGACCGCTCTATTACAAACTGACAGACCTTCGCAGTGGTTTCGAACAGCGCGGACGGCTTTCATCCAGCGGGCGGTTCGAGAATATTTTTCTCCGCCCGGATTCGTACTATGCCGTCTCTTATCTTGATCCCAAAACGCTGCTGTATGGCACAACTGTCTTTCATTCTGGTCCGGCGGGACAAACAACCTCGATTCCCAGCGCGCCGATATTGACCTCACCCACCTCGTCGCCAGCCGGACCTCCGCCCGATTCGGATGGGGACGGGTTGCCCGACCAGGCTGAGATAATTTTGGGGACGAACCCGGTGAAGGCCGACAGCGATGCGGATGGGATAAATGACAAGCAGGAGCTTTTCCTGGATTCGGATCCACTGGATGGCGTGGGCCTTCCGTTGGGAATTGTCAGCGCGGCGCCCACTCCGGGCACGGCCTCGGACGTAGTCGCGCAAAATGGTTTCGCCCTGGTGGCTTCGGCAGGCGGCCTGATCGTATTCGACGTGTCTGCTCCACGCAAACCAGTGCGAGCCGCGTTGGTTCCCGGGGTCGCGCGGGCCGTCACCATGCGTTCGTCGGCGGCTTTAGTCGCTTTTGCGGATTCTGTGCAACTGCTGGAGGTGAGCGCACCCACTGCTCCGAAAGTCGTCTGGAACCATAAAATCAACGGGCCGCAGGCGGTGGCCATCGGGTCAACCTCAGCATTCATCGGATCACCGTCGGAGTTCGTGCGTTTGGATCCGGCCACGGGTGCGCAACTCGAATCATTTCCCGTGCCTGGGGAGAGTCTTTTGGTTCGCGGCGACTTAATTTACGTGCTCGGCAATGGCCAACTGACCGTCTGGCGAGAAGGGGAGTTCCTTCAGTTGCTCGGAACCTTTGCGGCCCCCGGCGCGGGCGGGGCGGGCGGGCGGCCTCGGCGGCTTTCCATCGGCGGCAATCTGCTCTACGCGCAGCATAACTTTGGCTTCAACGTTTTCGATCTGGCCGATCCAACCACCCCGACGCTGCTTAACGACACAAGAAAGACCGAGGCCGGATGGCGGCATATCGTTCCCACCGGCACCGGCTTGGCCCTCGCTGCTGTCGGCGCAGCCAGCACGGACGACGGTCCGCACGACGTTTCGCTTTATCGATTCATTCCGAACGGCACCGATGTCGACTTCGTCACAACCTTCGTCACTCCTGGCTATGCTGAGGCCGTGGCTATTTCCGGCGGAATCGGATTTGTGGCAGACGGGATCGCGGGTTTAACGGTTGTAAATTTTCTCGATCCCGACCTGAAGGGCATTGCACCAACCATCGTGGCCGAAGTGGATTCCGTCGGAAATCCGCCGAAGGTCGAAGGGAGCTCCCTCGTTCGCATTACCGCCCGCGCCAATGACGATTTCGCCGTGAAGCGGGTGGATTTTCTCATCGACGGTCAAGCCCTAGCGCAGGATGACAGCTTTCCATTCGAATTTTTTTATCGTGTTCCGCCATTTTCCTCGACGACGCCTCAGATCAAAGTGCGATTGCGTGCAGAGGACATGAGCGGAAACGTGGGCGTGTCGCCTGAGATCGTTCTCAACGTCGTTCTGGACGCCGCGCCTCCGCGCATCGCTTCATTGGAACCACCGCGCAACTCGCTGATTGTCCCAGCCTCTATCTCTGACGTAGCTGTCGCTTTCCAGGAATCAATCGTCACTCCGGTCAACGCCTCGACCTTGACGCTGCTGGCCAGCGGTCCCGACCAGGAATTCGGCACGGCGGACGACTCATCTATTCCCGGCTCGGTCCGGTACGATGCCCCGGCCAAAGCCGTCATTTTTACGGCCCAAACGCCGCTCGTCTCCAACCGCTACCGTGCCTCGCTCGCGGCCGGCTTGGCAGATGCCGCCGGTAATGCTCGCCCTCTGCGCTTGTCCTGGGATTTCGCCACAGGACCTGAGCCGCGAATGATCATCCCGCTCCCTCCGGAAAACTTCGTCAACGTGGGTGGCACGCTGGAACGACTCACCTTCACCTTCAACCAACCTCTGCCGAAAGCTTCAGCCGCAACTTATGTTTGGAAAGTCTCCCGGCGTGCTGAAGATGGACACTTTGAAGAAATCAGCCCAATTAGGACGGAACTGTCCACCGATTCGCGAACGTTCTATCTTCGCGCTCAGGGTCCTTTTCCTCCGGGCTTATACCACGTGACTGGCGAAGGCCCCAACATCCAGGCCACCTTTTGGGATTTTACGTTTCGTGATGTGCCCAACGAGTGGATCCCCGATTCCGAACACGGCTCCGCCATGTGGAAATACTTTCCCGGACCCGGTTTTAACGACCGCTTGATTATCGATGCGCCCGGGACCTTGCTCACTCTTCAAGCCCGCGACCTCGAAGCCGTGCTCGCCCGTTCAGATCTGCGTTTACTTAATCAGACGGTCGACATCGACGAACCTTTGCAAACATTTGGCAAGCTGGTCGTCGGTGGCACAGTCTTCCCCTCCGGCCAGTCCGAAGTGCACGGACCGCTCAGCTTCGTGGGCGATCTGGAAATCCGCGCGCACACCATGAACCTGTACGGCGGAGGTTTGGTTGAAGGCCTGATGCGTTTTCCTGATCCGAACGGAGCACTGGTCAATCAACCCGGCAGCGTTCTCACTTTAAGTAGCGGCGTTTCAGTCCAGGACCTCGGCACCGGTCCTACAAATGCCGGTCGCCTGGTCAATCTCGGCACCATACGTAACGTGGGTGAACCGACGGAGACCACCTATCTCGAAGGAGTGCGCGTGCGTAACTCCGGTCGCCTGGAGATTGTCGATGGCAAACTCGCCGTTCGGGACATCGAAAATGAAGGGACCATCGATATTTCGGCCAATGCCAAACTCCTCCTTGTTCAGCGCGCCCGTGACGGCATTTCCTCTCGCATCACCGGTGCAGGCTCTGTGGAATTCGGCGCTAATAATTATAAAGGGGCGCGTGGCACCTATCCTTGCAATGTCGAAGTGAAAGGAGATTACGATGCCGCGGGCTCGTTCACGTTAGTCGCGGGCGACGTCGTTATGTGGCGGCCCCTCGTGCGCTCAAACCAGGTTGTGGAAGTGCAGAATTTCGGAACCCTTCGCCTGCTCGCTCCCGCTCAACTCGACAGCGTGAAACTAAATCCCGGAACGATCAGCCTCAATTCCGACAGCGAGATCAAAACGTTCGAGACCGTTCAGCCCTCGTCCATTATCGAAGCCTCCACGGTTGCCCGTGTCACCGGTGACGCCAAAATTCGCGGCTTGGAAGTCGGGGGCATCGGCGTGGTCGAATTCGCCGGCACAACGCTCGTCACAAACGGCACTCAAGCGATCGGCATCGGCATTCGCGACGCCACGCTTCGCAACGTTGGCACCTGGTCTCATGCCTCGGCTGGCGCTGTAGGATCGACTTTCAACGTGTTGTTAAAAAACGGCCAACCTGGCCTCGGTGCCTTCGAGAACATCGGCACATTTCGTCAGACCGTCGCTCGCCCGCTAACGTTCCGTGTGCCCTTCCGCAACGCCGGCCGCGCCGAATTCGCCGCCGTTCTTGTTGCCTTCGATTCGCAAGCCACTCCTTCCAACGATCGGCTCGGCTCTTACAATCCCTTATCCGGCGCCGAACTCGTTCTGAACGGGACCGATCTCCAAAATCAGAATACCGGCACGCTCGATCTCAAAGTCGGCACCGTGCGCGGCACCGGCTCCATTACCGTGACCAGCGACACCGGCGCTTCAAAAGTTATCAATCGCGCTGTTCTGCAGCCTGGCAATCCCACGGGCACCCTATCCATCCGCGCCATCGGCGGGTTCGAACAAGCGGCCACCGGCGAACTCACTGTCTCGATCAACGCGTCCGGCAACAGCCTTCTCGGTGTTGATTCCGGTTCAGCCCAACTGGACGGCACGTTGCGCGTCCAATTGGCCGACGGATTATCGCCTGCCCTCGGCACAATATTCACCATCATCAACTGCCCTAGCCGCACCGGCCAGTTCTCGAACCTGATTTTGCCGTCGCCCGGGGACGGGAAGCGCTTCGAGGTCATTTACGAAGTCAGAGCCGTCAAAGTTCGCGTTGTCGCGCCCTGAAAACTGCTTCACTTGCGCCCTTTATTATTTCGATGTTCCGGTCGATCCAACTGATGCTCGTTCTGGGTTGTCTCACCCCCTGTTTCCATTCACCGGCGGCGACGCTTCGCGCCCCGCAGACAATACATTTTGAATCGGTCACACTCAATGAAGGCGGGCCATCTGCGACACTGCACTTACTCTCCTGTCCTGGCGCACCATCGCACTATCCCGTCATACTCATGCTCGGCGCGCTTGATTCCAAAGCCCCACCTGCATGGGCGACGAACCTCCTCCAGGAAGGATGGATGCTCTGCGCCTTTTCCGTCGCGCATCCGCCCGATCCTGATCCAGCAAAACGTCCGCAATGGCTCGTCTTCGACGAACGGTTTGCCCATAGCTATCCCCTCGCTGCCCAGCGCGCCATTGCAGATAGCCAGCGCGTCGTGGCTTACCTCCGCACTCGTCCCGAAATCAATCCCGATAAACTCGGCTGGTTCGGCAGTTCCTCCACTGGAATTCCTGGGCTCGCGGTTGCCACACAAGGACCGCGGCTCGCCGCCGTTCTCGCGTTTGTCAGCACCGGTTCCTATCGCGCGTGGCTCGATACCTGGAAACCAAACGGTCTCTGGCAAGGTGGCGATAACGGTCTTTGGCCGGAAACCGAACGCCTTCTCGACGCTGTCGACCCCATTCTTCACGCCACGAATCTCTGGCCGACCGCGACGCTCCTTGTGAACGGGGGCGATGATAAAGTCGTCGATATCCGTTCCACGCGCGCGTTCGTCGAAGCCGCGCGGCCAGCCTTCACAAATGATCCCGCACGCCTGCGTCTTGTGAATTATGAAGGCTTTTCCCACAACCTGCCTCAAGATGTCGTGCGCGATTACGCGGAACGTTGGTTCCGCCTTTATCTCCACCCCGTCAATCCTCCACCACGTCCGCCCATCGCGATCCATTCCCTCGCGGAAGCCGCGCAGAAAACGCAAATCAACACCGCGAGTCACGCTTCGATTGTCGGCGCCGCTCCGATCTCTCGCGATCCGTCGCGCAAGACCAACAACATTATCGTTGTAAACTACAACCCTGTCTTGCGCGCACATGGCGACGTGCGACTTCAGCAATATTTCAAATGGAATGATCCCCATCTCCTCACCACCAATCTCGTCCGCGACATTCAGGAAGCGAGCGGCGGCTACGCCAATTTCCGTATTGTTGATTTTATTGATGTCGATGCCTTTCCAAAAAAGCGCGATGGGTTTCGCTATACCGAACAATCGTTCTTCGAAATGTGGAAAGATAAAGACAAGGCGCATCAACCCGACAGTGTGAGTTACGCCGCCATTTTTCAGGAACTCAATCTCGCCAAGCGCATCCGTCAGGAGGACATCAGCGAAATCTGGATCTGGGGCGCGCCCTATTTCGGAACCGACGAATACGCCATGAAAATCCCGGGCGACCGCGTTTTCTATGATCCGGACAACCCCTGGTTCTACCGCCCGTACGACATCCCCGATAGCGGCCGCACCGTTTGGGTCATGGGCTTCAACTACGAAGTCGGCGAAGATAATGCCCTGCACAGTTTCGGCCACCGTTGCGAAGGCATTCTTTCACTCACCATCGGCCGCGGCATCTGGACCGCTCCAGCCGGCGACACCAACGCCTGGAGCCGCTTCACACGCCAGGCCGACAAATATCCCAACGACGCCCAGGTCGGCAACGTCCACGGCGGTCCAAACGCGACGGCAGGCTACGACTACAGCCAGACCAATATAGTCCTCTCCTCCGCAGACAATTGGTTTAACTATCCCGAACTCACCGGTCTGAAAAAACCCGTGAACTGCGAAACATGGGGCAAACCATACCATCTGAACTATCAGAAATGGTGGCTCTCACACCTCCCGCGTAATGCTGGGACCACTGACGGTTTCCACAACAACTGGTGGCGCTATATCATCGACTACGACACCGCGACAAAGGACCTCCCGCCGCCCGGCGCGAGGCCGCTCAGGCCCGAGAAGGCCATGTATTAACGCGCACCCGGACCAAAGATCCACGCGACGCGCATTCCTCGTTGCTGAGTGCGAGAATTCAGTGTAAGCAGGAATACCCTGATTAAGGTATCTATGAAGCCCTGTACTATGAATCCGGTCTTTTCTTTCATCCGCCGCGTTTGCGCACTCTTTTTTGTCGTTCAAGGCGTAGTGGCAGGCGAAGCGACCCCCGAAAAGCCGAGTTGTCCGCCGCTAACGACCACAACGAATTTCCACATCGTGATCCCGCGCGCTGCGCTCACGCGCGAGTTCCTCATGTCCGCGTCGATCATTCCGCAAGTCACAGCGCCTACAAGCACGGGACTGGCGGGCAAAGTGGTCCGCTTTGAATTATTTCAGGATGGTGTTGATCTTTACGAATCCACCAAAGGAATGGTCGTCACCGAAGATCTCCCGGCCCGACGTCTCTTAACCACTTTTCCGATTGTTGAACAAAACGACGAGCAAGTCGTCATCGATTTCAACCGCGGAATGAAACGGGTCTTTACCGAGATCTGGTACGGCGGCGGCGGTGGTTTCGACGCCAGCGCCCGTGAACGGACCTTGGAAGTGCCTCAAAGCCGCGTGTTTGCGTCGGATGTTCGCGGGGATCAATTGGTCATCCGTCAAAGCGTCCAGACGCGCGATCGCTCCGCCGATGCCAATGTCGAACGCCGTTATGAGGTGCGCTATTTCTTCACCGCCTATACTCCGCGCGACGAGCGTGGGCGAGAACCAGCCCAAGCTGAACTCCGTTACGCCCGGTTCTTTGAAACTGCCCCACAACTGGAAACGACCACTGGCCGCCAGAGCACTCGCATGGCGCGCTTCGATGTCAGCAAGCCGGTCGTGTTTCACTACAGTGCGAACACGCCGCCCGAGTATGTTACCGCAGTAAAAGAGGCGATCGTGTATTGGAATCGCGCTTTTGGTAAGGACTTGATTAGCGCCGAAGCCGCTCCCGCGGAGGTTACCGCCCCCGACTCGCGCTACAATCTGGTCCAATGGGTTCCGTGGGACAACGCTGGTTTCGCCTATGCCGACATTCTTATTGATCCACGCTCTGGCGAGTCACTCCACGGCCAGGCGTACATGACCAGCGTTTTTGCTCTCAGCGGAAAGGCGCGAGCGCGTGCCGCGCTGCGAGCCATGAAGGATTTAAGCGAGAAGAAGGGGGAAAAACCGGTCGCGCGACCGCCCGAATTTTTCGGTATTGATACGGGCAACGCCTGCTGGATCGATCCGACCGAGTTCGCTGCTCAGTACAGTCATGGTCTCGAAGAGTTGTTAGCCAACGACTCGCTCACCGATGAGGCGGTGCTTCGTGCATCCCAGGATTATGTCCGGCAGGTCGTCGCACACGAGGTCGGCCATGTCCTCGGCCTTCGCCACAATTTCGCCGGAAGCCTCGGCGCGACGTTGAACGCACGAGAACTGGACGATTGGTTCAAAGACTATCTCCTGGCTAAAAACCTGGATGCATACACGAACAAAATCTCCACCACCTCCATGATGGAGTACAGCCCTTTCAAGGCCGCCGTTTTCGCCGGCTGGAAAATGCGGACCTCTCCTGACGCGCTTCCTTACGATCGCGCGGCTATCCAGTGGGGTTACTTCGATTCGAAAGAGCCGGTGGAAAAGAAGATGCTTTTCGGCACAGACCAAAATGCCGGCGTCTATGGAGATGTTCAACGTTTTGACTACGGAGATGAACCGATCGTTGCGGCGTATCGCGAAATCGAATCGACTCTATCAACTCTGCCGAATTCGATTATCGAGCAATTTATAGCGGCCAAAGCGCCGCGCGATCCGCGCGATCGAATCCCTCTCGCCCAGGTGAACTTAAGCGCTCAGTCCTCCTCCTCTTCAATCGCGAATCAATTCGCGAGCATCATCACCTGGTTCAATTCCAAAACTCGCTCTTTGCGGGTCGAAAACCAATTCGAATTCATCGGGCCTCTCAACCAGGAGGAGCGTTATCAGGCCCATTGGAAGAGCCTGACCAATCAGTTCGAACGTCTGGGCGGCGTTGATCGCGTCCTCTTCGCTTACCTGCCCGCGGACCTCAAGCTGGAGTTGAAGGACGCCCCCACGAACAACATTACGATTGACCGGATTTCCGCGACCAAGCTGCAGGAACGTCTCACGAAACTTCTCGATTCCGCCGTTTACACCAATTTCGTCGGTTTGGACGAAAAACGAACATCCTTCACCGCGGAGGAAAAGGCGCTCATCCGGCAACGCTCTGAAGCGTTCTTTAATGAGTTCGAGAAGATTGTCCTCAAAGATATTTGCCAAAAAATGGAGAACGCGCCGCGCGATCTAGGCCTTGAGGCCAGCGGAGGGGTGGGCGATTCGGACCCGGTCGCCCGCTTGGAACAGCGGATCATCGATCTCGCCAAGAACGTCCTTACCTCCAAGGATGAGAGCAAACATATTAAAGGCAAGATTGATAAGAGCCTGGTCGAAGTGGTCGAATTCAAGTACGATCACGAGACACGACTGGCCGCAGCCAAAACGCTCAACGAAAAAACCGGCTCATTCAAAGGATGGTCCGTAGACGCTAAATCCGATCTCAACAAGACAATGAAGGAAGATGTGGACGGCGCTTTGAATGTCGCGAACTTCAAGGAGTTCAAAGAATCGATGCTCTCACGACCCCTTCGCGAATGGTATCTGCGCCAGCAGGAGATTCTCGCTCTGCTCCCGGCAAAACCAGCAGGCAAATGACATTTCAATCTCCGGTGGAACGAAGCTTCTTAGCGGCTCGCTGAAAATCGTCAGAGAGAACTTGATGTTTCTGCTCCGCTTTAACCAGGGCGGAGCGGATATAAAATCGCGCCACCAGCAGCTTTAGAGGGTTGCCGGCCACTTGCGTGGCATAGTGCTGCTCGCGCAAAGCGACTTCTGAAAAGGGTAATCGCTCGCGATCGAACGATTCTATCCGCGCGGCTACCTCGTTTCGAATCTTCGGCGCGAGTCCCACCGCCAGCTTTTCGAGGGCATCGAGGCCTATTTTCTCGAGCGCTATACCTACCAACATGGCAATAACCGGCCCATGTTCCACGCGCTGGCCTAGCTGAATGATGGTCGCGTAATTCGTCACCGCCTCCAGATTCGCTCCCCGCTGCTCGGCCTCGCTGCCGCGTGCCCGGAGTGCCAGGGCAAGCGGCTTAAAGCTGCTCAAATCACTCATTAACGAATTGGTTACCGAATACATTGCCGCTGGGACCTCGAACGGAAGTTTCAGCGCCGCACTAATTGCTTCAAACATTCGTTCGTTCGCCTTTACGAATTGTGTCGCCTCCGCTTTATCGTCTGACAACCGCCCGATCATCTGTCCGGCAGCCAGCACCAGCGCATCGTAAGCGTTCCCGTTCGAAACAGCCGAAAACCATGGTGCCACAGGTCTCTGTCTCGACAGCAAACCCACGATCACCATAGCGACGACAAGCAGGACGAGTCCCCCGGCGAAAATCTTCTTCACCCCGGCAGTTTCGGCTGCCTCTGCACATCTGAACAATTATAATTATTTGCCAATTTTCTCCGGCACCTTTAGCGGCGCGCATTGCTGCCTGGGCGAGCTGAAATAAACGCTTGAATTCAATCTAGAAGAAGATAGCCACTGGAAATTCACGCCTTGCCACCGGGCCGGACTGGCCGTAGATGAAGTTCGAGCGGCGCGAGGCAGGATAGGTCTCCCCGCAAATGATGCACGCGACGAACAACAGGGATTTTGCTTCGCTCTATACGCACGGGTTTATCCGAACAGCGGTATGCATCCCCCGCGTCCGTGTGGCCGATCCGGTATTTAATGTTGGCGAAATTATCGGGTTGGCGAAAAGGGCGTCCGAAGCCGGAGCGGTCGTCGCGCTTTTTCCGGAACTGGGCATTTCGGCCTATTCCAATGAGGATTTGTTTCACCAGGATGCGCTGCTGGATGCATCCCGTGCGGCCCTGCGCGAGTTGTTGAATAACACGAGAGAGTTGCTGCCGGTTTTGCTGGTTGGAGCGCCGCTCCAATTTGAAGGAAAGTTGTTCAATTGTGCGGTTGTGGTTTATCGCGGGGAAATTCTCGGGATTGTGCCGAAGAGCTATTTGCCAAACTACCGCGAGTTCTATGAGAAACGGCAGTTTACCTCCGGGCGCGCCGCGGTGCTCAAGGAGGTCCGGATTTTCGGGAAGAGTGTTGCGTTCGGGAATGATTTGATTTTCGCAGCCACGGAGTTGGACGGATTCAACCTGCACGTGGAAATCTGCGAAGATGTTTGGACGCCCATTCCGCCGAGCACTTATGCCGCACTGGCGGGAGCAACGGTTTTGACGAATCTCTCCGCGAGCAACATCACCATCGGGAAGGCCGAATATCGGCGGGCGTTGTGCACTTCGCAATCGGCGAAGTGTATCGCGGCGTATATGTATTCGGCGGCCGGCCCGGGCGAATCGACGACGGATCTGGCGTGGGACGGGCATGCGATCATTTGCGAGAACGATGAAGTTTTAGCCGAGTCACAACGATTCGCGGAAGAAGGGCAATTGATCACCGCGGATATCGACCTGGAGCGGTTGCTGCAGGAAAGAATGCGCAGCACCAGCTTCAACGATTCGGTTCACGATTGCATGGAGCGAGTCCGCGCGATCCGCAGAGTGCCTTTTCATTTTCGTGCGCCAGCGAAAACAATTCCTCTGCAGCGGAACGTGGCGCGTTTTCCCTACGTGCCAGCGTCAGCCGCAGTGCGGAACCAGCGTTGTTACGAAGCGTACAATATCCAGATTCATGGGCTGGTGAAGCGGCTCGCGAGCACCGGAATTTCCAAAATTGTGATTGGCGTTTCTGGCGGGCTCGATTCAACGCAGGCCTTAATCGTCGCGGCGAAGACGATGGATCACCTGAAGCTGCCGCGCAAAAATGTGCTGGCTTACACCATGCCCGGCTTTGCAACAAGCGAGCTGACACTCAAGAACGCGCAGCGCCTGATGCAGGTGCTGGGCGTTTCTGCGGAGTTAATCGACATCAAACCATCCTGCATGCAGATGTTTCGCGACTTGCGGCATCCCTTTGCTGAAGGAAAGAACGTTTACGATGTGACGTTCGAAAATGTGCAGGCGGGCGAACGGACATCGCATTTGTTTCGGCTGGCCAACATGCACAATGCTCTGGTCCTCGGCACGGGCGACCTGAGCGAACTGGCGCTCGGCTGGACGACCTACGGCGTGGGTGACCAGATGTCGCACTACAACGTGAACGTCTCGGTGCCGAAAACGCTCATTCAGTTTTTGATTCGGTGGGTGGCAAAATCGAGCGAGTTTGATGCTGCTACCAACGAAACGCTCGAGTCGATCGTGGCGACTGAGATTTCGCCCGAACTGGTCCCGCATCCGAAGGGTGAGACGGGGGCGCCCGCGCAACGCACCGCTGATTTTATTGGTCCGTATGAGCTGCAGGATTTTAACCTGTACTACATCAGCCGGTTCGGCCTGCGGCCGAGCAAAGTCGCCTATATGGCTTTGCATTCGTGGGGCGACTCCGCGCGGGGCGAGTGGCCCGATCTAATACCCGGCGACAAGCGGAACCAATATGATCTGGCTACGATAAAAAAGTGGCTCCGCATCTTTCTGCACCGTTTTTTCAAGACCAGCCAGTTCAAGCGCTCGGCCATCCCGAACGGTCCGAAAGTTGGGTCGGGTGGGTCACTTTCGCCGCGAGGAGACTGGCGTGCGCCCAGCGATTCCGAGGCCGTGGTATGGCTTTCGGAACTGGATCAAAATGTGCCGTAGCGATTCGAGAAAATACTCGAAAATCGATTATTTTTCTTCATTGACGGCAGGGTGAGGATTGCTAATCTCCAGCTTCGCAAACCCGTTTTCTGTGCAGTGTCGGTTAGACATTTTGGCCGCGAAGATAAAGGCAATGAGTGCTCGCCGTGTAACTGTGCAGGCGTTCGTTAACGGGCTTTCGACACCAACCAAACCAAACAACTCAGTCAGTCATGAACCCCACAAGACTCTTCGTCGGTAACTTATCGTTTCAGACGATGGAACAGGACCTCCAGGAGTATTTCTCGCAAGCGGGAAGTGTCACCTCCGTAAACTTGATGTTCGATAAATTCACCGGCAAATCGCGCGGTTTCGCGTTCGTCGAATTAGCGAGCCCGGAAGAAGCGACCAAAGCGGTCGAGATGTTCAATGGCAAGGAATTGCAGGGCCGGCCGCTGACCGTCAATGTGGCCCGTCCTCGTGAAGATCGCCCACGTCCATCGGGCGGTGGAGGAGGGGGCGGCTTTCGCGGCGGCGGCGGAGGAGGCCGGGATCGTGACCGTGATGGCGGACGGCGCGAACGATACTGATTTGGTTCAACGCTACACGTAAGAGAGGCGGCTCCGCGCTACAGGAACCGCCTCTCTTTATTTTTTTCCATTGAGCATTGAGCATTTTTCATTTGCCATTGCGATGTGGAACGAGATTCGGATCGACTGCCCAAACATCTGCTAATTGGATTCGGGCTGGCGTTGTTTGTTTACGCGAGCTTCTTTAGCTGCGATCAATACGTCCGCCATCGCAAAGGCGCATGGGAGGTCAGCTTCACGACGAATAATGCAGGCTCCGCGGAAATCGAAATTCTTCATCCGTCGTTAGCGATCCATTCGACCGTTGTTTTTCAGGGAGAAACGGCCACGAACAGCGGAGTGGTGAAGTTTGATCGTCCTGAAAAGCCGATTCCGTTTGGCAAGACTAAGTTCGAAGATCTGACTTATCTTCCCGGCAGTGTGGTAATCGACTTCTTCGGCCACGAGGTGGAACTTCTCCCTCGAACGCTTTATCTCAATAAAAAGGAGCATCCCTGGGTGCGTGACGAAGTGATAGAGCTCAAGACGAGTGACAAGCTGCCGCCGGGTATGGAATACGATGCTCGGAAAAATAAACGCCGGAGATGACGCGAACGTCTCCTTCGAACGTGACAACCAGCCAACACCCGCGCAAAAATCTGGCTAAACCGCAGTTTACTGTCTCCGACAACTTGCGATGAAAACCGAAATGACACGACGGAAGTTCCTGGGTGCATCAACCGCTCTGGTGGCAGCGCTCCCGCTTACCTCCCTGGCCGCTGAAGGACCTGTGGATCGGAAACTAAAAGTGGTTTGTGTCGGGGGGCATCCTGACGACCCGGAGAGTGGGGCAGCCGGAACACTCGCACGGTACGCGCAGGAAGGCCACAGCGCGAGCGTCGTTTATCTCACGCGTGGCGAGCGCGGCATTTCCGGTAAATCGCTCGATGAAGCCGCGACAATCCGAACTGCGGAATGCGAAGCTGCTTGTAAGATCATGGGTGCAAAAGCGCACTTCTTCGGCCAGATCGATGGCGCGACGGAGGTCACCAAGGCGCATGTTGATGCGATGGCGAAGTTACTTACCGACCAAAGTCCAGATGTTATCATCACTCACTGGCCGGTCGATACGCATATGGATCATCAAGTCGCGAGCTTTCTTACCATTCGCGCATGGATGGCGCTGCGGGAGCGTCCGCAGCTTTACTTCTTCGAAGTGAACACCGGCAGCCAATCGGAAGGATTTCGTCCCGATACTTACGTCGATATTTCATCGGTCGTCGAAAAGAAGAAGGCCGCTCTGCTCACGCATGCGAGCCAGCACGGAGACGGAATTTGGAAGGAACATCACGAAGTGATCGCGAATTGGCGCGGCCGCGAAGCAGGAGTGCGCGCGGCCGAAGCGTTCTTCCATCTGAATCGCGGCGCTCGAAACCTTCGCTTGCCTGGAATTTAAATGAACTATCCTGCAAAACTGCTACTCATCGCCGCTTTCACCTTCACGCTTCAAGCCGCAGAGGGAAAATGGCGAAACATTCCCCTCGTTTCGAAAGACAAAGTCAGTTCGGACTGGGTCCACATCGGCTACGGTCGATTCATCGTCGATGATGGCGCGATTCGAACCGATCCCGCTCCCGAAGGGCTCGGCCTGCTCGTTTACAAAAAAGAAAAGCTCGGCGACTGCCAAATCCGTGTGGTCTTTAAAACGAAGGAACGCGCCTCGAATTCCGGATTCTACGTTCGATTGGACGACGGGATTCTTAAGCAAATCAACAATCCCGGTGCGAAGTACGACCGCGACGCAACCGGCAAGCCTTCGGCCGCATCGAGTGAACTGATGAAAGTATCAGCCGACGCGGAAGAAGGAATCTGGTACGGAGTTCACCACGGTTACGAAGTCCAGATTGCGGCTGGCGGCGATCCAAGCCACGGCACCGGCTCGATCTATTCGGTGGCGCCCGCTTCCGGTGCGATCAAAGACGCAAGCACCGGCTGGAAGACGATGATCATAACGCTGCGCGGAACAAAGATCGATGTGGAGTACGAAGGCGAGCACACCACTAGCTTCGATTCCACGATTACTGACCTGCCTCCAAGAAAAATCTGGTGGGAACCCAAGCGCGAACCGAAACGCCCGGAAAAAGGTTACATCGGACTACAAACGCACGATCCTAAAGACATCGTTTGGTTCAAGGAAATCAGCGTCCGCCCGCTGCCTCATTAGGCGATTAAACCACGGGTGAACGAAGGGGCGGCCGAATCGTGCCGACCAGGAGATTCGTGTTCATTCGTGTCCATTTGTGGTTTGATTGTGTAGGGACGGCTTAGGCGCGAATCCCCCAGCGGAGCTTCGCACTGGAAGCGCGGGGATTCGCGTTGCGTTCCGCGGCAGAAGGACGAAGCGGTTCTTGCGATATTTCGCGGTAGAGGCCGCTGCGTCTCCCTTCTTCGAAGTGCCGTTTCACTCGCCGATCCTCTCCGGAATGGAATGTGAGAAACGCCGCACGACCCCCGGTCCGCAAACAAGTGGGAAGAACACGCAGTAGATTATCCAGCGAGCCAAATTCGTCATTCACCAAAATGCGCAGCGTTTGGAAGACGCGCCGGATCGTTTGGTCATCGTCCTTACGCACGACCGTTTTGAGGGCACGCGTGAGTTCGCTCGTCGTACGAATCGGCCGCGCAGCGAGAACCGCCGCCGCGACTTCGGCTCCGCGGGTCTCGTCAGAAAGATCGCGCAGCGCTTCGGCCAATTCATCCTCTGACGTTGAGGAAAGCAATTCCGCAGCAGTTCGACCGCGGGTCGGATCGAGTCGAAGATCGAGCGGCCCTTCCCGTTTATAGGTGAAGCCGCGCATCGGATCGTCGAGCTGCATTGAGGAAACGCCGAGATCCGCCAGAATCATGTCGGTCGCTGGAAGTTCGAGTTCTGCCAGCACTCGTCCAATTCCCGCGAAATTGCTCCGACGAACAATCAACTGCGATTCATTCCAGTCCCCTCGTAAACGCTGCTCTGTTTTTTGGAGTTCGAGCGGATCGCGGTCCAGAGCGATCACCTTTCCGCCTGGTTGCACGGCCTTTAGCAGTTCGACGGTATGTCCTCCATAACCAAACGTGCAATCAACCGCCACTTCGGCCGGTTTGGGTGCGAGCACCTGTAGAAGCTCCTCGACCATGATCGGTCGATGCATTCCCGCAGGCGTTTTGCCCGAAGCGAGCACTTTCTGAATCGTTTCCGGATATTTATGTGGATTCAGCTCTTTGTACTTCTCCGAGAACTTTCGGGGATGCGTGCCGCTGTATCGCGGTCGGCGCTTATGTGGTCTCGGCTCGGCGTCCATGGTCTGGTCGTACCAAGCGCCGAACGGGCTGTAAAGCGATCAGGTCGAATAGAGCGCGATTCAAATTGAGGTCACTGCCTGGTAAGACGAACGGAGCCGCGACCGTAAGGGAGCGCGTTGAAGCGCCAAAAACAAGGAAACGCCGATTGGATCTGCACGCTCCCTTACGGTCGCGGCTCTGCTTCTACCTCACTTTCAGTCGGTCGAATAGAATTTTTGCCTGTCCCCATAAACATGTCTATGGTGAGCGCCGACAAAAGGAGGGTTTATGAAAGTGGCGCAGATTACCAGGCCGGGCGGAGCATTCGAAGTCGTGGAGCGGCCCATCCCGGAGCCGAAACGCGGTTGGGTGCGAATCAAAGTTCAAGCGTGTGGCATTTGCCACAGCGACGCACTGGTGAAGGAAGGTCACTGGCCCGGTTTGCAATATCCGCGCGTACCGGGGCATGAGGTCGCAGGCGTGATTGATGCGGTCGGCGAAGGTGTTGAGCAATGGAAGCGGGGCCAGCGCGTCGGGGTGGGGTGGCATGGCGGGCATTGTGGTTACTGCGATGCGTGTCGGAGCGGGAATTTCTTTGGTTGCTCGGTCGCGCTGCAGATTACCGGGATTTCTTTCGATGGCGGGTATGCGGAATATCTGGTTGCACCAGCGATCGCTGTCGCGCGCATGCCGGACGATTTGCGTCCGACCGATGCGGCTCCGCTCATGTGCGCTGGTATCACCACCTTCAACGCGCTACGCAATTGCGGCGCGGTGGGAGGCGATCTCGTGGCGATTCATGGCATCGGCGGGTTGGGCCATCTCGGAGTGCAGTATGCGGTTCGGATGGGCTTCAAGACGGTCGCGGTCGCGCGCGGAAAGGATAAGGAATCGCTCGCACGGGACTTGGGCGCATGGAAGTACATCGACAGCCAGGCTCAGGATCCCGCAGCGGAACTGCAAAAACTGGGCGGAGCCAAGGCCATTCTGGCGACGGTGACCGACGGAAACGCGATGAGCGCGATCCACGGCGGTCTCGGCCTGAACGGCACGATGATGGTGATTGGCGCGGCCCAATCGATGCAGGTTTCACCGCTTTTCCTGCTGAGTGGGCGGCGTTCAGTGAAAGGTTGGTACTCGGGAACAGCGGCCGATTCCCAGGATACCCTGGCTTTCAGTGTGCTGACCGGCGTTCGCTCAATGAATGAGATTTATCCACTGGCGAAAGTGGCGGAGGCATATGAACGAATGGAAAGCGGGAAAGCCCGATTCCGGGTGGTTTTGACTATGGAGTAGGGGAGTGTAGCCGTCCCGGCGACAGCGCGCGCGGGATTCCTCGCAAAGATAGTAGGCACACGCGGCAAAGGCTACTTCTGCTGGCGAGACGCCCGCACTCCCAACGTGCATTTAACCTCGTGATGCAGTATGTACCGGAAACCTTTCCCGAGTGCATAATTCGGGAAAGGTTTACACGGATGCGGCGCGGATTCTGCAGGTGGCTGACGCTCGCGGTACTTCTGTCGGTGCCGTTGCGGCCATCTCTGCATGCGCAGATGGCGCTCCACACGCGCGTTTTTCGCACGGCGGGTTCATATCCTTCGGTTGTCTCTGTTGGGCCGACCGGTTCAGTGCTTTCTAAAGCGGGCGACGGCTCGGTGCTTACCTGGCTGGATGGCTTCATCAAGCGCGATATACCAATTCCCGAAGAGATTATTTACCGACTGCACGAAAGCCGGTCCGGACAGATATGGTCTGCGACGAAGGATGGATTGCTGATGTATAGCGGCACGGGAGCGGGGTGGACGCCCTATGCACTACCAGAAATCCGGGCGTTTCTTTCGACGCCGAGTCGGCAACTGCGCCAAGTGGCGCTGCTGCCTGCTGAAGTGAATCGCGTGCTGATTTTGTTTCCGGACAAGCTGATCGATTTCGAGGTGTCGAGTAAGCGAACGCATCTTTTGAAGCAGGCTTCGAGCACGCCGTTGGGTGAGTTCATCGAAATTCAGGAAGGGTTGGAAGATGCGGTCTGGGTGACTGGCTCGTACGGAGTGGCAAAACTGGAAGGGCCTGCCCGGCGAATCACGGCTGACACGCCCTGGACCGAGTTCATCGTTCCCGACACCAATCGTATCGGCGCGCTCCAGCGGCCGTACGAGCTTCCTCAGGGCGATTTGACCTGCAGCGCGAACTCGGGAGTTGCGGATACGCGCGAGGTCGTGCACCTGCGCGATGGCCAATGGACCAGTTTTCGCTCGCCGGATAAGAAAATTCGTCAGGCGTGGCGTGCCTGGGATGACACAGTGTGGGGGTTTTCGACGACGAATTTGTTTCGCGTGAACGAGGAAAGCGATGGCACCGCGACGATTGCGCGTGAGCCGGTGAGCGGCGCCCTGTACGACGTTGCGGTCGAGACAAACGGTGTTTTTTGGGTCGCTTCGAGTGAAGGATTAATCCAGTACGCACCTTTCCTTTGGAGAAGCCCGCGCCGCCTGGAAAATGTTGAGGCGCCCGTGCAATCGATTTTGATTTCGCCCGATGGGACGAACGTCTGGCTTTCCACGCCGGCGGGGTTAATCGAACAACGGGGAGGCGACCGGCGAACTTATCCTTGGCCTGAGGAACTGGAGAATCTTCCACCACGACAGGTTTTTCTTTTGCCGGATGGGCGGGTTCTGATCGAGGGGCCGGATCGTCCGCTGGTGCTTGAGAATGGAAAATTTGTGAAGATTACGACGCCTCCGGCATCCCACGTCCATCTGGTGGGGGCGCTAAAGGATGGGGCGGTGTGCGCGTGGTTCGAGGCTAAAGATCGAGAGACGCCGCTCGATCTGCGACTTTATCGCGGAGAGCGGTTCGAAAGCATCGATCTGCCCAAGGAGAAATGGAACCGGGGCGAGGTAACGTTCGTGAGGGAAGGAGCGAATGGCGATTTGTGGATTTGTCAGGGTGCGACTCTGATCCGGTATCGCCGGAGTACCGGAAGTGCGGAACATCACGGCGCAGAAAACGGATTGCGAACGGATCGGGTCTTCGCTTTGGGGGATGTAGGCGAGGGTCGAATTTGGTGCGGGAGCGCGGCGCGAATTTACGAATTTCGCGGCCAACGCTGGGAGCCAATCATGAGCACTGCGGATCGGGTGACGGAAATTACCGCCACTCCCGGAAATGTGTGGGTCTCGACTCTGTCGGGTATTCACCGTTTCTTCGACAATTCGTGGCTTTCGTACGGGACAAGGGAGGGTTTGCCGGCAGGCGCGGTTTACTCACTGCGGGCAGGCCCGAACGATAAGGTCTGGGCGGGCACGGCGCGCGGGGCCTTCGTTTTTCATCCCGATGCGGATCCTGATCCGCCGCGCACGTTTAACCCGCAGTTTGACGAAGCGCAGAAACCGGCGGCCGGGGAGCCGTTGTTGATTCAATTTAGAGCGCAGGACAAATGGGATTACACCCAGAAGCCCGACCTGCTCTTCTCCTACCGGCTCGACGAAGGGGGATGGAGCCCCTATTCGAACGTGACGTCGCATCTGTTCCAAAAGCTTTCGGCTGGTGGCCACGTTCTTGAGGTTCTCGCGATGGACCGCAACGGGAATAGAGCGGTGACACCCGGACGGCTGGAGTTCTCCGTGATCGTGCCGTGGTTTAAGGACCCCCGGTTGGTTTCCGTCTCGATCCTGGCGCTGTGCAGCTCGCTGGTCCTCGCTGGTCTCGCGGTGAACAAACACTTTCAATTAAAGCGCAGCTACGCGCGAGTGGAGCAGATGGTCGAGAAACGGACGCGCGAGTTGGAGAAAGCGAACCAGGAGTTGTTGCACAGCCAGAAAATGCGCGCGCTGGGAACGATGGCCGCCGGGATTGCCCACGACTTTAATAACATCCTCTCTATCATCAAAGGTTCGGCGCAGATCATTGAAAACAACGTGCAGGACCCCGACAAGATTCGGACACGGGTGGGCCGGATTCAAATGGTGGTCGAGCAGGGGACAATTATCGTTAAAGCGCTTCTCGGTTTAGGTAAAACCGAGCAAAAGGACCTTTCGGACTGTGATATTCAGGATCTTCTTCATCAGACGCGGAAGATTTTGAGTGACCGTTTTCCTGAAAACGTTCAGTTCCAGATCGACGCGGAGGAGGAATTGCCGCTGGTTCATTGTGCTCCGGAAGTTGTGCAGCAGATTTTGCTGAACCTGATTTTAAACGCGGTCGAGGCCATGCATAATGAGGGGATGGTGGAACTGCGGGCTTCCGTGGCGAAGGTTCTTCCGCCAAAGCCAGTGTTGGAACCTGAAAGTCCGCCGCAAAATGGATCGGACCCGCTTTACATATTGATCTCTGTGGTGGACCAGGGCGGGGGAATTCCGCCGGAGAATTTACCACGCATTTTCGAGCCGTTCTTTACGACCAAGGCTTTTTCAACGCGGCGCGGGACAGGTTTGGGGCTTTCCATGGTCTACGAGCTCGCGAAGGCGCAAGGTTACGGCCTGGCGGTGGAAACGAAGGTTGGAATTGGAAGTATCTTCACAATTATTATTCCGGTGCTGCGGAAACGTCCTTCGGAGGATGCAAAGAAGTGAACGCATCCATCGACAGAACAGATATCCGGCGTGGATCAGCTTATTCATGTTAAGCGTGACTTGGAAACATTTGACGTGAAAGTTAGACTGGGAAACATGTCAGACGATTTGCTTTCTCGAATCACGGTTGACCGGAAATTTGTCACGGCAAACCATGCATTCGCGGGCTGCGCTATCCGGTCGAGAGCATTTTGGAGTATTTGGCAGGTGGCGATACTGTGGAAGATATTCTGCAAGAATTTCCGGATTTGGAACGTGAGGACATCCTTGCCTGTCACGAGTTCTCACGGCGGATTCTGGCGGCGAGGAGCCTCCACTTAGCGCTGGCATGAAATTCCTCGTGGACGCGCACTTGCCGCGTGGTTTATGCCCGTTGCTCACGCAGCGTGGCCACGAGATGATCCATACGCGGGACTTGCCGGCGCAAAACACCACCCAGGAATAGAATCATAAATAAAATCTCCCTGGACGAGAAGCGGGTGGTCATTTCGAAAGACAACGACTTCTTTTATTCTCATCTACTCCAGGGCGGCCCTGGAAGTTGCTGCTTGTGCGCACTGGCAATATCTCAACTAAAGATTTGAAGGACCTTTTCGAGCGGAATATCGAGGAGATCGAGCTTGCGCTTGCGACGCACACTTTAGTTGAACTTGAACGTTCGAGGATTGTTCGTGTGGCTTAAGTCCCGTGATGCGACCCGCTTAATGAATAGCTTCTGTTCCTGGGTGCGGAAAGAATCTTTCGGGTGTGTTTGGATGAGCGCAGTATTGCACAATAAAACGAGCGCTTTGATTGGACGGAAGCGCGGTTCGCGGGCAAGGTAAGGCCGTCAAATAAATATGCCCCAGGAAGAGAAGGTAACAGTATCACTGCCGGAAAGTTTGCGGCGGCAGTTTGAAGACCTTCGGAGACGACTTTTTTCCTTCGAAACCACTTTCGCCCTGGCCTTTGCGCTGAGCGCAATCCTCTGCGGGCTCTTTCTGAACGTTGTTTCTGATCGATTGTGGGACACCGCGATCTGGTTGCGGGTGATCTTTTTCTGTGCGGCGATGTTCGGAGTTGTGGCGGCGACTCTGTGGTGGGCGCAGCGCTGGATGATTCGTCCCCGCGGTCTCCGGGAATTTTCGGTTCTGGTTCAGCGAAAATTTCGGCGTCTGGGCGATCGCTTGTTGGGCATTGTGGAGTTGGCCGATGAGTCCAGGAGACCCGCCTATTTCTCGCCAGAACTTTATCGCGCGGCCATCGATCAGGTCGCGAAGGAGTCAGAGAAGTACGACTTCCGCGAATCGGCCGATCCGCGTCGCATGCGTCGGCAGGTTTATACCGTAGGCGGATTCCTGACCTTGCTGGTCCTTGCGGCGATTATTTTGCCTGAAGCGACATGGAATTCTTTTCGACGGTGGATCGCACCGCTCGCGCGCATTCCGCGGTTTACGTTGGTGGAGTTGGCCGAAGTTCCCAGCGAACAGATCGTTCCGCATGGGGAACAATTTCCCTTAAGCGGAAAGCTCACCTATCGCTCCTTTTGGAAACCTGCGCGTGTGAAATTGCAGTTTTCGGGCGGGCGGCAAATGGCGGTTGCTGCGGAAAACGGGACGTTTGCGCTCGCTGTTCCACCGCTGACGTCGGACGAAACGGTCGTGGTGCGCGCGGGAGATGCTTCGCATGAGATCAAGTTGCTTGCGCGTCATCGTCCAGCAGTTGAGTTGGCGGGAGCGCAGATTGATTTGCCGGAGTATCTCGGTTATCCAGCGCAGAACGAAACAGCGCAGAGTGGGATACTGGAAGTGTTGGAGGGAAGTTCGCTCGTGCTCACTGGCCGGACGAGTCGGGTTTTGCAGACAGCGTGGCTCCAACCGGGAGACAAGCCGGCGCAAGCCGTGACTGTTGTTTCAAACACTTTCAGCACCGCGAAGCTGCAGGCGGATGGTTTGAACGAGATCGCGATGCGTTGGCAGGATAACTTAGGACTAACGAATACTTCTCCCTGGAAGCTGGCCATCCAAACTAAAAAGGATGCGCCACCGGTGCCGCAGATCGAAGAGATGTATCGCGACACTGCGGTGCTGGAGAGCGAAGTGGTGCCCATCGCGATTCGCGCGAATGATGATTACGGCCTGAAGGCGCTCGGGCTGAATTGGAATTTGGAGGCAGGTCAAGACGCGGCGACGAACACTGTCAGTCGGCGCGACTACGTGCAGGATATTGCGGCGCACGATACAAAGTACCTCGAACACACCTTCAATTTTTCTCCCGCCGTTCTCGGCGTTCCTCCGGATAGCACCATCGAGATTCGGGCTTTCGCGGTGGACTATCTCCCGGGCCGGGAACGGAGTGAAAGCCCGGTTTATCGCATTCATGTCGTTGGCAATGCGCAACACGCAGAGATGGTGCGGCAGAATTTGGAATCGCTCCTGGTGCAGCTCGAAGAAGTGACGCGGCTGGAAGAGAAAATCGCGAACGATACGCGCGAGTTGAAAGACTTGCAGAAGCTCGATAGCCCGGAAGCCGCGCGAAAAATTTCTGAACTGGAACAGGCGCAACAACAAAACGCGGCCCAATTGCAGGAGATGGCTGCGGAAGGGATGAAGGATTTGCGGGAGGCCTTGCGCAATCCTGCGTTTAACGAGGAAGTGTTGAGCGAGTGGACGAAGAATCTTCATCAAATGGAGAAGGTCGCGCAGTCGCAGATGAAGGATGCGGCGAAGTCCTTGAAGTCCGCGTCGCAGAGCCAGAGTCAGAGCGGGAAGGAACAGGAATTGGCCGAAGCCCAGGAGAAGGAAGAAGAGACGGTCAAGGCGCTGCAACAGATGCAGCAGAAGGTGAACCAGGGCTTGGACGAATTGCAGGCGCTCACACTCGCGCAACGGTTGCGGCAAATCAGCGGGCAGCAGAAAAAACTCGAAAGCACTTTGCAGACGAACATTCCGGACACAATTGGACTTGTGCCTTCGGAATTGCCGCAACGTTATCAACGCGCCAATACGAAATTGGCGGAGATGCAGAACGAGTCGCAGACCGCTTCGGTAAAGTTGCAGGGCGAGATCAGCCGCTTTTATGAACGCACCCAAAAGCCGAATTACGGCGAGGTGACCAAAGAAATGACCGATGCCAAAACCGGCGACGAGTTGGATCGGGTCAAAGGTCTGATTCAGGAAAACATTGGCATGGAAGCGATGCAGAATCTGACTCTTTGGTCCGACCGGTTCGAAACCTGGGCGGCGAAGTTGGAGCCGAAGGGCGAACAGAGCGGTGGCGGGGAAGGTGGCGGAGGCGAGGGGGACAAGCCGGACGATACAGCGTTGAAGCAGTTGCTCGGTCTGCTGCGATTGCGGGAGAAGCAGGTCGGAATTCAGGAACGCACTCGGTTGCTGCACGAACATATCGACGAAAAGATCGCCTACCGCGACGGCGCAGTTTTGCTGGCGGCGTCTCAATCCAAGCTCGGTCGCGACCTGTCGAAGCAGGCGCTCGAAAACCCGTTCGCGCTCCTGGAGCAGGCATACGGTGATGCGATCACACGCATGTCCGACGTGGAAGCTTTGCTGGACCGTCCTCAAACAGACCAGATCACTCGGTCGGCGGAAGATAAGAGCGTTGCGACGTTGACGGATCTCGTAAACCTGTTGAACGAGGAGGCGAAAAAAAGCGGTTCGAGCAGCAGCGGCAAGAGCAAGAGCGGTGGAAGCGAGGACATGGCTTTCCTCATGCAGATGATGGCGCCGAAACCGACGCCCGGTATGCAGGCGGGCCAATCGCCCGGCGCAAATATGTCCGGTGGCACCACGGACAAAGCGAGTGTGGCGGGCGGTGGCGAGTCGGGCGGCAAAGCAGGCGAGGAGCGATCCGTTAAAAAGAGTTCCGGCGTCCCGCAAAATTATCCAACTGAGTTCCGCGAAGCGTTGGAGAATTACTACAAAGCGCTGGAGGAAGGAGAAGGCAAATAGTGCGGAGATTAGGGCTCGCGGTCATGATCGCGTTAGGTCTTTCGACTCATCCCCAGGAATTGTTCCAGGGCGCTGGCGATATCAGTCCCAGCCAGGTGGACCGGATGTACACACGCGGCCTGCAGTATTTGAGCAAGGCGCAATTGGCGGAAGGTCGATGGAACGAGATGCCCTATGGCGCTGAGCCGGCGGTAGTGTCGCTCGCGCTTATTAGCATGCTCGCGCATGGCGATGACCCCAATACCGGACCATACGCTATGCCGATCAAGCGCGGTCTGGATTACGTGATCAAGCAGATGAACCAGACGACCGGTTATATTGGTCGCTCGATGTACAATCACGGTTTTTCGACGCTGGCTCTCGCTGAAGCCTACGGTCAGGTGCAGGACGACCGCCTGGGGCCATCTCTGGAAAAGGCGGTGCGGCTGATCACATCGTCGCAGGCGCGCAATCCATTTCAGGCGTGGCGTTATTCGCCGGAAAGCGTCGACGCCGACACGACGGTGAGCGGCGCGCAAATGGTGGCGCTTTTCGCCGCACGGAATGCCGGGATCGCCGTGCCGGAAGAGGCAATTCAGAAAGGGATCGCGTTTTTTTTGAAATGCCAAACGCCCGAAGGCGGGTTTGGTTATACGAGCGCCACGGCTCCGAATGGTGCTCGTACCGCGATCGGTTGTTTGGTCCTCTCCCTGGCGAAAGAAAAGAAGTCCAAAGCGTACGAACGCGCATTTGCCTTCCTGAAAGGAGCGCCAGGGGACGCGAGCTATCAGCAATACTATTTGTATTACGCGGCACAGGCATTCTTTCAAGCGTCGCCCGAAGCGTGGAACGACTGGAACCGGAAGAACGTGAAGACGCTCTCAGGTACGCAAAACGACGATGGCAGTTGGGATGGCCAGTTCGGTCCCACCTTTTCCACGGCCGCATCGCTTTTGTCCCTTGCTTTGAATTATCGTTACCTCCCGATTTACGAAAGGTGATTAGCAATTCCAATTTGAAAGTCCCGAAGGGACGAGGTGAGAATAGCCCGGCGTTTCAACGCCGGGTTTGCGGATTACCGTCGATCTCCGTCCCGAAGGGACGGTTGAAGTCGGCCGTCCCTTCGGGACTTTGGGGATTTTTCTGGCTCCTAACCCAGCGTTTAAACGCTGGGTTATTTCCAGGTCGTCCCTTCGGGACTCTCATATTCCTGATTCTGTTCGCGTCTTCGGTGCTCGCTGCCGATGAACCCCGTCCGCGCTCCGGGATACTGCAACTTTTCGACGGCTCGAACTTGCACGGAAAACTGCAGGAGATCACTGCAACCAACGGCTTGGTATGGGAATACTCAGCGGCCAAGCAACCGCTCCAGTTGCTGCTCACGAATGTATCTCTGGTCCGCTTCGATCGCGCACAGCAGCCGGAGCACAGCTTCAAGGCTTCGTCACGTTTTCAGTTTAAGAACGGTGATGAACTGATCGGAAATATTCTTGAAATAAAGGACCAGAAGTTGCGCGTGCAGACCTGGTTCGGCGATAATCTTCAGGCGGACTTGCGCACGCTCGATGCGATCACCTTCTCGGCCAAGGGCTACAACCTGCTCTATGAAGGTCCAACCGGTGTCGATGGCTGGCACATCGGGCGCAACGCAAAATCCTGGGAATACCGCGATGGTGCGTTCGTGGCGAATGGCGCGGATCTTTTGGGTCGCGATTTTGGACTGAATGGATCAGCCACGCTCGAGTTTGAACTGCAATGGAACGGCGCCTTCAGTCTGAGCATCATTTTGTATTCCGCGTCGGTGGATCGCTTCGATTACGGCAGCAATGCCTACGTTGTGTACCTTGGCACCGGCTCGATCAGCATTCAGCGGGTGCAGGGTGGCACGGGCGCAATCATGCTCGGCCAAACGCAACTACCCGAAATGCTGCGCCGCAACCGAATGCGCTTTGAGCTGCGCTGCAATAAAGAGGACGCGACTATCTCGCTTTTCGCAGATGGAAAATTCGTTCAGCGCTGGAAGGACAGCAACGCAGGTGGTTTCGTCGCCAAAGGAACGGGAATCGTTTTCTTTTCCCAGGTCGAGCCACGGTCGCTCAAGCTTTCGAACATTCGCGTGGCTGAATGGGATGGACGATTTGAACCCGATTCCGTAACCAATGCGCCGCCCGACACGGATGTCGTTTACCTGGTCAACAAAGACAAAGTTTTGGGCAAAGTTGAGTCGCTGGAACAGGACAAGGCGAGTGTCACCACCAAACAAGCGAAGCTGGAGATTCCGATTTCGCGAATTACACAGGTTCGATTCAGTCGTGAAGGCGGGATCACGAATTCCGCTCCGGAAGATTTGCGTGCTTCCTTTCCGGGTGGCGAGACGGTTGTTTTTAAACTGGAGAAGTGGGATGCGGCCCAGGTGAAAGGAACGAGTCAGACATTTGGTTCGCTGGCATTTGATCCGAAGAATATTCGCCAATTGCAGTTTAATTTAAGTCGCGCGCAAAGCGCTCCCGAAAAGGAGTCGAGCGTCGACACAGAATTTCTGGAGGCGGAATGAGAAACCTTTTTCTCTTTGCCCTTCTGATCTCCTCGTTGGCTGCGGAGCCAGCGCCGAAACAACCACCGAAGAAAACCGGCCGTGACGCGCTGACGTTTAAGAATGGCGATGTTCTTTTTGGATCGCTCAAAAGCATCGACGCAGAAGGTGGAATCAAATGGACGAGAGCGGACGCTCTGAATGTATTTCAGTTCAATCCAGAGCGAATCTCGGAAGTGGATTTCTCGAACGTGGCCAGCGCGCCGAGCCTGGTTTCGTCGAACTTCTGCTCGGTGCAACTGAGCAATGGTGACCAGTTCCAGGGTGATCTGGTTTACTATGATGGCACGAAGTTGAAATTGAACACCTGGTTCGCGGGCGAGCTGGAATTTCCGAAAGAAGCCGTTGCACTGGTAGTTCCGCTCGGATTGCCAAAACCAACGATCTTTGCCGGTCCCGCAGGGCTGGAAGGTTGGACGATGGGCAAGGTCAATGCCGGTGGACTGGTTGAAGCCGGCGAATGGGTCTTTCAGAACAACGCACTTTACGCGTTCAAATCGGCTTCGATAGCGCGCGATGTTCATTTGCCGGACAGCGCGAGCCTGCAATTCGACTTGGAGTGGCGTGGATTTTTTCACATCGCTGTCGCGCTCTATACCGAATATCTCCATCCGGTCAACCTGGCGAACAAAGAAACAGAACCGAAGTTCGGTGGTTTCTATAGCATGCAGATCAATCCGTTCTCCGCGAACCTTCTGCCGGTCAAGCAGAGCGAGCCGCTCCATTATCTCGGCCAGGCCTCATTGCAAACTCTCGCGCAGAAGAACGGCGCGCACATCGATATTCGAGTCAGCAAATCCAAGAAGGTGATCGCGTTGCTGATCGATGGTGTGCTGGTGAAACAATGGGTGGATACAGAAGATTTCGCAGGTACAGGAACAGCGATTCGATTTGTTCATCAAGGGCAGGGTGCGGTGAAGCTGACGAATCTCAAGATTACCGAATGGGATGGCCAGTTTGAAGAGCCAGTCTCGCTCACCCCAAATAAGAGCCAGGACCTGGCGCGCTTAAAGAATGGCGATCGCGTTTTCGGTAATGTCAAAGCGTTACGTGATGGAAAACTGACCATCGAGGCCGCAGGAACGACGCTCGATGTGCCAGTTAACCGCGTTAAACAAGTCGAACTTGCCTCCCAGAAAGCTCTGAATCCACCGGTCAGCACAAATACTGTGCGCGCCTACTTCAATGCCGGTTCGGGAAGCCTCACGTTCGATCTGCGCAAATGGACGAACGAGGAACTCAAAGCCGAAAGCGTCAATTTCGGCGCGGCGATCTTCAAGCCAAACGCATTTTCTCGGTTGGTGTTCGACTTGAATGCTAACACGGATTCTGCGCGCTAACCCACTTCCGAGTTGCCTTCTTGGTGTAGTTTCGCGCAATACTGTCAATCAGCTATGCGAATGCTTTTCGTCGCGGATCTGCACTACGCGCTGAAGCAGTTCGATTGGTTGATCGCGAATGCTTCCAAATATGATCTGGTAGTAATCGGTGGCGACCTTTTAGAACTCGCTTCACCCCTCGATATCGATGTGCAAATCGTCGTGATCGAAAAGTATTTTGAACGCTTGCGCCAGGCGACGCGCTTGATCGTCAGTTCAGGCAATCACGACGGGAATCATCGGAATGCGGGCAATGAATCGGTCGCACGCTGGCTGGGCGAGGCAAAGACCACGCAGCTTTTTGTTGATGGGGATGCCGTCGAATTGGACGACATCTTTATCACCGTTTGTCCCTGGTGGGACGGCCCCTTGTCGCGTGCTGAACTCGAAGGACAATTGGCGCGTGATGCGGTGAAAAGGAAAGGCAAGTGGATCTGGATTCACCACGCGCCGCCGGATCGCACGAGGGTAAGCTGGACCGGTCGGCAGCACGGGGGCGATGAATTCCTGGTCGAATGGATCAAGCGTTATGAGCCGGACCTTGTTTTGTCCGGCCATATCCACAACGCGCCCTTTTACGCGGATGGATCGTGGATCGATCGTCTTGGGAAGACTTGGATCTTCAATCCCGGGCGCCAAATCGGACCGAGCCCGTGCTTCCTCTCGATCGATCTCTCGACGATGACGGTCTCGTGGACTTCGATTGAAGGCGAGGATAGGCGCGAGTTGGCTACCGCTTCTGTCGATGCATGAGAGTCTCAAGCACCGAATCAACCATTCCCAGGTGATCGTGCCCCTCGTACTGGCGCTTCACGTCGATCAAATATTTGTTGAGAGCATCGAGACGATGCGCAAGCAATTCGGCGATTTGTAAACTGGCGGCCGCCGAATTAGCCAGAAATTCGCGGGGGTGCTCGACGATGGCGAACGAACAAGACCGCAAGGCGCGAACGGTAGCGGTGTGCGGCACATTGAGCAGCACCGACATTTCGCCAAAGACCACTCCTGGCTGAGCTGCTTTCGCTACGCGCACCTGGTCGCGCAATACTTCAACCTCGCCTTCCAGAAGAACGAGCATGGGACCTTCGCGTGTTCCTTGTTCCATAATGATTTGTCCCGTCTCGAAACGTTCGACGGGAAGGTCGCGCACTAAATCCAGGATTCGGCTCATAGATTGATTCTGTTGCGGGTAAATGTCTGTTTGGCTCTGTGTTGTGGTTTGACCACGCGGCACAATTCAGCGCAGGGTAGGTTTATTAGGGCTTTCAAATGCATGCATGTTTTGTCTGATTTTAAGCAGTTTCGCTCATAGCGGCTCCTATGGCATAACCCGTGCTAACCCGGTGCCGAACCGCTTAGAGCATTATGACAATGAACAGTTCGGGTGCCGCAACACCTGACAGCTCGCCCACGCAACAGTATCTGGAGCAGCTCCACCGGAAGTTCGCTTTGGTGCAGGAGGGGGCAGTTGCTACTTATATACCAGAATTGGCCAAGGCCAATCCAAACCACTTCGGCATCGCACTGGTCACCACCACCGGTTCCGTCTACGAAGTAGGAGAATCGGAAGTTCC
The DNA here is from genome assembly GCA_044226545.1 of Limisphaerales bacterium. Taxonomy (GTDB): domain Bacteria; phylum Verrucomicrobiota; class Verrucomicrobiia; order Limisphaerales; family SXQI01; genus DASVNK01. Next base: position 69,483 of record JBGAGW010000011.1, read on the forward strand.
GTTCACAATTCAATCCATTTCGAAGCCCTTCGTCTATGGCATGGCGCTGGAAGACCATGGCGTTAACCACGTGCTTTCCAAAGTCGGTGTTGAACCGACGGGCGACGCGTTTAACTCCATCAGTCTCGCCCCGGGCACCGGACGTCCACGGAATCCGATGATTAACGCGGGCGCGATTGCTTCCGCCGGGTTGGTCCTGGGGCAAAACGTTGATGTCCGTCTTCAACGGATACTCGAAGTGTTTTCCCGCTATGCAGGTCGGCGCTTAACGTTGGATGACTCTGTTTATCGGTCGGAAAGCGAAACGGGCCACCGCAATCGCGCGATCGGTTACATGCTCCGGAATTTCAACATTCTGGAAACAGACCCGACTCCTTCCACGGAACTCTATTTCATGCAGTGTTCGATCTCGGTGACGTGCCGCGATCTGGCGGTCATGGCCGCGACGCTGGCGAATCGGGGGGTGAATCCCGTTACCGGCGCGCGTGCGCTCCGCGAAGAAAATGTCTCCAGCGTGCTGAGCGTGATGAGCTCGTGCGGCATGTACGATTACGCGGGCGAGTGGCTATATAAAATCGGAATGCCCGCAAAAAGCGGTGTGGCTGGCGGCGTGATTGCTGTTTTGCCAGGCCAGCTTGGAATTGCGGTGTATTCGCCGCGCTTGGATGTTCAGGGCAACACGGTTCGGGGCATTCGCGTATGCGAGGCGATTTCGCGCGACCTGGAACTTCACCTTTTTGCCACTCCGCCCCCTGGCAAGTCCGCGATTCGCCGCAAATTCACCGGCCTCGAACTCAAATCCACTCGAGCGCGTTCGGCCGAAGCGTTGCGTCATCTGAAAGAACAGCGCCCGGGTTTTCGCATCTACCAGTTGCAGGGCAGTCTCGGTTATCCGGCTGCGGAAGTTGTGGCGCGGGATATCATGGACAACGTTGGCGAAATTAGCGCGCTGCTTCTGGATTTCAAACGCGTCCTGGCGATTAAAGCGAGCGCCTGCCGTCTTCTGGAGAAACTCTTCGAGGTCCTTTTTCGCAAGAATGTTTCTATCGCGATTGTGAACGCCGGCGCGCTTCCTGAAATGCGCCTGCTCGAAACTTCACTGGCCCGGAATCCTGACATTAAATTGCGCATCTTCGACGACAGCGACCTCGCACTGGAATGGTCGGAGGAACAACTTCTCGACTCCGTAACGCCTTCCTCTGAAAGTTCAGACCGGCTCGTCGGACGGGCTGAATACGAACTTCTCAAAGGGCTGACCGCTAAAGAGCTTCTCGCTCTGGAGCCATGCCTCGCGAGGAAAACTTTTCCGAAAGGCTCAACTATTGTGCAGGCCGGTGCCGAAGCCCGCGAACTCTTTTTCCTGGCGCGCGGAACCGTTAGTGTTTGGGTCCCACTTCCCTCAGGCTCTAGCAAGCGCGTGGCTACATTCTGTCCCGGGATGGCTTTCGGTGAAATGGCTCTGCTCGATGGTGCGCCGAGGTCTGCGTCAGTATATGCTGATTCTGACTGTGAGTGCGACGTGCTGAGTCTGCCCGCCTTCGACCAATTGAGCGATACCCAGCCGGGCATTAAAATCGCCGTGTTGAAAAATCTCGGATTGGGTTTCTCCACCCGTCTGCGCGAAGCCAACCGATTGCTCAGTCTGTTCGACTGAGCCGCATTTACGTCATTGGGTAGATATTGATCGTTTCCTTGCGTCCGCGAATTTGAATCGAGGTCGGTAGATTAGTTCCGTCCGGATCTATTTCACATCGGACCGTCTCCGAAGCGATCAGGCGAGAGCCGAAGTCCTTGTTCAGCGCTTCCATCCGAAACGCGACGTTCACCACATCTCCGATCACTGTGTATTCGCGTCGCAGAGCGGAACCGATGCTCCCGACAATTGCTTCCCCGGCATGCACTGCCATCCCAACCTGAATACCCTTCAAGAGCCCGGCGTTGGTTCGTTCATCGAGTTCGCGCAAAATTTTCCGAGCAGCCTCAATCGCATTCTGGCAGTCGTTTCCGTGGGGGAGGGGAGCGCCGAAGATGGCGAGGAAACCGTCGCCGAGAAATTTGTTTATGAACCCGTGATGTTCATTCACCGCGGGAATCATGAAATCCCAGAGCGAGTTCAATAAGGCCACGACCTCTGCCGGTGCACGGTTTTCCGCGAAAGTCGTGAAGTTCCGGATATCCAGAACCAGAACGCAGATGCGACGATGATCGGAAGCGGTGTGTTGGGAGCTGGCCACGAGCCGATCGGCAACTTCGGGCGACACATGCTGACCGAACAGGGTCATCACTCTTTCTCGTTCGCGCATCGATACGACAGTTTCGTTCAAAGAGGCGCGAATGCGAACGCCGACTAATCCGGCCACCAGTCCCCCGAGGGCCAGAATCAGTGCCCGAAGGAAGAAGCTGAAAGCAAGCGTCAGGGGCGGTTCAGTGAATTGCGTTTTCAGCGCTTCCCAGTGGAGGATTACCGTAAAAGCATATCCGAGCGATGACGCAATTCCGGTAAAGAGACAGAGGTGGAAATCCAATCGCAAGGCGGAGAGAATGATGAAGAGAAAGTAGACGTAGCTGGCCGGTCCTGAGATGGCGTTGCCGGGATGAGTATATCCCGCCGCGAGCCAAATCATCGCCGTCGGTACGCTCAACTCGACCAGGGCATTCAAGTAGAAGCGAAACCGCGCCGGTTCGATTCCGCGTTTTAGCGCGGATGCCAGGTAGCGACAGGCCAGCCATTGGTAAGTGCAGGCTGCGCAGCCCAAAAGGAGGATGGGTGCGTATCCATGCGGCAACGCACCGCGGGTCCTGGCGAAAATGCCAAATCCAAGGACAAGTAGAATCAAGGTTGTCTGCAGTCCGGCCAGGATCATCATTCGGCGTTGTTCGCTTTTTATGACCATCCCGCCTGATATCGCGACCATGCCCTCGCTCTGTCGGCCGTTGCGATCAAGCCGTTCGGTATGACCAAAATCCGGAGATTCCTTTCCCCCCATGGAGTTGTGCGGAAAGGAGAGCGTCCGGAACGGCGTCGTGGCGATACTCATCATGCCCCGTATGGGTAAAGTCCGTGTGAACCGCTGAAAATAATGCTTTAGGATTACATGAAACTTTCGTTTCTCAGGCTTCGCCTGAGCTGGGGTGCGGCTGGGCCGGATAGTCATTCGCGGCCTAATGTATGTCGTTAGCGACCGTACCTTTTTAGTTGTGCTGCCTAACCACTTTTGGTAAAACCGGATTGTTCCTAAACAGTATGACGCGTACCCGCGGTCCGTTTCCGCGGTGTCGTCGCGCCATAAACCTGAACAGTTATGCGTACAACAAACGACCAGTGCGCTTCTAACGAAGCCACTACGAGTAGAAGAAAACAGATCCTCAGGAGATCGAACGGCGGCGCGAAGGCCGTTTCGAAACTGAGGAAATTAGCGCTTGCCCTTGCCTTAAGCAGTTTAAGCATCCCAATCGTAAAGGCGCAGCACGTTTACCTGGATGCCCCTGTCAAAGCCGAAGTTTTCACCGGAATCACGGGAACAGCGATTTCCGATCTTCAAGGCGACGCCAATTACCAGGCCAACACCCCGGCCAAGACGGTAAACAATAACCTCCTGGAGTATCCCGTCGGGGGAGCCAACGGAAGCGCACCGGCTGCGGATGTAGCTGATAACTATGGGACCCGGCTGACCGGAAACATCGTGGTTGATAAAACGGGCCAGTACGTTTTTTACATGTCTTCGGACGATAATGGCGAATTCTGGCTCAGTACAGATTCCAATCCTGCGAACGCGGTCATGATCGCCCATGAGCCCACATGGAATCCGGTGCGTTCCTTTGCGACAGACGCTTCCGCGGGGCGCGATGATACAACCCCTGAGAACGTGAGTGCGCCGGTCACTTTGACTGCCGGGCAAAAGTACGCGTTTATCGGCTATCAGAAAGAAGGAGGCGGGGGCGATAACTTTGCCGTCGCGGCGAGGGCTGTCGGCGAACAGATTTCTGACGGAGCTTTTCCGATTTTCGTGAAATCAGCGAGCACTAACGTGCAAATTACCAGTCAGCCTGTGAATGTCGGTGTGGCGGCAGGTTCAACCGCCACCTTCACCGTTGGTGTCAGTGGGCCTGCGCTCTTCCAGTGGCAAAAAAATGGCGCTGACATTCCTGGCGCGACGAGTGCGAGTTATACAACTGCGGCTCTCGCTGCGGGCGACAATGGAACCAAGTACACGGTTAAAGTGATCAGCGGCGATGGAACTTCGGTGACCAGCCGCGAAGCGACTGTGACCATCGTTTCACAGCGGGATTATAATATCGGGTACATGCAGATGGTCACCTGGAGTGACGCGGATTGTAATTGCGCGCCGGACCTCCCGACCACCTTTACTTATTTCGGGACGCCATTCGGCTCCTTCGGCGCTGGCGGCGGCACAGACCCCACCTTCGGCCCCGTACCCGTGGAACAGACGGACAGCCGCATTGCTTACCCGGATGATACCCATGAGAATTACACCGGTGCAATTTACGGCTATTTCGTGCCGGACAAAGACGGCACTTATTACTTCCACATGAAGACGGACGATCCGGGTATGCTGTTCTTCAATAAAGACGGCGAAGCGATGCCTGACCCGAGCAAAGACGCTGATGGCGACGGTAATCCCGATTTCCGGGTCGCCAATGAGACCGGTTGCTGCAATGACTTTTTGCCGGGTGGCGACGTCCGAACGGGCGGCCCGTTTACTCTTACCGCGGGCAAGAAGTACGGTTTCCTGCTGATGTGGCATGAAATCGGTGGCGGTGACTATGGCCAGGTCGCGATGACGCGCGATGGCAAAACGGCTGGTCTGGATCAGGCGGACGGTCGCAACCGTTCCACGATCAACGGCAATTTCCTCGGATCGCTCAAACCGCTCCAGGGCCCGACCCTCGCAATCATCCAGCAACCTTCGGATATTCACGTCGAGAATCACCGCTCCGGCGCATTCTCCGTCGTCACAACCGCTGCTCCTGGCATTACCTATCAGTGGCAGACCGCTCCTGCCGGCAGCAGCACCTTTACCGATGTCGCGGGCGGAACCGGCGCAAGCCTGACCGTGAACGCCGAATTGGCTTCCAACAACAACGCGCAATACCGCGTCAAAGTCCACGCCGAAGGGCAGGATTTTACGAGCGACGCAGCCAAGCTGCTCGTGGATCCGGACGTGACCGCGCCAACCATTGTCTCGGCTTACACTGCGCCTGCGAACGATGCAGTCGTTATTACGTTCAACGAGCCGATCAGCAACACCGGCGTCACCTATACCTTGAACAATGGTGCTACCGTCAGCAGCTCTGAGCAGGCCGGCCCTACGGTTGTTGTTGCGCATACGGGCGCGCCGCTCACCGCGAATACTTCATACACCATCACCGCAAACGGCGTTAAAGACGTTTCCGGCAACGCCCTCACGGCGAACACGACCACCTTCACCTCTGGAAAGACGTATACCTTCCCTTCAGGCACCAAAGTAGTCGGTCGAATTCGCTTCCAACGTTTCGACGGCCTTGCTGATGAAGCTTCCATTTTCACCACGATTGCTGCCGGAACCCCTCCGGACGTCGATGAATTGCGAAGTGCGTTCGATCAGGCTGTTGGCCAGGCGGACAACTTCTCGTCGCTCAAGACCGGTTGGTTCATTCCGCCCAAGACAGGAAATTATGTTTTCTTCACTTCGAGCGATGACCCGAGCCATCTCTACCTGAGCACCGACTCCGATCCGGCGAACAAGAAGCTGATCGCCCGCGAAACCGCGTGGTCCAACGATAAGGAATGGACCATTTCCGGCGGTGCGAGTTCATTGGCCGACAAGCGTTCGGATCAGTTTTCCACCACGGAATGGCCGGGCAAAAACACCATCACCCTGGTGGGCGGTGAGATGTACTACATTGAACAGACTCAGCACGAAGGCGGCGGCGGCGACAATGGCGCGGCCACCTTCAAGCTGGAAGGCGATCCCGATCCAGCCAATGGCACCACCGCTTTGACGGGTGCCACCATCGCTACTTACGCGGACCTGACGACCAGTGCCCCGATCGTCACCCCTCTCACCATCACGAACAAAGTCTTCAATAAGGGTGACACAATCACGCTTGGACCGGTAACGGTGAGTGGTCCTGGCCCGTTCACCTATCAATGGTATCGCAACAAGACGCCGATTGCGGGCGCCACCACCGCAACGCTCACGATCAACAACGCGGATCACACCGCGATTGGTGACTACAGCTTGAAGGTTAGCAACGCGAACGGTTCCGTTCAGTCGAATCCTCGCGCGAACGACGACAGCGCTCGTCTGATCATGGCCGGCGCGTTCAACATCGAAGCGGAAGACTTCAATTATCAGGGTGGGCAGACGAAGCCGGAAGCTTCGACCATGCCGTATCTCGGCAACGCCTACAACGGCCTGAAATTCACCAATGGCATCGATGTCAACAACGGTAACGACGAATCCGCCGGCGGCGCGTTCGCCTACAGCCGCGATGTGGCAACGGATGACAGCGTCGTGGAAATGAAAGGCCCGAACGATCCCGCGGATTACCTCCGTGGCAGCTTCAGCGTGACGAACAACTACGCCATCGGCTGGGGCACGGACGGCGATTGGCAGAATTACACACGCACTGTTCCGAAAGGTAAGTACGTGATCTACGCTGCCACCGCCAATGACGGTGAACCGGACGAAGCGACTCCAGCGATGGCGTCGACATTGTCTAAAGTCACCGGCGCAACTACGGCGAACCAGACCGTGACCGATCTCGGAACGTTCAAGTCTCCGCTTTCGGGTGCATGGAGCTCCAATGACATCTATCCATTGCGCGATGCTTCCGGCAACATCGTTCAGGTTGATTTCGACGGCAGCCCGGTCACTCTGCGCTGGACGAATAACAGCGGCGAAGATCAGGATTACCTGCTCCTTTACTGCCTCGATTGCACGAGCACGCCGCCTCCAGGCGCGAAGGTCAGCATCTCGATCAACGGGAACAATGTCACCATCTCGTCGGATAGCGGCGGCACGGTTCAATCCACTGATGCGCTGAGCGACACGACCAGTTGGACAGATATTGGAGCGGCGCCTCAAACCGTCTCCACCGCGGGCAAGAAGGCCCAGTTCTTCCGCATTAAAAAGTAATCAGCTCATTTAGCTAACGCACAGCTCCGGCGTTTCGGCGTCGGAGCTGTTTTGCTTTTAGGAACGAGAAATTCTTTTCGCTTCGTTAAATTCAACGAGATACGCTCTCGTCGTTCGCCAGTCGACTATTCATGAACGCAGCTCTGACTTGGATCAATTTTAATTACCGGGTGTTTCTGCAGTTCTGGCTCTCGCCCCTCCTGATTGTTTTCTTGTCCTCTGGCTGCAACCGGAGCTCGTCTCCCACCTTGGCCGGCAATTTCTCGGACGAGTTTCTCAGCCTGATGAACACCGGTAAAAGTTACCTCGACCAGGGAGACGCAACGAACGCCCTCGCGGTGTATCGAAAAGCTGAAGCGATTGCGCCCAATGACATTGACCTGCGAATGAATTTGGCCAATGCGCAACTGGCGGCCGGTTCGACTGGGGAGGCGATTCGCGAGGCGGATGAAGCTCTCAAGCTCGACCGGAATTTAGCGGCAGCGTATTTCGTCAAAGGCTCGTCATTTTTGCGGATGGGCAACGCGGAGGAAGCAGTAAAAGCGTTCGAGAATGCACGCAAGATCGAACCGGGCCAAACTGCGACATTATTTCAGCTGGGTGTCGCGCGCTCTGCTCTCAAGCAATGGGAGGAGGCGATTGCGGCGTTCAAAGAAGGGCTCGCCTCGGACCCAAACCATTTGCACGCGCCAGTTCACTACCTCCTCGGACAGGCATTGATTCGTGCCGGGCACCAGGCTGAAGGACAGCAGGAACTCGATCAGCATCAGCTCAGCGCGCAGGAGGCCAGCCAGGGCATGGCGACCTTTGAGCGATGTAAATACACCCAGGCACGAGTGCCGTTCAAATTACTGCAACCGGAGGGAAAAGGCATCGACATCAAATTTGTCGATGCCACCAGGGAGTCTCTCGGAGACCTGGCACAGAGTTGTTCCGGGCCCGTTGCGTTGATCGATCCCAAACGCACAGGCGGAAACAGTTTGTTCGTCTTCCAGCCGGGTAGCGGTTTCCGATTGCTCTGGAACACCAACGGAACATTCCATTCCGACACAGTTTCTTACCCAGGGATTCCAGGTTGCAGCTATTCGAAGGCGATAGCCGGCGATCTTCAAAACGACCGGTTCGAAGACATTATAGTCCTTGGAGATAAAGGATGCAGCGTGTTCCAGTTTAGTACGAACGGCGTGGCTTCTGACGTTACGGAGAAGTGCGGGCTTGCCTCTCTCAGCGCTGAGGATGGATTGCTGATGGACCTTGATTTCACCGGAAAGCTCGATCTGATCGCGGTCGGGCATGGCACCGATGATTTACGAATTTTTCGGCAGTTCGGCCCATTGCTCTTCCGAGAGATCACGAGCACCTCCGGAATTCCCAACTCGCTGCGGAACGTGTCCCGGACGGTGATGGAGGACTGGAATCGGGATGAAGTGATGGATCTAATCGCGAGCCGTCGCGAGGGAGCTCCGTTGCTGCTGGAGAAACAGCGCGGTGGACTGCTGATTCCACGTGAGCTGACCAATTGCCCCGCCGGCACCATTTTCTGCGCCGGAGATTTCGACAACGATTTCCGCCCCGACCTCGCTATTGTTTCGGAGGGCAAAATCAGCATCTGCTTCAACGGTGGAAATCGAAAGGATTTCTCTGTCTCGGGAAGTTCCGCAGTCCGGCAATTGGTGGCCGTTGATTACGATAATGATGGGTGGCTTGACCTTTGGGCTGTGGGCGAGCAAATCCAGGTGTGGCGAAATTGCGGCGCGTCCGGATTTCAGGAGCAAACAGATCGACTGGGCCTCGATAAAATGGTTTTCGGGCCTATTTCGGAGATTCACTTTGCCGACTTCGATCTGGATTGTGACTCCGATGCCCTCCTCGTGCTCGCGAATAGCGGTCTTCGCTATTTACGCAACGATGGGGCGAACGCGAATATGCAAGTGAAGGTGCAATTGACCGGCAACCGTTCCAACGCGACCGGCCTCGGTTGCAAAGTGGAAATGGAAACGGCTGGTCTTCGTCTGATGCGAACAGTCCGAAGCTTGCCTATCGAAATTGGCGTTGGGAAAAATCAGAAGCTCGATTCGTTCTTAGTGCACTGGTTTAACTGGCCACAGGGCTTCGTAGAAGTGTCACTGGATTGCAAGGAGCCGCTTCTGGCGCTCGAATTAACGATTCAAGAAGGCTCCTGCCCCTATTTGTACGCGTGGGACGGAAAGCGGTTTCGCTTTGTAACCGATATCCTCGGCGCGGCGCCGCTCGGACTGCCAGTGGCAGATGGCCACTACATCGACGCCCAGCCTGAGGAGTTCGTCTGGATTGGAAACGAAAACACCTTCACACCGCGGGACGGCAATTACGAACTACAGATTACCGAGGAGTTGCGCGAGGTGCTTTATTTGGACGAAGCGAAATTGGCTGTGGTCGATAGAGAAGCAGGAACGGAGGTGCATCCAACGAACAAGCTGTTGCCGCGCAAACCATTCCCTCACCCTGAGTTGCTCACATTGCACAATGAACACCGGTTACGTCGCGCGGAAACATTCGACCGGGAGGATGTCACCGATGCTTTGACCAGAGTGGATGATCGTCGCGTAGCGCCGGCGAAGTTACGTACGCCACAACTTCGCGGCCTGGCGGAGCCGCACGGGCTCGTTCTTGATTTCGGTCGGCTGGACACGAGTAAGCCCCTGGTCCTGGTGATGAATGGCTGGCTCCGTTTCGGCGGGGGAATGGCGAATATTGCCGCCTCCCATGATCCTTCATTGCCTTTTCCATTTCCAGCGCTTGAAGCGGAGATAGCGACAGGAATTTGGAAACCGGTCAGTGTGACGGTCGGTGCGCCTGCCGGGAAGACCAAGACCATTCTCGTGGATCTGGAAGGCAAGTTGGAGCCGGGGACGCAACGCCTGCGTTTGACCGAAGCGTTCGAAATCTATTGGGATCGAATCGCTCTTTTAGAGAAGAAGGTCGGTGCTAATAGTTTGATCTCTTCCGTTCGACCCAGCCACGCTGATTTGCACTCTCGGGGTTTCAGCGCTTTGGAGAATCTTCCTGCGGATTTCCCGCTGACGCCGATTTATGACGCCGTCTCGACAAACTCGTTCTGGACGCTCGTTCCGGGTGGTTGGTGCACGCGCTACGGCGCTGTCGACGAGCTTGTCGCCGACCGGGATGAAGGGCTCGTGTTATTAAACAGTGGAGACGAACTCACTCTTCAGTTTGACCCTGGTTCGCTACCGCAAAAGCCAGCGGGACTGATTCGGGATTTCTTCCTGTACGTAGATGGTTGGGATAAAGATTCCGATTTTCACGTGGCGCAGGGAACGCGTGTCGAACCCCTGCCGTTCCACGGGATGAATGATCAGTCGTATGGCCGCGAAAGCCGTCCGCAATTTCCAAGCGATGCCCTTTATCAAAAGTACAACACGCGATGGGTGGAAGGAAAAGCTCTGAAACAAGCGGCGAAACGTTGAGGCTAATGTTTTAACCGGTATGGTGCCGAAACAAAATTACTTCCGGCCGAAGCGTCCTTCGAATTTTCGTAGATCGTCAACAAGGTCCCCTCTGGCACGTTGGCGATTGAATTTGTTTTGCCGGAAGGCCATCTCACGGAGAGCGTTCCAACGCTGGAATGAGAACCGATACCCACAACCATCGTTGCCGAGTTTTGAGTGGACCAGCCATCCCCGCAACGATGTTCGCGAATGATTTTCTGATCTCCAAGATCAAGAGCGATCCGCGCGCCATAACCATCGCGGCAAGCGAACTCTCGTGAAGGAGACGGTGTCTGATTTCCGCCAATAAATCGAAGAGCGATTAGCCCGCCTTTCAACCCTGCGGCTGGCATCTCGTTGTGATACAAATTGAGCATGGGCTCATTGGCGTTGACGAGCGCCACATCCTGGTATCCGTCTCGATCGTAATCGAGCAGAGCGAAGCCGCGACTATCCGCGATGTTGTCGAGGCCGGACAATCCAGAGGTGTCGACAAATGATCGGCCTTTTCGGTTTACAAAATAATGGTTGCGTTCGCTTCCGTTCAGCGAGTGCACGAGAATCTTGTCACCCTGTCGTTCTACTCCCGCCAGCCGCGCGTCGATCTGGGGTCCCAGGCTGTCGGGAGGTGGGGTGCGTTTCCATTCCGGCGAAAAACGAAAAGTCGGTCGTGCCATGTTCTCGTCGGAACGCACCATCGTCCGCCAGAGATTGCTTTCGAGGTCCAGTTCCGACGCCAATTCCTTCGGCGCGGTGAAGTAACCGCTCAAGACGTAGAGATCGAGAAATCCGTCGTTATCAAAATCTGCGAAGCATCCACCCCAGGACCAGCCGGCGTTCATCACGGTCATCGCAGGGGGGCCCAAGCCCGCGACCTGCTTGAATTTGCCCATTTTTTCGCCGTGATAAAGCCAATTGCCTGTGGCCGATTCAACGAACATTTTGTTGATGCCGGGAATCCTTGTGGTCATACGACGGCCCGCTTCGCTGTACATGTTCGAAACGTAGATATCCTCAATCCCGTCGTTGTCGTAGTCACCCCACGAAGCTCCCATCGCAAAACCATACGCCGTCACGCCCGTTTCCGCTGTTACATCTGTAAAACCGGAAGGCCCATCGTTGCGGAAGAGATTGTCCGGTCCCCAATCGTTTGCGATGTAAAGATCAGGTCGTCCGTCGCCGTTATAGTCGCACCAGGTCGCCTGAAGAGAATTACGCCAAACACCGACCACTTTGTTCTCCGGAGCGATTTCGAATCGCCCACCCCCGCGATTTATGAGCAGGACGTTCGGCGGCCCGAGTTGATCCAGGACCGTGACACCGCGCTGTTGCTTGTGCTCGGCCAGTCGCCGTCGAAATTCCCGCGCCATTTCTGGAGAGAAGAACTCGTCCGGCCAATCGAAGTCTCCTTCCTTGACTTGAGCGACGCCACCCGCCGGACTCGCGCCAGCGGGGGCGGCCGGCCGGTACGTACAAAGGTAAACATCCAACAGTCCGTCATTGTTGTAATCCGCCGCCGCCATTGAGATAACAGCCATCGGCATAAACGGCGGAATGGGATGCTGAAAGAAAAACCCCCGTCGGTTCTCGAGGTACGTTGTCTTTAATAAGCTTCGCCCTAAGATCAGGTCCTGGTCTCCGTCGTTATCAAAATCCGCGAAGATCGCGCACGTCGTATGTCCCGGGAGATCTAATCCATGCAACGCGGCTTCCTCGGTAAATGTGCCATCGCCCCGGTTTCGAAATAGCATGTTTTTGCCAAGGCGCACCGTCAGATAAATGTCGTCGAAGCCATCGCCATCAATGTCGACGATGGCGAGGCCTTCCTTTTGGTTAACTGAAATCGGCGCAAAATAGGGATGCGGTGGCTTCTTCATCCCTTCCCTGTAGTATTTGACTGTCGCCTCGTAGTGATTGGAATGTCGGGCTCTTTCCAAATCGTCCGGGCGCCGCAAAGCCTGATCCAAAGATTCGACGAAGAGTCGCTTTGGACTGGCGATGGAACTCATCTCCTCCGTTTTCCACGCAGTAATACGCCATTCGCCCCTGGGCTGCGTAGCAGTGGGTTTCGCACGCTCCCAGTTCGCACGCACGCGACCATGAAAGGACTGCCATTCGCCGGATTTCATATTGGCCAAAGCTTCAAACCGAATCTCCGCCTCGAATCGAAACAGATCGTTGTTCGGATGCTCCCCGCCCGCGAGCGACAGCTTCGCATTTTCGAATGAGCCGACGCTTTCCAATAATTGACGCCACAGCTCCAGGTTCGAATCCTTTCTGGTCTGATTGCCTAACGCCCATGTTTGCGCTTCGAATGCCTGCCAATTGGACGAGCCCTCTAACGGACGCGCCCTTAAATCCACCACCAGCACCGCAGGCGCAAACAAGGAGCGCGTTGTCGGACCAGGCAGGTGCAGATGGCTAAGGTCATTGGCGAGAGCTTTGAGCGACGGCGTGACCGCTAGACAGGTCTCCTCGGAGGTCACCAGCGAACTGACAATTGCGTCATCGCTGTTAGCCCCTGCGCAAAAACCGCACGACATCAGCAAAAAACCCATTCGCCCCACGAATTGAAGGACGCTGCGAAGTGCGTTTGGGAATTTCATGAAATCGATAATTAGTTCATCGGCCCGCGGCAGGCGAGCCATTTCAGGAAAGCGATTTGATTAGGTTGGCGACTTGTTCTATTAGGCTCCGAACCGGTCATCCCTTTTCTGTTGACAACTCTGACGGAATTCTGTCAAAACCTCGTCCAAGCATGAAATCAAGGAGCGTTGCCTTACTGTGTCTGCTTTGCATTTTCGCCACTCTGACGGCCCGGGCGCAGCTATTGTGGCAGGTTGGCCAGGACGATAACGGGTGGCCTCAGATTGGCGGTGGCGGTCCTGATGCGAGCTTCGTGCAGGAAAATGGGGCGATCAATGCCTTGCCGGGAGATCCTTTGAGCCCCGCTTCTGATCGAGAGGCCGATAACGACTACTACTTCACCGGGTCTTACACAACGGTTTTGCCAGGTGTCGAGGCCGAATACGGTCCGTACGACCCGGTCGGCGATGTTGCGGCGGATGAGGTGGCGGCAGAACGCGCCTTCGCAGGGGGTGACCTTGATCTGCGCTATCACTTTAACCTTCCTACCTCTCTGAAGACGAATGATCTCCTCTCGGTAACGTTCGACGCTGTGAATTTGGATACCGGTGGAACGGATCCTCGCTTCGGTATCGAGGTTTACTTCAACGGTGTGAAAGTTCAGGACCAAATTCTCATTCGAGGTCCTCAATTGGATGTCGATTACACCACCCCTCAATTTACTCTTTCCAGTGTCAACGCTCAGGTCGGACCCGGTTTCGATAATATCGTGAGTCTCAAAGGTATCAGTTATAACTCGGACGGCGGCGGGAATTGGATGGGCATAGACTACGTGCAATTGAACCACGACACGACTGTTGTTCCGGCGGCGACCTTCCCATGGCAGGTTGGTGCCAATGACGACAAGCACATCACCACTGGAACTGGCGGGGGAACCAATACTGCATTCGTCCAGGAAAACGGTGCGACAAACGCACTTCCGGGCAATCCGAGTAGCGCGCAGTCCGATAAACAAGCAGATGATGATTACTATTTCGCTGGCTCCTATACTACGAATATTGCAAGTGTAGTAGCATTCTACGGGGATTATCAGCCGGTCGGCACAGTGTCGACCAATGAGGCGACAGCTGAGCGCGCTTTTGCAGGTACTGACAACGAAAAGCGCTATCACTTCAACCTTCCGAATTCGATCAGCCCATCAGATTTGCTGGCGGTTACAGTCGAGCCGCTCGATCTTGATACCAGTGCCACTGATCCGCACTACGGCGTGGAAATCTACGTTAACGGAGTGAAGGTGCAGCCGGAAGTAGTTGTTCGCGCCGGCCAACTGAACAAACCAATTACTACCCCCGGGTTCAGAGCGTCCGCGGTCAATGCTCAGGTCGGCCCCGGTTTCGACAACATCGTCACACTTCGCGGCATCAATCACAGTTCAGAAGGTGGAGGAAATTGGATGGGAATCGACTATGTCGGTTTCGATAAGTCTGTTGCGGCCATTCCAGCTCCGACGCTCCCTTGGTTCGTAGGGCAGAACGATAACGCTCAGCCGGTTAACCTGAACGGTGGTGGTGCCAATGCAGCATTTGTTCAGGAGGATGGCAAAACGAACGCGCTTCCCGGTAATCCCAATAGTCCGAAGGCGAACCAGCTCGCTGACGATGATTATTATCTTGCGGGCGTTTATACCACTCTGATTCCAGGCAACGGAACTTACACTCCTGTCGGACCGGTCGCCGCCAATGAAGAAGCCGCGGAACGCGCCTTCGCCGGTAGCGATAATACACTTCGCTACCATTTCAATCTTCCCGCGAGCCTCCAACCAGCGGATCAACTGACGGTCGGCTTCGATGCGCTTAGCCTCGATACCAGCGGGAGCGATGCTCGATATGGTGTTGAAATATATTTCAATAATGTCCTCGTCCAAACCCAATTGGTCATTCGCGCTGATCAATTGAACCAATCAATCTTTACAGCGCCTTTCACGCTGGCCAGCGTGAATGCGCAACCTGGACCGGGCTACGACAACATCGTTACCCTCAAAGGCTTTAACTACAGCGGCGACGGCGGCGGCAACTGGATGGGCTTCGATTATATTCAATTAAGCCCGGTCTTGACCTCGCCTTTCCCATGGGCGGTCGGTAAGGACGACAACACCCACATCACGAGTGGCAATGGCGGCGGGCCAAACACAAGTTTCGTGCAGGAATCAGGGACGAACCCATTGCCGGGCAATCCGAACAGCCCCGAAAAGGACCAACAAGCTGATGACGATTACTACTTCGCCGGTGATTATACCAAGGCGATTCAAAGCGTTATTGATGCCGACGGTGATTACACTCCTTTAGGCTCGGTCTTTGCAAATGAAGAGGCCGCTGAGAGAGCTTTTGCCGGCAGCGACAACACGAAACGATACCACTTCAATCTGCCACCTTCTCTCAAGCCGACCGACTTGCTCATGGTCACAACCGACTTTAACAATCTTGATACAAGCGGAACGGATCCCCAGTACGGCTTCGAAGTTTACTTTAACGAAGTTCTGGTTCAGCCGGAAATCATCGTTCATCCCGAGAACCTCGATACAAAATACATTACCACTCCTTTCACCCTGGCCAGTGTCAACGCTCAGGTCGGTCCCGGTTTCGACAACATTGTGACGCTGAAAGGTATCAATCACAGCGCCGATGGCGGCGGCCAATGGATGGGTATCGATTTCCTCCAACTGAATCCAATGCCGACGCCGGTTTTCCCCTGGGCGGTTGGCAAAGATGACAATGACTGGCCGGCAGGGGATGGGGGCGGAGCCAACACCAGCTTCGTGCAGGAGAATGGTTCGATCAACGATCTGCCCGGCAGCCCGTATAGCCGGGAGGTTCCCCAAGGCGCTGATAACGACTATTATTTCGCCGGTGTCTACAGCAACACCATTCCGACTGTTGTCACTGAATCGGGCGCCTACACTCCCGTCGGCATTGTTCCGGTTAATGAGGAAGCTGCCGAACGCGCTTTCGCCGGAAACGATAATGATCTCCGCTATCATTTCAATCTTCCAACCAACCTCAAGCCCACGAACGAAGTGACGATCACTTTTGAGGCGTTCAACCTTCAGGATCCTGACGATACGGTGACCGAACCACGTTATGGTATCGAAGTCTATTTCAACGGCGTGAAAGTTCAGGATCAGATTGTCATCCATACCAACGAACTCGGACAGGCGTTCACCACCAAACCCTTCACCCTCGCCAGCGTGAATGCCCAAACTGGTTTGGGTCCTGACAACATCGTGAGCCTGCGCGGTGTAAACTACAATTCAGAGGGTGGCGGCAATTGGATGGGTATTGATTATGTCCAGTTGAATGCCGCAGGTGGTGCGACCGGTCCGCAGCCAGCATTTGTCTCGTCGACGGTGGCAAACGGAAAACTGACCCTCACCTGGACGGGAACCGGTAATCTCGAGTGGGCTCCCACGCTCGCCGGACCTTGGACGCCCGTCACCCCGATACCTGCTTCTCCCTACTCAGAAGACGTCCAAATCGGCCAGACGAGCCGCTTCTATCGTTTAAAGCAGCCGTAGATTGTTGGAGCCTGGGTTTAACACCGCGGAGTCTGCATCCACGCAGCCGGGAGTCGGTCTTGGAATTTTAGAACTGACTGCGATGGCCGTTGACTGTCCCTCGCTGGGGTGAGCGCGAATTATTGAAAATCTTCCCAGAGTTCCGCACGCAGCCGGTACCCTTTGCCTCGGCCGAAGTCACTAACGGTCGTCTCTCGAGCGGGAGTTTCGTTACACAGACGTTTGTAAAGCTCTGACTGTCCACGTACAACATAGCCCGTGAGGCTCCTCGGGTCGCCAACCATCAGTAGCTTAATCAGCAAAAAATCGGTAGCTTGATGCAACCATTCGATGGTTAGGTCACTTACAATCTAGTGGAAAACTGGTTGCGTCTTAAATCTTTGCTCGCGCGCCCGGTCGAGAACGCGTCCCTGGCTTTTTTCCGTATTGGGGTTGGCATCGTCATGATGTTGGAGGCGTGGTCCTTGCTGCGTCCTTCCGCCAGCACCAACGGGCGGGTGATGCTCGAAACGTATTACACCGGCGCAGATGTAACCTGCCATTTTCCTTATGCATGGTTTGAGTGGCTCCCGATTTTGCCGAAAAGCTACTTTTACGGACTCGTTCTTATGCTGGGCATTTCCGCGGCATTCCTCGCGGCAGGTCTTCTGTATCGGCTGGCCGCCGCGCTCGTTTTTTTAATTTGGGGGTATCTCTACGCCATTGAATCCACGCGCACCTACTGGATGAGCTACTACTATCTGGAGTTGCTGACCACTTTTTTGCTCATTTGGATGCCTGCCGCCCGGACTTTCAGCGTGGATTCCCTCCTGTTCAGGCGGCAAAGGGCCGAGGTGATTCCATTTTGGTCGATCGCCTTGCTGCGCGGCCAACTGGTCATCACCTATTTCTACGCCGGACTGGCAAAGGTCAATGCCGATTGGCTTTTGGATGCAATGCCAGTGCGTGAGTTTCTGAAGCGGTCCCCGTTTGTGGTGCGCTACGGCAGCTATCTGAGCCCGGATCAACTCCAATTTGTGAAAGGGGTGCTCCAGAGCAGCCAGTTGGCCTACTTTTTAAGCTGGGCCGGCGCTCTTTTCGATCTCTCCATCGGAGCTCTACTGCTGTGGAAGCGGACCCGAACCGCCGGTTTTTTGATGATGCTCTTCTTTCACGCGTTCAACCATTTTGTCCTGTTTGACAACATCATCTGGTTTCCGCTGCTGGGGGTTCTGACCTCAACCATTTTTCTACCACCGGATTGGCCTCGACTTCTATGGCGGCGGCTCCGGCGCCTCGACGGGCCTGCAACGAAAAGCGAAGTCCCGGCATTTTCTTTGCGGCCTGCGATTCCCGTGTTCGTTGTAACCTGGCTTACGGTGCAAGCTCTCGTTCCTCTGCGGCATTACGCAATTCCCGGCGATGGCCGTTTCACCTGGGAGGGGCTCAGCTTCAGTTGGCGCCTAAAGACAGATTGGTACCAACCATCCCTGTGCGAGATTTCTCTCGACGACAACTTACTTGTTCCAATTAACGCGACCAGCGTTTCTGACATTAATTGGGGTCATTGGCTCGGCGAAAGGGTGCTGTATCGGATTGTCGACCCCAGAAACGTTAACTGGTCTCTTCTGCCAGAGGTCGCCGTGGTGTCGGAGCCGGAGTTGGGCGACCGTATCATTTACAATCCACTTTCCGCCGGTTTCACGACTGTTCCGACTGAAGCCGAAATTCGAACGCGCGTCACCAACCTTTGGCAGCAGCTTTACGGTCGTGCCCCCGCAAGAGTTTTGCGCACCGTCCCACCGTCAGAAATTGCTGCGGGGTTTGCGTCGGCCCTCCGGAACAAAGGCCTGCCTGCTGCGGCAAACGAGCACGAGAACCTTGCCCAATTTCTTCGAGAGTACGGTTCCCGCGGCAATGGTAAGGGAATGGGCACGTTGCGCCGCGTCGACCCGTTCGCTCTGGAAAATGGGTCAACCCCGGCAGGGCCTCTCATGGTGATTGACGATCCGGCCTTATTCAAAGAGGCCGAGTCTCACATTCCACTCCTGAATCGCGATCTGTGGAAAAACTTGGAAATGTCCACCAACACCGCACTCGCAATTTACACCGTGCTCCGTGATCCCGAGGATCGAAAGAGACTTCCGGCTGTATCTCTGGTCCAACCTGTGGAACATCCCGCCATCCGGCCGCGTGTCTCCTGGGACGTGCTGCGCGATCTTTCCGTCTCACAGGCGATGCATATCAGCACCAACCCGTTCCTTCTTCAACGTTACGCGATGCGCATTGCGCAGTTGTGGGAAAAGGAAACTGCGTCCCGTCCTGGAGTGTTCGCCAAAACGGGGCTCTCTTTAAATTTTCGACCTTCTCAATGTCTGGTCGATGAAAACGTCGACTTAGCGACGGTTTCTGTAAGTCACTGGATACACAATAGTTGGATTTGCGATCTCCGTGTCGAACGAATTCCATTACCGCTAACGCTGTTATAAGTTTACAAAGAGTGCAATAAAAGAATCCTTACCGGTTCTGGAGCCCGCGTTGTTAGGCGGTGTACGGCGATTTGCATCTGTAATTAGCGGCCTAATCACATCGTTAGGCACCTACTTATCTCCTGAAGTTTATTGATAAGGTGCCATACCACAATTCTGGAAACCACTTGGCAACTTTTTTGTTGCACTACCTTCCCGTTTTCGGCTAAACCTTGCCCCGACTCCAAACACTGGTTCATCCAGCGAGAGGCCGTTTCCTCCCGCGCGGTGCGCCAATCTGAACGACAGTTATGCGTACAACACACGAACAGCCCGATGAAGCGTGCCCTGACGCTTTGGTCACGAGCATCGGCGCCAAGGCCCTTTCGGCCAAACTAAGGAAGTTATCACTCTTCGCCATCGCGTTGAGCAGTTTAAGCGTTCCGAGAGCGATCGCGCAGCATGTTTACCTGGATGCGCCCGCGAAAGCCGAGGTCTTCACCGGAATCACTGGAACATCTATTGGTGACCTCCAGAACGACCCGAACTACCAAGCCAACACACCGGCCAAAACCGTAAACGTCAATTTCCTGGAGTATCCTGCCGGCGGTGCGAACGG
This sequence comes from Limisphaerales bacterium, assembly GCA_044226545.1. Lineage (GTDB taxonomy): Bacteria > Verrucomicrobiota > Verrucomicrobiia > Limisphaerales > SXQI01 > DASVNK01. The sequence continues at coordinate 89,336 of JBGAGW010000011.1, forward strand.
AAGTGCGCCCGCCGCCGATGTGGATAACAACTACGGCACCCGGCTGACTGGAAACATTACAGTCGATAAAACGGGCCAATACGTATTTTACCTGGCTGCGGACGACAATGCGGAATTCTGGCTCAGCACGGACAGCAACGCTGCCAACGCGGTCATGATTGCCAAGGAGCCAACATGGAATCCGGTGCGCAGCTTCGTGACAGATGCGTCTGGCGGACGTGATGATACGACACCTGAGAACGTCAGTGCGCCGGTCACATTAACTGCTGGCCAGAAATACGCGTTTATCGGTTATATGAAAGAGGGGGGCGGTGGCGATAATTTTGCCGTCGCCGCGGTGCCAGCCGGGGAGCAGGTTGTGAATGGAGCGTTTCCAATCTTCACCAAAGCGGCCAGCACCGGTGTGCAAATCACAAGTCAGCCCGTAAATGTTGGCGTGTCGGCGGGTTCGATCGCAACGTTTAGTGTTGGAGTCAGCGGACCGGCCTTTTTCCAATGGCAAAAAAACGGTGCTGACATTGCTGGAGCCACCAGCGCCAGTTATACCACAGCGGCAGTCGCCGCCGGCGACGATGGAACCAAGTACACGGTCAAAGTGACGGCTGGGGATGGAACATCTGTTACCAGCCGTGAGGCGAGCGTTATCGTGGTTCCAGAGCGCGATTACAATATCGGATACATGCAGATGGTCGCGTGGAATGACGCGGACTGCAGTTGCGCGTCGGATCTTCCGAGCACCTTCGGTTATTTCGGAACACCATTTGGTTCATTCGGCGCGGGCGGTGGTACCGACCCGACCTTTGGGCCTCTGGCCGTCAATCAGACGGATAGCCGTATTGGTTACCCGGACGATTCTCATGAGAATTATACCGGTGCGATCTACGGCTATTTTGTTCCAGACAAGGATGGCACCTATTATTTCCACATGAAGAGTGATGATCCGGGAATGCTCTTCTTCAACAAAGACGGAGAAGCGATGCCAGACCCGAATAAGGATGCTGACGGCGATGGCAATCCCGATTTCCGCGTCGCCAATGAGACCGGCTGCTGCAATGACTTTCTGGCGGGCGGAAACGTCAGAACTGGCGGGCCTTTTACTCTCACCGCTGGCAAAAAGTACGGCTTCCTCCTGATGTGGCATGAAATCGGTGGTGGCGACTATGGCCAGGTCGCGATGACCCGCGACGGCAATCCTGCCGGTTTGGATCAGACGGACGGTCGCAATCGTTCGACCATTAATGGCAATTTCCTTGGATCGCTTAAACCGATCAAAGGCCCAACACTCGCGATTATCCAGCAGCCTTCAGACATTCACGTCGAGAATCATCGCTCCGGAGCGTTCTCGGTCGTCACGACGGCCGCCCCTGGTATTACTTATCAGTGGCAAACCGCTCCGGCCGGTAGCAGCACCTTCACCGACGTTGCTGGCGGAACGGGCTCCAGCTTGACCGTCAATGCTGAGTTGGCCTCCAATAACAACGCTCAGTACCGCGTGAAGGTCCATGCCGAAGGGCAGGACTTTACCAGCGACGCTGCCAAGCTGCTCGTTGATCCAGACGTCACTGCGCCGAAGATTGTCTCGGCTTATACGGCACCAGCCAACGATGCGATCGTCATCTCGTTCAATGAGGCGGTCAGCAACACAGGTGCCACCTATACTCTGAACAATGGCGGAACAGTCAGCAGCTCCGAGCAAGCAGGCGACACCGTGGTTGTTGTGCATACAAGCGCGCTAACACCGAATACTTCCTACACGATCACGGCGAACGGCGTTAAGGATGTTTCGGGAAATGCCCTGACTGCGAACACTGCAACCTTTACCTCAGGTAAAACCTATACCTTCCCACCCGGCACGAAAGTTGTGGGTTCAATTCGCTTCCGCCGCTTCGACGGCTTGGCTGATGAAGGTGCCCTCGCCGGAGCAATCGCGGACGGAACTCCTCCCGATGTAGATGAACTGCGAACCACTTTTGACCAGGTGGTCAATCAGGCTGACAACTTCTCGTCCCTCAAGACCGGTTGGTTCATTCCACCGAAGACAGGAAATTATGTTTTCTTCACTTCGAGCGATGACCCGAGCCATCTGTACTTGAGCACTGACTCTGATCCTGCAAATAAAAAGCTGATTGCTCGTGAAACGAATTGGGCGAATGACAAAGAATGGACCGTTTCAGGCGGTGGAAGTCCGTTGGCTGACAAGCGCTCGGACAAGTTTTCTGCCACTGAATGGCCCGGCGGGAACACCATTACGCTCGTCGGTGGCGAGATGTACTATATCGAACAGACGCAACACGAAGGGGGCGGCGGTGACAATGCCGCGGCCACTTTCAAACTCGAAGGTGAGCCCGATCCCGCCAATGGCACGATCGCTCTGACGGGAACCACCATCGCGACTTACGCGGACCTGGCCACTCTTCCGCCGATTGTTACGCCTATCGTGATCGCGAACAAAGTATTCAATAAGGGCGACAACATTACCCTGAGCGCGACCGTGAGTGGTGTTGGTCCGCTCACCTATCAATGGTATCGCAACAAGACGCCGATTGCCGGCGCCACCAGCGCCACGCTCACGATCAACAACGCGGATCATACCGCGATTGGTGATTACAACCTCAAGGTGAGCAACGCCAACGGCTCCGCGCAATCCAATCCTCGCGCAAATGATGACAAGGCTCGTCTTATCATGGCTGGCGCGTTTGACATCGAAGCTGAGGATTTCAACTACGAGGGTGGCAAGACCAAACCCGAAGCCTCGACTATGCCGTATCTCGGCAACGCGTACCTCGGCCTCAAATTCACCCAGGACATCGACGTTAATAACGGTGCTGACGAATCTGGAGCCGCAGCACTGGCTTACAACCGCGATTTAGCGGCTGATGCGAGCGTCGTCGAAATGAAAGGCCCGAACGATCCGGCAGACTACCTCCGTGGCAGCTTCAGCGTCACGGCCAACTACGCGATCGGCTGGGGTTCGGACGGTGACTGGCAGAATTACACCCGCACTGTTCCGAAAGGTAAGTACGTCATCTACGCCGCCACCGCCAATGATGGTGAACCGGATGAAGCAACGCCCGCTATGGCCTCCACATTGTCCAAAGTCACCGGTGCAACAACGGCGAACCAGACCGTGACCGATCTCGGTACCTTCAAGTCTCCCCTTTCGGGTGCGTGGAGTTCCAACGACATCTATCCGTTACGGGATGCTTCCGGCAACATCGTTCAGGTCGACTTTGACGGAAACCCCGTCACGTTACGTTGGACCAACAACAGCGGTGAAGATCAGGATTACCTGCTCCTCTACTGCCTCGATTGCGCTAGCACTACTGGTGCGAAGGTCAGCATCTCGATCACGGGCAGCAACGTGACGATCACGTCTGACAGCGGCGGAACGGTGGAATCCGCAGATGCCCTCACTGCGACAACAACTTGGACGACGGTTGGGCCTGCTCCTCAGACCGTTTCGACTGCGGGCAAGACGGCGCAGTTCTTCCGCGTCAGAAAGTAACGAGCTTATTTAGCTATCAAACAGCTCCGGCGCTTCGGTGTCGGAGCTGTTTTCGTTTTTAACTCAGGAAGAAAGCCCGCCGTAAACGCCATTTTCTTGTTGCATCACCGATCGCGCGTCGCCTAAAAGCGCATCAAACCAAACAACGATTCACACTCGATTCGATCAGTGATGTACAAGCGCTTTGTTCTGGCTGCGGTACTCGCGGGATTGCCTTTTTGCTGGGGTCAGCAAAACGAGGTCGGCTTCAGTGTTTCACCACTCCGGGTTCGTTCCGATCCCAGTCAACCTCTTCTCGTTAAGATGGACGACCCGGCAATTGGCGTCCTGTGGACGAACAGTTTACCGCCGGAGAAATATCTAGATCGACAAAATCTCATGAACGGCGCTGGCCTCGCTCTGGGCGATTACGACGGAGACGGCCGGTGCGACGTCTATCTGTGCAATAGGTTTGGACCAAACGCGCTCTATCGAAATCTTGGCGACTGGAATTTCGAGAATGTAACTGATAGAGCTGGGGTCGCATGCCTCGGGCAAATTTCCAATGGCGCCGTTTTCGCGGATATCGACGGCGATGGGAAGCTGGATTTATTGGTGACTTCGTTTCAAGGACCAAACGCCTGCTTTTTGAACCTTGGTGGCGGGAAATTCACAAACATTGCGACCCGGGCCGGACTAATCTCATCTGGAGGTTCAACCTCCCAAGCCCTGGCCGATCTCGATGGAGATGGCTATCTCGATCTTTACGTCGCTTACTTCGGAATCGAAGCGTTATTGCGTGACGGCGTGGCCTTGAACACGCGAATGGTTGGAGGCAAGCCAGTCATCACCGGCCGTTTCGGCAGGCGCCTCTCCATTGCTGAAGGAAGGCTGATCGAATTTGGTGAAGCGGATATCCTGTATCGCAATGATGGAGAAAAATTTTCGCCTCTCTCCTGGCCCGAGTTCTTCTCTGATTCTGAGGGCAAGCCGTTGGCTCCGGCCCCAATGGATTTTGGCCTCGCCGTCCAGATACGTGACATCAACGGTGATGGTTATCCAGACATCTATGTCTGCAATGATTTTCACACTCCGGATCGTGTCTGGATTAACAATGGACGAGGTCATTTCAAGCCGATCGCTTCATTGGCGCTGAGAAACATGAGCTACGCGTCGATGGGGGTTGACTTCGCCGATATAGATCGCGACGGCTATCTGGATTTCATCACGGTGGAAATGCTCAGCAGGGACCCCATGCGCCACCTGCGCCAGTCCAGCCCGAAATCTCCGAGCCGCCGCAAAATCGGAGAGATTGAGACGCGCGAAGATGTTGCACGCAACGCGCTCTACCACAACCGGGGAGATGGCACGTACGAAGAGATCGCCTGGTTCAGTGGTGTCGCGGCCTCGGACTGGTCCTGGACACCGATTTTTCTGGATCTCGATCTGGATGGATATGAGGACCTGCTGATTTCGAACGGTCACCTGCACGACGTGAATGATATCGATACAACGGCGCGCGTTAAGAACGCCACAGGCGAAGAAAGGCGCCGGGTTGTTCTGCAATATCCTCCCCTTCACACGCCGAATGCTATCTTCAGGAATCGTGGCGATCTCACCTTCGAGGATATGAGTGATCGTTGGGGCTTCAATTCAACACAGGTCACTCACGGCATGGCTCTCGCTGATTTGGATAACGATGGCGATTTGGATGTGGTGGCGAATTGCGCGAACGCCGCTCCGCTCTTTTACAAGAATAACGCCGCGAACGGACGAATCGCGGTGCGTCTTCGGGGAGCAGCGCCGAACGTCCAGGGCATTGGTGCGCGCGTCAGTTTGCGCACAGCCCGTTTTACTCAGACTCAGGAGATGGTTTGCGGCGGAAGGTATTTATCGAGCGATGATGCGATTCGCGTTTTCGCCTTAAGTCAACAGGAGACGAACGCAGAACTGGAAATCACCTGGCGCAACGGATCAAGAAGCCAGATTAAATCTGTTCGCGCAAACTCACTATATGAAGTCGAGGAAAGAGGTGCCTCACCCGATAAAAAGCGGGAGACAGAAGAAAACAGACAACGCTGGTTTGAAGATGTGAGCCCCCGGCTTAAGCACGAGCACACCGAGACTCCGTTTGATGATTTCGAAGCACAACCTCTCCTTCCGCGGAAGTACAGCCAGCTTGGTCCAGGCGTCGCATGGTATGATCTTGATCAAGATGGAAAAGAGGAGCTGATCATAGGTGCTGGTCGCGGCGGCGGCGTTAGCCGTTTCCAAATGAATTCGAAGGGAAACTTCGAGGCGAGGCAGTTGCCGGCGGCAGCACTCCAGGATGATTCAACAGCCATTCTGGGTTTTTCGCGTGGCTCAAGTAATTCGGTGTTGGTCGGCGTGGCACGGTACGAAGCGACCGGGAAAAACTCTGCCCCCGTCCATCAGTTGTCGGTGAATGTTGGCGATCAGGCAATCAGCTCCATTTCGATTGGTTCTTCGAGTGTTGGCCCTTTACTCATGGCGGATATCGATGGAGATGGTGATTTGGATCTGTTTGTGGGTGGCCGAATAAATCCCGGACACTACCCCGAGCGTGCGAAGTCCCGGGTATATCGAAACGAAAACGGCGCTTTTGTTGAGGATACGAATTCAATCGCCGCGCTGAGTAACATTCGAATGGCCAGCGGAGCGGTCTTCAGTGATTTGGACGGGGACGGTTTTGCCGAGCTGATCGTGGCGGAAGAGTGGGGGCCTGTTCGAGTCTTCAAAAACCTTCACGGTCGCTTCGTCGATCAAACCGCCGAATCAGGGATGGTAGCGCTCACGGGCTTTTGGAACAGCGTGACGACGGGCGATCTGAATGGCGATGGGCGCCTCGATATTATTGCCGGCAATTGGGGCTTGAACAGTTTTTATAGCCGCGCAGGGAAGGGACCATGGGACATCTTTTTCGGCAAATTGAATAACGAGCAGACCGGGTCACCCATTTTGGATGCTTACCACGAACCTCAGCATGGCGCGGTTTTGCCCTGGCGCGGAATGAAAATACTTTCTGACCAGATGCCCTGGCTCGTGAGCCAGTTCGGTTCCCATGCTGCCTTCGCGAGCGCAGACGTCCCGCGCATCCTCGGAGCGGCATTTTCTCACGCGGAGCATCTGACCGCTCGGACGCTCGCTTCCATGGTATTTTGGAACAAAGGAGGCGGAAAGTTTGAGGCCCAGGAGTTGCCGCGGGAAGCGCAATGGGCGCCGGTTTTTGGCATCAACGTTGCGGATTTTGATAACGATGGCGTCGAGGATGTATTTCTTGCTCAAAACTTCTTCGCGGTCCGTCCCGAAGATGACCGCCTGGATGCCGGTCGCGGCCTGCTGCTGAAAGGAAAGAGCGACGGCACGTTGCAGCCAATTCCCGGAGAACTGAGTGGCATCAAAGTTTACGGCGAGCAACGCGGATCAGCCGTTGCGGATTTCGACGAAGACGGCCGGCTTGATCTCGTCGTCACGCAAAACGGCGCCGCAACCAAATTGTTTCATAATTCGCTCGCGCCGAAAGGGCTTCGCGTTCGCTTGAAAGGTCCAGAGGGAAATCCGAAAGGATACGGCTCCGTATTAAGAGTTCAGGTAGACGATCGGTTGGGGCCAGCTCGGGAGATACATTGTGGCAGCGGATATTGGTCGCAGGACAGTTCCATTCAAATTTTTGCCAGGACTGATAAGCACGCAGCCATTCTGATTCGATGGCCCGGCGGAAAAGAGACGCAAACCTTCGTTCCGAAGGAAGCCGAGGAGATTGAAATCGACGCGACTGGTCACTGCACAGTTGTCCGTTAGTTCGCTGAGTGTAGTATTCCTATCACTTGCTTTCCGACGAATGACAGGAAGAAAACAATTGATGCGTGCCTTTGCTGCGCTGTTCGTGCTGCAGCTGATCATCATCTCGCCCACTGTTTCGTCGTCCGTTCGTGCCGCTCAAAGCCAGGAGGGCGAACCCTCAAATCCGGCGCAAAATCAAATCACCTTCAACAAGCAGATCGCGCCGATCATTTTCGAACATTGTTCGACTTGCCATCGGCCGGGACAATCTGCGCCCTTTGCGCTCCTTACCTACCGGGACGTTCAGAAGCATGCGCGGGACATTCTCACGGTCACCCATTCCCGTTACATGCCCCCATGGCCGCCGCAGAATCCCGGGCTCTTTGCTGGCGAACGTCGCCTCAATGAAGAGCAACTCCGGATTATCTCGCAGTGGGTCAAGGATGGCATGATTGAAGGTGCGGCGACGCAACTTCCGCCAGTGCCACAATGGCCGAGCGATTGGCAACTCGGCCCACCGGACATGGTCGCAAAGATGCCACGTCCGTACACTCTTCCCGCAGAAGGGCGCGACATTTACCGAAATTTTGTTGTTCCTCTTCCCGTAATTGGAAAGAAATTTGTGCGGGCCATCGAATTCAGGCCCCGCTCCGCCCGAATTCATCATGCTTTTATTCGAGTCGATCACACAGGCAACGCTCGACGGATGGAGCAAAAAGAGCAGGAACCGGGATTTCCCGGGATCACCCTTTCGGCTGAATCTCCGGGCGGCAATTTTTTGAGCTGGCAGCCTGGCAGAATGGCCATCCCTTTTCCGGACGGCCTTTGCTGGGAGGTGAATCCCGGTGACGAGCTGATCTTTCAACTGCACATGAACCCGGGCGGCAAGGCAGAATCGATCGAAAGCGAAATTGGCCTCTATTTCACGAACCAGCCTCCCACCCGGACCAGTGTGCGTGTGCTGCTCACCTCAAACTCGATTGATATTCCGGCAGGCGACCAGCGCTATACCGTCCGCGACCAATATAAGCTTCCAGTAGATTTTGATCTGATTGCCATTTTGCCCCACGCTCACTACCTGGCGAAGGACATTGAAGGAATGGCCGCGCTTCCCGATGGTCGAGTGCAGTCGCTCCTCTCGATCAAGGATTGGGACTTCAATTGGCAATCGGAATACCGATACAAAGCGCCGATTTATCTCCCGAAAAATACGGTGCTTTCAATGCAGTTCATCTTCGACAACTCAACTAATAATATACGAAACCCAAGCAATCCGCCGAGGCCGGTCTCGGTCGGCCGCCAAAGCACCGACGAAATGGCCGAGCTTTGGTTTCAGCTTGTCCCACGCGATAAATCACAGCTTACGACCTTTCAACGAGATTACGGCGTCAAAGTAAAGAGTAGAACGATGAAAGCAGCTTTGTTCGCACTGAAAAAAAATCCGAACGATGCCGACGGACTTTCTTCGCTCGGTATGATTCGTTACAGCGAAGGAAGAATGATTGAAGCGGAGCTAAACTTCAGAGCCGCGGTGCAGTCCGACCCTTCCCATGCCGAGGCGCACTACGGCCTGGGTCTTATCTTTCGGAAAAACAAACGCCTGGTTGCTGCGCGCAAAGAATTCGAAGCCTCCCTTCAATCGGACCCGTGGAAGGCACAGACGTACGGAAACCTTGGCGTGGTTTGCCTCGGTCTGGGTGATCTTGATTGTGCAGAGAAACAGTTCCTCGAGGCCCTGCGCCTAAATCCGGCGGATGCTCTCGCTGCCGAAGGCTTGCGTCAGGTCCAGAATGCACTGCGGAAATAAACAGGCCAAATCGACCCACCGGGATCTATCGCACGTCGATTCCCACCCAAGGCTACTTTCACAAACTTTCACAGTTTATGCTTCTGGCCAAATAGTTCATACTCGGAAGACGATCAGAACGCGCTCACATGAAAGTATACGCCTGCCAACTCGATATTGTTTGGGAAGATAAACCCGCGAATTACCGGAAGGTGCGCGAGTTGCTGAACAGCGCGCGACCGGACCGCGGAAGTTTGTTCGTTTTACCCGAAATGTTCTCAACCGGTTTCAGCATGGACGTGCCAGCCGTGGCGGAGGAACATAAGTCGGAAACGATGGAGTTCCTGCGCGACGTTGCGAAGGACCGGAAGATTTACATTCAGGCTGGGTTGGTGACGAAGAATGCGGAAGATAAAGGACTGAACCAGGCAGTGGTCATTACGCCGGAAGGCAAAGAACTGGTGCGCTACACAAAGATTCATCCGTTCACCCTCGGAGGCGAACTGGCGAATTACGCGCGTGGCACCGAGGTGAAGCATTACGAATGGAATGGCATCCAGGTGACACCGTTCATCTGTTACGACCTTCGTTTTCCGGAAATTTTCCGGACGGCTGTGCAGCGCGGAGCGGAGATGTTTGTAGTCATTGCAGATTGGCCGAACAAGCGCGAACACCATTGGGTGACGCTGTTGCAAGCGCGCGCGATCGAAAATCTCGCGTACGTGGTGGGTGTGAACCAGTCGGGCAGGGATCCCAAGCACGTTTATCCCGGACGAACGATGATTATTGATCCGCACGGGAAAATTTTGGCGGATGCCGGTTCTTCGGCGGGAGTTATTTCAGCGGAAATTGATGCAACGGTGGTCCGCTCGTGGCGTAAAGACTTTCCCGCTCTGCAGGACATTCACTGGCGCGAAGAATGACAGCAGTGATGCACCGAAGAGAGCTGCTCAAAATTCTCGGCGCGTCTCTGGCGTTGGGTGGAATCAATTCGCTCTCTGCTGCGCCAAAGCGGGAGTTGGTTAATCTTGCAGACTTCGAAGATTACGCACGGCATCGGCTCCCACACATGGCTTATGAATACATCGCGGGAGGGGCGGGCGATGAGATCACGATGCGTTGGAATCGCGAAGCGTTCGACGCGATCAAACTGAATCCGCGCGTGCTGGTCGATGTTCAACCTGTGGACACGCGCGTGACTCTGTTCGGCGACGAATACAACTTTCCTCTCCTTCTCGCGCCGACTGCCTTTCATCGTCTCGCTCACCGGGAAGGCGAAGTGGAAACAGCGCGCGGGGCGAATGCCGCACGTGTTCCGTTTGTGGTGAGCAGCCTGAGCACGCGCAGGCTCGCGGACATCCGAAAGGCAACCACACAACCGCTTTGGTTCCAGCTCTTCGTTCTGCAAAAGGAGCGGCGTGAATTTGTCCGCGAAGTACTCGCCGAAGCGAAGGAGAACGGTTGTCACGCAGTCGTGTTGACGGTCGATGCTCCCGTGACCGGAGCGCGGAACCGCTCGGAGCGCGCACGATTCCGTCTCCCGGATGCGTGGGAAACACCCTATTATCCCGACCGCACGGGCCGAAAACAGTCTGGCGGTTTGCCCATTTCGGGTGCGCTCACCTGGAGGGATGTGGAATGGCTCCGCGCGAACACTGACCTGCCTGTGCTGCTCAAAGGAATCTTGAATCCTGCGGATGCGAAACAGGCGGTCACTAGCGGTGTGAATGGAATCATCGTTTCAAACCACGGCGGCCGGGAGTTGGATACCGTGCCCGCATCTATCACGATGCTTCCGAAGATCGTCGATGCGGTGGAAAACAAGCTGCCCGTGCTGATGGACAGCGGCATTCGGCGCGGAACTGACATTTTGAAGGCGCTCGCATTTGGCGCGAAAGCCGTGCTGATCGGCCGTCCGTATCTTTATGGCCTCGCCTGCGGCGGCGCCAACGGCATCAGTCGGGTGATCGAAATCCTCCGACGCGAATTCGAAATGGCGATGGTGCTGGTCGGGCGAAAAAGCATCAGGCAACTCGATCACGACGTGACCAACTGACTACGTTGAAAGGGATCGAGATTTGGTTGAGTTCGATCTCGGCACAGCACAGATCCTTGCACGGGCACAATGATATCGTTACGCTTTCAGCATGACGTCGGCGGAGCTCTGTAACGAGCGGCGACTGGCAGATTTGCCTTACGAAATCGAACTGGACCGGTTCGGGAAAATCGTCATGAGTCCAACGCGAAAATAAATAAGAGAGTGTGGTGTCGCTTACTCGCTTCAACGAGTCTTCTTGCGGATGCAGCAAAAAAGCGGACCCGGAGGTCCGCTTTTTGAGATTCTAGGTGTGAGACGAAGCGAGTTACTTGTTTGCTTCGTCCGCCTGGTCGAAGGCGTGTTGGAGGGCAACGAGGTCTTCGCCGGGTTTGAGGCTGTCCAGCACGGCTTGTTCGGCTTTGAGCTGCTCGGGGGAGTAGTTCGCGGCTTTGATCGAGAGGCCGATGCGGCGTTCGCCTTTGTCGATTTTGATCACGCGGGCGGTGACGTCCTGGTCCACTTTGAGGACGTTCTTGATTTTGTCCACGCGGTCTTCGCTCACTTGGCTGATGTGGACAAGGCCGTCGATGTCGTGTTGCAGGCCGATGAACGCGCCGAAGCTGGCGAGTTTTGTGACTTTGCCGGAGACGAGGTCGCCGACTTTGTAATACTTGTCGATGTTGGCCCACGGATCTTCGGCGAGTTGTTTCAAGCCGAGCGAGATGCGCTGGTTGGCTTTGTCGATTTCCAAAACAACGGCTTCGACTTCGTCGCCCTTCTTCAGGACTTCGGAAGGATGGTTGATCTTGCGGGTCCAGGAGATGTCCGAGACGTGGATCATGCCATCGAGACCATCTTCCAACTCGACGAATGCGCCGTAGCTGGTGAGGTTGCGAATCTTGCCTTTGACCTTGCTGCCCGGGGGATACTTCTCGCTGGCGCGGTCCCAAGGATTGGTTTCGAGCTGGCGGACACCGAGCGAGATTTTCTGTTCTTCGCGGTTGATGCCGAGCACCACGGCTTCGATTTCCTGTTCGGGCTTGAGAACATCCGAAGGTTTGGCGATGCGTTTGGTCCAGGAAAGTTCGGTGACGTGCACGAGGCCTTCGACACCGGGCTCGAGTTCCACAAACGCGCCGTAAGGCACGAGGTTGACGACTTTGCCTTTGACCTTGGCGCCGATCGGATACTTGTTTTCGATCTGGTCCCAGGGATTCGCGAGCTTCTGCTTGAGGCCGAGGCTGACGCGTTCTTTCTCGCGATTGACGTCGAGCACCACGACATCGATGTCCTGGCCGACCTTAAGAATTTCCGACGGATGCCCGATACGGCCCCAGCTCATATCCGTGATATGGAGCAGGCCGTCGAGACCGTTGAGGTCGATGAACGCGCCGAAATCGGTGATGTTCTTGACGGTGCCCTTGCGGATATCCCCCGGCATCATTTCGGTGAGGAGTTTCGAACGCTTCTCGTTGCGTTCCTGTTCGATCAATTCACGGCGCGAGAGAACGATGTTCTGGCGCTCCTGGTTGATCTTAACAACTTTGAATTCGTAGGGATTGCCGACGTAAACGTTGAGGTTCTTCGGCGGGGTGATATCGATCTGCGAAGCGGGGAGGAAAGCCTCGACGCCAATGTTGACGAGCAGGCCGCCTTTGACCACGGCTTTGACTTTGCCGGTGATGGTGCCGCCTTCGTTGCAGATCGTCAGAATCTTGTCCCAGTTCTTCTTGAACTCGGCTTTTTCCTTGGAGAGGACGACCATGCCGTCCTTGTTTTCGAGCTTCTCGATGAGGACATCGATTTCGTCGCCCACTTTCACGACGCTGATGTCATCGAACTCATTGCCGGGAACTGCTCCTTCGCTTTTGTAGCCAATGTCCACCAAAACTTCTTTGGGGCGGACTTCAATAACGGTTCCTTTAACAATTTGGCCGGCGGAAAAGCTACGATCGCTTTGCCGCATGGCTTCTTCCATGGTCAACATAGATATATACGGGACAGAACAGGATAAATGGAGTCGGTGGGGTCTTTCTGGTCCCAACGAAGCTCCGATGGCCTAACGGACCAGACGTTGCGTGGCAACGGAGGTTAAGGGTTAGGTTACCTGGTTAACTTCTCTTTCTCAGCCTCAACAAGCATCCGCACGCGCGGCGCTCAGGCAATCCCGAGCATACGCCACCTTGGGGGGACCGCAAGGGGAGTTTTGAGCGGAACGGCCAGGCACGAAGGACGGCGCTGCGAACGTTTTCAACCGCAAATACTGGGCCGGGTGAGGTGGAGAGCGCACTAATCTCAGCAGATTCCAGAGCGCCGGATCGAGTGCGTCGCCGCTGTGCTTCGCGCAAAGCGCGGGCTTTACGGGGAGTTTTTGAGGGGAGTTTGGCGAAATCAAGGACTTACGTGGAAAAGACTACATTTCGGACAAAGAATTTTTCCTTTTCGAGGTACGACGAACTCGACTGGATTAGTCGAGATTGAAGAGGATTGGGTGACACTCATTGCACGAGTTTGTCCGAATTGGAGATCATGACGGCGTTGGGGAATCCGTGGAGCGATGTGCCACTTGGAATGGAGCGGGTCTGAAGAAGAGTTCGTCCTCTTCGGGCACGTTAACAGTCCAAGTGACACGGGGATTTGAGCCAGTGTCATGGTTATTTTCATAGCAGAACCAGTGGGCAAGAGCAAGATGGGTTTTTGGGAAGGGCGTGACTTGAACTCTGAACCGGTGAAAACCCGGAGAGCGAGAAATTGAAGGGAAGCGGCAACTGCTGAAGCGGTTGAATGTTTACCAGCGACACTCCATTGAACCGCGTCCGCGGTTTAAGGCATGCTGATTTTCGGGACTCCGGGTTGCACCCGGAGCTAGTGCACATTCGAACCCTTGCGGGTTCGTTCGCGACCGCTTTCCTGATAGACCTTGTATCCCCCTCACTTTAGATCACACCTATGCAGAAAAGGGATGTTGAGTCCTGATGGTTCCCAGGCAAGATAAACGTGTGGCCACATTATCGCTGACCGATGAACAAGTGGTGCAGTTGGTGAAGCAGCTGGCGCCCCAAAGCAAGCGGCGAGTCCTGACGGATCTCACCGCCGAGCGCGACCGGTGGTGGCAAACTACCGCGCGCGAGGGGGAGAATGACATGCGCCGATTAGCAACGGCACGCGGTTTGGATTGGGACACCATGACCGCGACGCAGCGCGAAGCTTTTGTCGACGATATTCTCCACGAATCGTGAATGCGATTCCACCGTCGTTTTTGATACGAATTCCCTCTTCTCCGTTCTCGGCTGGCGGACTTCACCTTGAATGGGGGCCTGCTATCAATATATTTCCCGGATGAAAGCGATGGCGTATTGCGTGTACCGTGAGGACGAGTTCTTCGTCGCCCAATGCCTAAACCTCGATATTTCCAGCTTTGGTTCCACACGCGATGACGCGGTAAAAAATCTGAAAGAAGCGGTTGAGCTTTATTTTGACGGCGAACAGGCCACCACCAACTACACTCCCGTCAGCGATCTCGACGTGGGCGAGGAAATGGTGAATGCCTAAGCGCCTCGGCTCCGACGAGATTATACGGGTTTTACGCGAGCACGGATTCTTCTTCGTTACCCAGCGTGGCAGCCATGCCAAATATAAGAATCCGGCTGGGCGTATTGCCATCGTTCCACATGCAAAAAAAGAGCTGCCCATTGGAACGACCCGTTCCATCATCCGCCAGTCCGGACTGCCACTCGAGAGCTTTGGTCTCTGACGAATTCCATGCCCGATCGCCTCACCAAAGAACGCCGTTCCTGGAACATGTCCCGCATCCGGAGCAAAAACACCTCGCCCGAACTCCGCGTCCGCTCCGCCCTCCACAAAATGGGCTTCCGCTTCCGCCTCCACGTAAAAATCCCAATCCCTCCCTCCCTCCTTCATAATTCTCCCTTCCGCCTTCGTACTTCGTTTGTCCGCCCCGACATCGTTCTGCCCAAATACAAAACCGCCATCTTCGTCCACGGCTGCTTCTGGCATCGCCATCGCGGCTGCAAAAACTGCACCATACCGACCAATCGCCGCGAATGGTGGGTTGCGAAACTCGAAGGTAACGCCATTAGAGACAAACTGCACCAGACCGCACTTCGAAAGCTAGGGTGGCGAAGCCTTGTTATATGGGAGTGCCGAACCGAGGATTCGGTAGGACTGGCGACGCTTCTCAACGACTTCATGCGCTGATGCGCTAGAGATCCACCAACTCAACTTTCTCGTACAGAGCTCCTATGCATTTTGAAGGCACGCGAAACTGATTCCGCCGTTTTACTTCCGCCTTCGTTGAAGCGAACTCTACCTTTACTGCGGGGTCGTAGTAAACTTCACCACTTGCAAGAGCTTTGAGCAGCTTCAGGGAATCCGTCCGTTCTGCGAGGCGAACTCGTGGACCGTAAGTATATTGCAGATGAGGATCCTTCCGACTCTGGGAAGGAACGTAGACGGCTTTCGTGTGCTTTCGGGACCAATGCGCTAATAGACCACTGAATGACCAAGCGGCGGCGATCTCGCCAGCCGCGTTAACTAATTGCATCGCGCCGTTCGCATCCGTAATGGCCGCGCGTGCCTGGTCGTATCCTGTCAGCCGCAAGACAAGATTTGTGGTGCTGTGCCAAACTCCGATCTTGTGAACGCCACCGAAATTGAGTCGGTCTGCCCGCCCTAACTTATCGGCGTATCCAAACTTTCGTACAAACGCCTCCGGTCCGAATTCCTTGTAAAAGCCTCCTGTCGGTTCTGGTGTCATCAAAGTGATCCGGCTTCCAGAGTCGGGCTGCTGAAGATTGCCGACAGAATGCTGTTTCACCTCCCAACCAAGAAAATCAGGTTCGGCGTCGCTGTTTTTAGGAATTCCCAGTTCGGCTTCGAGAGTGAAACCGCCGCACTGAGGCGCGTTGCATGGACGCAATTGTCCCGCGGAATCCAGTTGCTTCGAATCAATCCAACCGAGGCGATTAATTCTACGAAGCTCGTTGAGCAATCTCGCGCGGGCGACATCGTCAGGAGTCACATTTGGCAGGGGAACCTCAGAAAAGACGGCAATAGTGGGCTGAAAATTTCTTGTTCTAAACTCGGTCGCCACCTCTGAATTACCGGCGGCGACGTAACCGACCACTCGTCTTTCAGCCGTTACTCCGAGAAAAAGTATCCGGCCCTCAAGCTGTCTCTTTTCCGCCTCACTTCGCTCCTGCCTCGGCACGCGCTCAGCCATTAGCTTCGATGGCGGCGCACCGCACCCCCGAAGAAATCCGGAAAATCTTACTTCAGGGTATTGCGAGTAAAGAATCAGTTGAGCACCGGGGGCGGGTGCAACGAGGCCCGAATCTTGCAACCAACCGAAATCCAGTCGCGCCTTGAAGCTAGGACCGCGCTTCGTGTTCGCCGCGAAAACCTGTTGGGCCGGGAAGATGTTCAGAGCCTCCACCGCACCGGCGAAGTAAATTTGATTCTTTTTGTTGTCGTTCTCGGAAAGCGGCTTTGCGTAGAGCTTTCGACAGCCTGCGTTCGCGAAAAGCGCAGTAAGCTCCGGAAGGGTCATGTTTTCTTCCGAGTTGCAGTTTTTGTTCGGTATCTCAAGCCCGTGCCCACGGCGGGCTCACTCACGCGAAATCCGGGCTTGTCGCAAAATTCAAGCGCAAGCTCTGGTTTTGCATCCACAGGACGCTGAAGCGCCTCAACAACACGATTTGCGATACGTTCAACCACAGGTACGACCACTGAATTACCGAACTGCTTATACGCCTGGGTATCAGACACGGTGATCTTAAATGTATTTGGGTAACCCATCAGGCGCGCGCACTCTCGCGGCGTTAGTCTCCGTGGATTTTTGCCCGGACCCTGCGAAATCAAAATTTCGGAACCATCCTTGTAGTAACGAGCGCTTAAGGTCCGAGCTACATCCTTTCCACTAAACAAACCGAAACCGAAGCCATTTCCTGCTGCCCTATGCTTCTCGGCATAGTCCTGGAGGTACCGCCAAAGGTGATCGGTAAGTGTGTATTTGTCGGGCACTTCCGGTTCCAGAATGGACGCAAGCTTTGGTCCCTCGTTTGGAAATCCCGGAAACTCGAAGAACCGAGGCTCCCTAAACCCGACCAGGAAGATCCGTTCACGGTGCTGCGGAACGACGCCTCGGGCATCGATCACCTTATGGTAGACGGTGTAGCGGAGATGATGGGTCAAAGTTTCCCAGATAATTCGGAATGTATTTCCTTTGTCGTGACTTCTGAGGTTCTTGACATTTTCAAGGACGAAGGCGTCCGGTCGGTGGTGATCAATGAGGTCGGCCAACTTAAAGAAAAGATTGCCCTGCTCCTTGTCTTCGAAACCATGTTTCCTGCCAAGGCTGAGTTTTTTCGAGACGCCAGCAATACTAAAAGGCTGACACGGAAAACCGGCGCAAAGAATATTGTGGGCGGGAATAGCGTTGTCCGGCACCGAATAGATGTCTCCCTCTGGGCGCTCGCCGAAATTGGCCTCATAGGTGTCGCGGGCTTTTTCATTCCAGTCCGAAGAAAAAACGCAGGTGCACTCCGCTCGTTCGAAAGCAAGGCGAAAACCGCCAATGCCGCAGAAGAGATCAACGAACCGAAGCGCAGGACGTGGCTCGGCAGAACCGTTCACATAATAAGGCGGAGACTCCTCGCGTAATTCCAGCCCCTTCTTCGAGCTTCGCCGCTTCACAGAGGAACTCCTTTGCAAAGCTCCGCGACGGAAACCGTGAGCGCGTTCGCAAGCCGCAGCACCGTCTTTATTCCGGGGTTGCGAACACCTCGTTCGATTCCGCTCAAATATGTCCGGTCGAGGTCTGCCTTTTCAGCAAGCTTGTCCTGAGAAAAGCCACGCTCGCCGCGAATGCGAGCGACATTGCGGCCAAAAGAAGTGAGCGTGCGATCACGGGACGCCATTTTGCGCGGAATCATGCGCAAAAGAATGGCTCGGTGTCTGTGGACTATCGGCTACAAAACGAAGAGAATCGGGGAGCGCGCGCAGAATATGCCTCTCGTCTCGTCTCAGTCTCGTCTCAGTCTCGTCTCATCGCGCGTGCGACAGCTTAAGATTCATGTCTCATTTGTCTTATGCGCGCCGTGAGACGAGACGAGGCAATCCAATCAACGGGCTTAAAATCCCAACGGGATTTCGTCCCAGAGCCCAGGGTTGCGACGCAGGAGCTACCCTGGGGTAGAAATGAAAATGATTTCCAACGCCAACGGCGTTGCGTCTTTTTCAATCCCACAAGTATTTTTCATCCCATTCCGTCTGGTGCTTGCGCAGGAGCGCGCGTAGCTCGTCCTGGAAACTCCGCTTCTGATGATGTTCCTCCTGGCGCACGATATAATCCTTCACAAGCTCCAGATTTGACTGGCTCACCGAAAAAGCCGCATAACCGCTCTGCCATTGGAAATCCGCTATTCCGTGGTTCTGAATCCATTCGTTCGAGACTCGCTTCAACTCCTTGACCCAGTCCGCCTGGGTGATCGTTCGTCCCAATCGCGCCAGCAGGTGAACGTGCTCCTCGACTCCACCCACGACAATCGGCGCGCAATCCAAGCGTTTTGAAATCTCGCCTAGGTAGGCATGCACGCTCTGGCGCAATTTGGGATCGCGCAGAAAAGGTCGTCGTTCCTTTGTGGAAAACACAAGGTGGATATAAACAACGGATAATGATTGCGGCATAGGTTCGATGAATTGGCGCAACGCCGTTGGCGTTGAGAAACATCTCGAACTTTTTACCGAGGGTAGCTCCTAAGTCGCAACCCTGGGCTTTGAGGCGAAATCCCGTTGGGATTCCAAGCGCAGGCTGGCTCTGAATCCAGTTGAGAGTCAGCCGTCTTGTCTCACCGAGCGCGAGACACCTTGAGACTGCGCGTCTCATTTCTCCTATGCGCGCCGTGAGACGAGACGAGGCAATCCAAAAAACCGTTTTAAAATCCCAACGGGATTTCGTCCCAAAGCCCAGGGTTGCGACGGAGGAGCTACCCTGGGTAGGGAGTCGAAAATGATTTTCAACGCCAACGGCGTTGCGTCTTATTAATCCCCCAAATATTTTTCGTCCCAGTCCGTATCGTGCTTGCGCAGGAGGGCGCGTAGCTCGTCCTGGAAACTCCGCTTCTGATGATGTTCCTCCTGGCGCACGATATAATCCTTCACATGCTCCAGATTTGACTGGCTCACCGAAAAAGCCGCATAACCGATTTGCCATTGGAAATCCGCTATTCCCTGGTTCTGAATCCAGTCGTTCGAGACTCGCTTCAACTCCTTGACCCAGTCCGCCTGGGTGATCGTTCGTCCCAATCGCGCCAGCAGGTGAACGTGATCCTCCACTCCCCCCACCACAATCGGCGCGCAATCCAAGCGTTTTGAAATCTCGCCCAGGTAGGCATGCACGCTCTGGCGCAATTTGGGATCGCGCAGAAAAGGTCGTCGTTCCTTTGTGGAAAACACAAGGTGGATATAAACAACGGATAATGATTGCGGCATAGGTTCGATGACTTGGCGCAACGCCGTTGGCGTTGAGAATCATCTCGAACTTTTTACCCAGGGTAGCTCCTAAGTCGCAACCCTGGGCTTTGAGGCGGAATCCCGTTGGGATTCCAAAGGCAGGCAGGCTGACTGTGAATCCAGTTGAGAGTCAGCCGTCTCGTCTCACCGCGCGCGAGACACCTTGAGACTGCGCGTCTCATTTCTCCTATGCGCGCCGTGAGAGGAGACCACGGAATCCAATCAACCGTTTAAAAATCCCAACGATTTCGTCCCAAAGCCCAGGGTTGCGACGGAGGAGCTACCCTGGGTAGGGAGTCGAAAATGATTTTCAACGCCAACGGCGTTGCGTCTTCTTAATCCCACAAATATTTTTCGTCTCAGTCCGTCTGGTGCTTGCGCAGGAGCGCTCGTAGCTCGTCCTGGAAATTCCGCTTCTGATGATGTTCCTCCTGGCGCACGATATAATCCTTCACATCATCCAGATTTGACTGGCTCACCGAAAAAGCCGCATAACCGCTCTGCCATTGGAAATCCGCTATTCCCTGGTTCTGAATCCATTCGTTCGAGACTCGCTTCAACTCCTTGACCCATTGGGCCTGGGTGATCGTTCGACCGAACCGCGCCAGCAGGTGAACGTGATCCTCCACTCCCCCCACCACAATCGGCGCGCAATCTAAACGTTTCGAAACCTCGCCCAGGTAGGCATGCACGCTCTGGCGCAATTTGGGATCGCGCAGAAAAGGTCTTCGTTCCTTCGTGGAAAACACAAGGTGGATGTAAACAACGGACAATGATTGCGGCATAGGTTCGATGGGACTGGCGCAACGCCGTTGGCGTTGAGAATCATCTCGAACTTTTACCCAGGGTAGCTCCTAAGTCGCAACCCTGGGCTTTGAGGCGGAATCCCGTTGGGATTCCAAGCGCAGGCTGGCTCTGAATCCAGTTGAGAGTCCGCCGTCTTGTCTCACCGCGCGCGACACACCTTGGGACTGGGCGTCTCAATCGCCCTGCGCGCTGCGTGAGACGAGACTTGAGACAAACCTCGTTTCGTCAATGGAGGCGAGGGGCGTTGCCGCCAAAAGAAGGAGACATGCGATGACCCAGAAAAACTTTCTGGAACAAAAAGCGAAAAGCAGGTCGAATGTTTAGGATGAGATTTGCGATGATCATCCTGGTGGCCGGATTTGCGATGAGCGGACATGCGGCGAACTGGCCTCAATTCCGTGGGCCAAATTGCTCGGGTCTTGCGGAAAATGAGGAACCGCCGACGGTTTTCAGCGAGCAAACGAATTTGGTCTGGAAAGTGAAGGTACCGCTCGGTCATTCGTCGCCGGTAATCTGGCAGGATCGGATCTTCCTCACTGGATATAATGAGAAGGAACTTCAGTCGCTCTGCTTTGATCGAAAAGGCGGTGAGTTGAAGTGGTCTCGCTTAATTGACGTCGGTCAGATTCAGAAGAAGCACCGGGCGAACAATCCCGCATCTTCGACGCCTGTCACCGATGGGCGCACGGTTTGTTCCTACTTTCCGTCGTTCGGATTGGTGGCTTACGATTTGGATGGCGCGGAGCTCTGGCGCAAGCCTTTGCCTGAGCCGCTCAATCCTTATGGAGCTGGCGCTTCGCCGTCGCTCGTCCTCGGGAACTTCGTTTTGAACTGTGAGGATGATAGCACCAACTCCTGTCTTCTCGCGGTGAACCCGCAGACCGGTGCGACCGTTTGGAAATCGGATCGCCGCGGCATCACGAGCACCTATTCCACGCCGATTCTCTGGTCACACGACGGCCGCGAGGACCTGATGCACGCGAGCAGTTTTCGATTGATCGCGTTCGATCGACGCTCTGGCCGCGAAAGATGGTTCGCCGGCGGCCTCGAGTGGATGAGCCAGGTCGCTACCCCCGTTCTCGGCGAGGGGCTGATCTTCGTCATGTCTCGCTCCAACGCCGATGAAAAAGATCCCGATTTCCAGACCGCGTTGAAGGGCGTAGACGTAAATCGGGACGGCAAGATTTCAAAGTCTGAGCTGCCCGAGGTCTATCATCGTTGGTGGTTCAAAATGGATGCGAACGGCGACGGCTTTATCACAGAGGATGAATGGAAAATTACCTACAGTCTCCAGGTCAAAAGCGATTACGGGTTGATGGCATTTAAACCGGGAAACTCTGGCGACGTGACCGAAGCCAACCTCGTCTGGAAATACAAAAAGGGAATCGCGCAGGTGCCCTCGCCGCTTTATTACCGCGGCATCTTATACATGGTGAACGACGGCGGTCGGCTGACTGCGTTTGAGGCCAGTTCAGGCAAGGTTTTGATCGAACAAGAGCGGCTCGATGCGGACGGCGAATATTTCGCCTCGCCCGTGGCTGCTGCGGGCAAAATCTACTTTACGTCCAACCGTGGCCTGATTTCGGTCGTTGCTGCCGGCCCGACGTTGCACGTCGTGGCCCGAAACAATCTGGCTGAGGAAATCATGGCTACACCGGCCATCGCCGACAACAAGCTTTACGTCCGCTCCAAGGAACATCTTTGGGCGTTCGGGGACAAGAGCAGCGCGCCACACTGAACTTTGGGAGCAGATATTAGGACCCGGTGGAACGCGGAGCTGGTTGAGAGTTGAGTGATGAGGGTTGAGACACGAAGAGTTGGGAAATTATGGGGACCAGGTGGAACCGGTCCCTACCATGCTGCTATTTTTGTGGGGGCGGGTGTTGAGGGTTACCGGGATGGGAGCAGGAGTTGTCGCACGTCGATGGCTTCCATGCCGGCGGAGCGAATGGCTTGCATGCCGAGGTCGGTATCTTCGTAGGCGCGGCAATGGTGCGGGTCGATGCCGATGCGGCGGGCGGCTTCGAGGAAAATGTCAGGGGCGGGCTTTTGATGTTTTACATCTTCGCTGGTGACGATGGCATCGAAGTAGTGACGGATGCGGAGGTGTTCGAGGACTTGCTCAATGATGTGCTTCATTCCGCCCGAGGCCACGGCCATCGGCAATTTGCCATGGTTCGCCTCGGCTACTTTCACGACGATTTCGATGGGTTTGACGTCGGGGAGGAATGGGAGGTAAGCCTCTTCCTTTTCCCTGGCGACGGCGAGATGGTCCAGTTGCTTCCCTTGTTCTTTGCAGAGCATCTGGATGATGTCGCGCGAGGGGACTCCGCCCAGGGCGTAGAAGCGTTCTTCAGGGAAGTGCAGGCCATGACGGCTGGCGACCGAGCTCCAGGCTCTCCAGTGAAGCGGCATAGTGTCGGCCAGCGTTCCATCGCAATCGAAAATAATCCCACGTATGTCGCGCATTCGTGGGCGCAATTTAGCTCAACTGTGCGAAAGTCAAACTGCTCTATTCGTCGGATCCGCGACGATGCGTGGAATGTTTCGCTGCTAATGACCAATGTGATTTTGGGTACTCCGGGTTGCACCGATTGCACCCGGAGCTAGTGCACAAACCCTTGCGGGTTCGTTCCGGAGCGCTTTCGGGTTTCGGATAAACCTGGTATGAGCATCACTTTAAATCACACCCTTTGAGAGGGGTGCGTTTCAAAGTGGGGTCAGAAATGGAGCCTTGAGCCTTAAGGAGCGTATCCGATCCCAAGCGGCATCCCTTTTTCATAGCGGTAAAGGCGCTCCCTCATAGTCGCGGCTCCGTCCGACCCCAAGCAGTGCCGCGAAAGTGTCGAGGAATCTATTTCTTTTTGTCGAGGCCCGCTTTGAGGTCGTCTGCAGATAACGTGCAATCAACGCCATTCTGGGGTACCTCGACTTTTGCGGTCCAGAGGATCGCATTAAGAACGAGCTTGCGGAAGTTGTCGTCCGCCCAATTGCGATGAAAATGTCCGCCGGTAAATCCGAACCCGCGGCCGCCATCGGCTCGTTCTGTGGCCCACATGAGATGTTGCGGTTCGCCTTTTGCGACTGCTTCGCGGACGGCCGGGTTGCCGCTATGGGTTCCGTCCTGCCGGCCCAAAGTCGTTTTCGGTGGCAGATCCGAAAGGATCGGAACGACTCCCTTCATGCCTTCGGGAAAGCGCATGTGGTAATACCATTCGTCGTTGATTTTGAAGGGATGGACCCCGCGCGTGATCGGGTGTTTTGGCAATTCCTTGAAATCAGCCGTCCAGGTCGGGTTCACGGACCAATTCATCTCGAAATATCCACCGATCCAATTAAGGAAAGCATCGCCGGTCGGCCCTTTGGGAACTTCGACGGCGTAGTGCGCACAGCCAAGTCCGACGCCCTGTTTCATCAGTTTACCAATGACTTCGCGTCGCTCCGCGCGGTTGAACGGATTGCCTTCGCCGCCATCGGAATAAAGGAAAACTGCGTCCGCGCCCTGGAAAACTTTTTCATCAGCTGGCCATCCATTGTTATAGACCTCCGCGTGAATTCCAGGCACGGCGTTCAGACATTTTGCGAGCAAATGACAGCCCGCATTGAACTCGTGTTCGCCCGAGCCGTGACTCGCAGATCCTGCCAACAGGAGGATCTTCTTATCCGCCGCGAACAAAGTCACGCCCGCTGAAAGCAGCCATATGCAAAAGTATTTGATCATACGTTCTCCAGCTTCAGACGCGGACGGATCGTTTCAACTTCAATCTCATACATAAAGGTGGGCAGTTCTCTTTTGATGCCATCGATTTCACTGACTGTGTTTCCGACGCGGACACAGCCCATTCGCAAATAGAATGGCGTCGCGTTGGGATCGGACTCGATCGTGAAATAGCGGAAGCCAAGCTGGAGAGCCCGACTCACGGCGTGCTGGAAGAGCGCCCGGCCGAAACCTTTTCTCATGTGCGCCGGCACGACCCAAAGGTGTTCCAGTTCGAGAACGTTCCCCTTTGGAAGCAAACGGTAAAAGCCGACGATCTCCTGCTGCAAAACGGCGCAGTGCGTCTCGGTGGATTCGATTTCACTTGGGTGAATCGCGAGTTCCGAGCGCCACCGTTCCATCCACGATTCGGGATAGCCCCAGTGTCGTTTCGCCGCGACGGCGATGCCGGTCAATGTTGCTGCGTCTTCCAGACGCCCGTGCTCGATGCGCAACTGTTCCATCAGAATGCGGTTATCGTATTCGTTGCCTCGGATTTGCCCAGCGCCAGTTGTGCCGTAAAATGAGCCGTGCGTTTAGCAATTCTTGCGCTCACTGCATGGCTCTGGATCACGAATGCGCTTGGTTCGGATTCCAAGGGCGGCGCCCTCGGAGTCCGCACCAATGACGGTCGCAAACAATTCGTCTTGAAAGCAGCGCAAACCTGGCAACTTGGCGCTGTCGGCAATCAGCGCTTCGATGCTTCCGGCCTTGCTTTTTGGAAAGGAAAGCTGCTGACGATTAACGACCGCGACTCTGAGTTGTTCGAAATTGTGTTTGGCACCAATAACACGGCCCAACTGAAGCTCACTTCCTTTTTTCCCCATGCTGCGGTTGCCAGGGTGGCAATCAAACCCGAACCGCGCTACGACTGCGAAGGCATCGCGGTTGATCCAGAGGGTGCTATTTACATTTCCGAAGAATCCCAACGTTCCATTTTTAGAACCACCGCGAACGGCGCGGTGGAACGCCTCAAGATCGATTGGTCGCCGATGAAGCAATACTTCGGCAGGGATTCGAATGCTTCTTTCGAAGGGGTTGCGGTGGCGCCATCAAAAATCTACGTGGCCAACGAACGGGATGCGGCGCGTGTCATCGTGGTTGATCGAGCAACGTTGAAGGTGGAAGATTCATTCTTTGTTGATTCCGCTGCGTTTGCGTTCGGCGGGCCGCATTACAGCGACCTTTCTTTTTTTGGCGATCGCCTCTTCGTCCTCGATCGCAATCACCGCTGCATCTTCGAAGTCGATCCGGCAACGAAGCGTGTTCTGGCGGAGCACGGTTTTGCGCAAATGGAACTGGGCGAAGAAGTCGCCTATCGCACCGCCTACCCGACCGGCACGATGGAAGGCCTCGCGGTGGATGAAAACTCGTTTTGGCTCGTGACCGATAACAACGGTTACGGTCGCATCAAGTACCCGCGTGACGCCCGGCCTACGCTCTTTCGATGCGTTCGCTCGAAGCCCTGAACTTACTGGTTCAGGCCGGCGAGATATCGCTCCGCATCAATTGCCGCTGCGCAGCCCTGGCCCGCGGCTGTGATCGCCTGACGATAAACGTGATCCGAGCAATCGCCCGCGACGAATACACCGGGCACATTCGTTTCAGTCCCGCGCTGCGGCTTGATATAGCCGTTCTCGTCCATGTCGATGATTCCCTTGAAGAGCTGGGTATTCGGCATGTGCCCAATCGCCACGAAGACGCCTGCACAGTCGAGCACCCGTTCCTCGCCAGTCTGCAGGTTCTTCAACCGCACACCTGTCACGACGTCTTTGTGCACATCGAGCACGTCGGTCACGACTGTGTTCCAGATCGGGTGGATTTTAGGATTGGTCAGCGTCCGCGCGGCCATGATTTTTGAAGCGCGCAAAGTGTCCCGCCGGTGAATCAGGTAAACGGTCGAGCCAAAGCGCGTCAGGTACGTCGCCTCTTCACACGCGGAATCGCCACCACCCACAACGACCAATGGCTTGTTGCGGAACATCGGCAGCGCACCGTCGCACGTGGCGCAATAGGTAACGCCCTTCTTCTCCAGCAGATGTTCGCTCTTCAATCCGAGGTGCCGATGGCCGGCTCCGGTTGCGATGATGAGGGTCTCCGCTTCCACCGGATCGCCATCGACCGAAAGCTTGAAAGGGCGCGTGGTCACATCGACCGATTCGACGGTTCCATACTTCACCCGGGCGCCGAAACGTTCCGCCTGCTTCTGCATGCGGGTCATCAATTCGTAACCGTCGATCCCTTCAGGGAAACCGGGATAATTCTCAACAATGCTGGTGGTGGTGAGCAGTCCGCCCGGCATGGTGCCGGTGAGGACCAGAGGAGCGAGATTGGCGCGCGCCGTATAAAGCGCCGCGGTTAACCCCGCGCAGCCAGTCCCGATAATCACAACTTTCTCCATATTCGTGGCCGAGAAGCTAAAGAAGCCGTCGCGGAAGATCAATTCACCATTGGTGGAACGAAATCTACTTGCCGGATTTGCTCTGAATCCACTTCACCGCCCGCTCTACATCCACATCTTTCCCGGCCAGGAGCTCCGATCTCGTTAACGGGATCTCTTCATCCGGAACCACGCCGCGTCCTTCGAAGCGCGTTCCCTTGACGGTCACGAAATCCGAAATCGGATGGTAGAACGCGTCTCCATTCGGCAGTTCATCGAGCATTGCCGGCAACGCCTGGCCAGAACTGCGGCGGCCAAAAACTCGCACACGCCCCAATTCTTGCATTCCACCGGTAAACACTTCAGAAGCGCTCGCGGTGATTTCATCAACCAACACCGCAACCGGTCCGCCGTAGGGTGTCACCGGTTGTCCGGAAGCGCCGACATATCTCGGGTTTGCTGGAAGCTGAAAAGTGTTATCGCGCGCCACCATCGCTCCGAGGTTCACCGGTTCTTTCAGGAAATGGCCCGCTGTTCCAATGATCATTCCAACCATCCCGCCAATGTTTCCACGCAAGTCGATAATCATGCCGTCGGCGTCGCGAAACTCATCGATCGCTTTGTTGAAGCCGAGCGCCGTCGGAAGCATCCAAATATCGAAACGAATCAGGCCGATCTTCACCTTGTCCGGATGCAATTCATGCGAGCTGAAGTGTGTGTAGATCACCGGCAAGCTTCCGAATTGCACCGCCTCGCCTTGCGCTCGTTCGCGTTTGAGCCGGATGACGTGACCTTGATCCCTGGCGTCGGCGAAGACGAGGTCGACCGTTGAACCGGGCTCGCCCGAAAGTTTTCGTGCCGCCGCGCGCCATGCGAGAAATCTTCGGCGTTGTTCATCGAGTTTTGCGACGTTCGTCGGGAAGAGATTTTCGGTTACATTTGTGCCGATGCGTTTGAGGAGCCACCCGCGCTTCACCCCAGCGACATCGGCGGGCAGTTTCCGATCCACGTAGGTCACGACGAGGTCTCTTCCGATGAATCGAACTTCCATTCCAACTGTCCCGCTGTCTTCTTCGTCTGCCTGCTCGACCGAAGCTTCTTTTTTGTGATCTTTACTCTCGATCAGTTCCGAAAGTTCGCCCGGAACGATGGCCATGTGCGAGACATTGAGCAGATCGATCATCTCCTGGAGGACCTCGCGCACTTCCTTCGTGTCGTGGGCTGCTGCGGCGCGCGGTCGATACTTTTCCCGCACTTTCATCCAGTCGTGCCCGTTGTAATTCGTATCGAAATGATGTTCGTAAATCTTCTGCCAAACGGCGTCGAACGTTTCGAGAGCCAGGGGCGCACGCTCGGTTTCGGCGCTTTTCGCAGGAGCGTCTTTGGCAGCTCCATTCAGGACAAGTAGCGCGCACCCGAGAGCCGTGGCCAGCGTTCGGCCCCAATTCATGGAAGAGATCACCGGGCTGACTCTATACTGGCATGAAGCATGAAACAATTGCGCTTATCTGGAAAGCCGCGTTTTCTCGGAGCAATTACGGGCGAAGACCGTCTAATCTCTTTGTAAACATGAGGACGATAGCGCGAATTTTGGCGGCACTGTGGTGTGCTTGTTTGTGGCAGGCAGCTTTGGGGGATATGGCGGAGGGCGAAAGGCTTTACAAGGAAGGTTCGTATCAGCTTGCGCATGAGGCGTTCGCGAAAGTTGATCCCGCGTCACTCAACGCGGAGGAAAAGCGGTGGCGCGAATTCCGGTTGGCCGAAACCCAAGCCAGGTCACAGGCTGCCAGCCAGCAGGCGGATGATTCCGCCTCGCAGGCCGCGGAAACCGAGCTACGGAGGTTTATCGAGGAGGGCGTCACCGTCGACCGTGTGTGGGCGGAGACGCAAGAGACTTTCGGTGACCTGCAGCGGAGCGGCCGCGGTCGGATGGATCTGGGCGGTGCCTGGTCGTTTTACGACAAAGCGCTCGATTACTGGGGTGGTTCCACCAACCTCACGTTCGCCGCGGAGAAATATTGGTCGATCCTGCGCAAAGCGGCGGAGCCCGCACGCATCGAACCGATGTGGTATTACGGGTCGTACGGCACATACATTCCTCTGCCGATTCTTGAAAATGCGTTGAAGATCGCACGCAATGATGAGGAAAAAGCGCGTGCGCATTTCATGATCGCGATGACTTTGCGCTCTCAAGGAGGAGAGTGGGAACAGCGCTTTCGCATCCCGAAAGAATTCGAAGAGGCGATGAAGTTGAAGAAAGACACGCGTTGGTACGATGACGCTCTTTATTTCTACGGCGCGTGGATGAGCAGCAATGGCCGCGCGGTGCAGGATGACGAGGGTAATTGGCGCACAGAACCCGACTTCGAAAAAGCACTGGCACTCTTTCGCCGTCTCTTGGCCGAATTCCGCAAGGGCGAAACGCCCTGGTTCGATGATGCCCAGAATCGGATTCGGGAAATCACTAGAATGGAAGTTCAACTTGCCGTCGGGAATATTTTCCTGCCGCAATCGGAGATCGAATTCCATGTCTCGTGGCGGAATGTCGAAAGCATTGATTTCACCATTCTTAAAGTCGATCTGACGGAGGATTTCACCTTGCGTGGTGAGAACACCGATTGGCTTCAAGGCTTCAGCGGGACTCGCGGTGAGAAAGTGAAATCATGGACGAAGGCCATCGAGAAGAAGCGTCCTTACGTACCCGGCAATGATGCCATCCGTTTGGAAGAGAAACTTCCTCGCGGTGCTTACATCCTCGTGGCGAAGGGCGGAAATGTCACGAGCCGCGAAATGCTTTTGGTCACCGACGCTTCGCTGGTGCTGCAAACGGTTGGACGGAAATCTCTCGTTTACGCCTGCGACTCCAGCACAGGTGCGCCTCTGGCGAACGCCAGCGTCGTGGTCTGGGAAAGGTATTATGATGGAAAGGATTGGCGGTGGACCAAACAATCCAAAACCGCGGATGAACAAGGTCTCGCGCGCATCGATCTGAAAGGCGGGCGTTCGCAAAGTCAACTTTACGCCACGATCAAATCTGGCGATCGCCAGGCGTTTAGTTCCGGTGGAAATTTCTACTCCCCTGAGCGAACTGCTGGCTGGAAAATTTACGCTTTCCCGGACAAACCGGCGTATCGGCCGGGCGAAAAGGTTCAGTGGAAAATCATCGCACGAAATCAAAACGGTGAGACTTACACCGTTCCTTCCGGGGAAAAACTGGTCATGCGCGTGGTTGATCCGCGCGGTGCGGAAGTCAGTAAGGAAACGCTTACTCTGAATAGTTTCGGCAGCGCGTGGGGTGCGTTGGATCTGAAAAGCGAGCTACCGCTCGGCCAGTACCACGTATTCTTTCTCGATGCGAAAGGCGACCGGCAGATCGGAACGGCAAACTTGTTCCGTCTGGAAGAGTACAAACTACCCGAATTCAAAGTCGCGATCAAAACGCCGGAGGAGAACGGGCGAAAGAAGACCTTTCTGCTCGGAGAGCCGGTCGAGGTCGAAATTGCCGCGGATTATTATTTTGGCGGTCCGGTAGCCAACGCCACGGCTGAAGTCGTGGTCACACAATCGTCCTACTATCACGTTTTTAACGAGCCGCATGAATTTGAATGGTTTTACCGGGAACGTTCGCGCCCGTTTCGCGGTTACGATCCCGGCCAGGTCATTCAGCGCGAGACGGTCAAGACCGATTCCAATGGCAAAGCGAAAATCACTATCAAAACCCCGCTCGGTGGCGGAAACGATCTCGAGTATCGCGTTGAGGCGCGTGTGACAGACGCCTCGCGTCGCGAAATAACCGGGAACGATAGAATTCGCGTCGGACAGCAACGCTTTTATGTCCATCCAAAGCCAGCGCATTATCTCTATCGCCCACAGGACAAAGTCGAAGTCGAATTCCGCGCCGTCGACGCCAACGAGCAACCAGTCGCGGCGGAAGGGACGGTCCGTGTCACCCGTGACTATTGGTTCGAAGTGTGGATCGCCCCGGACGGTCGTGAAGTGAAAGGTGGTGAACTCCAGGCGTTGCAAAAGGTTGGCAATTTTCCTCCGCCCTCTCAGCCCGGACAAAAACCGTGGCGTTTGAAATTCCGCGGCTACCAGCAGGACCAGATTCTCACCCGCACTGTAAAGTCAGACACAAACGGAATCGCCACTCTCACGTTCACGCCAGAGCGCGAAGGCTATTACCGCATCGCCTGGCGCACCGATGAACAAATCAAGGAAGGCCAGATTCCAGGTCGACCGATTCGGGCCGAGGCAACCGTTTGGGTCGCGACCACCCAATCGGCTGATCTCGGTTATCGCACCGGCGGTCTCGAGATTCTCGCGGATAAAGACACTTTCCGCGCGGGACAAAAAGCATCGATCATGTTAAGCGCGCCCACCAATGACCGCTACGTCCTGCTCACCACTGCGGGCGCGGATCTTCTCGATTACCAATTGGTTCATCTCAATGGCGCAGTGAAGCTGATCGAACTCGCCGTCGACGAAAAACATGTTCCGAACTTTTTCATCAATGGCGTCATGGTTGCCGATCAGGAATTCTTCACCGATCAAAAGGAGATCGTCGTTCCGCCGACGAAGAATTTTCTTACGGTTGATGTCGATTCTGACCGCGCAGAGTATCGGCCTGGCGAAAAAGGAACGTTGCGCGTTCGCACACGCAACGACGAAGGCCAACCTGTCCCGGCAGAACTCGCTCTGACGGTTTTCGACGAATCGGTCTCCTATATCCAATCCGATTCGTCAGGCGATCCGCGTCAGTTCTTCTTCGGTCGCAAGCGTCCTATGATCCTGAACAGCTCCAGCTCGTTCAATTATCGCTCTTACCAAAAACTCGTGCGACGGGATGACAACGAACTCTACAAGGAAAAGGATGAAAAGCGGCTTGGCCAAGGTCGCGACGATTTTCGGCCCCAGAGCTTACGAGCAGGCTTGCAGGGTGGCACCGCTCGTGGATTTTTCGACTCGGCATCAGCGGAAACAATGACGCGCGCCGTCTCCAAGTCGCTCGATACTTTAGCGATGAACCAGGTGGCTCCCGCGCCCGCCAGTTTCGCGCTCGGTGCGGCGCAAGCCGCCGCCGAACCAGAAGCCGCAGTTCAGGTCCGCACAGATTTTCGCTCCGCCATCCTCTGGGAACCAGACCTTCGCACTGATGCCAATGGCCGCGCGGAGGTGAGCTTTACTTATCCCGACAGCCTCACCTCGTGGAAAGCCGTCGCCCGGGCCGTGACGACCGGAAATCAGTTCGGCATCGACAATGCAACCACACGCACCAAACAACCACTCATTGTTCGCTTGCAAGCGCCTCGCTTCTTTCTCGTTGGCGATACCGTCACTGTCTCAGCGGTCATTAACAACAATACCTCTGAAGTTTTAACAGTTATTCCGCAGATCGATGCTGCCGGGATCGAACCCGAAAACGCTTCGCGCAATCCCGTTCGTATCAGCGCCGGTGGGGAAGCCCGGGTTGATTGGATCGTTCATCCCCGCAAACCGGGCGAAATCAAATTAAAGGTGACGGGTCGCGCTGGACGCTTCTCTGACGCCATGGAAAAAGCATTCACAGTTTACGAGCATGGCATCGATAAATTTCTCGCCGTTTCGGGCAAATCTCGCGAAGATAAACTTCTCACGACATTGACCCTCCCGGCCGAACGCAAAAATGGTTCAACTCACTTTACCGTGCAGGTGACTCCCAGCCTTGCCGTGACGATGCTCGATGCACTTCCTTACCTGATCGAATACCCTTATGGCTGCACTGAACAGACCATGAGCCGTTTTCTGCCCGCGGCCATTACCGCCAAAACGCTCAAGGATCTTGGTCTCGCGCCTGAAGACGTGATGGGTCGCGTTTTCGGTGGAATAGAACAGGGTGTCGCAGCGAAGACCCATCCGGGCGGAAAGAAGAATCTCGATAAGCTCACCGATATCACCGAAAAAGGTCTCGCTCGCCTTTACCAATTTCAGCATGGCGATGGCGGTTGGGGCTGGTGGAAGGAAGGCGAATCGGATCACTTCATGACGGCGTATGTGGTTTGGGGACTGTCACTCGCCAAAACAGCCGGTACGAAGATCGACACCGATGCGCTTGATCGCGCGATTGCCCTCCTCAATCAGTCGCTCGTGAACGCTGAGCGCGAATACGATCTTCAGGCGTTCATGCTCCACGCTCTGGCGCAGGATCATCGCAACCTCACCAGCGAAGAACAGACCGCCTTCGACAATCTCTGGGAGCATCGCGACCAACTAAACGCCTACACGCGCGCGCTTTTCGCCCTGGCCGCTCACAATTTCCGCAAGAAGACCGAAGCCGAGACTCTCATTCGCAACGTCGCTAATGGGGTCACGCGCGACAAAGCTCCCGGTCAGACGGTCCTCGGCCGGGTTGTATCCCAGGGTTCAACCATGCCCACCGCTCACTGGGGCGAAGACGGCCTGCATTGGCGCTGGTCGGAAGGTGGCGTGGAAGCCACGGCGTTTTGTCTCCGTGCGCTTCTCGCGATCGATCCGAAAAACGAGTTGATCGAGCCGGTCGCAAACTGGTTGATTAAAAACCGTCGCGGCGCGCAATGGAGCAACACGCGTGACACTGCGATCGTTCTTCTCGCGCTCAACGATTATCTTCGAGTGACCGGCGAAATCAAAGGCGAGCTAGGCTACGAACTCTTCGTGAACGGTTCCTCTCTCGGCACCCGCAAGATCAGCGGCGTCGACCTCTTCAATGCTCCTGAAAAATTCACAGTCCCCGAAAACCTTGTCAAAGATGGGGCGAACGAAATTCGCATCGAGCGCAAATCGGGTGAGGCGCCGATCTATTTCGCGGCCGAATGTTCTTTCTTCAGTCTCGAAGAGCCAATCACTCCAGCCGGAAATGAAATCTTCGTTCGCCGGCGCTATCACAAGCTCGCGCCCGTCCCTACGCTTCTGAAGGGCTACACCTACGAAAAACAGGAACTTTCATCCGGTGATAAAATCACGAGCGGCGACAGGATCGAAACGGTTCTCACCATCGAATCCAAAAACAACTACGAGTATCTTCTGTTCGAGGATCTCAAACCTGCCGGGGTCGAAGCCGTCGAAATCCGCAGCGGCGAAGCGCTCTATGCACATCGCGTTCGCTCCTCGTCTCTTACCAATATCGTTCAGGTCGCCTCGACTGAACCCATCATACAGAACAATCGAGCTCGCGCCGAAACTGGTGAAACTCGTTGGGTTTACCAGGAGTTGCGCGACCGCAAAGTTGCTCTTTTTATCGACAAATTGCCGGAAGGTCTCTGGGAAATCCGCTACGAAACGCGCGCGGAAATTCCCGGTGAATTTCATGCTCTTCCCGTGGTCGGACATGCAATGTATGTTCCGGAGATTCGCGGAAACAGTGCCGAAACCAAAATCGTTATTCTCGACAAATGAAAGCCATGAATAGCAAATGGATCTCTCTTCTCGTCCTCGGCGGCGCGGCGCTACTCTACGCTGTCGATCAACCAAAAAATGAACCAACTGAGTTCGACAAGCTGAAAGCGAAAGTCACGATGCTCGAGGGCCGCGTCCAGTTGCTCGAAGCCAAACTACAGGCCATTTCCCAAACTCAGCGCACTTCCTTCGAAGCCCCGAAGCTTCAACTCACACCGGAGAGTGCCCCGCCCAATGTGGGCGAGTTGGAAGTGAACGGTCTTAAGGTGTACAAGGTGCCGCTGACCGCAACCACGAGATAAGCAGCCCATTCCGTAGAATGCGGCAAAAAGACTCGGCAAAGCAAATGTTCACGCGCCTGTCGGACAGGCTGTCTCGCGGAAAACTTTTGTGGTGGAAGGTGCATTACTTTCCTTGTCCGCATCGTCGCAGTTTTCGACCACTCTGCGGGAACGCGCTAATTGATGCGTGTCTTTTTGGTAGAGGTCTACAGGGTAGCGCACGTAGTTGTGCAAATTCCACAATCAGTCCCGCCCTGATTTGGCGTTAAGGCATGTAATTTGCTACCATACCGGACGTTGATTATGGGAGGGGGTCATGCGCGGGTATTTCTGGCGCTTTTTGTCCTGACTGGGCGACTGCTATACGCAGGCGCTCTCCATCTGCCTTCTTCGCAGCCTGTGTTGGGGTTCGGCTTCACAAATTTGTTTCCCAGTCTCCGGTTCGATCGTCCCGTGGTGATTACCAGCCCGCCGGGTGAAACGAATCGTCTTTTCATCGCGGAAAAGAGCGGCCGGATCAAAGTAATCGACGACCTCACGCATCCTTTTGTCTCGATGTTCCTGGATCTGAGCGAGAGCACCTTCGTTTCGGAAGAAGCCGGTCTGCTGGGGGTTGCGTTCCATCCAAACTATAGTCAAAACGGGCGGTTTTTTGTTTTCCGGATCACTCAGCCGAACGCGAAAGATGAACTTACTGAATTTCGCCGCGATCCAGACAATCCGCTCCGGGCAGATCTGAATTTCCAAAAGGTGATTCTATCCCAATACGATGGGAGTGATACGCACAATGCCGGGGACCTCAAATTCGGGCCCGACGGTTACCTCTACCTTTCCCTCGGAGATGAAGCGCCCGTTTACCCGGATACGCACGACTCGCCTCAGGCAATCGACAAAGGGTTCTTCGCCGGAATCATCCGCATCGATATCGATTCCCGGCCAGAAAATCTTGTGCCCAATCCACACGACGCGATCAAAGGTGATTACCGAATTCCAAAGGACAATCCCTTTGTGGGTGTAAATAGTTTTAACGGTTCGGCAGTTGATCCCTTCAGGGTGCGGACAGAGTTTTACGCCATCGGCATGCGAAATCCCTGGCGCTTCAGTTTCGACCCGTTCACCGGAGCGCTCATCGCGGCGGATGTCGGAGAAGGGGCGATTGAGGAAGTTAACATCGTGAAAAAGGGGGGCAATTACGGATGGCCATACATGGAAGGAAGTCGCGTAGTTCGTGAAGGTGAAATTCCCGGCAATCTTGAGCCACCGACCTACGAGTACAATCACGGCCTCGGCTTATTTGCTGGACGTGCGGTGATTGGAGGCGTCGTTTATGCGGGGAACGAACTTCCCGGACTTCGCGGTAAATATCTGTTCGGCGACTATGATTCGGGCAACGTCTGGGCGTTGGACCCACTCGCGCCGGAGGGTGGCGCAACCTGGATTGCTGGCCGCTCAGGCCTCGCCACCTTTGGGACGCACCCTGCTGATGGCGCGGTGCTGATTGCCAATCATGTGGAAGGAACAATTGAACATCTGACCTACGTTGCGCCGGGCGCAGGGCAGGTGCCGCTCACGCTGCGTGATGTCGGCGCGTTTACAGATGTGCGCACCTTGCAGGTCGACACCAATTTTTTTCCTTTTGAGGTGACGACACCGCTTTGGTCGGACGGCGCGATCAAGACGAGGTGGCTCGATCTGAGCAGAGCGCGAGGCAAAGTGCGTTTCGACGAATCCAACGCGTGGGATTTTCCTGAAGGCGCGGTGTTCCTCAAACATTTCGAATTGGAACTGACCAACGGTGTCGCAGCCTCACGTCGGCGAGTGGAAACACGTGTCCTGGTCAAGACGGCAGATGATATCTACGGCCTGACGTATCGCTGGGGAAATTCATTGACGAACGCGGTTCTGGTTCCACCGGAAGGAACGAACGAAACGTTTGTTATTCATGACGGTGGCATTCTCCGCACACAGGTGTGGAGTTACCCTACCTGGGATCAATGCCGCACCTGCCACAATAGAGAAGCCGGCTTCGTTCTCGGTGCGCGAACACACCAACTGAATCGAACAGTTGAGATTAGCGGGCAAATGACGAATCAACTCGCCTGGCTCGCGGCACAGGGGCTTTTTACCGCTAGCACAGTCGTGCACCCTGACCGCCTTCGGCATCTTGCGACGCTCGATGATCCCGTCGCGCCATTGCAGTATCGCGTCCGCTCATACCTTGAGAGCAACTGCATGCATTGTCATACGCCAGGCGGACGTACGGCCGCTCCGTGGGATGCACGGATTTCAACACCCTTGGCTCAGGCTCACATCTTCAACGAGCGTGCAACGTTCTATCCTTATCCCATGAAGCTCATCGCTCCACACGACCTTGAGAATTCCTACATTTATTTCCGCGCCAGCAATCGCGTGCCTCTCTATCAAATGCCGCCGATTGCCACTTCGGTGATTGATAATCAGTTTCTCGATGTCTTGAGCCAATGGGTTGTTCGCATTCCGGAGGAAGGCTGGCAGACCGCTGATATCGGAGTTCCGACGGTTGAAGGCAGCGCCGAAGTTTACCGAAGCACCTTGCGGGTGAGTTCCGCTGGCGCAGGAGTCTTAGAAGACTCGCTCTTTTTCTGCAGTCGAGCGGCTTTCGGCTCGACCGAATTGTCTGCGCGCCACGTTTCCTTAAGTGGCGACTCGCCCGCCAGGGAAGCCGGTTTGATGATTCGCGCGAGCGGCGACCCAGGCTCGCCGGCAGCCGCTGTGATCCGGCAAGGGGATGAATGGAGGTTTCTGGCGAGAGCGGACATCTTTTCATCTTACGCGACCGTGGTTTCGGCGCCGGTATCTCTTGGAAATCGAGCCAAGCTGGTGGTTGAGGGAAATTCCGTCTCTGCATGGATCGCGGATAGCACCGGAGCTTGGCGCCCCCTTGGAACCTCGCAAATCTTTCTCGGCTCGGATTATCTGGCGGGTTTTGCGGTCGCCTCCGGTGGAGAAGCCGCGCAGTTCGCGGCAGCGGAGTTCGACGAAATGCAACTGCACTCGGTGAATCTTTCGGTGTCGCCATCGACAATCGTCGTACCGCAGCCTGTCACTCTGTCAGCAGAGACGGCCAGCTTCGGTGACGAAGTTTCCAGCGTCCAGTTCCGCAAAGACGCAGAACAAGTTGGGACGGCTTCAAGCGCTCCGTGGTCGTACTTATGGACGAATGCCTCCGAAGGAAGTTTGAAGCTGACGGCAGTTCTTCGCACTGGGGGAATCAACTTGACCTCTGCGCCCGTCGCCGTCGACGCGAGTGCGCCAAGCCCGTACGTGTGGGTTCGACCGCTTGACCGGCGAACTCTTGGCGACTGGAGTTCGCGCTACGGCCAGATTGCTTATCTTATTCCGGGACTCACAAATCTCGAGAGCGACCTGGTCCACATTCAAGTGTTGAGCGGCGATGTAACGGTAATAGGGCCATCGACTAATCGCTCCAGCTTGCATGCAAATACCATCGGGATCGCTTCTGAATTGCATTCTTCCAACCGTGTGGAGATCGCCTTTCACGCCACTGATTTTGGCATTCATCAGGGTGCGCTCTATTTTCGCGACTGGCTTGACGCCGGCAAAAACCAGGTCATCGATTTTATCAATCCACGCGACAATACGCTTCTGGGCAGAACCCTTGTAAACGCGCAGATCCCGGTTTATTTGCCGTTCGTTTTCCGGAATGAAGTGCTTGTGCGCGTGCGAAATCCTTCGGGCGAATCGTACGTCACCGGCATATTTGTTGACTCTGTCCCGCCGATTTCAATTGACATTGCAACGCCCGAGGACGGGCTGGAGCTGCAGCAACCGGCGAGCCTCCCCGTCACGGTGAACGCTGTGGCCCCCGGGCGCGAACTGAAACGAATTGAACTTTGGGATGGCAATACTCTTGTTGCGACCAGCACCAACAGCCCTTTGGAAACTGTGATCACGAATATCGTTGTTGGTGATCATGTTCTTCGCGCCGTGGGATTTGGCACGTTCGGAATTACGAACCAGAGCGAACCGATTAGTGTGCGGGTCGTGCCGGTGAATAGTGCAGCGAAATTCGTGGGGACGGATGCGCTGACGCAAGGTTCATGGAAGGGGCGGTATGGGATGGACGGTGTTTGGCTGCCGGGCGACGCAAAGATTTTGGCCAATTCTGTTGATCTCTCTTCGCCGGATAGCATCTTTTACTCGTTTGCCTCGCCTACCCCCGAAATGCGCGCTCCGATGCGGACTGCATCTCCGGACCGCTTTGCGGCCTGTCTATATGGTTCTCCGGAGTTTTCCGTTCTATTGAACCTACTCGATGGTCAGCCCTGGACTGCCGGACTTTATTTTCTCGATTGGGACGGTAAACGGGACGTAACCATTTCGGTTGAAAGTCCGGACGGCGTCGTCCTGGATCATCGGGAAGTGACCGAG
Organism: Limisphaerales bacterium; assembly: GCA_044226545.1. Classification (GTDB taxonomy): domain Bacteria; phylum Verrucomicrobiota; class Verrucomicrobiia; order Limisphaerales; family SXQI01; genus DASVNK01. Next base: position 128,049 of record JBGAGW010000011.1, read on the forward strand.
TTCAACGATGGAAAATATCTCCTTTGGCGCGTGCAAGGAGCTGTGCGGTTTCGGTTAAGTTCGAAATGGGTCAATGCGGTCGTTAGCGGAGTGTTTCTGAACAAATCGTTCGATGCCTTTGATTTTTGGCGCAATACCTCTTTTACTCCGGATGAGGTTTTGGCGGCTGGAACGGATTTTTCTTCGGCGGATTTCGATGGTGATGGCTTCAGCAATGCGCTCGAATATTATCTCGGCTACGACGCGCGTTCCGCCGTGGACAAGCCGCGCTTCAGTTTTAGCGCGAGCGGCGGCTGGTTTCAGATCAGCTTTTCTGAGCGGTCGGAAGCTTCCAACATGACTTTAGAAGCGCACTCATCGAATGACTTGATTCATTGGACCCCGATCACTCCGATAGCGATCACCCAAAAGAGCATTGACGGAAACCGCGTGAGCTGGAGCTTTTCCATGCAGGGCAACACTCGGCAATTTATCCGTTACTCCGTCGTGGACAGATAAGGAGCCAGTGTTGTTTCAAACAACCGAAACGCTTCTCGGATCGCGACGACATGTGTCCGGACCCGGGAGGCGAGGGGAAAATCTGAAGGTGTTTCGAAAGTGTAGGTTTGGCGTGTCTTCGTGGCGATCAGGTAAATCGCTTCCGCCCATAGCGGTCGTTCGTCTGGTTGGACTGCTGGACGAATGATCCCGGCTCTGCACTCCCATTGGTCAACCAGCTCAGCCGTCTCAATCGGGCAAAGGCTGCGGACCGCATCGACAATGGGCTCAGCAAGCGAGGGTCGTTTTTCCGGATTCAATTCATAGACATAAAATCCGTTGGCTTCCCAATCCTCATGGAGCAACAAGCAAAGATCGAACTCCGGCTGGACTTGCAGCCAGCGTGCGTGAGCGGACACTTCCGCGGTTCTCTGGTGACGATAATCGCGGTTGAGATCGATCCCGTTCTTGTCCTCTCGCGTGTTGAGACGAAAGCCGGTGGGATTCACGCACGGAACCAGCCAAAGATTCGCCGCGGGCCAGGTATCCTGTTGTAGAAGTTCGACCACAGCGAGCGGACCGGAAGGCTCATCTCCATGCACGCCAGTACCGACGTAGAGATTGCGCAAGGCTCCATAAAAGGGGCGGTGATACCCGCGCAAAGTCATTCCGGGCTGATCCAGAAATGTTTCGGCGATCCAGCCGGAACTTAGGGCCAATTCGTGGATCTCGCGTTGGACCGCGTCGATGTCAATCGCCTCGCCGTGATACCGGCCGCGGTTGAGCCCCAGCCGCTGCATCAAGCCAGGGCCGGCTCCGGCTCAGCCTCCGTTGCGCAACCGCAGGATTCGCCGCATTCTTCCTGATCGCTGAAACCGTGCTTGTCCCAGTTAGGGTCTAAACCGAGATCGCGAATCATCTGCAAATCCTTCTCGACCGGTTGATTCAGCGTCGTCAGATAATTACCCACCATTAATGCGCTGGCGCCCGCCATAAAAATCATGCTCTGCAAATCACGCAGGTTCACGGTGCGTCCGCCCGCGATCATGATTTCCTGTTTCGGCAGGATGAAACGGAAACAGGCGATTGTCTTGAGAATCTCCAGCGGCGGAATGGAAGGTTTGTCCGCGAAGGGGGTTCCCTGGATCGGGTTCAGAATATTGATGGGAACGATATTGGCGCCCACTTCCCGCAATGAAAACGCCAGATCGCAACGATCCTGTTCCGTCTCGCCCATTCCAATGATTCCGCCCGAACAAATCTTGATGCCGGCTGCTTTGAGATGGCGAATGGTTTCCACCCGGTCTTCGTAGGTGTGGGTCGTGCAGACATTCCCGAAGAAACGCTTCGAACTTTCCAGATTATGGTTGTAACACTGCAGGCCCGCATCCCGCAGTCGCTGCGCCACGCGCGGATTCTTGATGATGCCGAGGGAGGCGTCCGGCCGTGCTTTGCCGCTGTTCTTCAATTCCTCCAGACGTCCGCAAATCTGGTCGAGCACCGGCCCTTCCTCGAGTCCTTTCCATGCTGCGACAAGGCCGAGCGCGGTCACACCATTTTGATTCGCTTCGTCCGCGGCCGTCAGCATCGGGGGGAGATCAACGAGATTATATCGAGGTGACTCCGTTTGGTACGCGGCCGATTGGGCGCAAAATTTGCAGTTTTCAGAACAGCCGCCCGCCTTCACGTTCACGATTGAGCACAAATGAACTTTGTTCCCCTTGAAATGTTCGCGAATGCGGTTGGCCCACGAAAGCAGCGTGTAAATATCCGCGCTGGATTCCAGCGTGAACAACCACTCGCCTTCGGCGCGCGTAATTTGCCCGCCCTGCAGGACTTTCTGCCCGAGCGCGGCGATGCGGGATGGGATGGCGTCAATCAGGTCAGCCGACATGGTTGACAAGGTAGCCACCCCACGCTTTCGCGCAAGGCAAAGTGCATTTCCTCAATGGCGGAGAAAAGGCAGGGCAAAGGCCAACAGGAGCAGCAGAGCAATAGTGAACCAAAGCCAGCCCAATTTTCGTTTCGACTTCTTGCCTTCGAATTCGCGACTGACGAAATCGTCGTAGTCGAAAGAATCGTCGGGAATGCCGAGTTCGTCGTAGCGGGCGCGTTCGGACCAGCCGGTTTTCTCGTCAGCGCCGCATTCCGGGCAGGCGCGGGCGCGTTCTGGAACTTCGGTGCCGCAGACCGGGCAAATATCGGGAGTGTTCGCCATGAGTTACTCACCGGTGCCGGGGTCCGCTTCGGGCTCGGCCGCGCGTTCGGTAGTGATAATGCTGCCAAACATATTCAGCAACTCACGGTAGGCATCTTGAAAGGCAGCGGCGTTGACTGAATCCAGGGCATTGGGAGCCACCTCCTCAATGAGAGCGATGCGGCTGGCAATGAGTGGTAGATCATCCGTCGTGACGCGGCGAGCATCTGCAAAACCGGCTTCGCTTAAAGATTCGATCAGTTCGTGGCGTTCTTCGGAAGCGAGATTTGGATCATTAATTGCCGCCAGCCAGAATTGTTCGGCATCAGGGTCAACTCCCACCGCGTCAAGCGCCGCGCGAGCGAGCAGGTCTTTGGCGCGCGCCCCGAGAGCACCTGGGCTGACGGTGACCTCGTTGGAAGCCTCGTTAGTCAGCGTTGTTGAATCTGTGTTTGCGAAAACGGTGGAGCTCTTTGCGGGGCGCCCCAGGCGCGCATTCATATTTGTCCAGGCAGAAGAAACGGCTGGTAGAACAACGGAATTATCTTCCGGCTCAGTATTGGAACCGGGAATTGCGGCCGCCGCGTGGCTCCTTGCATGGCCCTGACGGTATACGACAATTCCCAGAAGCAGCAGGAGCGAACATAGGCAAATTGTCGCAGTGCGCGTCATACGCCAACGACGAAATTTTACCTGGAATCGGTTCGGAGCGCCATCCTTTGGTTTAGGTCAGGCTAAAAATGAGAGCGGAGTGCTCGTTGAGCGCTCCGCTTGCGATCTGCTGGTCAAGGATGCTATTGCCCGGCGGCGTCGTCCGGGTGAGGGCGGCCTTTCCCTTTTGGACCGCGAGGACCGCCCGGCCCAGCCGGATGGAGTTCATCGCGAGTCAGTTGACCGTCACCATTCTTATCGAGCGACTTCAGCGCGGCGGGGGCGTTCGCGATCTCAGTTGCGTCGATCACGCCATCTTTGTTGGCATCGAGGGCCGCAATCATCGGCGGGCCGTGGGGACGTCCGCCAGCGGGCGCACCGTCTGCTGCGGCCTGTTCGCGGGGCGGGCGGGGATGGTCGGGCTGATCACCAGCGGGCTGAGGGCCGGCGGGGCGGAGTTCGTCGGGAGTGAGTTGGCCGTCACCGTTTTTGTCGAGAGTTTTGAGGGCGGCAGCAGCGTTGGAAAGTTCCGTAGCGTCGATGACGCCGTCGTGATTGGCGTCGAGCGCCGCGACGAGCGGTGGCATCGGCGGCCGAGGTCCGTCGCCGCGGGGACCGCGCGGGGGGCGAGGACCGTCCTGGGCGTTGAGGTTGATCGCCGGCAACGTAAGTCCCAGCGCCATGATCGTAAGTGCGATTTTGTTTTTCATATTACGCACTCACGATAGCCACCTGAACCTTAAGGGAGGATGAAGTGGAAAAGATTTTTGAAAATTTTTTGGCAGCCGCTTTCCCCTAATCACAGGCCAGGGCGCGATTGCGGAGGGCCGCGTACCAGTGCACGCCGCCGAAGAAAGAACCGAGGCTGCAAGCCAGAAAGAGATTCATGAAGAAAAGGCCGCGCTGGTTCTGGACGAACGGGAGTTCCAGTTCCGAGCTGGCGATGGCGGCGCCCCACGGATATTCCTGCACATGATTCATGGTGAAGGAGCGAATTTCTTTTCCGCCAAGGAGGCCGACCGAAGGGCTGAAGAGAATGCCGAAAGCGCCGGCGCAAATCAGAAGAAAAGCGCAAAAATAACGAATTGGCGCACGACGGAACCTCACGCAGACGAAGGTTAAGCCAGTCGCATTAAAAAGGGAATGTGAATTCGGAAGTTTCTTCGCGCTTGCGGCGGCGGTGCGATTCTCGTATGGGAAAGCGCATGTTTCCGCGCCGTTTGAAAGCCCGGCAGATCCGCTGAATTGCTCGTGTGGCGGTCATGTCTCCCATACGTTGCGCTTTTGTTCTTCCAGATTGCGCTCCAGGCGGCGGCGCCTGAACGGCTTCAGACCTTCTCTGTGCGCGGGGAAACGCACGTTTCGCTCGAACAATGGGCGCGCTCCAAGGATTTTTCTTTCAACTGGGACCGAGCGAACAAGATCGTTTACCTCAACAGTCGCTGGGCGAAGCTGAGTTTCTTCGTCAACTCCAAGAAGGCGACTTACAACGGACTTTCGCTCTGGCTTTCGACTCCTGTCACGCCCAGCGGTAATACTGTTCTGATTTCCCAGCGCGACCTGGATAAGACTATTCTTCCAATTCTCTATCCCGCGAAGATGACCAAAGGCAGGTCCATCAGAACGATCATGATTGCAGCCGGGCACGGGGGGAAAGATCCCGGGTACCAGATCAACAAAGAGCAGGAAAAGAAATACACGTTGCTCATGGCCAAGGCGCTGAAGGACGCGCTGGCCTCCGCGGGTTTCCGCGTCGTGATGACACGGGAAACGGACGTTTTTATCGATCTCCCACAACAAGCGGCGCATGCGAATCGCGTGGGCGCCGATTTGTTCATCAATCTTCACTACAACGCCGCCGTGGAAACTGAGGCTTCAGGTGTCGAGACGTACTGCCTTACACCCGCGGGCGCGACTTCAACCAATGGAGGATCACCGACGCCGCGCTCGGTCGGTCACCGACAGGACCAGTTTAATCCGTTGCTCGCCTATCACATTCACAAAGCGCTCACATCGACCTGCGCTTTTCCGGATCGCGGGCTGCGGCGGGCAGCGTTCCAGGTTCTGCGTGAGATCAACATGCCGGGGGTGTTGATCGAGGGCGGGTTTCTTTCGAATGCGCAAGACGCCGCGAAAATCACAAACCCGGCGCAACGACGAATGGTTGCGCGCGCGATCGTCGACGGCATCCTCAGTTACAAGCGCATGGTCGAACGCAAATAGTTAAACAGGCTCAAGGAGGGCCAGGGGGAAATCCGAAAGCAATTCGGCAAGTTCGCCATTGCACACAGTTTTTGCGGAAAAATGATTTCGATACGTTCCGGCGATCAGTTCTAATTTCGTATCGCCCCAGACTTCCCGCCCAACCGGCGGTTTCGTTTCGCCGTTGACCAGAGTGAGGCAGAGCCTCGGGGAGACTACGATTGCCCGCTTCCCATTTAGCTCGCGGGCAAAAGCGATTACGTGATCGCCCTTCGAGCCGATCGCGCGGACTGGTATGTAATTTCCCTTTTCGAAGAGTTCGCGATGACGGTTTCGGAATTGGAGAGCCGCCCACGTCGTGAACATCTTTTCGTCGCCCGTTAGGAGTTCACGAGGCTTGACCCGTTTTACGCGAGCGAGGGTCTCTTTTCTTAACTCGTAATCGACTGCGCGACGGTTATCCGGGTCGACCAGGCTGAAGTCCCAAAGTTCGGTGCCTTGATAAAAATCGGGAACGCCAGGAGAGCAGATTTTCAGCAGAACCTGTGCGAGTGAGTTGAAAACGCCAAAAAAGGCGATGCGCCGCGCAAATGGTTCAAAGGAAGCACGGAATTTTTCTGAACGGAGAACAGCGTCGACGAAACGCCGGGTGGCCTCCTCGTATGACGAATTTGGATCGAGCCAGGACGTGTGCCGTTTCGCTTCGCGTGTGGCCTTTTCCATGTAATGTTGAATTCGCGCGATATACCCTTCGAGATCAGTTGAATCAGTCCAGGAGCCAGTCAGTATTTGATAAAGCAAATATTCGTCATTGGCGCTCGGTGCCACGTCCCTTTTGAAAATGCGGTTCTCCTGCGCCCAAACCTCCACCTGTTTGCGCCATTCGTTCGGGATTTCGCTCAGCACATTGAGACGAGCGCGTAGATCTTCCCCGCGTTTCGTATCATGGGTCGCCGTGGCCAATTGCGAATGCGGCCAGTTCTGCTGCTTTTCGCGGTTGTATTCGTGAAATTGTTCGACACTCGCTCCAAAGCGCCCTGGGTTTCCACCGACTTCATTCAGTGAGACAAAGCGGACGTAACGATAAAAGGCGGTATCTTCCAAACCCTTGGCCGTGGCCGGTCCTGTCAGTTGTTGGAATCGATAGACGAACTCGCGAGCTTTTTGTTGGTTGATCTGCAGGAGAAGCAGGCGTTCCAGCAACTGGAGGGCAGGAGCCACTTGTGGAACACGCTCCGTTGCGAGTCGGATCGCCGCGGTGACGTATTTCTGTTCAGCCTCGGACAACCGGTCGGTATGAATTCGCGCGTAAGTTCGATAAACTGGAAACGCCGCGATAGTCTCCGTGATCGCCGAATGCAACTCCGGCGTGACCAGATCAATACCTTCCGGAAGTTGATCCGCGATTTGACGGAAACGCTCGGTCAGTGCGTTCACCTCGCGGGGGAAAAGGTTTTGCAGAACGAACTTCTTGGCCTCGTATTCGACTGCGACGTAGTCGGTCGATTCGCCGGCGAAATCATTGTAAATTTGGCTAAACTGCCCCTCGTTTTTCTGCGCGACGAATACCCCGTTCGCGTAGTTCAGGTAGTCATATCCTGTTGTGCCCGAAACGTTCCAATCTGACGGAAGCCTCTCTTCGGCTGACAGAATTTTTTCAGCGACAACGAACAGCGCGCGAGAGGGATCGATATGGTGGAACGCATCCTGTAAACGGTCAAAATACATCTTCGGATCCCAGAGCCCATCCGGATGGTCGATGCGCAAGCCGGTTACCTTTCCGTCTTTGATCAGCTCATAAACCAGCTTGTGAGTCGCCGAGAAAACACTGGGTTCCTCAATCCGGAGCGAAATGAGGCCAGTTACATCGAAGAATCGGCGATAGTTGATCTCGTGTGCGCCGACTCGCCAATACGCCAGGCGATAATGTTGCGCCTGGATGCTTTCGTGCAATTTTTCGCGATCCGCATTGATCCTATCCAGCAACCCCTTGAGCGCATGAACGGAATGCGGATCACCTTTCTCGAAGCCAGCAAATTCCTTCAGAGTCTTTTCACTTTGGACGGAAAGCGGGAAGCGGTTTTCGAAGTACGCAAGGCAGATTTCCTCTCCGTCGAAATCGAGGCGCAACTCACCCTCTTTCAGAGCGTCGCCGTAGCGCTTTCCTAGAACCGGCAGAAGCACTTTGCGATCCGGACGAGCATCCCACACGATGTCGAACCATTTGGCGTATGCTGAATGCGGTCCGCGACGGAGGACGTCTCGCCACCAGGCATTGCTGGATACCGCGCCCATGTGGTTGGGAACCATATCCAGCAGCAGGCCGAGTCCCTTTCCGCGAATCTGCGCGACCAAACGCTCAAAGTCCTCGGAGGTTCCGAGCATAGGGTTGAGTTGATCGAATCCGCAAACGTCGTAACCGTGTGTGCTTTCCGGCCCGGCGAGAAAGAGTGGCGATGCGTAAGCGTCCGAAATTCCAAGTTCCGCCAGATAGCTGACAATCTCGGCTGCCTGCTTGAATGTAAAATCGCGATTGAACTGGAGGCGATAAGTCGCCAGCGGAAGCCGATTCAGTTGAGAAACTGACTCCACTCAGCCCTCGGTCTGCAAGTGTCTACGCGAGAAATTCAGATGATCGCCAATCGCAAGAAAGTGTTTCACCCATTCAGCCGACGGTTCATCCCCTTTGGCGGCCTGGTCCCGATATTTCGGCAGCACTGTTTTCAGCATGCGCCAATATTTATTGCGCACGCGCCAGAGGTTCGGGTCAGCGGGTAACGAGCGGACTACTCCGGATACTCGGTCGGCCTGCTCAGCTAGAGCCACTTCACCAGGTTTTTCCTCGATCTGTGCCAGCAGGCGTTCCATTTTTCCCGAAATGGCGTGCTGGATTTCGTCCATCGGAAGTTGCACGCCACGCCGCTTCGCCTCATCGAAAAGCGCCACCACACGATCGGTATTGGTTTCATCGGCTTCGAATTGGTTGATAATATCGAGGTGCAGGATGAAATCGATGGCGCTCTTGAGGGCAGGGGGTAAAGGATTCCTGATGTCCTCAAGGAAACGAATGAGGGGGGTGTAGCGTTCCGCGATCAAACGGTTCCGATTTTCCAGATCCTGTCGTGTGGAAGAAAGAATCTCGTTCAAAATGCGCCGCTGTTCGTCCTTGAATAAGGAGCGCAATGAATAGTTCGTGGCGCCAAAATGACGATCCATGACCCGGATGGTCTCTGGAAAATCGCCGCGATCAAAGGGTTCGGCGATTTCCGCGGCCATCGCGTTGAAAGCCTCTTCGCTTTCGAAACAGCGTACCGCTGCAGTCAAATGGTGCTCGCCCAAATACAGAACGGCATAGGAAAAAGTCTTCGATTCACGCGTAATCTCAAAACTGACTCGGGTGGTTCCAACCGCGAGTCTGGCTTTGCCGGCGGTAAAAACCTTTCGATTCACTTCCTCGAATCCATAGAGAAAAATTTTGGCGCGTTGTTCATAAGCCGTGAACACAGAACTGATCGCATAGTGGGCGACCACATTTTCCCAGGTGATCATCGCCGGTTTCACGAATTTCTCGTAAATCGAGCGGCCGTCGCCATGTTCTGCAATATTGCTTTTGGCATGCTGCAAGAGATCAAGGAAGCCGGGTTCGAAATCCTGGTTGAGAACGTCCTTGGCCAGTTGAATGGCGCGCGCGGCGTATTGGATGACTTGCACAGTTTCGAGGCCGGAGAGCTCGTCGAAGAACCACCCGCAACTGGTATACATGAGCATCGCGTGCCGTTGAAGTTCCATTAATTTCAACACGGCGATTTTCTCGTCTTCGGAAAGCTGGTGCGTTGCATGTTTCGCGAAGAATGGATCGACGTTCTCCGGTGAACGATCCAGGATCACCTGGATATAGTCGTTTCGAGCCGCCCAGGGATCTTTCAGGAACTCTCGTGCGCGGGTTTCGTAAGCCGGGGCCAGTTGATCGCGGAGCCAATCGAGAGCGTGCCGCAACGGAGCGCGCCAGTTTTGGTTCCAATCACCGTGCCCGCCACTGTTACAACCGCAGTTTTCCTTCCAGCGTCCGACCCCGTGCGAGCAACTCCAGGCGCTGCCCTCATGAATCTGAACTTCATGCGTGGGCGGATGCTTTTCCAGAAATTCACCGTAGTTCGTGAGCTTTGCGAGGTTGTTGCTCTCGATGTGGTGCAGCGCGTAGGCCAGAGCCATTTCACCCCAACGATGGTGATGGCCATACGACTCGCCATCCGTGGCGATATGGCCGAGTTGGTCCCAATCGCGCTGATCCGAAAGCGCCCCGAGCAAACGGCCCGCGAATTTTTCACCGGAATCCAGAAGCTTCTCGAAAGCAACCGCTTGCGAGACGGGCGCGTCGTAGAAGAAAATGTTTATCTCTTTGCCGGAAGGAAGCCGCATCAGATAAGCACGCGAAGGATCAATTTTGGCACCATTTGCATCCTGCCAATCTTTGTCTCCAATCTTCCGCACTTGACTGGCCTGGAACGGAGAGAGGACGGTGAACTTTATTCCATGGGCTGCCAGCATCTCGAGAGACGGCGTATCGGCCGCCGTCTCCGCCAGCCACATTCCCTCCGGCTTCCGACCGAAACGGCTCTCGAAATCGCGAATGCCCCAAACCACCTGCGTCTCTTTATCGCGATCATTTGCGAGCGGCAGGATCATATGATTGTAGGCCTGCGCCATCGCCGAACCGTGGCCGGAAAATTTCTTTCGGCTGAGTTCGTCCGCCTGGACTATTGCCTTGTGGACCCAAGGCGTTTTGTCCTTCATCCAGGTGAGGAGCGTTGGGCCGAAATTGAAGCTGATGCTGGAGTAATTAGTTACGATTTCATCGATCCGGGTCTCGCCGTCAAAAATTCGGGCTGCGGTGTTACGCCCATAACATTCGTTGGTGATCCGCTCGTTCCAGTCGTGGAAAGGGGCCGCAGAGTCCTGCAGTTCGACCGCTTCAAGCCAGGGGTTCTCGCGTGGCGGTTGATAAAAGTGTCCGTGTATGCAAACAAATTTCTCCATAAAAGTCGCGGCGTCTCACGGTCGATCTTTTCCTCAACGCACATGGCCTTGAGACGCAAAAGAGACTCTATGTTTTCCCTTCCGTGCGCTCAATGAGTGGGGGTTGCTAAACGTTTCTCAGGGAATTCCTGCGAGGGAGAAATGTATTCTCCAAGGAGTCTGTGGGGCGAGCCAGAGGTTATTGGTTGGCTTCCGTGGCGACCGGGAAATTGGGAGAAGCGGAAGCTCAGCCGATGTTAATTACCGGCTGAGCAACGGTAAGCTATTCAGAAGTGGTCGGGTCGATAATAGCTTTTACTTCGCGGATAGCGTCCGCCGGAAAACCGCCACGTTTGGCGTGCTCGCGAATCAGCTCCGGATTCGGAGCGATATAAACGCAAAAGACCTTTTCTTCCGTGACGTAGCTTTGCACCCATTGGATCTCCGGCCCAAGTTCCCGCAGGACAGAGCAGGATTTTGTAGCGACCGCGTGCCGGTCCTGAGCGGTCCATTTTCCAGCGTTCGGTATGTTTCGTTCAATTACGTATTTAGGCATACAATGTTGCGCTTAGCTTATGCGCGCACGCTCCTCGGTAAATGATACGAAAGTCCCACTCAGTTCGGGCGCGTGACCTTGCGGCCTTGGAGTTCCGCAGCGAGCGCCGGGTTCTTTTCGATGAGTTTCTCCATGAAAATCCGATTCAAGTCGGGGTCAGCCTTTGTCGTCTCGATGAACTTCAACAAAAGGGGACGGGGAACGTGATTATAGTCCTGCATGTCGCGGATGTAAGTTTCATAGATGGGGCTGCGGATTTTTGCGGTGCGATAGATTTCCTGAACCAAAGCGGTCATTGGTTCGTGCAGGTCGTCCCAGAAGAAGATGGGTTTGGGATAGCCGGGGTTAAGTTTTTGCAGGGTTTCACCTACAACAAAGATGTCTGGGTCGCTCGCTTTCATATCGGCGAAGAGCTTCTCCAGGTAAGGCACCGCGTAAGCAACGCTGGCGCCGAGTTCTCCGAGGGCTGAGGCTGTTTCGTAAAGCCCTTTGCTATTTCCCTCCTTCAAACGCGCGACCAGCAGATCGGGATCAAGTTGTTTGAGCGCCTGGGCGGCATGGTAATCATCAAAACGATCCAGGGCCTCGTGGAGTTGAGGGACCGCTTTCTTGATGTCCTCCGGCGAACGGGCCAACTGTTCCGCAGCGAAAGCAACGGAACGGTAATCACGCAGTCCTTCGACCAGTTCGTCAAATGTGGCCATGCCGCTCCTGGCCTTTTCAGCGATGGCGCGATATTTCGTCTCCCGTGCAAGTTGGCGACTGGCTTCATCGCCCCCCGCCTCCGGGTCAAGGTGGGCAATGGCAATCAAAGCTTGTTCACGCAGTTTGTATTGGTTGGTGTCGGCAATGTGTTCGACGATTTCGCGCAAGGCGGGCAAGGCTCTATTTGTGGCGGTAGATCCAAGATCCTGAAGGGCCTGAATGGCTCGCCAACGCCACATGTCATCTTCATCGCGCTCTCCATCACGCATGATCGTGGTGGATTGGTCCGGAAGGACCAGTGGATCGTAAGCTTTCGGATCGCGCACTTTCTCCTAGGTTCAGCGCGCCCATCAGAACATCGATCGCGGCGGGGTCTTTTTGCGTTGGCAAGCGGGCTAAAATACAGGCTGCATTCCTTTGAACGTCCAACTCACTGTCTTGGAGCAGGGAGCGGAGCAGGGGAAGAGAGGCCGCTTCCAAATTGGGATTCGCATCAATCAGTTGGTTGATCGACTGGCCGAGGCTATATGCGCCTGGAAGCGCCTTCGTTTTAAGCGCGTCGATGAGGTCTGGCACAATTGCGCCGTCCGGGCTTAGTGCCTGCAAAAACTTTGGATAGCGATCATTGAGAATTGCCAGGTCACCTCCGCGGACGAGCCGAAGAACATCGGGCAGGGCCGAGGAAGCTTTCGTACCCAACTTTTCCAGGCCGTAGGCGGCTAACATAAACGCTTGGAGGGAACGTTCCCGTCGCGGCTTGTTCATTGCTTCCAGCAGAACCCGAATGGCCGCGGTCTCGCGCCCTGCGAAAGCGGTGAGTGCCTGGTCAATGCGCTCGAAAGGAAGTTTTCGGCCCTCCAATGGACTATATAACGCGTCGCGGAGGTTCAGGATGGCGTCATTGACGTCGGCCGAACTGGATTCAACTGTTCCTGCCGTGGACTTTGGATTCTGCTGTGTGGAAAGAGCGGTCGCGTTTGGTTTGTGTTCAGATGCAGGGCTGCGTGGGCGAATCGAATGGAACGGGAGGGCAGCGGCTATCAACAGCAGCACGCCGACCGCCGCGAGTTTTTTTGTAGCAGTCATAAAGAGAATCCTGCTGGTCAGTGAAAGGCCGGAGAGAGTGGAAGCGGATCGCAAAGCCTGATTCGCAGCGATACTGATCAAGCTGACGCTGGCTTTCGACGTGGTTCCGGAGAGCAAAGTCGCAAGCGCCCCTGCCGTTAGAACGAAACCAGCCTTCGCGAATCGAGCGCGTAGTTTGTCGAGCGAGCGCGCGACGCGCATCTTGGCCGCATCCTCGTTGATCCCAAGTGTCTCGCCCACTTCGCGCATTGTTTTCTCTTGAAAGAAGCGGAGCAAGATCGGGAGCCGATCCTTCTCAGACATCGAGCCAAGTGCCGCATCGAGCGCGCTGTTGAACTGATCCTTGAGTTGGAGGGAGGGCTCTGGATTTTCCATGAATGGAACCTGCCTTTCGTAATGAGTGCGTCGCCGTTCTGTGCGTATGGTATCTCGGGCGGTGTTTACAGCGGCGCGATATAGCCAGCCTGCAATGACAACCTTTGAGTGGAGCCGTGGAATTCTCTGAGCGAAAAGGCAGAAAGTCTTTTGCGCACTCTCTTCCGCCAACCCGCGATGACCGTGGCAAATGCGAAGTGCCGCCGAAAAGACGAGGTCCGCGTGGCGGCGCACCAGTTCGTGGAAAGCTTCTTCCGAGCCTTCGAGAACGTAACGTTGCGCGAGCTCCCAATCGGTCATTTCGAAAAGTAATGGCCGAGGAAGGAGAAAGGTAACAGAGTTTTTGGGATTCGCCCTCGGAGCGAGCGACAACCCTAACCGGCGACTGTGACCCGGTGGGTCGGTTGCGGCCTCCCGGGGCGGAAGTGCTCGCAATGCTCGAGACGGGCGAAAAGTTGGGGCGACTTGTCGACGAGGGCGAGCAGCGCGCGGTTGACCGCGGAGTGCAAGATCTCTGGATCCGCCTCGGCGCGCAGGTTCAGCAGCAGTTCCCCGCTCTGAACGGGTTCAGGCAGTTGCTGCGAAAATTCAGGCACATGATCGTTCCGGACCAGATTCAAAACGGCGATAGCTCCCAGGTCCTCATCCGGATCAAACGTCATTTTCAGATGTCCAATTTCCCCGCCCTCCTGCTGGAGCAGGGCTTGAATGCCGATGGCCAATTCGTTCAGCACCCTGGCCGAATCAAAATACTTCACCGAGGACAGGCGCACAGTGCAATTGAGCCAACCGAGCAGCGCTTCCGCCTCGCTGTAGAGGTTGTAGTCGATCTGCACGGCCCCGCGATCAATCTGAGTTTTGCGCAAGATGCATTCGAACCATTCCTCCAATCCAGCGCCGGTTCGAGCGGACACGGTGAAAATCCCCGCGTTCACCGCGTGCTGCTCGATCACCTTTTTCAACCGGGCGAGCTTTTCTTCGGAGACAAGATCGCTCTTATTGATGACGACGATGTCGGCCTCCTCAATCTGCTTGCGGTAAATGTAAGCAACTGTCTCTGAAAATTTCCCGCCGGTTTCGAGTCCGAAGACGCGTGCCGCACGCACCGGGTCAACCATCACGCTAAAGGGGGCGATTTGGTAATCCCTACCGTGCATTTGCCGTAACGGCGAGGAAACTGTCGCGACCAGATCGGTGCAACTACCCAACGGTTCGCTGATGACGGCGTCCAGCCGCATCGTTTCGCGGAGCTTTTCCACGGCCTCGGTGATGAGATCGAATTTTCCGCACAAGCAACCGCCCCAAATCTGTTCGGTCGGAAACCCGTGCGCGCGCATCGTGGCGGTATCCACGAGTTCCTTGCCCTGACCATTGGTGATAACACCAACGTTGAGCCCTCGTTTTTTGAGGAACTCACCCAACTTGCCGACGGCAGTGGTTTTGCCCGCGCCGAGAAAACCGCCAATCATGACGTAAAGCAGAGGACCGCTGCTTGGCGTCACGGTGGGAATTGTTCTCGTATTTTCTTCAATAACCATCTGCTGTGGATACACGTTCCCTGAGATACGGTTCAGGGTTCGACAATCCTTTACCACAGAAAGCGGCATCACGCCATTACACTTTCCGCTCGAGGATTCAGCAGTGAAAACCAGCAAACTTCGTACCGTTTCGCGACAGTCCGTTCAGCCGCAGCGGCTATTTTCGAATTTCAGGTAATGTGGGCGCCCTGGGTTTCGACGTAGACCGCGTAGAGAGATTGACTGGAGGCCATAAACAGCCGGTTCCGCTTTTCGCCGCCGAAGCAGAGGTTCGCGCAGATTTCTGGGAGCATGATCAGGCCGATCCGCTGGCCTTCGGGGGAAAAAATGTGCACGCCGTCGTACCCTTCGCCGTCCGGTTCGCTCTCGTCGCCATTGGTGCGTGCGCCCCAGCCGGCCCCGGCCCAGATATTGCCGTCGATGTCAGCCCGGATGCCATCGGCCCCCCCAACGCGGTCGTCGTAATCCATGGTGCAGAAGACGCGGCGATTGGAGAGTTTCTTTTCGTCCGCGATGTCCCAAACGAGGATCGGTTTGGGATCGTTTCCGCCGGTATCCGCGACGTAGAGCTTTTTGTAATCGGGCGAGAAACAGATGCCGTTTGGTTTATTGGCCTCATCGGTGACGAGCGACATTTTGCCGTCCTTGCCATCGATCCGATAAACCGCTTCCTTGATTTCCAGCTCGCCTTTGTGCCCTTCGTAATTCCCCATGCTGCCGTAGCCGGGATCGGTGAACCAGATATCGCCGTTCGGATGAACGACGATGTCGTTCGGCGCGTTCAGGCGTTTCCCATTCCATTTATCGGCCAGCACGCTCACGGAGCCATTGTGCTCATAGCGGACGACCCGGCGAGTGCCGTGCTCGCAGGAAAGCTGGCGGCCCTGAAAATCGAAGGTGTTGCCATTGCTGTTGTGCGACGGTCTGCGGAAGGTGGTGACGCGCTGATCGTCCTCGATCCAACGCAATTGGCGATCGTTCGGAATGTCGCTCCAGAGAAGATATTTGCCGACCGCGTTCCACGCGCAACCTTCGGCCCAAAGCATGGTCGGATCGTAATAAAGCCGCTGGATGACCGTGTTGCCCAGTTTGTATTTCGCGAATTTCTTGTCGAGGACGACAATGCGGGCATCCGGATAGCGAGTCGGCTGCGCCGAGAAAAAGTCCTGCGACTGCGCAGAAGTGCGGCCAAGTGCGGCAAGGCCGGCAGCGGCTGTCACGCCGGTGGAAAGAAAATTGCGTCGTGAAACACCCGAACGATTCGATGAGGTATCCATAAAACGTCGTCCCTTGAGATGGGGAGACGCTACCGGAGAGTGGGCTTGCACTGCAAGTTTCGAATAACCGAACAAGTTTGTAGGAGCCGACGTAAGGAGGCTCTAATTTAATCCCGTGAATGGTCAACCTGGTTCTGATGGCCTTTTAGGGAGCGAACGCGTTCGCGGCCCCGCGCCTGCAAGAGAGGGACCGCGCCTACACTACCTTCCGCGGCTGCCGCGGGAATATTATCAAGGCGATGCCGTCGTTCACTGGACGCAAACGACTTTTGATCGTGTGAAGGGATGGCTTAACCAGCGGTTTCACGCGCGTTTTCGTGAGTTGATGTTGCACGTGGCGGTTCGTGAAGGTTTGTTTTGTCCGATTTACTGCCTCATGCCGGACCATATTCACTTGATTTGGATGGGGCTGCATCTCACCACGGATCAACTGCGGGCGATGTCGTTTCTTCGCACGTACCTCGAACCGGAATTGGCTCCATTAAAGTTTCAGCATCAGGCAGAAGATAATGTCTTGCGCGAGAAAGAGCGGAAGCAGGCCTCACGTCGGCTCCTACAAGGATTGATTGAAAGTGTCCGTCATGTTAAACGATGCGCCCGTTGGAGAGTGAGAGCGCCAAGTATCCGCCCGGCCTGAATAACGCGTTTTTGTTCGGAACGTTTAATGCGCTTTCTTTTCAGATAGTCCTCGGGAGCCCAATGGTGCTCTACGCGCGCAATCTTGGCGCTTCGGCGACGGTGCTGGGAATTATCACGGGCATGATGCCGCTGCTGGTCATCTCGCAAATTCCGGCCGCCAATTATATAGGGCGGGTTGGATTCAAAAGATTTGTCTACGCGGGGTGGGGGACCCGGGTAGCCTTTATCTTTGCGATTGCGGTTGTGCCGTTGCTGACGTTTCTGGTTCCGGGCACGCGGTTGTCTCTCATTTTGTTTCTGCTCTTCATTTTCAATTTGTCACGCGGGATTTCGAGCGCGGCCTGGTTGCCGTGGATCTCGACGCTGGTGCCGGCGAGCATCCGAGGGAAATATCTCGCAACTGAACAGGCATTTATCGGCGTTGCCAGCGCGATGGCATTTATCATCGCCGCGGCTTGCCTGGGGAATACTCCCAGACCCTGGCAGTTTGGGTTGATTTTTTTGGTCAGCGGGATTGCCGGAACGATCAGCTTGCGCTTTCTGGGGCGAATTCCGGATGTGCCGGTGCCGGAAGAGATCAAAACTTCGCGCCAGCCGGTCCCCTGGGGTGCCATGTTGGAGTATGGTCCGTTCAAACGACTGCTGCTGATGAATCTCGGCTGGTCCTTCGCCTATGGGGGAATTGCGGCGTTCACGGTCGCGTTTTTGCGC
Source organism: Limisphaerales bacterium (assembly GCA_044226545.1). GTDB lineage: Bacteria > Verrucomicrobiota > Verrucomicrobiia > Limisphaerales > SXQI01 > DASVNK01. The sequence continues at coordinate 145,479 of JBGAGW010000011.1, forward strand.
TCCCAGCAAATGCCGGAAGCGACAATTCTTTATCTTGGATCAGTGTTTTTTCTGGGGGGCGTCTTGAGCCTTTGGTTCGGCGCGCATCTGGATCAGCTTGGGAGCAAGCCAGCAATGGTCTTCTCCTCTTTGCTTTGGCTTTTCATTCTCGCAGGCTGGTTTCTCCTCGCGGCGCGGGTGGTAAAGCCGACATACATCACCATCCTCGTACTGCAGTTTTTGATGGGAATTGGCGCCGCACTTTTTGCGATCGCGAACGTTCGTTTGACCATGGTCATCACTCCGCAAATGGGCCGGACTCATTTCTTTGCGCTCTATTCGGTCGTGGCCAACTCGAGCCTCGGGCTTGCACCCATTCTTTGGGGAATCATGATTGATTACTTCGCGAAGACTGAATTTTTCTGGCAGGGACTCTACTGGAATCGTTTTACCTTTTTCTTTTTCGGCGCGGAACTGGTCTTTGTCTTAACTCTGATTCTGAAGCTCAAACTGGAAGAAAAGGCCGCGGGCCGAGTAGATCAGTTGATGCGGGAAATCCTCGTGACTGCCCCGCAACGGCTTTTGTCCAAGCTCTGGCCGTTCTGATGGTCGATTTCTAACTTTCAGAGCACGTGCGGTTTAGGTGGAATATAGGGGTTTCCCCTATAGCCAGACAAAACGGCTTCGTTGCAATATGTCGCCCGTTCTGATTACTGATTCACGGAAGGAGACGGCCCTGGGTGGGGAACGTCTCCTTCCGAGATATTTTCTTCCAGCAGTGCAAACCCTCTTGCCCTGCGTGGCTGGTCATCCCTAAAATCCGGCATGATTTCCAAGCCTGTTTTCACGGCCGTTATGTTTTCATTCCTCACCTCAATCCTTTCCGCAGCTCAGAACAAAGCAAATTACGACGAATCCAAAGTGGGCCAGTATAAGCTGCCTGATCCGTTGCGGATGGAAAGTGGAGAGCCGGTAAAGGACGCAAAGATGTGGCGCGAGAAACGGCGGCCAGAGATCCTTCACCTTTTCGAGACGCACATGTTTGGACGTTCACCTGGCGAGCCGGCCAACCTGAGCTTTGAGAAGACATCGGAGGATAAAAACGCGCTGGGTGGGACCGCCACGCGCCGAGAGATCGCGATTTACCTGACGAAAGATCATAGTGGTCCGCGACTGGATCTTCTTCTGTATGTGCCAAACGCCGCGACTGGGCCTGTTCCGGCGTTCCTCGGCCTGAATTTTGAAGGAAATCAGACGGTCAACTCTGATCCCGGAATATCCACGAAGAAGCATATCAAGAACGCGACGAGCAGTGTTGAACTACCTCGCGGAAATCAGTCAACGCGCTGGCAAGTCGAGAAACTGATCGGACGGGGCTACGCGCTTGCGACAATGTATTACGGCGATATCGATCCCGATTTCGATGATGGGTTCCAAAACGGCGTGCACCCGTTCTTTTACAAGTCAGGGCAGACCCGTCCCGCTGCAGACGAATGGGGTTCGATTGGCGCGTGGGCGTGGGGTCTGAGCCGGGCACTCGATTACCTCGAAACCGACAAAGACATCAATGCGAAGAAGGTGGCGGTGATTGGCCATTCGCGCCTCGGCAAGACATCACTTTGGGCCGGAGCGCAGGATGAGCGTTTCGCCATCGTCATTTCCAACGACTCCGGTTGCGGGGGTGCGGCTCTCAGCCGGCGCGATTTTGGGGAAACGACGAAGATTATCAATACCTCTTTCCCGCACTGGTTTTGCGCCAATTACAAAAAATACAACGATAACGAATCGTCCTGCCCGGTCGATCAGCACGAACTGATTGCATTAAGCGCGCCGCGCCCTGTTTATGTGGCCAGTGCCGCGGAAGACCTTTGGGCCGATCCCAAGGGAGAATTTCTCGGCGCGAAGAACGCCGAACCGGTTTATAAGCTGCTTGGGAAGGAGGGCCTGCCTTCCGATTCAATGCCGGAAGTCAATCATCCCGCGATGGGCACGATTGGTTACCACGTTCGCACCGGCAAACACGACGTGACCGAATACGATTGGGAGCAATACCTGAAATTCGCGGACAAGCACTTTAAGTAGCCCGATGGGTAGGACAGGCGCCCGCCTGTCCCGCCCGGCGCCTCGCCAGACGAAAAGGGACATAAAGTGACACGGCGCGTTGGTTTGTCGAAAGCCTTCAGCGGGCGAGGCGCCTGCTGGGACCGGCGGGGCGGGGCGCCTGTCCTACCCCGGAACTGATTTACTCCGCGTTCAGTTTGATTCTTCGGCCGCCAAGCATGGGCGGATCCGTGACTGTTTGGAATGAATTCTCCACCGCGATTCTCGCCTGCCGTCCGCTGAGGGTCACCGTTCTCGGCGCGCTTAATAGATCGATACCCTCGGATTGCTCGGCCGACCTCAGGAGCTTTGTGAATTCATTGTGCGTCAGAACAGCGGTGCGGAGCAGGGCCCGGTCGGCTTCCGCGGCAGCGACGGGCAATGCGGAAGGGAGCACGAAATCGTCAGCCTCGAACTGCGGCAAGAGCATCTTCATGCGTGCATTTCCGGTGTTGCTTGTTGTTTCGAGGAGCCGCACCTCAATCGCAACCTGTGCCGGTTTGCTCGTGAGCGACCGCAGCGCGTTTTTAACCGCTTCGAGTTGAGGAATCGTTCCCTCAACGGTCAGGATACCGGTCCGTTCATTGAAAAAGAACCGAGGCGCGTTGTCCTCTCCCAGATTGATCCCAGCGCTTTGGAAATATTCGCGCACCCTCTCTTCAATGCTCCTGTTTTCGCGCGCGACGACGATCTGGTCTGAACCAGATAAATCCTGAAGAAGAGCGTTGGGATTCAATGCGAAAGTTCGCGTGAATCGACCGCCGGTGATGAGATCGGTTTCCGATGGAGAGGGCTCGCGCAACGCTTGCTGCGCCGCTTTCGTTTCCAACCACATCGCGGCGACGAGCACGCAAAGGATACTGCGAGCGTTTTCCGTTTTCATTTCTTCTCAGACACTCTGGAGTGGGGGAATGCTCATTTGGCACTTTTTGCCTATGTGCGGAGCAACGGAACGTTGACGAACTTCAGAATCTTGGACAGTCTTTGCGCAGACCCAAGACCGATTATGCGCAGAGCTAAGATCTATTCTCGTTCGGGATTTACGCTGATCGAACTCCTCGTTGTCATCGCAATCATCGCTATTCTTGCCAGCATGCTTCTCCCAGCTTTGGCAAAGGCAAAGGCGAAGGCACATAGCATCAAATGCGCCGGAAATCTGAAGCAAATCGGCCTCGCCAATTACCTATACTTCAGCGATGAGGGCAAAGCGGTCCACTACGACAATTGGCCGGACTTGTGGATGAACTTGTTGCGTCGCCGTTACGACGCGATCGATAAGGTTCGGCTTTGCCCAGCAACACCTGAAAAAACCGTGCAACAAGTCGCGAAGGATCATTCTTCTGGAAAGGACTGGGGCACCGTAACTCGGCCGTGGGTCATTTATGGAGATGCAAAGGCGTATTATCAAGGCAGCTACGCACTAAATGGTTGGCTCTACAGTAACTCGCAGTTTTACAAAGATTCCGCAGCCGACAAAGCGAGGTATTTCAATAATGACGCATCGGTGCAGAATCCCTCGCTTACGCCGTTTTTCGCTGATTCTGCCTGGGTGGATTCCTGGCCCCATGAAACAGATCGCCCTGCCAGTAATCTTTCCAGTGGCGATTCTGGCGATGGTCTACAACGATTTACAATCCCGCGCCACGGGGCGAATCCGCAAGCAGCGATCGCGAACTTCAACCCCAAGCAAAAATTGCCCGGCTCGATCAACATTTCGTTCGCGGACAATCATGTCGAACTCACAAAGCTCGAGCGCCTTTGGCAACTCTATTGGACGGCGACGTGGGCGGTTCCGGATAAGCGCCCCGGAACCTAATCGAACTAGCACATAGACCCACGTTGGCAGCTAGAGCAGCGATCTTCGTGCGGTGAAGCTATTGTTGCGAAAGCCTCTGCGGTGAAGGTACTGAAAACGCTCCGGATCATGCTCTTGGATGTAGTGTATTTTGGTTCCGGTCATTATGAGGGTTGGTCCAATCGAAATGGGGATCAAACTTGTTTATGCACGCATGCCCAAGGTGGTTCCCATCCCTACGGCAATACCACTTACCTCGGGGATCTCATTTGAAGGCGCTGCCGAAACGGCCTAGGTTCCTGAAATGCGGAATCAACCAGCAAGGCTTTTGGCTGTTCCGTCCCATTTTTTCGTGATTTCTGATTTGGCCTTGCGATTGATTTTACGAATGGCACGCCTGAGCTCGGCTTTGCTGAGGCCGTATTCTTGGAGCGCCCAATTTCTTGAGGTGCCTTGATTCATCGATCGCTCAGGTAGAGCTCGCGATTGCGCCAGAGATAAATGGCGCCGGAAGTGCCGGTAAGGATCACCGACACCCATTCGGAAAACTTTGTGAAGTAGGGCACCCACCAATCGAAAACGGTGTGCGCCCAACTGCCCCATTCGGGATAGCTCACCCACACCATCACTGAAATCGTAGCGACGATCTGCGAAATGGTTTTGTGTTTGCCGTATTTTTCAGCGGCGATCACGAGTTGTTTTGTCGCTGCGAGCAGGCGCAGACCGGTGATGGCGAGTTCCCGCGCCACGATGATGATCACCATCCATGCCGGCATCAGGCCGCGGCCGACAAACGCGATGAAGGCAGAGCAAATCAGGATTTTATCTGCCAACGGATCCATCAGAATCCCGAAATTGGTGATGAGATTGTCGCGGCGGGCGATCTTTCCGTCAAAATAATCGGTGAGACTTGCGGCCGCGAAAACGAAAAGGGCAAAGCTGTCGTTATAAGGAAAAGGAGCGAAGAAAAGGCCGAGGAAAACCACGGTCAGCACAAGCCGGGCCACCGTAAGTTTATTGGGCAGGTTCATGCCGGGCGCATGGCTTGCGGCCGCCGCACGTGCAACCGAACCTTTGGACAAAGCTGTCAGCTCCTCAGCCATTCTTCTGCATAAAAAAGCCGGTTAACGCCGCGGCGTCAACCGGCGAGAATTTCAGACAATATCAAGCATTGTATGTGCCAGATGCGGTATGGCCGCCACGACCGGTCCAATTCGTGTGGAAGAACTCGCCGCGGGGCTTATCCACGCGCTCGTAAGTGTGCGCGCCGAAGTAATCACGTTGTGCCTGAAGCAGATTCGCTGGCAGACGTTCACTCCGATATTGGTCGTAGAATGAAAGCGCCGTCGAGAAGGCTGGAGTGGGAATGCCCTTCTTGGCGGCGAGGGCGACGACATTGCGCCAGGATTTCTGGGATTCCTTGATCGCTTTGCGGAAGAAATCGTCGATCAGGAGGTTCATCAACTTCGGATTTTTGTCGAACGCTTCCTTGATCTTGCCCAGGAACGCGCTCCGAATGATACAACCGCCGCGCCACATGAGCGCGATGCCGCCGTAATTCAGGTTCCAGGAATATTCCTTCGCCGCCGCGCGCATCAGCATGTAGCCCTGCGCGTAGGAGATGATCTTCGAGGCGTAAAGCGCCCGCCGAATGTCCTCAATCAATTTCGCGCGATCGCCGGAAATCCTGGGCCGTGGGCCCTTAAGCTTGCGAGCTGCCTTCACGCGTTCTTCCTTGAGCGCCGAGACAGCTCGAGCGTAAACGGCTTCGGCAATCAGCGTGATTGGAATGCCGAGGTCTTGAGATGAGATGACGGTCCATTTGCCAGTGCCCTTTTGGCCGGCAGTATCGAGGATTTTATCAACGAGCGGTGCACCGTCCTCATCCTTAAAGGCGAGGATGTCGCGAGTTATTTCGATCAAATAGGAGTCCAGTTCGCCCTTATTCCACTCGGCAAAAACGTTGTGCATTTCGTCGGGGGTCATGCCGAGACCAACGGACATCAGGTTGTAGGCTTCGCAGATCAACTGCATGTCCCCGTATTCGATGCCGTTGTGCACCATCTTCACGTAATGACCGGCGCCATTTTCGCCCACCCAATCGCAACAGGGCGAGCCATCTGCGACTTTCGCTGAAATGCTTTGGAAGATTTCTTTTACGTGCGGCCATGCGGCGGGCGATCCGCCGGGCATGATCGAAGGACCGCGCCGCGCGCCTTCTTCACCGCCGCTCACACCAGTTCCGATGTAGAACAGACCTTTGCTCTCGACGTATTTGGTCCGGCGCATCGTGTCCTGGTAGAGCGAGTTTCCGCCATCGATGATGATGTCACCCTTTTCGAGATGGGGAATGAGTTGCTCGATGAAATCGTCGACCGCCTGCCCGGCCTTCACCAGCATCATGACGCGGCGAGGACGCTTGAGGAGCTTGACCATCTCTTCGATGGAGTGTGCGCCGATGATTTTCGTCCCTTTGGCTTCGTTGTTCAGGAATTCGTCCACCTTCGAGACGGTGCGGTTGTACGCGACCACGGTGTAACCATGATCGTTCATATTCAGGATGAGGTTCTGCCCCATCACTGCCAGGCCGATTAATGCGATATCCGCTTGAGCTTCCATTTTTCTAAAAAACAGGCGCGTACCTTACAAAAGACGCGCCCCTGCGCCAGAAGAATTAATCCAGCACCATCTGCACCGGAGTTGAGTTTCCGAAGTTCTTAAAATCTTTCCAGGTCCAGACCACCTTCTTGTCCGGCGTGATTTCGATGAGCTGCGGATTTTCCGGTCCGGCGTGACAATTGCCGATAATGGTATTTCCGTTGGGCAATCGCTGCACGCGCGTCACCCAAGCGAGCGTGATTCCGGGCAAATCATTCTGTTCGACTTTCCAGACGATTTCCTTTTTGGGGGAGACTTCCAGAACGCAATGACCGTTGCCGCCGCCGATCAGAGTGTTGCCGTTCGGCAGGCGAATCGCGCTGAACGTGAAATTGCCGAACGCTTCAGGACCATGGCCCGGCTTGCGAGTTTTGCCGAAAAGCGGTTGCTCGAATTCCCAAACGATTTTGCCACTTGGGTCGTACTCGCGCACACAGCCATCATTTTGTTGGGCGACGAGGTAGTTTCCATTCGCGATCTTCCGAACGAGGCGGGTATCCATGTGTGCGTCCGGATGATCTCTCTTGAGTTGGATCTCGTGTTGAAGCTTGCCATCGCGATCCACTTCGATAATTCGGCCCGTGCCTGACTCCGCGATCATTGTCGAACCATTGTCGAGACGTTGAAAGGAGTGCACTTCAAGGCGTTTGCCCTCGTTTCCGTTGGACTTGGCCGCGTCGTACTCCCACACCGTCCGTTTATCTGGTGTCACCTCCACGATTTTGGTCCAGCCCTGTTGGTAAAGGATATTCCCGTTCGGTAAGAGCGATGCGTCGTGAACCGGGCCGACCTTCGTTTCCCAGGCGAGGGAACCGTCAGGCGCAACGAGCGCGAGCCGCTGGGTAGAGTCGTCGCCTACAAGCAAGCGATGGTTCTCAGCGTGCAAGGTCAGAACGCTGACTGAGAAGAGCGTGAGAATCCGTTGAATCATGGCTCTGTGTTAAACGAATCCGACCGGGAGAGGAATACAAAACCGCCGCACTTGCCCGCGCGCCGGTGAACCACTACATACACGCTCGCATGTTTCAGCTTGGTCAACGTGTAGAACTCGATGTGGTCGATATTGCCTTCGGCGGGGAAGGCGTGGCTCGTCATGGCGAGTTCGTGATTTTCGTTCCTTTCGTCATTACAGGCGAACGGGTCGAGGCAGAAATTATCGAGTTGAAGAAAAAGTTTGCGCGCGCCCGGTTGATCTCAGTCCTGAATCCGTCACCGGAGCGCGTTCAGCCAAAGTGCGAATACTTTGCCCAGTGCGGCGGCTGTAATTACCAGCACATGAGCTACGCCGAGCAACTCCGGGTCAAAGGAAAGCAGATTCGCGATCTGTTTCAACGAGTTGGCCGGCTCGAAACGGTCGTGCCGGAGGTCATTGGTTCGCCACAAGAATACGGGTATCGCAATCGGATCATGATTCGGAGCCAGTGGAACAAACCGGAGCAGCGACTGAATATTGGCTTCATTCGATACTATGACCGACTGGTCGAAGATATCGACCACTGCCCTATTTCGGAGCCGGAAGTGAGCGAGGCGATCAAGCAAGTCCGGGCGAATCCGCCGCCGAAAGGTGGAATCAAAGTGGTTTTGCGAAAATTTCCTGAAGATTGGGACGTGCCGCGCGATTCCTTCTTTCAGAACAATTTCTTTCTTCTTCCGGAATTAGTGAAAACCGTCCGCACCTATCTGCAGGAAAGCGGCAGCCCTTTTTTGATCGATCTTTACTGCGGCGTCGGTTTTTTCGGCATCGAAGCGGCGGACGGCGTCGAGCGCTTCATCGGCGTCGAAATGGACAAACGCGCCATTGATTCCGCCCGCATCAACGCATCGCGCCGCCAAATTACCAACGGCGAATTTCGGCTGGGTGACGCGCCCGGATTACTCCCCGGAATTCTCCAGGAGTTTCCGGCAGAGCAGACGACCGTTCTCATTGACCCGCCTCGGACAGGATGCCCGCCGGAAAGCCTCCAATTACTTTCCCAAAAACGGCCGAACCAGATCATCTACGTCTCGTGTCATCCCGCGACGCTGGCGCGCGATCTAAACCTTCTCTGTCAGGAGGGCATTTACGAAGTGAAACGTGTGCAACCCTTCGACATGTTCCCACAAACCCAGCATGTCGAATGCGTTGCGGACGTTCGATTGCGAGCGCCTTTTTCCAGAAGCTCGGCGGCACCGCCATCTGTCCCAAAAGCGCATGAGTGACACATGGACGAATCGGCTGCTTGCGCCAGTCGAGGTCCTTTGTAAAAGTGGGCGCGTGAATTATCAGCAACGACACACGAACGTAAGTCGTTGCTCAGAAATATTGCCGGTGTGGCGAAATGGCAGACGCACAGGACTTAAAATCCTGGGGCCCCTTAAAAGGCCGTGTCGGTTCGAGTCCGACCACCGGTACCACAACGACTTACAACAAAAACTGTGAGCGTTGACGGTGGTTGAAAACCGACCACTGCAAAGTTTTGCCCCTCTCCTTAACATCGATTAGCTAGAAGCCAATTGCTCACGGTCTGGAGAAGGGCGTAAGTGGACCGAGGGGAGCGAAATTTTCCTCTTTATTGCTTTGCGCCAGGTTCCAACGTGACCTTCATGTCAGAAACCGGTTGACCTCGGTCGTCGAGGACACGGAGCGACCCTAACCAACGCTCCGTATCGTTCAGAATTTTAAAAACGACGGTGTTTGTTCCTGCTGGAAGTCCCACGCCGCTTACTGTCTCTTCGTCCATGACGTAATCGCGATTTTGGTTGGAACGGTGGATGGCTCGCCCGTTCAGATAGATCTTGCATTCATCGTCGCTGGCTATTTTGAAGACGAGGCCCGATTTTGGGGATTCCGTCACCAGGTAGCACACAGCGTAAGCGACGCTCCATTTTTCCGGAAAGACGTTCAAAAGGTTCTAAAAAAGGGAGTCAAACACGAATCGCAGGCGTTTACACGAACTTGCTTCGATCGTGCCAGCGTCGAACACGTTGCCAATGTCTGCTCCGCGCTTTAGTTACTGGGAAATGGGAAAAATTCGGTCTGCCAAATTCGGGCTTTCCCGTCGTTCCTGACCGAGAACAGGCGTCTTCCATCCGGGCTGAAGGCGATGAAGTTGATGCGCACAGGTTCTCGCGGAAGGGGCATAACCAGATCACCGGAAGCGGAGTCCCAAAGCCGCACAATGCCGTGATCCCCGGCGCTAGCAATGCGGCGGCCATCCGGGGAAAAGCACACGGAGCGAATCCATCCGAGTTCCGTTCCTATTCGCTTCACGAGCGATCCGGTTTCTGTGTTGATGAGGTCGAGTTCTCCTGTGAGATTGGCGGCCAGGACCTGTTCTTGATCTGGTCGAAAAGCGAGCGACGCGATGTAGGCACTGGTTGTGGCCACGTTGGTATGCCACAGTTCCGCATGGTTGATGGCATCAATCATGGTCAGCTTGCCACCAAGCCGTCCGACCGCGATTCTCCGGCCGTCGATGTTCCAGGCGATCGACCAAACGCGTTCGGCATGGTTTGTGAGTTCCCAAACCCGCGCACCCGTATCCAGATTCCATCCCTGCACCTTTCCATCCTGTCCACCAGAAACCACTTCGCGCCCGTTGGGATTGAGAGCAACGAACAATGTCAGGTCATCACCCTTGTTGGTGCTGGTCGCCGGGGATTGAACGGGGATAAGGCGTACGTTTTGACCCGTGTCCAAATCCCAAACCCCCAAGGCGCCGTCCTTCGAACCGGAAACGGCCCGGCGGCCATCAGGCGTGACAGCCACCGACCAGATCACGCTCTGGTGCGCGTGGATACGGCGAATCTCGCGGCCATCCGCAGCCTCCAAAAAAGTGAGTTGCCCATCACTCCAGCCCGCTGTCACAATCTGCCGGCTGTTCGGAGTGAAGGCAGCCGACCAGATTTTATCTGAATGGTTCTCCATCAAAGTAAACGAGGGATTGACCGCCAGGTTCCAGAGAGTAGCGGCCGATTTTCGACTACCCCCAGCCGCAAGGAGCTCTCGACCATCAGAACTGAACTGCAGCCTCGGCAACCACTTTGGCGCCACGATCATTCCGGGAAGAGTACCGAGCATCCGCCCGGAAGATGCGTCCCAAAACCGGATCAGCTCATCCTGGCCCGATGAGGCGATCTGTCGCCCGTCCGGACTGAAAGTCAGACCGCTAATGCTCCGGTATTCATTTTCGCGTTCCTTCATGTGCGCGAGCGCGGAAACGGCCAGAAGCTCGCGGCGTGTTGTATCCCAAACACGAACAAAGCCATCGCTGAAACCCGTGGCGAATCGCCGACCGTCCGGACTAAATGCCACAAAGGGCTGTCCTCCGCTCACTGAATCCAATTTGCAGATCACCTCGAGTGTATCAGCGGCCAGCATTCGTGCAGGATCCTCGACGCTTCCAGCCAGAAGAATGCGTCCGTCGGGACTGAACCCAACACTCCTGACGCGCCCGCCGCCTCGGTTGGTGCGCAATATCCGGCCGGCGTCATCCCACAGGATGACAGCCCCCTCAAGCCCGCAGGTGGCGATGCGTGACCCGTCGGGATTGAAAGCGAGCCCAGAGATGCGGCCGGGATGGGCTGCCCTCTCCCAAATGAGCGATCCGGATTGCAAATTGTAAAGAGCCACCATCCCATCCTCGCCGCCAATCGCGACCAGGCGCTCATCCGGGCTTAGTGCCATGATGCTTGGGGTTCCTCGTAGCGCGAACTCAGATTGTCTAGTCCCATCACGCGCATCCCAACTGCTCACTTCCCCACCCGTTCCGGCGGAGACAATCCGAGTGCGATCTTGGGTCAGAACTGCACCGATCGACGGTTTAGAGCCATACTCTCGAAGAAGAGGTATTTGGAGGCTCAGGTGGTTCCATTCCCAGGCGCGCAAGCCTGGCTCGCAAGTGTTAAGAAAATCCCGCGCTTGCCCGTACTCTCCGCGCTCCAACGCGGCTCCAGCCGATTGGATCCCTGATTTGTACAATGCCCAGCGCAAATCGAGGTTGCGCGCTTCGAGTTCGATTTTTGCCTTTTCCCTGGCGTCCCTCTCCGAAACGGCTTCCGCCAATCGCAGCCTGGCGAGCCGCTCCGCGTCGATGGCTCGCGTGGCTTGCCAGGTGGTGAGGACAATGCCCGCGACAAGGGCGGCCACGATGGCAGCTCCCGATACGAAAGCCAATTTGTTGCGCTGCCACGCTTTCTGAATTTTGTAAACCGTGCTGGGCGGACGAGCGACGACCCCTTCGTTCGCCAGATAACGCTGGATGTCCCGCGCGAGCTCGTTGGCCGTGTCGTAACGACGCGCTCGATCCTTCTCCAAACACTTCATTATGATCCAATCAAGATCACCGCGCAAAAGATGTGTGAGTCTCAACGCGTCAGTTTGCCGTTGATGCGCGGTAGAAGTGAGCTCGGCGGCTGGCAAGGTTTTGACTTTGGTCGAAGGTTTCAGCGGTTCTGCCTCGCGAATGACCTGCCGCAGTGCGTTGATCCCGCCTTTCGTCATTTCTTTGGCATCGAACGGAGTCCGCCCGACCAGAAGTTCGTAAAGCAACACACCTAGACTGTAGATATCGCTGCGGGTATCGATATCGAGTCCGCTCCCTTCCGCTTGTTCCGGGCTAATATACGCGGGTGTGCCAATGAACTGCTGGAATTGCGTGAATAGCGTTTTGTCGGTCAACTCGAACTGAGTGGCTTTGGCGATGCCGAAATCGATTACTTTTGGCATCGGCACGCCATCATGCAACGTCACCAAAATGTTCGAAGGCTTGATGTCGCGATGAATGATTCCTTTCTGATGCGCGTGCTGGATGGCCTGGCACACCAGGATGAAGAGTTTCAGTCGTTCGGCGGTGGGCAACGCATTCTTGTCACAGTACTCCGTAATCCTCGAGCCGCTCACTAACTCCATGACGAAATATGGGCGGCCGGTCTCCGTGGCCCCGGCATCGAAAACGCGAGCGATATTCGAATGATCCATCATCGCTAGCGCCTGCCGCTCCGCCTCGAATCGAGCCACAACCTGCCGCGTATCCATCCCGAGTTTAATGATCTTTAGCGCCACCCGGCGCTTCACCGGCTCCCGCTGCTCCGCCATCCACACGTCGCCAAAGCCACCCTCGCCGATCTTCTCCAGCAATTTGTAGCGCCCCATTATCCGGCTCGGCTCCAGGAGAGGATCGGATGACAAATCGGCCGTTTCGTGCTCGAGCCATCCGCGCAGGCGCTCGGCCAGAGCAGGATCGTCGCCGCACACCGCTTGAATGTAAGCCCTGGGATCGGTGGTCGCGGGAAGACTCCTCAGTTCCTGGCGCAGATCGTCCTCTTCATTTTGCAGCGCGGCTTCGAAGAGACAACGCCTGCAAGTCTCGCCGCGGCCTCGGGCCCGCAACGGCGCACCGCAGATCTGGCATTTCAATTGCTCGTCATTCATTCAGCGCCGGGCGGCGGCGGGGTGCGCCATTGAGCTTGAGTTTTGTTTCCACACGACCCGCAAGCATTAAGGGAAATGGCCCTCAATGTTACGGAAAATCGCTATCTACCCACCACCTGCATCAGGTAGCGAATCTCCTCTTCAATCTCGGCGGCGCTGTCCACGGTCTGGGCTATTTCCTCGCGCAAGGCCTCGCGGTAGCGCTGGCGCAGACGGTGCATCGAGACGCGGAGGTTTACCTCAGTCATCCCCAGCCTGGCTGCCAGTTCCGCGTGCGGTACCGAATCTGACTCTCCCCACAAATGCGCTTGCAGGTGTTCGAACAGTTCGGAGCGGCCTTGTTCCCGCAGTTCCGCGGCCAAGCGCTGCGTCGCGCTGTTCAGCACGGTGTTCGCCCATTGCTTCTCAAAAGCCGATGCAGGTGTGGGAGCTTCGGTTTCCTGCAGGAATTCCTCTTCGGCCAGTCCGGCATCCAGCGAAAGAAGGACTTGCCCACCGCCTCTTTTCAACGTGTTGGCCCGATCATGCTCGTCCCGGAGATAATTGGCGACCGAGGACATCAGAAATGACCGGAAGCGGCCCCGCTCGCGGTCGGCCCGGGCCACATAGTTCATTTCCAGAAATTTGGCGAAAAAACTCTGCGTCAAATCCGCCGCGTCCTCGGGTGAAGACTCGCGTTTGCGGATAAACGCATAGACCGGCAGCCAATAAATCTGACAGAGCCTGGCCAGCGCCGCTTCGGACCGTGGAGCGGACCGGTTTCCGGCGTTCACCACTTCTGTCCATAACGTGGTGTGAAAAGACGCGACATTCCCATCACCCGGCTGATGGAATGCGCGATCATCACTGAAACCACCCACGGACATTTCGATCCGAAGGTAAGATAATGAAACCGCTGGTCAATGCGAAGCAGAAGACCTGAAGGCCTGAAAGATATTTTGTAACACACTCGAACTTTTCCCTTAGTGCTTGGTGCACTCGCCGGAATTTTCGGGATTCTACTGACGTTCTCGGGCGGTCGCGTATAAAACCATGAAAAATAAATTTGCCATTTTCAGCCGTGGCGTCTTGCGGCGGGTGGTCGTGACCGGACTGACCGTGGGCGGTTTCGCCCAGGTGGCGCAGTTTACCACCCTCTGCGCCGAGACTCGACTCATCGAACGAATCGAGCCCGCCGCCGGCAAAATCGTCATTCCCTACACCAAATACGTTCTTCCCAATGGCCTGACGCTCATTGTTCACGAGGACCACTCCGATCCGGTCGTTCATGTCGATGTCACTTACCACGTCGGCTCCGCCCGCGAGGAAGTCGGCAAGTCCGGTTTCGCTCACTTTTTTGAACACATGCTCTTTCAGGGCAGCGATCACGTTGGCGATGACCAGCATTTCAAGATCGTGACCCAGTCCGGCGGCGAACTGAACGGCTCCACCAGCCGTGACCGAACCAATTACTACGAGACCACGCCCGTCAATCAGCTTGAGAAAATCCTCTGGCTCGAAGCCGATCGCATGGGCTTTTTCCTCGACGCCGTCACCCAGCGCAAATTCGAAGTCCAGCGGGACACGGTGAAGAACGAACGGGGTGAGCGGGTCGATAATCGCCCATATGGTCTCGTCAGTGAATCCGTCTGGCGCACTCTGTATCCTTATGGCCATCCCTACTCCTGGAGTACCATCGGCTACATCGAAGATCTCAACCGGGTGAACGTGCACGACCTCAAAAACTTCTTCCTGCGCTGGTACGGTCCCAACAACGCCACGCTAACCGTCGGCGGCGACGTCAAAACCGCGGAAGTCGTGAAGCTAGTCGAGAAATACTTCGGCTCAATTCCCCGCGGACCTGAGGTCTCCCGCACGGTATCACCACCAGCGAAGCTAGACGCCGATCGCTACGTAACTCTGGTCGACAACTACGCACGCCAACCCCGGCTCGTCATCGTGCTTCCCTCCGTCCCCGAATATCATCCGGACGGATATGCCCTCGATTGCCTTGCTGAAATCCTTGGACAGGGTAAAAACTCGATCCTCTACCAGGAACTAGTGAAAGACCAGCGCGTGCTGGTCGCCAGCACCAGGAACTTCGGCGCCGAGCTGGCAGGCGAGTTCATTTTTACCATCACACCGGCTCCCGGCCGTTCGTTGGCTGAAACCAAGAAATTGTACGACGACGCCCTCAAGGCCTTCGATTCGCGCGGAGTCACGGACGAGGACATTGCACGATTCACCGGGGCCATCGAGGCGCGTCTCATCAACGGCCTGCAAAGCGTCTCCAACAAAGTGAGCCAGCTCGCTCAATTTGAGACCCTTACCGACAATCCCAATTACATCGGAGTGCAACTCGAACGTGCGACCAAGGTTACCAAGGGCGACGTCCAGCGCGTCTATGAAAAGTATGTCAAAGGCAAACCGGCTGTCATCTTGAGTGTCGCAACCAAGGCTGCTCCGACAAACATCGTCGCCTCTGAAAACTATACCGTCGATAAAACCGGCTATAAAGCGCCCGATTACGGCTATGCCGGGTTAAAATACCAAAAGGCCAAAGACGTTTTCGACCGCTCTAAAATGCCTGGCAGTGGTCCAAATCCAACCATTAAAGTCCCTCCGTTTTGGCGCGAAACTCTCGCCAGTAGCGTGGAAGTAATCGGTGCGGAATATCGCGAACTTCCCGTTGTCGGCCTCTCGTTTTCCATGCCGGGCGGACATCTGGCTCAGGCGGGCGACCTCTCGAAAGCCGGCCTCGCCCAATTCTTCAGCCGAATGATGAACGAGGATACCCAGGACCGCACCGCCGAACAGTTCCAGACCGCCCTCCAGAGCATTGGGAGTTCCGTCTTTGTTATGAGCGGCCGTGACGAAATCCGCGTAAGAGTTCAATCCCTCAAAAAGAATTTGGATAAAACCCTTGAGCTGGTTGAGGAGCGGCTCCTCCGGCCCAAATTCACGACCGCGGCCTTCGATCGTCTGAAAAAGCAAACTCTCCAGGGATTCAAAACTCGCAAAGCACAGCCTGCTGCTGTCGCCAGCGAAGTCTTCGACAAAATCAACTACGGGCCGGCGAGTATTCTGGGGATTAGCGAAGTCGGCACCGAGGGAACCGTGCAGGGTTTCACCCTCAAGGATGTGGAGGATTTTTACGCTCGTTTCCTCACCCGCCGCGCTGCCAGGCTCGCGGTCGTCGGCGACATCTCCCAGAAGCAATTTGTCGAAAAAGTCGGCTTCCTCTCCAAACTGCCCGACCGCGAAGTGAAACTGCCCAACCTCGCCGCCGCTCCGAAAGTCGAGAAAACACGCATTTACTTCGTCGATGTCCCTAAAGCCGCCCAGACTGAATTCCGCGTCGGCTACGTCACCGGCCTCAAGTATGATGCCACCGGCGAGTATTACCGTGCCAACCTCGCCAATTACTCCCTTGGCGGCATGTTCTCGAGCCGACTCAATCTCAATCTGCGCGAAGACAAGGCCTGGACCTACGGAGCGCGCAGCGGGTTCGATGGTGACAAATATTCCGGGACCTTTGCCTTCAACGCAGGCATCCGCGCGGACGCCACTGCCCAGGCGCTTGGCGAAGTTCTGAAGGAACTCGGGAATTACGCCAGCAGCGGCCCCACGGCCGAGGAATTGGAATTCACCCGCAGCGCCATCGGCCAGTCCGATGCTCTCAATTATGAAACGCCCATCCAGAAAGCAGGCTTTATCATGCGCATGCTGGAATACAACCTTCCTGCCGATTATGTCGATCAACAGAACAAAATCCTCGCGAAGATCGAGCAACAGGAGGTTAAGCCTCTCGCCGCCCGTTGGTTCCAAACCAACGCCGTCAACATCCTCCTCGTCGGAGACAAAGCGAAAGTCCATGCGGATCTCCAGAAATCCGGGTTCGAAATCGTCGAACTAGATTCCAATGGCGAGAAAGTAGCGTCACCGCAGACCAGTACGGCTGGCGGGATTTGAGCCAGCCATCGGTCACTATGGTGCCTGACTAATTCTGACGGCTCATGGCTAAATTGTTCTTCACCCAGCCTGAGTTCAGCCAGAAATCTCTGGAACTTCCCGACGGGACGTTCACCGTCGGGCGCTCCCGGCGCAACCAGATCGTTATCGAGGATGCGTCCGTGTCCAAGGAGCACGCCGAACTGCTGGTCTATGGGAATGAAATCATTGTCCGCGAACGCGGATCGCAAAACGGCGTATTCGTCAGCGGGGTTAGAATCAAGGCACAGTCTGGAGTGAAGCATGGCGAGAGGATTCGTTTCGGGCGTGTAGAAGTCCTGCTGGAACTTGGACCGCCCGAGTTTGAGGGATCAACGGATATCACAGCGATGGCATGCCTTGCGAGGATGCGTGAGAGCGCAACGGCAGCCTCGCAAACGCCAACCCAATTCCCGTGAAGTTTAGTCCAGAGCTCCCAGATGAGGCTACAGGGCAAGACCCCGCGACTATCTTGGAACCTACACTACCGGCCTCTCCCGCTGGTACTCAGAATCCACCCGAATCGAACTCCGACAGATCGTTGAGCGGGTGGATCTGGGTAATCATTGCTGTCGGAGTTTTGTTCGTTGCCGCGTCTTGGTTGTGGAAACGGTGAACCATTCCCCGGCAACCAGATGAATCCAGACCGCGAAGAGCTGCTTTTCCAACTGGCACTGAGCAAGTCCGCGGCGAAACGCGCGGCGTGGCTCGATGCGGAGTGCGAAGGCGACGCGGCGTTGCGTGCGCGTCTTGATTCATTGCTCGCGGCCCGGGAGCAATCCAAGACAGTGCTGACCGCGCAAGCTGAAGCCACGGGTGCCACGATGGAGATCGACTTCACCGAGGCGCGCGATGAAGCCGTCGGTCAGACACTCGGGCGTTATAAACTGCTCGAGCAGGTGGGAGAAGGCGGTTGCGGCGTAGTTTATGTCGCGGAGCAAACCGAGCCGGTGCGGCGGCGCGTGGCACTGAAGGTCATCAAGCTGGGGATGGATACCAAGCAAGTGGTCGCCCGCTTCGAGGCCGAGCGGCAGGCGCTGGCGATGATGGATCACCCAAACATCGCCAGGGTGCTTGATGCGGGCACGACCGAAACCGGGCGCCCATTCTTCGTCATGGAACTGGTGCGCGGGATCAAGATTACCGAGTACTGTGACCAGACCAATCTCAGCACCAAAGATCGGCTCGATCTCTTCATCAAAGTTTGCCAGGCCATTCAGCACGCGCATCAAAAGGGAATCATCCACCGCGACATCAAGCCCTCGAACATCCTTGTGACGCTGCACGACGGCGTGCCGGTGCCCAAGGTGATCGATTTCGGCATCGCCAAGGCCACGGAAGGGCGGTTGACGGACAACACGGTTTACACGCAGTTGCATCAGTTCATCGGCACGCCAGCCTATATGAGCCCGGAGCAGGCGGAGATGAGCGGACTGGACATCGACACGCGCAGCGACATCTATAGCCTCGGCGTGTTGCTCTACGAGTTGCTGGCGGGTAGCACCCCTTTCGATGCGAAGGAACTGGTGGCGTCAGGTATCGACGCGATGCGGAAGACGATCCGGGAGAAAGAACCGCAACGCCCAAGCACTCGTTTAGCGACGCTCGGAGCAGACCAACTCACCACCACTGCCAAGCGCCGTTCCGCGGAAACGTCGAAGCTCCTGCACCAACTCAAGGGCGATCTCGACTGGATCGTGATGAAGTGCCTGGAGAAGGATCGCCAGCGTCGCTACGACACCGCCAACGGACTGGCGACAGATATTAAACGGCACCTGGACAACGAGCCGGTGGTCGCTCGGCCGCCGAGTGTCGGTTACCGGTTTCAGAAGGCATTTCGCCGGAATCGTCTTATCTTTTCTGCTGCGGGGGCCGTCGCCGCTGCGCTCCTTTTGGGAGCGATGGTCAGCGTCTGGCAGGCGGTCCGGGCGACTCAGGCCTCGCAGGCGGAAATTCGCCAGCGCCTCCGTGCCGAAGAAGCTCAGGCATCGGCCCAGGCAAAGCAACGTGAGGCGGAAGCCCAACAAAATCGCGCCGAAGCCGAGCAGCAACGTGCTGATGTCCTGGCGCGGAAAGCCGTCGAGAGTCAGAAGCACTCGCGACGCCTGCTCTACGCGGCGGACATGAACCTGGCCCACCAGGCGGTAAACCAAAACAACTTTGGACGCGCCCGGCGGCTTCTCGATCGTCACCGTCCCGGCCCCAACGAGGAGGAACTGCGAGGGTGGGAATGGCGTTATCTCTGGCAGCAGTCCCGGGGCGATGCGGTGGCTGTGTTGGCTAAACGACCGAATGTACGGTGCAGCTCAGTGAGCTTTTCGCCGGACGGGAGCCGTTTGGCGGCGGGCTATTCCGACGGACGGGTCGAGATCTGGGATGTCTCCCGGCGTGTCCTCCTGAAAGAGCTCAACACCGAGGGCCAGGGGGCACGCGTTGCCTTCTCACCCGCCTCAGATCGTCTCGCGGCCACGGCGGGAAAAGGAATTCTCAAGTGGTACGATCTCTCCAGCGGACGCGATACCACCCTTTGGCAGACACCGGAGACATTGATCAAGCGACTGACGATCACCCCCGATGGTTCCCGGTTGCTGGCCTTCATCGTAACCCCTCCGCGCGGGGCTTCGGTGGTGACGTTCGACATGGAGCGGGGCAGCGCTTTGAGCACCAACATCACGACCGGCGGGGATGGGGAGGGCGGCTGGCACGGGATCGCGCGCCTGTCTTCCGACAAGAAACGGCTCTTCCTCAGCCGCAACGATCGATCAACGCGGCAAGCAGGAGTGCAATGTCTGGATACCGGGACGGGGCGGGAAATCTGGAACATCGATGTCGCGCTAAACGAGGGAATCACGGCGATGGCGCTTTCGCCGGACGAAAAGGTCCTGGTTGTGGGAACCGGATACCAGACCGCGACGATTGATGTTCGGGAAGCGGAGACGGGCAAGCTGCTGACTCGGTTAGAAGGCCACAGCAGCTGGGTGACGGAAGTGACCTTTTCCCGCGACGGACGCTGGCTCGCGTCATCGGCGAGCGAACCCGCCATTCGCCTTTGGCAAACCTCTGACTGGACGGAGGCGAGAGTATTGCGGGGGAATGGGGATAACGTCCACACCGTCGCTTTCAGCCCCGATGGTAAGATGCTCGCCAGTGGCGCGAAGGACGGCGCTATCCTGCTCTGGGACATCGCCCCGCGACCGTCGGCCTATGGTTATCGCCCGCTGCCGCCTGACCTGGTCTTTGCGCAGGAATACGCCCCGGGCCTGGCTTTCGCGGCCGACGCTCACGCGGGCAGACCGGATGGGAAACCCGTTTTTCTCCGGCTTGATGATTTGGAGCGGTCGCCGTTGGAAATCGATACGAATCTTTCCCCGTATCTCGTCTCGACCAACCTCATCAGCGTTTACGACGAGACCAACACGCTGCGAATTTTCGAGATCCAGAACGCAACCGTGAAGCCTTCGAAAGAACTGCTGGTTGGCCCAAATCTCGCAATGATATCAGAGTCGGCAGAAAGTTCCGTTCCTGCGTTGGCGCACCATCCCGGACAAAGCCTGATTGCCTGGAGCGACCTTTCGGGCACGGTCCACTTCGCAAATCTCGATTCACAGGCGCGGCGCTGGCAGTGGTCTTCCGGGATCGACCGGCCGATCCTGCGGGCCTTCAGTCCTGATGGCGAGTCGGTGGCGATTACCAGGCCTCGCCCGGAAACTGGCGTGGAACTCCGGGAGGTCAAGACCGGTCGCCTGATCTTGCGCTCGGACATCATCCAGAACCAGGCGAAAGTACGGTTCGGGATGCTCACCAGAACGCTGTTTGCCGACGGAGGGCGCCGGTTCGTGGCGGCAGGCGCCGATGCGGAGGGGATGCAGGTCCTATTTTGGGATCTCACGCGACCGGAAAAGCCGCCGATCCGATTCTCGGAACGCGGTGGCATGCGCGAATTAACCGTCTCGCCCGATGGACACTGGGTGGCTGCGGGCACCGATGCCTCTCTGGTGGTGGTTTATGATGCGGTCACTATGGAGCGTCGTCCGGACGGCCCATCGGTTCAGTCTACGCCACAGAGCATGATCTTTTCGCCGGACAGTCGGAGCCTGGCCGTGGGCTTCAGCGGGGTGGAAGCGCTCAAGCTTTGGCAACTGGAAACCGGCCAGGAATTGCTGACTTTCCCGGGCCACGGGTCTCCTTTAAACAACCTCGCCTTCGCGGAAGGCGGCAACACCCTCCTCGTTGGGAGCGCAGGGCGACTTGGCTCTTGGCAAATGTGGCGCGCACCCTCGTGGGAAGTCATCCGTGCCGCGGAGGAGAAGGAAAAGGTGGAGAGCAAGAAGCCGTGAACCCAGGCTGCGAAGAAAGTTTGTTCCAACCGCCGCTGAGCCAAGCCCAAGGCGAATCGCATGGCGTTGCTTGAAGCGAAATAAGCCTGTCCGCATCACATCGCACTCAACCGCGGAAAAAACGAATCCCAGGAGAGACTTCGGTCGTCCACCAAGTCCCGGTTCGCACGGAGAATTGGTCAGGAGCATTCCACAGTATCACAATCTTCTGCAGCGCAGAGCGTGGGCCAGTTGCATGTGTAACTGTGTCCAAAACTGTGTACAATTGAGTAGTGGCGAGCAGTGACCGAGCAGTGGGCGATTACGCTGTAGCAGCCCGCAAAATTGAGTAATTTTGCCGCAGAAATCGGCGCAAAAGTGTCCGAGTCCGACCACCGGCACCAAGCCGAGCGCGAGTCCAGCAACAGCGGCACCGTTTGCTTACAGGGTTAACTTTTGTCACGAATGGATCCAGAGCTGCACGACGCGTCACTTGAACCTTTTTGCGGGTGAGCCGTCGCATGGAAAGGCGCGAGTTTTGCAGGAATCCTCCTTTCGGGTTGTCGAGACGTCGCCAGCGGCAATAGCCGAAGGTATCTGAAGGCATGAAAGTCCTGAGTGTCTTGCGCAACGGCAGGGGTTTGGCACTCTGAACGTCGGATTAAATACTGTGAGCATTAAAGCGTGGTTTCCGACATTTATCTATTACGAGCAGCTCAGCGCGAAAGGCGGGGAGAGGTTCAATCGCGAGTTGTTGAAGGAGTGCTATCAGATTCGGGATTTTGATGACGCGGGACGCGCGTGGTCAGAGAAGAACTATCCGGGTGGTTACACGTCGTACGGATCAATGGCTCAATTGCATCGATTTTCTTCGACCTTTGGGGAATTGGAGCGGCGGATCAATAAGCATGTAAAGGCGTTCACGGCGCATTTGGAAATGGATCTGCGCAAGCGGAAGTTCGAGATGAGCGATTGCTGGGTGAATATTATGCCGCGGCAGGTGGTGCACAGCCTGCATCTTCACCCGCTCTCATTTATCAGCGGGACGTACTATGTGAACACGCCGGTCGGATGTTCGAATATCAAGTTTGAAGATCCACGGTTAAGCAAGTTTATGGCGGCGCCGCCGCGTTTGCCGAAGCATCGGGATGAAAATCGGCAGTTTGTAAGTTACGCGGCGGAGACGGGGAAGGTGATCCTTTTCGAAAGCTGGCTGCGGCATGAGGTGGCTGCGAACCAGTCGGATGAGGATCGAGTGAGCATCAGCTTCAACTACCATTGGCAGTGAGGCGTTTTGGCCGTAAAATCGATCGGACATGGATGTAACAAGGACAGCGTACGGAATTTGGAGCGGCGGACGGTTCATGCACTTTGGTGAACCCCTCGATGACAACCGTTTTCTCGGGGTGATTCGCCACGCTTACGATAAAGGCATCCGAACGTTCATGACGGCGGATGTTTACGGGAATGGGCAGGCGGACGAGATTCTCGGGCGTGCCCTGGCCGGTGTTCCTCGCGATTCTTACTGCCTCGTCGGCGCGGTGGGCCACGACTTCTACACCGGCAAACGGGAAGGAGCGAAAGGCTATCCGCGTTTTACAAATCCAGCGTTGCGGACTCCGGCGGAATACGCTGAGTACATTCGAACGGCGACGGAGAAATCGTTACAGCGATGCGGCGTATCGCATTTTGATTTGCTGCTGCTGCACAATCCGGACTCAACAGGTTATTCCAGCGACGCGGTGTGGAAGGGACTGGAGGCAGTGCAAACCGCCGGGTTAACCAAAATGCTCGGGATTGCCCCGGGACCAGCGAATGGGTTCACGCTGGATATCGTGCATTGTTTTGAACGGTTCGGTTCCCTTATCGATTGGGCGATGATAATCCTCAATCCGCTGGAACCGTGGCCGGGTGAACTTTGCCTGCCTGCGGCGGAGAAGCATGACATTAAGATCATCACGCGCGTCGTGGATTACGGCGGACTGTTCCACGATGACGTGCAGCCGGGACATGTCTTCCGACAGCAGGATCATCGCGTCTTTCGACCGGCTGGTTGGGTTGAAGCGGGGCGGGGGAAAATGGAGCAGATGCGTTCAGTCGCAAGCAAGTATGGTTTGACCATGTTGCAATTGGCGTGCCTCTGGAATTTATCGCATGCGCCCGTTCGGAGCGTGATTCCAACGCTGATTCAGGAGGCCGGCTCGGATGCGAAACCGATCGAGAAGAAAGTCGAGGAACTCGCGGCACTTTCGACCGATCCTCGGCTGGCGTCACTGGTGTTTACGCCTTCGGAGCGGGATTTGCTCGGAAACATTGGAAACAATAAGGGGTGCATGAGCCTCAAGGGGGCGAACCCGGCGCATACTGGCGAGCCGGAAGCGGATCGTTGGGCGTTACGGCCTGAATTGATCGAGGCCGGACGGAAATGGGGAGTCGATGCTGAACGCGATCTCACTTGCACGCACAACATGGCGGCTTAAGCCAACAGGTCGGACACAACTTTGCCGTGAACGTCGGTCAGACGGCGATTGATGCCGTTGTGGTAGAAGGTCAGTTTTTCGTGATCGATTCCGAGCAGGTGTAGAACTGTTGCGTGCAGGTCGTAAATCGTGACTGGATTTTCGCTCGCGAAATAGCCGGCTTCGTCTGATGCGCCATGGCTGTAGCCGGCTTTGACTCCGCCACCGGCGAGAAACACGGTGAAGGCGTCCGGGTGATGATCGCGACCGGGTGAATCGATTCCCTGCGTTGCCGGGCCTCGGCCAAATTCGGTGTTCCAAATGACCAGAGTGTCTTCCAGCATGCCGCGATCCTTCAGATCCTTGATCAGGGCGGCAGCGGGTTGATCCATGGTTGCGGCCTGGGTGGTGTGATTTTCGATCATGTTTTCATGACCGTCCCAATTGATGCGCGGACTGCCGAACGCGCCACCGTTAAAGAGTTGCACGAAGCGGACGCCGCGTTCGAGAAGGCGGCGGGCGAGGAGACAGTTTCGTCCGAAGCCTTCGGAACGTTTGTCCTCCAGACCATAAAGTTTGCGAATGTAGGCGGGCTCGTTCGAAATGTCGGTGGCTTCGGGGATGCTCAGCTGCATGCGGGCGGCTAACTCGTAAGATCGCAAGCGCGCGGCGAAGTCGCCGTCACCGGCATGCTTGGCGGCGAAGTCGTGGTTCATTTTCGCGAGCAACCGCATGTCGGCTGCGCGATCCGTGGCTGCGATGTTTCGGGGCGTTTCGAGATCGACCACGGGAACCGGAGTGTTCGTTCGGAACGGGACGCCTTGATGTTTGGCGGGCAGAAAACCGGCGGTCCAGTTAATCGAACCGCCCGCGGGATGGCCGCGGGAGTCCGGCAGGACGACGAAGGCGGGCAGATCGTCATTCTCGCTGCCGAGGCCGTAGCTGATCCACGAACCCATGCACGGAAAACCGTTCATGGTGAATCCGGAATTCATCTGGAAGGTGGCGGGTGTGTGGTTGTTGCTCTTCGCGACCATGGAATGGATGAAGGATACATCGTCCACACAAGAGGCTAGATGAGGAAGTAAGGAACTGGCCCAGTGACCGGTTTTGCCATATTGGCGAAACTCGAAGGGGCTTTTCATCACTTTTCCGGGCTGGCCAAAGAAGCCTTTATTCTCTCCTTTGCCTTCGAGAGTTTTGCCGTGGAGTTTTTCGAGCTCGGGTTTGTAGTCGAAGGTATCGATGTGGCTGACACCGCCGGCGCAAAAGATCTGGACGACGCGTTTGGCGCGGGGGGTGAAATGCGGGAGAACGATCGAGT
This sequence comes from Limisphaerales bacterium, assembly GCA_044226545.1. Taxonomy (GTDB): domain Bacteria; phylum Verrucomicrobiota; class Verrucomicrobiia; order Limisphaerales; family SXQI01; genus DASVNK01. Next base: position 170,491 of record JBGAGW010000011.1, read on the forward strand.
CGCTGGCCGCGCGCGATTCGCGATTGAGCATCCACGAGAGGGCCAGGCCGCCGATGCCGCCGGCAGTGTTCCAGAGAAAATGGCGTCGGGAGAGAAGGTTAGCGGACATACATGAACTCCGTGGAATTAAATAACGCCCAGCAAACGTGTGCCAGCCCGCTATTCTCCGCGTGATTGCGCATGGTGGCCAGTTCGGCGGCGGACGCTTCGCGGGCGAACGCGTACTCGTAGGCTTGGGCGATGGCGGCGTCTTGTGACTGGCAACTGACCCGTTTGGCGAGGCGCTCGCTTTGGCGTTCAACGAATGGATTGTTCATGAGGGAGAGCGCCTGCAAAGGCGTGATGGTCACCATACGCTTTGGCGTTTTCACGGATGGATCGGGACAATCAAGCGTGTCGAGCAATGGGTCCTTGCCGGAATTAACGTTCGCCCGATAGATCGTGCGTCGATCGAATTCAGGTCCGCTCACGTCGCGTGGGAAGTAACTCGATGAATTGAAGGTGACTATATCAAACGGACGAAAACTCGGGCCGCCCATCTGCCAATTCACGGCGCCCCCAACTGCGAGCATCGCGTCACGGACTTCTTCGGCTTCGAGGCGGCGCGGTTTGAACCGCCAGAGCAGCGTGTTTTCGGCATCCTTCTCGGCGGCGGCGGCGTTAAAATCCGAGCTCTGACGGTAAGCCGCCGAACAAACAATAACGCGATGGAGCGCTTTGAGGCTCCAATCGTTTCGAATGAGATAGCTCGCGAGCCAATCGAGCAGTTCGGGGTGGGTCGGTTTTCCTCCACTTTGCCCGAAGTCGCTGGGCGTCGAGACAATGCCCTGGCCGAAATGGTAGAGCCAAACGCGATTTGCAATGACGCGCGGTGTGAGCGGATTGCGGGCGTCGGTGATCCACCCGGCGAATTGCACGCGGCGGTCCGCTTCCGGAGCGTCGGAGGCCAGGCCGAAATCCGAGGGGATGGCGGATACTGCGGAGAGGCCGCCGGGCCGAACTTCGTCGCCAGGTGATTTTACATCGCCGCGTTTGAGGAGTTTGGTTGGCGCAGGTTGTTGGCGAATTCCCACGTAGGAAACGGGAAATGCCTTTAAGCCTTTGATCGCTTTCTCGCGTTCCTTATCATCAGCAACGCGCGCTTTGATGCTGGCGATTTCCGCCTCCCGCGCCTGGACTTCTGATCGCTTAACAACTGGCCGTTCGCCGTGCCTCACACCTTCGAAGACAGCTTTCAATCTGTAGTAATCGGCTTGCGGGATAGGATCGAATTTGTGTGAATGGCAACGGGCGCAATTCACCGTCAGCCCGAGAATTCCCTGGCCGACCGTGCTCACCAGATCTTCGAGTTCGTCCTCACGCGAAATTGCTTTTTGGGTCGCATTCGCTTGAGCATTGCCGGCCTGATCGTACGGCCCGCACACGAGCAGGCTGGTGGCGATGAGCGCTTGCGGCGATTCTGGTTCGAGGACGTCACCGGCTAGTTGCTCGCGCACGAAGCGGTCGTACGGCATATCGATGTTAAAAGCGTTAATTACGTAATCGCGATAATGCCAGCCGTTGGGACGGAGGTGGTCGTATTCGAAACCCTGGCTTTCGGTGTAGCGCGCAACGTCGAGCCAATGTCGCGCCCAGCGCTCGCCGTAGTGGGGAGAGGCTAATAAACGTTCCACGACCTTCTCGTACGCGTTCGGAAATGAATCGCACAAAAATGCAGCGATTTCTTCCGGAGTGGGAGGCAACCCGGTGAGGTCGAAGGTCAGTCTTCGAAGCAAGGTGCGGCGATCGGCCTCTGGAGCAAAGGTCATTCCTGCCGATTCCAGCCGGGCCAGGATGAAACGATCAACTGTGGTGCGACATTTGTCCGCCGCGCTCACTTCGGGTGCTTCTGCCTGAAGCAGGGGACGCAGCGACCACAATTCATCGGCGCGGCCCGGGCTCGCGACGCAAAGAGTGAGGCCAATCCAAAACCATTGAATGGCGCGTTTTATCCGCACAGGGTTCTTAATTATTGAATCCCCAAGCGGCTTTTCGCAACTTCCAATCCTGGTTTGTTGTGCCTCCGATCAGTCTGTAAAAAAATATCGCGTCAGGTGAAAAAACACGGGTGCGGCGAAACAGATGGAATCGATGCGATCCAGGACGCCGCCGTGGCCTTCGATCATACTGCCGAAATCTTTGATGCCGCGATCCCGTTTGATGGCGGACATGACCAGGCCGCCGGCGAAACCCATGAAGCAGATGACGAGAGACATGAGCCCTGCCTGAAGGCGTGTGAAGGGAGTGATCCACCACATCATCGCACCGATGAAGGTGGCGGATGCGATACCACCAAGGAAACCCTCCCAGGTTTTGTTCGGGCTGACCGTCGGCGCAATCTTACGTTTGCCGAGCGTTTTTCCCCAGACGTACTGGAGCACATCGCTGATTTGAGCCACAAGCACGAAGAAGAAGAGGAGCTTCGCGTTTTGACCGGCATAACCGGGAATTTGGAGTCCGAGCAGGGCAGGGGCGTGGCTCAAGCAATAGACGCAGATCATGAGAGCCCATTGGATTTTCGCGGCGCGCTCCAGGAACCGTTCGCAATCGCCAGCGATGACCGAACGGAGCGGGATGAAAAGGAAACCGTAAACGGGAATGAAAATGACGAAGAGGTTGTACCAATCGCGCCAGAGCAGAAAATACTGAAGCGGTGTGAAAATGAAAAAGATCCAGAAGAGTGCGCGGTGATCTCCTCGGCGGGTGGGGGTCAGTGTGATGAATTCGCGCAACGCGAGAAATGAGGTGAGGGCAAAAAGAATGATAGTGCCGAGTAGGCCGGTAGCCAGCGCGAGGCCAAATACTGCCACCATCATCCACCACGCGCGAATCCTGGCATTCAGGTTTTGAACCGTCTTACGTCCGCCGTCGCTGCGGACGGTGCGCGAGAGCACGTAACCGATGGTGCTGGCGACGACGAGGAGGCCAAGCACGCCGGCAATCAGCCAGAGAGTTTGTCGATCAATGGAGAGCTTCACGATGTTCAGCGTTGGGGTTCAGGTCGCATACTGCTTTGCGGGCGCGTTCCAGGAAGTCGGTTTTGGACTCGTTTGAGACCGTAGCCAAAGGACGGCCAAAAATGATGGAACTAAGTAAAGGGACCGGGAGAAATTCTCCTTTCGGCAAAATGCGATTGAGATTGTCGATATAAACCGGGACCAGGGCCGCTTCAGGTTTTTCCTTGGCGAGATGAAAGAGACCACTCTTGAACTCTTCGACCTGATCGCCAGGATTGCGTCGGCCTTCAGGAAAAATGATCAACGAATAGTCGTTACCCATCGCTTCAATCATTTTCTTAATCGGGTTGTTGTGGACGGTGACCTTGGTGCGGTCGATGAGGATGGCGTGGAAGACGCGCTCGGCCAGATAGCGGCGCAAGCGAGTCGCTTCCCAATAATCGCGCGCTGCTGCGGGACGGGTTCTCTCACGAAGGTCGTGCGGAAGAGAAGCCCAAAGGACGATGGCATCCAGATGGCTCGTGTGGTTCGCAAAGTAGATACACTGTTTCGCGGTGCACGGTTCGACCCAGCGCGAATTGGCGCCGGTGATCCCCCGGATGCAACTGACGAGAAAGGCGCGCCTCATTTGGATTCCAAGTCGGTAATGACGAGCGAGGTTCGCCGAACAACGGTGACGACACATCCGGTGATCACCACTCCAAGGGCGAGCGGCAAGATTTGAAAAGGGCTTCCCACAGCAAGCAGAATGACAGCGCCCGCGCAGGCCACAGTCATCACCGCCATTCGTTGCTGTTTGGCCATCGGACCGCAAAAATATTGACGAGCCCCCGCTGATCCGCCGAAGGCCCGCACGTAGGCGGTCATGACAGAGAGCAGCGCGGCGGTCCAGCCCAATTCAGGCATCCATGCGACACCGGGCAGTGCGTAACCCGCGCCGAGGAAGATAAAGATGTCGGAAAACCGATCTGGCAATTCGTTGTAAACTTCGCCGGATTTCGTTTTGAATCCGCCTTCGATCGCGACCATTCCGTCGAATAAATTGCAAAGCAGGCGCATTTGCATGCACACAGCCGCCCAGAGCAGGAGCAAAATCTTCACGCCCATGGAATTCACGTTGCGCAGCCAAAAGAACGATGCGCCTGCGGCCAGACCGAACACGACGCTCAGCAGGGAAATGTGGTTCGGCCTGAGCCCGCTCGAGGCCAGGGCGCGCGCGACGGCGCCGGCCCATTTGGTATCTCGCGCGGAGATCGGGCGTCGCAGAACTTCGGGCGGTTTAGTATCCGCTTTCATATGGGCGTAGTGTTGCGGTGCAGGCGCGTGGGTTCAATACGACTTTAGCCGCATCCATGCAGACTCATATTCCTCTTAAGGGGCATTTGCGGGGTCCGATGTACTTTGTAGCGTTTGGTTCGAATACGAGTAATATCCTCGCCTTATCACAAAACTATGAAGGTCCTGCAGCACTTTTGTAGCTGGGTTTTGATTCTGCAATTGAGCGGCGTGCCTGCTCTGCTCGCGCAACCGGTGCTCATTCAGCCCGGCACGCCATTCGGAAACCAGCAAACCCTCGGGAGTGGCATCGAAAACCTTCGGATCTCCGGCCAGAACGCCGATCGCACCGAAACGCAACTGACGATGGATTATTCGTATGACGGCTTCAGCGGACCGACGGCGCAACTCCTGCCTGTCATTGCAAAGAAAGGGCAGGCCGGAGTTTCAGGCTGGTTCGGCGCGGACCCGGTGCTGGTGGGGCGCGGTCGTGGCACGATCACGTTGCGCGTGCGTTATTTTAACGACGAGCCCGGAGTCCCTCAACAGTTCACGTCGGATCAATTGAGGATTTTCATCATGAACCAGAGCGGGACGGCGCTGCTCATGACCGTTCCCTTTTTGAAGACGATCAACTGGGGAAGCGCTTCAGCGCGTCCGGAACAAAAGGCGGCGCCGCAGCTTGCCCTGGTGGACAAAGCGGCCGCGCAAAAACTCGCGCAGGAAAAACGCGACGCGGAAGAAAAGGCCAAACAGGAAATCGCTGCGCGAGAACAGGCGCGCTTGAAAGCTGAGGCTGAAGTGCTGGCACGCAAAGAAGCGGAGCAAAGGGCACTGGCGGAAGCAGCCTCGCGGGAGGAGGCACGCAAGAAAGCTCAGGCCGAAACGGAGCGAATCGCGCGCGAGAATCAAAAGGCCGAAGAAATTCGTCTCGCTCAAGAGAAAGCCGCCGCTGAAGCGAAGGTCCTCGCCGAGACGCAGGAAAAAACTCGTAAAGAAGCTGAAGCCAAAGCGGCTGCCGAGGCAAAAGCGCTTGCGGAAGCAAAAGCGGCTGAAGCCAGAAAACTGGCGGACGCGAAGGCCGCTGCGGAGGCAAAGGCCCTGGCCGAGGCTAAAGCGCGCGAAGAAGCGAAGCAGCGCGCCGCTGCCGAAGCGAAACGCCTGGAAGAGGAGCGCAAACTCGCGGAAGTCAGAGCGGTCGCCGAGGCCAAAGCGCTCGCCGAAGCCAAGGCACGTGAAGAAGCGCGCCTGAAAGCTGAAGCCGCAGAGAAACGACTCGCCCAGGAAAAGCGCCTGGCCGACGAAAGGGCTTTGGCCGAAGCGAAAGCGCGCAAGGAAGCCGAAGAGAAAGCGTACCAGGAAGCCCTCGCCCAGGCCAAAGCGGAACTGGCCGCGAAAAAATTAGCCGAAGAGAAATTGCAAGCCGAAGCTCTTGCTCAAACGGTCTCACCTGTGACGGCAACAACTGTTTCCCTGGATATTGCCACGGATAAAAAAACCAGGGTCACGAACGTTGATGTTGTGAATCGCAGCATGGACCGGATGCAAATGACTTTCGGCGTCGAATTCGAATATAAGGATCAGCTCAGTGAACCGATGTTAGGAGTCGATGTGCTTCGCGACAGCGATCCGCAGGTGCGGCAGTATTTTGTCAGCCGTCCCGCGGAAATCGGCAAATCACGCCGCAATTTCGCCCTCCTGCCCGTAAAGTTCCAACCACCGGCCAATCTTGCCCAAGCCGGTGATTTCGGCACCGACAAAGTCCTGGTCTATCTCACCGACAAAAAATCACAGCGCTACAACATTTACCCGGCAACCATGCTTTTGCGCTGGCGCGCTACGGGTAACAGTGGTTCGAGTTCGCAACTCACGGCCACGTCCAATTTCATCGAAATCGAAGACTTCAAACAAAACGATCCTTCCAGCGGCTATGTCGGCGTGAATTATAATTTGCTCGCCGGAAAGGCGAAGCTTCGGGCCAAAGTTTACGATGCAGCGGTGCCGGCCTCCGCGACCTATTTCACGAGCAAGACGCCGGAAGTTCAGACCGGACGCGGCGTACAGATCGTCGACGTTTACATCGATTCAGAAGCCAAAACTCCAAGTGATCTCGTTCGTGCAGACACGATCGAGATCGAATTGGTCGATCCGTCCGGCAAGGTGCTTGCGCGAAGTTCGAAGAAAGCGACGATGGTCTGGACGCGACCAAAGCAGTAAGCCACTTAACAAAATCTGCTCCCCCGATTGACTGCTTTTCCGCGCGCTTGGTAATCTGTGCGTAAGGAGAGCAGTTCCCGATTAATGGGAAAACCAAGGAAAGTTCTATGCACGTAGTGTCTCGATTTTCAGTCGGCCTAATTCTCAGCGGTGCGGCGCTCAATATTTCAGCAGCGATCATCTACAACGAGTCAGCCGGGGACCTTTCCAATTTTGGAAACGCTCCGACTCCGTTAGCTTTGTTGGAAGGTGAAAATCAGATTCTCGGCACTCTCAGCTCGAGCCCGAATGGAACTGACAGCGATTACTTCACATTTACTGTGCCAGGCGGCCTTGATCTCACCGCGATTCTGGTCCTTCCAGGAACCACCACCGGCCCCCTTGGCACGTACTTCGGGGTGCAATCGGGAGATCAGGTGACCGTTCCTCCTGCTGCAGCCGATTTGACCGGATTGCTCGGGTTTACTTACTATCTCGCAGGAAACGGCAACATCATCACGGATGTGGGCGTCGGAGGAAACGGTGCCACTGGATTCATCCCGCCGTTGGGTCCCGGAACCTATTCGTTTGTGTTGCAAGACACCGGCGAAGGCTCTTTCGATTATGGGCTGAGTTTCCAACTGCTCGCCACTGCGCCCGAAGGCGGCCCAGGCATCTTGGGGTGCGCGCTGGCCTTTGCTGGTGTGGCAGCTATGAAACGGCTGAAGCGAACGCAGGCGCGCCTACTAGGGATGTTTTAAGATTTTCCCGAACTCACTATCGTCCGGCTCTATTTCGATTAATGTTCTGCCGCTGGCTGCAGGCTTGCCGGTCGGGCGTTCGATTTTCTTCTCCTGCATTGATGAAACCGGTGTGGATAGCTTGACCGGCGGCGCGCTTCTGGGTTGGACCGCCTCTTCCACCGGAAAGTCTCCGGACTCGCGATTGGGAATGTACCAATCACGCTTGTTCTCCATCCAGGTGCGATAACGCGCGAACGTCCACATCCCCTGTTCAGCACCCGTTTCGAGCACGGAAGCGATTTTGAAGAATTCAGCGCGCCTGATGAAATTTTTGATCGCGTGATTCGGAATGAGGATTTCGCATTCAGGCAGCCTGATGCCGAGGCGCGGCTCGAAGCGCAAACGTTGGCAGACTACCGCGCAGAGACAATCCGCCAATTGCGCTGAAATTGAATTTTGAATTTCGGATGGAAAGGCGAGAACCAAGCGCTGCAAAGCTTCGACCGATGATGACGAATGAATCGTCCCGAACACCAGGTGACCGGTTTCCGAAGCGTTCAACGTCAGGCGCATCGTTTCGGGGTCGCGCATTTCACCCACCATCAACACGTCCGGATCTTCGCGCATGGCGTCGAGCAGTCCCTGGTCGAAGCTCGGGCTGTCCCGGCCAATCTCTCGTTGGCGGATGAAGGACTTAACCGGTCGAAATTGGTACTCGATCGGATGTTCAAGAGTGATCACGTGCAGCGCCTCGGTCACATTGATCTCCTGGATTAGCGCGGCCATCGTGGATGATTTGCCGCTGCCGGTCGGTCCGCTGACCAGAACAAGCCCATGAGGATTGGCCACCAGTTTCCTCAAGTCGGGATGAAGATTCAGTTTTTCGATTGTTGCGGTGAATGATGAGAGCAAGCGGATCGCCAGGCCCGGACCGCGCGCCGTCTGCATGACGTTAATGCGGCAGCGCACTCCTTCGATGGTCCGGGAAAGATCCGCGGAGCCGCGCTGCAGAAAATCAGGCCAACCATCTTCTCCGACCACCTGTCGCGCGATGGAACTGACCAACTCGGTCGAAAGTGGTTCACCACTAATCTGCAGGTTTGAAGAAATGCGCATCGCCAGCGGAAGGCCCGCTTCCAAATGCACGTCGCTCGCCCGCCGTTCCCGCGCCGAGGAAATAATCGCGCTCAGATTCATCCGTTACGCGAATCAAGATACACCGCGAGAAGGGCTTTGTTGTGCGGAATCAAGTCGCTGCTTTTAGAGTTTCCGCAACCGATAGAACCGGCTCTTTGGCAAGGCCGGAAAAACGCTGCATAGATCGCCGCCGGTCAGCCGTACAGTGTCTGGTGCAGGAGTCCAGTCATTTGCCTCGAGAGACGGACTTTCTTCCAGAAGATAGCTGGAACTGGAGAGAGACCAACAGACCGCGACGTCCGGACCTTGCAGTTGAACATTAAGGATCGGTGTATCAGAAGATTTCAGGATGACCGGCACCTGCACGAAGTGCGGAACAATATCCGAAAGATTCCGAACTGTGATGAATGTCATAAGCGAATGGCTCTCCAATGAAACCGGGAACGGCGTCGCTGCGCGTACAAGGACGCTTCCGCCGGAAGCAACGGTTGGGGACTCGGGTGTTACTGTTACGAGCCCTTGGTTTTCCGATTCCGCCATGATCAAAAGTTCTCCGGTCCCCATATTGGTGAGGGTGAGCGCCGCCGCTGGATTTGCGGGAGTTAAAACAATTTGCTGGTTGAGCACACCAAGCCAGGGATTGCCGGCAACGGATATCGGTGAGGCGATCGCTGGATCTGTCGGCGCGCTGTCATTGAGGTCTTCGATTCCGTCATTATCCGAATCTGCACGAAACGGATCAGTTCCGAGCTGATATTCCTGATAATTATTTAGCCCGTCCTGATCCGGATCTTCGAGCGCATCATTTCTCGTAATGTTCAGGTGTGATCTAATTTCGTAACTATCTGGCAGCAGATCTGAGTCAACATCATTTAATGAGGGATCAATGCGGAGCGTCCATTCGGCGTCGTCCACCAGCAAATTCTCAAGCGCCGTCTGATTTGTGGTGAGACTTGCCGTCAGCCTAACGGCCCCGCCATTCGTAGTTCCTCGGCAAACTATACTCCATTGCAGTGACGCCTGCGCTCCGGGCTGCAAGTTGGGAACGGTTTGGACAGGCTGATCTATGATCGTACCGCCGTTGAGGCCCCATGCCTTCAGTTCGATCAAAAGTGGAGGCAAGGCGCTGCCACCGGCGTTATAGACGGTAGCGACGACTTTGAGGCTTTGACCTTCAATCGTCACCAGGGGATTTGTGACGCCCGCGGAAGTAACGGTGCCGGACTCGAGCAGCAAGGCAGGCAGGATGTTGCCCTGCGTATTTGAAGCAAGGGCTTGGATCCTGCTCATCTGGTTGGCTGTTCGCGTCAGCGCGCGCTCGTAACGATCCAATGCCAGCATAAAATCGGCCCGCGCCGCGAAGTACAATGGAGACGCCGCACTTGCCCCGGTTAGCGCGGTGTCAAAAAGTTCTCCGCATTCAGTACCCACTCGCGCCTCCTCGACCAACTGGTCCGCTCGCGCGGCATGCAGCGACTGCAGTTCCGCCACGAGCACATTGGTATCAGAAGTAAGCGCGATGGCCGCGGCACTCGCCTCAAGGCGTGCGTAGTCCCGCCTCCAGACACCGTGCAAGGTAACCAGGCTCGTGCTGGAGTCTGGATCAAGGGCCTGCGTTAACACGCTCGTAACATTGTCCGCATTCAGCGCGGCGCGAATGCTGCCGAGGGTTGCCTTGATTGCCGCATCCGAAGAGGAATTGAGGGCCAGTAACTGTGATCCGCTTTGCAAATGAACCATCGAATGAACAATAGAATCTTGTGAGCCGGTTGGAAGCGGGAGGTGAAATGCCGTCCGGGTAAGAGCATCCAGTGCGCGCGGAGTGTGAACGTAAACGGCGACCAGCGGCAGCGCGATGGCGTTTAGATTGGCCAGATATTTTGACCCTTGCGCCACTTTTTCGACCACCTTTACCCACTTGAGAAAAGCACCGAAAATGGCGGCGCCGGTTTCGACATTGCCAAACCCTTCGGTCAACGCCTGCATCGCGATTGCATCCGTGGTAATGCTGGTTTCCAGTGAATTGTAACGTTCCAGTCTCGTCAGGAACGCTTCGCGGTCGTCCAGAAATTTAGCTTCGTCGTAAGTGTTCCAACTCTTCATCGAATCGACTGAAAGTTCCAGTGTCGGCTTCACCGTTTCCGCGAACGAAAACCCCTCATCCCCGTCATGAACGAGTGGATAGCTGCTCTTGATCACCTCCTTGACCGCGACTTTGAGCACCTCCTTCAATACCAATGATCCTTGCTCAACGTTGCTCAGCCCCCCATCTTTAAGCGCATTCAAAATTCCTCGGAGGACTGCTTGAATATACTTCGAGAGCCTCTCCGCCTTTGCCGATTCCACCCCCGCATGGGTCAGCGCACTTTTTATATAGGGCTGAACTCCTTTAAGAATATTTGAGATGAGCCCTCGGATTTCAGCATCACCGACTAATGCCCAATCCGCCTCACTGGCCGCTCGCGCCAGGCGTCGATTGGCCAGAAAACCTCGTTCCAGCAATTGAACGCTGGATTCGTTAAGCGCCTTTTCGGTGGTATTTAACCGTTCCTTGGCCGCTTTGAGAGAATCGCTCTCCACTTTCACAAAATCGCTGAACAAATTCGCTACGAACGTCCCGATGGATTCCAATCCCATCGTGAGCAAATTGGTTGAGAAGTTATCCGCCAGCACGAAGGCGCGTTCGGCCCAGATCGCGCGACGAAGGGCTTCCCGTTGCACATTCCCAACAGTAGAAGGATTCGCGCGAAGTTGGTCCAGAAACGTATCGACTGCGTTTTCGACACTCGCCCAATTATTTTGGCTCAATTCACTCAACCGGTCGGCCAGGTTCTGTTTGATGCCGATTTCATCGAGCGGTCGAAGAGTGATACTCGCGTCGACCGTGGGAATGGTTACGTTAGTCAGACGTGCGGGTAGAAAGTAAAGGGGCGTGGTGCGGGTATGATCTTCATTGCCTTGCGCATCCAACGCCCACTCGAGCGTTTCACCGTCGCTCACCTCGACCGTATAAAACGCGTTGCGCAAAACTCCAAACAGGGGCGGCTTGAGCGCCTGCAATCCTGGCGCAAAAAAACCTCCGTCTGCTTCGCGTCTCACTCGAAGTTTTTTAATAACCCGGCCGAGGCGGGACCGAACGAATGCGTCATACTGCGCGTCTGTTTGGTTCTGACTTTTCTCCGGGATTCGTCCCTGCGGTTGCTCGAAAAACGTAACGGTCGCGGTGTGGACCGCGTTGTTTTCGGGCGTTCTGGTGGGGAGCGCGGAATGAATTTCACCGCGGATATAACCTTGCAGCTCGGCGGCACCGGGAGCGATCGTTCGGAAAATGCCATTTCCGCCCTCTGCGAAAGTTACCCAATAGATGAGAACCCCATCGTCGGTGAGTGCCGTATCCTTATCGAAGAATGTTTGAAGAACAGTCCGTGTCGCAATTGCGGAGAGGCCGCTATTCGTTCGCGGCAGAGTCAGAGTTTCACCAACCGAGAGCACCAGATGGGGGACGCCGGATGGATCTTCGACCCACAAACCGAGATTATTCGTTTTGGCGTTGCCTTCCGCGTAACGCGCCGTGAACGCCGTCATTCCCTGGGCGTTCAAGGCAAGTTGGATATCCAGCGGGGCGTTATTCGTAAACCGATAAACGGTTGTAGCGAAAAAAGTCTGGGAGTTGGTAAATGAGGAGGGAGTATTGGTTAGGGCAAGTGGATTAGCAGCGTTGCGGCGCAGCCCCGTCGCGATTGTTCCTTCGCCGAAAACCAGCCGAATCCTTCCGTCCGGTTCCACTTTGAACAATCCAACACCATTGGTCGCACCCAGCCCGGAATAAACCGCCGAAAAGGCTGAGCGGTGCCCGCTGTGGCGCGGGATAGTCACATTGGCCGATCCTGTTTTCGCGAGCGAAAAAATTGTGAGTGGGCCTTCAGGCGTTTGGATTTCCTTATTAAAGGGCACCACCTGCCGGATACCTTCGAGCGAAACCTCCCAAAAACCATAACTGGAGGCGTAAGACTCACTGGGGCGCCCTTCAATGAGGGCATCGCCCCACTCATCTACATCCCACAACGCAATGTACTCAACGCCCTCCGGACGTCCTGGCAAGGGTGCTTTCGGTGCGATCACCAACTCAGGCTCGCTCGCGCCAATAAACCGATAAAGACTGTTATTCGAATTGACCGGTGTGCCGGGAGCGCTCGCGTTAAAGAAGCCGATATCGACATCCCTGGCTAAAAGTGAACTGAAGAATTTTGGCCCATTCGTCACACCATTCCAAATGATCAGGTGCGGCGCGTCCCCTCGTCCGGCGTAAAGTGCATTTCCTTTCTCGGTCGCATTGAAGTACACCGTTCCTTCAAATGTGTGAAATCCGCTGTTGTTCAGTCGAACATTGCGAAAAAAAGCAAAGGTGGGCACGGAGCCATTGATCGGTTCAATCTCGGGCGGCGCCGGACGTTTGTTCCCTGCCGATCTATTCCCGGTGATGTAAGTGGATGAACCAGATCCTCCGCTCCATAGTGTCGCTCCGGAAGGCAGGCCCTCGGGCCAGGGGAATTTTGTTCCGGAAAGAGGGAACTCGTAAACCGTTTCCATTGCATCATTCAACCGAAACTCACTGGGGCCGGGATTGCCGCTATCGAACGAGTATAGAAATAGCGCGCTATCATTCTGAACCTGGTCCATATGCGTGGCCACCGCGCGGATGTTCCCTTCCACCCATTCGAACAGCGCCGGCTTTGACGTGTTCCGCGTTGGACCGTTCGGCGCGCTGAAAAGAAATGCGCCGCGTTCATTGATGACGGGTATCGTCAAATTGCCGAACGCATTCGTGCCTGCCACTGGCGAGCGGTCACCTGACCAGATCAACAACGTTCGGTCGGGTTGAAGTTGCGCCTGTGTACAGAGAACCCAGCCAAAAAGCAGAAAGAAAGGGCGAAACACGATTTACTTATGATCAGTCCAATAACTGAGTCAAGAAGTTCGAATTGGGCGTTAAACTGCGGAACGTCTTGCCACGGCATTTCTGATTTGTTCATCTAGGGGCCGCAGGGTGCGATACTTGGCTGCAAATAACACTGGCCGGCAGGCAGGCGCTATCAGTTCAGGCGCGCTCTTATCTTTTGCTGTCCTCGGCGTTCTGCTCGGTCTTTTGGCGCTGGCGGCCCTGCAATACCTCAATAGGCAGCAAAGGGTCAACCTCTCTCGTCAGATGGGCGAATTAGAAAGCCAAAAGGAGGCGACCAACCCACCACCGGGCCGGGAAACTTTCGCCTTGACCGTCGCCAAAGCAAAGCAGGAGGAGGCGCTCACCGAACTACGCAAAGCCACCAACCTTTTGGAGAAAGTGAGTGCAGAAGCCACTCGGTTTTTCAAATTGGGAGACACGCTGGCCACCAACGAGTCCGCGGCGCGCCAATTTTTTGTAAAGGCGGTCGAATCTATGCCAACGCTTTCGCAGATTCGCGTGAAGCTTGCGGAAATTGAACCCGCGATCGTCCAGGTCGAAAGCGCTCGTGGCACGGAGTACCTGCCTGACCCGCGCGTCGTTTTCCACGCAAAGAAATCCGCGGAATGGGCAAGCACAACTTCCGAAGCGGTCAGGGGATTTCAGAATCGCCTCGAAGAGATTCTCCGTGACATAAAAACTGAGCTGCCTACAGCAGCCATACCGGCCCCATCACCGCAACCGGAAAGAGCTCCCGATACCGTTGAGTCTTCGAGAATCCTTGTGGAAATGAAAGCGGAAGCGGAACGGATTTTGGCCGAAACCAAAGCCGAGGCCGCGCGAATTCTTGACGAGACGCAGGATCGGGCGGACCGCATTTTGGCCGAGACCCAGAAGAAAGCTGACGCGATTCTCGTCGCAACAAAGGAGAGACCGCCCGTTCAGGAGACGGCGCCCGTCGCGGTAAATCCGAAAACGCCCCCGAATACTGCGCCTGCGTTTCCGGAGGCGAAGCCGATCGAGAGGCCACGGGTCTCGTCCGAGTCCAGTAGCGCCGAATTTCAGCAATTGATTGAGAATCCTAAAATGCGCACTCAACTTGCCGCCTTCACAACTCCCGGCAACATGCGTTTGCCGGGAATGTTTCGCGCCCAACGGGAACCCATCTCTCTGAGCCAGCTAAAGAGTTTTGGAGCGCTTGAACCGGATACCAGAGGCCTCGGTCGTCTCGTCGAAATCGCCACCACGCCGCAAGATGCGGTTCGGCCGCGCTGGAAGTTCAAGACGAAAAAAGGAGTTTGGCAGCGGAAGCCGGATGAAGTCGCTCAGGCCAGAATCGTGCAACAACTCTTCATCGATCTCGGTTCCGATTTTGTCGCCGCAGGTCTTTTAGCCGAATAGCCCGCCGAAAAAAGACATCAGCATCTTCACAACGAAATAAGCGGCCGCCAGTAAAGCACCGTAGATCGATACAATTATCAGCAGGAAGGTAAGGCCAATCTGTGCGAAAGATCGTCCTTTCTGGCCGGGCTTATATTCTGATTCGACCAGGCGCATATTGCGCGCATTCGATTTCCACAGTGCATCCATCACGTCGCCCACGACGGGCACTGAGCCAACTGTGCTGTCGAGCAGCACGTTCAGCCCCATCCGCCCGAGCGTGCGTTTCGATACACCCAACCGCGCGGCGTCATAGATCAGCCAGAGCGAAAGCGTCCCTGCCAGGAAGTCCCCGGCCACAGGCAACAGGCCCATAAGCGGATCAAGACCAATGCGGTAACCACCCGGAAGCGAGATCGCATTGTCCAACAAGCGGCTCAGAAACCGCATGCGCGCAAGACGACGATCGATGGGCGCCTCAATGCGTTGAGCCCGTTCAGCAAGCGCTGCAACTGCAGGAACCTCATTCATCGTTGTCTGAAGTTCGACCGTTTCCGCTTGAATGCAATTCTAATTCCGCCGGCGCTTTGTAATCGGTGCCTTCCGCTTTGCGGGAGCTTGGCATACCTTCGCCGCGTGCGGGTTTACCTGGATCATCAGGCGGCGACGCCGATTCTTCCCGAAGTGCGCGCGGCCATCGAGCCGTTCCTGCGGGAGGCCTTTGGGAATGCCTCGTCGCTGCACCAGGAGGGATTCGTCGCCCGCGATGGCCTCGTTAAATCTCGTGAACAGATTGCGGCTTTTCTCGGTGCAACATCGCCCGAGGAAATCATTTTTACGAGCAACGGCACGGAAGCGGTCAACCTCGCGACTAAGGGTACCGCTTGGGCCAACGAACGCCGCGGCCGCCACATAGTTCTCAGCGCCATCGAACATCCGGCCGTCGTGCAGTCGGTGAAATGGTTGTGCGAGCGAGGCTTCAGTAGTTCGATTGTGCCGGTTGATTCTGAGGGTCGAATTCTTCCAGAAGCAGTGAAAGCTGCGATACGCGAGGACACAATTCTGGTTTGCGTTCACCATGCGAATCACGATATCGGCACAATTCAACAGGTTCGGGCGATCGGAGAGTTCACGGGCGAGCGCGGAATTCCCTTGTTTGTCGACGCCATCGCCAGCGCCGGCTGGATTCCCTTGAACGTTGAAGATTTGCGAGCGGATCTGCTCGCGATTTCACCGCATCGATTTTACGGTCCCAAAGGAGTAGGAGTCCTTTACCGGCATCGCCGCGCACGCTTGCAATCGCTGGTTCATGGTGGTCAACAAGAAGGCGGACGACGCGCCGGGACGGAAAACGTCCCTGCCATTATAGGAGGCGGCGTTGCCGCAGAAATCGCCCAGCGAGAATACTCATCACGCGAGACGCACACGAGGCATTTGCAAACTGAACTCCTCCCCCGCCTCCGTCGCCGAATTTCTCATTTGAAACTCAACGGGGCTGAGCCGGGGACCGACCGGCACCCGGCGAATCTTAACCTTAGCGTCGAGTTTGCCGAAGGCGAGGCGCTCGGACTGATGCTGGATGTGAAGGGAATTGCGGTGGCGACGGGTTCTGCCTGTGTGGCCAGGAGCGAGCGTGTGCCACCGGTGCTCGCCGCAATCGGGTTGCCGGAAAGCCTCGCCCGAGGCAATGTCATCCTCAGCTTCGGCAAGGATAACACCGAAGCGGAGTTGGATTACTTCGTCGAGACGTTCGCCAAAGCGGTCACTGCGCTCCGGGAGATGTCTCCAGAATGGGAGGATTTCCAGAAAGGTTTGATCGGATCGGCGCTTCCACGCGAAACGCGGTCTGCGGTTTAAAATGATTACAGAAGAACAAGTAAAACAGGCGTTGCACGCGGTGAAATATCCCGGTTTTTCACGGGACATTATTTCATTTGGGTTGATCAAGCAGATCTCTGTCAATGGCGGAGCGGTGAGTGTGCACATGGATTTGAAATCGCCCAACCGCGAAGCAGCGCAGCAGATCAAAACTGACTCGGAACGCGTCCTCCGATCCCTGCCGGGCGTGAGTCATGTCTTCGTGGAGGTGAAGACAAGCGCCGCGGCGCAAGGCCAACCCGCGCAAAGCCCGTGGGCCGGCCAGGCGAAAATGCCGGGCGTACGTCATGTCGTCGCTGTGGCCAGCGGCAAGGGAGGCGTTGGCAAATCGACCGTTTCGGTGAATCTCTCCTGTGCACTCAGGCATTTGGGGCAAAGAGTGGGGTTGCTCGACTGCGATATCTACGGACCGAGCATTCCGCTGATGATGGGCGTGAATGAAAAGCCCACGATCAGCGAAGATGAAAAGCTTGTCCCGCCCGAGAACTACGGCGTGAAGCTCATGAGCATGGGCTTTCTGATCGAGGGTGACAATCCGGTCATCTGGCGGGGGCCGATGATCATGAAGACCATTCAGCAGTTCATCACAACTGTCGCGTGGGGTGATCTCGATTATCTGCTGGTCGATCTTCCTCCTGGCACCGGCGACGCCCAACTCTCGCTTTGCCAAACCGTTCCTCTCGACGGCGGAGTGATTGTGACGACGCCGCAGGAAGCATCGCTCGGCGTCGTCCGCAAAGGGATTGGAATGTTCCACAAAGTGAATGTGCCGATTCTCGGAATTGTGGAGAACATGAGTTACTTCACTGCTCCCGACGGCCAGCGAATTGAAATCTTCGGGCATGGCGGCGGGCGCGCCGAGGCCGCGCGCCAAGACGTTCGCTTTCTTGGTGAGATTCCGCTTTTCACTGAAATCCGCGAAGGCGGAGACCGCGGCGTGCCGGTGACAATTTCCAATCCGAACAGTCCTCCCGGTCAGGCGTTCATTCAGATTGCCGAGGCATTGCGCGAGAAACTGCCCTGAGATACGGTGCGGTATGAGCGAAAGCCAAACAACCGCGCAGCCGGCCCCCACAGGGTTGAGCGAGCAACAAATATGGGATCAGTTACGCAACTGCTACGATCCGGAAATCCCGCTGAATATCGTCGATCTCGGTCTCATTTATGACGTGATTATCAACGGCCCGATCGTCGATGTGAAAATGACCCTCACCGCGCCTGGTTGTCACATGGGCGGGCAGATTGCAGCGGACGTGCAATCAAAGCTGCTCGCCCTGGATGAAGTAGAGGAGGCAAATGTAGAACTGGTTTGGGATCCGCCGTGGCATCAAAGCATGATTTCGGCTGAAGGACGTAAGAAACTGGGTCTCGACGGTTAGAAGCGCATCTCGTTGCTGAGTTATTTCGTTTCATCGGACGCAGGTGCTTGCACTCAAACAGGCAATCCGCTAAAACGCATTCAAATCAAGGAGCAAAGAATGAAACGAATGCAAATTCTCTCGCTCACGGCACTGAGCGCTCTGGCCTTGGCTGGATGCGCGACCAAGTCCAAGAGTGGAGATCAATCGGGTTCGGGGCAAACCAGCAAGACACGAGACAGCGCTGTCGCGGTTCTGAGTCCGTCGGGTAATGGGCAGGTGCGCGGGACAGTGACGTTTAGAGAAGAAACTGAAGGTGTGCGCGTGACGGCCAGTATCGAAGGGCTCACACCAGGCCTGCACGGATTCCATATTCACGAAAAGGGGGATTGTTCCGCGGCGGATTTCTCATCAGCGGGGCCACACTTCAATCCGATGGCTATGCCGCATGGCTCGCCCACCGATCCACAGCATCACTCGGGAGATTTCGGCAACCTGGAAGCCAACGCACAAGGTATCGCTCGATATGAGCGCGTGTTTAACTGGCTCACGTTTAAAGGGACTAACTCGATTGTCGGTCGCGCGGTGATCGTGCATGAAAAACCGGATGACCTGAAGAGTCAGCCCGCAGGCAACGCGGGCGCACGGCTCGCGTGCGGTGTGATTACTCGCTAAAGATTTCCGTCCTGAACCAAAAAAGCCAAGGCGGCTCCAGGCTGGGGCCGCCTTTGTTTTTACCTTCGTCGGAGCGCGACCGGTCCCCGGTCGTAGCGATCTCGGCGCATTAACGCGCTGCGGTCGGGGACCGACCGCGGTCCGCTTAGGCGGTCGTGGCTGGCTCAGCGGGAGGTTCGACCGGTTTCTCCGGCGAGCCTTTCGCACCTTTCTTTGCGCCAGCAGCCTTGGGTTTACGCGCTTCGAATTCAAAGCTGACTTTGCCGTCCTTACCCAGGACGAGATACGCTGCGAATGGCCGACCTTTTTTCGAGATAAATTTAGGGAGCAAATCCGTTTTGCCGGCGGTGAGCAATTTAACCATCTGCTCCTTCGGAATTTCGCGCTGCAGAATCACTTTGCCCGAGCGGAAATCGCACGTCTTATTTGGACCGGTGGCTTTTTGGCAGATGTAAGCCATGCCGGTGTCGTAGACGTTTGAGCCGCACTTTGGACATTTGCCGATGGGCTCCAAACCGGTGAAATCCACTTCTTGCGCCTGACCGTTTTCGCCTGCTCCGGGACCGAAATCGAATTCCGGTTTGAATTCGGCGCCCAGCTTCAAAATCGCCGCGAAGGGACGGCCCATCTTGCTCTTGAAGCCCTGTAAAGGGCCGACCTTTTTGTCGAGCAGGAGTGTGTCGGCTTCTTCGAGTTCAAGCTGGCGGCCCGCGATGATTTTCCACATGGAAAAATCACAAGTGCTGCATTGATAGGTCTTGTAGGTCTCCTTGACCTGGCCGCCGCATTTCGGACAGGGCGACTTCAAGACACCGTAATCGCCCGGTACCGTGTCGCTCTCGTATTGCTTGGTTTTTTTGACGATCTCGCGGGTCATCGCCGCGATTTCTTTCATGAACTCGGGGCGTTGCAGTTCGCCGCGCTCCATTTGCTTCAACTTGAACTCCCAATCGCCGGTCAGTTCAGGGGAGCAAAGTTCAGGAATGCTCAAGCCGCGGAGAAGGGTAATGAGCGAAATGCCTTTGGCTGTGGCGTGCAGGTCGCGGCCCTGACGGCCGATGTAACCTTCGTAGATCAAGCCTTCGATAATGGACGCGCGGGTGGCAGGTGTGCCGAGCCCTTTCGCGCTCATGGCTTCACGCAGTTCTTCATCCTCGACCAGTTTGCCGGCGCCTTCCATCGCACTGAGGAGCGTTGCTTCGCTGTAACGCGCGGGTGGACGGGTCTGCAGCGCCTGAACCTCCACGTTCGTCGTTTTGACCTGTTCGTTTTGTTTCACCGGCACGAGTCGTGGTGCGGAATCATCCAACTGTGCTTCGCGACCGTAAACCGCGAGCCAGCCCGGAGTCGTCAGCACCTTGCCTTCGCTCTTGAACGGTTCGTTCTCGACCCGCGTGATGCGTGTGGTGATCAGGAACTCCGCCGCCGGAAAGAACACTGCGAGAAAGCGGCGCGTCACCATGTCATATATCTTTAACTCGTCGTCATCCAGATGCTTCGGCGCGAGCGTGGTGGGGATGATGGCAAAGTGGTCTGAAATTTTGGCGTTGTTGAAAATGCGCTTGTTCGGCCGCACCCACCCTTTGTTCAAGACTTCCTGCGCGTGATTCGCGAACTGCGTCTGCTCGAGCATCTCGAGCGTTTTCTTCACCGTGTCGATATAATCCTCCGGTAGCGCACGTGAATCGGTTCGGGGATAAGTGAGGACTTTGTGCTTTTCGTAAAGCGCTTGGGCAATTTGCAGTGTCCGGCGCGCGGGTAGACCAAAGCGGCTATTTCCTTCTCGTTGCAAACTGGTCAGGTCGAATAGCAGCGGCGAAAGCTGGGAGCTCGGTTTGCTTTCTTCGGTGACGATGCCCGGTTTGCCAAGACACTTTTCACGTATCGCTTCGGCTTTCGGCAAATCCCAGAGCCGTTCGGCCTTAAGATCTGTGTCGCCGTCCTTCACTTTAGCAAAATTCTCGTCGAACCAGCGGCCGGCGTATTCGCCAGCTTCGGCGGCGAACGTCCCGTGCACTTCCCAGTAATCGCGCGGGACGAACTTCCGAATTCGTTCTTCACGCTCAACCATGATGGCCAGCGTCGGCGTTTGGACCCGTCCAACGGTCGTCTTGTGAAAGCCTCCCGACTTCGAATTGAACGCGGTCATTGCTCGCGTCCCGTTAATACCGACCAGCCAATCCGACTCAGAACGGCAGACCGCCGCATCGGCCAACGGACGCATCTCGGCATCGCCGCGTAGATGTTGAAAGCCATCGCGAATGGCCTGCGGCGTCATCGACTGCAGCCACAATCGCTGAATGGGCTTATCCGTCCCGGTGTACGCGACAATATAGCGAAAAATAAGTTCCCCTTCGCGTCCCGCGTCGCATGCGTTAATCAGGCTGTCGATATCCTTGCGCTTCAGCAGACGGATCAACACTTTCAGGCGAGGTTCGCTTTTCTCGATGGGGCGAAGGTCGAAATGGGGCGGGATGACCGGCAAAGCGGCAAAGGTCCACTTTCCGCGTTTCACTTCGAACTGCTCGGGCGCAGTCAATTCGAGCAAATGACCGACCGCAGAGGAAACCACGAAATTGTCGTTTTCGTAAAAGTCCTCATGCTTCTTAAAGCCGCCGAGCGCCTTGGCAATGTCCGAGGCGACCGATGGCTTTTCCGCAATGACCAGTGCTTTACCCATTCGTAATTAGTGAGTTTCGCAACACTAACTTCTGGTTTGCCCGTTCAAATTTCAAGAGGCAGAACGTTTCAAAAAGTTTTCGTAAAGTCAAAGGTCGAGTTTTTTTGAGGTCGTTCGTCCTTCGCGGACAATTACTTACGTTATCGGCAGGATCCACGCAGACCTGAGCGAAAATGCATACCGCGGCATTCGACGCGCAATGGAATAAGACGAATGAGGCCTATGCGGAGGCTTCGGCAGGCGCCTCGTCGCGACCGGCATTATAGCCGTATTCGTGGAGTTTGTTGCGGAGGGTGCGAATGCTGATGTCCAAATGCTTGGCGGCCTGTGTGCGATTGCCACCGCATGCTTCAAGCGTCCGGAGGATATGTTGTTTCTCGATATCGTGGAGCGAATGGATCTGTTCGTTGCTCAGCGGCGGGATGGGAGGGGTAAAAGGGGTAATGTTGGGTGGAGTGATGATCGGTGGAGGAGCAGCTGAAACGGAAGGTGCGATGGTGATGGGAGCGAAGCCGAGGTGTTCGGGTTGCAGTTCCTGTCCGTCGGAGCAGAGGATAACAGCGCGTTCAATCACGTTTTGGAGTTCGCGGACGTTGCCGGGCCAGGAATGCGCAAGGAGCGCAGCCTGACAGGCAGCCGAGATACCACTGACACGAACGCCATGTTTGCGCGCCATGCGGTACATGAACTGGTCAGCCAAAAAGGTGACATCTTCCATGCGTTCACGAAGAGGCGGAACGAGGATGGGAACGACGTTCAGGCGGAAGAAAAGGTCCTGGCGAAATTCCTTTTTCTCGACGCTTTGTTCGAGATTGCGGTTGGTCGTGGCGATGACGCGGACGTCCACTTTGATGGTGCGGTTGCCACCGACTCTTTCGAGTTCGCGTTCCTGGAGCACGCGGAGCAGCTTCGCCTGCACCTGGGGAGAGACTTCGCTGACTTCGTCAAGAAGGATGGTGCCGCCATGGGCGAGTTCGAAGCGGCCTTCGCGTTTGTTTAAGGCGCCGGTGAAGGCACCTTTCTCGTGGCCGAAAAACTCGCTCTCGATGAGATTCTCGGGAACCGCAGCGCAATTGACGCGAATGAACGGAGCGCTGGCGCGAGGGCTTTCGGCAAAAATGGCGCGGGCCACCAGTTCTTTGCCGGTGCCGCTTTCGCCTTGAATGAGAACCGTTGCCTGAGTGCGCGCGACCTTGCGGATGAGCGCCCGGAGGTTTTCCATGGCCGGACTGCGCCCCAGAAGCTCGTAACCGTTGTCATCGCCCTGACTGAGAAGTTGGTTGACGCGAACCAGCCGTGTGAATTCTTCGGCTTTCTTAAGAGTGACATCAATGGTGTCAGAGGAGAATGGCTTGATGATGTAATCGAATGCGCCGTCGCGCATGCAATTGACAGCACTTTCGACCGACCCATAGCCCGTGACCATGACCACCAACGGTCTGGAAGCACGCATCTGGATTTCTTTAAGAAGTTCGGTGCCTTCGCCATCAGGCAGGCGGATGTCGAGAAAGACGAGGTCGAAATTATCTTTGCCGAGGAGTTCCTGCGCATCCGCGATGGTTTGAGCGGAAGCCACGTCGTAACGACGTTGTCGAAGTTGTTGTTCGAGATTCTTGCGGACGATCAGGTCGTCCTCCAGGACTATAATCTTCTCGATAGGCATGCGCGATTTTCGCTCATAAAGCCGCGTTGCGCTGGTACATACTCGTTACAAAGTGCGGACGCTGCGGGGCAGTCCTGGCCTGAGGCCGTTCGACTGCGGGTGCCACCCGGGCCTTTGTCGCGGCGGGCCGTGGCGTTGCCGCGGAAGGCCGCCGGGGGTTAAACCCCTGGCGCAATAGCGTCTGCTCATTCTCACGATCCAGCACCAGAATTTTCATAATTAGATTCTGGTTTTCCCGTAGCAGTTCAGCGATTTCCGGATGACCTTGCTTTTGCCCAGGAGGGAGCTTGAGCCAGGCTACCCGAAGTTCGCGAACCTTATCGAGGGAATCGGTCAAATCTGCAAGCAAGTTTTTGCGAGTGGAACGAAGTGCGAAGGCCTGGGCGGCCTGCTTGGACCGGAGAAGATTGTTTTCTTTTTCGACGAGCTTGAGCAGTTCGGAGCAGACATAGCGGTGCTCGCGCAGACGTGCAGTAAAGTCCGACCCGGTGCGAACCGCATCGGCGATTGAACCTTTGGCTGGGGGTTGCATATCTAGAGTGAGTCTCGTTTCTCTTCGGGTTTCTGCAACTGCGCGTTGGCAGACTGGGCGACGTTTTCCCAGTTCAGGCACTGTTTGCGCCACGCAGCCATTTCGGCGACTTGCTTGGAGGCGGCATGCGGGCCTTTGGCGAAAGCTTCGATCTCGCGAGCGATGAGTTTTTCATACATCTCGCTGGCTTTGGCCGGCTGTTTCAAGTTTTCGTAGACCAGCCCGATCTGATACCAAACTGGGATTTGCCATTCGGGGGCTTTGTTCAGGTCGGCCAGGAGTTGATAGACTTGCAGGGCGTCGACGAAGTCGCCTTCCTGGTAAAGTTGGTTGGCAATTTCGTTCCCGGCGCGTTGCTGCCAGTAGAGCCACTGTTTCGGATCCAGTTTGGAACTCTCATGTTGGGTTTTCAGGAGGACATCGATTTCCTGGAGAGCCTCTTCGTTGCGCCCGAGCTTTTTCAGGGAACTGGCGAGAAGGAATCGTGTCTCCGGCGCATCCGAATGTTCAGAATATTTTTCGAGGAACAGGCGCGCGTTCGCGACCGCTTCGCCGTATTTCCCAGTCGCGTTGTAACAGCGGATCAATTTGTAGAGGACCTCGGAGCGTTCGAGACTTTCGTTTTCGAGGCGTAGCAGGCGCGTCAGGTAATCGGTCGCTTCGTTGTATTTGCCTTCGACGAAATAGGTTTCAGCAATCTCCGCTTGCGCGCGCAGCACGAGCTTTTGGTAATATTCGAGTTCCTCCAGCTTGAGATTCAGACAGGTGGATATGACCGCGTAGAATTTGGATAAAGCGAGGACCGGCACGCCCATTTGTCGATAGAGATAACCTTGCCGCAAGAGCACTTCCGGCACAGCGGGGTCTTTCTCGTAACGGCGTGCGAATTCGGAATAGAGCTGCTGGGCTTTGGTAAACTCCTTCTGTTCCTGCATGACCATCCCGAGATCAAGCAGGGCGGCGCGTTTGATCTCATCCGGCGCACGGCCTTCGAGTAACTGGATGTAAGCGCTTTCGGCGCGTTTCAGTTCTTTGGATTGGCGGAGGCTGCGCGCGCTTTCCAGCGCGGTTTGGAATTTCAGGTTGGGCGAGGCCTTGCTGAGATTCGAAACCTTATTGCTTCGCGTGGAGGACTCGATCACCTCAACGGCGTCGTCCGATGCCTTCTGAGGTAGTGCGGCTGCCTCCTTGTTCCCGCTCGCATGTTCGTGAGCCGAGGGAGCGCCTTCGGCTTCGGGTTCATCCGCAGAAAAGCTGAACGGCATCAGCACCGTCAGCGCCACGAACAGGATCCCGAGCCTAGCGCGAAATATAAACGGCTGAACTGCGGCTGAGTGGCGGAGGCGGAGGATAAAATTCGACAGGTGGCGCCACGATGACCGCGCTGGATTGATTGGTCGAGTGTCCAAAGTATTGCAGCAGCATTTGAGGCACAAGAACGCCCTGAACACTGGGCGGAGCGTTCGTGGCGTAACCCATTTGCGGCGCAGGCAAGGGTGGGGGAGGCAGTTGCAAATCGATTTGAGAAGGAGGCTCATAGGCAACCTGTGGTGCTGGCGCTGGCTCCTCGTTGAACGGAGGGAATGGGACAATGGCGTTCGTCGTAGCGGTGTCGTCGGGAATGTCCAGGGGCGGCAAGACCTTCCCTGGATCCGCCTCGAACGCCGAGCGAAAGCGCAGCGGGGTCGGGCCCATGCGCGGAAGATAGCCCACACCCGCTGGAGACGAGCCTGCATAAATCATTACGGCGCTTAAAAGCGCTGCACCACACCGCTGCCATGAACTTATTTGCATCCGTGCCTGAGTTTTTCTCCGGTGCATCCTGCTCCGGAACATTAACATTCGCATCGGTGAAACTGACCATAAACTTTAAACTTTTCCGTTCGCATTGCCGATAATTCTTACCGAGATGAACGTTTTGGCTGAATTACCTGCCCCGCCCCCCTGTGATCGCGCGGAAATCCTGCACCGCGTCAAAGGTTGCCCGCGCTTGCCCTCTCTCCGCAGCATTGAAACCGCCCTTAAAGAACTGCTCCATGCCGATAACCGCTTTGCCACCCAGATTTCGGAAGTGATCCGGCGCGACCCGAGCTTGACCGCGCGTCTGCTGCGCCTGGTGAACTCGGTCTATTACGGTTTGCAAAGTCCCGTCAACAGCATTGAAGAAGCTGTGTTCTATTTAGGCGTCCGCCAGATTCGCCAACTGGCCGTCGTCACCCCGGTCATCGAAGATTTTCAGAAACTCGCCGGGAATACCGCCTTTCCGTGGCGTGAATTCTGGCAACACTGCATCGCGGTCGCCATTCTAACGCGTGAAATCACCAGCTCACTCATGCGCCTGGAAGATGAGTCTGACTACGTCGCCGGACTGGTCCATGATGTGGGCCGCATCGTGATGGGTTCCGCCTTCCCGAAACATTTCACTGCGATCTACATGGAAGACCCGGAGGACCCCACCGAAGACCTCCTCGCGCGCGAGAAACGCATTCTCGGTGTGGACCATACCGAGCTTGGTGCCATTTACCTTTCCCAACACCAGCTTCCTGAGCTGCTCATCGACGTGGTCCGGCACCATCATCATCCCGAGTTGGGCACTAAAAACCGCGAACTCGTCGCCGCCGTTCACATTGCGGATATGCTTGCCCGTTATGCGCGCATCGGCAACAGCGGCAACGAAACGCCAGTCGACGACGAAAGCTGGTTGCAGACGCAAGCCTGGCGAATTCTCCACCCGAACATCTCCCATAATGATCAGCTCATCGCGCAAGCGACCCTGAAGCGCACCCTCGAACGCCTGCCGCTGATTCTTGAAGGGCTCGTCTAACTTTTAACCGAGCTTCCATCCCTGGCGATAGTGGTGCTGGATGAACTCGTCTGCGTCGCGCGTGTTCGTGGCGCGGAGTTGTTTGCTGTCCCACTCCAGACGCTTGCCCGTGCGGAAGGCGACATTTCCGAGGAGAGCTGCCTCAGTCAGCGTGCCCGAATAGGCGAAATTGCAGGTGGTGGGCGCACCGGTTTTGCAGGCGTGAATCCACTCCTTGTGATGGCCGATGGATTTCGGGATGAAGGGATCAGGCCGTTTGAAGTCTACGAATTTGTCCTGCGGCAGGAGAATGTGTTTGTTGTAATCCGAAAGAACCTCTCCCTTTTCGCCGATGAACAGGACGCCGGATTTCCACTTTTGCGCGATCTCAGGTGAGAGGAAGTCAGGCTGCTTGCCGCCTTGATACCAGGTGAGCTTGAGTGGCGCGCCGCCTTTTGGGTTGGCGTAGACGTAACGGACGATCATCCAGACCGGCGGGCATTCCGGGTCGCGCTCGGGGCCCTCGGCTTCGACGGAAATCGGCGCGCTGAGACCCAGAGCCCAATGGGGCAGGTCCATGTAGTGACAGCCGAAGTCGGCCATGGTTCCCCCGCCAAAGGCCCACCAGTTACGCCAGACGAATGGAAGGTAATCCGGGTGATACGGACGATATTCGACCGGGCCGAGCCAGAGATCGTAGTGCAGGTTCGGGGGAACAGGTGGGGTATCGGTGGGACGAGTTCTTCCGCCGTAGATTGTTGGCACCCACACGTGCACTTCTTTGACGGGACCAACCGCTCCGGTTTGCACGAGTTCGACAACGCGCCGGTAGTTATCACCCGCGTGAATTTGGGTGCCGATCTGGGTCGCTTTCTTCGCTTTCGCGGCGGCGAGTTGAATCGCGCGGCATTCCGAAACCGTGTGCGTGAGTGGTTTTTCACAATAAACGTGGCGACCGGTTTGGAGCGCAGCCATCGTGGCAACGGCATGGGTGTGGTCCGGCGTGGCAACGACGATGGCGTCGATGTCTTTTTGGTCGATCAGTTTCCGGAAATCGTTGTAGGTCTTCGCGGCAGGGAAATCGTGAGAGGCTTTGGCGAGCAGGTTATCGTCGATGTCGCAGAGCGCGACGATGTTCTGGTGATTGAGGTTGTTGAGGCTGAAGCGCGCCTGGTTCGCCGTGCCGATAAAGCCGATGTTCAGTTTGTCGTTAGGCGACTGACCGAAACCGGCGCGGGAGAAATAAAAGGTCGATCCCAGGGCAAGGCCGGTCCGTTTGATGAAAGTTCTACGACTCAATGAGGGCATGGATAAATCGTAACCAAAGGCCTCGACTGAGCCAGAGAAAAATTACCGGGACGGTTTGAGCGCGGGAAGCGGCACAAAGTTGAGACTGCCGCGCCGATAGCCTTCCATATCCACTGTCACGTGCTGATAGCCGGCCTTCTTGATCTCAGTCGCGATTTCCAGAAATGCGCCGTTCTGAAAGAGGCGTTGCAGTTCCGATTGGCCTACTTCGATCCGCGCGAGGTGTCCCGCCTTCAGTTCGTGGTGGCGCACTCGAACGTCGTAAAAGCCGCGATCGCGCAGAACCCCTTCAGCGTGCTCGATCATGCGGAGTTTCTCCGGCGTAACGTTTTCGCCGTAAGGGATTCGTGAACTAAGGCAGGCCATCTGCGGTTTATCCGCGGTAGGAAGACCGAATTGGGCGGAGAACTCGCGAATCTCCGCCTTGGTCAAACTAGCCTCTTTCAAAGGCGCTCGCACCTGGAATTCGGCGGCAGCCGTGGCCCCGGGACGGAAATCACCTACGTCGCTCGCGTTTTCGCCGTAGGCAATCACGGCGAATCGTTCCGTCCGCGCGAGAGGGGCGAGTTCGGTAAAGAGCTCGTGCTTGCAGAAGTAGCAGCGGTTCGTCGGATTCGCGAGATAGGAGGCATTCTCGAATTCCTTCGTCTGCACCACGCGCACCGGGAATTGAAATCGTTCGGCAATCTCCAACGCTTCCTGCAATTCGCGCCGGGGAAGGCTCGCTGAATCGGCAATGGCGGCAAGGGCTTTCGAGCCGAGCACCTGGTAGGCGACGTAAGCGAGAAAAACGGAGTCGACGCCACCCGAGTAGGCCACCAGGCACGACTCATAAGAGCGCAACAGGTCACGAAGTTTTTCCAGCTTGTTCACGAATAGATAATGCCATCGTCAAACTGGGTTGTCGAAGGATTGCAGAGAATTGGAGAAAAAGGTTTGACGAGTATGGTATCGTTGCCATACTTTAGATGGCATGAAGATGACGTTACACATTGATGACGCTTTGTTGGACAGAGTGATGGCGGTAACCGGAGCGGCCAGCAAGACGATGGCTGTCGACTTGGCCTTAAGGGAAGTCGATAGAAGAGCCACCTTAATCAAGTTGGCCAGCGAAGGATTGGGCTTGGGGCCCGACGAGTTGAAGGAGGAAATCGATCCCGCCTACGATTTGGTTGAAATGCGCCGCCGTGAAATGCCTGTAAATTATGGCCGTAAGCCCCGTTCTCGCTGATAGCAGCTTTTACATCGCCACCATGCGCCAAAAGCAGGACCCGTTGAAGGCATTGGCACTGGCTGGCGCTGCTCGTGATTTGGCGGTTTGCGGTGTGGTTCGCTGCGAAGTCGGACGTGCGCTTAAACACGAAAACACCCTAAAACGCTTCCAGCAAATTTGGGACGTGATGATTAACGTCCCGACGGACAACCGGCTCTGGGCGCAGGTTGAACATCTTCTCTGGACCCTCGATCGCGAAGGCGTCACCGTGTCATTGACGGATGCCGTAATCGCGTGTTGCGCCATGCGCATCAATGCGGTCGTGCTGACGTACGATGCGGACTTCTGGCGGATTCCCGGCGTGCGGGTTACGCAGCAGATAGATTACTGATCCGCATCGTCACGCCGTTTAATTTCGGACGAGCGCGGACGAGCGAGAGCTCCTGAGCTATTTGGCAACCGCTGAATTCGTCGCCGAAGCCGCTGGAGCATTGGAGGTGCTCGCCGTTGGCGCAAGCGCCGGGAGAGGACGCGCGGTACTGTTGGTGCTCAGTTCGGGATGGAGTCGGAGCAAGGCTTCCTTCTTCTGAAAGGCAGCGGTGTTGCGTGTCTCGCCCGGTTGGGCACCCGGTTTGGGTGCGAGGAGCTCGTTGTAGATACGCAGTGCCTGGTCTGGCTTTTTCTGCGCTTCGTAAATTCGGGCAAGAGCGATTTTAGCGTCGTCGGCCAACGAAGAATTGGAGTAGGCGGTGGCGACATTTTGGTAGGATGCCTGCGCTTCGTTGATTTTATTTTGCGCTTCCTGCGAGCTGGCTACGCCGTACGCGGCCTCGGCGACCCATGGGCTTTCAGCATGATCTTTGACGAACTGACTGAATTCCTTCTCCGCATCAGCGTAACGGCCCTCTGTAAAATAAGCGGTGGCAGCCAGAATGCGTGCACGCTCAGCGGCGCTGGTGCCAGAGTATTCCTGGGCAACTTTCAGCAGGGCAGAAGCTTGCGGTGGAGGAACGTTGGTGGTGGGGGTCAGGAGTGGCTTAAGGGCGAGCAGAGCGCCGCTGGCCGCTTCCTCCTTCTGCTGCTTGAAATAACGAATGGTGGAAACAGCAAAGCCAATCACCACCAGCACGCCGGCGACGACGGCCACTTTCTTCTTGTTCACTTCAAGCCACGCCAGGAAATCGTAAATGTCGGCTTCCCGCTGTGCGCCAATATCCTGGGGCGGCTTCGTTTCGGAACTCATACGTAAAGCCGGAAATCATTCCGCAGGACCGCGAAAACGCAAGTAGAACTTTGAAGCAGTCGAAACGGGGATCATTCCTTCACCTGCAGCGTTGAAATGACTTTGTCGCACCCGTCCGTCCCCAGCGCCAAATCCATCGCTTTCTTCACTTCATCGTGATTCCGCACCCGTCCGGACAGGGTCACAACGCCATCCGTTGTGCTGACTGAAATGCTTAATCCGGATAGACCCGAATCCGCGACTAATTTGCCTTTGATTGTTGCCGTGACGCGTGCGTCCGCGGTCGCGTCGGCTGCCTTCGCCCCGAGTTGACGGGCTTTTTCCCGAACGACCTGGCCGGTGCGCCCGAGTTCTTCTTTCAGGTCGTCCGAACTAAAGTTCAAGTCATGAAGCTTGTCTCGGACTGCCTGGTGCGCTTCACTCGCGCTTTTCGATAGGCTCTCCTTCGCCTCGCGAATTTTATCCTGGTTCCCGCTTCCGTTGAAATACCACCAGCCTCCGACCGCCAGGGCGGCCAGAAGAACTAAACCAAGGAGAAATCTCATACCCTATGATAGGGATAGCTGGAGAATAAACAACAGTCGTCCTTGCCTGGGTTTCTGGGGGTTTCTGGGGCAAACGAGGGGCTGTTAAGCGGAATAGTCCAGATAGACGGTTTTGGTCCGACTGTAGAAATCCACAGCGCCAGCCCCTTGTTCTTTGAAGGAATCGCTGCTGGACTTTTTCATTCCACCGAACGGAGCCTGCAAGGCGAGGCCGGTGGAGATTTGATTTACTTTTACGACGCCGGCTTCGATGCGTTCGGTATAGAGCATAGCTTTCTTGATGTCGCGCGTGACGATGGAGGCAGAGAGGCCGAATTCGACACTATTCGCGATGGTGAGAGCTTCATCAAAATCGTTCACTGGCATGACAGCCACCACAGGCCCGAAGACTTCCTCGCGAGCAATACGCATTCCCGCAGTGACGTTGGTAAGCAGCGTAGGCTGCATGAAGTAGCCGTGCGCGAGGTCACCGTCTTTCAAGCGCTGGCCGCCGCAGACGAGTTCCGCGCCCTCTTTCAAAGCGCCATCGATGAACTCGAAGTTGCCATCGAGTTCCTGTTGGTTGACGGCCGGCCCCATCTCGACCCCCTGGGTAAGCCCGTTGCCAACTTTAAGAGCCCTGGCCTTTGCGGCGATTTTTTCGGTGAGCGCGGAGGCGACGCTCTTTTCGACGATGACCCGGCTGGTCGCGGTGCAGGCCTGGCCGGTCAGGCCGAAGCCGGCCTTGATCACGAGCGTGGCGGCGAGATCGAGGTCCGCATCGGCCAGAACGATAGTGGGATTTTTGCTCCCCATTTCCATCTGAGCGCGCGCCATTCGCGGTGCGAGTTGCTGATAAATTTGGCTGCCAACTTTGTGCGAACCAGTAAAGGAGAGAGCAACAACTCCGGGATTTTGGGCCATTTCTCCGCCGACGGCTCGTCCATCACCGATTACGACGTTGAGAACACCTTTGGGCAGCCCCGCTTCGTGAAGAGCTTTAGCCAATTCAAGCGTGAGAGCAGGGGCTTGCGAAGCTGGTTTGATCACAATCGTATTCCCGGAAACGAGTGCGGGCCCGAGTTTCCAGGCCGGAATGGCGACGGGAAAATTCCATGGGGTGATCAGGCCGACAACGCCCAGCGGCTCTTTGACGGTGTAAAGGAGATTGCCTGGAAGGTCGTGAGGAATGGTTTGGCCGCCGAGCGTGTAACTGAGTCCGCCGAAGAAGCGAAAGATATCGATGGCTCGCTGCACTTCGCCCTGGCTTTCGACGAGCGTCTTTCCTTCCTCGCGCGTGAGCAACTCGGAGAGTTCTGCTTTGCGCGTTTCAAGAATTTGCGAGGCTTTGCTGAGGATGCGTCCGCGGGCAACCGCGGTGGTGCGGCGCCACGCCGGAAACGCTTCTTGCGCAGCGGCGATGGCTTTGCGCGTTTCTTCGCTGCCACTCGATGGGTATTCCCCGACTGTTTCGCGTGTATCCGCAGGATTGACCGTGGTAAAGCGCTTGCCGGCTCCTGCAACCCATTCGCCACCGATGAAATTCTCGTATTTCCGCACCCGCCGAATAGAGCGCAACCGGCGGCGATTCGCAATCCAGCAAGTGCTCAGAGGACCTTTTCTCAGCAGAGCCGATTCAACGCCCGAATGGATTCGAACTTCATGTCGTCCCAATTATTGAAATTTGTGCCGAGTTTCCGCGCGCCCGGCTTTATGCTAAACTAATTTCTGATCCCGCCTGCCGGGAATAATGGCGCACAGGACGATCGAATATTTCAACCGGTACACCGGCAAGGTGGAGCGAGAGGAGATTTACGGCGAAGGGTTCCTTCGCTGGACTTACGGCAATCCACTGGGGAAATTGTCGCTCGAGGGCCTGGTGAAGCGCGCGATTTTTTCGAGGTGGTACGGGCGCCGCATGAATGCGCCCGCCAGCCGCCGCAAAGTTCTCCCGTTTATCAAAACGTACCGCCTTAACGCCGGTGAATTTGCCGACGCGCCCGAAGCCTATAGGACGTTCAATGAATTTTTCTATCGCAAACTCAAACCCAGTAGCCGGCCGATTTTTCCCGACAGCGATGCAGCCGTCTTTCCCGCAGATGGCCGACACCTTGGCTTTCAGAATATCGAAGAGGCTGAAGGAATCTTCGTTAAGGGTGCGAAGTTTACTCTGGAAAAACTCTGCGCGAATCGCGAGCTGGCGGAGCGCTATCGATGCGGGTCCATTGTACTATCGCGGCTCTGCCCGGTGGATTACCACCGCTACCATTTTCCGGTTGCTGGTGTTCCCGAAAAACCCACGTTCATTGAGGGAGCTCTCTATTCAGTCAGCCCTTTGGCGCTGCGCCAGAACATAAACTATCTCGCCGAGAACAGACGGGCTTACACGATGATTCACAGTGAGGAATTCGGCGAAGTGCTGATGTTTGAGATCGGCGCAACTTGCGTGGGCAGTTTCGAATACACTTTCGTTCCTGGGGCGCCTATGCACAAAGGCGATGAAAAGGGTTACTTTAAGTTTGGCGGATCAGAAACGATTACTTTTTTCGAACCGCATCGCGTCCAGCTCGCTGAGGATCTGCTCGAAAACTCTCGCCTCGGTCGCGAGCTTTATGCGCGGATGGGCGATGTGATGGGACGATCCGTCCGCTGAGTTATGGAACCGCTGCATGTTTTGCAGGATATCTGGCCGCACATTGCAGTGGTTCTCACGATCTTCGTTTCCCTTGTTACCTCTGGATATGTCATTCTTTACAAGCGCGATTCACGCTCCGCCGTGCTTTGGGTCGCGTTCATCTGGCTGATTCCGGTGCTCGGCTCGATTGCCTATCTCGGTTTTGGGGTAAATCGGATTCGTCTGCGCGCGCGGGCGTTGCGGGGTAAGTCCGCCTGGTACCAGCCCGTGCCTCCGACCGTGGAATGCGCACCGGAACACAGCGGCTCGCAACTCTCGCCAGAGCTGGCTCCGCTGCGAAATCTGGCCGACTTTATCGGCAAGGTAGTCGAGAAGCCGCTCGTTCCGGGCAACAGCCTGAAGATTTTGATCAACGGTGATGAGGCGTATCCGGAAATGCTGGCGGCGATCGACTCGGCTCGCGAAACCATCACGCTCTGCACCTACATTTTCGATAATGACTCCTGGGGTCGCCGCTTTGCCGAGGCGCTCGGGAAGGCGGTGGCGCGCCGCGTGAAAGTTCGTGTGCTGGTTGATGACGCCGGCGCTCGTTACTCCTGGGTGCCCATCGTGAAATATCTTCGCGACCTGAATGTGCCGACGGTCCGGTTTCTTCCGACGTTCGCGCCGTGGCGATTAATGACGATGAACCTGCGGAACCACCGCAAGATTCTCGTGGTCGATGGGCGCCTCGGATTTACGGGAGGCATGAATATACGGGCCGGCCATGTGCTCAAAGAAGGTCCGAAGAAGCGTGCGGTGCAGGATCTTCAGTTCCGCGTTGAAGGGCCGATTGTCGAGCAGCTCCAGGAAGCTTTCGCCGAAGATTGGTTCTTCTGCACGCGCGAGCGTCTGCACGGCCCCGCGTGGTTCCCGCAACTGCAGGGTGCCGGTTCTGTCATCGCGCGTGCCCTGGTGGCCGGTCCGGACAAAAACTTCGAGAAACTCCGTTGGGCGATTCAAGGTGCGCTCGCTTGTGCTCAACGCGAAGTTCGGATTGTGACTCCGTACTTCATTCCGGATCAATCAATCATCTCCGCGCTCAACGTGACGGCGATGCGTGGCGTAGCAGTCGACATCATCATGCCATCGAAGAACAACCTCCCCTACGTCGATTGGGCATCGCGCGCGATGTGGTGGCAGGTCCTTGAACGTGGTTGCCGCATCTGGCTGACGCCGCCGCCATTCGATCATTCCAAGCTTCTTCTGGTTGATGGCGCGTGGACGATGATTGGTTCGGCGAATTGGGACCCCCGCAGCCTGCGTCTCAATTTCGAGTTGAACCTCGAGTGTTACGGCGCAGAATTCGCCGCCGAAGTAGCCAGGGTCATCGATGCAAAAATGAAGAACTCCCGCAGAATTACTCTTGAGCAGATGGACAAACGTTCCACCGTCATCCGTCTCCGTGACGGGGTCGCTCGACTCCTTTCACCCTATCTTTAAACGGCATGTCTAAATTTACGTTCACTTTTCTCGGTTCCGGCACATCCCAGGGCGTTCCGATGCTCGCTTCGGATTATCCCGAATCGTTTTTGGCCAATCCTAAAAATCATAGAACGCGCCCATCGATTTTCATTGAGACGCCGGTCATCAAGGTTCTCGTCGATACGACGCCGGAGTTTCGCATTCAAGGACTTCGCGAACAGATCAAATGGATCGACGCTGTCATTATCACGCACGCGCATGCAGATCATATCATGGGCATGGACGACCTGCGCCGTTTTTGCGACGTGAAGAAAGGTCCGATGCCCATCTACGCCACCGCCGAGACAATGGATCACTTGCGACGCGTATTTGTCTACGCATTCGACGGTCGCCCCATTCCTCCCGGCTACTTCCATCCCGATCCAAAAATCATTTCGACGGCGTTCGAGTTGGGCGATCTGCGCGTTACGCCATTTGCTCTTCCTCACGGGCGCATTCATTCAACGGGTTTGCTTTTCGAGCAATCAGGGCTCAAGAAGCTTGCATACCTGAGTGATTGTAAATCGGTTCCCGACCCGGTAATCGCTGAAGTAAAGAGTGTTGACGTGGCGGTGCTCGACGCGCTTCGTCGTGCGCCGCACGCCACGCACATGTGCCTGGACGAAGCTCTGACAGCGGCACGTCGCATCGGCGCGCGCCACACCTACTTCACTCATCTCACGCATGATTACGATCACGATGTCGATCAGGCCGAGATGCCGGCAGGAATCGAGTTTGCGTACGACGGCTTGAAGGTAAATATTTCCTAGGGATGGCTGGTCGAAGAATTTTAGCTGCGATATCGCTTTGTTTTTTTTCGTTTGTTGCTTTTGCACAGGAGACCGGGGATGCCGTGGTCCTTGTCTACAACAGCAAATCGGCCGCATCGAAAAAAGTTGCCGATCACTACGCGGCAAAGCGAAAAGTTCCTTCCGAGCAGATCATCGGGCTTCCGCTCTCGGAGGCCGAAATTATTTCCAGGGAGGAATACGAAACGAAATTGGAGCAGCCGCTCTGGGCCGAACTCCGCGCGCGCAAGCTGTTCATTTATCCTTCGCGGGAGGCGCAATCATCCGCCCCTACCCAGCAGTGTAATCTGCTGGAATCAAAAATCCGCTACGCCGTTCTTTGTTATGGCGTGCCGGTGAAAATAAGTCCGGATCCAACCCGCAAAGAAGAAGGGGCTGAGAAATTTCAACTGGAGCTCAGGCGGAACGAAGCGGCGGTCGACAGCGAGTTGGCCCTCCTTCCATGGCTGGATCGGAAACCACAGATTACCGGGCTGTTCCCCAACCCGTCCTTTGGCGTCACAAACGCGACTTCGATTCACCCGACAAATGGGGTCCTGATGGTGGCGCGGCTCGATGGTCCTACTCCGGAACTGGCCATGGGGTTGGTCGACAAAGCGATGCAAGCTGAATCGGAAGGTCTCTGGGGGCGCGCCTATTTCGACCTGCGCGGTCTGACGGACGGCGCCTACAAATCCGGCGATGAATGGATGTTTGGCGCGAGCGAAGTCGCGCGTGTTTACGGATTTGAAACGGTCGTTGATAAATCCGCCAACACTTTCCCCCCTCAAACACCCATGAGCGATATCGCGCTTTATTTTGGCTGGTACGACCAAAGTGTTTCGGGTCCGTTCACCAACGGCATGGCCCAATTTCGGCCGGGCGCGGTCGCTTACCATCTCCATTCGTTCAGTGCCCGCACCATTCGAGTGGGAGATCTCTGGTGGGCTGGTCCGCTGATCGCCGGCGGAGCGACGGCCACGATGGGGTGCACCGAAGAGCCGTACCTCCAAACCACACCGCAACCAAACGTTTTTCTTTCTCGCTTCTTGATGCTCGGCTTCAGTTTTGGCGAAGCGGCGTACGCATCTCAGGTCGGACTCTCCTGGCAGAACACCGCTATCGGCGACCCGCTTTATCGGCCCTTCCGCAAAACGCAGCAGGAGCGCTATGAACAAATGGAAAGGAGCAAGGACAAGAATATCGAATGGTCCATGCTGATGTGGATCAACTTTCGCCTGGCGCAGGGCGCGACACTGGAGGAGATCGAAAAATACTACGACCACACCCCGCAGAGCGCGAAAAGCGCGGTGCTCCAGGAAAAGCTCGGAGAAATCTACCGCTTGCGAGGAAAGCTTTTCGACGCGCTTGATCCCTACGCGAAGGCGCTCGCCCTCCCGATGAGCCCGGTTCAAAAAGTCCGAGTCACCCTTACGGCGGCTGGTCTTTTTAACAGCCTGGGCAAACACGAAGAAGCCTATGCGGCGCTGAAGTCACTCCTGCGCGATCAACCGAATTACCCCGATAAACGAGAAGTCTACGAACGTCTCCAAAAACTTGCTGAGCGCCTGAATAAAGCAGAAGAAGCCGCCGAATTTGAACGTCTTGCCAGACAGAGCTGATTTGCTTTTCCGGCGCGAGAAAATCCGATAGAAGGTGCGCATTGAGTTCCGCCACGCTCACCTGCCGCTGCCGATTTTGCGGTTATATCCTTTGCTATCCCAAGGATGATGTCGGCACGGACGCGCATTGCCCCCAATGCGGGCAATCGTTCCGTCTGCCGGGCAAACTCGCGAGCGTGTGCACCATCGTCCGCCGCCGACAAAAAAATCCGCTCGGCATTGGCCTCGAAATCCTCGGGTTCGTCTGCATGTTTTTTGTTCCACCCTGGGGATTCATCGCTGGGGGCGTTTTGCTCGTCGCCGGTTGGCCTCGGTCGAACATCCTTGCCTGTGAGAATTGTGGAATACGTCTTCAAAGCCAACATGTGGAGTCTTGTCCGAAATGCCGGTGTAAATTCACTGAGGACTAGAGCGGGCCGCAAGAGGCCCTTGCCGACATCGTGCGGAGTGAAAATAGGAAGAGCCTGTCAACGACGACAGGCTCGACCGTGGAAAGATTTCCAACTTAGGCTTTAAGCTTTGGCGAAGCGAAGCTTGTTCAGCCCGAGAAGCCCTGCGGATGCGCTAAGGAGCAATACGCAAGTGGCGCCTGCGTCAGGAGCGCGAGCCGGTTCGTCACCAGTATCGAGGAAAATGGGCGTAACCGTGAGCGTTCCTAAGAATACGTCTCCTCCGGGCTGTCCATTTTCGTATGCAGGAAGACCCGGTAATTTTAGAACATCAGAAAGAATCACCGCGCCTACTTCCGGGCCAAGTTGTGCGGTCTTCAAATCCTCAGGGACGAGAGAAGGAAAGAAACCGAAGGTAACCAGATTTACCAAGGAATCATTCTCTGGTTCGAGCCATTGCGCTTGACCGAAAGGAGCTATGTCAGAGGTCAGTTGCTGCCCGTCGAGGAATATCCCGGAGTGCCATTCCCATCGATCAGTTCCCAAATTCACAACTGTCCCGAAATCAGCCCCGCTCAACGTGACCTTAAGTTCGGTATCGGAAAGTTCAGTAAACTGAAGAATCGGATTCGGGGTCACAGCCTGGACGCTGTTAATCGAAAACCACGCGAGCGCCGTCAGCATCGGAGTTACAAGTTTCTTGAGCTTCATAAAATCAAAAGAGTTCCACTTCTACATATCAGTTTGGGCAAACGAATTAGAGAGCATAGCGCAGCAATCAAACGCTGGGCGTCTGCTCATCCCACTTCGTCCTCCAGCAGGCGCGACAAAACACGGTCCAGATAAAGCAGTTGTCGAGCCAAGACAGCGGAGCGTCATGATTATCCTGTCTAAGCCGCTGAACATCAATCGTGTTCAGAAATGAGACAGGTCCACTCTCTGCGTACCGTTACTCGACGAATCGGGCCATGATTGTAAACTATTCCGGCGCTTTTAAGACGGGGCGCAAGACGTTAGCGGTGGGTGTAGGCACCCGAGTCCATAAATAAGCCGGGTGACTATTCCCGGATCAGAAATTGCCTGACGATTCAAAACACCTTTGTATTACGTGAGGTGAAGTTGTTTGGCATGGTGGTACGTGGAGTGCTTAGGGCGAGCAGAACCGACAAGCCCGAATGTTAGCAATGTTTGTGAGGCGGTGCCTGCTTCCGCCTCTTTTTTTGTTTGCAGCGACCCTGCTGCCGACGCAAAGCGAAGCAAGTCAAAAAATAAGTTTTCAGTGGGACCCAAGTCCGGAGCCGGACGTGGTTTCCTACCGACTGTACATTGGTACGGGCAGCCGCTCATACACACAGTCAGTTGAAGTGCTGGCCCCATCCACAGCGGCTACGACCCCGAGCCTGATCGACGGCGAGCACTATTACTTCGCCGTGACGGCGGTTAATTCCGGAGGTCTGGAGAGCGGTTATTCGTCCGAAATTGACTATATCGTGCCAGGTACCGGGACGGGCTCGACATCTTCGTCGAACGTTGCCCCGACGCTCGACGCGCCGAACACTGTCGTGCTGACGCAAAACTCAGGGATGAAGACGGTCACGCTGACGGGGATCACGTCCGGCAGCAGCAGTGAAATCCAGCCACTGAGCGTCATCGCGTTGTCGAGCAATCCTTTGCTCATCGCGGTCCCGACCATTTTTTACCTTTCTCCGAATACGACTGCATCGTTGCTCTTCACACCAGTGCTGAATACGTGGGGCACAGCTACGATCACAGTGACGGTTAACGACGGTCAATTGCTCAACAATCTCGTCACTAAAACGTTCAACGTTACCGTGAATAACCCGCCGACGCTCGATCCACTTGCGAACGTTACAATCAATCAAGATGCCTCGATGCAGACGATCTCGTTGACCGGAATCACCTCCGGTGCGGCAAACGAAGTGCAACCGCTGCAGATCACAGCAATGTCGAGTAATCCCGGCTTGATTCCCGCTCCCAGTATTTTTTATTCGAGTCCTAACCCTACGGGTGTCCTCGTTTTCAAGCCGGCTGCTGGCCAGGTTGGCACAGCCACCATTTCCGTAACAGTGAATGATGGGCAGGGGGGCAATAATACGGTTGTAAAAACGTTCACTGTGACCGTGAATCCAGTGGCAGGCAATGTTGCTCCAACCCTCAACCCGGCGAGCGATTTTGTGGTGGCGCAGAACTCGGGAACGACGTTTGTCCCCCTTTCGGGGATCACCTCTGGTTCCAGTTCTGAGGCGCAGCCTTTAACTGTCACAGCTACTTCCAGCAACCCTGCGGTTATTCCGACGCCGTCGATCAGCTACAGCAGCCCCAATTCGAGCGGAACCCTCTCTTTTGCTCCAGGCGCAAATACATCCGGCATCGCCACCATCACGGTTACGGTTTCCGATGGCCAGTCTGTGAATGGAACAACCAGCCGCTCTTTTGTAGTGACGGTGAACAACCCGCCTACTTTGAATGCGCTCAATGATTTGTCCATCAATCAGGACGCTCCGCTGCAGACTGTTTCCCTGGCGGGAATCAGTTCAGGTGCAACAGGCGAGTCTCAATCGCTGCAGATCACTACAAGTTCGAGCAACCCGGCGTTAATCCCGACCCCCGGCATTTTCTATGCAAGCCCAAATTCAGCGGGTACGTTAACATTCAAGCCCGTGGCGGGAGGAACGGGAACTTCAGTGATTACCGTGACCGTTAATGACGGCCAGGTGGGAAACAATACCGTTACACGTTCGTTTACCGTGACGGTGAATGCCGTTGCGCCGAATGTCGCGCCCACGCTTAACCCCATTGGCAACTTCGTCGTCACTCAAAATTCGAGTCAGATGACGGTGCCTCTTTCCGGGATCAGTTCCGGTTCCAGCAGCGAAGTTCAACTGTTGAGCGTCACCGCGGCTTCCAGCAACCCCGCTCTTATCCCAACTCCGTCGATCACTTACACCAGCCCGAACAGCAGCGGCAGCCTTTCCTTCGTTCCCGCTCCGAACGTTTCCGGAACGGCAACCATCACCGTCACTGTTTCCGACGGGCAAAGCTTGAACGGGAGCACCAGCCGCTCTTTTTCGGTGACGGTAAACAATTATCCCACGATGAATCCACTCGGGAACCTGAGCATCAACCAGGATGCGCCGACGCAAAGCTTAGCGTTAAGCGGAATTACCTCGGGCGCGGCCAGTGAAGTTCAAACACTGGCGCTTGGCGTTACCTCCAGCAATCCAGCCCTTATACCGACACCTTCAATTTCTTACGTTAGCCCCAACACCACGGGTGTCCTTACATTCAAGCCTGCGGCGGGAGCAATCGGAAGTGCGGTCATCACTCTGAGCGTTAACGATGGCCAGGTGGGCAACAATACGACCACACGGTCTTTCACTGTGACGGTTAACGCGGTGGCGGCGAATGTTGCGCCCACTTTGAACGCGATTGGTAACTATGTGGTCGCGCAGAACGCCGCCGGGACGGCCGTGCCTCTCTCGGGCATTAGCTCCGGTGCCAGCAGCGAAGTTCAGCCATTGACCGTGTCTGCCACGTCCAGCAATCCCGCGCTCATTCCTACGCCCGCGATTTCCTACACAAGTCCGAGCAGCACCGGCACGCTCTCATTTGCACCGGCAGCAAATGTTTCCGGAACCGCGACGATAACCGTCACGGTTTCAGACGGACAATCTCTGAACAGCACGGTTACCCGTTCCTTTAGCGTCACCGTGAATAATGCTCCGACACTGAATCCATTAGGCAATCTGAGCATCAGTCAAGACGCGCCTTTGCAGACAGTTTCGTTGACGGGGATTTCTTCCGGGGCTGCGAGCGAAGCGCAAACCCTTCAGGTCACTGCTGTTTCAAGTAACCCGGCTTTGATTCCGGCCCCGTCAGTCTTCTACGCGAGCCCTAATTCGAGTGGCACCATCACCTTTAAGCCCGCGGCGGGCGCGACAGGCAGTGCTGTAGTTACCGTCTCTGTAAACGACGGCCAGGTGGGAAACAACACGATCTCTCGTTCGTTCACTGTCACGGTTAATGCGGTGGCTCCTAATGCGGCCCCAACTCTGAACGCCATCGGGAATATGGTCGTCGCTCAAAACTCCGGTCCGAAGACCGTTTCTCTTTCGGGCATCACTTCAGGGTCGAGCGCAGAAGTTCAGCCACTTTCTGTTACTGCCTCCTCCAGTAATCCAACACTTATTCCGAATCCGGCGGTGAGCTACAGCAGCCCAAACTCAACCGGCACGCTTACGGTTATTCCAGCGGTAAACGCTTCGGGCAGCGCGACGATCACGGTGACGGTCTCTGACGGGCAGGCTTTGAACGGTACGACCGTTCGATCCTTTACCGTCACGGTCAATCCTCCGCCGCCGAATGCGGCGCCCACTCTCAACGCTCTCGCGACGGTGGCGGTCGCCCAAAATTCAGGGACGCGAAGCGTGGTTCTCTCCGGGATAAGCAGCGGTTCGAGCACCGAGGTCCAGCCGCTCACCGTTACTGCCGCCTCGAGCAACCCTGCGCTTATTCCCAACCCTCTTATTAGCTATACCAGCCCAAATTCGAACGGTACTCTTTCGTTTACACCGGCGGCTAACTCATTCGGGACGGCGACCATTACGGTGACGGTTTCGGACGGCCAGGCCCTGAACGGAACTGTGAGCCAATCGTTTACTGTCATCGTTAACAATCCGCCTACGCTCAATCAACCGGCCAATATCAGTATTCCGGTCAACTCGCGGTCGCAGACTGTCTCCCTTACGGGGATCAGCTCTGGCGCGGCTAACGAAGCCCAGCCAATAACGATTAGCGCAGCGTCCAGTAATACAGGGTTGATACCGACACCGGCAGTGTTCTATGCGAGCCCGAATGCGAGCGCCGTTCTGTATTTCACTCCAGTGGCTAACGTTATCGGAAGCGCGACAATAACGGTGACCGTGAGGGATGGTCAGGCGGCCAACAACG
Source organism: Limisphaerales bacterium (assembly GCA_044226545.1). Lineage (GTDB taxonomy): Bacteria > Verrucomicrobiota > Verrucomicrobiia > Limisphaerales > SXQI01 > DASVNK01. Next base: position 212,945 of record JBGAGW010000011.1, read on the forward strand.
TGGTGAGCCGCTCTTTCGTCGTGACCGTGACGGCCGTAGTACAGAGTCTTTCAGCCTTTTCCGTTGAGGGTGAAGTTACGGCAGAAATCGCTCCCGCGACGGCCGATATCTCTACAGATACAATCGCACCCGCTTCAGAGATCGTTGTGAATAGCGAAGCAACCTCCGAATTTATTGCGAATTCGGAGACGGCTCCGACCGTACTGGAGAACCTGTCGGCGCAACCTGCGGAATCAGTAACTGACCTCACCGACGCTCAGAACGAAATTGTTTCGCCTGCTGATACTATTCAGCCGGTCGAGACTGAGCCCGTCCCTTCCCCGGAACCGCTACTGACAGAATTTGTCCCGGCCATCGAAAACGTGATCGCGTCGGAAGTCGAAAGCGCTCAAATCGGAGACTCCCCGGAAACCATTGGGCCGCAGGTGTCCAATTTGATTGTCAATTCGAGCAATGCCCGAAGTTTGGTGCTCTCGTGGCAAACCGACAAGCCGTCGAGCTGCTTTCTCGAGTTTGGCGCGACCGACGGGTTGGAATGGGTTACCGAGTCTACGGCGGGCACAGCTCACACCGTAACGCTGCAGAACCTTCTCCCCGCGACCACTTACTACCTGCGGGTTCAAGCTGTCGATGCAGAGAATCACTTCACGGTCACTGAAATCTCGACTGCGGAAACTCCCGCAGTGAATGTGCTCGCCTGGGAAGCGGAAAACGCGGAAATCGCCGAACCGATGACTGTCGCCCAGGAATTTGAAGGCGGTGGCGAGAAATTTATTTCCACTGCCGCCGAGGGAAGCGGCACCGCCACGCTGAATGTAAATTTTCCGGAGGGCCTGAGCTACCGCGTGTGGTGCCGAGTGAGGACCCTTAACGGAACAGGCCTTGTAGGTTTTGGAGTGGATGGCGGCGGTGAGATCGTCGCGACCATTCCCGACGACGGTTCCGGTGCGTGGCACTGGGCTCTACTGACTACGGGTGCAGCGCCTTTGGAATTCATGGCGAACGACGGTTTGCATCAGATCGTATTGCGCGGGATCACTGCCGATACTCGGTTGGACAAAGTCTGCATTTCGAACGATCCAGAATGGCAACCGGTCAGTTTCCACAGCGCGCCCAATCTCTCGATCTTCCGGTTGGGAACGGGTGTTCTGCTCGAATGGACCGACCCGTGGAGCAACGCGGCAGGTTATGTGATCGAATCCTCGCCGGACGGATACAGCTTTGAGCCCGTCGAGACCGTCGGTTCGACCGAGCGCTGGTACCGCGCGAGCAGCGGTCAGGCGCAAACGTCCTTTTATCGAATCTACAGCTTCAACGAGCAGGATCGCGGCGCGAGTTCCGCAGTAGTGAGCCTCGTTTCTGAACGAAGCGAAGCTCCGAATGCGCCCGAAAATGTGGACGCCGTCGTCTCGGATGAAGGTCAGATCACGATCACCTGGAGAGATGTATCTTCCGACGAAACCGCTTTCGTCATCGAGCGTTCCACAGATCGATACAACTTCACCATCGTTCAGCGCGTGGGAGCCGACAATGCTTCTGCGACGGATACGCCTCCTGGCCCTGGCCGGTATTACTACCGCGTTCGCGCGGTCAGTGACGACGCGAAGTCGGATCCGACCGATTCGCTCCGCGTGCTTTTCTAAAGGAATCGCAACTGCGGCTTTCGTTTCGTCCGAAGTTTCTCTATTACTGTGTCGTATGGCCACGATAGCGATTCTGGGGACAATGGATACGAAAGGCGAAGAGCACGCATTCGTCGCCGATATCATACGCAAAAAAGGTCACAAGACGCTGGTCATTGATGTCGGCGCGCTCGAACCGCCGAAGCTCGCTCCCGATATCAAACGCGAGGAAGTCGCCGCCGCGGCTGGAGTGGATCTGAATGCTTTGGTGGCTCGCCGGGACCGGGGCGAAACGATCAAAGCGATGTCCATCGGCGCACCGATTGTGCTGACACGGTTGCTGCACGAAAACCGGATCGATGGCGTGATTTCTCTGGGTGGCGGAGGTGGAACGTCCATCGCGACCGCGGCCATGCGCGCCCTCCCGATCGGCGTTCCTAAAGTGATGGTCTCGACGCTCGCCAGTGGCAATACCGCGCAGTACCTCGGCGTGAAGGATATCGTGATGATTCCCAGCGTTGTCGATGTCGCTGGGCTAAATCGCATTTCGCGCGAAATTCTCTCGCGAGCCGCGGGTGCCATTTGCGGAATGGTCGAGACCCCCTCTGCTCCCGCTGCTGCAGATAAGCCGATCATTGTGGCGAGCATGTTTGGTAATACCACGAATTGCGTCCAGCACGCTAAGAAGATTCTTGAAGAAGAAGGCTTTGAAGTGCTCGTCTTCCATGCAACAGGAGTCGGCGGGCGCACTATGGAATCGTTGGTCGAGGCGGGGTTGGTCGATGGTGTGCTGGACATCACGACAACCGAGTGGGCTGACGAGTTCGTCGGAGGCTTCCTCGGCGCCGGTCCGCATCGGCTGGAAGCGGCTGCCAGGACCGGGACCCCCGCAGTCGTCACTCCCGGTTGCCTGGACATGGTTAACTTCTACGCGCCTGAATCTGTTCCGGAGCGCTTTCGCGGCCGTCGGTTTTACCAGCACAATCCGCAGGTCACGCTCATGCGAACCACTCCGGAGGAAAACGCGGAGATTGGGAAAATCATCGCGCAAAAGTTGAACGCTTCGATCGGACCAGTTTCCGTTCTAATCCCTAAAAAGGCCATCAGCGTAATCAGTGCGGCAGGTCAAAGCTTCTACGACCCTGCCGCGGACGAGGCGTTGTTCGGCGCGATCAAAAAGAATATTCGATCGGACATTCCCGTAACCGAGATGAATTGTGAGATCAATGAACCGGCCTTTGCTGAAGCCTGTGCCAAAGCCCTCCTGAGCCACATTCGCAACATCAAGGGACAACGCTGAGAGCTCTACGCGTCAGCGGCTTTGCGCGGAAATGCTTTTTGGCAAAGAACGCTTGAATCCACTCAGATTCACCGGCAACCTTTCAGCATGAGCATTCCGTCTCTTAAGAAGATCCTGGTCATTGAGGACGAACCCGAGATGCGCCGAAACCTCGCGACGATCCTGCGCCTTGAAAAGTTCGATGTCAGCCAGGCGGAGAATGGACGCGTTGGCCTGGACCTCGCGCGCAAGAATGTTCCCGATCTTATTCTGTGTGACGTGATGATGCCCGAATTGGATGGTCACGGCGTTTTGCAGGCTCTGCGGGAGGACTCAAACACCGCGAATGTCCCGTTCATTTTCCTCACAGCCAAAGGTGAGAAAGCGGACCAGCGGTCCGGGATGAACCTCGGCGCCGATGATTATCTCACCAAGCCTGTGGCCAAGGACGATCTGCTGAATGCTATTTCGGCGCGGCTGAAACGTAGCGACCAATTGTTGACCTCCGGGAGTCTCACACCGAACTTCGACTCTTACGAACCTCTCCTTTCGCTCGGCCTCACTCCGCGGGTGGCCGAAGTATTATTGTGGGTTGCACAAGGCAAGACCAACGCAGATATCGCGAAAATTCTCGAAATCAGCGAATGGACCGTGAAGAAGCACGTCCTCGAAATCTTTGAAAAGCTGGGTGTGGAGACTCGAACAGCCGCATCGCTCCGGGCTATTGAGGTACTAAGCAGCCGCCGCGAAACAGCGCGTCCATAACGCAATCATTTTTCTACAGGCCAAATCGGCGCATGCCGCGGAATCTCTGACCGGAAATCGCCGAGGCTCGACCAGTAAACACGTTCTCCCAGGTCAACTTCGGCGACGGCCACATCGCCCCACTGTTTGCCTTGCGCCAGAACCCGGCCTTCGCGGTCGTAGATAGCGGAAAGCATCCAGTTGCTGCTCGCGTCGGTGTAAGTGCTGCTCACGAGGAATACGTGATTTTCACAAGCGCGAGCTGCCGCGAGCATTGGATTACACCCAGCTACGGGGAACGCAATTACCTCTGCCCCGTTCCTGCTCAATTGACGGGCGACTTCGGGAAAAAATCCGTCGTAGCACACCATCAACCCGATTTTTCCCAGCTCTGTATTAAAAACGGGATATTCATTTCCAGGCGCGACGCCAGCCTCAATCTCACCACGCGGTAAGGTTACTTTTCGGTAGCGCCCGATCAGCTTACCGTCGGGGCCAATCAGCGCCGCTGTATTGTAGATCAGGTGCCGGTCGCGTTCGACCAGTCCGGCAACAATGTGCAGATGATGCTTTCGCGCGAGCGTACCGAAATACTCGGTCGAGGGGCCGGGAAGCGGTTCCGCTGCTTGAAAATAGCTCAGACTATTACCGCTGCAGGTGAGCGTTTCGGGGAGCACCACGAGGTCGGCCCGTTGCGCGGCGGCTTTCTCAATCAGCGGTTGGAACTGCTGGCAAGCGTCCATCGCGCTTTTCCCGCCGTGCGGACGATAATGAACTGTGGCGAGGCGCACTTTACGTGATAAAGGCGTCGCAGTTTGCTCAAGGGAGATTTCGCGCCACGTCGCAACTGCATTCGGAGCCCAGCGCAAATACAGCTCGATGATAGCCTGTTTCGCGCTTGAAGGTGCGTAATAGACTCCTTCCAATTGGATCCATCCTTCTGGCTGAGTGGAGCCTTCAACCGGATACTCTGGTTCCGCCATCGGACGTTCTGTCCCAGCGTAGCTTTTCGCTCCCACTTCGTCGCGTCTCACCGGCTTGCCGCTCGCATCGCGCCAATGAATCCTCGCCAAACCGCTCCGGCGCGCGGAAAAGACATTTTCAAGCTTTCGCAATGCTGAAAATCGATAGTATTTGCCGCCCTCGACCGGCACGGTTTCGGACCACCATCCTTCCTGGCCCTCACGTCCATCACTTTTTATGATGAGTTCGGCAACGGCAGCCTCGTTCGTGCGAATCTCGAACTGAGGACGAATTTCGTCGCGAACCGCCATCGCTTTCCATTCGGACGCCCGCATGCTCCGGAAAGCGAAGCACGTGAAGACCAACCCCAAAGTTAGAGCGCGGTTCATTGTTCCAGCTTATTACTTCAGCAACGCCCCATGCAATTCACAACCGTTTGACAACGCGCCATGTTTTTTAATAGTCATTTGCTGACGGTGGTTGGTCGATTCGAGCCGATAAGTCTTTCGAATTTTTCCGCCTCGGCGCAGTCCATTAAGCAGATGAATTCTCGTTTTGTCGTTATTTGTGCAGCTCTGGCCTGCCTTGCGTTGCCTCAGGGCCGTGCGGCGGAAAAGACTGTCGCTTTGCCATCGGGGCCTCAGACCGATGGCTCTTTCCGTAAAGTCATTCTTGAAAGTGATCATGATATCGATGGCGACGGAAAGATTGACGACACCATAAAAGATCCGATGGAGCTTTCTGTTGCGAAGGATGGCCGCATATTCTTCATTCAGCGTTCCGGGATCATCAGTGTGATCGAACCGGGCACCACGAACAGTGTCGAAGTTGGGCGGGTGAATGTTTTCACAGGTCTTGAGGATGGTTTGCTCGGCCTGACCCTCGATCCGAATTTCACCCAGAATCATCACCTCTATCTTTTTTACTCGATCCCGGAAACATCGAAGGACTCCAACGGCAAGAAAGCGGGCGAGAACCGTGTCTCCCGCTTTACGCTCAAAGATGGGAAGCTCGACCTTTCGTCCGAAAAGGTGCAGATCCGCATCGCCACCCAGCGTGAGGAATGCTGCCATTCCGGCGGGTCGTTGAATTTTGACGCAGCCGGAAACCTCTATGCTTCGGCGGGCGACAACACCAACCCATTTGCCTCAGATGGTTACGCACCAATCGATGAACAACCCGGACGCTCGCCCTGGGACGCGCAAAAATCTTCCGCCAATCCGAACGACCTGCGCGGAAAAATCCTGCGGGTCCATCCCGAACCGGATGGATCGGTCACAATCCCAAAGGGAAATCTCTTTCCTCCAGGAACGCCAGGCACACGTCCGGAGATCTACGTCATGGGCAATCGCAATCCGTTCCGCATGGGCATCGATCAAAAGAATGGTTTCCTTTATTGGGGTGAAGTCGGTCCTGACGCTGGCGGAGCGAACACCAATCGTGGGCCTGCCGGTTTTGATGAAGTGAATCAGGCCCGAAAAGCCGGCTTTTTTGGGTGGCCGTACTTTATCGCGGATAACAAAGCCTACTTCGACTACAATTTTGCGACCAAGAGCCCTGGCAAACAGTTCGATCCGGAGCATCCGATCAACGATTCTCCCAACAATACAGGCATGAAGGAACTTCCTGCTGCTCAACCAGCGTTCATTTTCTATCCACATTCACAGTCGACTCGTTTTCCAGCAGTCAATGGGGGAGGGGGGCGCACCGCCATGGCCGGCCCTGTTTATTATTACGACCCGAATCTCAAGTCTGACCACAAGCTTCCTGGTGAATTCGACCATACTCTGTTCATTTACGAGTGGTCTCGCGACTGGGTGATCGCTGTGCATCTGGACGAGAACGATAAGATTAAAAAGATGGAGAAAGTTTTCACCGGGATGACTTTCAAACGTCCCATTGACCTCGAGCTCGGTCCGGACGGTTGCCTTTACATGATTGAGTACGGCACCAATTGGAGCGACAATCGCGATTCACAGATTGTCCGTATCGAGTATATGCCCCAACACGCTTCCACGAACTAGCGCAGGTGGTAAACCGGCGAGTAGCTTGTCAGGTCGCACAAAGGGCAGGTGTAAGCGCGAAGCGCCCCGGGGCTTAAGGGCAGCCAATTCAAGAGGGGAGAGGTCGACAGCGGCCGAACCCCCAAAACTTTATTCTTCACATAAATTTGGCTCTCGCTAACCTAGAAGGATGGGAGGGCTGCTTTCGACTGTAAGGTCTGCTTGTCTGTCTTTTCGCGTCGCATTGATTATTGGAGCGATTTGGGCCGGGCAGAGTTCGCAATCTCAGGACTTAAGAATTACCGGGATTGATCTCGCCGGCGGTAAAACCCGCATTACACATACGGCGTCCACCAACAGTTACTTTGTTCTCCAGCGGGGCAATGTGATAACTGACGTTTCGGTTGCTCGCGATGTGCGTTTGGGCGTCGGGACCGTTGGGGAACTCGTCGACTCGACACCGCTTTCCGCGCGCTCATTCTTCCGCGTCGTCCAAGTGCCTCTTCAGCAGCCGCTCGATCTGGATCGGGACGGGATCGATGATGTCTACGAACTGCAGCACAGTCCAAACTTAAATCCCCTCGATCCGGCGGATGCCATCAGCGATTCCGATGGTGATCTCCGTTCGAATCTCCTCGAATATCTTCGTGGCACCGATCCGGTTAGCGCGGACTTTTTCGTCGTCACTTCGCCGGCGAATGGTGAAACGGGGGTGAGTGTCAATCGAGAGGCCGTCTTTCGCTTTACTGTTCCTTTGGCCGCGGACACTTCACTTACCGGCTCGCAAATGTGGGCCGAAGCTGCGGGTCGAAAACTCCTCACTCGCGTTGAATTGGGGGCGGATCTGCGCTCCGCCTCGCTCTTTTACATGGAGCCTGTTCCTCCTTCTACGCGCGTGCGTGTTAATTTCGACGGCACGGGAATCCGCGATGCAGGCGGTCGCGAACTGGACTTGGACTCCAACGGCACTCCCGGAGGACTCGCCGCGATCGAGTATACCACCGCATCGGCTAATGCGGTGCCGGGCACTGCGGTGATCGGACACATCTACGCTTCAGAACCTGTTCCTGATCCGTCGAATCCCGGCGCGTTCACAAATCGCCCCCTGGCCGGAGTCACTATTACCGTGGATGGCCAGGAAGAAATATTGCGGACAGTCACGTTGTCCGACGGTTCATTCTCCCTTGATCCATCTCCTTCCGGACGTTTTTTTGTGAATGTCGATGGTCGAACATCGCCTTCGAGCACCTGGCCGAACGGTCCTTACTACCCGCTTCTCGGCAAAGCGTGGGAGGCTGTCCCCGGAGTGAAGACAAATCTCGCTGGCGGCACCGGCCTCATCTACCTGCCTCTCGTCGCCCCAGGTACTCTACAGCCGATCAGCGCAAATGCACCCACACCCATCACCTTCCCGAGTTCGGTCACTGCTGCGAACCCCGATTTGGTCGGCGTCGAAATCACCGTTCCGCCCAACGGTCTGTTCAGCGACACGGGCAATCGTGGTGGCATGGTCGGCCTCGCGCCCGTCGCCTCAGATCGTTTGCCTGAACCGCTCCCGCCCGGTCTCAATCACGCGATCGACATATCAATTCAAACGAGCGGCCCCCAAAACTTCACTCAACCCGTTCCCGCAAAATTTCCCAATCTACCCGACCCGGTTACCGGCAAGAAGCTGCCGCCTGGATCAAAGACCGCGCTTTGGAGCTTCAATCACGACACTGGCATCTGGGAAATGCAAGGTTCGATGACGATCACCGCCGATGGGAATTTTGCCGTGACCGATCCGGGCGTCGGAATCCGCCAACCCGGCTGGCACGGCACATCTCCTGGGACTTCAGCGGGTGGACCGCCTCCGGGCAAGGCTCCTCCCCCGCGCCGGCCAAATAATCCGCCCCCTCCAGGCAATGGCTTTCCGGGTATTCCAGTTTTGCCTTGCGTCGGTTGCCCACCACCTCCTCCTCCGCCGCCCGCTCCGGACGGCTCCGATGACGGGGAGGGTTCGCCCATTCCGGACTTCCCGGATTTGCCCGATATTCCAGGTGTCAACGTACCGCACAGTTGGGGTGACCTTGTTTCCACTGTCGTAGGTGAACTACCCACGATGGGCCCGGACGTCTTCGGTCCAATCGTCGATATCGGCAAGGAGGGCATTGATATGTTTGATGACCTCGGCGATGTGATCGGAAGCCATGGGGTTACCGACTCAGATGGCGATGGCGTTCCTGACGTAGTGGAATCACAACAGGAGTTCCTGCAGTCGATTGAAGATGCCGCAGACGATTTTATACCTGGCCCGCCTGAGGATGCGGATGACGCCGCGGATACCCTGAAAGAATGGTGGGACATCTGGCAGGAATTGTATGGTGACCGCCAATCGATGCGCGGCCTCAGGGGGCTGGCCGCTTCGCCGAACCTTCCAGCAGCCGCGATTCCGCACCTTGAAGAACTGATTCGCGAACAAGCTGATCTTGATCGACTCACCAGCCTGCAAAAAGCATTCGATGATTTCTACGTCGCGCTGCTCGGATCGCGCTGGACCGCCCTTGCCAATATTGGCGTACAGTTTCGCGAATTGCTTCCGGTGCTCAACAAGATTTCCGCTTTCCAGCAAGCTGGTACCGACGGCGGTGTAAACATCACGCCTGGCGAATCCGCTTCTGTGCTCGCGCTCGATGCGTCGAAGATTTCAGCTGATTTTCGCCAGCAGGTGATTAACCGATTCAATCTGACCGTCTCTAACTACGCTGCGCACATTGTTCTGCAAAACGAGGCACCCGCAAACAACCAGGACTTCGTTGACGCCGGCGCTCTCCGCACTGCTTTGCGAACGCTTCTCGACCAAATCCAAATCGAAGCGGACGCCGGCTTTGTCGCTCCCGTTGATCGCAGCCGCCAGCTCGCAACGAGGCTCGGACCTGCTCTGGGCGGCTTCTTCGGCGCCTTTCTCCCCAAAACGCCTCTGCAACCCTCCGCGCAAAACGAATATCTGGTCCTGCTGGAAATCTTTCCAAACAACGGCGGCTCCCAGTTGCAACGGCTCAAAACCGACTCACGGGGCCAACTTAACAACCTGCGTGTCCCCGCGGATGCCATTGTGATTGTGCGCTGGCTCGACCCGCAGACTTTCCAAACGGCCGCCAGCTATTTCGTCTCGGGCGCGTCCGGCAGCACAGCGCAGATTCCTCAGGCGGTTTGGAACGATCAAGTCGACACAGTCGACACCGATCACGATGGTCTGCCTGACTCCGCCGAGTTCATTGTCGGCACTTCAGCCAATAATCCGGACACGGATGGGGACGGTGTCGCCGATGCTGCTGAAGTCCACGCTGGAACAAATCCCCTCGACGGTATCGTCATTCAGCCTGGCATCATCGCAGTCGCGGACACCCCGGGCAATGCGGTCGATGTCGCGGTTGAAACCTACGACCTCTCCCGCTTCGGTGGCCCTCGCGTAATCACTCGCATTCTCGTTGCGGATGGCTCGGCAGGGGTTGCCATTATGGAATTGGTCAATGGCCAGCCCGTTCGGCTCGGGCAGGTCGATACGCCCGGTGATGCTCAGCGCGTGGCCCTCCCTGCAGCAGGCGAGTTGCTGGCGGAAGAACTCTCGCTGGGTGCTGCCGCTGACGGCTCGGCGGGACTCGCCATCATCAATTTTGCGGACCCGGTAAAGCCTGTTGTCCTTTTTCAGATTCCCCTCGGAGCGTCGGCGCGGAGCGTCACGATTTTCGATGGGCTCGCTTACGTCGGCGCTGAGAATGGCGACCTTACGGCGGTCGATCTACTCACTGGCACGCCGCTTTCGACCCTTCGTCTTAGTTTTTCGATTCACGACCTGAAGGTTTCGTCTGGCGTTCTGTACGCCGTCGGCCCTCGCGCCGCGAAAATGTCGCTTCAGGCCATTCCGCTCCTTTCGAATGGTCTGCCCGGAGTTCCCGGCACTGTTGTTGAAGCAGCCGCGACTCTCACCCAGCGCGGGTTCCGGTTGAGCGTCGGCGATGGTCTTGCGTACGCAGTTCACGGGCGCGGTTACAACACCTGGAATCTCACCGATCAGCTAAATCCAGTTCTGATTGCGGCCGGCCAAACTGCTCAATTTGGGTGGCAGCAACTTTCACCGGACGGTACAGGGCTTGGCATCGCCTCTGTCGGCGGTGCCGCTTCAGATGACGGCGCGCACGACGTAACCATTTACGATATTCGCGATCCCGCTCAAACAGAGCGCTTCGTCAACACCATCGTCACGCCTGGCCTCGCGTATTCCGCTGTCGTGCACGACGGCAAAGCCTTCGTGGCTGATGGCGCCGCGGGTCTTGAACTGATCAACTACCTCGCGCCGGAACGCGATCCCTCGCAGCCGCCGTCCGCCGAATTGTCGTTGCTTCCAACCGGACCGGTTGTCGCTGGTTCACGGTTTACGGCTTTGGTGAAAGTCACGGATAATGTTCAGGTTCGATTCGTCGACCTGCTCGTAAACGGCACTGTACAAAACACCGATCGCACCTGGCCGTTCGAGTTTTCGCTCTACGCTCCGCTCCTCACCAGCGCGAGCAACATGACCGTCCAGGCACGTGTCACCGACGGCGCTGGAAACGTCGCGCTCAGTACGTTGCTCGAAGTTGCGCTTGTTCCCGACACAATCCCGCCTCAGTTGGTTTCGGTTAACCCGCCAGAAGGTCGTGTAGTCGCTGGAGCCTTCGGAACAGTAGCCGTTTCGTTTAACGAGCCGATGAACATCGCCACCCTCTCTCCCGGAATTCAGCTCCTTTCGGCAGGAGTGGACGGCCAATTCGGCACGCCTGACGATTTGACCGTGACGAGTGCTAACCTCGGCTATGCCGAACGTTCTGACTCGGCTCTTCTGCAGTTTAGCAGCGGCCTTTCCGCCGGTAGGTATCGCATCAATGTCGCACCGACTGTGAGCGATCGTAGCAGCAACCTTTTGGGGACGGCTTTTTCGTCGGAGTTTCGCGTGGCCTTTGTCGATCTTCGCACGGGCGGCACATTCCTCGCCGAAGGAACGCTTCCTGCTGAACGCGTCCAGGATCAATACGCTTTCCTCGCGAACGCCGGGCAGGATGTCTTTTTCGATCTTCAGGCCGGCGTTTCACTCGGCTTCCGCTGGAGCCTTGTCCACGAATCCGGGCAGAAGATTTTCGACGTCGTCGCCATCGGTGATCACGAGACCGTTACCCTTCCGTTGGCCGGCCGTTACATCCTGACGCTTCTCCGCACCGGACCGATGGACGAGAACGGCCACTACAAAGCCCAAATTTACACTGTTCCAACACCGCAAGTTTTTGATATCGCCATAGGCGACATCGTCTCCGATCAAAAACCAGCAGCCGGCGCGGGTCGCATCGAGACCCCGGCATCCGAAGATAAGTATCGATTTTCCGCCACGGCCGGACAGCGCGTCTTTTTCGATATCCAGGCCGGAATTGCCGTCGGCCTGGCCTGGCGGCTCGAAGATCCGAATGGAACCAAACTCTTCGACGGCGCTTTCATCGGGGATGCGGGTGTCTTTACCTTGACCAACGGCGGCGTTTACACCCTCACGCTGGGAAATCGTCGCAGCGACTTCGTTGGCGCGTATCAGTTCCAACTGTGGAATGTCCCCGCTCCTCAAGCCTTCAATATTGCGGTCGACGACGTCGTGAGTGATGGCCAACCGGCTGCCGGAGCGGGCCGCATCGAGTCGCCGGGCACAGAAGATGTCTACACCTTTTCCGCCACCCCCGGACAACAGGTGTTTTTCGATATTCAGGCAGGCATTGCGGTCGGTCTGGCTTGGCGGCTGGAGGATGCCACTGGAACACGTTTGTTCGACGGTGCATTCATCGGCGACGCAGGTACGGTCACGCTGACCAATGGCGGCGTCTACACGCTGACGCTCGGCAATCGCCGCAGCGATTATTCGGGACCGTATCAGTTCAAAATGTGGAATGTTCCTATTCCTCAAGCCTTCAACATGGTGGTTGGCGATATCGTCAGCGATGACCAACCCGCCGCAGGTGCTGGCCGCATTGAATCTCCCGGGGCAGAAGATGTTTATACATTCACCGCGACCGCTGGACAGCAGGTTTATTTCGACATTCAAGCGGGTCTCGCAGTGGGTTTGGCCTGGCGGCTTGTTGATCCGAACGGTGTCGAACTTTTCGATCGCGCCTTCATAAGTGATGCCGGTGTGGTCACGTTGACCAACGCCGGCCCCTACACACTGACGCTCGGCAACCGCCGTAGCGATTTCGTGGGGACATACAAAATCCAGCTTTGGAACGTCCCGTTTGCACAAGGATTCAACATTTCCATCGGCGACACCGTCCGCGATGGTCAGCCCGCAGTCGGTGCTGGGCGAATCGAATCGCCTGGAGTGGAAGATATCTACACGTTCTCGGCTGCCGCCGGGCAGTTTCTCTCGTTCGATCTTCAAGCGGGCGCGAGTGCGGGCCTCGCCTGGAAACTGATCGATCCTTCCGGCACAATCGTTTTTGATCGCGGCTTTATTGGTGACTCGGGTCCGGTCACGGCGCCAAGTTCTGGACTTTACACCTTGGTATTGGGCAATCGTAATTCCGATTTCACTGGCACGTATCAATTCCAGATCACCAGCCCGCCTTAAGTCAATTGCGGGCCAAACAATCTTCTTCCCGTTAAAGCCTTGGATTCATCCAAGGCTTACGCTATTCCTCAAACACGCACAGTTCTCTTATGAATTACCGCGAAATCTTAACCGTTGTTGCCGTCGCTTGTTCTACCGCACTCCAATCGCAAACTGTCCCGACAGGAATTTGGGTTCGACCCGGTTTCAAATTGAGCATTGCCGAAGACACGATAAAAGCGCCCCGTTTCATGGCGTTCAGTCCGGACTTGCTCTTCGTCAGTGTGCCGCGTGAAGGGCAAATCAAGGCGTGCCTCGATACCGACAACAATGGCTCGTACGAAACGGTGCGCACGTTCATCTCCGGCCACGATCCGAAAAGCATCCTGCAAGGAATGCAATGGCATGATGGCTGGCTCTGGTTTGCGGAGGTCTCCGCGATTTACAAATGCCGCGACAAAGATGGCGATGGCAAAGCAGACGAGGAAATCAAGGTCATTGGCGAGGATCAACTGCCGATCACCGGCGGCGGCCACCGCTGGCGCGCGCTGTTGATTCACAACGGCCGGATCTATACGCAAGTCGGTGATCAAACCAACGTCACGGACGAACCTGTTGATGAAGGCGAGCGCAAGAAAATCTGGAGCTTTGCGCTCGACGGCTCGGACAAGAAACTTTTCGCCAAGGGCCTGCGGAACACCGAGAAATTTGCCATCCGTCCAGGCACGGACGAAATCTGGGGTGTCGATCACGACGTCGACGAGATCGGCTCACTCATCGAAGGCAAGGACAAGAAGTTCGGCCAACCCATCACCGATCATAATCCTCCCGCCGAACTGAACCATTACGTCGAAGGCGCCTTTTACGGCCATCCTTACCTTGTCGGCAAGAACATGCCCAATCTGCTCTTCCTGCAACACACCAACCTCGCGGAGCTTGCCTCCAAAGCAATCATTCCCGAATGGACCATGGCTGCTCATTCCGCCGGCATCGGCATGACCTTCTACAGCGGCGACCAGATTCCCAGTGCCAAAGGCGACGCGTTCATCGCGATGCACGGCTCATGGAATGCGACGCGCAAGACCGGTTATACGCTCAGCCGCATCCTCTTCGAAAACGGGCACCCTTACGGTGAACAAAAAATCGTCAATTTCCTCGTCGGCGGCTCTGTCGTTCGCGGCCGTCCGGTCGATTGCGTCCAGGCGCCCGACGGATCGATCCTCGTGAGCGACGATACCGGAAACAAGATCTATCGTGTGAGCTACGGCGGCGCGCAGTAGCCCGTCAAATACCAGCTTCTACGTTGGAGTGCGGTGGCAGAGCGCAGCGGCGACACCGCTTTTCCGCGCTTTTGTGTTCAAAAAATCTTCGCTGTCGCGGTTCCCTTTCACCTCTGCAGTGCCGTCATTGGATACCACTTTAGTGGGTATTGCACACCTTGAGATTGTCTCCATGCGTGAAACACCACACCATCCGCACCAACCCAAGCCATGAAGCTTTTTCTTGATACAGCAGACACCGAGAAGATACGTACAGCCTGGAGCTGGGGTATTCTCGACGGCGTCACGACCAATCCTTTTCACCTCGCCAACACCGGCCGCCGGGCGGAGGAAGTCTATCGCGAGATTTTTGACATCGTCGACGGTCCCGTCAGCCTGCAGACCATCTCCCAAACCGCACCCGATCTTTTAGAAGAAGGTCGGCGCCTCGCGAAATATCACAAGAACGCCGTGGTGAAGGTGCCCATTACGAAGGAAGGTTTAAAAGCGGTAAAGATCTTCGCCGCCGAAGGGATTAAAACGAATGTGACCGTGACATTCTCCCCGTTGCAAGCGCTTCTCGCCGCGAAAGCCGGTGCAACCTACATCAGTCCTTTCGCCGGAAGACTCGACGCGGTGGGCCACATGGGGATGGAACTGGTGCGCCAGATCAAGCAGATCTACGGCAACTATCCGTTCAAAACGCAAATCCTCACTGCCGCCGTCCGCCACCCCACTCACGTGCTCGAAGCCGCGCTCGTCGGCTCAGATGTTTGCACCATGAGTTTCGAAGTGATGGAACAACTCTACCACCACCCCATGACCGACGCCGTCATCCAACAGTTTCTCGAGGACCACGCTCGAATTCCGAAATAGTTCAAAGCCTATTCCCGCCCGGTTATCTCTACGGCCTGCGCCAGACTGCCGCGCTGCGCGAATCGATCCCCAGCCTTTGCCAGCCGATAAATAGCCCGCGTCGTTTCGAACTGCGATGGCCAGGGGGTCAGCGAAACAAGGCGTCGCGGTGCCAAAGCGCCCGCCGCCTCCGCCAGATCAGTGACTCGCAAAATATTCAGCAGTGCTGGCCCTTGCCAATGTGAGCCGGGCGGATCGCTTAAAATCACTCGGCTGATTCGCGCGTCGCGAAGCGCCGCGTAAAGTCCTATGATTCCTGACTCCCCCTTGCCGAAGACCGATACCTCCTTCGGCTTGAGCTTCTCCTCGGTGAAAATCCATTCCACCGCACGCAATACATCCCACACTTGCATCGCCGCCATCGTTCGACCGCACCAGGCCGCGGTCATCTGGATATCTCGATATTGGTCCGCCGCAATGGATCCCTCCGTAAAACGCGGATTAACGATCAAGACTGATTGGCGTCCCAGAACCGGCAGCAACTCATCCAGATCGAGGAAGTAAATCGAATCGCCCGGGCGCTTCACATAAATGAGCAGCGGCGCCTGTGGCGCTCCTGATTTCGGCGTGAACAACTGCGCTCGAACCCGCGCGCCCGATTCACTCTGAAAACTCACCTCCTTATAATTCGCGTAGCGCGCCGCCCACCCCCCTTCATTTCTCGAGACACGCGTTTCAAAAGGAATGTTCTCCTTCGGAAACCAGCGAAACACCTTCTCGTCCAATTGCGCCAGCAGCGCCTCGCGCCTTTTCTCCCATTCGCCGCGAGACCTCGGCCTCTTCACTGCCGTGACCGGCTTCGTCAGCAGATCGTGAATCCGGTCATTCACAAAATCTGCCGGCAATCCTTCGAGGCATTGCAAATCACTCGCGCTCTCCTGAGGCAATGTGTTCGTCTCCATCGCCAGCGGACTCGAATCATTTTGCAGCCAGCGTTGCATCCACTCGCGCGCCGCCCGCAAAAACTGCGGCGGATCACTGTGCCCCACCTCGTCATCGAATTCGCTCACGCGCTCCGCTGCCCCGTACAAATCAAAAACCCGCTTCGAACGCCGGAACACCTCGTGGTAACCGTCCGGCGGAAAATCATCGTCCTTCCGCCCGCTGATCATGAGCAACGGCCTTGGCGCAATCAGCGCCGCCACCATCGGAAAATCCAACCCGTAAGTGTTTTGAAAATAAATGCAATCGCATTGCCCGAAAGCGCGCCAATGCTGCGCCTGCGATCCAAACGTGTAAGTGGAACATACCGGCGCAGCCACCGCCACCCGCTCATCGACCGCTGCCACGTACCACGTTGTCGCTCCTCCGCCCGAAATTCCAGTGACCCCAATCCGCTTTCGGTCCACCTCCGGGCGCGTCTCCAGATAATCAATCGCCCGCATCGCATTCCACACCTCCGTCCCCGCCGGCGTATACCCGAGCGATAACCATCGCCACATGTTCAAGTCATGCAGCCCGTGATGAATGCCCGGCACCTCGCCAAATTCCAATGTATCCAGGATCAAACACACATATCCATGCGATGCAAACCACGCCGCCCGATCCTGGTAATTGAATTTTGCCCCCGCTGGATGCGGCGCATGCCCGCATAAATACAGAATCGTCGGCCTCCGCCCGCGCACGTCGCGCGCAACATTCACGTCGCGCGGAACATAAAAATTCCCTGTCACGTACAGCCCCGGCGCGCTCTGGAAAACAACCTTCTCGATCCGATAATCCGCTCGTTCCAGCGTGCCCGTGATCGTGGCTCGCAACGGCGTCTTCTCAGGAGGCGAGCCCAACCCGAGCATTTCCAAAAGTTGTCGTCGCACTTCAGAACGCCGTTCTCTCCAATCTTCCAATGACCTGACGTCCGTTAAACAGCGGCTCGAAATATCCGCTGCGACCTGTTGCAACTGGTTCGTGGCCATTCGCAGACGATCCGCGGCGCTTTCCTGCCCTTTCAGTGGAAAGCAAACCATGAAAAATCCGGCCAGCACTAATCGTCCAGGGCGCATCGAACGATGATGACTCAGCGCTCCACCGCACGCATTCAAAATTTCCCCTAAAGCGATCTCAACGCCTTCTTCTGACGGCCTGCTTCATCGAAATTCTTTGGGTCAAGCCACTGCACAAACTTTTCCTTCAATGCCGGCCACTCCGCATCGATCACCGAAAACCAGGTCGTGTCTCGGCTGCGTCCCTTATAGACTCGGTCCTGTCGGAACAACCCTTCAAATCGAAAACCAAGCCGTTCTGCTGCCGCGCGCGATTTCGCATTGAGCGAATCACATTTCCACTCGTAGCGCCGATAACCCATCTCGAACGCACGCTTCATCATCAGGAACATCGCCTCCGTCGCAATCGGCGTCCGCTGCATTCGCGACGAAAAAATCAGATGCCCGACTTCAATCACACCCCCCGCCGGATTGATCCGCAAATAAGCCGCCAGCCCCACCGTTTTCCCCGTTCCCACCTCGGTGATCGCATAAAAAAGCGGATCATTCGAAAGACAATAACTCTCCATCCACCCCTTGAAAGCGCTGTACTCTGTGAAAGGCCCGTACGGCAGATACGTCCAGGTGCGCCCTTCCCGATCAACCTCCAACTCCGAAAACAACTGCGCGCCATGCACCTCCACCACCAGCGGTTCCAACCGGCCAAACCTGCCGCTCATCACCTCCCGCGCGGGCCAACCCGGCGCTTTCCACCCCTCCAACGCAGGCCCGACCGGCTGTCCTAATTCATTAATTCTTTCTCCCACAGCCCGAACCTTACGACCAATCGACTCCTCCGCACAGCAATTCGGACCTCCTATAATCCGCCGCGTCCCCACTCCCGTTCATCCGCGCATTTCACTAGGGGGGAAAAAAGAATCCAGCCCAGGGCGCGGCTCCGGAGCTTCCCTGGGTCAAATGAAAAAATGATTCCATCCTCCCGGAGTAGCCGTTGTCCTTTCCTATCTGATAATCAATTGACGACAAAATAGCAATTGGCTTACATCCTATAAAATGTCATATTTATGACCATGCAAAGGACTTTAAAAAAAGATTCCGTCTCCTTCACCACGAAAGGCCAAATTGTCATACCCGCTTGGCTACGGAAGCAATTCCAGATTGAAGACGGTACGAAAGCGGTCGTACAAGCTACCGCGGACGGAATTCTTCTCACGCCCGTTACGGCTGCGCTCATCAAGAAGGGACGCGGCATCCTTAAACGCAAATCCCGAACAACCCCATTGGGCGACGAATGGGCCGAGCACAAAAAGCAGGAGAGAGAACTGGAGGAAAAACATGCCCGCTAGGGTGCTGGGTAGCTTTGCCCTCATCGCTTACTTCCGCGACGAAGAAGGAGCTCAAACCATGGAAAATCTGCTCATCACGGCCGGAAAGAAAGATACTCCGCTGCGTATGACAGACGTGAACTATGCCGAAGTGAAATACTCAATTGTGAAAAAAGATGGCGCCGCAGCCTGGCACGAAGCCGAAAAGATCCTGCAAGGTTTGCCCATCGATTTCCACTCCACAAACCGAGCTTTGGCCGACACAGCCGCCGATTTCAAAGCCCGCTTCAAGATCAGCCTTGCCGATGCTTTCGCCGCTGCGCTTGCCAGGGAGACAAATGCCGAACTCGTGACAGGAGACCCTGAGTTCAAAGCATTGGAAAAGGAAATCAAAATTCACTGGCTCGTTAGCGGAGTGAGCAACGCAGCCAAGATACAGTCCGGCATGTAAGCCCGCGGGAAGAGGGCGATAAATGCGGTCCGTGGCAGCGCTCCGAAACCAATCGGCGGCCGCGAACAAAACGCGTAGCCTTTCATTCATGCCCGCTCAAATCCACTTCACGATCAACTCGCGGCTTTGGAAAAAGCCTGCCTTTGTGCCTCTCTTCGTTCTCCTGTTTCATTCGACCCTGTCCGCCGCGGATTGGCCCCAATGGCGCGGCCCGAATCGCGATGGAATCTGGACTGAATCCGGCATTCTCACGTCGCTTCCTGCGACCGGGCCAGCCCTGAAATGGAAAGCCCCCGTCGGGCTGGGTTATTCGAGCCCGGTCATTCAGGACGGTCGCCTTTATCTAACAGACCTCGTGCCGGCGCAGCCGATCATTCACGAACGCACCCTTTGTTTCGACGCCAGCTCCGGCAAACACCTCTGGATGACCCAGCACGACGCCACTCCACCAGACTGGTTTTTTGTCCCGGCCCAATTGCGCGGTCCCGGTGCCACGCCGATCGTCCAGAACGGACGCGTTTACGGCCTATCTATGTTCTCCGTACTCAAATGCCTCGATGCGCGCACCGGCACAGTTCTTTGGCAGCGCGATCTCGTTGCCGAATATCAACTCCCGCCCAGCTCGCTCGATGCGTCGCCCTTGATCGATCACAACCTGCTCATCCTTTCCATCGGCGGACGACCCGGCGCCGGCGTGGTCGCACTCAACCTCGCCACCGGCCATGAAATCTGGCGAGCCCTCGATGAAGCGGCCACCTGGAGTTCGCCCGTGATTATCTCCGCGGGCGGCACTCGCCAGCTCATCGTCTGGATGCGCCAATCCGTCACCTCCTTGAACCCGGCCGACGGCGCCGTTTACTGGCGCGAACCCACCGTCTCCGGCGGCAGCCCCGGTTTCTCCGCCGTCTCAACCCCGGTCCTGCACGGAGACCGCTTGCTCATCAGCGGCCTTATGTTTCAACTCGATCAAACCCACCCCGCCGCGAAAGTCCTCTGGCCCGACACCCCTTCCGGCACGCGCCGAATTCTCAGCGATACCTCCACACCTCTTTTCCGCGACGATTACATCTACAGCCCGCGCTCCGGCGGCACCTTCGTTTGCCTCGAAGCCGGCACCGGCCGCGAACTCTGGCAGACCAACGCCATTACCGCCATTACCGGCCAGCGCCGCGGCGCGAGCGTCCATTTCATCCCGAACCGCTCGACCCTCTTTCTCTACACCGACCGCGGCGATCTCATCCGCGCCGAACTCACCCCCTCCGGCTACCGCGAGCTCGACCGCGCCCATCTCATCGACCCCACCTCGCCCCTCTTCGAAGACAAATTCGCCTGGAGCGCCCCGTCCCTCGCCCATCGGAATCTCTACGTTCGCAACGACCAGGAACTCCGCTGCTACTCCATGGCCAACATCCCGCGCCCGCCAGCGACCAAAGCAAAACGCTAAAGTTTCTTCGCTTTCCCCAACGGGGATAAGGAACTCAGCCCAGGGTTGTTTCCGGAAATCAGCGCCAGCGCCGGAAACTACCCTGGGTAAAGGTGACAAAAGTTCTCAACCCTGAAAGGCGTTGCGGATTCCGGTTTGATCAGTGCGGCGCTACTCTGAACCATCGGCTGCAATTTCCCGAAGGCTTTTCTAGTTCTGCACTGAACTCCGGTGCCCCAATCCCAGCAAAGCTCGTCCCGGCGCCAACCAAAACTCCGGAGGAGTGACCCAAAACACCACGTTTCGCGTGAGCGAAGATCGAAACTGGGAACTGATTCGTGGCGGCGTTGGGAACGCAACCCCCGCGGCTTCCAGCCCGGGGCTAACGTCCCCCAACATTCCATTTGTTTTTCCCCCCCGAAGAAAGAAGGTATCCCAACTGAAGAGCCATCCGTTCCGGGCGTCGTCCTAATCGATGTCTCTGGTTTTCCAGCGTCGTTATGCGCGCTCACACTTTGGAATCGGCTAGCGGGTTGCCGCGCTGATAAATAGTTGTAGGATTTCCAGGTGTGCAGGCATCTAAGCGGTAGTGTAGATGGGACGACTTCGACGATATCGGATGCTGCACGAGTGTGCGATGCACACTTCAGAACCACCCCTTTTGAGGCCTGGTCAAAATCGCTAGATAAGACTCGTCTATTCCGCGGGTCAGAGGCCTGGATGGATTATGAAGGTTCGCGAAAACAGAAACATTGTTGGTCCCAGTTCGGATGTCTGTCGTAATCAGAACCATTGTAAAGAATGAAGCGCCTGCACTATTGGGCGACCTTCTGATCTCTGGCATCGAGTCGGACCAAATCCTTCATCTTCCGACTCTCGGTGGGGCGGATTCCATTTTTCCGCCGGGATCGGGCTTTGTTCCATTGGCGCTCCGCCAGAAGGCGAACCTAATGTCTTCGCGGCTCGCCGTCGGTTGGGCTGGCGACGAATTCGCCGCGAAAATCATCTTAAAAAGACTGTTGAAGGAAACGGAACAAAGAGACTTCTCGCCCGAGGATTTCGAGGACTTTTTCTCAAGCATGGAACTAGAGCTCGGGCAGATGGAAGTCTCGTTCTGCGGATTTTATTACAGCAAGAGGGGCCCGATATCTTTTCAGCGGAACTGCGCGGCTGAAGCTATTCCCGGCATCGGAGAGGCCTCATTGATTGGAAGCGGGGCGTCGCAAGCGCGGGAGCTTTTGATGCAGGTTGCGCCCCAAATGGCAAACTCTCCGAAAAACCTCAATTCCACCGATAAAGCGGTTCTGGGAAGCGCTCTCTTAGCAGCAAACCTGTTAGCTCTGGAAGTTTCAACGGCCTCCACGGTGAGCAACTATTATGGTGCGGGTTACGAGATTGTATACGGCGAGCAGGGAAGGTGCAAAAAATACGACAAGATACTCTACCTCATTTTGGAAGGCACTTTGGAGGATTCCCGTTGCGGAGCGAACCCCTCGCAGATCGTAAAGTACGATTACTTCGACGACTTTCTATTCATCCGTGTTTTCACGATGCGTCATCCAATCACGGGCGCGAAACTTCAGCGGCCCGTTGCAAGAGCATTTGTAGTTCCTCCCATCCATCGGGAGTTGACCGAGATTAACCTTGATCGAGTCACGCTACCAACGATTTCTTATGATTTGGCGTGCACTGTTCTTGCACTGCGATCCAAGGATGGACTCCAGACATTTTCTAAAATTGAATCCTTTCCGCAGTCCAAACTCCGACCAATTCAATTCCTTGAAGCAGGCTCCGAGACAACAATTGGGATTAACCAAGAATTCATACGCAAATTCATGGAAGACTGCCTGACTGGGCACCGCGCAAAAAAGTTGTTACCATTGCCAACGCCTGAGAAGCGAGTCGATGAAGATGCCCAGTCAATGGAAGAGCCTACTGGCTCCGAAGACAATCGAACCAAACCGCAATCGGTAGCGTGCCTTAAGTCATACTCAACCGACATTCCGCTTTCCAACGAGGTCGAACCCACGTGGGTTCGACTAGACAAGCTGTTGCTGCGTCTGACGCGCGACAAAGACACGGTTGTCCTACATTTGAAAATGCACCGCAAATCCTTGGGCAACCCGTTACACAGATTACGAATGTGGGTAAAGGGAACGTTAAGAGCACCGGAGAGCGCTTTAGTGTTTACACATTCGGAAAAGCGGCGAGAACTGCCGTTCTGCGGAGCAAACTATCGAATCGCTTGGGAGTCATCGAGAGCTGCGGGCGCCAAAGAAGTGCACCGCTTTAGCTTGCAGACGTACGATTTAAAAGAATCTCAGCGTCGCGGAGAACTTGCGTTCACTCTCCGGCACGCTGACGCAGACTGGATCAGTAACGAAAAGCAATACAGTTTTCCATCAAACGGTGTTTTCGGCCGCGGACCGATCATCGCGAAAGCGCAAAAGGTAATTCCGAATATCCTTCAGCTCGCAATCATGGGTCCGCTTGGTCATTCTTGGGAATACGCGCGCCCATTAACACATTTAAATATGCCCGACCGGCGGACGTTGACGTTTTCTTTGTGTGGGAGTCCGGCACGATCAAGCTCTTTTTAAACGGGTTCTTGGTTGTTCAAAACAAAGCAGACTTCGAATTCTACGAATTGCGAAATTAACGGTGCACCGATCATGGCTGTGACAGTGAGGATGGCGTATCATCCCACGGTGACGGAAGAACTTCTGCATGTTCGAATTGCTATATTAATCGGCTTTACCCCGCCTTTTTTCTTGGCTAATCCAACCATTTCTGCTCTATTAATGGCCAGTTAGCCTTTGGGCCAGCGTGACTGAAAAGCGATCCGGTCGATCCCTTTCCACTCCCGCTCATGGGTAGCGCACGCGTCTCGCGTGTAGTTTCGGGCGTCCCGCCCGAAACGCATTCTCCCTCCGAAGGCCGAACTTAACGGTGCCGTGCACCACGAAAACAGAAAGTTTGCGCCATGAATATCTCTTCGCCAAAACGGCTCACAAGCCGAACGGACCAGGTCCGCCCCGACAGCATCCATTTTTTTGCCCCCATCTTTTTTCCTCTTGCAGCCACCGCCTCAAATCCCCACTTACCCAGTCGAGATTGTTGTACCTCCAAACGGAAAATTTCCTGGGACTGGGCTTGCCTCGAAAAATCGGACACAGAACGTGTTACTTTTTGGAGATAGGATTTTGTTAAATCAAGTTTTTTAAGGTGCTGGCCGCAATCTGAAAACCCCGCCTCATTAGGACCTGCTTAATTTTTTCCGTTCGCTC